>CAWKIV010000013.1:0-507448 GCA_963849885.1 uncultured Actinomycetota bacterium | reverse complement strand
TCCTACGAGTCACATTGTGGCCCATGAGCGTCTCAGCAGAGCCACAGACCGACACTTCACCCGCACCCGACCCGCGGCATGTCTCTCGGAAGGGTGGGGCGAACCGACGGCTAGCCCGGGTCCGGGGAGGGGACCGGGCTAGCCCAGCTGGTCCAGCGGGTCCCACTCCCGGGCCGGGCAGAGGCCACCCGGTCGCACTCACTCGTGATCATTGGCAGCCACCCGCCGGAACCTGATTGGCCGGTGCGGGCGCGCCGGCGTGTTCCGACGGCGGCGGTGACGGTTAGGAAGGCGTGGGCGAGCAAGGGCGAGGGGTGGCCCAGCGGTGCTAGAAGGTCCAGGGTGCGCGCCACGTTCGGCGCGGCGCCGTCGGGCTGGCCCATGATCCGGCTTCCACGAGCGGTAGGATGCAGCGCCGGCTGCCGAAGACCGCGTAGGCGACCGTCCCGGCGGCGGCGAGGACGACGGCCGCCACGGTCGCCGCGCGGGTCTCGTCCGGCTGCACCATCCAGGTGAGCATCACCTTGTACGCCGGCCGGGTGGGTGGCTCGCCCATCGGGGGTGCGTACTGCAGCACGAGCGCCGTCCAGACCACCGGCAGCAGCGGTGCCCGGGCCGCGCCGAGGACGACCGCGCCGAGCGCTATCAGCCCGGTCAGCCCGGCCACGTTGCGCGCGAGCTGGCCGGTGTCGGCCATGTGCTCGCCGGCGAGCGCGGTCGCGGCGAGCAGGCCCACCACGGTGGCGCCGGCGACGGTCACGTGGGCGGCCCGCCGCGGCGGCCAGGCGATCGCCGAGACCCGATCGAGGTCGTGATCGGCGCCGGCGAGGCCGGGCGCGATGGCGGTCGTGGCGGCCAGCGCGACCAGCAGCGCGACCAGGACCCGACCCTGTGGGTGGTCGACCAGGAGGCCGATCGCCCACAGGACCACCGCGCAACCAAGCATCGCCGCCGCCGAGGTCGGCACTGCTCGTGAGCGCAGGTACAGCGCCAACGGCTTCACCGCGCGGTGCCCGTGCCGGTGAGCATCTCCAGTCGGTCACCGTCGGCGCAGGTGCGCTCGGCGTCCCGCAGCGCGGTGACGCGGGCCCGCTGCTCGTCGGCCGGCAGCGCGCGCAGGGCCGCCAGAGCCTGGCGGGCCAGCGTCTCCGTCCGGTCCTTCGTCGCGTCCCTCCGCCGGTCGGATGTCGCGGTCGAGGAGCCAGGCCGCGGCGACCAGACGCGCGGTCAGATACTCGCTCTCCCGTGTGTCCGGGTCGCCCTTGGTCGCGGACTCGTCCTGCGGGTTCGGCCGCGCGAGGTTCGCGCATGGCAGCACGCCGGCGCCATCGAGCATGATCCACAACAGGTCGTCCTCGGATGGGTTCTGCGTCACGTCCTCGAAGGAACGGGAGGTTCACGGTCAGGGTGTCCGGCGGCTGCCGATCCTCGGGACCGTTGCGCTCGACGCTGCGCACCAGAACCCTGGTGGGTGCCGGAGGCAGCTTCGTCGCGAGAACGGACAGCGCCTGCGCGGCCGGCCCGCGTAGGTCGTCCAATGCGTGCGCGTGCAGCCGCGAGATGCACACCTTCGGCTCGTCATCGGTGCACACGATCTCGGTGGCGCGGCGGTCCTCGATCCAGGCGACGGACAGGGTTCGCGGCAGTGCCGGTACGGCGATGGCGGCGCCGAGCACGACCGGCAGCAGGGCGGCCACCCGGGTTCCGCGGCCGGGAGGCCGCGAAAACGGCGAGCCCGGTCGCGGCCATGGCCAAGAACCACAGCGCCTGGGACAGGTTCGCCCGGGCCGAGAGCATCTGGAATGCGAACCCGCCGTCGCGCGGACCCTGCAGGTACGGGAAGAGCAGGAACGTACCCGGGTCGCGGCTGTCCTGCGCGACGACCATGGGCGACACCGCCAGCCCGAGGAAGCCGACCACGGCGAGCATCGGCGCGGTCAGCGGCGAGGGGAGCAGCGTGCCGATGGCCTGGCCGAGCCAGACCGCGCCGACCATGGCCAGCGCACCGAGGGCGATGATTGGGATCGCGCCGAGCGGGAAATACCCGTCGATGTTCCTGAGGTGGCCGGCCGCACCGGCGAGCATGACCAGGTAGGCGGTGACGGCGGCGATCGCCATCGCGGTCGACGACCGGCAGCACCCGCTGCCAGCGCGGCCGGGGTGTGGTGGCCAGGAGTTCCTCAACCTTGGAACGACGCTCGCGCAGGGCCTGCCAGGCGCCGGCCGCCAGCGCCAGCGGCCAGGTCAGCTGCATGATGTCGCGCTGAAACGACGACCAGCTGCATCCACGAGCCGTACGGCTCGTTGCTGGCGAAGAGCACGAACACGCCGGTCGCGGCGATCACCAGTGCCGCCCACAACGCCACCGATCGGCGCAGCTCGATGCGCAGGATCCGGGCGCCCATCACGACCGCCCCTCGCGGTGGCGGCGCAGGATGGCCGAGTAGCCGCGCTCGGCCGCGCTGTCCCCGGCGCCGGAATCCTCACCGGCCGCGGCGGCGAGGTCGGCCGGCACGCCCTGGTAGACCAACCGGCCGGCATCGATGAGCACCACATCGGTGCAGGCGGCGGCCACGTCCTCGACCAGGTGGGTCGAGACCAGCACGCAGGTGTCCGTGCCGAGTTCGCGCAGCAACGCCCGGAACTGCAGGCGCTGGTCGGGGTCCAGCCCGGCGGTGGGCTCGTCCAGCAGCAGGATCCGCGGGTCGTTGACGATGGCCTGGGCGATGCCGGCCCGGCGCACCATGCCGCCCGAGAGCGTCTTCATCCGGTCGTCGGCCCGGTCGGTCAGCCCGACCCGTTCGATCGCGCGCTGCACCGCGCCCGGCGTCTCGGCGGCGGGCATCTCCTTGAGCCAGGCGATGTACTCGATGAACTCCCGCACCGTGAATCGGCGGTAGTAGCCGAATTCCTGTGGGAGGTATCCGATCTGGCGGCGCAGCCCGCGCAGGTCGATGCGCCCGTTGACCTTCTCGCCGAGAACGGTCAGCGTGCCGCCTGCGGGGCGCAGCACCGTCGCGATCGAGCGGACCAGGGTGGTCTTGCCGGCGCCGTTGGGTCCCAGCAGGCCGTGCACGCCGATGTCCATCGACAGGTCCAACCCGTCGACGGCCATCCGGCGGCCCGCCCGCACCCGCAGCCCTTCGGCGTGGATCGCCCACGCGTACGTCGTCGCCGCGGTCTCGGTGGCGCTTACCGCACGAACCATGTGTCACTCCTCAGTCCGGTGTAGGCGTCGCGCCGCAGCACCAGTGCGACCGCGATCACGGCGATCAGCCCGGCCCAGTACGGAAGACTGGCCGGTTCCAACAACACGGGGGTACGGGCGGCGAGCACACTCGGGGTGATCACGCCAACCGTCCACGCCAGCGCCAACGCGGCCGCCGCCCAGCGCAGCCCGATCAGTTCGCCCAGGGCGAGCGCGCCGGCGGTGAACGCCAGGCACGGCAGCAGCCAGCGGGCCGGCGACGCGCCCACCAGCGCGCCGGCCACGGTCAGCGCCGGGATGACCACGACCAGCACCGCCAGGGTGCGCCGCAAGACCATGGCGAGCCCCGCCCGTGGGCTGGCCACCACCAGTTCGTACGCCGGATCAAGCGCGACCGACCACGCCGCGGCCACCCCGAGCAGCGGTGCCACCGGCGCCACCAGCAGCACCAGCGACGGAAACGCCGGGCTGCTGCCCACCAGATCCAGGCCAAGCGCCGCCGCGAGCACCAGGAGCGTCATCGCCAACCGCGGCCACAGACCTGGCGGTGCCCACCGCGAAACCCGCCGCGGCAGCCGCCGCGCGGGCATCCGCGGGCTGCGCGCCACCTCGCCGGCCAGATTCGCCTGCACGAGCGCCAGCAGCGACACCGTCTCCGGGCTGCGCCGGCCCACAGCGTCGCCGAGGCGCTCCCGGCAGGGTGCGCACGACTCCAGGTGCGCCTCGACCGCCCAGAGGGCGTCCGCCCCGATCCCCGCGCCGCCGGTGGCGTACCGCTCCAGCGCGGCCGTCGTGACGTGGTCCGAAGGTGTCAAGTCCGAAGTTCTCATGACAGCGCCTCCCGCAGCGCGATCCGCGCCCGACGAGCACGGGTCTTCACCGTTCCCTCGGGCACGCCCAGGAGCACGGCTGTCTCCCGTACCGTGAGCCCGTCCAGCACCATCGCCTGCAGCACCTGCCGCAGGTCGGGGGACAGCCGGCGCAGCGCCGAGCCCATGGCGTCGCCCAGCACCACATCCAGCACCTCATCCTCGGCGGCGGGCGCGTCCGGGGCGGCCAGCGCCGCCAGCGGCAGCCGCGCGTCGCGAGCCCGCCGGCGCATCGCGTCCACCAGGCGCCGGGCGGCGATCGTCCACACCCAGCCGACCGCGGTGCCGCCGACGCCGGCGCCCGCGAACGCCGCCGCGGCCCGCCACACCGCCAGGTAGGTCTCCTGCATGACGTCGGCGACCAGCTCGTCGTCCGCGCACCGCCGACGCAGCCGCACGGCCAGCCACGGTGAGGTGCGCCGGTACAGCTCGTCGAACGCGTGGCGGTCGCCGCGGGCGATGCGGCGGACCAGGTACGCCTCGTCCATCGAGGTCACCGCGCCCATCCTGCCCTTCACACCCGGACAGACGACGGCCCACCATGATCAGGTTCTCGCGCCCGGGTGACCGGCGTCGTCCGCGGCCGCGACCCACCCGCACGCGGCTAGCGCTGGTCGCCGCGGCGGCGCTGGTCTGCGGCACCACCGCGGTCGCCGCCGCGGCGGGCATGTTCTCCGCCGCGCCAGCCGGGGTCAAGCAGGTCTTCGCCAGGCTGAACGGCTCCGGCGGTCATGAGGTCGACGCCGGGCAGGCGGTACGGATCGGCGTGATCGACGAACACGAGGCGTACGCGGCCCCGATCGCCGACGGCGGTTTCTGCCTCTACTTCGCGCCGAACCGCCGCAGCGGTCCCACCGGCACCGACTGCGTCCCACGCGGCGCGGGCGCCGACGAGGCGGGCAACACCGTCGCGCACGGCGTAACCTCACCGGACTGGGTGCAGTGATCCGGAACCTCAGCCGCAGTGTGGGCGGGCCGTCCGGCCCGCCCACAGCCACGTGCGGACACCCGAGGGCCCTCTTCAAGATCGTCGCGTGGTCTCAGTTCTGGTCTCAGTTCACGTCCGTCAGCCGGTGTACGCCGGCGTCCGTGGTGGGCCGTTGACCAGCCGTTTTCGTACGTCGGAGGACGTGGGCGGACGTGGGGGCGGCTGGCTCGCAATGAATAGGTCGTCGGTTCGATTCCGACAGGCGGCTCCACCCCTGACCTGCGGGTTCGTCCTCCCCGACGGACCCGCCTTGTCGTCCCGGTCTCAGTTGAGCCGAGGGAGCCCATTCATTTCTTGTGTGCGTCTCCGGTTCATGGTGGTCACCAGGGTTCCGGTTGCTGGGTGACAGTTGCGGGACGCGGTTCCGGTAGGTGTGTGACAGGTGTTCCGGTTGGTGTGTGACACCCGGCGGCCGGTCGTTGATCGTTTCTGGGTGGGCTTCTTCGCTGTCGCCGTTCGCGGCGGCGGAGGGAGCCGGGCGTGCTGGTGGAGCTGGGCGTGGCCGAGCAGCGGTATCGGGCGGTGCTGGAGGTGCTTGACGGGGCGCCGGTGACGGTGGTGGCCCGCCGGTATGGGGTGGCCCGGCAGACGGTGCACCGGTGGCTGGCCCGGTATGCCGCCGACGGTGGGCTGGCCAATCTGGTCGATCGGTCGTCGCGTCCGGGGTCGTGTCCGCATCAGATGCCGGCCCGGGTGGAGGTGCGGGTGATCGGGCTGCGGTGGGAGCACCGGGACTGGGGGCCGGACCGGATCCGCCACCAGCTGGCCCGGGAGGGTCTCGCCCCGGTGCCGGGGCGGTCGACGTGTGTATCGGGCGCTGGTCCGTAACGGCCTGCTGGATCCGGTCAAGCGACGGCGGAAGCGCAGCGACTTCCGGCGGTGGGAGCGGGGCCGGGCGATGGAGCTGTGGCAGATGGACGTGATGGGTGGAGTCCACCTGTCCGACGGCAGTGAGGTGAAGGTGGTCACCGGCATCGATGACCACTCCCGGTTCATCGTGTGCGCTCGCGTGGTCGCCCGGGCCACCGCCGGGCCGGTGTGCGCGGCGCTGGCGCAGGCGCTGAGCACGCATGGGGTGCCCGAGCAGATCCTCACCGATAACGGCAAGGTGTTCACCGCGAGGTTCGGGCTTGGGCCGGGGCCGGTGCGCTTCGATCGGATCTGCGCCGAGAACGGGATCCGGCACCTGCTCACCGCCCCGTACTCGCCGACCACCACCGGCAAGGTGGAGCGGTTGCACAAGACCATGCGGGCCGAGTTCTTCCGCCGACACGACCGCGAGTACGGCACTCTCGCCGACCTGCAGGCCGCCCTGGACGGCTGGGTCGTCCACTACAACACCGAACGGCCGCACCAATCCGTGGGCATGTGTCCGCCGGTCGACCGGTTCCGGCTGGCCGCCACGGACAAGGTTCTCGCCGTGGCTGAACAGGTGCTGGCCGAGCCTGACCGCCCGATGACGGCCGAGCCAGCGCACAGCCGGCCGCCGGGGGTCAGCCGGTGGGTGGACCAGGCCGGCAACGTGTCGCTGGCCGGGTTCCGGTACCGGGTCGGGCCGGTGTTCGCCGGCCAACCGGTCGAGGTCGTCGTGAGCGGCGGCCTGGTCGAAGTCCTGCACGCCGACGTGCTGGTCGCCACCCACGTCCAACGCCGCCGCCCCGACCAGACCGGTGTCGAACGCCAGCCGCCCACGCAACGGCGAACCCGCCGACCGCGGGGCGGGCCGAGTGTGATCCGAGTGGCCGACCGCAACGGCGCAGTGTCCTTCGCCGGCGCGCTCTACCGGGCCGGACGGGCCTGGGCCCGCCGGACCATCGAGGTCTCCCTGGTCGCCGGCTCGGTCCAACTGTCCGCCGACGGCCAGCGGCAAGCGGCAAGCGGCGATGAACCTGGCGGCACCCGTCCGGGTGGGACGAGCCGCTGGCGGTCTCTGCGCGATCCCCACCGCCTACCCGCTGCCCGACAGCGTCGACGCGAAGGCGCGCAGTTCGGCGTTGAAGCGGTCCGGGTCCTCCCAGAACGGCGCGTGGCCGACGCCGGCGTAGTACGAGGTCTGCACGGTCTTGATCAGGCCGGCGTTGTGCTGTCCCATGGACGGCAGGACGACCTCGTCCTCGAGTCCGTGGGTGATCAGGACGGGCGTGCTCAGCTCCGCGAGCACGTGGTCGTGGTTCAGGGTCCGGCTGAGCAGACCCTCGCGCACGCGGGGCGGCGTGGCGGCGGCGATGCCCAGGACGCAGCAGGACTCCGACTGCGGCAGGGGCTCGTGTGTGAGCAAGCGACCGAAGTCCCGGAGGGCGGTTCCGCTCATCTCCGCGTCGGTGGAGAAGAGGCCGGGGATCAGGGCGAGGAATCGCGGGCCGAGGAACGGCAGGACCGGCTCGCCCAAGCGGCAGACCGCGTCGACCAGGTGGACTCCACCGACCCGGCCCTCGCCGTAGCGGCTGAGGTAGTCACCGATGACGACCCCGCCGTACGACCAGCCGCTCAGGATCGGCCGCTCCAGGTTGAGCGACCGGATCACCGCGGCCACGTCCTCGGCCCACAGGACCGAGTCCCCGTACGCCTCGGCGGGCCGCTCCGAGTCTCCGTGACCGCGCAGGTCCAGCGTCACCAGCCTGAAGTCGCGGGTCAGGTCCGACTGCATCTGCCGATGCCACGTGAGCCCGGACTGCGAGAGCCCGTGGAGGAACAGCACCGGCCGCCCCGCACGGTTGCCGGTCTCCTCGACGTGCAACCGTACGCCGCCGCCTCCGGTGACTTCGTGAGTCCGGACCGTGCTGTCGTAGACCGCTCCGGGGATCGCCATGGTGTCCTCCTGGTCTCCGGCGCCGGCCCTCCGACGGGTCGGCGACGGGACCGACGCTAGGAACGGCTCACCGGGCGGGGCATCGGGAGGATTCCGTGAAGGTGCGCCGTGGGGAGAAGTCCCCATGGCGCCTCAGTCCGCCTTGCCGCCGGCCACGCCGTGCTCGATCGCCCAGACGGCGACGCGGGTGCGCGACCGCAGGCCCAGCTTGGTCATGATGTGCTCGACATGGCTGCCGACCGTCTTCTCCGTGATGACGAGCGCCGCAGAGATCTCCCGGTTGGACAGACCGCGGGCGATGAGCGCGGTCACCTCACGCTCCCGCCGGGACAGGGCCGCGCCGGCTCCGGTCCCGGTCGCCCGCGGGATCGGTGAGCCGCCGATGTCGTCGGCGACGGCGAGCTCGACGGCCTGGTCCGACGACAGCGCGTGTCCCGTCGTCCACGCCGACTCCCACTCCTGAGCGCCCAGTCGCTTCCGGGCCGCTGTGATGTCGCGCTCCATGGCGGCTTGATCGGCGGGAGCCAGCGGGACGCCGATCTTGTCGAGGAGTGCGGCGGTGGCGGCGAAGATCCGGGCCGCCCGGTCGGGCCGGCCCGCCGACGCGATCGTCCCGCCGAGCCCGGCCAGGCACTCCGCCACTCCCTGGGCATTGCCCAGGTCCTGCTGGAGGCCGAGGCTCTGCACGAAGCAGGCCCGCGCCGCCGCCAGGTCTCCGGTGGCGCGCTTCACCTGCCCAAGCTTGTGCAAGGCGGAGGCGATTCCCGGCGTGCCGCGCAGCTCGCGCCACAGTTCCAGGCTCTCGCCGAACAGGGCGGCCGCCCGGTCCTGGTCGCCGGCGAGCCGGGCCAGGTCGCCCAGCACGTTGAGCGCGCCGGCGACCCGGTCCTTCAGGCCGTGCCGGCGGAACTCCGCCAGGCTCTCCTCGTACACCGTGCCGGCCACCTCATAGGCCCCCAGGTGGTAGGCCACCAGGCCGAGGTCGGCCATCAACGGCAGGCTTCCCGGCGTGTCCGCCGCCAGTTGGTACGTTGCCAGGCTCTTCTCGAACAGCGCCTGGGCGGCCGCGTAGTCCCGCTGGTCGAACTCCACATGTCCGAGGACGTGCAGGGCCTCTGCGTGGCCGCGGCCGTCGGCGGCGGCGTCCCGCCACAGTGCGATGCTGTCGTCCAGGTGGACCCGGGCGGCTGCGAAGTCGCCCTGCCGCCAGGCCAGCGTGCCCGCCCCGAGCAGCGCCTGGGCGCGATCGGGTCCGGCGGTGCCGACACCGGCGAGAGCACGGGTGAGCCAGCGGCGTCCCTCTCCGGGCAGACCCCGCTGGAACCAGAAGTACCACAGCGCGCCGGCCAACCTCAGGCCGACCGCGGCGTCCTCGTCCGTCGCGGAAGCGCTCGTGCTCCAGTCCAGCGCGGCCCGCACGTTGTCGAGGTCGGCTTCCAGCCTGTCCCCCCACTCCTGCTGGTCCGGGCCGCGCAGGCCTGGCTCGGCGCCCTCCGCGAGCCGGCGGAACCAGTCGGCGTGGCGGCGCCTGGCCTCCGGCTCGTCGCCGCTGTCCACGAGCCGTTCCAAGGCGAACTCGCCGATCAACTCCAGCATGGCGAAGCGCGGATCGACGCCGTCCGGAGTGGTCCGCTGCACCAGGCTCTGGTCGACGAGAGCGGCGAGCGTGTCGATGGACGCGGATCGTCTCGCCGGGACACACGAACTCGGCCGCGGCCAGCCCGAACCCGCCGGCGAAGACCGCCAGCCGCTGGAACAGCGCCTTCTCGGAGGCGGAGAGCAGGTCGTAGCTCCACGCGATCCCGGCTCGCATGGTCCGCAGCCGTTCCGGGACGTCTCGCGCGCCGTCGGTGAGCAGCGCGAGCCGGCGGTCGAGCCGGTCCAGCAACGCCTGCGGGGTCAGCACGGTCATGCGGGCCGCCGCCAGCTCGATCGCCAGGGGCAGTCCGTCCAGGCCCCGGCAGATCCGCGCCACCGTGCTGGCGTTCTCCTCGGTGAGCGCGAAGGCCGGGCTCACCGCCGCAGACCGCTCGACGAAGAGACGGACGGCCGCGTACCCGGCCAACGCTCCGGCCGCCGGCGACGCGACAGGGTCAGGGAGGGCCAGGGGCGGAACGCCGACGACGTGCTCGCCGGAGACCCGCAGCAGCGTCCGGCTGGTGACCAGCAGCGTGACGCCTGGGCAGCCGCCCAATATCTCGACCAGAACCGGCCCAGCCGCGAGGACGTGCTCGAAGTTGTCCAGCACCAGCAGCAGTTTCCGCTGACCGAGAGCGCGGACGAGTGCGGCGGCGGGCTGGCCGGGGGACTCCTCGACGCCGAGCGACTCGGCGATCCTCGGCACGACCCGGTCGTGGTCGCGGACGGGCGCGAAGTCCACGAACGCGACTTCGTCGAAGCCCG
The DNA here is from genome assembly GCA_963849885.1 of uncultured Actinomycetota bacterium. Taxonomy (GTDB): domain Bacteria; phylum Actinomycetota; class Actinomycetes; order Mycobacteriales; family CADCTP01; genus CADCTP01. Next base: position 497,171 of record CAWKIV010000013.1, on the reverse strand, counting down.
AGTCGAGATTCGCCACGACCTCGACGGCGAGCCGGGTCTTGCCGACACCGCCGGGTCCGGTGAGCGTCGTCAGCCGGGCGGCCGGATCGAGCACGAGCGACCGAACGTGCGCCGCCTCTCGCTCCCGCCCGACCAGGGGAGTCAAGTACGCCGGTGGGCGGCCGATCCAGACCGGCCGCTTCCCGTCGGCCGGATCCCGACCACGATCGTGAGGAGAATTCTCGGCCATCGGCGCAAACCTTCTGCCTGACAGGAGGTTCGGCCGGATGCTAGCAGCAGGAACGCCCCGCTTGACCGTCGACGGCGGTCGGCTCAGCAGGAGTCGACCGTCCAGATCTCCCCGGTGAGGGTGACGACGAACGCGCGGCCGCGGACGAACTCGAGCGATGTCGGGCGGTCGAGCCTGCCGGCGACGGGCGTCAGGGTGCCGTCGCGGCCGACCCGCACCAGCGCGCCGGTGCCGGGGTCCGCCGGGGAGCCCTCCGGGTTGCCGGGGGTGAAGTGGCCCTGGGAGAGAGCATAGAGCCGGTGGCCCGGGCCGATCTCGACGTCCACCAGCAGCGGCGCGCCCGACGCCACCTCGACGGCCCGCCCGGACCGCGGGTCCACCCTGACGACTTTGCCGTCGCCCGGCTCGTGCGGCACCGGACCTGCCTGCGCCAGGTAGACGGACCTGCCGGCGGTCGCGATGCCGGTCGGAACCACGTTGGGGAACGCGGCCAGCTCCGCGACCTCCCCGTCCAGCGTGACCCGCAGCAGGCGGTTGTGGTGGCCGTCGGCGACGAGGAAGCCGCCCCGGTAGGACTGCAGGGCGTACTGCACCCCGGTCGGGACGAAGTACGCCGGGACCGGCGGATGGGCAACGGCCCAGGCCCCGATGTCGGCCACGACGGTGACCTGACCCGGTCCGTCGACCCGGTAGATGCCGTCGACGGCGCCTCCCCCGACTTCGGGGCCGACCAGGGTGACCAGCACGTACGCCCGGCGACCGAGGAAGGCGACGTCCATCGCCCCACCGGTGTCGAGGACCCGCCTCGGCAGACCGCCCGCGAATGTCGTACGCCGTCCGGTCCTCGGATCGACCCGCGCGATCCGGCCGGCGGCGCTCTCGGCGACGTAGAGCGCGCCATCCGGGCCCACCGTGCTGCCCACAGCGCCCTCCAAGCCGGAGACCAGCAGCCGGGTCTGAGGCGCCGGGATGGCCGGCGACGCCGCGGCGGAAGCGGCGGACGGCACGGTGAGTGCGGTCAGCGCGGCCGCGAGCAGGAGGGCGCGGGCCGGAGGGCGGCGGTGCGGCCGAGGATCAGCTGTCATGACCCGATGGTCGGGACCCCGCGCGATCCCCACATCGGGAAAATGCCGGATCCCGCCACGGGCGGTCGACCCGGCGCCACCATCACGCCGGTGCGGGTGGTCCGGCTCAGGGGGCCGGCGGGGGCGGGGCGGCGCGCCAGCGGGCCCGCCACTCCGGCGCCTCGAACGGCTCCGCGTAGTAGATCGTCTCCTTGGCGATCTTGTCGCCGCGGAACTCGTGGATGCTGACGCCGAAGTTCCACGGCCCGCGGTCGTAGCGGACCGCGACCTCCATGGTCCAGACGTCCCCGCCGCCGCGTACCCGGCGGATCTCGAACTCCACGTCGGCCGGGTAGCCCGCCCGCCACTCGCGGAAGTTGGGCACGCCCTCGAAACGCTCGCCGGACTGCGGGAACTCCAGGACCGCGTCGTCCAGGTACATCTCGTGCGCCCGGTCCTCGTCACCGGCGGCACTGCAGTCGAAGTAGTGCTGCAGGACCGCGCGAGCGCCTTCCTGGTCCATGCCGCGCCACCTCCCCGGCGCCGGCCGCAGCGGTCGGCGCGCTCGGGCGACCCTAGCCGAGGGGGCGGGCCCGCGGCCCGACTCGCGGCGGCCGGGTGGGCCCGCACCGATCACCCCTCGCCGACCGGGCGGGTCCACCGTACGGAGGAGACCCGGCGCCGGCCGGCCGATGACGCGGAACCGGGCGGCCGCCGGTGCCGAAGACGCTGCGTGGAGTCTTCGTCACGGCTCGCTCGCCTCGCCCGCCTCGGCCCCGGGGCGGTGGCCGGCCTGCTCGCCGCCGCGGTCGCGGTCGGCGTCGGCGAGCTCGCCGCGGCCGCGGTCCGGCCGCAGGCCGCGCCGGTGGTCGCGGTCGGCGGTGCGGTGGTGGACCGGACGCCGCGGGCGGTCAAGGACTTCGCCATCCGCGCCTTCGGCGAGCGGGACAAGGTGGTCCTGCTCGCCGGCATCGTGGTGCTGCTGGCCGCCTTCGCCGCGGTCGTCGGGGTGCTGGCGCGGCGGCGGCCGTGGGCCGGCACCGCCGGGATCGCCCTGTTCGGCCTGGTCGGCGTGGCCGCGGCGGTCAGCCGGCCCGGCGCCGGTGCCCTCGACGCGCTGCCGTCGGTGGCCGGCGCGGTGGCGGCGGCCGGCGCGCTGCGGCTGCTGCTCGGCCGGCTGGACCGGCCCGTGCCGGAGCTGGAGCCGGAGCCCGAGCCGGAGCTGGTCGGGGCGGGTCGGGGCGGCTTGCGGGAGGAGCTGGCCCGGGTGGACCGGAAGGGCGCGGCCGGGGTGGACCGGCGTGGCTTCCTGGTCACCGGCGCCGGCCTCGGGGTGCTCGCCGGGCTGGCCGCGGCCGGCGGCCGGGCGCTGGGGCGGGCCCGGTTCGACGCGGCCGGCTCCCGGGCGGCGGTCCGGCTGCCGGCCCCGGCCCGGCCGGCCCCGGCGCTGCCGGCCGGCGTCCAGGCCGGGGTCCGCGGCCTGGACCCGTTCGTGACGCCGAACCGGGACTTCTACCGGGTCGACACCGCGCTGGTGGTGCCGCAGGTGCCGGCCGACAGCTGGACGCTGCGCGTGCACGGCCTGGTCGACCGGGAGCTGGAGCTGGACTACCAGGACCTGCTCGCCCGCCCGCTGATCGAGCGGGACATCACGCTCACCTGCGTCTCCAACGAGGTGGGCGGCAAGCTCGCCGGCACCGCCCGGTGGCTCGGCGCGCCGCTGGCGCCGCTGCTGGCCGAGGCGGGCGTCCGGCCCGGGGCCGACCAGCTGCTGTCCACCTCCTCGGACGGCATGACCATCGGCACCCCGACGGCGGTGGTGCTGGACGGCCGGGACGCGATGCTGGCGGTCGCGATGAACGGCGAGCCGCTGCCGCTGGAGCACGGCTTCCCGGTCCGGATGGTGGTGCCCGGCCTGTACGGCTACGTCTCCGCCACCAAGTGGGTGGTGGACCTGGAGCTGACCACGTTCGCCGCCGAGCGGGCGTACTGGGTGCAGCGGCAGTGGGCGGACCGGGCGCCGATCCGGACGGCGTCCCGGATCGACGTGCCGAAGCCGTTCGCCACCGTGCCGGCCGGCCGGGTCGCGGTGGCCGGCGTCGCCTGGGCGCAGCACCGCGGCATCGAGCGGGTCGAGGTGCGGGTGGACGACGGCGAGTGGCGGCCGGCCCGGCTGGCCGCCGCCCCGTCCACCGACCTGTGGGTGCAGTGGGTCCTGGAGTGGGACGCCACCCCGGGGTCGCACACCCTGACCGTGCGCGCCACCGACCGAAGTGGACAGACGCAGACCGACCAGCGGGCCCGCCCGTTCCCGAGCGGCTCGACCGGCTGGCACTCGGTGGTCGTCACCGTCGACTGAGCCGCCGGACGGAACCGTACGGCCCGCTGCGCCGAATCCCGTACGACACCGGCGACCGCCGGAACACCTCAGGGGGAAGGGATCCTCATGCGTATCCGTCCACTGGCGACAGTCGCGGCGCTGGCCGCGGTGGCGTTGACGCTGTCGGCCTGCGGGGGCGACGACGACACCACGGCCACCGGTGGCTCGGCCGCCGCGCCGTCCAGCTCGGCCGCCATGCCGTCCGCGTCCGCCGCCGCCGCACAGCCCTTCGGGGCCGCCTGCAGCGCCGTGCCGTCCAGCGGCAAGGGCAGCTTCGACGGCATGGCCACCGACCCGGTGGCCACCGCGGCGTCCAACAACCCGGTGCTGTCCACCCTGGTCGCCGCGGTCAAGCAGGCCGGGCTGGTCGACTCGCTGAACACCGCGCAGGGCATCACCGTCTTCGCGCCCACCAACGACGCCTTCGCCAAGATCCCGAAGGCGACGCTGGACACGGTGCTCGCCGACAAGGCCATGCTGACCAAGATCCTCACCTACCACGTCGTGCCGCAGCAGCTCTCCCCCATGGAGCTGGCCGGGACCTTCCCGACGCTGGAGAAGCAGCAGGTCACCGTGGCCGGCGGCGGCGAGGCGTTCACCGTCGGCACGGCCAGGGCCAACGTGGTCTGCGGCAACGTGCAGACCGCCAACGCCACCGTCTACCTCATCGACAGCGTGCTGATGCCGCCCGCGGCCGGCTGACCCGCGCCGCCCCGCCGGGGGCGCCCCCGCTCGGGGGTGCCCCCGGCGCCGTGCCCGGACCCGGCCCGCGCGGGGCAGGGTCGAAGGTCCTCGGTGCGGCCGGCCGCCGGGTGCCACGATGGCCCCATGGGTGACGGGACGATCCGGGTCTTCCTCCTCGACGACCACGAGGTGGTCCGGCGGGGGGTCGCCGACCTGCTCGACGCGGAGCCGGACCTGGCCGTGGTCGGAGAGGCGGCGACCGCGGCCGAGGCGCTGAGCCGGGTGCCGGCGGTGCGGCCGGACGTGGCCGTGCTGGACGTGCGGCTGCCGGACGGCGACGGCGTGACGGTGTGCCGGGAGCTGCGCTCCCGGCTGCCGGAGCTGCAGTGCCTGATGCTGACCTCGTTCGCGGACGACGACGCGCTGTCCGACGCGGTGCTGGCCGGCGCGGCCGGCTACGTGCTGAAGCAGATCCGCGGCAGCGACCTGGTCGGCGCGATCCGGACCGTGGCAGGTGGACGGTCCCTGCTGGACCCGCGGACGACCGCCCGGGTGCTGGACCGGATGCGGGCGGCGGCGGCCCGCACCGACCCGCTGGCCCGGCTCTCCGACCAGGAGCGGGCGGTGCTGGAGCTGATCGGGGAGGGGCTGACCAACCGGCAGATCGGCGAGCGGATGCACCTGGCCGAGAAGACGGTGAAGAACTACGTGTCCCACCTGCTGGCCAAGCTGGGCCTGCAGCGGCGGACCCAGGCGGCCGTGCTGGCCACCGAGATCCGCCGCGGCCGGGACGGCGGCCGGGACGGCGGCCGGGACGGCGGCCGGGACGGCGGCCGGGACGGCGGCCGGCAGGGCCGCGGTCGGCGCGGCAGGATCCTACGAGCGGCGCCCGGCACGCCGACGTGCCGGTCCGCGACTTCGGCGGCCGGCACCCGGGGCTGACGCGGTCAGCCGAGCGGGACGTCCCAGACCAGCCGGGTGCCGTCGCCGGCCGGGCCGCGGCCGGCGTCGAAGCGGCCGCCGAGCTGGCCGGCCCGCTCGGCCAGGTTGAGCAGGCCGCTGCGCCGGCCGTCCGGGGGCAGCCCGACGCCGTCGTCGGTGACCGTGACCCGCAGCCGGTCGGCGGCCGACACGGTGACCGTGACGGTGCTGGCCTTGGCGTGCCGGACCACGTTGCTGGCGGCCTCCCGCAGCACGGCGAGGGTGTGGCCGGCCACCTCGCCCGGCACCAGGGTGTCGACCGGACCGGTGACGTGCAGGTCGAGCTGGAGGCCGGAGCCGCCGGTGGCCTCCTCCAGCACGGCCAGCAGCTGCTGCCGGAGCGGGGCGGGCTGGTCGGCCGGCGTCTGCAGCGCGTAGATGGTGGCGCGGATGTCGCGGATGGTGGCGTCCAGGTCGTCGACGGCCCGGTGCAGCTTGGCCTGCGCGGCGGCGGGCACCTGCCGGGTGATGCTCTCCAGCGTCATGCCGGTGGCGAACAACCGCTGGATGACCAGGTCGTGCAGGTCGCGGGCAATGCGGTCGCGGTCGGCGTAGAGGGCGAGCTGGGCCTGCGCGCGCTGCGCCTCGGCCAGCCGCAGGGCCAGCGCGGCCTGCCCGGCGAAGGCGATGGTCAGGTCGGTGCTCTCGGCGGAGAGCCGGGCGCCGGCCGCGTTCGCGGCGACCAGCACCCCGGTCTCGGCCGGCCCGCCGAGCGGGACGACGAGGGCCGGCCCGTAGCCGGCGTGCCCGGCGAAGACCGGCTCCTCGGCGGTGATGTCGTCGCTGACCGTCGGCTCCGCGCTGCGGTAGGTCCGGCCGGCGGCGGAGCCCTCGATCGGGGTGCGCAGGCCGCGCAGGGCGGCCGCGTCGGGACCGTCGGCGACGGTGACCACCAGCCGCTCCTGCGGGGCGGCCGGGTCCGGCAGCAGCAGCAGCACGACGTCGGCGGCGGCCAGCTCGCGGGCCCGGGCGGCGATGAGCAGCAGGGCCTCGTCGGCGTCGGTGCCGGACAGCAGCGCGGCCCGGATCTCGTTGGACGCCTCCAGCCAGCGCTGCCGGCGGCGGGTCTGCTCGAACAGCCGGGCGTTCTCGATCGCGACCCCGGCCGCCGCGGCCAGCGCCTGGACCAGCACCTCGTCGTTGGCGGTGAAGTCGCCGCCGCGCTTCTCGGCCAGGTAGAGGTTGCCGAAGACCTCGTCCCGGACCCGCACCGGGACACCGAGGAAGGTGTCCATCGGCGGGTGGTGGGGCGGCAGGCCGAACGAGGCGGGGTGGTCGGAGATCCGGTGCAGCCGCAGCGGCCGCGGGTCGTCGATGAGCAGGCCGAGGATGCCGTGCCCCTCGGGCAGGTGGCCGATGCGCGCCCGGACCTCCTCGTCGATCCCGGTGTAGACGAACTGGTCCAGCGACCGGTCCGGCCCGATCACCCCGAGCGCGCCGAACTCGGCGTCGACCAGGGCGACCGCCGCCGCCACGATCCGGCGCAGCGTGGCCGGCAGCTCCAGTCCACTGGCGACACCGACCACCGCGTCCAGCAGGCCGTGCAGCTGGTCCCGGCTGGCCGAGATCTCGGCCAGCCGGTCGGTCACCTCGTGCAGCAGCTCGTCCAGCCGCAGCGCGGACAGCCCGCTGCTCAGCCGCTCGGCCGCGGCGGGGGCGGGCTCGCTTGCCCGAGGCTCCACGGACACCTTCCGGTTCGTACGCCGACGCGTCCCATGCTGGCACACGCCCCCGCGCCGGTCGGGCGGGCGGGGACGGCCGGCCCGCCCTAGTCGACCGGCCACTCGTGCACGGGGGCACCGGTCTGGGCGTGCTCGACGTACCGGCGGGTCATCTCCCGGAGCGCGGCGGTGCGGTCGGCGCCGCCGCCCTCCAGCCGGCGGGTGGTCTCGACCTGCCAGCGGGCGCCGGTCCGCCCGCTGCGCACCCGCCCGGCGATCACGCCGAGGTAGCGGTCCCGCTCGGCGGCGGCCAGGCCCCAGGCGTCCAGCCCGGCGGCGGCGAGCGGCAGCAGCACGTCCAGCACCAGCCGGCCGGCCGGCCGGTCGGCGCCGTCCCAGTGCAGCTCGGCCGCCAGCCCCAGCCGGGCGCCCCGGTGCAGGTCCCGGGCGGCCAGCTCGAAGGACCACAGTGGACGGTCGGCGACGGCGCGAAGCAGGCCGTAGTAGAAGGCCGCGTTCGCCACCATGTCGAGCGGGGTCGGCCCGCTGGGCAGCACCCGGTTCTCGATGCGCAGGTGCGGCCGGCCGTCGTGCACGTCGTAGACCGGCCGGTTCCACCGCCACACGGTGCCGTTGTGCAGCCGCAGCTCCTCCAGCGCCGGGACGGTCCCGGCGGCCACCTGCGGCCGCGGGTCCTCGTCGGTGAGCATCGGCAGCAGCGGCGGCAGGTGCCGCACGATGTGGTCGAAGAGCTCCACCGGGCTGCCCACCCAGCGGTCGCCCAGCCAGGCCCGCGGCGGCGCGCCGGCGTCGACGAGTGGCCGGGTCCGGGTGTCCAGCACCTGCTCGCACAGCGGGATCCGGGTCTCCGGCCACAGCTCGCGGCCCAGCAGGAACGGCGAGTTGGCGCCGACCGCCAGCTGCACGCCGCTGATCGCCTGGGCCGCGTTGTACCAGCCGGCGAACCGGTCGGGCGGCACCCGCAGGTGCAGCTGCAGGCTGGTCGCCGCCGCCTCCGGGGCGATGGAGTCGGTGTTGAAGCGCAGCGTCTCCGGCCCGGCGATGTGCACCGCCACCGGCCGGTGGCGCTCGGCCCGCATCCGCCCGGCCAGCAGCGCGTACCGGGTCGGGGAGGACAGCAGGTCCCGGGTCAGCAGCTCGGCGCCGAGGGTCGGCAGCATGCCGATGGCGACCAGCCGGACGCCCAGCGCCTCGGTGGACCCGGTGCCGAGCAGCTCGGTCAGCCGCCGCTCGCCGGTGCCCAGCCCGGTGCGGACCGGCTCGGCCGGCAGGTTGACCTCGATGTTGAACCGGCCCAGCTCGTGCTGCAGGTCGGCCCGGTCCAGCCGGGCCAGCACCGCGTCGTTCACCGGCCGGGCCCGGCCGAGCGGGTCGACCAGGTCGAGCTCGACCTCCATGCCGACGGTGTCCTGGTGGCCGGTGAACCAGCCGCCGTCGATCATCTCCGCCAGCGCGGTCACGCTGTCGGCCAGCCGCCGTGCCACCTCGTCCGGACGCCCGTCCGCCAACGACGCGGCGGTGATCCGCTCACCCATCGGACCTCCGTTCCGTGGGCCCATTGTCCGGGACGGCGGATCGGGTGCGGGGGAGCGGTCCGCGGGTAAGGGACGGGAACGGGGGATCCGCGGAGAGGGGAAGCCGATGAGGCTCCGGGCACTCTGGGTCGCGCTGCTGGGGACCGTCCTCGCCCTCGCCGCGCCGGTCGCGGCGGCGGCGCAAGGTGGCGAGGCGCCCGGGGCGCCGGGCGCGTCCGCGAACTGGACCACCGGCAACAAGCAGGGTCTCGGCACGTCCGTCGGGACCCGGTCGAAGGTCTGGTACACGCTGTCCGGCGGGGCGCTGAGCGAGGTCTACTACCCCCGCGGGGACACCGCCCAGGTGCGGTCGCTGGAGCTCGCGGTGACGGACGGGAGCACGTTCGTCGACCGCGAGAGCGAGGACACCGACCAGCAGGTGCGGCTGGTGGATCCCCGGGCGCTGGTCTACGAGCAGGTCAACACGGCCCGGTCGGGCCGCTACCGGATCACCAAGACCTACGTCACCGACCCGGCGCGGGCGACCGTCCTGCTGCGGGTCCGGTTCACCGCACTGCAGCCGGGCGCGTACCAGATGTTCGTCCTGTACGACCCGGCGATCGGCAACTCCTCCCTCGGCGACACCGCGTCGCGGACCGGGCGGGCGGGCGACGTGGCGCTGCGCACCAGCGAGGGCGACACCCACGCGGCCCTGGTCGCCTCGGCCGGCTTCCTGCGCACCTCCAACGGCTTCGTCGGCACCAGCGACGGCTGGACCGACCTCGAGGCCGACCGGCGGCTCGACTCCGACCACGACACCGCGACGGACGGCAACGTCCTGCAGACCGGCGAGCTCCGGCTCGCGGGGCGGACCACCACCCACACGCTGGCGCTGGGCTTCGCCGGCTCCGACGGGGCGGCCGAGCAGACGGCGCGGGCGAGCCTCGCCGCCGGCTTCACCGGCCGCGCGACCGCGTACCGGGGCGAGTGGCACCGCTATCTCGACTCGCTCCGTCCGGTCCCGGCCGCGCTCACCGGCCGGCTGCGCACCCAGTACACCGTCGCGGTCATGACGGTGAAGGCGCACGAGGACAAGACCTTCCGCGGGGCGTTCATCGCCTCCCTGACGCTGCCGTGGGGCTTCGCGGTGAACGCCGACACCGGCGGCGGTGGCTACCACTTCGTCTGGGCCCGTGACCTCTACCACCAGGTGACCGGCCTGCTGGCCGCCGGTGACCGGGCCGCCGCCGACCGGGCGGTCAGCTGGCTCTTCCAGCGCCAGCAGCAGCCGGACGGGACCTTCCCGCAGAACTCCCGGGTGGACGGTGAGCCGGACCAGCGCAACATCCAGCTCGACGAGACCGCGTTCCCGCTCGTCCTGGCGTACCAGCTGCGGCGCACCGACCTGTGGGACGGCGTCCGCCGGGCCGCGGAGGCGCTGGTGCGGCTGGGCCCGTCGACCCCGCAGGAGCGCTGGGAGGAGACCGGCGGCTACTCGCCGTCGACCACCGCGGCCGAGATCGCCGGGCTGGTCGCCGCCGCGAAGATCGCCGCCTGGCGGGGTGACCGGCTGCGCGAGCGGCTGTGGCTCGGCGTCGCCGACGAGTGGCAGCGCAACACCGAGGAGTGGATGTTCACCACCACCGGCGCGTACGGCGATGGGCGCTACTACCTGCGCATCAACGCCGACACCGACCCGAATGACGACGACGCGCGGGACTGGGGCAACGCCGCCGGGGTGCACCCGGAGAAGGAGGTCGTCGACGCCGGCTTCCTGGAGCTGGTCCGGCTCGGGGTGAAGGCGCCCGGCGACCGGTACGTGCGGGCGTCGCTCGCCGAGACGGACGCCTCGCTGGCGACGGACACGCCGAGCGGCCGGGTCTGGCACCGCTACACCTTCGACGGCTACGGCGAGAAGGACACCGGCGAGCCGTGGACGTTCAACACGCCGGGCACCGAGGGCCGGGCGTGGCCGCTGCTCAGCGGCGAGCGCGGCGAGTACGTGGTCGCCAACGGCGGCAACGGCCTGCCGTACCTGCGCACGATGGCGAACACCGCCAACGACGGCTACATGATCCCCGAGCAGGTGTGGGACGAGGACCAGCCCGCGCCCGCGCCGTACGGCTACCAGCCCGGCAAGGCGACCGGGTCGGCGTCGCCGCTGGCCTGGGCGATGGCCCAGTACGTCCGGCTCGCGCGCGCGATCGAGGCCGGCCGGCCGGTCGAGACGCCCGCGGCCGTGCGGGCCCGCTACGCGGCCGGCGACCTGGCCGACCCGCCGAGCCTGGAGCTGACGGCTCCCGCCGACGGGTCGATCGCGCCGTCCTCGGAGGTGGTCGTGCGCGGGACGACCGACGCCGCGCGGGTCTACGTCGGCGTCGGCGACGACGTCGTGGAGGTCGTCCCGCGCAACGGCACGTTCGAGGCCACCATCGGCCTGGACCGCGGCGGCAACGTCATCACCGTCGTCGGCTGGACCCGCACCGGCGGGACGGCCATGCGGCAGGTCACGGTCGCGTCGTACGGGACCCGCATCGGCGGCTTCACCGACCCGGCCGGCGACGACGACGGCCCCGGCACGTACGTGTATCCGACGTGCAGCTGCTTCAACCCGGGCGCGTTCGATCTCACCGCGCTCGACGTCTACGCCGACGGCGACGACGTCCTGTTCGTCGCCCGCATCGCCGGCGAGGTGCTCAACCCGTTCGGCGGCGACCAGATCTCCCTGCAGCGGCTCAACGTCTACCTCGGCACCGCCCCGGACGGCCCGCAGCCGGCCCTGCCGGGCACCAACATGGACACGGCCGGGCCCTGGCAGCTGGCCGTCGTCGGCGACGGGCGTTTCGACCAGGCCGGGCTCTACGCCCCCGACGGGACGAAGGTCGCCGCGGCCGAGCTGCTCGCGGTGCCGCGGACGCGGCAGATCGCGGTAGCCGTGCCGCGCTCGGCGCTCGGGGGCATCGACCCCGCCGCCGCGCTCTACGGGACTGCGATGCTCGGCAACGCCGAGGAGAGCGAGGGCGTCGGCTTCGTGCGGCCGGTCTACTCGCTCGACTACTGGACCGACCCGCCGGCGGGCTTCGAGTGGGTCACCCAGTTCCGCTTCGGCGGCGGCGCCGGCGAGGTCGACCTCGCGGTGCCGAGCCGGGACACCGACACCCGCGACCCGAACGCGCTCGACGTCATCGTCGGCCCCGGACAGTCGCAGGCGCAGGTGCTCGACTGGACGGCGGCGTCGCCCGTCCAGCTGCCCATGCTGCCGCTGCCGACCTGACCGGTCGACTTTTCGTCATCGCAAGCGGAAGGGAGAGCGACGGGCGCGGACATCTTCCTGCTTCGGGCGTAAGTCAGTACGCTGCGTGCGGAACCCCCAGACCGGGCGCAGACGCTAGGAGGGGTAATGAAGGTCCTGATCAGGTTGCTAGTGGCGGTGGCCGTGGTCCTGGGGGTGGCCGCCCCCGTCGGGTCGGCCGCGGCGGAGCCGGCGGCGGCCGGGTCGACCCAGTTCAGCGCGCTGGTCTTCTCGAAGACCGCGGCCTTCCGGCACGACTCGATCCCGGCCGGCGTGGCCGCGATCCGCCAGCTCGGCGCCCAGAACGGCTTCGCGGTCGACGCGACCGAGGACGCCGGCGCGTTCACCGACGCCAACCTCGCCCGGTACGACGTGGTGATCTGGCTGTCCACGACCGGTGACGTGCTGGACGACGCCCAGCAGGCGGCCTTCGAGCGCTACATCCAGGCCGGCGGCGGGTACGCCGGCATCCACGCCGCCTCGGACACCGAGTACGACTGGGCCTGGTACGGCGGGCTGGTCGGGGCGTACTTCCGCGACCACCCGGGATCGGTCAGCCCCCAGTTCCAGGTGGCGACCGTGAAGGTCCTCGGCCGCGGCACCGCGGCCACCCGGCCGCTGCCGTCCCGCTGGGAGCGGGAGGAGGAGTGGTACAACTTCCGCACCAACCCGCGGCACACCGTGCGGGTCCTCGCCGAGGTGGACGAGCGCACCTACGACCCGCGCGGCTACAGCGTCCCCGGCGGCTCGCCCGGCATGGGCCGGCACCACCCGGTCTCCTGGTGCCAGCCGTACGACGGGGGTCGCGCCTTCTACACCGCGATGGGCCACAAGGCCGAGTACTTCACCGAGCCGCTGCTGCTGGCCCACCTGCTCGGCGGCATCCGGATGGCGGCCGGGGTGGCGCACTTCAACTGCGGCGGGGAGGACTGAGCGGGCGGCCGCGCCGTCGCGGAGCATCGCGACGGCGCGGCCGCAGCTCCGGCCGGCTCGGTACGGTGCGGCGGTCACGGTCCCGCCGCCCGGAAGGAGCCGCACCGTGCGCGACGTGGTGCTCTACCAGCTGCTCTCCCTGGACGGCGTCGCGGAGGAGCCGCGGCTGTTCGGCGCGGACGACCTGCGCCGGCTGGAGCTGGTCGACGTCGAGCGGACGCCGGTCGGCCACGTGCTGCTCGGCTACCGGGTCGCCGCGACGGGCTGAGCCGCGACGGGCTGAGCCGCGACGGGCTGAGCCGGGCCGGTGGCCCGCCGGGCGGCGGCGACCAGCAGCAGCGCCAGGACGGCGGTGACGCCGGCGAGCGCCCAGCCGGCCCAGGCCATCCCGTACGCCCGGGCCAGCCAGCCGAAGCCCAGCGAGAACGGCAGGAACAGCATCCAGGACAGCGTGCCGGCGCCGGAGGACACGCCGGCCCGGATGGCCGAGGGCACCGCGTCGTGCAGCAGCAGGCCGGCGTGGATGGAGACGACCGTCAGCAGCAGCGCCAGCGCGGTCTGGGTCACCACGACCACGGCGATCGAGCGGGTGGTGGCCAGCAGCACCGGCGTGGCGGCCAGCAGCAGCGCCACCACCAGCAGCGGCCGGCGCCGGCCCAGCTGCAGCTTGGCCGCCAGGTAGCCGCCGACGCCGAGGGTGGCGACCAGCGCCGCCCAGTACGGCCCGTAGCCGGCCGCCGGCGCCTCCAGCGCGACCAGCCAGAGCGGGCCGAACTCGAAGACCGCCTGGGTGAGCAGCGCGGCCACCGCGGCGAGCAGCAGGACGTGCCGGACCTGCGGGAGGCGGGTCATCGCGGCGAAGGTGGTGGCGACGTGCCGGCGCAGCGCCACCGGCTCCGCGCCGCGGTGCAGCCGCGGCTCGTCGAAGAGCCGGAAGGCGACCATCGCGGCCAGCGCGAACGGCACGGTCGCGAAGTAGGTGAACCGCGGCGAGGTCCACCCGGCCAGCAGGCCGCCGGCCAGCGCGCTGCCGGCCAGCGCGACCGCCTCGACCATCCGCACCCGGCCGATCCACCGCTCGTACGCGGCGCTGGAGCCGGTCTCCTCCAGCACCGTGTCGTAGACGACGCTGTCGACCGTCCCGGAGCTCAGCGCGAAGTAGGCCCCGAGGATCATCGCCGCGACCACGTACGCCCCGACGCCGGTGCTGAGCCCGCCGAGCAGCGAGCTGGCCGCGAGCACGGCACAGGCCAGCATCAGCATCCCGGAGCGGCTCCAGCGGTCGGCCAGGATCCCGGACGGCACCTCCAGCAGCGGCACCACGGCGGCGTACGCGGCGGCCATCAGGCCGATGGAGGCGGCGTCGAAGCCGATCTGCGTCTGGAACAGCTTCTCCACGGCGACCCAGAGCATGAAGCCCTGCAGGCCCATGCCGACCTGCAGCGGGAGGAGCCGGCGACCCAGCGACCGGGACGGGGCGGGCACGGCGGTGACCGGCTCGGCCGGCGGGGCGATGGCGGTCATCGGGGTGCACCTCCATGTTAGGGAACGATCCCTAACATGACAGACCCGCGGCGCCGGGACAAGCCCTGCGTTGCGATTTTAGTGAACGTTCCCTAACATTGATGCCGTGACCGACGTCCGGACCCGCCGCAGCTCCGCGGCGACGCGCGAGCACGTGCTGGCGGTGACCACCGAGCTCTTCTACTGGCAGGGCATCCGGGCGACCGGGATCGACAAGATCGCGGCCACCGCCGGGGTCGCGCCGACGACGCTCTACCGGCTCTTCGCCTCCAAGGACGACCTGGTCCGGGCCTACCTGGAGACCAGCGAGGTCGGCTATCTCGGCATGGTGGACGGCGCGGTCGGGTCGGCCGGCGGCGCGCGGGACCGGGTGCTCGCCCTCTTCCGCGAGCTGGTCCTGGTCACCGACCCGGCCGGCTTCCGCGGCTGCCCCTTCCTGATGGCGCTGGCCGAGTTCCCGGAGCCGGCGCACCCGGCGCACGTCCAGGCGCTGCGGACCAAGGCGGCGGTGCGCGACCGGATGCGCCGGCTGGCCGGCGAGCTCGCCGCCGAGGGCGCCGTCGCCGACCCGGACGTGCTGGCGGACCAGCTCATGCTGGTGATGGAGGGGGTCTACGGGGCGGTGCAGGCGCACGGCGACCTCGGCCCGGCCCGGCAGGCACCCGCCGTGGCCGAGGCGCTGCTCGACGCCGCCCGGGGTCAGGCCCGCCCGTAGACCGGGATGGCGGCGCCGGAGATCAGCCCGGCGTCGTCGGAGACCAGGAAGGACAGCACCGCCGCCAGCTCGGCCGGCTTGGGCCAGCGGGCGTGGTCGGACTTCGGCAGCGCGGCCCGGTTGGGCGGCGTGTCGATGATGCTCGGCAGGATGCAGTTGACGGTCACGCCGGCCTGCCGGCCCTCCGCGGCCGCCGCCTCGACCAGCCGCAGCACGGTCAGCTTGCTGACGCTGTAGGCGAAGCCGTTCTCCCCGCTCTCGGTGGCCACCCGGCTCGAGGTGTGCACGATCCGGCCGCCCCCGCCGGCCGCCAGCAGCGGCAGCGCGTGCTTGGTGACGATCGCGGCGGTCAGCAGGTTGAGCTCCAGCTGGCGCCGGAGCACGGCGACGTCCAGCTCGGCCAGCCCCTGCGGCGGGGTGTAGCCGCCGACCAGGTTGACCACCGCCCACGGCGAGGGGGAGATCGCGCCCAGCGTGCCGGCCACGCTGGCCTCGTCCAGCGCGTCGACCACGACGTGCTCGACGCCCGCCGGCCGGGCCTCCGGGTCGGGATGCCGCGAGTCCGCCGCCACCACCGTGGCGCCGTCCACCTGGAGCCGCTCCACCACCGCCCGCCCGAGGTTGCCGCTGGCGCCCATCACCACGATGGTGCGCCCGGCCAGGTCTCGTCCCATTCCCGCCTCCGTCGCGTCCGGGCCCGGCGATGCCGCGCCCGGCAAGTCTCCTCGGGTGCCTCCGGCAGGTCTCCCTCGGGTGCCTTCGGCAGGTTCCCCCGGGTGCCTTCGGCAGGTTCCCCTGGGTGCCTTCGGCAATATCATCCCGGCCATGAGAGTCGCGGTGCTCGGGGCAGGCTCGTGGGGCACGACCGTCGCCACCCTGGTGGCCGGGCGGCACCACTGCACGCTCTGGGCCCGGGACCCGGAGCTGGCCCGGGAGATCGACGAGCGCGACGCCAACTCGCGCTACCTGCCCGGCCTGTCGCTGCCGTCCAGCCTGCGCGCCACCGCGGACCTGGAGAAGGCCGTGCACGACGTCGACCTGCTGGTCGTCGGCGTGCCGACCCGCGGCTTCCGGACCATCCTGACCGACGCGAAGCCGTACATGCGGCCGTGGATCCCGGTGGTCAGCCTGTCCAAGGGCTTCGAGACCGGGTCGCTGCTGCGGATGTCCCAGGTGATCCAGGAGGTGCTGCCCGGGCATCCGGCGGCGGCGCTGACCGGACCCAACCTGGCCAAGGAGATCATGGCCGGGCAGGCCGCGGCGAGCGTGATCGCCACCGAGGACCCGGCCGTGGCCAAGGCGCTGCAGGCGGTGCTGCAGCGCGGGCTGTTCCGCATCTACACCAACCACGACCTGGTCGGCTGCGAGCTCGGCGGCGCGCTGAAGAACGTGGTCGCCATCGCCACCGGCATCGCCCAGGGGCTCAGCGTCGGCGACAACACCCGGGCCGCGGTGATCACCCGCGGGCTGGCCGAGCTGACCCGGCTCGGCGTCGCCATGGGCGGGGAGGCGCGCACGCTGGCCGGCCTGGCCGGCATGGGCGACCTCATCGCCACCTGCATGAGCCCGCTCAGCCGCAACCGCACCCTCGGCGAGCAGCTCGGCTCCGGGAAGACGCTGGAGGAGGTGCTCTCCGGCACCCGCACCGTGGCCGAGGGCGTCGGCACCGCCTTCACCGCGCACGAGCTGGCCGAGCGGTACGGGGTGGAGATGCCGGTCTGCACGGAGGTCTACCGGGTGCTGGCGGGGGAGATCCCCGCCTCGGAGGCGTACCGCGGGCTGCTGCGCCAGCAGCGCGCCGGGCACGAGTCCGAGCCCGGCTGACCGCGGGGTCAAGTGCGGGGTCAGTGCAGCGGGGGGAGGTGCTGGTCGGTGGCCAGGACGGTGCGGAAGGGGTCGCCCCGCTCGGCCAGCCGGTCCAGCACGGTCCGGATGGTGACGCCGTCGGAGCGGAGCGCGGGGTCGTCCAGCTCGTCCCAGTCGATCGGCGCCGACACCGGGGCGCCCGGCGCCGGGCGCGGGCTGTACGGCGCGACCAGCGTCTTGTTGATCGCGTTCTGGGTGTAGTCGAGGCGGGCCTGGCCGCCGCGGTCGCGGACGTTCCACTGCCAGCTGACCAGCTCCGGCACCACCCCGCCGACCGCCTTGGACAGCTGCTCGACCCAGGCCCGGGTCTCGGCGAAGTCGGGGCCCCGGGCGACCGGGATCCAGATCTGGATGCCCCGCCGGCCGGTCACCTTCGGCTGGGCCCGGACGCCGAGGTGTCCCAGCGCGGTCCGGTGCAGCCGGGCCAGCGCCAGGATGTCGTCCCACGACGTCGTCGCACCCGGGTCGATGTCGATGAGCGCGTACGTCGGCTGGTGCGGCTCGTCGGTCCGGGACGTCCACGCGTGCCACTCCAGCGCGCCGAAGTTGGCCGCCCAGACCAGCGCGGCCGGCTCGTCGACCACCAGGTAGCAGGTGGTGTCGCCTTCCTTGGCCTCGGCGTAGTGCCAGCGCGGCAGCCAGTCCGGCGCGTGGTCGGGCAGCTGCTTGTGCCAGAAGCCCTTCGTCGTCGCCCCGCCCGGGAAGCGGTGCAGGTTGACCGCCCGGCCGGCCAGGTAGGGCAGCGCGGTCGGGGCGATCCGGGCCGCGTACCGGACGAAGTCCCGTTTGGACACCGCCGGCTCGCCCGGCCGGGCCGGGAAGTATTCCTTGTCCAGGTTGGTCAGCCGCAGGCTGCGGCCGAAGACCTCCCAGGTGCCGCCGCTGCCGAGCTCGTCCAGCGCGGCCAGCTCGTCCTCGGTGGGCGGCGGCACGGTCGGCGGTCGCAACTCGACGGACGCCTCCGCGGCCGGCAGGTCCGACCGCCACAGCCGGTCCGGGTCGGCCTTGACCTCGTCGTTGGTCCGTCCACTGAGGACCGACCGGGGGTGGTCCTCGGGGTCCCAGCCGTCCACCGCGTGGTCGTCCCGCTTGTGCAGCAGCAGCCACTGCTCCTTGCCGCCGGGCTCGCGGTCCCGGCGGATCAGCACCAGCCGGCCGTGCAGCTTGTGCCCGTGCACCTCGGCGTGCAGCTCGCCGGCGCGGACCGCGGCCACCGGGTCGTCCGTCTTCTGCGGCTCCCAGGTGCCGATGTCCCAGACGATCACGTCCCCGCCGCCGTACTCGCCGGCCGGGATCACCCCCTCGAAGTCGAGGTACTCGATCGGGTGGTCCTCGACGTGGATCGCGTTGCGGCGGGCCTTCGGGTCCAGCGTCGGGCCGCGCGGCACCGCCCAGCTGGCCAGCACGCCGTCCATCTCGAACCGGAGGTCGTAGTGCAGCCGGCGGGCCCGGTGCCGCTGCACCACGAAGCGCAGCGCGCGGCCGCCGGCGGCCCCGGCGCCCGGCGCGCCGGCCGGCTCCGGGGTCCGCCCGAAGTCCCGCTTCCGCCAGTACGGCGACAGCGGGTCCGACTTCCCTCTGCCCACACCCAGCCGGTTCCCGCCCTGCTGCCGCTTCACACCGCCGATCTTGGTCGGGTCAACGTCGACGGGCAGCCCCAGGGGTTGACTCAACCAAGATCGGCGGAGGGGTGGGGGTGGGTGGTGCGGTGGTGGGCGAGGAGGTCGGTGCCGAAGTCGGAGCGCGGGCGGCGGAGGACGGTGTGCACGTGGTTGCCGGTGGCCGTGGCGTCGTACTCGACCAGCAGGTCGTCGGCCTGGATCCGGTAGTAGTGCGGCAGCCCGGGCGTGGTCGGGCCCTCCCAGGCGACGTGCAGCTCGCCCAGCCGGGCCGCCTCCCGGGCGGCCAGCTCCGGGGGCAGCCGGTCCAGGTAGAGGCCGACCAGCTGGTCGAGCAGCGCCCGGGCGGTCGGGCCGAGGCCGGCCGAGGACAGCCCGCGCGGCTCGAACGGGCCGCCGGCGTCCGGGCTGGGACCGCTGCGGATGTCGTACGGGGGCCGGTCGGCCACCACCGCGGCGGCCCGCCCGGCCGGCCCGACCACGGCCAGCAGCTCGCGGGCCAGGTCCTCCTCCGGGGCCAGCGGCCGGCTGACCGGGCGGCCGGCCCAGGCCACCCGGGCCGGGTTGGCGCCGAGGAAGACCGGCGCCGGGGACACCTCGTCGCCGACCACGGCCATGCTCACCGACAGGTGGTGGCCCTCGAACCGCCAGGACCACGGCGCGTCCCCGGCCGGGTCGCCGAACACCGAGACCCAGTAGTCCGCGCTGTGCCGGCCGCGGCGCCAGCCCTCCTGCCGGTCCAGCACCTCCTCCAGCGCGATGACCGCCATCGCCTGCGCGTACGCGTGCTCGCCCAGCCCGGTGGCCAGCAGCCGGTGGGCGGCCTTGCGGGCGGTCCGGTCCAGGTCGGCGAAGCAGACGCCGGGCCGGGGCTCCGGCCGGTACTCCAGCCAGCGGCGGGCGCCGTCGTCGCCGAACGGCCGGGCCGCCAGCTCCCGCGCCCGGCCCGTCCAGCGCGGCCAGCAGCGCGGTCCCGGCCGCCCGCATCGCGGCGGCGACGGCGGCGGTCATGGCCCCGGTATATCAGCCGGGGATCAGGGGCCCGGGGTGAAGCGGCCGGCGAGCCGGCCGAGGGCGCCGGCCACCGCGGGCAGCACCGGTGACACGGCGGCCAGCCGGTCGGCCGCGGCGGCCAGCTCGGCCAGCCGCTCGGCCAGCACCGCCCAGGCCGCGGTCCGGTGCGCGGTCACCGGCGTCCAGCCGTCCAGCCGGAACCCCGGGCCGGCGGTGTGCCCGGGCGAGCCGGGGCCGGCCGGCAGCCGGGTGAGCAGCTCGCCCAGCGGCCGGATCGCCGCCCACATCACCTCCACCGCGGCGTCCGCCACCACCCGCAGCTCGGCCGTCGTCTCGGCGCCGTGCTGGAACAGCCGCTCCAGCAGCCGCAGCAGCACCGCGTAGCAGGCGTCGAACAGGTCGCTGACCCGGACCGTGTCCGGGTCGTCGACCAGGCTCACCGGCAGGTCCGGCGGGTGCCGCCAGCCGCCCGCCCGGAGCAGGTCGCGCGGGTCGCGTACGTGCGGGTTCGGCGCGGCCGGGCGGGCCGGCACGAAGCCCGGGTCCTGCTCCCGCAGCGCCCGCAGCTCGCCCAGCACGGCCAGGAAGCGGCCGAAGTGCGCGGTCGACCAGTCGCCCCGGGCGCCCTCGCCCTCGGCCACGATCACCTCGATCGCCCGGCGGGCGCTGGCCAGCCCGGTGACCGGCAGCAGCTCGGGCAGGTCGGCCGGGAAGGCGAACAGGCCGGCCGCCGACTGCGACCGCCGGGAGCCGACGAAGACGCCCGCCTCGCCGTACCGGTCGACCAGCCCGGCCAGCCCCCGCTCCAGGCCGCGGTAGAGGCCGCCCAGGCTGTCGAACTCCTGCGGCCCCGGCAGCACCGGCGGCTGCACCGGCACCGGCGCCGGCCGGCCGCGGTGCGCCCGGCCGGCCACCTCGGTGAGGTCCATCCCCTCCGGCCGCTCGATGTAGAGGAAGCGCTGCAGGGTGGCCTCGTCCAGCGGGGTCAGCGCGAGGGTGATCTCCGGCGCGTACGGCACCCGGCGCGGGAACGGCCCGCGGCCCAGGTGCGGGGCGCCGCCGACCGCGGCCAGCAGGTTGTTCACCAGCGCGAGGTGGGCCATCTCCTGCAGGGCGACCTGGTCGAGCGTGCGCCGCCACCGGGTGACCGCCTCCAGCTGGCGGCCGGCCAGCCCGTCCGCCGGGTCGGTGCGCAGGCTGAAGGCGGCGTAGAGGTAGCTGCAGCACACCGCGTGCTCCAGCTCGGCCGCCTCGCCGAGCAGGTAGAGCAGCTCCTCGCGGTCGGCGACGACCAGCTCCCGCGG
The DNA here is from genome assembly GCA_963849885.1 of uncultured Actinomycetota bacterium. Classification (GTDB taxonomy): domain Bacteria; phylum Actinomycetota; class Actinomycetes; order Mycobacteriales; family CADCTP01; genus CADCTP01. Next base: position 476,370 of record CAWKIV010000013.1, on the reverse strand, counting down.
TCGGCGCCGGTGGCCGCCGGCGTGTCGGTCCCCCGTCATGGCGTGCTCCGTCCCCGTCCCCACCGGTCCGGGCCGAGTGTGGCCCGTCCCGGGCCGGCCGGGAAGCGGGGACCTAGGGCGGTCACCCGCCTAGGGTCGGCGGGGAGACCACCGGCCGGAGGAGACCGCCATGACCCGCGCGCTCGCCGCCCGACCCTGGGTGCCCGCCGGCGCCGAGGAGCGGGTCCGCACCGTGGCCGAGGCCGCCGCCGGCGCCGCGCCGGCCGCGGTGCTGGCCGAGATCGACCGGCTGGCCGCGGAGAACCGGCGGATCCACGGCGACGAGTGCGTCAACCTCAACCCGGCGACCAACGTGATGAACCCGGCCGCGGAGGCGCTGCTGTCGGCCGGGCTCGGGTCCCGGCCGTCGCTCGGCTACCCGGGCGAGAAGTACGAGATGGGCCTGGAGGCGATCGAGCAGGTCGAGATCGTCGCCGCCGAGCTGGCCGCGGAGGTCTTCGCGGCCCGGTACGCCGAGGTGCGGGTCGGCTCCGGCGCGCTGGCCAACCTGTACGCGTTCATGGCCACCTGCCGGCCCGGCGACACGATCGTCGCGCCGCCGGCCGAGCTGGGCGGCCACGTCACCCACCACGCGGCCGGCGCGGCCGGGCTCTACGGGCTGACCACGGTGCCGGCGCCGGTCGACGCGAGCGGCTACACGCTGGACGTGGACGCGCTGCGCAAGCTGGTCCACGAGGTCCGCCCGGCGCTGGTCACCGTCGGCGGCAGCCTCAACCTCTTCCCGCACCCGGTCGGCCCGGTCCGGGAGATCGCCGACTCGGTCGGCGCCAAGGTGCTCTTCGACGCGGCCCACCTGTGCGGCATGGTCGCCGGCAAGGCCTGGCCGGACCCGCTGGCCGAGGGCGCGCACCTGCTGACCATGAGCACGTACAAGAGCCTGGGCGGGCCGGCCGGCGGGCTGCTGGTCACCAACGACGCCGAGCTGGCCGAGCGGGTGGACGCGATCGCCTACCCGGGGCTGACCGCGAACTTCGACGCCGGCCGGGTCGCCGCGCTGGCCGTCACGCTGCTGGACTGGAAGGTGACCGGGCCGGCGTACGCCGAGGCGATGGTCGCCGCGGCCCGGGCGCTGGCGGCCGAGCTGGCCCGGCTCGGCGTGCCGGTCTTCGCGGCCGAGCGGGGCGCGACCCGGTCGCACCAGTTCGCGGTGCCGGCCGCGGCCTGGGGCGGCGGCCAGGCGCTGGCCCGCCGGCTGCGCCGGGCCAACCTGCTCAGCTGCGGCATCGGGCTGCCGCTGGCGCCGGTGGCCGGCGACGTCAACGGGCTGCGGATCGGCACCCCGGAGCTGGTCCGGATCGGGGCGACCGCGGCCGACATGCCGGAGCTGGCCGCGCTGCTCGCGCGGGCCCTGGACGCGCGGACCGAGCCGGAGGCCGTGGCCGGGGAGGTCACCGCGTGGCGGCGGCGGTTCCGCGACGTGCACTTCACCGCGGGCTGAGCCGGGCCGCCCGGGGGACAATGGGGCCATGACCATGCCGCGAAAGTTCGAGTCCGCGGTGGAGGCGCAGATCCGGCTGGCGCAGGAGCGCGGGGACTTCGACCGGCTGCCCGGCCACGGCAAGCCCATCCCGGGCGCCGGCCAGCCCGACGACGAGCTGTGGTGGGTCAAGGGCCTGATCAAGCGGGAGGGCCTGGAGACCTCGGCGTTGCTGCCGCCCTCGCTGCGGCTGCGCAAGGAGGTCGAGGACCTGCCGGCGAAGGTCCGCGGGCTGCGGACCGAGGCCGCCGTCCGGGCCGAGGTGGCCGATCTCAACCAGCGGATCGCGGCCTGGATCCGCACCCCGTCCGGGCCGCAGGTGGCGCTCCGGCCGGTGGACGTGGAGGACGTGGTGGCCGGCTGGCGGGCCAGCCGCCCGGCCCCGCCGGACCCGGCGCCACCGGCCCCGCCGACCCGGCGGCGGCGGTGGAGACAGCGGCGCGCCCGACCCTGACCCGGTCGGCGGCGAGGAGGAGCGATGGCGACGGCGACCGAGCCGGCGACCGCGGTGGACGAGGACTTCTACGAGGTCGAGGCGCTGCTGGAGCCGGCCGACCGCGACCTGGTGCACCGGGTGCGCGCGTTCATGCGGGCCGAGGTCGAGCCGATCATCAACGACCACTGGACCCGGGCCGAGTTCCCGTTCGGGATCGTGCCCGGGCTGCGCGAGCTGGGCATCGTCGGGCTGGCGTACGACGGCTACGGCTTCCCGGGCCGCAGCCACCTGGTCAGCGGCCTGGTGTCGATGGAGCTGGCCCGGGTCGACCCGTCCATCGCCACCTTCATGGGCGTGCAGGGCGGGCTGGCCGCCGGCTCGATCCTGCAGTGCGGCTCGGCGGAGCAGAAGCAGCGCTGGCTGCCCGGGATGCGCGAGCTCGAGCTGATCGGCGCCTTCGCGCTGACCGAGCCGGAGGTCGGCTCCGGGGTGGCCGGCGGGCTGACCACCACCGCCCGCCGGGACGGCGCCGGCTGGGTGCTGGACGGGCAGAAGAAGTGGATCGGCAACGGCACCTTCGCCGACCTGGTCGTGGTCTGGGCCCGGGACGAGGCGGACGGCCAGGTCAAGGGCTTCGTGGTGGAGCCCGGCACGCCCGGCTTCAGCGCGGAGAAGATGGAGGACAAGATCGCCCTCCGGGTGGTGCAAAATGCGCTGATCACCCTGGACGGCGTCCGGGTGCCGGAGGACGGCCGGCTGCCCGGGGCCCGGTCCTTCCGGGACACCGCGGCGGTGCTGCGGGCCACCCGGGCCGGGGTGGCCTGGTCCGCGGTCGGCTGCGGCCTCGGCGCGTACGAGCACGCGCTGCGGTACGCGACGCGGCGGCACCAGTTCGGCCGGCCGATCGCCGGCTTCCAGCTGGTGCAGGACCTGCTCGCGAGGATGCTGGGCAACACCGTCGCCTCGCAGTGCATGGTGGTCCGGCTGGCCCAGCTGGCGGACGCCGGCACGCTGCGGGACGAGCAGGCCTCGCTGGCCAAGGCCTTCTGCACCGCGCGCACCCGGGAGACCACCGGCTGGGCCCGGGAGCTGCTCGCCGGCAACGGGATCCTGCTCGATCACCACGTCGGCCGTTTCGTCGCGGACGCCGAAGCGATCTACTCGTACGAGGGGACGCGCGAGATCAACAGTCTCATCGTGGGTCGGGCGATCACCGGCATCAGCGCCTTCGTCTGACCGGGAGGGGCGGCTCGTGGACCGGATGAGCGCGACGGACGCGGGGTTCTACTTCGCCGAGGGCGAGAACACGCCCATGCACGTCGGGTCGGTCGCGGTCTTCGAAGGCCCGGCGCCGTCGTACGGGGACGTGGTCCGGCTGCTGGTCGGCAAGCTGCCGCAGGTGCCGCGCTACCGGCAGCGGGTCCGCCCGGTGCCGCTGCACCTGGGCCGGCCGCTGTGGGTGGACGACGAGCACTTCCAGGTGCTCTACCACGTCCGGCACACCGCGGTGCCCGGGCCGGGCAGCGCCGAGCAGCTGCGCAACCTGGCCGGCCGGGTGCTCGGCCAGCGGCTGGACATGGCCAAGCCGCTGTGGGAGGTGTGGCTGGTCGAGGGCCTGGAGGGCGGCCGCTGGGCGCTGATCTCCAAGGTGCACCACTGCATGGTCGACGGGGTCGCCGGCACCGACCTGATGCAGATGATCTTCGACACCGACCCGGCCGCGGCGCACCCGGAGCCGGTGGACTGGACCCCGGAGCACGCCCCGTCCACCGCCGCCGTCCTCGCCGGCGCCGTGCACGAGACCGTGGTGCACCCGGTGCGGCAGCTCGTCTCGCTGCCGGGCCTGGGCCGGGTCGCGCAGGCGCCGGCGGCCCTGCTGCGCAGCGGCGGTGCGGTCGCCGCCGGCCTGCCCGCGCTGGCCCGGCAGCTGGCCACGCCGGCCGCCCGCGGCCTCAACGGCCCGCTCGGCCCGCACCGGCGCTGGTCCTGGACCGAGACCAGCCTCGACGCGGTCAAGCAGGTCCGGGCCGGTCTCGGCGGCACCGTCAACGACGTGGTGCTGACCGCGATCACCCGCGGCTTCCGGGACCTGCTCGACGGGCGCGGCGAGCTGTCCGACGGGCTGGTGGTGCGCTCGATGGTGCCGGTCTCGGTGCGCCGGCAGCACGAGCGCAACACGCTGAACAACCAGGTCTCGGCGGTCCTCGTGGACCTGCCGGTGGCCGAGCCGGACCCGGTCGCCCGGCTGGGGTCGGTCCGCCGGCAGATGAACGAGCACAAGCGGCTGCTCGGCGCCCTGGACGCCCGCTCGATCGTGGCCATGGGGGACTTCGTCGCGCCCACCCTGCTGGCGCTCGGCACCCGGGCCGGCATCCGGGCCGGGCAGCCGTTCACCCAGACGGTGACCACCAACGTGCCCGGCCCCCGGGTGCCGCTCTACGTGGTCGGGCGGCGGCTGTGCGCGCTCTACCCGTACGTGCCGGTGGCGGGCGGGCTGCGGGTGTCGATCGGGATCTTCTCGTACCTGCGGGCGATGACCTTCGGGATCAACACGGACTTCGACGCCTTCCCGGACGTCGAGGTGCTGGCCGGCGGGATCTGCGCCGGCATGCAGGAGCTGGTCGACCGGGCCGGCGCCGGCTAGCTAGCGGCCGGTCGGGGAGAAGTGCATGTAGTCCTTCGGCGAGTCCCAGCTGCCGCCCCAGGTCCAGCCGACCGCGCGGAACGCGGCCACCACCGGGCCGCCGGCGGTGATCACCCCCGGCAGCACCCGGCCCCGGTCGGCGTACGCGCGGGCGAGCTCGGGCAGCACCAGCCCGCCCCGGACGTACGGGTTCTGGAACGGGTCGACGTCGATCGCCCGGCCGTACGCGTGCTCGGACCAGCGGGTCGAGCCGGTGGCCGGGCGGCAGTTGAACGCACCGGTGGTGTTGCCGTCGCCGGTCGGCGGCGCGTCCCGCTCGGCCACCGTGGTGACCCGCATCCGCTCGATCGGGAAGCCGGCGGCGAACAGCCGGCGGAAGACGGTGACCACGTCCGCGGCCACGTCCCGGTGCACCAGCAGCTCGCCGGTGTGCGCGCGGCCGTCGAAGCCGCGGAAGCCGACCGTGACGTAGCGCAGCTCGGCCAGCGTGACCGGGCAGCGCGCGGACCAGGTGGACCGGGCCGCGACGGCGGCCGGCACCGGCCGGACGGCGGCGTGGAAGGCGCCGTCGGCCGGCGGGGGCAGCTCGTCCACGGTGGCGATGCGCCGGTCCACCAGCTCGGGCGGGGTGCCGGTGGCGATCCCGTACCCGGACGGGCCCCGGGGCAGCACCCGGGTGCCGAGCCAGGCCGGCGCCGGGGTGGCGCCGGTGCCGGGCGCGGCCGTCCGGGAACGCCGGGCCGGCGGGCGCGTCGGGGTCGGGGCCGGCGGGCGGGCCGGCGCGGTCGTGGTCGGGCCGACCGTCGGGGCCGGCGCCGGGCCGGGCGCCGCCGGGGTGCCGCCGCCGGCGCAGCCGGCCGTCACGGCGGCGGCGAGCAGGGCGGCCAGCACCACCCGGGTCCGCGTCACCCCCGGGAGGGAACGCCACCCGCCTCCCGGGCGCAAACCGGCGGGTCACGGACCGCCCTACCCCCCGTCGAGCCGAACGCGCGCTGTAGTGAGCGCAACTACTTTCCGTACACAAGGGGGAGCGAACGGCGTGGGTGACCGCCCGGCCGGCGCCCGGGCCGTACTGTGTCGCGGGGATGAGCGGACCGGAAGAGACCGATGCCGTCGGTCGGGTGCTGGGCACCGAGGACGCGACGCCGCTGAAGTTCTGGGTGGCCGTCGGGCCGGAGTCGGCGCTGCAGCTGGACGACGTGGTGGTGACCACCCGGGAGGTGCCGGCCGTCGGGCCGGTGGAGATCGCCGGCGTGGTCACCGAGGTGCGGGCCCGGCAGGAGGGCGCGACGTTCGCCTCGGACGTGTTCCTGGTCGCCGAGGGCGTGCTGCCGGCCCAGGTGCAGGAAGCGGCCGAGATCGCGACCACCCGGGCCGAGCCGGAGGTGTACGTGCCGCCGTGGCCGGGCGCGGTGGTCCGGCGCGCGGTCGACAAGGAGCGGGACCGGGCGCTCTGCTTCGACCGGATGGACCGCAAGGTCACCGTCGGGCTCGGCCGGGACGGCATCCCGGTGTACGTCGACCTCGACTTCCTGGACGGCTCCCGCGGCGCGCACGTGTCGATCAGCGGCATCTCCGGGGTGGCGACCAAGACCAGCTTCGCGCTCTTCCTGCTGCACTCGCTGTTCCGGTCCGGGGTGCTCGGCGCCCGGGCCACCAACGCGAAGGCGCTGGTCTTCTCGGTCAAGGGTGAGGACCTGCTGTTCCTGGACGCGCCGAACGCCCGGCTCGACGACGACGCGCGGGCGGCGTACAAGCGGCTGGAGCTGCCGGCGGAGCCGTTCGCGTCGGTGGCGTTCTTCGCGCCGCCGCGGCCGGGCGACGTCACCGGCCGGCCGAACGTGACCGGCCGCACCGACGGGGTGACGGCGTTCTGGTGGACGATCGCCGAGTTCTGCGCCGGCGAGCTGCTGCCGTTCGTCTTCGCCGACGTGGAGGACGAGCGGCAGCAGTACACGATGGTGGTCCAGCAGGTGGCCACCCGGCTGCGGTCGGACGGTCGGCCCATCGGCACCGACGGCGCCTGGACGGTGGACGGGACGGTGCTGCGGACGTACGACGAGCTGGTCGACTTCGTGGTGGCCCGGGTCACCGACGAGGACTCCCGGTGGGAGTGGGCCGGGCCGGCGGTCGGCACCGGCACGGTCAACGCGTTCGTCCGCCGGCTGCGCTCGTCGCTCAAGTCGATCCGGCCGCTGGTGCGGGCCGACCTGACCGGGCCCCGGCGGCCGGTGACCACCGACGGCCAGCAGGTCACCGTGGTCGACCTGCACACGCTGCCGGACCGCGGCCAGCGCTTCGTGGTCGGCGTGGTGCTGCGGGCCGAGACCGAGCGCAAGGAGGCGGCCGGGCCCGGCGGGCTGCTCTTCACCATGCTGGACGAGCTGAACAAGTACGCCCCGCGGGAGGGCTCCTCGCCGATCAAGGAGCTGGTGCTCGACATCGCCGAGCGCGGCCGGTCGCTCGGCATCATCCTCATCGGCGCCCAGCAGACCGCGTCCGAAGTGGAGCGGCGGGTGATCGCGAACAGCTCGGTCAAGGTGGTCGGCCGGCTCGACCCGGCCGAGGCGACCCGGCCGGAGTACGGCTTCCTGCCGGCGTCGCAGCGGGTCCGGGCGACGCTGGCCACGCCGGGCGCGATGTTCGTGTCCCAGCCGGGGATCCCGGTGCCGCTGGCGGTGGAGTTCCCGTTCCCGGCCTGGGCGACCCGGGTCGGCGAGCGCGGCGGGCCGCCGCCGGCCGCGCCCGGTGGGGACGACCCGTTCAGCCTGCTGCCCGATGTCTTCGCCGACCCCGACCCGCCACCGTTCTGATGCGCTTCCTGCACACGTCCGACTGGCACGTCGGCAAGATCCTCAAGGGCCACGACCGGCTCCCGGAGCAGCGCGAGGTGCTGGCCGAGGTGGTCCGGATCGCGGCCGAGCAGTCGGTCGACGCGGTGCTCGTCGCCGGCGACCTGTACGAGACCGCGACGCCCGGCCCGGCCGCCCAGCAGCTGGTGGTGCAGACGCTGCTGGCGCTGCGGGACACCGGCGCCTCGGTGGTCGCCATCGCCGGCAACCACGACAACCCGGCCATGCTGGACGCGTACCGGCCGCTCGCCGGCGCGGCCGGCATCACCCTGGTCGGCCGGGTCCGGCGGCCGGCCGACGGCGGGGTGGTGACGCTGACCGCCCGGTCGGACGGCGCCGCGCTGCGGGTGGCGGCGGTGCCGTTCCTGTCCCAGCGCTGGGCGGTGCGCTCGGCCGAGCTGCTCACCAGCACCCCGGCGGAGAACTCGGCCGGCTACGACGCCTGGGTGCGGCGGATCGTCGGCTCGCTGGCCGCCGGCTTCGCCGACGACGCGGTCAACGTGGTGCTCGCCCACCTGACCGTGACCGGCGCGACGCTGGGCGGCGGCGAGCGGCAGGCGCAGTCGATCTTCGAATACCACGTGCCGGCGACCGCGTTCCCGGCCGAGACCCACTACGTCGCGCTCGGCCACCTGCACCGCCGGCAGTCGGTGCCGGCGCCGTGCCCGGTGCACTACTGCGGCAGCCCGCTGCGGATCGACTTCGGCGAGGTGGACAGCTCGCCGGTGGTGCTGGTGGTGGACGCCGCGCCCGGGGTCCCGGCGCGGATCACCGAGGTGCCGGTCACCTCCGCCCGGGCGCTGCGGACCGTACGGGGGACGCTGGCCGAGCTGGCCGAGGCTTCGGTCGGGGAGACCGACCTGGTCAAGGTGGTGGTCACCGAGCCGGCCCGGGCCGGGCTGCGGGAGGACGTGCGCGAGCTCTTCCCGGCCGCGCTGGAGGTGCACGTGCAGCGTTCGGCCCCGGCCGGGGAGGCGCCGGAGCGGGCCCGGACCGACCGGGCCCCGGCCGACCTGCTGCGTGACTACCTGCGCACCCGGGAGGTGGCCGACCCCCGGGTGGAGGCGCTGTTCGCCCGGCTGCACGACCAGGTGCTCGCCGAGGAGCCGTCCTGATGCGGCCGGTCCAGCTCGACCTCGACGGCTTCGGCTCGTTCCGGACCCGGTCCAGTGTGGACTTCCGGGACGCGGACTACTTCGCGCTGGTCGGGCCGACCGGCGCGGGCAAGTCCACGGTGGTGGACGCGATCGTCTTCGCGCTGTACGGCTCCGTCCCGCGGTGGGACAACCGGCGGGCGGTCGAGTGGGCGCTGGCCCCGACCGCCGGGCGCGGGGTGGTCCGGCTGGTCTTCGACGTCGGCCCGGACCGGTACGTCGCCGTCCGCGAGCTGCGCCGCTCCGCGCAGGGCAAGGTCGGCGTCCGCAACGCCCGGCTGGAGCGGGTGCCCGACCCGGCCGACCTCGACCGCACCGAGGTGCTGGCCGCGGACAGCGAGGTCAACGCGGCGGTGGAGCGGCTGCTCGGGCTGTCCTTCGAGCACTTCGTCCGGTGCGTGATCCTGCCGCAGGGCGACTTCGCCCGCTTCCTGCACTCCACCGCGAAGGAGCGCCAGGACACCCTGGTCGACCTGCTCGGCATCCGGGTCTACCGGGAGGTGGCCAAGGCCGCGAACGCCGAGGCGGTCGCGGCCCGGACCCGGGCCGAGGTCGCGGCCGGGCGGCTGGCCGGCTACGCCGACGCCACCGAGTCGGCGGCCGCGGCGGCGGCGGAGCGGATCGCCGCGATGGACACGCTGGCCGCCGACGTGGCCCGGCAGGTGCCCGAGCTGACCCGGGCGGCCGCGGCGGTGGCGTCGGCTCGGACGGAGTGCGACCGGCTGGCCGGGGAGCGGCAGCTGCTGGCCGCGCTGCGGGTGCCGGCCGGGCTGGACGCGCTGGACCGGTCCCGGCGGCAGGCCGCCGCCGCGCTGGTCGCCGCCGACGGCGACCTGGCCGCGGCGGAGAAGGCGGACACGCTGGCCCGGGAGGCGGTGGCCGCCGCGCCGGCGCGGGCGCCGCTGGAGCGGGCCCGGGAGGCCTGGGCCGAGCTGGACCGGCTGGCCGCCGAGCTGCCGGCCCTCGCCGCCGAGCAGGCCCGGCGGCAGGCCGCGCTGCGCGCGGTGGAGGAGGCGGGGCGGGCCGCGCGGGCCGAGGTGGGCGTCGCCCGGGCCGCCCGGGACGCGGCGGTGCGCGCCGACCAGGCGGCGCACCTGCGCGGGCACCTGGTGGTCGGCGAGCCGTGCCCGGTCTGCACGCAGGTGGTGGGCGCGCTGCCAGGGTCGGGCGACCGGTCCGGCGACCGGTCCGGCGACCGGTCCGGCGACGGTCCGGCGGCCGGTCCGGCGACCGGTCGGGCGGCCGGTCGGGCGGGCCGCGCCGGGCCGCCGACCCGGGCGCGGGTGCGTTGCCGCTGCCCGGGCTGGTCGACGAGCCCGAGGACCCGCTGGCGGCGGCCGACGCGCGGATCGCGGCCGCGGACGCCGCGGTCGACCGGCTGCAGCGCGAGTGGCAGGCGGCCAGCCGGGACCTGCAGGCGGTCGCCGGCCGGGTCGAGGCCGCGACCGCCCGCGCGACCGCCGTCCGGGCCGCCGTGGCCGGGCAGCCGGACACCGCGGGCACCGCGGCGGCGCTGGCCGACCTGGACCGGCTGGACCTGGAGGCGCGCAGCGCGGACCGCGCGCTGCGGGAGGCCCGCCGGCACCGGGACGCCGCGGCCCGGGCCGACCAGGAGGCGCAGGCCCGGCTGGCCGGCGCCCGGACCGAGCTGGACCGGGCCCGGGACCCGCTGGTGCGGCTCGGCGCCCCGCCCCCGACCCGTACCGACCTGAGCGCGGACTGGCTGGCCCTCGCCGAGTGGGCGCTGGCCGCCGCGGAGGAGCGCGGCGCCGGCCTGGCCGCCGCCGAGGAGGCCGCCGCGACGGCCCGGGACCGGCTGGACGCCCGCACCGGCGAGCTGGCCGGCGCGCTGGCCGCGGCCGGGGTCACGGTCCCGGCCGGCCGACCGCTGGCCGAGGCGGCCGAGCCCGCGGTCGCCGCCGCGGCCGGGCAGGCCCGGGCCGCCGCCGCCCGGGTGGCCGAGCGGCGGGAGGAGGCCGCCGCGCTGCGGGAGACCGTGCGCGAGGCGGAGGAGTCGGCCGGGGTGGCCAAGCTGCTCGGCCAGCTGCTGCGGGCCGACGGCTTCGAGCGCTGGCTGCTCACCTCCGCGCTGGACGTGCTCGTCGCCGACGCCGGCGCGACCCTGCTGGAGCTGTCCGGCGGGCAGTTCGAGCTGACCCACGACGGCCGCGACTTCGCGGTGATCGACCACGCCGACGCCGACAGCGTCCGGCCGGTGCGCACGCTGTCCGGCGGGGAGACCTTCCAGGCCAGCCTGGCGCTCGCGCTGGCCCTGTCCGCCCAGCTGGCCGGCCTGGCCGCCGGCGGCAGCGCGCGGCTGGACGCGATCATCCTGGACGAGGGCTTCGGCACCCTGGACGAGGCGACGCTCGACGTGGTCGCCGGCACGCTGGAGAGCCTGGCCGCGGCCGGCGAGCGGATGGTCGGCGTGGTCACCCACGTCGGCGCGCTGGCCGACCGGGTGCCGGTCCGGTTCGCGGTCCGGCGCGGGCCGGACGGCTCCGCGGTCACCCGGGAGGACGTGTGAGGTTCTGGGTGGACGCGTGGGACCCGGCGTACGGGACCAGCGCGGACGAGGAGCCGCTCGGCGCGTCCGGGACCGGCACCGACCCGGCGGTCGAGGTGCCGCCGGAGCGGTGGCGGCCGGTGCCGCCGCGGCCCGTCCCGCTGCCGGACGCGGTGCATTTCGTGGACGGCGTGCGCCGCGTCGACGCGCACGTCTGGATCCAGGCGGCGGACGGCGCGATCGCCGGCATCGCCGCCTCGTACGCGGCCGGCGTGGTCACCTGCCGGGCCGGCGAGGCCCGGGTGGACGGCGTCGACGTGCGCCGCGGGCTGTTCACCCCGGCACCCGGTGCGCCCGACCTGCGGCTGGGCCAGGTGACGTACGAGGTGCAGAAGACCGACGCGGACGACGACCTGCGGCTGTCCAACGCGGTGCAGGCGGCGATGGCCGACGCCGAGGCGGAGTGCGCCCTGCGGGTCCGGACCGGTGCCGACGACCTGCTCGTGCTGGACGGGCCGCTGGGCAAGCGCGGTCAGCTGGCCCGGGTGGTCGGCATGGTCAAGACACACCGCTCCCGCTACCTGGAGCCGGCGCTGCACGCGCTGGTCGCCGAGCTCGGGCCGGCCGAGCGGACCCCCGTGTTCCGCCTGGGCGCGGACTGGCCGCGCTGCTCGTGGTATCTGCGGCTGCCGTGCCGGCCGGGCGCCCCGTGGGCCGGCGTGGTCCGGGTCGAGTGCCCGGACCTGGCGCCGGCCGCCGCGGTCGAGCTGGCCACGCTGTCCCAGGCGGTGCTGCCGCGGTTCGCCTCGACCGAGCACAAGGACCAGCGCGCCCCGCAGAACCTGGTGCCGATCGGCGGGCTGGAGAAGCTGCTCCGCCGCCGGCTCGGCGACCGGCTGCTGCTCGACCGCGCGCTCCGCCGCGCCGCCGCGCTCACCCCCGCCTGAGCCTTCGCGCCGGTCTCTGGGGCCACTGAGGCCCGGACCCGGCTCGTCGGGGTGGTGGGTGCCGCACGGTAACCGGACCCTCTGACAGTTTCCGGGGCATCGAGTGCCGGTGTGATGCTGGTCGGGCGATGTTGCCAGCGGCCGGGCGGGCGCTGTTCAGTGTGGCCATGGCCGATCTTGACCGGATGCGGTTCGGGATCGAGGCGGAGTTCGCGCTGGTGCACCCGGAGCGCGGCTTCTGCGACTTCACCAACCTGGCGTACGCGGAGGCGCAGGCGGTGGTGGACCGGCTGCCCGACCTCGGCGACACCGACCTGACCCGCGGCGACCTGCTGGTCAAGGTGACCCGGTGGTATGTGGAGGGCGACGAGCGGTTCGCCGAGGACGGCACCTTCGTCGACTGCGTGCCCAAGGGGCTGGAGACCCGGACGCCGGTGTGCACCGGGATCGCCGCGGCCGCCGCGCAGCTGGCCGAGCAGACGGCGGAGCTCGGCGCGCGGCCGCGGTGGACGGCTTCCGGCTGACCAGCATCGGCCGCAACCCCTGGCACGACTACCGGCCCGACCCGGCGTACAACGACTGGGAGTTGGCCATGCGGGCGCGGCACCCGGAGTACGCGGGCGCGGAGGCGTACATGGTCGGCTACGGCCCCGACCTCAACCTCTCCCATCCGGACTGGCCGCCGGACCGGGTGCTCGACGTCGCCCGCAAGCTGACCGCGCTGTCGCCGGCGCTGGTGCCGTTCTCGTTCAGCTCGCCGTTCGCCGGCGGGGAGGTGGTCGCGCTGTCCGCGCGGACGCTGATCCGGGCGCCGCGGCGGCCGTCCGCGCGCGCCTTCCTGCCCGCGGCCGGCCCGCCGCCGGCCGTCCGGGCCCGGATCCCGGCCGAGGTGGGGCGGGTGGAGTTCAAGGCGTTCGACGCGCTGCCCGACCCGGCGCTCTACCCGCCGCTGCTCGCCCTGCTGGCCGGGCTGGCGCTGGACCGCACGCTGCCGGACCGCGCGGACCGCCCGGACCCGGCCGCGCACGAGCGGGCCGCGCGGGACGGGTTCGGCGACCCGGGCATCCGGGCCGCGGCCGCCCGGGCGCTCGACGCGTCGGATCGGGCGCTGGCCGGTAGTGTCGAGAGGAGCATGCTCGCCCCATTGCGGGACATGCTCGACCAGCACCGCACCCCGGCCCACGACCTGATCGACGCCTACCGCCGCACCGGCCACATCACGCTGCCCTGACCCGGAGGGTGACATCCGTGACCCGCACTGTCGCTGTCGTCGGCCGCGGACCGATCGGTGCCGCCACCGCGCAGCGGCTGGCGATGGCCGGCGTGCGGGACGTGGCGCTGGTGGGTGCGGCGGAGCCCGAGCCGGGCGAGCCGGCGTACCGGAGCTCCGGCGGCAGCGTCTGCTGGCACCGGTCGAACCTGACCAAGAGGGCGATGATCCGGCGGACCGCCGAGTTCATCCGGGCCCGGGTCGCGGCCGGCGCGCCGGTCCGGGTCCGGGACACGCCGTACCTCTTCCTCGACGCGGGCGTCCTCGCCCCGGCGCTCAACGTGGCCGCGACCGACCTGGTCGCCGACCTGGTCGGGCTGGCCGCCGGGGCCGGGGTGGCCGAGGTCGACGTCGGCCCGGTCACCGCGGTGGAGCCGGTCGCCGGCGGGCACCGGGTGGTCGGCCCGGCCGGCAGCGTGGACGCGCGGGTGGTGGTGCTCGCGCTCGGTGCGGCCAACCCGGCGCTGGTGCCGGACCTGCCGGCCCGGCTGGAGAAGCGCCAGCTCTTCGTGCTGGACCTGCCGGTGGACGAGCAGCGGGCGGCGCTCCCGCACGTGATCGCCCCGATCGGGCCCGGCTACGCGTACGTCTTCGTCAAGGAGACCGCGGACGGCCTCCGGGTGGTCGTCGGGCAGGAGGACCTGGTCCCGGACGAGGACCTGACCGGTCCGGTCGACTCGTACGGGGAGCTGCTGGCGGCCGGTGTCGCGGACCGCTTCCCGTTCCTCCGGCCGGCCGGGGTGGAGCGGATCCTGTGGGGCGTCGACTGGACGGACAAGCTGCCGCACCTGGTCGAGCACCGGCCCGGCCTGCTCACCGTGAACTGCGGCAGCGCGGTCCGGGCCTGCGTCGCGATCGGCGAGCAGGTCGCCGCCAGGGTGCAGCGCACGCTCGCCGGCTGAGCCGCCAGCTGCGTCGCGGTCGGCGTCCCGCGCTCCTCGAGTCGCCCAGTGGGCACCTTGCCGGGCCGAACCCTGGCCAAATCACGACCCGCCCCGTTAGCTTAGGCATGCCTTACCTAAGGAGGGGCGATGCGCGTCCACCAGCCGAGCCCGGCCGAGCGGGCCCGCACCGTCCTGCGGCTCGCGCCCTACCTGCGGGTCCGCGTGCCCGGGGAGCGCGCCGAGGTCGACCTGCACGGCGTCGACCCGGACGGCTCGGTCGTGCTGGTGCTGCCGGACGACTCGCCGGTGGTGGCCGCGGCCCGGCGGAGCCCCGAGCCGGTGCCCGCGCTGGTCGACGCGGCCGACGTCTGCCCGGTGCCGATGGCCGACCGGGTCCGCGGCCGGGTCCGGCTGGTCGGCTGGGTGCACGAGCCGCCGGCCCACCTGCGCCGCGAGCTGGCCCTGGTGGCCGCGGACCGGGACGGCGCCGGCGCGCTGCTCGACATCGGCAGCGTCCGGACCGTGCTCTACCTGCAGGTCGCGGAGGTCCAGTACGTCGACGGCGGGGCGGATCCCGACGACGTGGCCGCGGTGGTCGCGGTGGACCGGGAGGACTACGCCGCGGCGGTGCCGGACCCGCTGGCCGGGGTCGAGGCCGCGCTGCTGCACCACCTGACCCAGGACCACCCGGCCGAGCTGGGCCGGCTGGCCGGGCTGCTGCCGCCGGCGGTGTGGCTGGCCGCCGGCGACCGGGTCACCCCGGTCCGGCTGGACCGGCACGGGCTGCTGCTGCGGGCCGGCGGGCAGGACGTGCGGCTGGCGTTCGCCGAGCCGCTGACCTGCCCGCGGCAGCTGCCGGCCCGGATGCGCGAGCTGCTGGCCCGGGCCCGGGCCGCCGCCGGCACCGCGGCCCGCCGCACGGCCTGATCGCCGCCCGCCCGTCCGCCGCCCGCCGTCCGCCAGCGCCGCCGCCGCGCCGCCGCCGTCCGCCGCCGTCCGCCGCGCCGTCCGCCGCCGGCGCCGCCCGCCCGGGTTGACAGCGCGTTAGGTTCAGAGGTGGCTCTCCCGGGGCATCGGAAGAGCGACTCCAGCGCCCGGGACGGAGGACACGACCATGGCCGACCTGCTGCCGGGACTGGCCCCGCTGGACGGCGCCGGCGCCCGCCCCCTCGCCCCGACCGGCCCGGCGCAGGAGCTCGCGGCCCAGTTCGCCGCGGTGGCCCGGGCGCTGGCCGCGGAGCCGACCGTGGACCGGACGCTGGCCCGGCTGGTCAAGGTCGCGGTGGAGATCATCCCGGGCTGCCACCACGCCGGGGTGACCGTGGTCCGCCGCGGCCGCCCGGAGACGCCGGCGGCGACCGACGAGGTGCCGGCCGCGGTGGACGCGATCCAGTACGAGACCGGCGAGGGTCCGTGCCTGTCCGCCATCACCGAGCACGCCGTCTTCCGCAGCGGCGACCTGGCCGCGGACGACCGGTGGCCGGCGTTCGCCCGGCCGGCGCTGGAGCGGACCGGGGTCCGCAGCGTGCTGGCCTTCCGGCTGTTCACCGAACGGGACACCCTGGGCGCGCTCAACCTCTACTCGCGCGAGCGGCACGCCTTCGGCGACGACGTCGTGCCGGTCGGCACCATCCTGGCCGCGCACGCGGCGCTCGCCTACACCCTGGCCCGGGAGCGGGAGCAGATCTCCGGCCTGGAGCAGGCGCTGGGCAGCAACCGGGCGATCGCGATGGCGATCGGGATCCTGATGGCCACCCACCGGATCGGCGAGCGCGAGGCGTTCGACCTGCTCCGGGTGGTCAGCCAGCGCAGCAACACCCGGCTGCGCGACCTGGCCGACGAGGTGGTCCGCACCGGGACGCTGCGGGAGCCGCCCCGCAAGCGGGGCTAGCCGGGACCGCCGATCTTCTTCCAGCCGAAGGTGCGCTCCACCGCGCGCTGCCACATGGCGTACTCGGCCGTACGGTGCGCCGGGTCCATCTTCGGCTGCCACTCGCCGGCCCGGTGCCAGTTGCGGCGCAGCCCCTCCAGGTCGGCCCAGTAGCCGACGGCCAGCCCGGCCGCGTACGCGGCGCCGAGCGACACCGTCTCCAGCGCCATCGGCCGCACCACCGGCACGTCCAGCACGTCCGCGACGAACTGCATGAGCAGGTTGTCCGCGGTCATGCCGCCGTCCACCCGCAGCGTGGTCAGCGCGATCCCGGAGTCCGCGTTCATCGCGTCGACGACCTCGCGGGTCTGCCAGCCGGTCGCCTCCAGCACCGCGCGGGCCAGGTGGCCCTTGGTGATGTACGAGGTGAGCCCGACGATGATCCCGCGCGCCTCGGACCGCCAGTGCGGGGCGAAGAGCCCGGAGAAGGCCGGCACGATGAAGCAGCCGCCGTTGTCCTCGACCGACAGCGCGAGCGTCTCGATCTCCGGGGCGCTGTTGATCAGCCCGAGGTTGTCCCGGAACCACTGCACCAGCGAGCCGGTGATCGCGATCGAGCCCTCCAGCGCGTACACGGGGGCGTCGTCGCCGATCTTGTAGCCGACCGTGGTGAGCAGCCCGTGCGACGACCGGACGATGTCGGTGCCGGTGTTGAGCAGCAGGAACGAGCCGGTCCCGTACGTGCACTTGGCCTCGCCCGGGGTGAAGCAGCACTGGCCGAACAGCGCCGCCTGCTGGTCGCCGAGCGCGGCCGCGATGGACACCCCGGGCAGCACCGCGGACGCCTTGCCGTACACCTCGGCGGACGACCGGATCTCCGGCAGCATCGCCCGCGGCACCCCGATGGCGGCCAGCAGCTCGTCCGACCACGCCAGGGTGGAGATGTCCATCAGCATCGTCCGGCTGGCGTTGGTCACGTCGGTGACGTGCACGCCGCCCTCCACGCCGCCGGTGAGGTTCCAGATCAGCCAGGTCTCCATGGTGCCGAAGAGCACCTCGCCGCGCTCCGCCCGCTTCCGCAGCCCCGGGGTGGCGTCCAGCATCCAGCGGATCCGCGGGCCGGCGAAGTAGGTGGCCAGCGGCAGCCCGCAGGCGTCGGCGAACCGGCCGTGCCCGCCGCCCTCGTCGGCCATCTCCTCGATCAGCGCGTCGGTCCGGGTGTCCTGCCAGTTGACCGCGCGGCCGATCGGGACGCCGGTGACGCGGTCCCACAGCACGGTGGTCTCCCGCTGGTTGGCGATGCCGATCGCGGCCACCTGCCCGGCGCCGACGCCGGCCTGGGCGAGCGCCTGCGGGACCAGCCGGCGGACGTTCCGCCAGATCTCCGTCGGGTCGTGTTCCACCCAGCCCGGATGCGGGTAGTGCTGCTGGTGCTCGCGCTGGGCCACCGACACCAGCCGGCCGCGGTAGTCGAACAGGATGCACCGGGTCGAGGTGGTGCCCTGGTCGATCGCCAGCACGTAGTGGCCGGTCATCGCACCCTCCCGGCGGCCGGGTCGGGGACCGCCGTCACCATCGTTGTGCACCCAGCTCACGGGACACGGCCCGGGCGGCGTCCTGGACCTGGCTCACCAGCTCGGCCCGCGGGACGGCGCCCCGGTCGCAGACCCGGTCCACCGCGCCGGTGATCCCGATCGCGCCGACCACCAGCCCACCGTGCCCGCGGATCGGCGCGGCCACCCCGGCCACCCCGACGCTCAGCTCCTCCACCTCGTCGGCCCAACCCCGCTCCCGGGTCACGGCGAGCGTCCGGGCCAGCTCGGTACCGGTGCAGACGGTCCGCCGAGTGTACGACTCCAGCGAGCGGCGGGCGGCCGTCGCGGCCGTGCCGTCGTACGCGAGCAGCACCTTGCCCAGCGCGCAGGCGTGCGGCGGCAGCAGCAGCCCGATCTCCACCGTCTGCAGCGAGTCGTCCGGCCGGAAGACGTGGTGCACGATCAGCGCCCGGCCCTCCAGCAGGGTGCCGATCCGGACCGCCTCGCCGCTGCGCGAGGCCAGCGCGTCGGCCCAGTTGATGGCCCGGGAGCGCAGCTCGTTGACGTCCAGGTAGCTGGTGCCCAGGTGCAGCAGGGTCGCGCCGAGCTGGTACTTCCCGGTGATCCCGTCCTGCTCGACGAAGCCGACCCCGGCCAGGGTGCGCAGGATCCCGTGCACGGTGCCCTTCGGCAGCCCCAGCGAGCCGGCCAGCTCGACCACCCCGAGCCGGCCCGGGCCCCGGGCGAGCAGCCGGAGCACGGCCGCGGCCCGCTCGATCGACTGGATCGCCTTGGGCACGCCCGGACCGTACGACCGCGGACCCGCGTTCGACAATGCCGACCGCAGTTTGTTGCTGACGTATGACGTGCGCCACTACGTTCAGGTTTCCGACCCGGCGACACCCGGGACGGCAGGTCCGTTCGTCGTTCGAGCAGAAGGGCCGCACATGGATACGTCGTTGGGCATCGTCTTCTGGTCCGAAGTGGTCGGCACCGGCATGCTGACCCTGCTCGGCTGTGGCGTCGTCGCGAACGTCGCCCTTGCCCGCACCAAGGGAGCCGGCGGCGGCTTCCTGCTCGTCAACTTCGGGTGGGGTATCGCCGTCTTCGCCGGCGTGTACGTCGCCTTCCGGTCCGGCGCGCACCTCAACCCGGCGGTCACGCTCGGGCTGCTGGCGAACGGCGCCGAGGAGTACGCCCCGGGCGTGGACGTCACCTTCGGTTCCACGCTGGTCTACCTGGCCGCCGAGCTCATCGGCGCGTTCCTCGGTGCGGTGTTCGCCTGGCTGGCGTACCGGCAGCACTTCGACGACACCGAGGACCCGGCCGCCCAGCTCGGCGTCTTCTCCACCGGCCCGGCCATCCGCAACCCGGTCTACAACACGATCACCGAGATCATCGGCACCTTCGTGCTGGTCTTCGTGATCCTCATGTTCAGCAGCACGCCGAGCGGCCTCGGCCCGCTCGCGGTCGCGCTGCTCGTGGTCGGCATCGGCGCCTCGCTCGGCGGGCCGACCGGCTACGCCATCAACCCGGCCCGCGACCTCGGCCCCCGCATCGCGCACGCATTGCTGCCGATGCGCGGCAAGGGCTCCAGCGACTGGGGCTACGCGTGGATCCCGGTGGTCGGTCCGATCATCGGCGGCGTCCTCGCCGGCCTGCTCGCGAACGCCTTCGTCTGACCGGTCCGGCACGTCGCGCGCCGCGCAGGAAGGGACGGCCATGACCACCAGCGACCACCCGGGTGACGGGACGACCGGCGGCGGCCAGCACGAGCGGCACCGGCCGGGGCACACCCACCCGGAGGGGGAGTACCAGGACCGCGACGTCCTCCCGGGGTACGGGGAGGCGGACCGGGGCGCCGACGGAGGTGCCGATCGCGGTGCCGACGGGGGTGCTGACGGCGGTGCCGATCGGGGCGCCGACAGCGACGTGGAGCCGGTGGGCAGCTACGTCGACACCGACGTGTCGGCCGGCGACCAGCTCCGCGCGGAGGACGAGGGCGAGTACACCGACCACGACGTCGTCGACGAGCACCGGCACGTGCCCGAGGAGGGCTCGTACGTGGACTCGGAGGTGCCCCCCGACGCCGGCGGCGACGCGGGCGCGGACGGGGGCGCCGACCACGGCGCGGACCGCGGCGCCGACCACGGTGCCGACGGGGGCGCCGACCGGCGGTGCCGACGGCGGTGCCGACGGCGGTGCCGACCGCGGTGCCGACGGCGGTGCCGACGGGGGCGCCGACCACGGTGCCGACGGCGGTGCCGACGGGGGCGCCGACCAGGGGGCTAGTCCAGGGGACCGTTACTCCAGCCGACCGGAAAGGAGCCCCGATGCCTGACTTCGTCGGAGCTGTCGACCAGGGCACCACCAGCACGCGCTTCATGATCTTCGACCACTCGGGCAACGTGAAGGGGATCCACCAGCTCGAGCACGAGCAGATCCTGCCCCAGGCCGGCTGGGTGGAGCACAACCCGACGGAGATCTGGGAACGCACCGAGACGGTCATCCGCACCGCGCTGAACAAGACCAACCTCAGCGCGTCCGACCTGGCCGCGGTCGGCATCACCAACCAGCGGGAGACCTCGGTCGTCTGGGACAAGACCACCGGCCGGCCGCTCTACAACGCGATCGTCTGGCAGGACACCCGCACCGACCGGATCGCCTCCGCGCTGGAGCGCGAGGGCAAGGGCGACGTCATCCGCCGGAAGGCCGGCCTGCCGCCGGCGACGTACTTCTCCGGCGGCAAGATCCAGTGGATCCTGGAGAACGTCGACGGGGTCCGGGAGGCGGCCGAGCGTGGCGACGCCGTCTTCGGCAACACCGACAGCTGGGTCATCTGGAACATGACCGGTGGCGTCAACGGCGGCTCGCACATCACCGACGTGACCAACGCGAGCCGGACCATGCTGATGAACCTCGAGACGCTCGACTGGGACGACGAGCTGCTCGGATTCTTCAACATCCCGCGCTCGATGCTGCCCGAGATCCGCCCGTCGTCCGACCCGAACGGCTACGGCGTCACTCCGGGCGCCGGCCCGCTCGGCGGGGAGATCAAGCTCACCGGCGACCTCGGCGACCAGCAGGCGGCCACCGTGGGCCAGGTCTGCTTCGCCCCCGGCGAGGCCAAGAACACCTACGGCACCGGCAACTTCATGCTGCTCAACACCGGCACCGAGCTGGTCCGGTCGGAGAGCGGCCTGCTGACCACGGTCTGCTACAAGTTCGGGGACGAGCCGGCCGTGTACGCGCTGGAGGGCTCGATCGCGGTGACCGGCTCGGCCGTGCAGTGGTTGCGCGACCAGCTCGGCATCATCCGGGGTGCGGAGGAGAGCGAGACGCTGGCCCGGCAGGTGCAGGACAACGGCGGGGTCTACTTCGTCCCGGCCTTCTCCGGCCTCTTCGCGCCGTACTGGCGCTCGGACGCGCGCGGAGCGATCGTCGGGCTGTCCCGCTTCAACACCAACGCGCACATCGCCCGCGCCACCCTGGAAGCGATCTGCTACCAGAGCAAGGACGTCGTGGACGCGATGGCCAAGGACTCCGGGGTCCACCTGGACGTGCTCAAGGTGGACGGCGGCATCACCGCCAACGACCTGTGCATGCAGATCCAGGCCGACGTGCTCGGGGTGACGGTGAGCAAGCCGGTGGTCGCGGAGACCACGGCGCTCGGCGCCGCGTACGCGGCCGGGCTCGCGGTGGGCTTCTGGAACAACACCGACGAGCTGCGGGAAAACTGGAACGAGGACAAGCGCTGGCAGCCCCAGTGGTCCGATGAACAGCGCCAGAGCGGGTACGCCGGGTGGCAGAAGGCCGTTCAGCGCACACTGGACTGGGTGGACGTCGACTGAGCCGGCGGCCGGCCCGGATCACCCGGTCCACCCGGAGCGGAGGGATGTCGAGCATGAAGGCTGTCGAACTGTCCCCGGACGCCCGTACGGCCGCACTCGAGGCCATGGCCACCGAGGAGCTCGACGTCCTGGTCGTGGGTGGTGGCGTGGTGGGCGCGGGAGCCGCGCTCGACGCCGCCACCCGCGGCCTCCGGGTGGGGCTGGTGGAGGGCCGGGACCTCGCCAGCGGCACGTCCAGCCGGTCCAGCAAGCTGCTGCACGGCGGCCTGCGCTACCTGGAGATGCTGGACTTCGGGCTGGTGCACGAGGCGCTGCGGGAGCGCGGCCTGATCATCGGCGAGCTGGCCCCGCACCTGGCCCGGGCGCTGCCGTTCCTCTACCCGCTGCAGCACCGGGTCTGGGAGCGCCCGTACGTCGGCTCCGGGATCCTGCTCTACGACGTGATGGCGGCCGCGTCCCCGGCCGGGGCGAAGGGCCGGCTGCCGCGGCACCGGCACCTGACCCGGCGGGGCGCGCTGCGGTCCGCGCCGTCGCTGCGCAAGGACTCACTGGTCGGCGCGATCCGGTACTACGACGGCCAGGTCGACGACGCCCGGCACACCATGAACATCGCCCGCACGGCGGCGCACTTCGGCGCGCTGGTGGTCACCCGGGCCCGGGTGACCGGCTTCCTGCGGGAGGGCGAGCGGGTCACCGGGGCCACCGTCCGGGACCTGGAGCACGACCGGACGATCGACGTCCGGGCCCGGCAGGTCATCAACGCCACCGGGGTCTGGACCGACGAGACCCAGGCGATGGTGGCCGAGCGCGGCCAGTTCAAGGTGCGGGCGTCCAAGGGCATCCACCTGGTGGTGCCGAAGGACCGGATCCAGTCCGACACCGCGCTGATCCTGCGTACCGAGAAGAGCGTGCTGTTCGTCATCCCGTGGGGCCGGCACTGGATCATCGGCACCACCGACACCGAGTGGACCCTGGACAAGGCCCACCCGGCCGCGTCCGCCCGGGACATCGACTACCTGCTGGAGCACGTGAACGCGGTGCTCACCACC
This sequence comes from uncultured Actinomycetota bacterium, assembly GCA_963849885.1. GTDB lineage: Bacteria > Actinomycetota > Actinomycetes > Mycobacteriales > CADCTP01 > CADCTP01. The sequence continues at coordinate 453,835 of CAWKIV010000013.1, read as the reverse complement.
CCGCTCACCCGGGAGGACGTGGAGGGGGTGTATGCGGGGCTCCGGCCGCTGCTGACCGGCGAGTCGGAGTCGACCTCCAAGCTGTCCCGGGAGCACGTCGTCGGGCACGTCGCGCCGGGGCTGGTCGTGGTCGCCGGCGGCAAGTACACGACGTACCGGGTGATGGCCAAGGACGCCGTCGACGCCGTCGGGCACGCGCTGGACGAGAAGGTGCCCGAGTGCGTGACCGACCGGACCCCGCTGGTCGGGGCGGCCGGCTTCGCCGCGGCCTGGAACCGGCGGCAGCTCATCGCCGAGGAGTCCGGCCTGCACGTGGCCCGGATCGAGCACCTGCTGGGCCGGTACGGCACGCTGCTGGACGAGGTGCTCGAGCTGGTCGCGGCGGACCGCACGCTGAAGGAGCCGCTGGAGGGCGCCGAGGACTACCTGCGGGTCGAGGTGGTCTACGCCTGCACGCACGAGGGCGCCCGGCACATCGACGACGTGCTGGCCCGGCGGACCCGGATCTCCATCGAGACCTGGGACCGCGGCGTCCGGACCGCGCCGGTGGCCGCCGAGCTGATGGCCGGCGTGCTCGGCTGGAGCGACGAGCAGCGGGAGAAGGAGGTCGCGCACTACCTGGCCCGGGTGGACGCGGAGGTCCGGTCCCAGCACGAGCCGGACGACGAGACCGCGGACGCGGTCCGGCTCGGCGCCCCGGAGATCGTGCCCGTCGACCGCTGAGCGGGCCGGGCCCGGCCTGCTCGTCTCCTCCCGGACCGGGACGGGTCAGGCGCCGTCGCCCGATCCGAAGCGACGCCGGAGATACCAGGAGAAGTACGGGCCGTACCGGGCCTGCAGCTCGGGCCGGCGCCAGTCCCGGCCGTGCACGACCCGCCGGCAGGACGCGGTCCCGCAGTCGCACGGCATCTCGCCGTCGTAGTCGTCGAAGAGCGCGTAGTCGGTGGTCAGCTCCTCGCCGGCCGCGACGTCCCGCATCGCCACCAGCACCACGTTGCCGGCGAAGCCGACGTTGGGCTCGCAGGAGTGGTTGAGGAAGAGCATCACCGGCTCGTACTCGTCCTCGGTGAGCGCGACCAGGTGCAGGTCGTCGGCGATCTGGATGTCGGAGTTCCGCAGCCGCTCGGGCAGCGCGGCGAGCCCGGCGCCGTCCACGACGTGCCCGCCCTTGACCGCGACCACCTCGTCCCGGCCGATCGGCCGCACCGCGACCAGCCCGCGACCGGCGATGCCGCTGGGGCGGCCCTTCGCCGCCTTCGGCGAGATCCAACTCGACACCATGGGCCGACCCTAGCCGGGGGAGGATGGGGGCTCGTGCCGTGCAGTGCCCGCGGAAGGGATGCCATGACCCGGAGCAGGATCCTCGTCGTCGGCGCCGGCTTCGCCGGCTACCACGCCGCCAAGACGCTGGTCCGGCGGCTGCGGGGAGCCGCCGAGGTCACCCTGGTCAACCCGACCGACTACTTCCTCTACCTGCCGCTGCTGCCCGAGGTGGCCGCGGGCGTGCTCGACCCGCGGCGGATCACGGTGTCGATCCCGGCCACCCTGCCCGACGTACGGCTGGTGCTCGGCTCGGTCCAGACGGTCGACCTGGCCGCCCGCACGGTGCGCTACCTCGGGCCCGAGCGCGACACCGGCGAGCTGCCGTACGACCAGCTGCTGCTCACCACCGGCAGCGTGAACAAGCTGCTGCCGGTGCCCGGGGTGGCCGAGCACGCGCACGGCTTCCGGGACATCGCCGAGGCGCTCTACCTGCGCGACCACGTCGTCCGGCAGTACGAGCTGGCGGACAGCGCCACGGACGAGGCGGAGCGGGCCGCCCGGACCACCTTCGTCGTGGTCGGCGCCGGCTACACCGGCACCGAGGTGGCCGCGCAGGGCGCGCTGCTCACCCGGTCGCTGGCCCGCAGCCACCCGCGGCTGGCCGGCACCCCGGCGCGCTGGCTGCTGATCGACACCGCGGACCGGGTGCTGCCCGGGCTGGACCCGCGGCTGGGCGTGGCCGCCGACCGGGTGCTGCGCCAGCGCGGGGTGGACGTGCGGACCGGCACCTCGGTGGCGGAGGCGACCGCGGCCGGGGTGACGCTCAGCGACGGCAGCTCGGTGCCGACCCGATCGCTGATCTGGTGCGTGGGGGTGCGGCCGGAGCCGGTGGTGGAGCGGCTCGGCCTGCCCACGAAGCAGGGCCGGCTGGTGGTGGACGAGTGCCTCGCGGTGCCCGGCCAGCCCGGCCTGTGGGCGTGCGGGGACGCGGCCGCGGTGCCGGACCTGACCATGCCCGGCGAGATCACCCCGATGACCGCGCAGCACGCGCAGCGGCAGGGGGTCCGGGCGGCGCGCAACATCGCGGCCGCGCTCGGCTTCGGCCGCCAGCGCCCGTACAAGCACCACGACCTCGGCTTCGTCGTCGACCTCGGCGGCACCCAGGCCGCGGCGAACCCGCTGCGGATCCCGCTCACCGGCGTGGTGGCGAAGGCGGTGACCCGCGGCTACCACCTGCTGACGCTGCCCGGCAACCGGGCCCGCACGGCCGCCGACTGGGTGACCGAGGCGGTGCTGCCCCGGCAGACCGTGCAGCTCGGCCTGGTCCGCTCCGGCGACGTGCCGCTGGACACCGAGTCCCCGCCCGGCGCCTGACCCACCGCCTGACCCACCGCCTGACCCACCGGTGTGGCCCGGCGCGGAACCGCGGCCGGGTCGGGCGCGTCGGCAGGACGACGGTGTCGAGCCCGGGGAGGTTGCCGTGCGGAGCGCGCTGCGGTGGGTGGCCGGACTGGTGGCGGTGCTGGCGGTGGCCGGCTGCGGGGCCGGCGTCGCGGGTGAGCCGGGCGACGCCGGGGCGCCGCGCGAGCCCACCGGGACGCCGGCGGCGCCGTCGCCGGCCGCGGCGGGCGACCCGGTCGGCCTGGTCGGGCTGTGGACGGTGCGGGAGGCGGCCGGCGAGGAGCCGGGCGCGATCCTCCGGCTGGCCGAGCGCGAGGCCTCGCTGTGGCGTCGGTGCGGCGCCATCTTCGGGGCGTGGAACGCCGGCGCGGACGGCCTGTTCGTGGCCGGCTCCCACGGCGGGTCGGGCGCCTGCTACGACGGCCCGCAGGACGTCCCGGGCTGGCTGCGGCAGGCCGTCGGCCACCGGGCCGCGGGCCGGGACCGGCTGCTCGTCGACCGGGCCGGCCGGACGCTGGCCCGGCTGGTGCCCGGTGGCCGGCCGACGGTCCGCCCCGACACCTCCCCGACCCTGGCCGAGCCGCCGGAGGTGACACCCGAGCTGCGCCGGCTGCTGGCCCCGGCCGCGCCGCTGCCGGCCGGGCTGCGGTCGCCGGCCGCGACCGAGCTGGCCCACCGGTGGGTGCCGGTCAGCAGCCCGGACGGCCGGGTGCGGCCGTTCGCGCAGCTGCGGGCGGACGGGACGTGGTCCGGGTCGGACGGCTGCAACGGGCAGGGCGGCCGGTGGGTGGCCGGCGCCGCCGGCTCGTTCCTCGCCGTCGCCGGCGCCCAGACGCTGATCGGCTGCGCCGGCGTGGACGTCGGCTCCTGGCTGTCCGGCGCCGCCCGCGCCGGCTTCGCCGGTGACCAGCTGGTCCTGCTCGACCGGTCCGGCCGCGAGCTCGGCCGCCTGCGCGCCGGCTGACGCCCTACTCGTCGCGGGGGTCGTGCGCGTCGAGGTAGCGCACCAGCTCGTCCAGCCGCTCCTGCAGCCGCGTGGCCGCCTCCGGGTAGAGGTCGGCCCAGAAGAAGTCCAGCGGCCGCAGGTACGGCGCCTGCCGGACCTGCGAGCCGCCGTCCAGCTCCCCGCACATCTCCGCGTACGTGAGCTTGCTGCCGTCCTGGCGGAACAGCTCGCCGGTGACCTCCTGGGACGGTGCCCACACGCCGGCCCGGCCGCCGTCCCAGACGAAGGCCACGCTGACCGCGCCGAGCCGGGCCGCCAGCTGCTCGCTGTAGACCGGCCGGCTGCTCGCGAACGGCTGGCCGGACCGGATCTCGTTCGCGCAGAAGAAGTACGAGCAGGCGTAGTAGAGCGTGGTGGTCGCGAACAAGCCCTCGTAGTAGCACCAGGTCAGGAAGTCGTCCCGGCGCGCGTCCCGGGTGGTCTGGTCCTTGATCGTCTTGAACCAGTGGCGCACCCGGTCGTTCTCGTCCGAGCCGTACTTCGCCGCCAGCTCGGCCAGCCGCTCGCTGAGCGCGACCGCGTAGTAGCGCAGCGAGGTGAGGTAGCGCTGCCGCAGCACCGCGATCTCGGCCCGCTCCCGGGCCTCCTCCTGGGCCCGGACCTGCTCGGAGATCTTCCGGATCTCCCCCTCCAGGGTGGTCCGGGAGGCGGTCAGCGCGGCCCGGGCGTTGGACCTCGCGGTGTGGTAGGCGACCAGGCCGCTGATGCCGGCCACGGCCAGGCTGAACAGGCCGCCGGTGAGCAGGGCGGCGCCGGAGTCGGCCATGGCGCGGACTGTGGCACCGCGCCCGGGCCAGCCGCTACCGCCGATCAGGGGCAACCGGCGCCACCACGGCGGGGTCGGCGCGGGCGCGCGGACCGCGGCCGCGCCGAGCTGGCTGCGCACGTCCGGCGCTGGTCGGTGTGCCGCCCGTGGAAGGATGGCGGGGATGGACCGACCGCTGATCGAGCCGCGCACGCTGCGCGGCTTCGCCGACCTCCCGCCCGCCCTGGCGGTGCACCGCCGCCGGTTGCTCCGGGTCGCCGAGGACGCGTTCTCCTCCTTCGGCTACGACCCGATCCAGACCCCGGCGCTCGAGCACGCCGACGTGCTGCGGGGCAAGGGCGGCAGCGAGTCGGACAAGCAGATGTTCGAGTTCGACGACCCGGGCGGCCGCCGGGTCGCGCTGCGCTTCGACCTCACCGTGCCGCTGGCCCGGTTCGCCGCCCAGCACACCGAGCTGCGCCCGCCGCTGCGGCTCTACCAGGTCGGCTACGCCTGGCGCGGGGAGCGCCCGCAGCGCGGCCGCTACCGCGAGTTCTTCCAGTGCGACGCCGACATCATCGGCGAGACCGGGCCGGTCGGGGACGCCGAGATCCTGGCCATGTTCGCCACCGCCCTGACCCGGATGGACGTCGGCGCGGTGGTGCTGCGGGTCAACGACCGCCGCGTGCTCAACGGGCTGCTGGCCGACCTCGGCCTGCTGGACCGGGCGGTGCCGGTGCTGCGCGCGCTGGACAAGATCGAGAAGGTCGGCCCGGACGCGGTCCGGGCCGAGCTGGCCGAGTCCGGTGTGGACGGTGCGGGGGCCGACCGGGTGCTCGGCTTCGCGGCCGCCCGCGGGGAGACCGACGAGCAGACCTTCGCCGCGGTCGGCGAGCTGCTGGCCGCCGGCGGCGAGGGCCGGGCCGCGCTGGACCAGCTGCGCCGCACCGTCGAGCTGGCCCTGGCCGCCGGCGCGCCCCCGGGCACGCTGCGGGTCGACCCGGGCATCGCCCGCGGGCTCGACTACTACACCGGGCTGGTCTTCGAGACCACGCTGCTGTCCGCGCCGGAGATCGGCTCGGTCTGCTCCGGCGGCCGGTACGACGACCTTGCCGGGCTGTTCACCCGGCAGCGGCTGCCCGGGGTGGGCGGCAGCATCGGGCTGTCCCGGCTGCTGGCCGCGCTGGAGGGCACCGACGTGCTGGGCCCGGCCCGGGAGCGGCCGCTGGCCGTGGTCACCAACGGCCGCGACGACGACCTGCGCACGCTGCTCGGCATCGCGGCCCGGCTGCGGGCCACCGGGGCGCTGGACGCCGAGGTCTACCCGGCCCCGGTCAAGCACGCGACCCAGATGAAGTACGCGGACACCCGCGGCGCCCGCTTCGTGCTCACCCTGGACCGGGACGGCAGCGTGTCGGTCAAGGACCTGACCACCGGCGAGCGGTCGTCCGCCGGGGTCGAGGACGTCGCCGCCCTGCTGACCAAGGCGGCCTGACCAAGGCGGCCTGACCAAGGCGGCCTGACCACGGCGGCCTGACCACGGCGGCCGACGCCGCCGGCTGACTGCCCGGTCGGGCACACCGGTGGCGCTCGGGTAATCCGATCCGCCCCGGCCCGCGTCTCTCTGGTGTCCGGACGTCCCGGGCGGTGGGAGGGGGATCGGTGATGAAGCGAGGGTTGGCGGCCGTGGCCGCCGCGATGGCGCTCGGGGTGACGGCGTGGGTGGCCCCGGCCGCCGCGGGCACGGCCCCGTACTGCGGGATCACCTGGGGGTCGCTGCCGAAGGAGGCTTCGGCGCGCGGGCGGCGGCACGTCACCAACGTGCGGGCCGGGCAGCACGCCTGCTTCGACCGGCTCGTGCTCGACGTCCGCGGCGGCCGGGCCCGGCACGTACTGGGTGAGCTACGTGGACCAGGTGCGGATGGACGGCTCCGGCTTCGTGGTGCCGCTGCGCGGCGGCGCGAAGCTGTCGAGATCACAGCGGCGGTGCCGGCGTACGACGGCGCCGGGCGGCCGACGTACCGGCCGGCGAACCGGGCCGAGCTGGTGAGCGTGGCCGGCTACCCGACCTTCCGCCAGGTCGCCTGGGCCGGCAGCTTCGAGGGCATGACCACGGTCGGGCTCGGGGTGCGGGCGCGGCTGCCGTACCGGGTCTTCACGCTGGCCGGACCGGGCACCGGGTCCCGGCTGGTGATCGACGTCGCGCACCGCTGGTGAGCGAGGGGCCTTCCCGGTCAGTGACCGCGGAAGGCCTCCTCCAGCCACCAGGCCCCCTGCCGCCGGCTGACCTTCGCGTCCAGCAGGATCGGCCGGTCCCGCGGGCCGGCCAGCCACTCGGCCAGCCCGGCCAGGTCCGCCCGCCGGCGGACGGTCAGCCCGGCGCAGCCGAAGCCGCGGCCGATCGCGGCGATGTCGGTCTCCGGGAAGACCACCGTGTCCAGCGGGTGGCCGTCCGGGCCGAAGTGGTGCACCTCGGCGCCGTACGCGGCGTCGTCGTAGACCACGATCACCATCGGCAGCCCGAGCCGGACCACGGTGTCCAGCTCGGCCGCGGCCATCAGCGCGCCGCCGTCGCCGAGCGCCGCGACCGGCAGCCGGTCCGGCCGGGCCAGCGCGGCGCCGACCGCGCTGGCCAGCCCGAGCCCGACCGACTGGAAGGCCTGGGTGAAGCAGAAGCCGGCCTCGTCCGGCACGGCCAGGTACGCGCTCGGGTAGCCCATGAAGTTGCCGGAGTCGACGGCGACCACCCGCTCGGCCGGCAGCGCGTCGTCCAGCGCGATCGACAGCGTGCGCGGGTCGATCAGCGCCGCCGCCGGACTCGTCCTGGTACGGCACGTCCCGCCACCGGACCCCGGCGGCCAGCCGCCCGGCCAGCGCCGGGGTGCGGTAGCCGGTGGCCGGCGGCACCAGCGCGGCGACCGCGGCGGCCGCCTCGGCGGTGTCGCCGAGCACCCCGAGCGCGATGGGATGGTGAGCGCCGAGCGCGTCCGGGTCGAGGTCGACCTGGGCCACCGTGGTGTCCGGGCCGACGAGCCGGCCGTGCCGCAGCGTCCACATGGTCAGCGCGCAGCCCCAGCCGACCAGCAGGTCGGCGTCCCGGATCAGCTCGGCGGCCAGCGGGGAGGCGAAGCCGCCGGAGATGCCCAGCGACCAGGGCGAGCCGCCGAAGAGGCCGTGCGCGACCGCGGACGTGGCCAGCAGCGCGCCGCTGCGGTCGGCGAGCGCCTCGAGCGGCGCGCGGGCGTGCCGGGCGCCGCGCCCGGCCAGGAAGACCGGCCGCCGGGCCGCCGCCAGCAGTGCCGCCAGCTCCTCGGCCGCGCCGGCTGACGGCCGCGGCGGGGCCGGCACCGCGACGGCCGGGGCCGGCAGCGCGCCGGCGAGCTCCTCGGCCTGCACGTCCAGCGGCAGGTTGAGCACCACGGTGCGCCGCTCGACCACCGCCCGCCGGTACGCCCGCACCGTGTCGTCCACCGCCGACCTGGCCGAGTGCACCCGCTCGGGCAGCGCGCCGACCGCGGTGGCCAGCCCGCCCTGGTCGATCCGGAAGTTGGACCGGACGGCGGCGCCGGCCACCTCGGCGGCGAGCACCAGCAGCGGCGTGCGGCTCTTCGCGGCCTCGGCGATGCCGGTGGTCGCGTTGGTCAGCCCGCAGCCCTGGTGCACGGTCAGCACCCCGACCTTGCCGCTGACCCGGGCGTACGCGTCGGCCATGGTGGCCGCGCCGCCCTCGTGCCGGGCCGCGACGAAGCGGGCTCCGGCGGCGACCAGCGCGTTGGTCACGTGGAAGTTGCCGCTGCCGACCACGCCGAAGACGTGGTCGGCGCCGAGCCGGCCGAGCGTCCGCCCGACGGCCTCCGCGACCCGCACGGCTCAGCGCTCGACCAGCGCGAGCACCCGGGCCGGGCTGCCGGACCCGCCGACGATCGGCAGCGGCGCGGCCAGCACCACCGCCCCGGTGGGCGGCAGCGCGGCCAGGTTGCGCAGCTGGGTCAGCCCGTACTTGCCGGCGCCGAGCAGGAACGAGTGGCACGGGAACGCCGGCTCGAAGGAGTGCGCGGTGCCGGCGTCGGTGCCGACGGTCTCCACCCCGACGCCGATCACCGGGGCCTCGTCGGCCAGCCAGCGCGCGCACTCGACCGAGATGCCGGGCGTGTGCGGGCCGGTCTCGGTCGCGTTGAGGAACGCCGCCTGGTCGTCCGAGCGCCGGTCCCAGCCGGTGCGGTAGAGCAGCCAGCCGCCGCCCGGCAGCGGGCCGTGCTCGGCCTCCCAGTCGCGGACGTGCTCGACCTCGAGCAGGAAGTCGGGGTCGGCGGCCGCCTGCGCGGTGAAGTCGAGCACCGCGGCCGGCGCGACCAGCCTCGCGGCCGGCACCTGGGCGACGTCCTCGCCGGCCTGCCCGGTGACCCAGTGCACCGGTGCGTCGAAGTGGGTGCCGGTGTGCTCGCCGGTGGAGATGTCGTTCCAGTACCAGGCCGGGCCGCGCTCGTCGTACCGGCTGATCTCGGTCAGCCGGAACGGCCGGGTGTTCGCGAACGGCTCCGGCAGCTGGATGATCGGCGTGCTGTCCCGCAGCGGCGCGGTCAGGTCGACCACCTCGATGCGGCCGGCGGACACCGCCGCGAGCAGCTCGGCGAGCACGGTCATGGCTCCTCCTCGGCCGCCGGCGGGGGCCGCCAGCGGGTGTGCCGGGTGCCGGTGCCGCCGGCCCGGATCAGCTCCAGCCGCGGCCGCGGGCCGTCCGTGCGCCCGGCCTGCGGGCGGCGGCTGCCGGCCCGGAACGGCGCCGGCCAGGTCGCGCCGGGCCCGGCGTAGCCCTGCTCGGCCGCGGCGTGCAGGGTCCACTGTGGATCGTAGAGGTGCACCCGGCCGAGCGCGCACAGGTCGGCCCGGCCGGCCAGGATGACCGAGTTGACGTCGTCCCAGGAGGACAGCGCGCCGACCGCGATCACCGCGACGCCGAGCTCGCGGCCGACCTCGTTGCGGATCCGGTCCGCGAACGGGGTCTGGTACGACCGGCCGTACGCGGGCCGCTCCTCCTTGACCACCTGGCCGGTGGAGACGTCGACCGCGTCCACGCCGTGCTCGGCGAAGGCGCGGGCGATCAGCACCGCCTCGTCGACGTCCACGCCGCCGTCGTACCAGTCGGTCGCGGACACCCGCACGCTCATCGGGCGCTCGGCCGGCCAGGCCGCGCGGACCGCGGCGAAGACCTCCAGCGGGTAGCGCAGCCGGTTGGCCAGCGGGCCGCCGTAGTCGTCGGTGCGCCGGTTGGCCAGCGGGGACAGGAAGGACGACAGCAGGTAGCCGTGCGCGCAGTGCAGCTCCAGCAGGTCGAAGCCGGCCCGCGCCCCGCGCACCGCGGCCGCCACGAACTGGTCCCGGATCTCGTCCAGGTCGGCCCGGGTCAGCTCCCGGGGCACCTGGTTCGCCGCCGAGTACGGCACCGGGGACGGGCCGCAGACCTCCCAGTTGTCCTCCGGCAGCGGCTCGTCGATGCCCTCCCACATCAGCCTGGTCGAGCCCTTGCGGCCGGAGTGGCCGAGCTGCAGGCCGATCGCGGCGCCGGAGGCGCCGTGCACGAAGTCGACCACCCGGGCCCAGCCGGCCTCCTGCTCGTCGGTCCACAGGCCGGCGCAGCCGGGGGTGATCCGGCCGGTCTCCGACACGCAGGCCATCTCGGTCATCACCAGGCCGGCACCGCCGAGCGCCTTGCTGCCGAGGTGCACGAGGTGGAAGTCGGCCGGGACGCCGCCGGCCGCCGAGTACATGTCCATCGGGGACACGATCACCCGGTTGCGCAGCTCCAGCCCGCGCAGCCGGAACGGGTGGAACATCGGCGGCGTGCCCGGGGCCACGGCCGCGCCGCTGGCGGCGGTGAACCGACCCTCCACCCAGGACACGAACTCCGGGTCCCGCAGCCGCAGGTTGTCCAGCGTCACCCGGCGGCTGCGGGTGAGCAGGTTGAAGGCGAACTGGGCCGGCTCCTGGTGCACGTACCGGCCGAGGTTCTCGAACCACTCCAGGCTGGCCTGCGCCGCCCGCTGGGTGGACACCACCACCGGCCGCCGCTCGGCGTCGTAGCCGGCCAGCGCCTCATCCACAGTGGACTGCTCGTGCAGCGACGCGGCCAGGGCGAGCGCGTCCTCCATGGCCAGCTTGGTGCCGGAGCCGATGGAGAAGTGCGCGGTGTGCGCGGCGTCGCCGAGCAGCACCACGTTGCCGGCCCGCCAGGAGTCGCAGCGGACCGTGCCGAAGCTGATCCAGCGGGAGTTGTTCGCGTGCACCCGGTGCCCGTCGAGCAGGTCCGCGAAGAGCTCGGCGACCACCGCGATCGCCTCCTGGTCGCTCTCCCCGGGGGCGAAGGAGCCGGCGGTGAAGCCGGCCCGCCGCCACACCGGGTCGTGCATCTCCACGATGAAGGTCGACCCGGTCGCGTCGTACGGGTAGGCGTGCACCTGCATCACCCCGTACGGGGTGCGCCGGACGTCGAAGGTGAAGGCGTCGAAGACCCGGTCGGTGCCCAGCCACATGTACCGGCACTGTCGCGTGTCGACGGTCGGGCGGAAGCGGTCGGCGTACTTGGCCCGGATGGGCGAGTTGACCCCGTCGGCGGCGACCACCAGGTCGTGCGTGCCGGCCAGCTCGTCCGGGTCCGGGGCCGCGGTGCGGAAGTGCAGCCGCACGCCCAGCTCCCGGCACCGGTCCTGCAGGATCGCCAGCAGCCGGCGCCGGCTCATCGCGGCGAAGCCGTGCCCGCCGGAGGTGATGACGGTGGCCGGCACCGCCGGGTCGGGCCGGAACCGGATGTCGATGTCGTCCCAGCGGGCGAACTCGCGCTCCATCGCCCGGTGCACGGCCGGGTCGGCGTGCTCGATCCCGCCCAGCGTCTCGTCGGAGAAGACCACCCCGAAGCCGAACGTGTCGTCCGGGGCGTTGCGCTCCCACACGGTGATCTCGTGCTCCGGGCCGAGCTGCTGGGCCAGCAGCGCGAAGTAGAGCCCGCCCGGACCGCCGCCGACCACCGCGATGCGCATCAGCCGGCCGCCAGCTCCCGCAGCTTGAAGCGCTGCAGCTTGCCGGTCTGGGTGTGCGGCAGCTCGGCCAGGAACTCGATCACCCGCGGGCACTTGTACGGCGCGATCTCCCGCTTCACCAGCTCCCGCAGCTCGGCCGCCTTGGCGTCGTCGCCGGCCACGCCGGGCCGGAGCACCACGTAGGCCGCGACCACGTGCCCGCGGTCGGCGTCCGGCTTCGCCACCACCCCGCACTCGAGGACGTCCGGGTGCTTGAGCAGCGCGTTCTCCACCTCGGGCCCGGCGATGTTGTAGCCGGCGGAGATGATCATGTCGTCGCTGCGGGCGACGTACCAGAAGTAGCCGTCGGGGTCGCGGCGGTAGGTGTCGCCGGTGAGGTTCCAGCCGTGCCGGACGTACGCCTGCTGCCGCGGGTCGGCGAGGTAGCGGCAGCCGGTCGGGCCGCGCACGGCCAGCCGGCCCGGCTCCCCGTCCGGCACCGGCCGGCCGGCGTCGTCCAGCACCGCGGCCCGGTACCCGGGGACCGGCCGGCCGGTCGACCCGGGCCGGACGTCCCCGTCCGCCGCGGAGATGAAGATGTGCAGCATCTCGGTGGCGCCGATCCCGTCGATGATGCGCAGCCCGGTCGCCTCGTGGAAGGCGTCCGACACCGACTTGGGCAGCGGCTCCCCGGCCGAGACGCAGCGGCGCAGCCCGGTCAGCGCGGACGCCCGCCCGGCCGCGAGCATCGCCCGGTACGCCGTCGGCGCGGTGAACAGCACGGTGACGCCGTGCTCGGCGATCACGTCGGGCAGCACGTCGGGGGTGGGCTTCTCGACCAGCAGGCTGGCCGCGCCGACCCGCAGCGGGAAGACGACCTCGCCGCCCAGCCCGTAGGTGAATGCCAGCGGCGGGCTGCCGAGGAAGAGGTCGTCCGCGGTCGGCCTGAGCACGTGCCGGGAGAACGTGTCGGCGATGGCGAGCACGTCCCGGTGGAAGTGCGCGGTCGTCTTCGGCACGCCGGTGGTGCCGGAGGTGACGGCGAGCAGCGCCACGTCGTCGGCGGAGGTCCGGACCGGCGCGAACGGGGCCCGGTGCCGCTCCGCGCGGGACTCCAGGTCGCCGTCGCCGTACCGGACGATCGGCAGGTCGGGGAGCCCGGCGGCGAGGTCGCCGGTGAAGCGGGCGTCGCAGAGGGCCAGCTGCGGCCGGGTGATGTCGCCGATGGCGCGCAGCTCGCCGGGGCGCAGCGCCGGCATCGTCGCCACCACCACCCCGCCGGCCAGCAGCACGCCGAGCCAGCCGGCGACCAGCTCCGGGCTGTTGGGGCCGCGCAGCAGCACCCGGTTGCCGGGCACCAGGCCCAGCTCGCCGACCAGGACGTGCGCGATCGCGTCCGCCCGCCGGCGGACCTCGCCGTACGTCCACTCGACCCCCGGCCCGAGCAGGCAGCGCCGGCCCGGGTCGGTCCCGGCGAGCAGGGCCTCGGCGCAGTTGAGCCGGTCCGGGTAGCGCAGCTCCGGCAGGTCGAACAGCAGCTCGGGCCACTGCTCGGGCGGGGGCAGCGAGTCCCGGCAGAACGTGTCGGCGTGCGCCGACGGACCGAGACCTGCCTTCGCGACCTGCGCGACGTCCATGGCGCGCCTCCCGGATCGGCTAAGCGCCAGTATGCCGGCGGCCGCCGGATCAGGGCAGGACGGCGGCGCCCTGCAGCTCGACGAGCGCCTCGGCATCCCACAACCGGGTGATCCCGATGCCGGCCGTCGCCGGGTAGTCCCGCCCGACCAGCCGCCGCCAGACCGCGCCGAGCTCCCGGGCCCGGGCCCGGTAGTCGTCCATGTCGACGATGTAGACGGTCAGGCTGGCCAGGTCGGCCGGCCGGCCGCCGGCCGCGGCCAGCGCGGCCAGCAGGTTGGACAGCGCCTGCTCGAACTGGGCCACCAGGCCGCCGCCGACGATCGCGCCGGCCGCGTCCATGCCGGTCTGCCCGGCCAGGAAGACCACCCGCGAGCCCTCGGCGAGCACGGCGTGCGAGAAGCCGGAGGGGGCGGCCAGGCCGGGCGGGTTCACGCGGGTCACCATCATCGAGCACAGTGGCAACGATCGTTTCCGGGGTCAACCGCCGAGGAGGCCAGCAATGCGGCTGGACGAGCTCACCGACGTCCGCTACGTCGTCGACCAGCGCTGCGCGGTGGTGACCATCGACCGGCCGGACCGGATGAACGCGTTCCGCGGCCGGACCGTGGACGAGCTGATCAGCGCGTTCAAGCACGCCTGGGCCGACCCCGGGGTCGCCTGCGTGATCCTGACCGGCGCCGGCGAGCGGGCGTTCTGCGCCGGCGGCGACGTCAAGGAGCGGGCCGAGACCGGCTCGTACGGGCAGACGGAGTGGGGCACGTTCGAGATCGAGCGGCTGCACCGGACCATCCGGGACATCCCGAAGCCGGTGATCGCGGCGGTGAACGGGGTGGCCGTCGGCGGCGGCCACGTCCTGCACGTGCTCTGCGACCTGACCGTGGCCGCGTCGCACGCGACGTTCGGGCAGACCGGGCCGCGGGTCGGCTCGTTCGACGCCGGCTTCGGCTCGGCGTACCTGGCCCGGGTGGTGGGGGAGAAGCGGGCCCGGCAGCTGTGGTTCCTGCTCGACCGCATCGACGCGGACACCGCCGAGCGGTGGGGGCTGGTCAACGCGGTGGTGCCGGCGGACCGGCTGCTGGACACCGCGCTGGAGTGGGGCCGGCGGATGGCCGGCTACTCGCCGACCGCGCTGCGCTTCCTCAAGCACTCCTTCAACGCCGACAGCGACGCGCTCGCCGGGATCTCCAACCTCGCCTTCGCCGGCCTCGACCTGTACGCGCACAGCGAGGAGGGCATGGAGGGGGCCCGGGCGTTCGCCGAGCGGCGCGACCCGGACTTCGCCCGCTTCCGCGACGGCGCCTGAGCTCGTTCGGCGTCGTCGATGCTCACGACGGCTCCTCGGCGCCGGCCGCGATGGATCCGGCCAGTGTGCTCGGTCGACCGCCGTCCGGGAAGGCCCTCGCGCCCGTTGACATGTGACCATCTGGTCACCTATTTTGGGGTCGTGACCGACGAGGACGACCGCGTGTTCAAGGCGCTCGCGGACCCGACCCGCCGGTTCCTGCTCGACCGGCTCTTCGAGCGCGACGGCCGCACGCTCACCGAGCTGGAGTCCGAGCTGGAGATGACGCGGTTCGGCGTGATGAAGCACCTCAAGGTGCTCGAGGACGCCGGCCTCGTGGTGGCCCGCCGGTCCGGCCGGGAGAAGCGGCACTTCCTCAACCCGGTGCCGATCCGGCTGATCCACGACCGGTGGATCGACAAGTACACCGAGCGCCAGGTGAGCGCGCTCGCCGACCTCAAGAAGCAGCTCGAGGAGCCGTCATGACCACCAGCAGCACGCAGTCCCGCGTCGTCCAGGTGCACCGGGTCTACATCCGGGCCTCCGCGCAGGCGATCTGGGACGCGATCACCCAGCCCGAGTGGACCACGCGGTACGGCTACACCGGGCTGGTCGACTACGACCTGCGCCCCGGCGGGGCGTACCGGGTGCGCCCGACCGAGGCCTTCCGGGCCGGCGCCGAGGCGCGGGGCAACCAGCTCCCGGAGGTGATCATCTCCGGCGAGGTGCTGGAGGCGGACCCGCCGCGCAAGCTGGTCACCACCTTCCGGATGCTCATGGACGAGCAGACCGCGGCCGAGCCGGCCACCCGGGTCACCCACGAGATCGCCGACAAGGGCGCCGGGGTCTGCTCGCTGACGCTGACCCACGAGCTGGACGGCGCGCCGGTGCTGGCCGCGATCGTCGGCGGGCAGTGGGAGGACCAGGGCGCCGGCGGCGGGCACACCTGGGTGCTCAACGACCTCAAGTCGCTGCTGGAGACCGGGCGGTCGTTCACCGACTGAGGTGCCGGACCGTGCCGGGCCGGCGCTCCAGGAAGTCGCGCAGCGAGGTGGCCGGCCGGCCGGTCAGCCGGGGCACGTCGTCCGAGACCCGGGCCAGCTCACCGGTCGCGATCGCGGTGTACGTGGTCACCCACGCGGTGACCTGCCACTCCGGCGCCCCGTAGGAGGCGCGGGAGGCGTACGCCTCCTCGACCGTCTGGTCCCGATAGGACACCGGCCGGCCGGCGGCCGCGCTCAGCTCCTCGGCCAGCTCGGCCAGCGAGAGCGCCTCCGGCCCGGTCAGGTCGTACGTCCGGCCGTCGTGGCCGTCCGTGGTGAGCAGCACGGCGGTCGCGGCGGCCACGTCGGCCCGGGTGACCGCGGCGACCCGGCCGGTCCCCGCCGGTCCCTCGATCACCCCCTCGGGGGTGGCCAGGAACGGCAGGAAGTCGAGGTAGAGGCTCATCCGCGGGAAGGTCCAGGCCAGCCCGGACGCGCGGATCCGGTCCTCGGTCGCCCAGTGGTCCCGGACCAGCGTGAAGGTGGCGTCCGGCCGGGCGTCCACGAAGGACAGGTAGACGATCCGGCGGACCCCGGCGGCGGCCGCGGCATCCACCGCGGTGAAGTGCTGCTGCCGCCGGTCCTCGGCCTCCGCGCCGGGCACCAGGAAGAGCGTGTCGACGCCGGCCAGCGCCGCCCGCATGTCCTCGGCGGCGCCGTAGCCGGCCACCTGCCGGACGTCCGCGCCGGGCAGCACCGGCGCCCGGGACGGGTCCCGCACCACCAGCCGCTGCCGGACGCCCTGCTCGGCGAGGAGCCGGGCGACCTGCCGGCCCACCACCCCGGTCGCCCCGGTCACCGCGATCAGCTCCGCCATGCCCTCATCCTGCCTGGTCGCCCGGAAGCCGCGGGTACGCTCGTCCGGTGGAGTCCGGGACCACGCTGCGGGTGCAGCGGGCGGAGCGGCCGCTGAGCGATCTGCGGCCGCTCGAGGCCTTCACGCCCAAGGTGCTCTACGCGGTGGACGGGGTGCCCGGCGACCCGGACCTGACCACCGACCCGGAGCAGCTGGCCGCCGCGGCCTGCGCGGCCGTCGACGCCGGCGGCGGGCACGTGCTGGACGAGACCGCGGTGGTCTTCCCCAACGGGGCGGTCACCCTGGTGCTGGTGCTGGCCGAGTCGCACCTGTCGGTGCACACCTGGCCGGAGGAGCCGCTGGTCGCCGTCGACCTCTTCAGCTGCGGGGCGATCGACGGGCCGGCGGTGGTCGACGAGCTGGTGCGCCGGCTCGGGCTGCGCGAGGTCGCGGTCCGCCGGCTCGACCGCGGGCTGCCCGCGCTCCCCGCTGCCCGCTCAGTCGTGAGCGCCGAGCTGGACGCGGACGGGATCGCCGCGGCGGTGGCCGGCGCGGTCGGGCTGGCCGAGGGCCCGGCCGGGGTCCGCGCCGTGGTCCGGGCCGTCGCCGCCGGCGCCGGCTCCACCCGGGCGGTGGGCCGGCAGACCTCGCTGCCGCTGCCGCTGGTGGCCGCCGTCTGCGGCGAGCTGCGCAGCCGCGGGGTGCTCACCGCGGACCGGCCGGCCCGGCTCACCCCGGCCGGGGCCGACGCGTTCGGCGCCGCCCCGGTCACGCTGTCCGCAGTGGACCGGGCCGGGCTGGTGACCGCGCTGGAGGCGGCCGCGGCCGCGGCGCCGCCGGTGCGGGTGGAGCTGGACCAGGCGCACTGCACCGTGCCGACCAAGGTCCGGCGGGTGGCGGCGATGCACGAGGCCGGCGCGGTGGCCGGCCGCCGGGTGCTGGTGCTCGGCGACGACGACCTGGTCTCCCTCGCGCTGCTCGCGCTCGCCGACCGGCACGGGGTGGTGCCGGCCGCGCTCACCGTCGTCGAGGTCGACCCGGCCCTGGTCGACTACCTCCGGGCCCGGCTGGCCGGGGCCCCCTTCCCGGTCACCGTGGTCGAGCACGACCTGCGGGCGCCGCTGGAGCTGGCCGGCCCGTTCGACACCCTGCAGACCGACCCGCCGTACACAGTGGAGGGTGCCGCGCTGTTCCTGGAGCGGGCCGCGGCCGTGCTGGCTCCGGGCGCGGACGTCTTCCTCTCCCTGGGGGTGCGCCGGCCGGCCGAGACGGTGCGGCTGCAAGAGGTGCTGTCCCGGCTGCGGCTGGCCGTCCGGGCGATGACGCCGGGCTTCAACGAGTACGTCGGGGCCGGGGTGCTCGGCGGCACCAGCGCGCTGTGGCAGCTGGTGCTGGCGGCGCCGGCCGAGACCGCGACCGGCACCGTCTACACGGGAGCCGGCCGGTCCCGCCGCCGGTACGCGTGCGCGGCCTGCGGCACCGTGCAGACGGTCGGCGAGGGCCGGCGCTGGCGGACCGTCGGCGAGCTGAAGGAGGCCGGCTGCCCGCGCTGCGGCGGCCGCACGTTCCAGCCGCGGTCGCGGCCCGGCCGGGGAGCCGCGCGTGCCCGCTGAGGTCACCGTCCGCCCGGCCACCGCGGCCGACCTCGACCCGCTGGTGGCGTACGAGATCGAGATCGCCCGCATCTCGTTCGGCGCCGAGGCGGTCACCGACCCGGCGCTGCACCGGCGGCGGGTCGCCGGCTCGCTGGGCAAGCCGGACGAGGTCGCGCTGGTCGCGGTCCGGGACGGCGCCGTGGTCGGCTGGGTCTGGCTGTCCGGCCGGACCAACTCGCTGACCGGCGACCGCTACGGCAACCTCCGCTCGCTGGCCACCAGCGACGTGGCCGGCCGCGGCGCGGTCGCCGAGCAGCTGCTGGACGCGGCGCTCGCCGCCGCCGGCGAGCGCGGCGTCACCGAGGTGGTGGGCAAGGTCCACATGCGCAACGTGGCGATGCGGGCGGTCTACGCGAAGCTCGGCTTCGCCGCCGAGCACCTGTCCATGCGGAAGCAGCTGTGACCGCCGGGCCTCCGGTCAAGGTGGTGGTCTGGGACCTGGACGGCACGGTGTGGCCGGGGGTCGTGCTGGAGGCGCCCACCCCGCCGCGCCCGGAGGTGCTGTCCGCACTGGACACCCTGGCCGGGCGGGGCATCCTGGTCAGCGTCGCCTCCCGCAACCCGGCGTCGGTCGGCGCGGTGGTGGAGGCGGACCCGGCGCTGGCCGGGCGGTTCGTGGCACCGCAGTACGGCTGGGGTCGCAAGGCCGACGCGCTGCGCCGGATCGCCGAGGAGCTGGAGGTGCAGCTCGGCTCGGTCGCGTTCGTCGACGACGACCCGTTCGAGCGGGCCGACGTGGAGCGCTCGCTGCCCGAGGTGGTCGTGCTCGCCCCGGAGGAGGTGCCGGACGCGCTGGGCTGGCCCGAGTTCGACCCGGGTCCGGTGACCGCGGCCGGCCGGTCCCGGGTGGACAGCTACCGGCGGCGGGCGTCGCGGCGGGCGGCCCGGGCCGCGTTCGCCGGCGGCGACGAGGACTTCCTGCGCTGGTGCGAGCTGCGCGCGGTGCTCCGCCCGGCCGCGCCGGCGGACGCCGACCGGCTGGCCGAGCTGGCCCGGCGGACCACCCAGTACAACTCGACCGGCGCGCCGTACCGGCCGGGCGGGGTGGTCGCGGTGCTCGAGCTGACCGACCGGTTCGGCGCCGACGGCGTGGTCGGCGTCGGCACCGTGCCCGCGCCGGCCGGTCCGGAGTGGACGGTCGAGCTGGCCGCCGTGTCCTGCCGGGCCGGCGGCCGGGGCGCGCTGCCGCTGCTGCTGACCGGCCTGGCCCGGCTGGCCCGGTCCCGCGGGGCGGGCCGGCTGGCGGTGCCGTGCCGGCTGACCGAGCGCAACGTGCCGGTCCGGCTGGGTCTGCGGCAGGCCGGCTTCGCGGCGGCCGCCCGGCACGGCGACACCGCGGTCTTCGCCCGCGAGCTGGCCGCCGAGCCGGCGTACCCGGACTGGGTCGCGGTGGACGACCGGCTGGTCGCCCCGTGACCACCCGGGCTGAGGCGGCGGTGCGGCGGCTGCTGGCCGAGACGGTCGGCGACCCGGCGGCGGCCGGGCTGCCCGCGGACACCCCGCTGCTGTCCGGCGGCCTCGGGCTGGACTCGGCGACGGTGGTCCGGCTGCTCGCCGCGATCCGCCGCGACCTCGGCGTCGACGTCGCGGACGAGGACCTCGACCTCGACTCGCTGGCCACCGTCGGCACGCTGGCCGGCTTCGTCGCCGCTAGGGCAGCGCCGCGGTGACCACCTCGCGCAGGGTGACCAGCGGCAGCCCGCCCTGCGCGAGCACCACGTCGTGGAAGGCCCGGATGTCGAAGCGGCCGCCCTGCCGGGCCCGCGCCTCCGCCCGCAGCGCGGTGATCTCCAGCTGGCCCAGCTTGTACGACAGCGCCTGCCCGGGCCAGGCCAGGTAGCGGTCCACCTCGCCGGCCGCGGCCCGCTCGGTCAGCGTGGTGTGGGCGAGCACGAAGTCGATCGCCTGCCGCCGGGTCCAGCCGAGCGCGTGCAGTCCACTGTCGACCACCAGCCGGCAGGACCGCAGCGCGTCCAGCGCGCGGGCGCCGAGCCGGTCCAGGTCGCCGGAGTAGAGACCCATCTCGTCGGCGAGCAGCTCGGCGTACAGCCCCCAGCCCTCCGCGTACGCCGGGGCGACCGCGTGCCGGCGGAAGGCCGGCAGCCCGGTCAGCCGCCGGCCGACGTCGGACTGCAGGTGATGGCCCGGCACCGCCTCGTGGTAGGAGGTCGCCTCCAGCAGGAACCGCGGGCGGCTGGCCGGGTCCAGCGTGTTCACCAGGAACTGGCCCGGGCGGCTGCCGTTCGCCGCCGGCGAGCGGTAGTAGCCCGGCGGCGCGTCGGCCTCCTCGTGCGCCGGCGCGGGCAGCACCTCGCACGGCGCGCTGTGCCACAGGCCGAACCAGTCCGGCACCGCCGCCTCGGCCCGGGCCACCGCCCGCCGGGCCGCCTCGACCATCTCCGCCCGGCCGCCGAAGCCGAGGTCGCCGGCGGCGCGGAGCCGGTCCAGGGTGGCGGCCAGGCCGGCGGTGCCGAGCGTGCGGGCGCCGAGCTCGACCAGCTGCTCGTCGTTGCGGGCGACCTCGCGCAGGCCGATCTCGTGCACCTCCTCGGCGGTCAGCCCGGCGGTGCCGAAGCCGCGGACGGCCTGCTCGTACAGCGCCGGGCCGCCGGGCAGGTGGCCCAGCCCGGCCCGCTCGTCCGGGCGGCCGGCCGGCAGCACCTCGTCGGCCAGCAGCGCCCGCAGCCGGGCGAAGGCCGGCAGCACCCGGTCGCGGACCACGCCGGTCAGCTCGGCGTCGAACCGGTCCCGCTCCGCGTCCGTCCACTGCGGACGCTCCTGGCGGGTCGGGTCGAGCAGCGCGGACTCGGCGGCCGGCCGGGCCAGCAGGTCGTCCAGCTGGGCGATCACCTTGCCGACCAGCGCCGCCGCCGGCACCCGGCCGCCGGCCAGCGCGGACCGGACGTTCGCCGCGTACTGGTCGACGTACGGGCCCATCCGCCGCCACCGCGCCAGCGCCGCGGCCGCCTGCTCCGGCTCGTCGACCGGCTGGTACGCCCCGATGGTGAGCAGCGAGACCTGCGGGCCGACCATCGGGTCGACGCTCCAGTCCGCCCGCAGCGGGAGCTGGGTGGCCAGCTGGGCGTCGAGGAAGGCGACCAGCGCGGACCGGTTGACCCGGTCGTCCCCGGTCAGCCCGGCCGCCGGCAGCGCCTCGGCCCGGCGCCGCAGCTCGCGCAGCTCCCGGTCGGTCGCGGCCAGGCCGGCCGGCGTGTTGTCGGCCAGCAGCGCGTCGTAGCGGCGCTCGCCCAGGGCGGTCGCGTCGAGCGGATCGGCGTCCAGCGCCACGGTCCAGGCTCGGTCGGCGAGCTCGGCCAGCTGGGCGGACGCGGTGGCGGAGTCGGACATCGCGGCCGAGTATGCCGCAGCCGTTCCCACCTCCGGTCGGCCGGCGGCCGGTCAGCGGGCCGGGTGGTCGGCCCGGACGGTCACCAGGTCGCCGTCGGCGACCTCGAGCTCGGCCGCCGCGCTGCCGCCGTTGACGGCGACCGCGGCGTGCCCGGCCGAGTCGGCCAGCACGACCAGCGCGCCGGGCCGGGCGTCGGCGAAGGTCCGGCCGACCCGGGCCGCGCGGGCCGTGTGGCCGGTGTGGACGGTCACGTCGGCCGGCAGGCCGGCCGCGGCGAGGTCGCCGGCCGTCGCGGCGAGCTGGACGTTGCCGAAGGCGTCCACCGCCAGCACCTCGGCCCGCAGCCGGCCGGCAGCCACGTCGACCCGCGGGGCCGGCAGCCGGTGCAGCTCGGCCACCGGCACCGGCGGGCCGAGCCGGGCCGGCTCGACGCCGCGGCAGAGGTGCCCGGCCACCGGAGCGAAGACGTCCCGGCCGTGGAAGGTCCGGGACACCTCCGGCAGCTGGTAGGCCGGCTCGGTCAGCGCGTACGCGGCGGCGGCGCCGCCGAGCGCGTCCGCGGCCGGGAGCAGCAGGCCGTTGTCCGGGCCGACCAGCACGCCGCGGCCGGTGACGACGGCGATCCCGCGGCGGTCGGTGCCGACGCCGGGGTCGACCACCGCGAGATGCACGGCGGGCGGCAGCCAGGGCACCGCCTGGGCCAGCACGGCGGCGCCGCGGCGCACCCGCTGCGGCGGGACCTCATGGCTGACGTCGATCACCCGCACGTCCGGGGCGATGGTGGCCAGGACCCCCTTGCAGGCCGCCACGAAACCGTCCGCGGTGCCGTAGTCGGTGGTGAACGAGACCCACCGGTAGCCCACGGGGCCGACCATAACCGGCGCGGGCGCACCATGGGGTGGTGACGCTGTCCTGGCAGGGCTCGCTGTTCGACTCCGGGGAGGGGCCGAGCCTGTCCTTCGCCGGCCTCGTCCGGCACCGGCTGGACGAGCGGTCCTGGCTGGACGAGGTGCCCGGCTGGGTGCCGGCGCACGCCGCGGTGTTCGACCTGCTGCTGGCGGAGGCACCGTGGCAGCAGCGGGAGCGGTGGATGTACGACCGCCGGGTGCTGGAGCCGCGGATGGTGGCCGGCTGGTCCGGACCGGCGCTGGCCGACCTGCCGCCGCAGCTGGAGGAGATGCGGCAGGCGGTGTCCGAGCACTACCGGGTCGACTTCGACTCGGTGCACGTGAACCTCTACCGGGACGGCCGGGACGGGGTCGCGTGGCACGGCGACACCAACCGCAAGACGCTCACCGACCCGCTCGTGGTGACCGTGTCGCTCGGGGAGCGGCGGCGGTTCCTGCTGCGGCCGGGCACGTCCGGCTCCCCGACCCGCCGCTTCACCCCCGGCGGCGGCGACCTCCTCGTCATGGGCGGCGCCTGCCAGCACGAGTGGCAGCACACCGTCCCCAAGGAGCCCCGCGGCGCCGGCGCCCGCATGTCCGTGACCATGCGCCACTCCCGCGAGGGCTGGTGGGTCAGAGGGGCGGCGGGGGCCAGGGCGCGCCGACCGGGGTGACCGCGGGAATGCGCCCGGCGTCGATCAGGGACCGGGAGAGGTCGGCGGCCAGTGACCACAGCCGGCGGGTGCCGGCGGCGCCGAGCGCCCGGTAGGGCGCCGCCGCGGCGCGGTCGGTGGCGTCCTCCACGTCGGACCGGAGCGCGCGGCCGGCGGCGGTGAGCTCGCCCCGATCGGTCAGCAGGCCGCGCGCGGCCAGCGCTGCCGAGCCGGCCGCCCAGGCGTCGTCGTCGATCCGCCGGGTCCGCCGCAGCATGGGCAGGTCGACCCGGTCGCCGGCCCAGGCGGCGGTGAGCACCTCGGACTCGACCAGCCCGAGGTCGGCGGCGACCAGCGCGGCGACGTGCCCGTCCCCGCGGTGCTCCCGCAGCACGGTCAGCGCCCGCCACAGCCGGGCCCACGGCTCGTCCGGCGGCCCGACCGCCTGGTTCGCCGCCGCCAGCGGGCGACCGGCGGTGTCCACAGTGGCCACCAGCGCGGCCACCTCGTCGGCCGCCTCCGCCGGCGCCGGCCGGTCCGGGAAGGCGGCCGCGCACCAGGCGGTGACCGTCTCGTGCGTGCGCCGTACGGCGTCCTCAGGCGACAGTCGCGTCCACGCCACCGGCAGGATGTCGAAGGTGCCGCGCGGGAACGACCGGAACGCCGCGGTGACCACCGCCGGGTGCGCCGCGCCCAGCGGCGCCGCCCGGAGCACCACGTACGAGGAGATCGACGGCAGGCCGGCGTCCCGCACCGCCGCCCGCGCCTCCGCGGTGAAGAAGGCGGCCACCGCGAACGGCTCGGCCGCGGCCCAGCAGGCCCGGGCCGGCGCGCCGGTCACCCGCGGCGCCAGGCGTCGGCCAGCAACCGGAAGCTGTCCGTCCGCCGGGCCCGGTCCAGCCCGGGCGTGACCACCACGATCTCGTCCACCTGGGCCTGGTCCTGCAGCTCGCGCAGCCGCCCGGCCACCGCCTTGGGCTCGCCGGTGACCATCCGGGACTCGTCCCGCGGCGCCCGCCGGAAGCCCGGCGACCGGGCGAAGTCACGCACCTCCTCCGGCCGCAGCGGCTCCCGGATGCCGCGGACCAGGTTCTGGATCGTCAGCGTCCAGCCGGCCTCGAAGTCGAGCACCGCCTCCGGGTCGTCGCTGGCGAAGGTGAGCACCGACATCGCCGAGTACGGCGCCGGCTGGGCGGCCCGCGGGGCGAACTCCCGCCGGTAGTCGCGCAGCACCTCGACCGCGATCTCCGGGCTCATGTGGTGGGCGAAGACGGCGCTCATCCCGTTCACGGCGGCGAACCGCGGCCCGTACCGGCTGGAGCCGAGCACGAACAGCTCCGGCTGCTCGTCGACCACCGGCGCCGCGACCAGCCGGCCGTACGGATGGCCGGCGGGGAAGCCGTCGCCGAGGAAGGCGAGCAGCTCGGCGACCTGCCGCGGGAACTCCGCGCCCGGGTCCACGTCGATGCCCCGCCGCAGCACGTGCGCGGTCAGCGGGTCGGTCCCCGGCGCCCGGCCGAGCGCGAGGTCGATGCGGCCGGGGTGCATCGCCAGCAGCGTGCGGAAGACCTCGGCCACCTTGAAGGCGGCGTGGTTGGGCAGCATGATCCCGGCCGCGCCGACCCGGATCCGCTCGGTGCGGGCGGCGACGTGCGCGGTCAGGATCTCCGGCGCGCTGCAGGCCAGGCTGCGCATGTTGTGGTGCTCGGACACCCAGTAGCGCCGGTAGCCGGCCCGCTCGACGGCCTGCGCGATGCCGACCGCGCCGGCGATCGACTGGTGCGCGGTCTCCCCGTGCTCGATCCCGACGAAGTCGAGCACGGACAGGGGCAGGGTCTCGTCGGCCACGCCGGGGCAACTCCGGCGCCGGCGGGCGGCATTCCGTCAGGGGTGCATGCGGGCGCCCTTGAGGACCTTGTCGGCGGCGTTGCGCGGGGCGTGCAGGGCCAGGCCGACCAGGTCCAGGTCGGCCCGCGGCACCGCGCGGACCGCGGCCCGGTTGGCCTCGTCGTGGCCGGTCCCGAAGAGGTCGGCGGTGAAGACCGCCAGCGGGATGCCGCGGTCGAGCGCCCGGGCGTGCGCCGCGGTGAGCACCTCCTTGGACCCGGCCAGGACCAGCACCGGCTGCCGGAACATCGGCAGGTACGCGGTGCCGTCCGCGTCCGCGTACGGCTCGCCGATGAGCTCCGGCGCGGTCGCGGCCAGGCCGCTGACCAGGAAGGCGGTGACGTTCAGCTCCTGCCAGGACGGCAGGTCGTCCCGCAGCAGCACGGCGATCTTGGTGTCGAAGCGCACGGGTCCCAGCGTGCCGGCGGCCCGGCCTCCGGTCTTGTACGTTCTTGACGTGACCGGTTCGGAGGTCACCGCGTGGCGCCCGCCGGTGCCGGGGGTGGCCGAGGTGTTCCACGCCCGCTTCACCGACCACGCGTACCCCTCGCACACGCACGACGCCTGGACGCTGCTGCTGGTCGACACCGGCACGGTGCGGTACGAGCTGGACCGGCGGGAGCACCGCGCGCTCGACGGGCTGGTCACCCTGCTGCCGCCGCACGTGCCGCACGACGGGCGGGCGGCGACGCCGGACGGCTTCCGCAAGCGGGTGGTCTACCTGGACCCGGCGGTGCTCGGGGCCGATCTGATCGGCGCGGCCGTGGACCGGCCGGCCGTCGGCGACCCGGTGCTGCGGCAGCGGGTGCACCAGCTGCACGGCGCGCTCCGGCGGCCGGGGGAGGAGCTGCAGGCGGAGAGCCGGCTGGTGCTGATCCGGGAGCGGCTCGGGCAGCACCTGCGACGCTCGGTGGCCGACGGCCCGGAGGTCCGGGACCGCGGGCTGGCCGCGCGGCTGCGCGACCTCCTCGACGAGCGGGTGACCGCGGGGCTCACCCTGGAGGAGGCGGCCGAGCTGCTCGGGGCGCACCCGACGCACCTGGTCCGGGCGTTCACCCGGGAAGTGGGGCTGCCGCCGCACCGCTACCTGACCGGACGGCGGGTCGACCTGGCCCGCCGCCTGCTGCTGGACGGGCAACGGCCGGCGGAGGTGGCGACCGCGGCCGGGTTCTACGACCAGGCCCACCTGACCCGGCACTTCAGCCGGCTGCTCGGCACCAGCCCGGCCCGGTACGCCCGCGCGCGCTGACCGTCAGGGGGCCGGCACGAAGGTGTCGGCCGCCACCTGGAAGATGCGCCGGCTCTCCGCGCTGGACCAGAGGCTCTCCGGCGTCGACCAGTAGAGCGCGTGCGCCCGCCGCGGGCTGACCAGGATGTTGCGGTTGAGCACGTGGGTGTTGCCGACCCGGAACTCCCAGTCCGCGGTCTCCCAGCCCTTGTCCGCGCCGTAGCTGACCCGGTCGATGCCGAGATTCTGGTAGTTGCTGCGGTCCGCGCTGAAGGTGCGCTCGTAGTCGACCCAGTTGACGTACGGGTCGCCCTCCGGCGTGTCCGACGTCTCGACCATCAGGTAGCGGCCCGAGCCGGGATCGTCGAAGCGGACCTGCGCGCCGGTGCGACCCGGGCCGGCGGTCCACCCGGACGGGACGGCGACCTGGAAGCGGCGGGTCGGGTCGACGTACCGGGTGAAGCCGGCCGGGACGGCGGCCCCGGTCGGCGCGGCGGTGGTCGTCCGCGGGGGTGCGGTCGTCGGCGCGCCCGTCGGCGTGCCGGGTGCGGCCGTCGTCCCGCTCGGCGCCCCCGAGGGGCGGCCCGATGCCGACCCGGCCGTGGGGGCGGCGGTGGGGGCGGCGGTCGGCCCGGGCGTGGTCGGGTCCCGGTCGAGGAGCTGCGGCAGGAGGACGGCGGCGAGAATCACGACGACGACCGCCGCGGCGGCGAGCAGGAGGGTCGGGCGCCGGGTGGGCCGGTCGAGGTGGACCGTGCCGGTGCGGATCCCCGGCGCCGCCGCGGCTGGCGCCTTCGCGGTGTCGCGCGCCGCCGCGGCCGGCGCCTTCGCCGCGTCGCGCGCGCGCCGCGACCGCCGCCGCGCCTGTCGTTGCGTCGCTGGCTGGCGGCTTGGGGGCGGCGGTCTCGCTGGCCGCCGGGCGGCTGGTGGGGGTCTCCTCGGCGGCCGGCTCGTCGGCCGCCTGCTGGTCGCTGGTCGCTCGGCCGGCGGTCGGCTCGCTGGTCTCGGTGCGCTGGTCCGCCTCGTCGCGGGCCTTCGCGCCGGCCGCGGCGGCCCCGGCAGCCGCGGCGGCGCCGACCGCCGCGGCGGCGGCACCGGCTGCCTGCTTGCGTGGCGCCTCTTCGCCGGCTGTCTTGTCCGGTGCCTCGGTGCCGGCGGCCGCCGGGTCCTGAGCGGAGTCGGCCGTCGTGCCGTCGACCGGCGCCTCGCCGGCCGGCGCCGGAACCCGAGCCGTCAGGCCGGGGGTTGCTGCGGCGTCGCTCGCCGGTGCGTCGGGCGGCACGGCCGGGCCGCGGTCGGTGGTCTTCGGTGCGCTGAGCGCCGCGGTGGCCGCGGCGGCCGCGGCGGCCGGGGCGGACGGGGCGGACGGGGCCGCCGGTTCGGCCGGTCCGACCGATGCCGCCGGTGCCTCCGATGCCGCCGGTGCTACCGGTGCGGCCGGTGCGCCGGGCCGGCCGATGCCGGCCGATGCCACCGGGGCCGATGCCACCGGGGCCGATGCCAGGCCGGTGGCCGGGGTCGGTGCCGCCGGGGTCGGGGTGGCGGGGGTCGGGGTGGCGGCGGGGGGCTTCGGTCCGGGGGTGACCGGCAGCGGTCGGGTCGGGTCCGGCGCCGGCTGCGGCGCCGGCACCGTACCGGCCGGGAAGCCCACCGCTCCCGGCCGCAACACCCGCTGCAGCATCGCGCGGGCCCGGTCGGCGTCGAGCCGGTGCCGCGGGTCCTTGACCAGCAGCCCGTCGATGACCGGCCGCAGCGGCCCGGCGCGCTGCGGCGGAGGCGGCTCGTCCATCACCACCGCCGCCAGCGTCGGCAGCGGCCCGTTCCGCTCGAACGGCGGCTGCCCCTCGACCGCCGCGTACAGCGTGGCTCCGAGCGACCACAGGTCCGACTGCAGGCCGGGGGTGGGGAGGCCGCGGGCGCGTTCCGGGGCGAGGTAGTTGGGCGAGCCGACCAGCAGCCCGGCCGAGGTGAGCGTCTGGTCCCCGATGTGGCGGGCGATCCCGAAGTCGGTCAGCACCACCCGGCCGTCGTCGGCCAGCAGCACGTTCGCGGGCTTGATGTCGCGGTGCTGCACGCCGGCCGCCTGCGCGGTGACCAGCGCGTCCAGGATGCGCAGCCCGACCGCCGCGGCCTCGGTGGGCGGCAGCGGGCCGCGGGCGCGGATCCGCTGCTCCAGGCTCTGCGACGAGACCAGCTCCATCACGATCCACGGCCGGTCGTCCTGCTCGACCACGTCGAAGATCGTCACGATCGCGGAGTGCCGGAGCTTGGCCGCCGCCCGCGCCTCCCGCAGCGTCCGCTGCCGGAGCACCTCCCGCGCCTCGTCGTCGAGGCCGGGCGGCAGGAGCACCTCCTTGACCGCGACCGGGCGGTCGAGCACGTCGTCGTACGCCCGCCACACGGTGCCCATGCCGCCGGTCGCGAGCGGTTCGACCAAGCGGTAGCGCCCCGACAGCACGATCTTGTCGGCCGCCGGGCTCACCTCCCTGGCTTCGGCGCGAACGTCCGTACGAAGGTCTCAAAATACGGCAGGTCCTTCTTCCACCGGGCGTCGGTGGTGGACCAGTAGAGGGCGTACCCGTGGTACTCGTTGGGAACCACGTTGCGGATCAGCACATGCGACCGCTCGCTGCCGCGCGCGCCCCAGCTGAACTCCCAGTCCGCGGTCGGCCAGTTGCGGTACATCACGTTGGCGATCCGGATCAGGTCGTAGCCGGGCAGGTCGGCCTTGTACGTCGGCTCGCGGGCGATCCAGTCGTCGTACGGCTCCGTGCGCGGGTCGGCGCGCTGGTCGATGCGGATGAAGCGGCTGGAGGTCGGGTCGCGGAAGTCCACGATCGAGCCGTCCCGCTCCAGTCGCCAGCCGCGCGGCACCGCGATGGAGAAGCCGCTGGGATCGCGGTGCAGCACGAAGCCGGCCGGTGGCGGCGCGGCCGGCTCCGGGCTCGCGGTCGCCGGGGAGGTGACCGCCGCCGAGGGCGTCGGGTCCGCCGGGGGCGCCGCGCCGTCGTCCCGGGCGCGGTCGATCAGGAACGGGATCAGCACAGCGGCGACGACCGCGAGCACGACGGCGAGCACGGTGAGCAGCGACCGGCGGCGGGAGGCGGAGCCGCCACCCAGCTCCTCGATCCGCGGCTGCGTCGGCCGGCTCGGGCGGGCCGGGGTGGGCGCCGGTCGGGTCGGCGCGGGGCGGCCGTTGCGGGCGGCCGCCGCCGGGGCGGGGCCGATGACCGACCGGCCGGCCGGGACCGGGCGGGTGGCGTGGCCGTTGACCGCGCGCTCCGGCGGGACGGCGGTACGCGGCGCCGGGACGACCTGCGCCGGCTGCGGCGAGACGGGCCGCTTCGGGGGTGTCTCGCGGGGAGACTTCACGGCCGGCGATCGGGGTGCGGCGGGCCGCTCGGGCGGCGCCCTCGGACGGTGACGCCGTGGCCGGTGATCGGGGTGCGGGCCGCTCGCGGGATGTCTCGGGGGACTCCGGCGTGGCCGGCGACCGGCGTGTGGCGGGCCGCTCGGGTGGTGCCCCGGGGGACTCCGGTGCGGCCGGTGCTGGAAGTGCGGCGAACCGCTCCGGGGGTGCCTCCGCGGCCGGCGGCTCGTCGGCGGTGAACTCGTCGGGGGCGGGCGCATCCGGGGTGGTGATCGTGGTCTCGGCCGGCCGGGCGGGCTGCGGGAGGGCGAGCGCCGCCTCGAACGCGGCCAGCGCGGCGACGATCTCGGGATCATGGAACTGGACGTGATCGGGGGTGGACGCCGGCTCCTCGGCTGCCGCCTCGGCGCCGCGCGGCTCGGCTCCCGCCTCGCCGCCCGCCCCTCCGCCGGCTGCGCCGGACCGGACCCCAGTCGCGCCGGCTTCGCCGCCGCTCCCGGCCGTACCGCCGGCTCCGGCCGCACCCGGCCCGCCGCCCGGCCCGCCTGCTCCGGCCGCACCCGGCCCGCCGCCCGGCCCGCCGGCTCCGGCCGGTCTGCCGGCCGTACCGCTCCCGGCGCCCGCTGCGCCCGACCCGGCGCCGCCCTCCGCGCTGGACGGCGTCGCGGAGATCGGTGCGGTCGGTCCCGGACCCGGGACACCCCTCCCGGCCGACTGGTGCTCTGCCTCGCGTGCGGAGGCAGCGATCTCGCCCGGCGCCGCGCCGCCGGCGCGAGGCCCCGGGACCCGGTCCACCCCGTCCGCCCGGGGCGCCTCGGAGGCGTCGACCGCGGCCCCCGCCGGCGTCCGCGGCACCGGACCGTCCGCTCGGGGCATCGCGGCCGCGTCGACCGCAGCCGGCCGTACCGCCGCTCCCACCGGCCCGCCCGCCGTCCGCGGCCCCGCGCTGTGCCCCGGCACCCGCCGCGGCGCCGGCACCACCGGCACCCCGCGGACCACCGCGTCCAGCATCCGGCGCGCGTCCGCCAACCCGAGCCGGTGCGCCGGGTCCTTGATCAGCAGCCCGTCGATGACCGCGCGCAGCGCCCCGGCCCGGCGCGGGGGCGGCGGTTCGTCGGTCACCACGGCCGCCAGCGTCGCCAGCTGTGCCTCGCGGTGGAACGGCAGCCGGCCCTCCACCGCGGCGTAGAGGGTCGCGCCCAGCGACCACAGATCGGACTCGATGCCGCCGGCGGAGACCCCGCGGGCCCGCTCCGGCGCGACGAAGTCCACCGAACCGGTCACCGCCGCGGCCCGGCCCGGCGGCTGCTCCGGCTCCGGCGTCAACCCGAAGCCCGTCACCCGGACCTGGCCGTCGTCGCCGACCAGGACGTTCGCCGGGGTGAGGTCGCGGTGCCGGACTCCGGCGGCGTCCGCCGCCTCCAGCGCCTCCAGGACCCGCAGCCCGATCCGGGCGGTCTCGACCGGTGTCGCCGGGCCGCGGCTGCGGAGCAGCTGGTCCAGGCTCGGCTCCGACGCCAGCTCGGTGACCGCCCACGGTGCGTCGTCGTGCTCCACCACGTCGTAGACCGGCACGATCCCGGAATGGCGCAGGCTTGCGGCTTCCGTCGCATCCCGTACCGCGCGCTGCCGCACCGCCTCCACAGCCTCGGCCGGCACCAGCTCGCGAGCCGCGACCTCCCGGTCGCCGAGGTCGTCGCGGGCCCGCCAGCTGCCCACCCCGGCACCGGGCAGCGGCTCGACCAGGCGATACCGCCCGGCGAGCAGCGACCCGGCCGACACGGTGGCTCGTGTCCCCATGATTCCGTCCCCTACCCACCTGCGGCGGGGCCGGCACCCCCCGCCAGCATCCCGCTCTGCCTACTCTGGCGAGGTGCCTCCACGCCTCACCCATGTCGACTCGGACGGTGCCGCCCGCATGGTCGACGTCTCGGCCAAGCCCGTGACCACCCGTACGGCGGTTGCTACCGGCAGGCTACGCACTTCGCCGGAGGTCGTCTCCCTCCTTCGCGCGGACGGCCTCCCCAAGGGGGACGCGCTCGCAGTGGCGCGCATCGCCGGGATCACGGGGGCCAAGCGCACCCCCGACCTGGTCCCGCTGTGCCATCCGGTCGCCCTGCACGGGGTGACGGTGGACCTGGAGATCGTCGACGACGGGGTGCTGATCACGGCGACGACCCGGACCGCGGACCGGACCGGGGTGGAGATGGAGGCGCTGACCGCGGTCGCCACGGCCGGGTTGGCGCTGGTGGACATGGTCAAGGCGGTGGACCGCGGCGCGTCGATCACGGACATCCGGGTGGAGGCGAAGGCGGGCGGCCGGTCCGGCTCGTGGCGGCGGGGGGAGGGGTGAGCGGTGTCCCGGCCGGTACGCGGGCGGCGGTCGTCACCGCGTCCAACCGCAGCGCCCGCGGCGAGCGGGAGGACACCTCCGGCCAGCTGCTCGCGGAGGGCCTGCGCCGGCTGGGCTGCTCGGTCGAGGCGGTCACGGTGGTGCCGGACGACGTGCCGGCGATCCAGTCGGCGCTGCGGTCGGCGCTCGCGGACGGGATCGACGTCGTGGTGACCACCGGCGGCACGGGGGTGACCCCGACAGACGTCACCCCCGAGGCGACGCGGCCACTGCTGGAGCGGGAGGTGCCGGGGATCGCGGAGGCGGTACGGCTGGCGGCGCGGGACCGGGTGCCCACCTCGGTGCTGTCCCGCGGCCTGGCCGGCACGGTCGGCACCGCGCTGGTGGTCAACCTGCCGGGCTCGCCGGGCGGGGTCCGGGACGGGCTCGCCGTGCTGGAGCCGATACTGGGTCACGTGCTGAGCCAGCTGCGCGGCGGTGACCACCCGGCGGGTGGGGGTGCCGGATGACCGCGGTCTCGCCGGTGCTCTGCGCGGTCACGGCCACGCCGCTGTCCGTGGACGAGCACGTCGCCGCGGTGGCCGGCCCGCGGTCCGGGGCGACCGTCGTCTTCAGCGGCATCGTCCGCGATCATGATCACGGGCGGGCCGTGGTCGAGCTGGAGTACGTCGGGCACCCGTCCGCCGCTGACGTGCTGCGGGCCTGCCGCGACGAGATCGCCGCCGACCCTCGGGTGCACGCGGTCGCGGTCAGCCACCGGATCGGGACGCTGGGGATCGGGGACGCCGCGCTGGTCGCCGCGGTGAGCGGCGCCCACCGGGCGGAGGCATTCGCCGCCTGCGAGCGGCTGGTGGAGATCGTCAAGCAGCGGCTGCCGATCTGGAAGCGCCAGGTCTTCCCCGACGGCACCGACGAGTGGGTCAACTGCCCCTGATCGGCCTCGCCGTCCGGTGGCCGAACCCCGTCCCGCCCGCGGTGACGGATCGCCTGCTGCTCGCCTGCCGCCTCGCGCGATCAGCCCCCGGCGAACGGCGGCAGCACGTCGATGGTCACCCCGGAGGCGAGCGCGTGGCCGGTGTCCTCGCGGCGGACGGCCTCGCCGTCGACCAGCAGGCTGGAGGCGGTGAGCACCCGGGCGAGGTCCGGGCGGGCGCCGAGCACGGTCAGCAGCTCGCCGACCGTGCCCGCCTCGACCGCTTCCTGCTCGCGCCCGGCCGCTGCCCGCGCCCCCGCCCAGTACCGCACCGTCACCACCACGCCATCATCCCCGCTCCACCGGGCACCCGGTGCGGCCCCACCGGTCAGGGTGTCGGCGTGCCCGACCCACCCATCGCCGGGCCGGCGGGCGGCCGGTCCTCCTCGGTCGCCTCCGGGGCTGCCCACCGGACCCTCGGACAGCCCGGGGAACTCGGTGCTCTCCGACCCGAGGGAGTGCTCCGGGTCGTCGGGCTGGCCGGCCCGGGAGTCCGGCTCGGCCGGGTACGTCGTGGCCGGCGGCTGCGCCGGGAAGGTACCTCGGGCGTCTCCGCGGAGAACGCCGGCTCGCCGCCGCGGTCACCCGTCGCCTCCGCGGAGTAGTCGGTGCCGGTCGCGGCCCCGGAGTGCGCGGGGTCGTCCGGCTGGCCGCCGGGCAGGTCCGGCTGCGCCGGTCCGGCATCCGTCCGGAACACGTCCGCGGAGCCGGTCTGCGACGGGAACGTGTCCTCCACACCAGGCGCACCACCCGGTCGCGCCGGGAACCCGTCCACCGCCCCCGGCTGCGCCGGGAAGGCTTCTGCCGGGCCGGGCTGCGCCGGGAAGGCTTCTGCCGAGCCGGGCTGCGCCGGGAAGGCGTCTGCCGGGCCGGGCTGCGCTGGGAAGGCTAGTCCTGCGCTCTGCGGGCCGGGCTGGGCCGGGAAGGCGTCTGCCGGGCCGGGCTGCGCCGGGAAGGCGTCCACCGTGGCCTCGTCCGCGGCGGCCGGGTCGCCACCCCGCTCCGCCATCCGCTTCTCGGCGACCTCGCCGACCTTCGCCTCGACGGCTTCGATCTTGTCGTGGTACTTCCCGCCGGTCCGCTTGTCGATCTGCTGGCCGGCCTTGTCCGCCGCGTTCTGCGCGTGCGGCGCGGCCTTGTCGATCAGCGGGCCGGCCTTCTCCGCGGCCTGTTCGGCCAGCTTCTTCGCCTTGTCCAGGAAGCTCATTCCGGGTCTCCCCACGTGGCAGGCCGGTCCGGCGACCGGCGCTAGGCTGATTCGGTCAAGAGGTGAGGTGATCGACATGCCGGGCTTCGATCCCGAGGCCACCGCCCCGGTCCGGCGTCCGGCTGCGGGCCCCTGCCCTGCAGGTCCTACCCAAGCCGGCGCCGCCCGTCCCGCTCCGGAGGAGGCCCGCCCCGCGGACCCGGCCACCCCGCCGGAGGAGCCGCGGCGGCCGGCCGCGAGGACCGTCCCGTCCTGCCGGACATCACCACCGACGAGCGGGACGTCGGCTGGGGCGACCTGCCCGAGCCGGGCGACGACGATCGCTACCTCCGCGAGGTCCCGCCCCACCACGGCGGCTGAGCGGAGCCGGTCAGGACCGGCTCTGCGCGCGGAGCAGGTCGCGGATCTCGGTCAGCAGCACGACGTCGTCCGGCGGTGCCGGCGGGTCGACCGGGCCCTGACCCCGCTTCCGTCGCTCCTCGAAAGCGTTGTACGGCGCCACGACCGCGAAGTAGATGACCGCCGCGGTCAGCACGAAGAAGATCACGGCGTTGATGAACCCCGCCCAGTCGAACACCTGGCCGTTGATCGTGAACGTGCCGCCCTCGAGCCCACCCCCGCCGATCAGGCCGACCAGCGGCTTGATGAACGAGTCGCCGAACTGGTTCACCAGCACGGTGAACGCAGTGCCGATGGCGACCGCCACGGCGAGCTCGATCACGTTGCCGCGCATGATGAAGTCGCGGAAGCCCTTGAGCATGCTCTGTCTGCCCCTCGGATAGTCGGCTCGCCCTCGGTCGCCGGGAGAGTAGCGGTGCCCTATGGCGGTCGCACGGCGACGGTGAGTCGATAGCGGGACGCCGCGCCGGCCAGTCGCCGGGCCACCGCCGACGTCGCCGCGAGCACCACCACGACGCCGTCGGCGGCGTCGCCGCGCAGCACGGCGAGCACCCGGACGGCCGTCGCCACCTCCACCGCGTCCCGGGAACCCGTCGCGGCGTCGGCGTCCACCGCGGCGCCGAGCACGTCGACCCGGTCACCGGACCGGACCAGCGCGGCGGCCTCCGCGTCCGCCAGCCGGACCGGCACGGCCGCGACGTCCTGGGAGCCCAGTCCGGCGGTGAGGCCAGGACCGACGATCCGGGCGTCGGTGAGCACCTCGCCGCGCCGGACCGGTCCCGCGAGCGTCCGGCCGAGCAGGCTCGCCGGCTCCCGCGCGGAGCCGCCGGGCACGGCCGCGGAGGGAAGGTCGGCGGTCCGCAGGTCCGGCCGGGTGAGGACGGCGCCCGCGGCCAGGTCGCGGCCGGCCACGACGACCGGCACGCCGGGCGGCGCCCCGCCGACCGCGGCCGGCGGCGGGTCCGGCCGGAGCGCGACCGCCACGGCCGCGAGGACCAGCGCCACGGCGAGCACGCGGCGCGGCCAGCCCGCCAACCGGGTGGCCAGCCGGGCGGCGGCGACCCGGCGCTGCCCGCGCCGGCGGCGCTCCGAGCTGACCCGGCCGCGGGTGGCCCGGGGCGGTGGCTCCGCCTCGACCGCGGGGTGCTCCTCGTCGGGCTCCGCCCAGCGGCCCTCCGGCAACCAGGTGGCGACCCCACCCGGCCTCCGCGGAACGACGCCGGCTCCGCTGAGGGCACTTCGGCCGTCCCAGGCACCCGCTGGAGGCGACCCGCCGACGGCGGTCACCGGCCCCGGGTCGACATCGCCGCCGGCCGGCCGGGCGGCGCCGGCCCCGACGGCCCCGCCGGTCGGCAGCTCGCCGGCGCCGCTCGCCGCTGCGGCGAGATCACGGTCGGCGCTCACCGGACGCGCCGACCCGAGGTCGGCTGCTGCGCCCGGCGGTAGCAGCGCCGGCCGGGCGAGCGACGGGATCGACGGCCAGCCAGGCCCGACGCCGGCCCGACAGCCGGCCCGACGCCCGGCCCGACGCCCGGCCCGACGCCCGGCCCGACGCCCGGCCCGACGCCCGGCCCGACGCCCGGCCCGACGCCCGGCCCGGACGCCCGGCGCGACGCCCGCGCCCGGCGGTCGACCGCCCGGCCGGCGCCAGGTCGACCCACCCACCGGTCGTCGGCAGGGTCGAGTCGGGGGCGGCCCAGCGGGGCGGCGGGCCGGACGGCGCGGGTTCGGTGGCATCCACCCGCCCGACGCTAGGCAGCGCTGACGCGACCGCCAGGCTCCGACCGCAATCTGTGGATGACGGCGGGGCCTGTGGACGACCGTTTCAGGAGGCGGCGGTCTTGCTGCTAGACCCTGAGGAGCCGGACGCACCCGCTCCGGTCGAGCCGGACGACGACGATCCGGACGACGCCGTGCTGGACGTCGCGGAGCCGGACGACGAGCCGGAGCCCGACGAGTCCGAGGAGGACGCCGATGCCTTCTGCTCGCTCTTCCCGCTGTCCTTGCTGTCCTTGCCGCTGGCCACCTTCGGCTTCTCGCGGCTGTCCGTGCGGTAGAAGCCGGAGCCCTTGAAGACGACGCCGACCGCCGAGAAGACCTTCCGCAACCGGCCCTCGCAGACCGGGCAGCTGCTGAGCGGATCGTCGGAGAACGACTGCACCGCCTCGAAGCGATGACCGCACGCCGTCTCGGTGCAGGCGTACTGGTACGTCGGCACGCCGACCTCCTGTTGGCACTCTCATGGGTGGACTGCTAACCGCCATGGTGCTCCACGACGGGCAGTTCCGTCCACCCGGCCCCCGGAGTGACGGCGGCGGTCACCGGGCGGTCCCACGGATCGCGGGGCAGCCGGTCGACGAGCTCGCCGTCGTGGAGCAGCGCGGCGATGGTCGCCCCACCGTCGACCAGGGCCAGCGCGCGGTCGTAGTAGCCCCCGCCGCGGCCGAGCCGGGTGCCCGTCCGGTCGACGCCGAGCGCGGGCACGAGCAGGGCGTCGGCGGTGCGGACGGCGGCCGCGCCGAGGCGCGGCCCGGCCGGCTCGCGGGTGCCGAGCGGGCCCGGCACCAGCTCCGTCCCGCGCCGGTAGGACCACCCAGTCCAGGCCGCCCGGCACCACCACCGGAAGGAGGATCTCCGTGCCGCCGTCCCGCAGCACGTCCAGCAGCTCGACCGAGCCGGGCTCCCGGTCCATCGGCAGGTACGCGGCGATCCGGCCCGCCCCGGCGAGCCGGCCGATGACCTGGTCGCGCAGGGCCGCCGCCGCGGCAGCGAGGTCGTCAGGCCCCAGCGTGCCGCGGGCGGCACGCAGACGCGCCCGCCAGCCAACCTTGCCGCCTTCACCGGTCACGCCGACTAGTCTCGCCGCATGCCTGACCTGCGGCCGCCGCGCGGGGCCGATCTCCCGGCCGCCGGCCCCGGTCACCGGTGAGCAAGCTCCGCAGCGTCGACGAGCAGCTTCGGCGCGTGCTGGCCGACCTGCGGGTCCCGGAGCCGATCGAGCTGGCCCTGCTCGACGCACAGGGGCTGCTCTGCGCGGAGGACGTGCTGGCCGAGGCGCCGCTGCCGGGCTTCGACAACTCGGCGATGGACGGCTACGCGGTCCGGGCCGCGGACACGGCCGGGGCCACCGAGCAGGACCCGGTGGTGCTGCCGGTGGTCGGCGACATCCCGGCCGGGTCGCGGGCGCCGCGTGCGGTGACCCGCGGGCTGTGCCTGCGGATCATGACCGGCGCTCCGGTGCCGTCCGGAGCGGACTCGATCGTGCCGGTGGAGTGGACCGACGGCGGGGTCGCCCGGGTCCGGATCGACCGCCCGGCCCAGCCGGGGGCGTACGTGCGCCGCACCGGCGAGGACATCCGCACCGGCGAGCTGGCGGTCCGCAGCGGCACGCCGATCGGGCCGGCCCAGGTCGGCCTGCTCGCCGCGGTCGGCCGGGAGCGGGTGCTGGTGCGGCCGCGGCCGCGGGTGGTCGTCCTGTCCACCGGCAGCGAGCTGGTCGACGTGGGTCGCCGACCGGGGATGGGGGAGATCCTCGACTCCAACAGCTACGGGTTGGCCGCCGCGGCGCGGGACGCCGGTGCCGAGGTCTACCGGGCCGGCATCGTGCCGGACGACCACGCCCGGCTGCTCAGCGTGCTGGAGGGCCAGCTGCTGCGGGCGGACCTGATCGTCACCAGCGGCGGGGTCAGCGCCGGTGCCTTCGACGTGGTCAAGGAGGCGCTCAGCGAGCTGGGCACGGTCGAGTTCACCCGGGTCGCGATGCAGCCCGGCATGCCGCAGGGCTTCGGCACGCTCGGCGCGGAGGGCACGCCGATCTTCTGTCTGCCCGGCAACCCGGTCAGCGCGCTGGTCAGCTTCGAGGTCTTCGTCCGGCCGGCGGTCCGGCTGATGCTCGGCAAGCGCCGGCTGGCCCGCCGGACCGTGCGGGGCCGCTCGCTGCGGTCGCTGTCGTCACCGCCGGGCCGCAGGCAGTACCGTCGCGGCCTGCTGCATCGCGAGGCGGACGGCGGCTACTCCGTCGAGCCGGTGGGCGGGCCCGGCTCGCACCTGCTGGCCGGGCTGGCCCAGTCCAACTGCCTCATCGTGATCGACGAGGAGGTCACCGACGTGTCCGAGGGCGACCAGGTCACCGTCGTCCCGCTGCTGCTCGCCAGCCCCTGACAGCACGGCGTGACGAGGACGGCGCAGCGGACCATGACCCGGCATCCCGGCTGGCCGGCCCGGCTCCGGCACGGGCGGGTCGGCATGCGCCCCCCGCGGCTGCGGGACGCGCCGGCGTGGAGCTCGCTGCGCATCCGCAACGAGGCGTGGCTGTCGCCGTGGGAGCCGACGTCGTCCGAGCCCTGGCCGGTGCGGCACTCGGTGGCCAGCTGGCCGTCCGCGCTCGGCTCGCTGCGCCGGTTGGCCCGGGCCGGCGTGCTGCTGCCGTTCATGATCACGTACGACGACGAGCTGGTCGGGCAGCTGACGGTGAACAACGTCGTCCGCGGCGCGCTGCGGTCGGCCCAGATCGGCTACTGGGTGGACCGCGAGCACGCCGGCCGGGGCATCGTCACCACCGCGGTCGCGCTGGCCACCGACCACTGCTTCGGCCCGGTCGGGCTGCACCGGGTCGAGGTCGACATCCGCCCGGAGAACGAGCCCAGCCGCCGGGTGGTGGCCAAGCTCGGCTTCCGCGAGGAGGGCTACCTGGTCCGCTACCTCGACATCGACGGCGCCTGGCGGGACCACGTGACGTATGCGCTGACCGTCGAGGACGTCCCCGGCGGGCTGCTGCGCCGGCTGCACGAGCCGCTGCGCTGACCGCGATGCGGTCGTGCCGCGGCCGACACACCGCGCGCCTCCCGCCCGGAGGCTGCCGCTCTCGTTAGCGTGATCACCATTGTGATTCGTGTGACGGGAGGGGCGCGGTGAGCTCGACCATTCTCATGGCCATCGTGCTCGTCGTGATGTGGCTGGTCGTCCTCGTCCCCATGTTCGTCCGGCGCGGCGACGAGCGGGCCGAGACCCGCTCGATGGACCGCTTCGCCACCGCCATGCGGGTGCTCTCCCGCCGCTCGCCCGGCACCCGCGGGGTCGCCGGCCGCCGGCCGTACGCGACGGTCCCCCCGACGCCGTACGCGGACGGCGCCTCCCCGATCCGCGCCGCCGCCCGCGCGGAGATGATGCGTCGCCGGCGCCGCACCCTGAGCGTGCTGGCCGTGACCGTGCTGCTGGCGCTGCCCGGGGCGTTCCTGGTCAGCGGCTGGCTGTGGTTGGTCGAGGCGACGGCCGCGCTGCTGCTCGCCGGCTACGTGGGCTGGCTCCGCCAGCAGGTCCGGCGCGAGCAGGAGCGGCGCGCCCGCCGGACGGCCCTGTTCGGCGGGTCGGCCCGGCCGCCGGCCCACCGCGCCGACCACGTCTCCCGCCGTCCGCGCGCCACCGCCGCCGGCCGGTCGACCGCCGGCCGGTCGACCGCCGGCGTGGCCGCCGAGGCCCCGGCCGAGCCCGACCGATCGTGGCGCCCGGTGCCGGTCCCGCGCCCGACCTACGCGACCGCTCCGGTGGTCCGCCGCCGCCCCGAGACGCTGGTCGAGCTGGACGACGACGACCTGTCGTTCGCCGACCTCGACCCGGTCGACGACGAGCTCGACCGCCCCCGCGCGGTGAACGAGTAGCCGGCCCGCCCTGCTACCCTCTACCCCGGCTTGGGGCTGTGGCGCAGTCCGGTAGCGCACCTCGTTCGCATCGAGGGGGTCAGGGGTTCGAATCCCCTCAGCTCCACAGAAGGCCGGAGGCTTCTGCTCGCGGAAAAGCGCGAGTGGGAGCCTCCTGTCATTTCGCTCGCGGGGCCGAGCCCCGCGAGCCCACGGTCCGGTGGGGACCCGAATGGCGGATTGTTGGGCGGGTAGGTTCGGCCTCAACATCCCATCATGACGCGTCTGTCCGGTTTACGGGTCCTGCTGGCGACCGTGATCTGCTTGGCGGGCCTGGTGGGGGTCGCCGCGCCGGCGGCCGCGGACCATGCCGCGACGGTGGGCGACACCGACGGCGACGGGCTGGTGGTGCGTGCGGGCACGTCGCCGAGCACGACCGGGCTGACGCTCCTGGCCACCGGCACCCAGGTGCGGATCAGCTGCCAGGCGTACGGCGCGACCGTCTCCAACACCCGCGGCTTCACCAGCAACATCTGGGACTACCTGCCGGCGTACCGGGGGTACGTCTCCGACGCCTACATGGCGACCGGCTACGACTACCGGATCCCCGGCGTGCCGCTCTGCGGCAGCAGCACCGGCACGCTGGTCCCGCTGCAGCAGAACCAGGGCCAGGCCACCCAGTGGGAGGACTGCGGGCCGACCAGCGTGGTGACCGCCATCCTGGCGCTCGGTCGCACCCCGCACTCCTGGAGCTCGGGTGCGCGCGCGGCGATCGAGCAGGCCCGGGTCGACATGGGCCTGGCCCGCGGGGTGCCGACCGGCGGCACGAACGAGTGGCAGGTCAACGTCGCCTTCAGCACGTACGGGCTGTCCACGAGGACGAGCTGGGACTTCGAGGAGCTGCTGCGGCACGTGCGGCTGGGACGGCCGATCGTGCTGGCCGGCAACACCCGCGGGCTGACCTGGCCGACGAACGTGCGGGACCCGGTCCGCGGGCGTGCCGCACTTCCTCACCGTCGCCGGCTTCGACAACAGCACCGACGAATACCTGGTGCTCGACCCGATCGCGGTCAACGCGACGGTGAAGCGGGCGACCCGGCGGGTCCTCTGGGCCTACTTCGACAACGACCTCGGCCGCGCCGGCGTCCTCACCTGAGAACGGCGCCGTCCGGGACCGACGTCGGCCCGGTGACCGTCACCGCGCCCTCGACCGTGACGCCGGCGCCGAAGGTGACGTCCCCGGTGACGGTCAGGCTGGTGCACCGGCGCAGCGACGGCGCCCCGGCCGGGAAGCGGCGCTCGAAGTCGGGCAGCAGCCGGTAGTGCGCCTTGTCCAGCGTGACCACCGGCGGCGTCCCGGCCTCGTACGCCGGCGTGAGCTGCCCGTCCGAGCCGAGCGTGTACGCGTCCGAGCGCAGCACCAGCAGGTCGTCGGTGGTCTTCACGGGGGCGAAGCGGGTCCGCGGCACCTGCACCGCCCGGGCCCCCTCGATGGAGCCGACCGCGGCGCCCATCGCGGTCTCCAGCTGCAGCACCGGCGTGCTGTCCGGGTCGCGCGGGTCGACGGTCTTGCGGTTGACGATCAGCGGCAGCGCCGGCCCGCCCGGGTCGGCCTCCTGCAGGTCCCGCAGGGCCAGCAGGTCGATCCACAGCGCGTTGGTGTTGTAGAAGCGCCACCGCTCGATGTCGCTGAAGTCCTCGCCTTCGGGGACCTGCGCGGTCTCCCGCAGCACCAGCCGGCCGTCCCGCCGGGCCAGGTGGCCGCCCTTGCGGTCGGCCGGCGTGCCCCGCACCGCCTCCATCAGGAACGGCACCTGCTCCGCGGCGATCCACGCGGCCAGCCGGATGTCGACGACCGAGCCGAGGTTGTCCGC
Organism: uncultured Actinomycetota bacterium; assembly: GCA_963849885.1. GTDB lineage: Bacteria > Actinomycetota > Actinomycetes > Mycobacteriales > CADCTP01 > CADCTP01. The sequence continues at coordinate 412,177 of CAWKIV010000013.1, read as the reverse complement.
ATTGGACACGAAGCACCAGCGCAGCCCGGCGTCCAGCAGGGTGCCGAGCACGCCGGAGGCGGTCAGCGCGGCGTAGATGTCGCCGTGGCCGGGCGGGCACCACTCCAGCTCCGGGTCCGCCGGCCACTGCACCGGCTGGAAGTCGTCGGCGCGGATCTTCGGCTCCCGGCCCTGCAGGAAGTCCAGCGGCACCGGCTGGTCGGCCAGCCCCGGGTGCCGGCCCAGCGCGGCCAGCGACGGGTCGCGGGTGGTGACCGAGTCCATCAGCAGCAGCGGCAGCCGGGCCCCGTGCCGCCGGCGCATCGCCAGCACCTGGGTGGCGATGACGTCGAGGAAGCTGCGGCCCGGCTTGGCCTCGAGCAGCGACTTCGGGCCGGACAGACCCATGCTGGTGCCGAGGCCGCCGTTGAGCTTCACCACCGCCAGCTGGTCGAGCACCTCGCGGGCCCGCTCCGGCGGCGGCTCGGGCAGCTCCTCCAGCGTCGGCAGGTCCGGCAGCGGCTCCAGGGTGTCCCCGGGCAGCAGGCCGGCCGACGGGTCGGTCAGCTGCTCCAGCCGGCGGCGCAGCGCGTGCAGCTCCACCGGGTGGGCCCCGGCGGCCTCCGCCTTGGCCAGGCTCGCGGCGACGTAGTCGGGCACCCCGGCTTCCTACCACGCGCCCCCGCCGGGACGCCGGAGCCCGGGCGCCGGGCTCAGATCCAGGACGGGAACCAGATCCGCGCCCGCCACTCCTCGTACGTGATCAGCTGGCCGGACAGGATCGGCCACAACCAGACCGAGTTGACCACGACCAGCGCGACGTAGCCGCAGACCGCGACCAGGCCGAAGGTGCGCCGCCGGTCCGATGCCCCCGCGGTGCCGAGCAGCGCGCCCAGGCCCAGCGTCACGCCGATGACCAGGAACGGCACCAGCGGGGTCATGTAGAACAGGAACATCGTCCGGCCCGGCACCGAGAACCAGGTCAGCCAGCCGGCGGCGAAGGCGACCAGCACGGCCCAGCCGCGCCAGTCGCGCCGGGTCACCGCGATCCAGCCGGCCCACAGCACCGCCGGCAGGAACGCCCACCACAGCGCGGGCGTGCCCACGTCCAGCACGGTCCGTACGCAGGTCTGGGCGTCGCAGCCGGTCGGCGCCGGGTTGCTCGGGTAGTAGAAGAGCACCGGCCGGCCGGCGACCAGCCAGCCCCACGGCGAGGACTGGTAGCTGTGCGGGGTGCTCAGCCCGCTGTGGAACTCCCACATCTGCCAGTGGTAGTGCAGCAGCGAGCGCAGCGGGCCGGGCAGCCAGGACCAGAAGCCGGCGTTGGTGTCCGCCCAGTGCCGGCCGTACGCGTTCTCGCCGAGGAACCAGCCGGTCCAGCTGGCCAGGTACACGACGATCGGGGCGAGGCCGAGCGAGCCGGCCGCGCCGGGCAGGTCCCGGACCGCGGTCGCGCCCACCGGCCGGGCCAGCCCGAGCGAGCGGCGCGCGGCGAGGTCCCAGAGCACGGACAGCACCGCGAAGCCGGCCAGGAACCAGATGCCGCTCCACTTCACCCCGCAGGCCAGCCCGAGCAGCACGCCGCCGGCCAGCCGCCACGGCCGGAAGCCGACGCGGGGACCGTACGGACCGGTGCCGGCGGCCCCGGCCAGGACGGACAGGCGCTCCCGGAACCGGTCCCGGTCCACCACCAGGCAGCCGAAGCCGGCGAGCACGAAGACGGCCAGGAAGATGTCCAGCAGCGCGAACCGGCTCTGCACGATCGACAGCCCGTCCACGGCCAGCAGCAGCCCGGCCACGCAGCCCAGCAGCGTCGAGCGGGTCATCCGGCGGACGATCCGGGTCAGGAACAGCACGCACAGCGTGCCGGCGATCGCGGCCGGCACCCGCCAGCCGACCGGCCCGTCGCCGAAGACCGCGATGCCTCCCGCGATCAGCCACTTCCCGAGCGGCGGGTGCACGATGAACATGTAGCCGGGGTTGTTCTCGTAGCCCTGGCGCAGCATCTCCGCGCCCTCGGTGGCGTAGTAGATCTCGTCGAACTGCAGGGCCGGCGGGAAGCCGATGCCCCACAGCCGGACCAGCGCCGCCACCGCGGTGACGAAGCCGGTGGCCACCCAGGACAGCGCCCGGTCGTCCGGCAGCGGACCCATCGCCAGCGGGCCGCGCGCCCGCCGCCGGCGCGCCGGCTCCTCGGCCGGGCTCGGGGCGTCCGGCGGGGCTGCCTCGAGGGTCGCGGCCATGGGCGCGATGGTATGTGCCTAGGCTCGGCCCCGTGCCGCAGCCAGGGACGTTGGTGCTGGCCGGGGCGCCGCTGGGTGACCCGGCCGACGCCAGCCCGCGGCTGCGGGAGGCGCTGGCGACCGCGGACGTGGTCGCCGCCGAGGACACCCGGCGGCTGCGCCGGCTCGCCGCCGACCTCGGCGTCCGGGTGACCGGGCGGGTGGTCCGGCACGACGACGCCACCGAGGCGGCCGGCACCCCGGGGCTCGTCGACGAGCTGACGGCCGGCCGGACCGTGCTGCTGATCACCGACGGCGGCATGCCGAGCGTGTCCGACCCGGGCTACCGGCTGGTCGCCGCCGCGGTCGCGGCCGGCGTCCGGGTCACCGCGACGCCCGGGCCGTCCGCGGTCACCACCGCGCTGGCGCTGTCCGGGCTGCCGTCCGACCGCTTCTGCTTCGAGGGCTTCCTGCCGCGCCGGCCGGGGGAGCGGCGGCGGGCGCTGGAGGCGCTGCGGGACGAGCGGCGCACCCTGGTGCTCTTCGAGGCGCCGCACCGGCTGGCCGCCACCCTCGCCGACGCGGCGGAGATCCTCGGCCCGGACCGGCCCGCGGCGGCCTGCCGGGAGATGACGAAGACGTACGAGGAGGTCCGCCGGGGTCCGCTGGCCGAGCTGGCGGCCTGGGCCGCGGACGGCGTGCGCGGGGAGATCACCCTGGTCGTCGGCGGCGCGCCGCGGGCGGTGCCGGACGCCGACCCGGCCGCGCTGGCCGCCGCGGTCGCCGCCCGGGAGGCCGCCGGCACCGACCGCAAGGCCGCCATCGCCGAGGTCGCCCGGGAGACCGGGCTGCCCAAGCGGGTCGTGTACGCGGCGGTGGTGGCGGCGCGATAACCGCTCGGCCGGCCTCACTACGCTGGGTGGCATGCCCGACCGACACATCCTGACCTCGGTGGCCTGGCCGTACGCCAGCGGTCCCCGGCACATCGGCCACGCGGCCGCGTACGTGCCGTCGGACGTCTTCAGCCGCTACCACCGGATGGCGGGCAACCGGGTCCTGATGGTCAGCGGGACCGACGAGCACGGCACCCCGATCCTGGTCGCGGCGGACCGGGAGGGCGCCGGCACCCGGGAGGTGGCGGACCGCTACAACCGGATCATCGTCGAGGACCTGCGCTCCCTCGGGCTCTCGTACGACCTCTTCACCCGGACCACGACGCGGACGCACTACTCGGTGGTCCAGGAGATCTTCACCGGCCTGCTCGCCAACGGCTACGTGTTCCCGCAGACCACGCTGGGCGCGATCTCGCCGTCGACCGGGCGGACGCTGCCGGACCGCTACGTCGAGGGCACCTGCCCGATCTGCGGGTACGACCAGGCCCGCGGCGACCAGTGCGACAACTGCGGCAACCAGCTGGACGCCACCGACCTGATCAACCCGCGGTCCCGGATCAACGGCGAGACCCCGAAGTTCGTCGAGTCGGAGCACTACTTCCTCGACCTGCCGGCGTTCGCCGAGGTGCTCGGGTCCTACCTGCGGTCCCGGGACAGCTGGCGGCCGAACGTGCTGAAGTTCTCGCTCAACCTGCTCGACGACCTCCGGCCGCGGGCGATCACGCGGGACCTGGACTGGGGTGTCCCGGTGCCGCTGGACGGCTGGCGGGACCGGCCGGACAAGAAGCTCTACGTCTGGTTCGACGCGGTGGTCGGCTACCTGTCGGCGTCGGTGGAGTGGGCGAAGCGGACCGGCGACCCGGACGCCTGGCGGCCGTTCTGGCAGTCCGAGGACGCCCGGGGCTACTACTTCATGGGCAAGGACAACATCGTCTTCCACGCCGAGATCTGGCCGGCGATGCTCTTCGGCTACTCCGGGATCGGCGCCCGCGGCGGCACGCCCGGCTCGCTCGGCGCGCTGGACCGGCCGTACGAGGTGGTCTCCAGCGAGTTCCTCACGATGGAGAGCAAGCAGTTCTCCTCGTCCCGGGGCGTCGGCATCGGCCTGCGCGACGTGCTGTCCCGGTACGACGTGGACGCGCTGCGCTACTACCTGTCGGTGGCCGGGCCGGAGTCGCAGGACACCGACTTCACCTGGTCGGAGTTCCGCCGGCGCAACAACGACGAGCTCGCCGACAGCTGGGGCAACCTGGTCAACCGGTCGGTCTCGCTGGCCGCGCGCAACGTCGGCGCGGTGCCGCAGCCGGGCCCGCTCACCGACGCCGACGCCGCCCTGCTGGCCACGTCGAGGGCCGCCTTCGGGACGGTCGGCGACCTGATCGAGCGGTCCCGGCAGAAGGCCGCGATCGGCGAGGCGATGCGGGTGGTGGGGGACGCCAACCGCTACCTGTCCGACCAGGCGCCGTGGAAGCTGGCCAAGTCCGGCGACCCGGGCGACCGGGAGCGGATGGCCACCATCCTGCACACCGCGCTGCAGGTGGTGGACGACTGCAAGACGCTGCTCACCCCGTTCCTGCCGTCCTCGTCGGGCAAGGTGCACGCGCTGCTCGGCGGCGAGGGGGAGTGGGCGCCGATGCCGCAGGTGGTCGAGGTGGACGAGCCGACCGCGGTGGGCAGCCCGTCCTACCCGGTGATCACCGGCGACTACACCGGCGGCGGCACCTGGGAGTCCGTCCCGCTGCCGCCCGGCCGGCCGCTGGGCGCGCCGACCCCGCTCTTCCGCAAGCTGGACGAGTCCGTCGTGGACGAGGAGCTGGCCCGGCTCGCCGGCGAGGCTGGGTGAGTCCACAACGGACCGGCGCGCCTCCCCCGCTGCCGGAGGCGCTGCCGGCCGAGGTGGTCGACAGCCACTGCCACCTGGACGCGATGGGTGTCGACATCGGACAGTCGCTTTCGGATGCCCGCGCGGTCGGGGTGACCCGGGTGGTCACCGTGGGGGACACGCTGGCGTCGTCGCGGTGGTGCGCGGACACCGCCGCGGCGACGCCCGGCGTCATCGCCACCGTGGCCGTGCACCCCAACGAGGTCGGCGGCATCGACGAGTCCACATGGGACGGTCTGGCGGCGCTGGCGGCGCGGCCGGAGGTGCGGGCGGTCGGCGAGACCGGGCTGGACTACTACTGGGACCGGGTGCCGGCGGCCGACCAGCAGGAGGCGTTCCGCCGGCACATCGCGCTGGCCAAGCAGCACGGCAAGGCGCTGGTGATCCACGACCGGGACGCGCACGCGGACGTGCTGCGGGTGCTGGCCGAGGAGGGGCCGCCGGAGCACACCGTGTTCCACTGCTTCTCCGGTGACGCCGAGATGGCGCGGGAGTGCGTGCGAGCCGGCTACGTGCTGTCCTTCGCCGGCACGGTGACGTTCAAGAACGCGGCCCCGCTGCGGGAGGCGGCGCTCGTGGTCCCGGTGGACCAGCTGCTGGTGGAGACGGACGCGCCGTTCCTCACCCCGATGCCGTACCGGGGCCGGCCGAACGCGCCCTACCTGGTGCCGTTGACCGTGCGGGCGCTGGCCGAGCTGAAGACCGTCCACATCGAACACTTGTGCGAGCACATCACTCGAACGGCGCAGCGGGTCTTCGGCGCCTGGTGACCGACCCGGTACGGCGGGTCACGAATTTGGTCCTTACCGGACTGGACGCTATGGTCCCGGGACCAATGGACGGGAACAGTAGCCCGCGCGGTCGCCACCGGCATCGCGCTACCCCCGGCAGGCGGGAGACCGCGGACGGCAGTCCACAGTGGTCTCCGTCGGTGTCCCGTCCCCAGTGGACGCCGGCGCCGGACGCTCCGCAGTGGACCGGCGAGCCGGCGGCTCCCGAGTGGACGGCGCCCGCGCCGTCCGCGCGCGAGCCCTGGATCCCCACCCAACGCCCCGCCGACTCCCGGTCCGCCCGCCCGGCCGCGTGGTCCGACCGCCCGGCCCCGTGGCCCGGCCCGGCTGAGCAGGTCCGGGCGCCGTGGGCGGGTGCGCCGGTGGGGCGGGGACGAGCGCGGGGTCGACCGGTGGACCCGGTGCGCCGGCCGAGCAGGCCCGGAGTTCGTGGCCCGGTGGCCCGGCCGAGCAGGGTCGGGACCCGTGGCCCGGTGCGCCGGCCGAGCAGGCTCGGAGTTCGTGGCCCGGTGGCCCGGCTGAGCAGGGTCGGGACCCGTGGGCCGCCGGCCCGGCTGAGCGGGCGCGGGAGCCGTGGCCCGGCGGGGACGAGCGGGCGGCTGATCCGTGGAGCCCGGCGCCGCGGACCCCGGACACGTGGTTCGGGCAGCCGGTGGCCGGCGAGCAGCCCGCCGCCGGGTCGCCCGCGGCCTGGCCGCCCGGCGAGCAGCCGGCCGGACCGCCCGCGGCCGGCGACCCGACCGGTGAGCTGGTCGGCGCGGGCGCGGCGTCCGAGCGGCGCGGGGTCCGGCACCCGGTCCGGCTCGCCCTCTACGCGCTGGTCCTCTTCGGCCTCGTCGCCGGCAGCGTCGCCTGGCTGACCGTGGACAAGTCCGTCCGGCTCAGCGTGGACGGCGAGGCCCGGACCGTGTCCACGTACGCGAGCACGGTCAGCGGCGTCCTCGACGACGCCGGCGTCACCTTCTCCACCCGCGACCTGCTCGCCCCCGCCGCCGAGACGCGCATCTCCGACGGTGCCGAGATCGTGCTGCGCCGCGGCCGGCTGCTCCGGCTCACCATCGACGGCAAGCCGCGCGAGGTGTGGGTGCACGCGACCACCGTGCAGGAGGCGCTGGACCAGGTCGGCTTCCGGCAGAACGGGCTCTTCGTCTCCGCCACCCGGTCCGAGCGGCTGCCGCTGGAGGGCTACGACCTGACGGTCCGCACCCCGAAGACCGTCACCGTGCTGGCCGACGGCCGCCGCCAGCGGGTGGTGACCACGGCGGCGACCGTCGGTCAGGCCCTCGACGAGGCCGGCGTCACCGTGGACGGCGACGACAAGGTCTCCCAGCTGGCCACCGCCGCGGTGGTGACCGGCATGACCATCACCGTCACCCGGGTGACCCGGAAGACGACCACCGTCAAGACCGTGCTGAAGTACGACACCGTCGAGAAGCAGGACGCGGACGCCGCGGTCGGCTCCCGCAAGGTGACCACCGAGGGCGTGACCGGGCTGCAGCAGGTGACGTACGTGGAGACGTACGTCAACGGCAAGCTCACCAGCAAGAAGGTCGCCAAGGTGACCGTGCTGAAGCAGCCGGTGGACGAGGTCGTGGTGGTCGGGCCGGAGCCGCCGCCGACGCAGCCGGCCGGGTGCGAGGACTTCCCGACCACGGGCGGGCTCAACTGGTGCGGGCTGGCCCGGTGCGAGTCGGGGCTCAACCCGAACGCGTACAACCCGGCCGGGCCGTACTACGGGCTCTACCAGTTCGACCAGGGCACCTGGCAGTCGAACGGCGGCACCGGCACGCCGAGCGGGAAGTCGATCGCCGAGCAGACCCGCGTCGCCTACAACCTCTACCAGGCCCGCGGCGCATCCCCCTGGCCAAGCTGCGGCCGCTTCCTGTAATACCCCTGGGCGGTGGTCTCGGTCCGGCGATCCGCGGATCGGCGTCCGAGGCCGGGTGCGCTCGGGTGGTGCGGGCGCCGTGGGTGCGGGGCGGTCAGTGGGTGGCGGGCGGTGGGAGGGCGCTACGGTGCGGCGGTGAGTGGGGGGTTGCTGGGGCCGGCGGAGGTGCGGGCGCTCGCGGCGGAGCTCGGGGTGCGGCCGACCAAGACGCTCGGGCAGAACTTCCTGCACGACCCGAACACCATCCGCCGCATCGTGCGCACCGCCGCGCTCGACCCCGACGACGTCGCGCTCGAGGTCGGCCCGGGGCTGGGCTCGCTCACCCTCGGCCTGCTCGACGCCGCCCGGCACGTGACGGCCGTCGAGATCGACCCGGTGCTGGCGGCCGCGCTGCCCCGGACGGTCGCCGCCCGCCGGCCGGACCGGGCCGGCGCGCTGACCGTGGTGGCCGGCGACGCGCTCCGGCTGACCGCCGTCCCCGGCCCGGCGCCGACCGCGCTGGTCGCCAACCTGCCGTACAACGTGGCCGTCCCGGTGGTGCTGCACCTGCTGGAGCTGCTGCCCACGCTGCGGCACGGGCTGGTCATGGTGCAGGCCGAGGTGGCGGAGCGGCTCGCCGCCCCGCCCGGCTCCCGCACCTACGGGGTGCCGTCGGTCAAGGCGGCCTGGTATGCGGCGGTCCGCCGGGCCGGCGCGGTGCCGCGGGCGGTGTTCTGGCCGGTGCCCAATGTGGACTCCGGACTGGTCGAGCTGGTCCGCCGGGACCCGCCGCCCGGCGACCGGGCCGCCGCCTTCGCGGTGGTGGACGCCGCCTTCGCGCAGCGCCGCAAGACGCTGCGGGCGGCGCTGGCCGGCTGGGCCGGCACGCCCGCCCGGGCCGAGGCGATCCTCCGCGCCGCCGGCGTCGACCCCGGCCTGCGCGGCGAGGCGCTGGACGTGACCGCCTTCGCCCGCATCGCCGCCGCCGGCGAAGCCGCCCGGGCCACGGCCCCGGACACGGCCCCGGACACAGCCCGGGACACACGGCCCGGGACACGGCCCGCGACACCGCCCGGGCGGCCGACGTACCCGACAACCCGGGCGCACTACCCTGCTGACGTGCCCCCGACCCGACTCCTCGGCGTGCCGGAGCCGGTCACCGTCCGGGTGCCGGCGAAGGTCAATCTGCACCTGAGTGTCGGGCCGCGCCGGGACGACGGCTACCACGACCTGAAGACGGTCTTCCACGCCGTCTCCCTGTACGACGAGGTCACCGCCACCCCGGCCCGGGACCTCAGTCTCGGCATCCGCGGCGAGGGTGAGGGCGAGCTGCCGCTGGACGGGGGCAACCTGGTCTGGCGGGCCGCCGTGCTGCTGGCCGAGAAGGCCGGCGTGCAGCCCGCGGTCCGGCTCGACGTGGTCAAGGGCATCCCGGTGGCCGGCGGGCTGGCCGGCGGCAGCGCCGACGCGGCCGCCACCCTGGTCGCCTGCGACGCGCTCTGGGGCACCGGGATGGAGCGCGCCGACCTGCTCGAGCTGGCCGCCGAGCTGGGCAGCGACGTCGCCTTCTCGCTCACCGGCGGGACCGCGCTGGGCACCGGGCGGGGCGAGCGGCTCACCCCGGTGCTGGCCACCGGCCGCTGGCACTGGGTGCTCGCCGTCGCCGGGGACGGGCTGTCCACCCCGCAGGTGTACGGGGAGCTGGACCGGATCCGCACGGTCGGCGAGCCGCCGGCGGCCGGCGAGCCGGACCGGCTGATCAACGCGCTGCGCACGCACGACCCGGCCGCGCTGGGCGCGCTGCTGGCCAACGACCTGCAGGCGCCGGCGCTGGCGCTGCGCCCGGAGCTGCGCCGCACCCTGCAGGTCGGCCTGGACCTGGGCGCGATCGGCGCGGTGGTGTCCGGGTCCGGGCCCACCTGCGCCTTCCTGGCCCGGTCCCGGGAGGCCGCGGTGCGGCTGGCCGCGGCGCTGGCCGGCGCCGGGGTGTGCCGGACGGTCCGGGTCGCGTACGGCCCGGTGGCCGGCGCCCGGGTCGTCGCCCACGACGAGGTCCGCTCGTGACCGCCCGGTCCCGCCCGTGACCGCCAGGCCCGCCCGTGACCGCCAGGTCCGCCCGCGCCCGCCGGGTCCGCCCGCGCCCGCCGGGTCCGCGCGCGCCCGCGGTCCGGGCGTGACCGCCCGGGTGGGCGACCGGCGCCGGCGCGCGGGAGCGGCGTGACCGCGCCGGCCGCCCCGCTGGTCAGCCTGGAGTCGGTCGGCAAGGCGTACGCGACGACGGTGGTGCTCGACCAGGTCTCGCTCGGCGTGCAGGCGGGCGAGCGGACCGGCGTGGTCGGCCGCAACGGCGGCGGCAAGACCACCCTGCTGCGCCTGCTGGCCGGCCTGGACGAGCCGGACGAGGGCCGGGTCGCCCGGGCCGGCGGGCTGCGGGTGGGCTACGTGGACCAGCGCTCCGAGCCGCCCGGCGGGACCGTCCGGGACGCGGTGCTGTCCGGCTACGGAGAGACCCACGAGTGGGCCGGCGACGCCGCGGTCCGGACGGTGCTGGACGGGCTCGGGCTCACCCGGATCGGGCTGGACACGGCGATCGGGCTGGACACGGCGACCGCGACGCTGTCCGGCGGGGAGCGCCGCCGGGTCGCGCTGGCCGCCGCCCTGGTCGCCCGGTCCGACCTGCTGATCCTGGACGAGCCGACCAACCACCTGGACGTGGAGGGGGTGGCCTGGCTGGCCGCCCACCTCAAGGAGCGCCGGGAGGCGCTGGTCGTGGTCACCCACGACCGCTGGTTCCTGGACGAGGTGGCCGAGCAGACCTGGGAGGTCGGCGACGGGACGGTCCGCCGGTACGACGGCGGCTACTCGGCGTACGTGCTGGCGAGGGCCGAGCGCGCCCGGCAGGCGGCCGCGACCGAGCAGCGCCGGCAGAACCTGCTGCGCAAGGAGCTGGCCTGGCTGCGCCGCGGCCCGCCGGCCCGGACCAGCAAGCCGCGGTTCCGGATCGAGGCGGCGCAGGCGCTGATCGCGGACGAGCCGCCGCCGCGGGACGCGACCCGGCTGCAGGCCTTCGCCACCCGCCGGCTCGGCAAGAGCGTGTACGACGTCGAGGACGTCACCCTGCGCCTCGGCGACCGGACCCTGCTCGACGGGGTGACCTGGCGGCTCGGCCCGGGCGACCGGGTGGCCGTGGTCGGGGTGAACGGCTCCGGCAAGACCACGCTGCTGCGGCTGCTGCTCGGGGAGGTGGCCCCGGACGCCGGCCGGGTCCGCACCGGCTCGACCGTGCGGGCGGCGTACCTGTCCCAGGAGGTGCGGGAGCTGCCGGAGGCGGGCGGTGACGGAGCCCAGCGGCTGCTGGAGTCGGTCGAGCAGGTCGCCCGGGTGGCCAACCTCGGCGGCGTCGAGCTGACCGCCTCCCAGCTGGCCGAGCGGTTCGGCTTCGGGGCCAGCCGGCAGTGGACCCCGGTCGCCGACCTGTCCGGCGGCGAGCGCCGCCGGCTGCAGCTGCTCCGGCTGCTGATGGCCGAGCCGAACGTGCTGCTGCTGGACGAGCCGACGAACGACCTGGACACCGACACGCTGACCGCGCTGGAGGACCTGCTCGACTCCTGGCCGGGCACCCTGGTCGTGGTCAGCCACGACCGCTACCTGGTCGAGCGGGTCTGCGACTCGGTGGTCGCGCTGCTCGGCGACGGCAGCCTGGCCGCGCTGCCCGGCGGGGTGGCGGACTACCTGGCCCGGCGGGCGGCCGCGGCCGGGCCGGTGGCCGACGCGGCCCGGCCGCGGGCCGGCGACTCCCGGGCGGAGGCCCGGGCCGCCCGCCGGGAGCTGACCCGGCTGGAGCGGCGCATCGCCACCCTGGAGAAGCGCGAGGCGGCGCTGCACCAGGAGCTGGCCGCGCACGCCACCGACCACGTCCGGGTGACCGCGCTGGACGCCGAGCTGCGCGCGGTCGGCGCCGACCGGGCCGAGGCCGAGCACGCCTGGTTGGAGCTGGCCGAGTCGAATCCCGCGGTCGCGGGTACGTAGCGCCCACCAGGTGGGTGCGGCAGCGAGGAGCGGTCATGACCGTGTTCGGCATGAGGAACATGCCCGAGGACCATCGGTTCAGCCGGGTCTACCGGTTCGGCGGCGGCCTGGTCGGGGCGGTGCTGCTGGTCTTCGGCGTGCTGGGCTTCCTCGACCAGCTCGCGTTCTTCGACACCGAGGGCGACCGGGTCGCCGGGCTGTCCACCAACGCGGTGCTGAGCACGATCTCGGTGGTGGTCGGCCTGGTGCTGATCGGCGCGGCGGTGATCGGCGGCAACACCTCGGCCAACACCAACTCGATCGTCGGTGCGCTCTTCCTGATCTCCGGCTTCGCCAACCTGTGCGTGCTGCGGACGTCCTGGAACGTCCTGAACTTCAGCATGTCCAACGTCATCTTCAGCTTCGTGGTCGGCACGGTCGTGCTGATGTTCGGTTTCTACGGGCGGGTCAGCGGCGGGCTGCCGCACGACAACCCGTACTACCGCGGCCGGCACGGGATGGACCCGGAGACCGGCGAGGTGGTGGACGAGGAGAAGGCGGCCGCCGCCGGGGTGTCCCGGGGCGACGACACGCCGGTCCGGCGGGCGGAGGACCAGGGCCCGGACCCGCGGGTCTGACCTCAGCGCTCCCGGGTGACCAGCCGGGGCTTCGCCTCCAGGTGGGACAGCCCGTGCCAGGCCAGGTTGACCAGCTGGGCGGCCACCTCGTCCCGCTTCGGCCGCCGCGCCTCCAGCCACCACTGCCCGGTCAGCGCGACCATGCCGACCAGAGCCTGGGAGTAGAGCCCGGCCAGCTTCGGGTCGTACCCGCGGGCCTTGAACTCCCGGGCCAGGATGTACTCCACCTGGCTGGCGATGTCGTTGAGCAGGCTGGAGAAGGTGCCGCTGGTGCTGGCCACCGGCGAGTCGCGGACCAGGATGCGGAAGCCGTCGGACTCGTCCTCGATGTACGTCAGCAGCGCCAGCGCCGCCTGCTCCAGCAGGGCCCGCGGCTCGCCGGCGGTGAGCGCGCCGGTGAAGAGGTCGAGCAGCCGCTGCATCTCCCGGTCGATGACGACCGCGTACAGCCCCTCCTTGCCGCCGAAGTGCTCGTACACGATCGGCTTGCTCACCCCGGCCCGGTTGGCGATCTCCTCGGTGGAGGTCGCCTCGAAGCCCTTCTCGGCGAAGAGTGAACGTCCCACGTCGAGCAGTTGCTCGCGCCGCTCCTTGCCACTCATCCGAACTCTCGGCCGGCCTCTGTCGGCGTCACTCACCACGCCAGCCTAGGGCGTGGTGAGTGACGAACCGGACAGCGGTGCACCAGGTCAGCCGGGGACGCTCTCCGCCGCCCGGTCCACGGCGCCGACCCGGCGGGCGGCGATCCGCTCCGGGGTCGGCCACTTGACGTCCCACACCCAGCCGAGCTTCTCGAACGCCCAGATGACCCGGGCGGAGATGTCGATCTGGCCGCGCAGCACGCCGTGCCGGGCCATCGACGGGTCGGCGTGGTGCGAGTTGTGCCACGACTCGCCGAAGGACAGGATCGCCAGCGGCCAGAAGTTCGCCGACTTGTCCCGGGCGGCGAACGGGCGCTCGCCGATCGCGTGGCAGATCGAGTTGATCGACCAGGTCACGTGGTGCAGCAGGCCGATGCGGACCAGGCTGGCCCAGAAGAAGGCGGACAGCGCACCGGTCCAGGACCAGGTGATCAGGCCACCGAGCACGGCCGGCAGGGCGAGGCTGACCAGCACGAGATTGTTGAACGCCTTCTCGACCTTCACCAGGTCGGGGTCGGCGAGCAGGTCCGGGGTGAAGCGCTCCTGGTTGGTGTGCTCGATGTCGAACAGCCAGCCGATGTGCGCGAACCAGAGCCCCTTCAGCAGCGCCGGCACGCTCTCGCCGAAGCGCCACGGGGAGTGCGGGTCGCCCTCCTTGTCGCTGTACTGGTGGTGCCGCCGGTGGTCGGCCACCCAGCGGATGACACCGCCCTCGATGGCCAGCGAGCCGGAGACGGCCAGTGCGATCCGCAGCCAGCGCTTGGCCTTGAAGCCGCCGTGGGTGAAGTAGCGGTGGAACCCGACGGTCACGCCGAGTCCGGAGATCAGGTAGAAGGCCAGCGCGAGCCCGGCGTCCACCCAGCTCAGCCCCCAGCCCCAGGCGACCGCGACGGTCGCCGCGAGGGCGAGGAACGGGACGATCACGATCACGTACAGCAGGACCTGCTCGACGCGACCCTTGCGGTCGGCGGTCATGGGCTTGGGGCCACGCGGTGGCGCGGCTACGGCAGTCGGCATGGAGTCTCCCGGTCAGGGTGGCGGGCAGAAGGTGCTCGGCTGTCGGCCGGTCGTATGTCTTCTACCCTGGCTACGCCACCGTAACCTACGGTCTCGTAACCTGCGAGCCCGTCTTCCTGAGCACGCGTTCGGATGCGGCGCAAGACGCCGCTACGCTGAGCCTTTCGGTGGGGGATGGGGTAATCGGCAGCCCGCCGGCCTTTGGAGCCGTGCAGTCTCGGTTCGAGTCCGAGTCCCCCAGCCAGGTCCGCGGCCCGACCCGCCCGGCCGGTGCCACCGGCGCCCGGGTCGGGCCACGGCCTAGGCTGGTGGTGCCGCCACGCGCCGACAGCGAGGAGCCCCAGTGACGGACGCCCGCCCGACCGCGGTCGTCGTGCTCGCCGCTGGCGAAGGCACCCGGATGCGGTCGGCGACCCCCAAGGTGCTGCACGCGATCGGCGGCCGCTCGCTGCTCGGCCACGTGCTGGCCGCCTGCGCCCCGCTCGGCGCGGACCGCACCGTGGTGGTGGTGGGCGCCGGCCGGGAGCCGGTGACGGCGCACCTGGCCGCGGTGTCGCCCGGTGCCGCCCCGGTGGTGCAGGCCGAGCAGCGCGGCACCGGGCACGCGGTCCGGGTCGCGCTGGACGCGGCGCCCGAGGTGGACGGCACCGTGCTGGTGCTGCCCGGTGACACCCCGCTGCTGCGGCCGGCCACGCTGCGGGCGCTGGTCGAGGAGCACCAGAGCAGCGGCGCGGTGGCGACGCTGCTCAGCTCGGTGCTGCCGGACCCGACCGGCTACGGGCGGGTGGTGCGCGGGCCGCGCGGCGAGGTGCTGCGGGTGGTCGAGCACCGCGACGCCTCCGACGAGGAGCGGGCGCTCGACGAGATCAACACGAGCGTCTACGCGTTCGAGAGCGGGCCGCTGCGGGACGCGCTGGCCCGGCTGTCCACCGCCAACGCGCAGGGTGAGGAATATCTCACCGACGTGATCGGCCTCTTCGTCCAGGCCGGCCTGCCGGTCGGCGCGGTGGTGGCCCCGGCCGCGGAGACCGCCGGGGTCAACGACCGGGTCCAGCTCGCCGCCGCCCACCGGGTGCTCAACGACCGGCTGCTGGCCGACTGGATGCGGGCCGGGGTGACCGTGCTCGACCCGGCCACCACCTGGGTGGACGCCGGGGTGGAGCTGGCCCCGGACGTCACCCTGCGGCCGGGCACCCAGCTGCACGGCGACACCCGGGTGGAGACCGGCGCCGACATCGGCCCGGACTGCACGCTCACCGACACCGTCGTCGGCGCCGGCGCCCGGGTGGTCCGGGCGCAGTGCGACGGCGCCGAGGTCGGCCGCGGCGCCACCGTCGGCCCGTTCGCCTACCTGCGGCCCGGCGCCAGGCTCGGCCCGGCGGCCAAGGTCGGCACGTACGTGGAGGTGAAGGCCAGCGAGATCGGCCCGGGCGCGAAGGTGCCGCACCTGTCGTACGTGGGGGACGCCACCATCGGCGCCGGGACCAACATCGGCGCCGCCACCATCGTGGCCAACTACGACGGGGTGGCCAAGCACCGCACCGTGGTCGGCGAGCAGGTGCGCACCGGCAGCGACACCGTGCTGGTCGCGCCGGTGACGATCGGGGACGGCGCCTACACGGCGGCCGGCTCGGTGATCACCGAGGACGTCCCGCCGGGCGCGCTCGGGGTCGGCCGCGGCCGCCAGGTGACCAAGACCGGCTGGGTGGAGCGGCGGCGGCCGGGGACGCCGGCCGCGGAGGCGGCGCAGGCCGCGCAGGGGGCGCAAGGGACTGAGGGTCGCGAGCAGGGAGACGGGTGACGTCGTGAACGCTCTGCAGGCGCAGAACCGGAAGAGCCTGATCCTGCTCTCCGGACGGGCCTATCCCGCCCTGGCCGAGCAGATCGCCTCCGACCTGGGGGTGGACCTCACCAGCACGTCCGCGTACGACTTCGCCAACGGCGAGATCTACGTCCGGTACGAGGACTCCGTCCGGGGCAGCGACGCCTTCGTGATCCAGAGCCACACCGCGCCGATCAACACCTGGCTGATGGAGACGCTGGTCATGGTCGACGCGCTCAAGCGCGCCTCGGCCAAGCGGATCACCATCGTGACGCCCTACTACCCGTACTCGCGGCAGGACAAGAAGCACCGCGGCCGGGAGCCGATCTCGGCCCGGCTGGTGGCCGACCTGTTCAAGCAGGCCGGCGCGGACCGGATCATGTCGGTGGACCTGCACACCGCCCAGATCCAGGGCTTCTTCGACGGGCCGGTGGACCACCTCTTCGCGCTGCCGCTGCTCGCGGACTACGTGGAGGAGAAGTACACCGGGGCCAACTTCACCGTCGTCTCGCCGGACGCCGGCCGGCTGCGGGTGGCCGAGCGGTGGACCGACCGGCTCGGCGGCTGCCCGCTGGCCTTCATCCACAAGACCCGCGACCCGATGAAACCCAACGAGGTGGTCGCGCACCGGGTCGTCGGCGACGTCGCCGGCCGCAGCTGCATCCTCGTCGACGACATGATCGACACCGGCTCCACCATCGTCAACGCCGCCCGCCAGCTGAAGGAAGCCGGCGCCGCGGACGTGATCATCGTGGCGACGCACGGGATCCTGTCCGGGCCGGCGATCGACCGGCTGAAGAACGCGCCGATCAACGAGGTCGTGCTCACCAACACGCTGCCGATCCCGCCGGAGAAGCAGATCGACGGGATGACCGTGCTGTCGATCGCGCCGCTGATCGCCCGGGCGATCCGCGAGGTGTTCGAGGACGGGTCGGTGACCAGCCTCTTCGACGGAGCCAGCTGAGTCACTGGTAGGCTCGCAGGGTTGCCCCGGCGAGGGCTGCCCACGTGGCCGCCGTCATCGACGCGGCGCCTCTGCGCGTCCTCGCCTCCGCCGAGTGCGTACGAGGAGAGTCCCGCCGTGTCCGAGGTCCGCATCCCCGCCGAGCCCCGCACCGAGTTCGGCAAGGGCGGTGCCCGCCGCACCCGCCGGGCCGGCAAGATCCCCGCCGTGCTGTACGGGCACGGCACCGCGCCGCGGCACCTGGCGCTGCCGGCCCGCGAGTTCGGGCACGCGATCAAGGGCGGTGGCGCCAACACGCTGCTCACCCTGCAGCTGGACGGGGCCAGCGAGCTGGCCCTGCCGAAGGCGATCCAGCGGCACCCGATCCGCGGCGACTTCGAGCACGTCGACCTGCTGCTGGTCCGCCGCGGCGAGAAGGTCACCGTCGAGGTCCGGGTCACGCTCACCGGCGAGGCCGACCGGGAGGGCCTGGTCGACCAGCAGCTGGTCACGCTGACCGTCGAGGCCGAGGCCACGCACATCCCGGACCACTTCGAGGTCAGCATCGAGGGCATGCGGGTCGGCGACAACGTCACCGCCGGCGCCGTGCCGCTGCCCAGCGGCACCACCCTGATCGGCGACCCGGACCAGGTCGTGGTCGCGGTGCTGGCCGCGCCGACCGCCGAGCAGCTCGAGGCCGACCTGGCCGGCGCCGAGGCGGAGGCCGGGATCGAGCGCGACGAGCCGACCGAGATCGCCGAGGAAGCCCCCGCTCCCGCCACCGAGGAGTAGGGCGCGGTGCCCGACGACCCGCACCTGGTCGTCGGGCTCGGCAACCCGGGCCCGGCGTACCGGGGCAACCGGCACAACGTCGGCGCCATGGTCCTGGACCTGCTGGCCGACCGGGTCCGGGCCCGGTTCAAGGCGCACCGGGCGCGCGCCGAGGTGGTCGAAGGCCGCCTCGGCCCGCTGCCGGGCGCCCGCGCGGTGCTGGCCAAGCCGCGCTCGTACATGAACGAGTCCGGCGGGCCGGTCACCGCGCTGCGCGACTTCTACAAGGTGCCGATGGACCGGCTCGTGGTCGTGCACGACGAGCTCGACCTGCCGTACGGGGCGCTCCGGCTCAAGCGCGGCGGCGGCGACAACGGGCACAACGGGCTGCGCTCGATCACCCGCGCGCTCGGCCCGGACTACCTGCGGGTGCGCTTCGGCATCGGCCGGCCGCCGGGGCGGATGGACCCGGCCGACTGGGTGCTGCGCGACTTCGCCGGCCCCGAGCGCAAGGAGCTCGACTACCACCTCGACCGCGCCGCCGACGCCGTCGAGGCCCTCGTGCTGGACGGCCTGGAGCCCGCCCAGAACCGCTTCAACACCTGACCGCGGCGGGCGATCGGCCGGATCGGCTCCGGCAGCGGGGCCGGTGCGGCATCATCTGGCCCGGACGACCGGCCATCGGCGGGCTGGGCGGGGGGTGCGGGAGATGGTGAGCGAACGAGCGCTTCCCTCCTCGGCTGCCACCGGCCCGGCGGGCTTCGGCTCGGTCGAGCCGGGCCGAGCCCGGCTGCCGGGCGTCGAGGGTCTCCGGGCCGTTGCGGCCGGCAGCATTCTCGTGTATCACGTCTGGCTCTACGGTCAGCCGAGGCGCTACCTGGACGACTTCGGTCCGGCGAGCCGCTACCTGTTCGGTCACCTGCCGCTCGGCGTGACCCTCTTCTTCACGCTGTCGGCGTTCCTCCTCTACCGGCCGGTCGCCGGGGCGGTCGTGGACCGCGCGCCCCGGCCCGGGACCGGGCCCTATCTGGTCAACCGCGCCCTGCGCATCCTGCCGGCCTACTGGGTGGTCCTCGTGGTCACCGCCGTCGTGCTGCCGGCCGCCGTGCTCCGCACCGGCGTGGGCACGCTGCAGCTCGGCCGGATGACCCACGACCCGGACCTGCTCCTGCGCAACGCCGCACTGGCGCAGAACTACACGCCGGACTCGGTGTTGACCGGCATCACGCCGGCCTGGTCGCTGGCGGTGGAGGTGGTCTTCTACCTCGTCCTGCCGCTGCTGGGCCTCCTCGCCGTCGCCTGCAGCCGGGCGGCGCGGGGGATCGGCGGACGCCTGGCGGCCGCGCTGGCCCCCGCGGCCGTGCTGCTGCTCGTCGGGCTCAGCGGCAAGGCGGCCGCCGACCGCATCGTCCCTGCGGGCCCGGCTCCTGGCTGGGACGGCGACTGGCACTCGGTGGTCGTCCGGAGCTTCTGGGGCCAGGCTGACCTGTTCACGTTCGGCATGGTCCTGGCCGTCGTGCACGTGGCCGTGCGCCGCGGTCTCCTGACGCTGCCGCGCTGGTGGCGGTGGCCGGCGTGGGCTGCGCTGCTCGGCATCGCCGTGGCGCTCGCCGTGCTCACCGACCGCGGCGTCTGGTCTGCCGGCCGGAACCCGTACGAGCTGACCGGAGCGCTCGGCTGCGCCCTGCTGCTGGCGCTCGTCGTGCTGCCCCGGGCGACCGCCGACCGCGGCCCGGGTCTCCTGGTCCGACTGCTGTCCACCCGGGCGGCGGTCCTGGTGGGCCTGTGCTCCTACAGCGTCTTCCTCTGGCATGAGCCGCTGACCCGGCTGCTGCGCTCGCACGGATGGACCCTGCCGGGCCGCGGCGGCCTGCTGGTCAACCTGGTCGTCGTCGGCGCGATCACCGCTGTCCTCGCGGCGGCGACATACCGGTGGGTGGAGCGACCGGCACTGCGCCGCAAGCGGCTCGCAACGAGGCCGGGACCGGCGGCAGGCACCTGACGCACCGGAGAGACGCACGGCGGAGGCGACCCGCACGCGAGGTGTTCTCCTCGCGACTCCCCGTGTAAGTGGCTACTCGGAGCTTGCTCAGTACACCGTCATCTCGTACAGTCCCGGGCGCCTTCAGTGAGAAGGCTGCTCGCGGGTTTACGCCGAGTCCTGCCCACCCGCGGGCACCAGCGTCCCGGACCGGGCAGGAGTGGGGGACCCGAGATTTCGGTCGCAGCGTTGCTGGGACCTAGGGGTGAAGCCGCGGAAGCGCGGCAGGGCGATCTCCCGTCCTAACCCGACAGCTGACCTCGCAGGCGTGGGAGAAAGGTCAGCTGTGACCGGATGTCGGCTGGGGTGCCGCCCGCTGTGGCCGCTCACCCCGCCTCCCGATTCGGCCGTGCCCGCATGGTCGCAAACTCCCGACGTAGGCAGCGCGACTGCCGAATGCGGCCCCGTGCCGGAAATGGGACGCCTCGCATGACTGCAGTCGTCGCGTCGACCGGGCTTTCACCGGGTCGCGACGGCGATCGAGATCGAGACATCCGAAGCGTTGCGGTACGGCCGCACCGGCCGTTTCCGGCATCGCTCCACAGCACCTGAGCCAGGGGAGTCAGCTTTGCGGGGAAGTCACCGGGCACCGTCGCAGCCGAGACGCAGACGATTTCTGAGCAAGTCCCTAGTCATCTCCATGGCGGTCGTCGCCGCGGTCGGCGCGGGAGTGGTCACCACGACCATGCAGGGCACGGCCGCCTCGGCCCGGGTCCAGGCGACCATCATGGTGTCGGGCAGCCCTACGCGCACGGCCGCGAAGCCCCTCGACGGGGCGACCCTGTCGGCCACCTCGTACGTCTTCGTCCCGGCCGCCAGCGGGGTCGCCCGGGTCGTCTTCGAGCTGGACCCCGGAACGAGCAAGGCCCGCACGACGACGGACAGCGCCTCGCCGTACGACCTCGCCGGCACGAACGCCGACGGGACCGCGAAGCCGCTCGATGTCCGCGCCCTCGGCGCCGGCTTGCACAAGGTCGGCGTGCGCCTGCAGGACTCCTCCGGCAGGACCGTCGGCCGCGAGACCGCCGGGTTCTCGGTGGTCGTGACTGCGCCGACCACCACCAGCGCTCCGAGCCCGACGCCGACCAGCAGCCCGACGAGCACCGCGACCCCCAGCCCCACCAGCACGGGCACCAGCACGCTCACCAACGAGGTGGTCGTCGGCGCGGCTCCCGGCGGCGTCGCCGCCGCCCTGGTCAAGGTCCGCGACCTCAACCGGCAGGGCAAGGCCGTCCGGCTGGCGCTGCAGCCGACGACCTACCGCGAGACGATCGCCCTGCTTCCGGACGGGTCGGCCACCACGGCGCCGATCACCATCGACGGGCAGGGCGCAGTGGTCTCCGGGGCGAACGTCGTCTCCTCCTGGACCGCGGTGGGCGACGGCACCTACCGGGCCTCCTGGCCGCACAATCTCGGCAACGCGCCCGACCCGTGGCCCACCCTCAGCTACAACCGGGTGCTGCTCAACCGCGAGGCGATGTTCGTGGGCGGCCGGCCCTACCACGTCGTCGGCAGCACGACCCAGCTCGTCGCCGGGACCTTCTTCGTCGACGAGACGAAGGACGTCATCATCGCGCGGCCGCGGAGCGGCGACTCGCTGGCCGGCGCCGAAGTCACCGTCCGGAAGAAGACGGTGCAGGTCGACGGGCGGACGAACGTCACCATCCGCAACCTGATCCTGGAGCGCGGCGCCGGCGGCATTCAGGAGTCGATGGCCGGGGCCACCAACAGCACCAACTTCAAGGCGGAAAACGTGACCGTCCGCCAGGCCGCGGCCGGCGGGTTCGGCGTCAGCGTCGGCAAGACCTTCACGATGCGCAACATCAAGTTCCTCAGCAATGGGACGAGCGGCTTCGGTGCCTACCGGTACACCGGCATCCTGGTCGAGAATGCCGAGCTCGGCCGGAACAACTGGCGCGGTGCCCAGGTCGGATTCACCGGCTGGGCCGCCGGCATCAAGTTCGGTATGACGTCCAACGTGACGATCAGGGGCTGGAACGCCCACCACAACCACAGCCACGGCCTGTGGTTCGACGGCGACAACAGAAACGTGACGGTCACCGGGCTCGTCAGCGCCGGCAACCTCGCCCGGGGGCTGTTCCTGGAGAAGAACCCCGGACCGATCGTCGTGGACGGTGCTCGGGTCTGCAACAACGGTGCTTCTGGTATTTCGTACGGGCGGTCCGACCGGGTCACCGTGCGGAACAGTCAGGTCTTCACCAACGCGGGCTGGCAACACCTGCACACCGGCGACGCGACCCCGGCCACGATGGCCGACGGAACCGTCGTGCGCGGCAACTATTTCAGCCTCCAGAACACCGTCACGGTCGGCGACGACTGGGCGCAGAAGGACTCCATGGACAAGGGATGGCTCTTCTGGCACACGACCGCTGACACCGGGTTCTGGAGTTCCGCCAGCTTCAGCGGCAACACGTGGTATCACACGCGTGCGGAACAACCCGTTCCGGATCACCTCCACCTGGAGCGACTGGTACACCTATCCGACGTTCGCCAGCAAGGTCCGGGAGTCCTCCGGCCGCTGGGCGAACCCGGGGACGCTCAGCTGCCCCGCTCCGCGACCGGTCAAGCCGGCGGACTACGCGCTGGTTTAGTCAGCCGGCGCGGCGCCGGGTGACACACACACCGCCCCTGCGCCCCCCAGCGGGGGCGGTGTGTGTCACCCGGCTGAGGATGCGCCCGTGGTGACCGGCGGCCGCCGCCGGGACAGCTCCGGGTGCGCCCGGAACCAGTCGATCGTGGCGCGCAGGCCGTCCTCCAGCGGGATCTCGGGCTCCCAGCCGAGCTCGCGGCGGGCGTAGGTGATGTCCGGCTGCCGCACGGTCGGGTCGTCCTGCGGCCGGGGAATGAACCCGATGGGCGAGCTCGATCCCGTCAGCTTCCGGATCCACTCGGCGAGATCGAGCACGGACATCTCGTGCGGGTTGCCGATGTTGACCGGCCCGGGCAGCGGCGAGTGCAGCAGGCGAACGATTCCCTCGACCAGGTCGTCGACGTAGCACACCGACCGGGTCTGGGATCCGTCACCGGCGACCGTGATCGGCTCCTCGTTGAGGGCCTGCCGGATGAACGTGGGGATGGCCCGCCCGTCGTTGGGCCGCATGCGCGGGCCGAAGGTGTTGAAGATCCGCACGATCGCCGTGTCGACGCCGTGGGTCTGCCGGTAGGCGACGGTCAGCGCTTCGGCGAACCGCTTCGCCTCGTCGTACACGCCGCGGGGGCCGACCGGGTTGACGTTGCCCCAGTAGTTCTCCGGCTGCGGGTGCACCTGCGGGTCCCCGTACACCTCGGAGGTCGAGGCGAGCAGGAAGCGGGCCTGCTTCTCCTTGGCCAGACCCAGCGCGTGCAGGGTGCCGATCGACCCGACCTTCAGCGTGTGGATCGGCAGCTGCAGGTAGTCGACCGGGGACGCCGGCGAGGCGAAGTGCAGCACCGCGTCGACCGGGCCGACCACGTGGATGTAGTCGCTCACGTCGGCTCGGACCAGGCGGAACCGGTCGTGCTCGAGCAGGTGGTCGACGTTCGTCGGAGCCCCGGTGAGGAAGTTGTCGAGACAGGTCACCTGGTAGCCCTCGTCGAGGAGCCGGTGGCAGAGGTGGGAACCCAGGAAGCCGGCACCCCCGGTGACTACCGCGCGGCGAGCCATGGTCTCCTCCATCAGTGGTACGGGCGGATGTCCGTCCGGACTGTAGGCGGCGGAGTCCGTCGCGTCTGCCGATCGGACCTATGCACGGGCGTGGGAGACGCCGCAGCCCCGCCGATGACGCCGCTCGGGGTTCCCGCGACGCGCTCGAAGAGCGCGAGCTTCAGATAGCGGCCGTAGAACCGCTGCTCGGTGTGCCGGTACCCGCGGTCGAGCAGCAGGGCGAGAGGGGCGCCGTCGTCGTCGGCCGTGCTGAAGCCGCCCCACAGCAGCACCGCCCAGATCCGCCGGGGCGGTGCGAGCTGCAGCCGCGCCTGGTCCCCGGCCAGGTCGAGCCGCGCGTCCCCCACGACCGGCGGGTACTCGCGCCACGGCAGCGACGGGTAGCTCGGGGTCAGGCTCGCGGCGAGGCCGGCGTGCCGGTCCAGGTAGTACTCGAACGGCCGCCGGCCGAAGTGGGAGAGGAAGATCACCGAGTCGCCGGGCCGGGCCTCCTCGGCGACGTGCTGGACGAGCCCGCGCCAGTTCTCGCCGTCCTTGTAGGTCTGCCCGTAGTAGCCGTGCAGTCCCTGGGCCGCGGCGGCGAGCACGAGCAGGAGCGCCGCCACCTGGACGCCGCGGCGGGCCCGCTCCAGGCCCACCGCGAGGAGCAGCACCACCGCGGGCAGGCACACCACGAAGTACCGGATCACGAAGACCGGCCAGACCACCGAGACGAGCGCGGCGAGCACGAGCGGGCTCCCGATCCAGCACGCCACCAGCCAGTGTCGCCAGCGGACGAGCGGGTCCGCCGCGTGGCGTTGCCGCAGGGCGGCCACGGTGGCGCCGACACCGCAGAGCACGAGCACCACGGCCTGCAGGGCGCCCAGCCGCGTCGGTGCGATCCCGGCCAGCTGAGCCGGGAGGGCGGTGAGCGAGGTCTGTGCCAGTTTTTCCCGGCCGCCCTCGTTGGTCCGCACCAGCACCACCGCGAGGGGCAGCAGCAGGGTGGCAGCCAGACCGGCCGCACCGGCGACCCGCCGCAGCGGCAGCGTCGAGCGCAGCGGTGCGAGCGACAGCAACTGGCCGGCCAGCACGAGGACGGCGAAGAAGTGGGCGTACGCGGCGGCGGCGGAAACCGCCCCGAAGGCGAGCCAGCTCGGCCAGGTCGGCCGCTGGACCGCCCGGACGAGCGCCCACCCCGCAACGGTGACGAGGCAGAGCGCCAGGGCGTACGCGCGGGCCTCCTGCGCGTAGCGGACGACGAGGAGGTTCGTGCCCAGCAGCAGAACCGCGACAACCGCGACCCGGGCGCCGAAGAGCCGCCGGGCGAGGGCATAGCAGGTGGCGGTGGCCAGCCCGGCGAACAGGACCGAGGGCGCCCGCAGGGCCACCTCGCCGTCACCCAGCGGCAGGACCCGGACGACCGAGTAGTAGAGCGCCGCGAACGACTCCTCCCCGAGCACGCTCCGCCGGAAGGTCTCGCCGTCGCCGCGCGCGACCGCGAGGGTGAACGCCTCGTCGTGCCACAGGCTCTTCCGGCCGAGCTGGTAGGCACCGAGCACCAGGGTCACCGCGAACACGAGGACCGGCGCACCGCGGGCGGACAGGACGCCGCGCGCCAGCCGGCACCCGGTCGGGCGGGTCCCGGTCTCGACTCCCGGCGCCGCCGTCACCGGCCGGCGGGGCTTCGGGCGGGGGCCGGCCGGCGGCCGCCGAGGCGAGGGGGCGAGCCGCGTCCGGCCGGGCCGGCGTCGCCGCTGCCCTCGGCGTCGGCCTTCGTCGCCGCCAGCTGCTCGTGCTTCCGCCGCCGGCGGAGGAACGGCTGCTCGACGAACCGGTACGACGCCGCGGCGAGGAGGAATGACAGCGCCACCCCGGCGAGGATCTTCACCAGCGTGACGTCGGCGAGGACCGTGCGGTCGACCGCTCGGATCGCCGGGACGTGCCAGAGGTAGAGCGAGTACGACAGGGCGCCCACCCACCGGAGTGAGCGGCGGCGCAGGACCCAACCAAGGGTCGGGCTCGAGCGGGTCACCACACAGCCGAGCACCGCGACCGACGCCAGCCCGATGCTGGCGATCCCGACGGTGGGATACCACCAGCGGAAGTAGATCGAGTCGAACAGCCGCCAGGCCAGGTACGCCACCCCGGCCCAGCCGGCGAGCCGCAACGCCCACGATCCCTTGGCCGACGCCGGCCGCCGGACGAACCAGGCGGCCAGGGCGGCGCCGAGCAGGATCTGGTCCAGGCGGGTGTCGGTGCCGAAGTAGACGCGGCGCCCTTCCCCGGCCTCCGCGAGGACCGCCCGCCAGACCCAGACCGCCAGGACGAGGCAGGAGATCGCCGGGAGGAGGCCGCGCGGCGACAGCCGGGCCACTCCCAGCCCGAGCAGCAGCAGGCCGGGCCACAGCAGGTAGTACTGCTCCTCGATGGCCAGCGTCCAGAGGAAGCCGATCTCCTGCTCCGGGAAGGGGAGTCCGAAGGCCTGCGGCCAGTTCGCCGAATAGGTGGCGCCGTACGCGACGCCGGCGAGTCGCGTTCCCAGGTACGGACCGCCCGAGGCGAGGGCGAAGGCGCCGTACGCGACGAGCAGGACGACGACCGCCGGGAAGAGCCGGAGCGCCCGGCGGGCGTAGAAGTGGCGCAGCGAGATCATGCCGCGGGCCTGCCACTCCTCGAGCAGCAGCGTCGTGATCAGGAAGCCGCTCAGCGTGAAGAACACGTCCACCCCGAGGAAGCCGCCACGCGGCCACTCGTGCAGGTGGACGAGCATCACGAGGAGGATGGCGACGCCGCGGACACCGTCGAGCTCCGGTCGGTAGCCGAGGCGGCTGACCGCCGCGGGCGGCGACCGCCCGCTCCCCGCGTCCCCCCGGATAGGCATGGCCCCCCCGCCGAACCGCTCCGCCGGGCGGGTGCACGACGGGTCCCCAGAGCGTCCCGACCGCGAGGATCGTAGTGGCCGCGGTCGGCGGGCGGAACGGAATCGGTCCGCCGGACCCCGCCATCCGGGGCCCGGGAGCCGGCGCCGCCAGTTAGTGTTCCCGGCTGGGGCGGGCAGCGGACGGTGCGTCCCGCAGGGGGCACGGGGAGGCATGGACCGCTGGTGAAGGTCGGATCGCAGGCTGATGGGGCGCCGCCCAGGGCGGCTCGGTCCGGGCGCGGCGCACTCGACGGCCGCGCTCTCGTCCTCGGTGCCGTCGCCGGCTACCTCGCCGCCGTCGCGGCTCTCCGCTCCCTCTGGGACGTGGACATCTGGCCCTGGCTGGGCGTCCCGTCAGGGCCCAGTCTCTTCTTCGACGCCCGCAACGTCGCCGCGGCGGTCGAGTGCAGCCGGTTGGGCTACGACCCCCTGGTCGACAACCCGTGCGATCCGTGGGACAGGACGATCTTCTACCCGCGGGTGTGGCTGGTGTTCCGGTGGGTCGGCCTCGACCAGGGCCACACGGTGCTGCTCGGAGTCGCGGTCGCCGCGGTCGCCTTCATCGCGCTGCTCGCGTTGCTGCCTCGGCTGACCGCACGGGAGGGCGTGCTCGCCGCGGCGGCGGCGTGCTCGCCGGCCGTGATGTTCGCGGTCGAGCGGGCGAACATGGACCTGGTCATCTTCGCCGGGCTGGCCCTGGCGGCGGTGGTCTGGCGGCGGGGCTCACCGGCCGCGCAGTACCTCGCGGTCGGGCTCGTGCTGCTGATGGCGGTGGCCAAGCTCTACCCGGCCGTGGCCCTGCTCGCCTTCCTGCCCGCCCGGCGCCGCGGGGTCGCGGCCGCCGCCGGTGGCGCTCTGGCGATCTTCGCCGCGTACGCGGTGATCACCCGCGAGGACATCGCGACGATCTCCGCCGTCGCCACCCAGGGCCAGTACAACTCGTACGGGGCGCGCATCCTGCTCGGTCGCCTCTACCACGGGGTGGCCGGTGACACCTGGGCGGGCAGCCGTACGGTCGCGCAGGCTCTGGTCCTGCTGGCGGTCGTGGCCGTCGGCCTGGTGCTGTGGGTGGCGCTGCGGCGGCGTCGGCCGGTCGGCGCGGCGCGGGCGGTGCGGCCGCCCCTGGAGGAGACCGCGGAGCTGCTCGCCTTCCGCATGGGTGCGCTGGTCTACCTCGGCACGTTCGTCGCGGGCAACAGCTTCGACTACCGGCTGGTCTGCCTGCTGCTGGTGATACCCGGCCTGCTCCGATGGCCGGCCGGGGAGCGCGCGGAGCGGGGCGTGACGCTTCCTCGCGCCACCCTCGCCGTGGTCCTGCTCATGCTCTGGATCGGCGCACTGTCCGAACAGCTCCTGCTGTGGGACGAAGTGGTGAGTTGGGCTCTCGCCGGCCTGCTCGCGGTGCTGCTGGCCCGCTCTGTTCCGTCCGTCCCGGCGTTCCGGGCGCCCCGGGCCGCCCGCGGCCCGACCCCGCCGTGAACAGGGACGGCCGACCTTCCCGAAAGGGCAGCCGAACGACCCCGGGTCTGCCATCGTTACCCGGCGGCCTCCGGGGGTGAGGTCGGACGAGCGTCTCGGGGGGCCTCGGCGAAAGGCGGGGAGGACGTCGGTGACCCTGGATTCGGTGCGGCAGCGGGCGGGCCG
Organism: uncultured Actinomycetota bacterium; assembly: GCA_963849885.1. GTDB lineage: Bacteria > Actinomycetota > Actinomycetes > Mycobacteriales > CADCTP01 > CADCTP01. The sequence goes on along the minus strand of CAWKIV010000013.1, from coordinate 384,452 downwards.
CGGCGACCCCGCCGCGGGGGGACCCGGGGTCGTGCGGTCGCTGGTCGTCGCCGCCCGACCGCGTCAGTGGATCAAGAACCTGCTGGTCTTCGCGGCGCCCGGCGCGGCCGGCGTGCTCTTCCAGCCGGCGGCCCTGGCCCTCACGATCGTCGCGTTCGTAGCGTTCTGCCTCGCGTCCAGCGGCATGTACCTGCTCAACGACGTCCAGGACAGGGTGCGGGACGCCGAGCATCCGACCAAGCGCTTCCGACCGGTCGCCGCGGGGCAGCTGAGCCCGCGTATCGCCGTCGTCGCGGGATCGGTGCTGGCGCTGGCGGCGGTGCTGACGGCGACCGTCGCCGGGTGGCCGCTCACCGCGGCAGTCGGTGCCTATCTCGTGCTCTGCGTCGCCTACACGTACCGGCTCAAGGACATCGTCCTGGTCGACGTGGCCGCGGTGGCCGCGACCTTCGTGCTGCGGGCGGCGGCCGGCGGCCTGGCGGTCTCGGTCTACCTGTCCAGCTGGTTCCTGCTGGTGGCCTGCTTCGGCGCGCTGTTCATCGTGGTGGGGAAGCGCTTCGCGGAGTACCGCGCGCTCGGCGGGTCCCGGGCGAGCCACCGGAAGACGCTCGATGACTACTCGGAGCAGTCGCTGCGCTCGATGCTGACGAGCTCGGCGACGGTGACCATCACCGCTTACTGCCTCTGGGCCTTCGAGGGGCTCGGCGCGCGCAACCCGCTGGCGGCGCTGTCCATCCTGCCCTTCGTCCTCGCCATCTACCGCTACTCGCTGCGGCGGGAGGCGGGAGCGTGCGAGGCGCCGGAGGAGCTCTTCCTCCGGGACCGGTTCCTGCAGGCGGCCGGCATCGCCTGGCTCCTGTGCGCCGGTACCGGGGTCTACCTTGGCTGACGACGGGGGACGTTCGATGAGCAGGGGCATGGTCAGGCGCGCCGAGGGCGGCTGCTGGCAGTCGCGACGGTGACCGGGCTCGCGTTCGCCGGCGCGGTGGTCCTGGCACCGCCGGCCCAGGCGGCCGAGGTGAGCCCGCTGGTCCCGGTGAAGATCATGCCGATGGGGGACAGCATCACCAACGGCGTCGGCGCCACCGGTGGCTACCGCCTGGAGTTGAAGGACCTCATGGTCCCGGAGGGCCACAGCTTCGACTATGTGGGCGCCATCTCCACCGGGCCGTTCGAGATCGAAGACCGCCAGCACGAGGGGCGCAACGGCTGGAAGATCGACGAGACCGCGGCGATCGCCCACGCTCAGGTGACGACGTACCGGCCGGACGTCGTGATGCTGATGATCGGCACGAACGACATCACCACCGACACCGCGCTCGGCACCGCGCCGGACAGGCTCGGCAGCCTGCTCGACACGATCTTCGCCGCCGCGCCGAACGCGAGCGTCGTGGTCGGGTCGATCCCGCCGCTCGCCAACGCCGCGGACGAGGCTGAGGCGCAGACCTACAACGCCGCGCTGCCCGATGTGGTCCAGGCCCGCGTGACCGCCGGGAAGAAGGCGTACTTCGTCGACGTCCACGCCGCGCTCACCGTCGGGGACCTCGTCGACGGGGTTCACCCGAACGCGGACGGCTACCTGAAGATCGCCCGCGCCTGGCTGCCCACCCTCCGATCGATCCTGCCCGCACCGCCCGTGTCGAGCGCGGTCGGGTGCCCGTGCAGCCTGTGGCCGGAGACGGCCGTTCCGGCCACGCCCCAGGTCAGCTCGACCTCGCCGACCGAGGTCGGAGTCCGATTCCGGGTCGAGAAGTACGGCCAGATCCGCGGCATCCGCTTCTACAAGGGCCCGCTGAACACCGGCACGCACACCGGCAGCCTGTGGTCCCGGAGCGGCACGCGGCTGGCGACCGCGACCTTCACCAACGAGACGGCCAGCGGCTGGCAGCAGGTCAACTTCGCCTCCCCGGTCACGGTCTGGCCGTGGACCACCTACGTGGCCTCGTACTTCGCGCCGGTCGGCCGGTACGCGGCGGACCAGAACGCCTTCGCCAGCACCGAGATCGTGGGCACCCCGGTGCGCATGGTGGCGGCCGGCCAGAGCGGCGGCAACGGCTGGTCGGTCGGCTCCGCCAGCGGCGGGTTCCCGAGCGTGGCCTCCTCCCAAGCGGCGAACTTCTGGGTCGACGTCGTCTTCACTCCGGTGACGCCGGCGCCGGCGCCGCCGCCGCCGAGCGCGCCCAGCGGCCTGCGGGCCACCTCCGTCTCCAGCTCCCAGATCAGCCTCACCTGGAACGACGTGATGGGGGAGACCGGCTACCGCATGGAGCGGACCCCGGCCGGGGTCAACAAGTGGGCGGCGATCGGCGCCTCCGCCCGGGACGTCCTGACCTACACCGACAGCGGGCTGCCCGCGTCGACGTCGTTCTCGTACCGGGTGGTCGCGACCAGCCGGAACGGAGACTCCGCAGCGTCGCCGGTGACCACGGTGAAGACCCTCGCGCCGCCCCCACCGCCGGCGCCGACCGGGGTGACCGCCGCGGCGGCGTCCTCCTCCCAGGTCGACGTGGCCTGGCAGGACGTCAGCGGCGAGACCGGCTACCAGGTTCAGCGGTCGGCCGACGGCTCGACCGGCTGGACGCCGGTGGGCGCCGTGCCGCAGGACGTCGTGTCGTACTCCGACGGTGGGCTCAGCGCCGCCACCACCTACCACTATCGGGTCGTGGCCGCCAACAGCAGCGGCAGCTCGGCGCCGTCGGCGGTGGTCAGCGCGACGACCCAGGCGCCGCCGCCGGTGCCTCCCGCGACGCCGGCCGGGGTGACGGCGGCGGCGGTGTCGTCCTCTCAGGTCGACGTGTCGTGGGAGGACGTGGCCGGGGAGTCCGGGCTACGCCCGTGCAGCGGTCGGCGAACGGGACGGGTGGCTGGGCGCAGGTGGGGTCGACGGGTCAGGACGTGACGGCGTTGTCCGACATCGGGCTGGCCGCGTCGACCACCTACTTCTACCGGGTCGTCGCGACGAGCGGGGCCGGTGACTCGGCGCCGTCGGCGGTGGTCAGCGCGACGACCCAGGCGCCGCCGCCGGTGCCTCCCGCGACGCCGGCCGGGGTGACGGCGGCGGCGGTGTCGTCCTCTCAGGTCGACGTGGGCTGGGGGGACGTGGCCGGGGAGTCGGGCTACCTGGTGCAGCGGTCGGCGAACGGGTCGGGTGGCTGGGCGCAGGTGGGGTCGACGGGTCAGGACGTGACGGCGTTCTCCGACATCGGGCTGGCCGCGTCGACCACCTACTTCTACCGGGTCGTCGCGACGAGCGGGGCCGGTGACTCGGCGCCGTCGGCGGTGGTCAGCGCGACCACGCAGGCGCCGCCGCCGCCGGTCACGCCGACCGGGGTGACCGCGACCGCGATGTCGTCGTCTCAGGTCGACGTGGGCTGGGGGGACGTGGCCGGGGAGTCCGGGTACGCTGGTGCAGCGGTCGGCGAACGGGTCGGGTGGCTGGGCGCAGGTGGGGTCGACGGGTCAGGACGTGACGGCGTTCTCCGATGTCGGGCTGGCCGCGTCGACCACCTACTTCTACCGGGTCGTCGCGACGAGCGGGAACGGTGACTCGGCGCCGTCCGCAGTGGTCAGCGCGACCACCTTCGCCCCGCCACCGCCCGGAGCGCCGGGCGGGCTGACCGCGACCGCGGTCTCCTCGTCGCGGATCGACGTGGCGTGGCAGGACGTGGCCGGCGAGTCCGGGTACGCGGTCCAGCGATCCACGACCGGCACCGGCGGCTGGACGCAGGTCGGGACGACCGGTCAGGACGTGACGTCGTTCTCCGACACCGGCCTGGCCGCGTCGACGACGTACTACTACCGGGTCGTCGCGGCCAGCGGGAGCGGAAGCTCCCCGTTCTCCGCGGTGGTCGGGGCCACGACCCTGGCGCCCCCGCCGCCGGCGGCCCCCACGGGCGTCACGGCAACCGCGGTCTCCTCGTCGCGGATCGACGTGGCGTGGCAGGACGGCGCCGGGGAGTCCGGCTATCAGGTGCAGCGCTCCCCGGACGGGACGAGCGGCTGGGCGCAGGTGGGGTCGACCGGTCAGGACGTGACGGCGTTCTCCGACACCGGCCTGACCGCGTCCACGACCTACTCCTACCGGGTGGTCGCGACCAGCGGGAACGGCGACTCGCCGCCCTCTGCGGTGGTTGCCGCGACGACCTCGGCGGCCGCCGACACCACTCCGCCCACGGCGCCGAGCGGGCTCAAGGCGACCGCCGCGAAGCGGAAGGTCAACCTCGCCTGGACCGGCTCCACGGACTCCGGCGGCGTCGCCGGATACCGGGTCTACCGCAGCGGCAGCTCGACCGGCACCTTCACGCTGGTCGCCTCGACCCCGAGCACGTCCGTCGGCGTGCCCGCCGACACCGGGGTCAGCTACTGGTACCGCGTGACGGCGTACGACCTCGCCAGCAACGAGAGTGCACCGTCAGCAGCCGTCCGGGCGGCCGCGAAGTGACCCCGCTCGGAGTCCTGGGCGGCCGGTCGCCCCCGGGACCGGGCGCTCCAGACAGACGGGACAACCGGGGGTAAGGCATGAGCGCGGAGCGCGGCCGGGACGGGCCGCCCCGACACGCGGGGACTGATGGATATCCGCCGGCGGCGGTCGATGCCGCCGCGGCCGGTGAGCGCGCGCCTGCCCGCGCGGCGGGCCGGGTCACGGGGATCGAGGGGCTGCGCGCGATCGCGGCCAGCAGCATCCTCGTCTACCACGTCTGGATCTACTCGTCTCCGGGCGGGCGGGTCGAGGCCGGGTACCTCGGCCGGTTCGCCCTGCCGCACCTGCCGGCCGGGGTCACGCTCTTCTTCGCGCTCTCCGGCTACCTCCTCTACCGGCCCGTCGCCGCGTCGGTCCTCGCCACCGGCCGCGTCCCCAACGTCCGGAACTACCTGCGCAACCGCGCGCTGCGGATCCTGCCCGCCTACTGGGTGGTGCTGGCCGCGGTGGCGGTCGTGCTGCCGGCGGCCCTGCTCCGGCTGTCCCGTTCGGAGCTCGTGCTGGACCGGCTCGTGAGCCGGCCGGACCTGCTGGTCGGCAATGCGCTGCTGGCCCAGAACTACCGGTCGGCGTCGCTGGACACCGGGATCGGGCCGGCCTGGTCGCTGGCCGTCGAGGTGGTGTTCTACCTGACCCTGCCGGTGTTGGGACTGGCCGCGGCCTGGTGCCTGCGGCGGGCCCGCGGCGCCCGGACCGAGGTGCTCGCCCTGCTCGTGCCCCCCGCGGCCCTGCTGCTGGTGGGCACCGCCGGGAAAGCGACCAGCGTCTGGCTCCTCCCCGGCGATGCCTATCCCGGCAACGCGATCGTCGTCCGGAGCTTCCTCGCCCAGGCGGACCTGTTCGTGCCGGGGATGGTGCTGGCGGTGCTGCACGTCCTGGTCCGCGAGGGCCGGGTGCGGCTGCCACGGCACTGGGCCGCGGCGGTGTGGGCCCTGCTGGCCGCAGACGTGCTGGCCGTGGTCCTGCTGTCCGATCGCGGCGTCCTCTGGCGCTGGGGGGTCGCCAACCCCTACCAGCGGCTGACCGCACTGGCCTGCGTCCTGCTCGTCGCGCTGGTGGTCCTGCCGAGGCCGGCGGACCGCCCGCCGCGGCTGGCCCGCGCGCTCGACTGGCGGCCCCTGTTCCTGTGCGGGCTGGCGTCCTACAGCCTCTTCCTCTGGCACGAGCCGATCACCCGGCTGCTCGCCGCGCAGGGGCTCACCGTGGGCGGGGCGGGTGGCCTGGTCGTCAACCTCGGCATCGTAGGGCTGGCCGCCGGTGTGCTGGCGGCGGCGACGTACCGGTTCGTGGAACGGCCCGCCCTGGCTCGGAAAGCGGATCGGACCGGGCGGCAGCGCGATCCCGGATCCACCGCACCCGCCCGCGTCACGATCCGCGGGTTGGGCCATCTCAGTGGGGCCAGGCCGGCTGACGACGAGGTAACCGGCGGACAAACACGGACAGAACCTTCCGGGGGGACGAGTACGACTCGGCCGGAGGTTGTGTCACCCGGGGGTGTCTCGTGAGGTCTCGGTGCAGCAGAGCGCCGTCAGTCGACGTGTGCGCGGGGCCGGGCGGCCGGCCCGACGCACGGCCGGTCGCGGGGGTGGCAGCCCGGTGATCGAGCGACTGGAGGAGTACCTGCCACCGCGCGTGGCGATCAGGGCCGCTGCGCGGTCGCCGGGGGGCGGCGTGGTGGCGCTCCCGCGCCCCAGGCCGGGCCGGCTGTGGCCGCGAGGGGTGCAGCTGGCCCTGACCGACGGGCTGGCGATCGCCGGGCTGACGCTCGGGGCGGGGCTGGCGTATCGGAGGTTCTCCGACGGGTCGCTGCAGCCGAGGCTGGCCACCGCCGCGGTCGTGGTGGTTGCGTTCCTCGCCGCGCTGGCCCTGGCCGGCTCGTACGGACGCAGCGCCAGCGGCCTGATCACCCGGCCCGTCAACGGGTCGAGCCTGCTGCACGGACTGCCGCTGGGTGTCCTGCTGGCCATGCTCGCGACCCGCGCGCCCGCACCGCTCGGCGTCGAGGACTTCCATCTGGGGGAGGCCACGCTCGTCGGCGTGCTGTGCTTCCTCGCCATCCCGGCGACCCGCATGGCGGTCTGGTCGCTGGTGGCGCCGCGCCGGCAGCGCCGGGTGCTCATCGTGGGCAGCGGCCGGGTGGCGGCGAGCGTCGAGGCGAGGCTCCTGCGCGGCAGCGGGATCCGCGTCGTGGGCGTGGTGGACGACGAGCCTTCGGGCTTGTCCCGGGTGCTCGGCACCCAGGCCGAGCTCCCGGACATCTGTGCCCGCCACCAGGTCGACGACGTCGTCGTCGCGTTCTCCCGCAAACCGACGCACGAGACGATCGAGTTCCTGCGCCGCCTGGACGACCAGGTGTCCGTGTGGGTCGTCCCCCGCTGTTACGAGCTGCTGAGCTGGCGCTCGGAGGTCGGGGACCTGCAGGGGATCCCGCTGCTGGGCGTCGCGCCCGCGCAGGCCGCACCGGCCGCCCGGGCGGCCAAGCGGCTGTTCGACGTCGTCGTGGCCGGCGTTCTCCTGCTGGTTCTGGCGCCGGTCTTCGCCGCCGTCGCCCTGGCGATCCGGCTGACCTCGTCCGGTCCGGTGCTGTTCCGGCAGGTGCGCAGCGGGCAGCACGGCCGGCCGTTCCGCATCTACAAGTTCCGGACGATGTGCGTGGACGCCGAGCAACAGCGGGTCGCGCTGGCGGAGCGCAACGAGGTCGACGGCCCGATCTTCAAGATGAGCCAGGATCCCCGGGTGACCCGGGTGGGCCACTGGCTGCGCCAGACGAGCCTGGACGAGCTGCCGCAGCTGCTCAACGTGCTCCGCGGCGAGATGTCGCTGGTCGGCCCGCGACCGTTCCCGGTCGAGGAGTCGGCGAAGATCAGCGGCTGGGCCGCCGCCAGGTTCTCCGTGCCGCCCGGGATGACCGGCCTCTGGCAGGTCAGCGGGCGCAACGCCCTCAGCTACGACGACCTGAGACACCTGGACTACGTCTACGCGGCGTCGTGGTCGCTGCTGTGGGATCTCCGGATACTGCTGCAGACCCCGGTCTCCGTGCTCAACCGCAGAGGAGTGCTGTGACGGCAGGTGCCCGGGTGACGTCGAACCACCTCCGGGACGGGGGGCGCCGGGTACGCTTGAGGGTGTCTCATCCGGAGGACTCGGCGCCCCCTTCCCCTCCCGGCTGGGAGAAGGAGCGGGGTCCCAGCCTGAGTCGCGCGGTGTGGCGCTACCGGTACGTGGTGTTGGTCGTCGCCCTCCTCTCGGCCGTCGCCGGCTACGTCTACCAGAGCTCCAAACCCCCGCTGTACGAGGCCGCGACGCGGATCGAGCTGCGCAACCCGTACGCCATGACGCTCTTCCGCAACGAGTTGGGCACCGCCTTCACGGATGTCGAGCGGTACCTGAGCTCCCAGGCCGCGATGGTGACCTCGCCCCCGGTGATGGCGAGAGCCTCCCAACTCCTGGGCGGCGGCCAGCGGCCGGCGCAGATCCGGCAGAGCGTCTCGGCCCAGAGCTCGACGAAGATCTTCGAGCTGACCGTCCAGGCCCGGTCCGGTGACCCGGCCACCGCGGCGAACACCCTGAACGCGGTCACCAAGGCGTATCAGGAGGTTGCCGAAGCGCAGGTCAGGGGCGAGGTCGCGAGGAAAGTCGAGGCGCTCAGACGGCTGGAGGCCGAGCTCCGGACCCGCCTTGCGGAGCTGCCCGGCGGGGACGAGCGGGACAGCGCCGTCGGAGAGCTGACCGCCGTGGTGGTCAAGCGGGGGCAGATCCAGACGGACGCCGCCATCTACGGTGCCGGCATCGCCCGGATCGACGAGGCGCGGCAACCGGAGCTCCCGGTCTCGGACACCCCACGGCGGCGGGCGGTGATCTTCGGCCTGCTCGGCCTCATCGGGGCCCTGGTCGTTGCGTTCTGGCGCGGCGAGCGGGTGCGGATGATCGACAGCGGCGAGGACGCCGCGGCCGCGGTCAACGCCCCCCTGCTGGGCGCGGTGCCGCGTCATCCCGCGGACACCGCCAACGCGGCCGCTCCCGTTCTCGCCTCGCCCGACTCCCCGGCGGCCCGGGAGTACGGGTTCATCGCCGCCACGCTCGCGCTCGCCCCGGACAGCGAGCACCGGGTCATCCTCGTGACCAGCCTGGACGCCGGTCCGGCAAAGTCCGTCACCGCCCTCAACCTGGCCCTGTCCGCGGCCCAGGACCAGCGCAGCACCGTCCTGCTCGACGTGGAGCCCGCCGGCCTGTTGACGAGCCTGCTGCGCACCATCGGCACCCGCGGGGCGTCCGATCTGGTCGCGCTCAGCGCCGCCGGCTTCGGCACCGACCTGCGCGACGGCTCGGTGACGCCGATCGAGGGGCTGGAGTCGTTCCGCTTCGTGCCGACCGGCACCCGGGAGGTCAACGGCCGGGACACCGCCGGGTCGCCGCAGCTGGCCAAGATCCTGGTCCAGCTGCAGCAGGAGGCCGACCTCGTCTTCGTCGACGGTCCCGCGCTGCGCGAGCGGCCGGGCGGCGTCAAGCTGGCCGCCGCCGTCGACGGGGTGGTCCTGATCGTGCCTCGCGGCACCAGGCTGGAGCACCTGCAGCGGGTGAGCGCGATGCTCGCCGCGGCCCGGACTCCGATCGCCGGGGTCCTCTTCGACCGGTCACCGGCGGCGAGCTGGTGGCGGCGACGGCAGGCGCCGGTACGCCGGCGTCGAAGTCGCAGATGAGGGTTCTCCAGCTGCACACCCGCTACCGCGAGGCCGGCGGCGAGGACCACGTCGTGGCCGCCGAAGCGGCGCTGCTGCGCTCCGCCGGGCACGAGGTGGAGCAGCTGCTGGCGGAGAACCCGGAGTCGCCGGCCTCGACGGCCGCCGCACTGGTGAGATCCCCCTGGAATCCGGCGTCCCGGCGAGCGGTGGAGCGGGCCGTGGCCAGACTCCGGCCCGACGTCGCGCACGTCCACAACACCTGGTTCGCCCTCTCGCCGTCCGTGATCGAGGGGTTGCGCGCCGCCGGTGTCCCAACCGTGATGACGGTGCACAACTACCGGCTGATGTGCCTGAACGGCATGCTGCTGCGCGAAGGTCGGCCCTGTACGGACTGCGTCGGCAGGGCTCCGTGGGCCGGCTTGCGCCACCGCTGCTACCGCGGCTCTGCGGTCGCCTCCACCGCGGCGGCGGCGACGGTTGCCTACAACCGGCACCGCGAGACCTGGCAGCGCGGGATCCGGCTCTTCCTCACGCCCACGGAGTTCGTCCGGGACCGGTTGCTCGATGCCGCCTTCCCGGCCGACCGGATCCGGGTGAAGCCGCACTTCGTGGCCGACCCTGGTCCGCGCGCGGGCCCGCCGTCCGCGTCCCGGACCGTGCTCCACGTGGGCCGCCTGTCCGCGGACAAGGGCACCGAGCAGCTGCTGGACGCCTGGGCCCGGCTCGGGGACACGGACCTGGAGCTGGTGTGCATCGGCGACGGCCCGCTACGGGACGCGCTCACCGGGCGCCGGGTGCCGGGCGTCCGCTTCCTCGGGTCCCTCCCTCCGGCCGAGGTCCGGGAGTGGATGCTGCGGGCCCGGCTGCTCGTCGCGACCTCCGTCTGGTACGAGACCTTCGGCCTCGTCGTCGCCGAGGCCATGGCCGCGGGGCTTCCCGTGATCGTTCCCGCACGAGGAGCGCTCGCCGAGGTGGCGGCCGGGGCCGCGGTCGAGCCCGAGGGCGGCGGCGCCGGCGACTGGCTCGCCGGGGCCCTGCGGAGGGCCGCCGACGGCGGCGTGGTGGACGCCGCCGGGGCCCGCGGTCGCCTCCGCTTCCTGGCCCGGTTCACCCCGGCACTGGGCCTGGAGGGACTGCTGACCGCCTACCGGTCGGGCATCGACCGGCCGGCCGGTGCCGGGGCGCCGGCTCCCGGCAGGACGTAGCCGCTGTGTCCGGCAAGGCCCTCCGCCGCCTGCTGCTCCTGGCCGCAGCGCTCATCATCTGGGGTCCGCCCGCGCTGCGCCTGGCCGGCCGGGAGCTGGACGCCGCCCTGGCGAACCCGTTCGCGCTGGACGGGGCCGCGTTCCTGCAGGTCGGGGCGTGGATCTTCGCCGACGCGCTGGTGCTGCTGGTGGTGCTGACCCACCTGGCCCGCGGCACCCGGCTCGCCTCCGACCTGCTGTCGAGCCGGCCGGTGCGGTGGTACGGGCTCTACGGCCTGCTCGGCATCGTGTCCATGACCTACTCCAGCTCGCCGGTCTACACGGTGTTCTTCGCCCACAAGATCCTGCTCGGCATCCTCCTGCTCGCGCTGCTCGAGTGGCACTGGCCCGCCCGGCATGGATCGAGGGCCATTCAGGTGCTGCTCGCCGTCTCCTCGCTGCAAGCGGTGGCGATCGGCGTCCTCTACTTCGTCGACCGCCGGTGGGTCACGCCGTTCGCGTCCGGAGGGACGGGAGAGCGGGTCCGGGTGACCGGCGGGGTGTTCGCCGACTACGGCAGCTCCGCGGTGTTCGCCGGCCTGCTCTGCCTCACGGTGCTGGTCCTGCACAGCAAGCCCGCGTACCGGGCGCTGGCCGGGGTCGGCTACCTGGCTTCGTGGTGGCTCGTCGTGCTGTCCCAGACCCGGGCGTCGATGGCCGCCGGCGTGGCCTTCCTCATCATCATGATGCACGCCCATCCGCGGGCCCGGGTCCAGGGCGCGCTGCTGGCCGCCGGCGCCGGCCTCGTCCTCGTCGGCCTGCTGCCGTCGGTGCTGCGCGACATCGTGTCGGTGGGAACGCGGGAAGGAGACGGGCTGGAGACCCTGTCCGGCCGCACGGTCGCCTTCTCCTACCTGATCGAACGCTGGCAGGACGCGCCCGTGTTGGGCTACGGCTTCGCCGCCGGGACCAGGGACGCGCTGATCGACTTCGTCGCTCGCCAGGGCCTCAACATCGGCGCCGGGCACGACGCGCTGTCCACCGTGCTCGTCGATCTCGGCCTGCTCGGCCTGGCGTTGCTACTGGCGGCCTTCGTCAGCGCCTGGCTGGCCTTCGCCCGCCTCTACCATGCCAGCACCGACTGGCGGGCCAGCGTGAGCGCACACCAGATCGCGTGCCTGCTGGTCTGGGTCACCATCCAGACCGTGGTCAGCAGGAGTCTCGCCAGCCCGCACATCGTCTTCATCGTGGCCATCGTCGCCCTCTGGGCCCTGCAGCGCAGGGTGCCGCGGATCACCGCGCGCCCCTCGCTGCAGCAGGCACCGGGTCGCCAGCCATGATCGCACCCGAACGAGGAGAATTGGTGCCGGCATACGAGGTCGTGACCGTCAACTACCGGACGCGCAGACATCTGGCTAGGACGCTCGCCGCCCTCCCGGACGACGTCTGGGTCACCGTCGCGGACAACTCGGCACCCACGGAGCCTGTCGACGACCTGGTGGCCTCCAGGCCGCGTACGCGGTACCTCGGAATGGTGCGGAACGTGGGCTACGCCCGCGCGGCGAACCACGCCGTGGCGCAGACCGCCGGCGAGGTCGTGATCATCCTGAACCCGGCGTGCTTCCCCGGTCGCTCCGTCCTCGAGGAGCTCGCCGCGGAGGTGGCGACCGGCGTCGAGTACGCCGCGTGCGGGCCGGCGGTGGTCGACGAGCGGGGCGTCGCCCGCTACGGCGGCGGGGGCTGGCTGCCCACGCCGGGCCGCTCGGTGGTGCACGCCCTGGGTGCGCACCGGACCCGGGTCCTCGGGCGCCGCGGGATCGCGGTCTCTCCCGCGCTGCGGGAGCCGATGGACGTCGAGTGGCTGGCCGGGACGTGCCTGGCCGTGCACCGCAAGGTCTTCGAGGCGGTCGGTGGGCTCGACGAGCGCTTCTTCCTGTACAACGAGGACATGGGGCTCGGTCGTCGCCTCCACCGGGCCGGCTTCCGGCAGCGACTGCGTGCCGACCTCGCCGTCGAGCACATCGGCGGGGCCTCGAGCGACTCGATCGCGCGTGAGGTCTGGGACCTCAGGGCCGAGTCCATGGCGGCCTTCGTGCACGCGTACAACCCCCGGGGGGAGGCGCTCGCCATCCGCGGCCTGCTCGCCGGGGGATATCTCGGGCGGGCGCTGGCCTACCGGCTCGGCGGGCGGCGCCTCCGCGCGACGGAGATGATGCGCTACGTGGCCGGGACGCTCGCCTACCGCGCGGGCCGGCCCCCGCGGGCCGGAGCGGCGCTCCGCGTCGCCGAGCGGTCCGGGGGTGGCGGCCGGTGAAGGTCCTCATCTCCGCGCTCGCCTGCGAGCCGGGGAAGGGCTCGGAGCTCGAGGTGGGCTATCGGACGGTGCTGGCCGCGGCGCGCCACCACGAGGTGTGGGTGCTGCTCAACGCGTCCAGCATCCCCGCCGTCCGCGCCGCCGTCGCCGGGACCGCGGCGGAGGCGCGGATACACCTCGAAGGCATCGAGTTCGGGCTGAGCGATGAGGCCTTCGCGCGGCTCACCACGCCCGCCTTCCACTGGTACTACGACCGCTGGCAGCGCCGCGCCGCCACCCGCGCGGCCGAGCTCGACCGCCAGATCGACTTCGACCTGGTCCACCATGCGACCCTGGCCAGCTACTGGACCCGCACGGCCGCGGCGACGATGGGCAAGCCCTTCGTCTGGGGCCCCGTCGGCGGTGGAGTCGAGACGCCGTGGCCGCTGGTGCCGGCCCTGGGGTGGCGCGGCCTGCGCGAGGATCTCGGCCGGCTGCTGGTGCGGCGGGCGCTGGGCCGGCTCGGGCCCGCCCGCCGCTCGCAGGAGACGGCGAGGTTCACCTTCGCCCAGAACGAGGACACCGCGGGCCGGCTCGCCGGCCGCGGTGCCATCGCGGTCCTCTCCAATGCCACCGTCGTCGACGTCGACGACGTCCGCACGTCCGCTCCCCGCGGCGCGGACCTCTACCTGGTCGGCCGGCTCGTCCCCTGGAAGGCGCCGATCCTGGCGGTCCAGGCGATGCGCTACGTCACCGCGCCCGACTGCCTGCTCCGCATCTGCGGCGACGGCCCCGAGCGGCGACGCCTGGAGCGGGCGGCCCGGCGGTGGGGGGTCCAGGACCGGGTCCGCTTCGAGGGCTGGCTCACCCGGGACGTGCTGCTGGAGCGGCTGGCCTCCGCAGGCGCGCTCGTCCATCCGGCGCTGCACGAGGAGGCCGGGCTGTGCGTGGCCGAAGCGCTGGCCCTCGGGACCCCCGTCGTCTGTCTCGACCGGGGCGGCCCGGCGGAGCTGCTCGCCGAGTGGCCGGACACCCGGGCGGTCGCGGTCAAGCCGGCCACCGTCCGGTCGACGGCCAGGGCGATGGCGGCGGCCGTGGACGAGGTCCTCGCCGCCCCGCCGGAGGTGCGGCAGAAGCCGGTGCCACCGCAGAGCTCGTTCGAGTCGGAGCTGCTGAAGGCGTACGACCGGGCCGTGGGCACGGTGGCCGACTCGCCGCCCTTCCTCGGCAGCTCGGTGTGGGCCTTCCCGCGCGGCAAGCCGCAGATCTTCGCGAGCACGCCGAAGACCCTCGGCAAGGGCGTGCCCCTGTACGCGTTCGGCCGGCGGCTGCCCGTCGTCGCGCACGCCGGCGTGAGCGCTCTCGTGGTCGTTCCGGGACTGCGGCCCCTGCTGGCGGAACGGCGCGGCCGACCCGACCCGGTGTGCGGCTGGAGCCGGTGGGCTGACCTCGTCGAGCAGGTCGAAGAGCGGACGCGGCGCGCTCCGCACGACTGGCTGCACTTCCGTTCACAGTGGACCAAGCAGCGCTCCAGCGCCGTGGCGCTCGACGATCACGGAACGCCGCTCTTCCTCGTCGTCGTCGAGGCCGCGGACCGAGCCAGCTTCTATCCGGACATCGCGGCCGGGGCGTTCCGGGTGCCCGCGTGCCTCGACTCCTTCTCGCTCGGCGACTGGCACGTCCGGGTGGTCGAGCCGCTGCCCAGGTACCACCGCGCGGTCAGCTGGGACCCGTCCCGGATCAAGCGGGTCGTCGCGGAGATCGCCGATCTCGGCGGCTCCTTCCCGCGAGTCGGGCGGACGCCGCCGCACTGGCGCCCGATGCACGGCGACTTGGTGCCCTGGAACCTGCGCGAGGACGGCGGCGGCCGGGCCTGGCTGGTCGACTGGGAGGACGCCGGCTGGGGCCCGCCGGCGGCCGACGCCGTGCGTTACCTGGTGGCGTCCCACTCACTGCGGGTCGCGTCGCCGCCGGGGACCGTGCAGGCGGTGCGGGAGGCGTTCGACATCGATCAGGCGGGCCTGGCGGACATCGCGCGGTTCTGGCTGCGGCACCGCAATCTCCGGCCGGTCGCCGACCACCCCGCGATCTCGCGCGAGAAGGCGCGGGACGCGACCCGGGCCACGCGGGAGATCGCCGTCTTCCGCCTCATGTCCGGCGACCATCCGGAGCCGGCGACGTGAGCGCCGCGGGCGGCCGGCCCGGTCCCGCGCGGCCGGGCGTGACGGGGTAGCCCGCATGCGGATCGCCCTCTTCGACTACTACATCGAGCCGACGAATCCGATCGGCGGGTGCCACCGGCGGATCCTGGCCGGGATCGGTGCCGAGCACGAGGTCACCGTCTTCGCCGTGCGCTTCGACAATCCCCGGCCGGACCGGATCGAGTGGGTCCGGGTGCCGGCCCCGCAGCGGCCGTTGGCGCTGCTCTTCCTCGCCTACCACGTGCTCGCGCCGGTGTGCTTCGCCATCCATCGCCTGCGCACCGGCAAGCGCTTCGACCTGGTGCAGGAAGTGGAGAGCAACCTCGGTTTCGGGGACGTGGCGTACACCCAGTTCTGTCATCGCGCCTACCTCCGGACCCCGGGATCGCGGTCTCCGTACCGCGGTCTGCGACCCTTCCTGCGCTGGCTCGACCATCGCCTGCACGCGCTGGCCGAACCGTTCGTCTACCGCCGGGTGCGGGCCGTCGTCGTCCCGTCCCGGGGTCTGGCCCGAGAGCTGACCTGCGAGTACCCCGGCCTCGAAGGCAAGGTGACCGTTGTCCCCAACCCGGTCGACGTGGAGTGGCTGCGCCCGCCGCCGGAGTCCGAGCGGCGGGCGGCCCGCCACCACCTCGGCCTGACCGACGAGGACGTGGTCTTCGTCTTCGTCGCCCTGGGCCACTTCGAGCGCAAGGGGCTTCCGCTCCTGCTCGAAGCGCTGCCGAAGGTCGGCGGGGACCGGGTCCACCTGCTCGTAGTCGGCGGTCAGCCGGATCTCGTCAACCACTACCGCCGCCGGGCCGGCGCGCTCGGCCTCGGGGACCGGGTGCGGTTCGTCGGCATGCAGAAGGACATCCGGCCGTTCCTGCACAGCTCGGACGTGTTCGTCCTGCCGTCCGCCTACGAGACCTTCGCCCTCGTCGCGCTGGAGGCCGCCGCCGCGGGCCTGCCCCTGCTCGTGACCGCGCTGCACGGCGTGGAGGACTACGTGCGCGAGGGGCGCAACGGGTTCGTGGTACGGCGTGACCCGGCCGCCATCGCCGACCGCATGGCGACGTTCGCGGCGATGACTCCGGCGGAGCGGGCCGCCCTCGGCCGGGCCGCTCGCGAGGATGCCGGCGGGTACCGTCCGGACGCATTCGTCGACGCCTGGCGGGCGGTGTACGTGCGGCTGGGGTAGCGGTCCGGACCGGTCCCGCTACGCCCTACGCCCCCAGCCGGCGGCGCAGGAGGCTCGTCACCGCCCGGAGCACCTCGTCGGGCGCCGCGGCCGCGTCCACCAGGTGGGTGGCGGCCCCGTCCGCGGCGAGACGCCGGTACGCCAGGCGCTGCCGCTCGGACTCGGCCGGCGGCACCTCCTGCTTGCGCGCCCGGACGACGGCCGGCGGAGCGTCGAGGACGACGAGGATGTCGGGCCTCGGCACCAGCCGGCACGCTGCCCTGGCCAGCCAGGCCGGCCCGCCGTACCGGTAGCGCCGCGGGTCGGCGAGCAGGTCCACCAGGTGCCGATCGAACACCACCAGCCCGTGCTTCGCCCGCTGGTGCGCGATGCGGGTCCAGTAGCCGACCCACCAGTCCACCACCACGAAGGCGAGAGCGACGGCGCTCATGAGCCGGCCCCTCGGCGGCTGGCCGTGCGGGTCGGTGACCGGTTCGCCGGACGCGGTCCGCCGGTTCAACAGATGCGGCCGGAGATGGTGGAGGTGGACCGGACCGACCGAGCGCGGCCATGCGTCGCGCAGCCCGGTGAGGAGCGTGGACTTGCCACTGCCGTCCGGCCCGAGGACGGCGATCCAGGGCAGCGGAGGGCTCAGCCGGAGGCGGATCTCCGCCGCGGCGAACCGCAGTCCGTCCCGGGCGGTCGGCAGCGGAGCCCGAGCCAGGGCGCGGAACCACACCGCCCGGCGCAGCTTCCCCGCCCACGGCGCCGACTCCTCGGGCCGACCCAACTCGGCGCACTGCCCCAGGCGGCGCGCCCAGCGGCGGCCGACGGCGGCCCGCAGGATGCGGGCCAGCTCGGCGCCGTCCCGGCTGGCCGCCTCGACGACGACGTCGCGGTAGCGCTCCTTGAAGAAGCCTCCCCAGAGCAGGCTGGAGAACCAGCTCACCAGCGCCTCGTGAGCGAGCCGGGGCTGGGGCAGCCCGGACGCCGACTGCTCCCGATCGCTCAGCACCCGGCGGTGATCCAGGTAGGACGCTCCCCGCCACTCCAGCGCCGGAAGCAGGTCGACGTGACCCCAGTCGTAGAACAGGCCGGTGACGTACGACCGGCGGGCGACGAACAGCGGCGGCCCCAGCTCGGCGACCAGCTGCCGCTCGGCCTGCCGGGCGTCGGCCACCAGGAGGTCGACATCGCCGCCCCTGGCGAGGTTCGCGAGGACGTCGTGGTTGCGGAGGACCACGTACGGTCCGAGCGAGTCGAGGGCGCGCCGCAACGCCGCTCCGGGAACTGCACCATCGGCCGCCACCCCCGCAGTCTAGGGAGCGCTGCCGCCCTCCCGGGTCGGTTCGGTCGCCTGCCGGCGCCCGGGCGCCGGCTCGGCAGGGATCCGTCCCGGTGGCGCCGCCGGCTGCGGCCGGGCATCCACCAGACGCCGGCACTCCCAGACCCCCAACGCCGCCGTCGTCGCGGCCGAGAGCAGCAAGGACGCGAGCGCACCGGTCACGCTGAAGCGGAGGACCAGCGGCAGCCCGACGAGACAGGTCACCGCGGTCGCCGCGACGTAGGTCCAGAGCACCCGGTCCGGCCGTTCCAGCGCGCGCAGCACCGCTCCCGCCACCCCGCTGACGGCCGAGACGAGGGGAATGGCCGCGAGCAGCCAGAGCGTCGCCTGGTCGAGCCGGTACCGCGGGCCGAAGAGCAGCTCGGCCAGCTGGGCGCCGAAGACGAGCACGACCGGTGCGGAGCTGACGCCGAGGGCCAGGAAGAGCACGCCGGCCCGGCGGGCGGTAGAGCGCAGTTGCCCGGAGAACCGGGCCCGGACGAGGGCGGGCATCAGCAGGGGAGCGAGCGCCCCCTGGACGTGGAGCACGGGCAGCATGAGCGTGGTGGCGACCCGCAGGGTCGCGGCGTCGGCGAGCGAGTGCCAGAGCGGGAGCGCGAGGACCACGGCGTTGGCCGGCACCCAGCTCAGGACGCTGCTGCCCAGCGCCCACCTGCCGTAGGCCCAGTGGGCGCGGCCGACGTCGGACCGGGACACCCCCTCGCCGGCCCGCGCCTGGCCGTGACCGAGCCGGAAGAGGAGCCACCACGCGACCGGCAGGCTGGTCACGCCCAGCATCAGGAGGCTGGAGGCGGCGGTCAGCGCATCGGCCCGCAGCAGCACCACCATCCCCGCCGGGACGAGCAGCGCGTAGGCGAGCCCGCCGGTCGCCGCCAGCCGCGGCCGCGACTCGATGTAGCACGCTCGCCGGGCCAACCAGAGGAACAGGATCGCCGGCGCCGACACCGCCAGCGCGACCAGGGCACCGGCCGTGGGCAGGGGCCGGAGCCAGCCGAGCACCGCGACGGTGCCGAGCAGGACCACCCCCATGGCCGAGCTCAGGGCGAAGTGCAGGGTGGTCAGCCGGTGGAGGTAGGCGGCGGTGTGCTCCTTGAAGCGGGACGGGCCCAGGATGAGCATCGGCTCGGTCAGCAGCGCCGACTGCACCGTGCCCATGAGCAGGAGCACGCTGAACGTGACCGCGAAGGCCCCGTAGTCCCGCTGCGGCAGCCACCGGGCGAGCAACACACTGACGCCGAAGTTGGTGAGCGCGAACAGGCCCTGGTCGAGGACCGCCCAGAGGCCCTTGGACAGCCACCGGCGCCCCGGTGGCGCCGCCGCCCGGTGGCGTCCGCTCGGTGGGCGGCGTGTCGGTGCCGTCCGGTGACGCCCGCCCGCCCCTGCCGGCGGGCCCGGCATCACGGCGTGGATGCCGCGTTTCTCTTCCGGAGAGCTTCGCGGGCCAGCAGGAGGCAGAAGAGGCTGTTGTGGACCAGGTACCGCCGGAACAGCCGGCGCGGCTCCTGGCTCAGCCGGAACAGCCATTCCAGGCCCGCGCGCTGCATGAAGCGAGGTGGCCGAGGAAGGTTGCCGGCGATGTAGTCGAAGGCGGCGCCCACGGCGAGCATCGGGACCGGCAGCACGCCGCGGTGCTGCGCGACCCACCTCTCCTGCCGCGGGCAGCCGCGGCCGACCAGCACGATGTCAGCTCCCGACTCGACGATCCGCCGGACGTCCTCGGCGTCCTCGGCCGGCGTGGCGTCGCGGAACCGGTCCGGGTGGATGCCGGCGATGCGCAGCCCGGGGTAGCGCCGCGGCAGCTCCTCCGCCACGGCGCGGCAGGTCTCGACCGTGCTGCCATAGAGAAAGACGCCCATACCCTCCTTCGCCGCCCCCGCGCAGACGGCGGCGACCAGGTCGGGCCCGTAGACCCGCTCCGAGAGCCCGGTGCCGTGCATGGCGTTCATCGCCCAGCGTACGGGTTGCCCGTCCGGCGTCACCAGGTCGATCGAGTTGACCAGCGCGCCGAACTCGGGATCCCGCGCCGCCACGGTCAGCCCGTGCGTGGCCAGGGCGGAGACCGCGTAGGACCGCCGTGCCCGAGCGGCCGCCAGGATCGCGTCGCTGGCCGCCGCGTAGTCGGTGACGCTCATCCCGATGCCGAACAGCGGCACCTTGGGGATAGTGCTCTCACCAGCGGTCATGGGCGCGCTCCAGGATGTCGGTGAGGATGCCCTCGACGTCGTAGGCCGGCGTCCAGTCGGGGTAGTGCTCCTCGAAGCGACGGGTGTCGCTGATCCACCACTGGTGGTCGCCGGTCCGGTTGGTCTCCTCGTAGCGCCACTGGAGCGTTCGGCCGGTGAGCTTCTCGCAGAGCGCGATCGCCTCGAGCATCGAGCAGTTGCTCCGCCGGCCGCCGCCCATGTTGTAGGCCTCGCCCTGGCGGGGGTTGCGGTAGACCGCGTCGATGGCGGCGATGAGGTCGGCGGAGTGGATGTTGTCCCGGACCTGCTTGCCCTTGTAGCCGAACACCGTGTACGGCCGGCCGGTCGCCGTGCATTGCATGAGGTAGGCGAGGAAACCGTGCAGCGCGGTCCCGGAGTGGCCCGGACCGGTCAGGCAGCCGCCGCGCAGTGCGACCGTGTTCATGCCGAAGTACCGGCCGTACTCCTGGACGAGAACATCCGCGGCGACCTTCGACGCACCGAAGAGGCTGTGCGTCGACGCGTCGATGCTCATCGACTCGTCGATGCCGTGCCGGGCGTAGGGGTGGCTCTCGTCGACCTCCCACCGGCTGTCCAGCTCGACGAGCGGCAGCTCGTTGGGCCGGTCCCCGTACACCTTGTTCGTCGACATGAAGACGAACACCGCCTTGGGGCTGGCCTTGCGGGTCGCCTCCAGGAGGCTGAGGGTGCCGTTGGCGTTGACCGTGAAGTCGGTGACCGGGTCGCGGGCCGCCCAGTCGTGGGACGGCTGGGCCGCCGCGTGCACGACGAGCTCGATGTCCTCTCCGTAGTCGCCGAACAGCGCGTCGACCGCCGGCGCGTCCCGGATGTCCACGGCGTGGTGCACGTAGTTGTCGAAGCCGTCCTGGAGCCGCTGCACGGACCATCCGGTGGACGCCTCCGGCCCGAAGAAACGGGCCCGCATGTCGTTGTCGATCCCCACCACGCGATCGGCGCGACCGGCATAGAAGCGGGCCGCCTCGGAGCCGACGAGACCGCCGGATCCGGACACGACGACAACACCCATCTGCACACCCCCCTCGGGCTGGCTCGGGCCGGTGTCCGGCGGCCGACCGAACCACAAGCGCCCGGGGGAGATTACCGGGCAGCGGCCGACAGCGATGCCTGAACCCCCATTCTGTGGCGGTAGAGGACAGGACGTGCTGGATCAACTGCGGAGAGCGAGACAGCGGTCCGCCGGCACCTCCGGCGAGCGGGGATAGGGTCTGCCCGGTGAAGGTTCTGCTTTCGGCCTACGCCTGCGAGCCCGGGATGGGATCCGAGCAGGAGGTGGGCCTGCGGGTCCTGGCGGCGGCCGCCGGGCGGCACGACGTCTGGGTCCTGACCCGGGAGAACAGCATTCCGCTGCTGACCGACTTCCTCGCCGGGCAGTCGTACGCCGGTCGGGTCCACCTGCACGGGATCGATCCGACCGGCTCCGTCCGCCGGGTGAAGCGGGCCGGCCAGCCGGGGCTGCACGCCTACTACGAGGCGTGGCAGCGGATGGCGGCGGCGACCGCGGAGCGGCTCGACCGCGAGGTCGACTTCGACGTCGTCCACCACGCGACGTTCGCCACGTTCTGGACCCGGGCCGGGGTGAGCCGGCCTGGGCAAGCCGCTGGTGTGGGGACCGGTGGGCGGGGCGGTGCTCGCCGCCGGCGCCGCTGCTGGCCCGAGCTGGGAGTGGCCGGCCTGCTGGAGGAAGGGGTCCGCGAGGCGGTGCGCCGGGTCGCGCTGCTGCGACCGGGGATCCGGGCCACCGCGCGCAGCGCCGCCGTCTGCCTGGCGCAGAACGCGGGCACCGCCCGACGCCTGGGCCGCCCGGACGTGACCGTGCTGCCCAACGCCCTGACCGTGCAGCTGCCGCAGCTCGGGCCGGCGGAGCCCCGGGGCACGGACGTCGCGTTCGTCGGCCGTCTCGTCCCCTGGAAAGGCGGCCCGCTCGCCGTGCGGGCGCTGCGCCACCTGCGGCACCGGGAGTCCGTCCTGCGGGTCTTCGGCGACGGGCCCGACCGCGACCGCATCGTGCGCGCCGCCGAGCGGTGGGGGCTGCGGGACCGGGTGGACCTCGTCGGTGCGGTTCCCCGCGACGAGCTGCTGCGCCGGCTGCGGCGCTGCGGCGCGCTGCTGCACCCGGCGCTGCACGAGGAGGCCGGCCTGTCCGTCGCGGAGGCGCTGGGCCTGGGCGTGCCGGTCGTCGGCCTGGACCACGGCGGTCCCGCGGAGCTGGTCAAGTGGTGGCCGACCGACCGGTCCAGGCTGGTGCCGGTGGGTGGTCCGGACGCCACCGCCCGGCGGCTCGCCGCGGCCGTCGACGCCTTCCTCGACGAGGCGCCCGAGCCGCCGGCCGAGCCGGTCCCGCCCGCCGCCTCGTTCGAGTCCCTGCTCCTTGACGCCTACGACCGGGCGGTCGGCCGGAGGGGCCGGGTCACCCCCACAGGGAGGAGTTCTCCAGCCGGCGGAACCGGGCGTCCCAGCGGAACGTGAGCGCGCCGTAGCCGGCTCCGCCACGGGGACAGCTCGGGATCTCGCGGGCGGCCCACCAGGCACGGGCGCTCCCGGCGTCCGGCAGCGGTCGCAGCGTCGAGTCCCGGGCGTCGAAGACCAGCAGCCGGCGGTCGTACCCGTAGCGGGCGACATGGTCCTCGTAGAGGCGCGTGGTGAGGCCGTCGTCGCCGACCGTGAGGTTGGCGCTGACCACGTCCGCTCGGACCGTCGGGTCGCCGTAGCGCGTCTCGAGCGCGCCGGCCAGGTCCCAGTTGGACTCGAAGACGACGGCCGGGCCCACGTACGGGCAGACGCCGTCGAGGACGATCACCGTGCCGGGCTCGAGTGCCGGCAGGCGCGCCTGGATCGCCGCCAGCGTGGCCTGTTCGCGCTGCCAGGCCTCCGCCCAGGTGGCGGCGAGACCCTGCACGACGAGGTAGCCCGACAGGCACAGCACCGCCACGGCCGGAGCCAGGACCCACCCCCGCCACCTCGGCCGCACCAGGGCGGAGACGACCCCGGCCAGGCCGACCCAGATCATCGCGACCCCGGCCGCGGCGACGATCGAGACGCGGTTGCTGATGCCCGTGCTCGAGAACAGGATCCGCCCGTTGGTGAGGAAGATGCCGTAGCCGAGCGCGAACACCACCACGCCGGCGGCGACCAGCCACGCCCAACGCCGCAGCGGCCAGGCTCGCGCGGCGTCGCGGCGGCTGAGCGCGGCGACGTACGCGCCGATGGCGGCGGCGAGCGCGACGCCCAGGGCGAGCGCCGGGGCGTCCATCGTGGCGACCGCCCACCGGACCGCCTCCGGCAGTCCCGGCCCGTAGCTCCCGAAGCCGGTCGCCGCCGAGCCGAGGACGAGCCGGGCGAGGTGCAGCGGATAGCTGCCGCCCACGCCCACGCCTACCGGGAAGGCGAGCTTGACCGCGACGATCGCGGCGAGGACCACGACGTTGCTGCCGAAGAAGAGGAGCGTGCCCGCCCGACCCAGCGTCCGGTCCAGCGGACCGCCGGGCAACCGCCTGGACCGGTACCACAACACCGGCAGGGCGGCCACGAGCAGCGGCAGGGCGACCTCGAAGCCGAGACCGGACGCGGCGAGCGCGGCGAGCGCGGCGAGCTTCCACCGCCACCGCGCCGCCCCATCGCTCCGCAGTGCCCGCAGGTCCGAGTAGATGCTGAGCAGGGCGAAGGCCATGGCGAGCCCGTAGCCGAACGCCGCCCACCAGAACCGGTCGGTGGAGTAGTGGGGCAGCAGGCCGTAGGTGACGGCGACCGCGACGGCGGTCGGCCGGCCCAGCCCCAGCTCCCGCAGCACCAGGTAGCCCAGCGCCCCCATCGCGGCCAGGACCAGCGTGTTCACCACGTGGTAGCCGAGCGGGTCGATCCCGAACGCGGTGTGCAGGAGGGTCTGGTAGGCCACCTGGACCGGGCGCGGCCGGAGGTGGGCGGCGAAGTCGTGCTCCGCCGAGCGACCGGGCGCACTCAGGTCGCCTTGCGTGGTCAGCGAGCCGAGGAACGCCCAGTCGTCTGACCAGAAGCCCAGCCGGAACAGGTACGGCGCCGCCGACACGGCGATGACCAGCGCCACGAACAGCGAGTCGCGGACCTGCGGACGGCTGAGCCAGCCGGGCCAGCCGGGTATCGGCACCCTGGGCCGCGCCGGCCGGCCACCGGCCGCGGCCGGGGCCTGGTCCGTGCGACCGAGCGTCATCGTCCGCCCACCGTCAACTGATCTCGTACCGGGCGACCCAGCGCGCCGCCGCCGCCGCGTACGGGCTGAGCGGCGGCGGCGCCGCCGCGGTCATCCGCCGGGCGACCCAGCGGGTGTACCTGGTCCGGGCCAGCGTGGCCGCCGCGCTCCGGCGGACCAGCTGGCCCAGGTCGGCGGCCAGCAGCGGGAGGCCGAACTCCCGGTCGCTCGCCCGGGCGGCCGACAGCCAGTGGGCGAGCGCCGCGCGGCGCCGCTGCGAGCGGAGGGACCACCAGAACAGGTAGCGGCGGAAGGTCGCCTCGTTGACCGTGCCGTACCGCGCCTTCAGCACCTGGAAGTCGGCGACCATGCGCGCCTCGTTCAGCGACATGTTCGCGGGGTGGAGCCGGTATCCGACCAGCGGCTCGGGGGCACAGGCGGGCGGGCCGACCGCCAGCAGCCGGAGCCAGAGGTCCCAGTCGGCGCAGGGTCCCAGGCCCTCGTCGAAGCCGCCGACCTTCGTGAGCAGGGTCCGGTCCGCGAGGACGCCCGAGCACCCGCCCGGGATCACGTTCGCCTTGGGCAGGGTCGCGACCACGGTGTCCGGCAGCGGCGGCGGACCGCCCTTGGCGACCGCCCCCGACCGGCCGATGTCGACCGCCCCCGCGTAGGCCCAGCTCCGGCCGGTCCGGTCCAGCGCTGCCAGCTGCTTGACGAGCTTGTCCGGCGCCCACAGGTCGTCGTCGTCGCAGAAGGCGACCCGACTGCCCGTCGTGGCCGCCAGCCCGCGGTTGCGTGCCGCGCCGACCCCCGCCGGCACCGGATGGCGCAGCACCCTGATGCGGTCGTCCGCCAGCCGGGCCACCAGGGCGGGGACGGCATCCGGATCGGCCGATCCGTCGTCCACGACGACGACCTCGATCGACGCGTCCTCCTGGGCGCAGATGCTGCGCAGGGTGGCGGCGAGCAGCGCCGGTCGGTCCTTCGTCGGGACGACGACGCTCACCGGGCGCACCGGCGCACCGTACCGGCCGGTCCGCGTCATCACCGGGGCTTTGCCGGGTCCCGATGCCGGCCGGGCGCGAATCCCGGTCCGACCGCCGGCCGCGGCGTTACGGTGACCGGGTCTCGGTCCTCGAGCGGGGGAATGCGGGTGGAACAGCCGAAGGCCGTCGCGGTGGTGCTGCCGGTCTACGGGCCGGCCGGCCCGGTGCCGGCACTGGTGCGCGACCTGGCCGTCGCCGCGTACGCGCTGCGCTGCCGCGGCATGCACCTCGACGTCCTGCTCCTCGACGGCGGCGACGGGTCGGCGGGCGACCAGGCGCTCGCCGCCGCGGCCGCCATCGACCTGCCGCTCGAGGTCGTCAGGGGACCGGGCGCGGGACCCGGCGCCGCCTTCGTCGACGGCTTCCGGCGCGTCCTGGAGGTGGGGCGGGCGGAACTGGTCGCCACCCTGGACGCGACCGGGCGGCACGACCCCACGCGAGATCCCGCACCTGGTCGACCGGCTGCTGACCGGCGACCTCGACGTCGTGATCGGCTCCCGGTGGGCGCGCGGCAGCGGCACCCCCGGCCTGCCGCCGTCGCGCTGGGCGCTGGGCAAGCTGGCCAACCTGACCTTCCGGGCGATCACCGGCACCCGCGGCATCGCCGACGCCACCACCAGCTTCCGGGTGAGCCGGACCGAGGTGGTCCGCGACTTCGCGATCGGCGCCCAGCCGCTCAGCAGCCACGCGGTGCAGACCATGTTCGTGGCCATGGCGGTGGCCCGGGGCTACCGGGTCGGCGAGGCGCCGATCATCTACCGCGCGGCGCCCGGCTCGCCCGGCGGTCTGCGGCTGCGCGACGCCGGCGACTTCGCCGCCCACCTCGGCGCGCTGCGGGGCAGCGTCGACAGCACCCGGCAGCGCCGGCTCTCCCCGGCCGGGCGGGCCTTCCACGACGACCACTTCGGGGCCGCCGACGACCTCGAGCGGCTCGGCACGGCGCACCACTTCTTCGACTGGGTGCTGGACGAGTTCGACGCCCATCTCGGCGGGCGGATGCTCGAGGTCGGCGCCGGCGCCGGCACGATCACCCGGAAGCTGGCCGACCGCTACCCGGGCTCCCGGCTGGTGGCGCTCGAACCGGCGGCCAACCTGGCCCCGGCGTTGGCGGCGTACGGCGCTCTGAGCGACCGCGTGACGGTCCACCAGGAGACGCTCGCCGACCACCGGCGGCGCGGCGCCGGGGACTTCGACGCGGTGCTCTACCTCAACGTGCTCGAGCACATCGAGGACGACGCGGGCGAGCTGCGCCTCGCCGCCGAGGTGCTCCGGCCGGGCGGGGCGCTGCTGGTCTTCGGCCCGGGCCTGGAGGCCCTCTACAGCGACCTGGACTACAAGGCGGGGCACTACCGGCGCTACTCGCCGGACCAGCTGCGCCGGCTCGCCGAGGACGCGGGCCTGGTCGTCACCCGCGCCTGCTACTTCGACCTGCTCGGCGTCCTGCCGTACTACGTGGTCTACCGGCTGCTCCGGCAGACCGAGATCAGCGGCTCGACGATGTGGGGCTACGACTGGGTCGTGGTGCCGGCCAGCCGGCTCCTGCAGCGGATGCTCGCACGGCCGCCGATGGGCAAGAACGTCGTGCTGGTGGCCACCAAGCCGGGAGCGGCGCCGGCATGAGCCCGGACGTCACCGTGGTGATCCCCACCCGGGGGCGGCCGGACCTGCTCGCCTGCTCGATCGGGACCGCCCTGGGCCAGCAGGGCGTGGAAGTGGAGGTCGTCGTGGTCGACGACGCCTCCGCGGACGGCACCGCGACCCGGTCGGTGGCCGGTGGGGACGCCCGGGTGCGGGTGGTCCGGCACTCCACCCGGCAGGGGGTCAGCGCGGCCCGGAACAGCGGCATCGCGGCCGCCCGCGGGGAGTGGGTCGCCTTCCTCGACGACGACGACGTCTGGGCGCCGGACAAGCTGGCCGGCCAGCTGGCGGTCGCCGCCGGATCCGGCCGCGGCTGGGTCTACACCGGGGAAGTGCACGTGGACCGGGAGCTGCGGCTGCTGGGCGGGGGACCGCCGCTCGCGCCGGACGAGGCGCTGCGGCTGCTCGGGTCGGTCAACAGCATCCCGGCCGGCGGCTCCACGGTGCTGGTGCGGACCGACCTGCTGGCCGCTGCCGGGCCGTTCGACACCTCGCTGCGGCGCACCGAGGACTGGGACATGTGGATCCGGCTGGCGCGGACAGGACCGCCGGACTGTGTCCCCCGGCCGCTGGCCGGCTACCGGCACCACGGCGGCAACGCCCGCACCGACCCGGCACCCATGGTCACCGAGCCGGCCCTGCTCGCCCGCCGGCACGGCATCGACGTCGACTCGCGGGCGATGCTGCGGCGGGCCGCCTGGACCTGCCTGCAGGACGGCCGGCGCGGCGCCGCCGCTCTCTACTACCTGCGTGCGGCCGCCCGCGGGGACCTGCGGTCGGTCGCCCGCGCGGGCGCCGCCCTGGTGCACCCCGCGGTCGGCCGCGGCGAGGTCTACCGGCTCCTCGACTGGCCGGCGGACGCGCGCCGGTGGGCCGCCGGCGCCGAGTCCTGGCTCGCGCCGCTGCGCGACCGGTACGGGTCCGGGGCTCCGGCGCCGCGCGCTCAGTCCGGCGGGCGTGGCCGGTAGACGTCGTAGCCCTGCACCCGCCCGCTCGGCACGTACGACCGGCGGATCGCCGCGATCACCGCAGGCCCGAAGTGGTAGTCGGCCCACCAGGCGGCGTCGTCGAGCGGCTGCACCAGCACGACGAGGTCGAAGTCGCGGGCGTCGATGCGGCGGACCAGATCCTGCACGGCGGCCGGGTCGCGCCGCGCGATCCGCGGCAGCATGAAGGGGTCGAGCACCACCGGGTCCTGGCCGAGCGAGACCGGGACGTACGGGTCCTCGGAGAGCAGGGTGGTCGTGCTGTCGGCGACGCCGGCGAGCGGCTGCGCGCTGTACCGGGAGGGGTCGCGGACCGTGCCGGCCGCGTCCCGCACCGCCGGCGCCACGGTGACCGCGAGCCCGGTCACGAGCACCCAGCTGACCGCGGCGGTGAGCGCCGTCCGGTAGAGCCGCACCGGCACGCCGACCAGGGCCTCGCCGGCCGGCGGCCTGGCCGACCACGATCGCGGTGAGGACCGCGACGTCGAGCAGCTGGTTGCCGCCGGTGCCGATGTCGCCGAGCACCACGAGAAGGACCAGCAGCGCCGCCAGCAGGGACAGCTGCCAGGGGTCGACGGCCCGGCGCCGGAGCGCCGCCGCGGTCAGCAGCAACCCGAGCGGCAGCAGCAGCCAGAGGCCCAGCGCCCCGGCGACCAGCAGGTGCAGCAGCCGGTACGGCGAGGTGAGCAGGTCGACCGCGCCGGTGATGCCGGCCCCGGACAGCCCGAAGACGTTCTCCACCAGCCGCCCGCGGGTGAGCGCGGTCAGGACCGCCAGCAGGAGCACGGTGATTCCCGCGTACGCGGCCAGGAACTCCCGCGCGCGACGCCGGTCGACGGTCCAGAGCCAGAGCAGGATCGCGGCCGGCGCCCACAGCGCGTGCAGCTTGGCGGTGACGGCCAGCGCGGCCAGCGCCGCGGCGGCCCAGGTCGCTCGCCGCGAGCTCGATCCGGCGGCGGCGGCGACCGCGAGCAGCTGCAGCAGCAGCGGGAGGCTGTCGCCGCGCAGGCCGGTCACCGCCAGCAGGCCGGTCTGCGTCGTCAGCACGACGCCGACCAGGCCCGCCGACAGCGGCAGCGGGCAGCCCCGCCGACGCAGCACCAGGAACGTCACGAGACCGACCGCGAGCATCGCCGCGAGCGCCAGCAGCTTGCCGGAGACGAGGTACTCGCCGGTCAGCCGGCTCAGGCCGGCGTGCAGCAGCACCGGCAGCGGCATGAAGCGGGTCCCGCCGACGCTGTCCGCCGCGACCAGCGGAGGGTAGAGCACGCCGTGGGCGGCGTGGCGGGCCAGCGCGATCCGGGCGCCGGACGCGTGGTCGACCGCGTACCGGTCGTCGACGTGGACTGCCACGACCAGCGCGACCGCGGCGACCGCCAGGACGAATCCGACCACGCACGCGGCGGACATCCACCACGCCGCGTCCCGACCGGCGCGGGCCGGCGCCGCCGCGACCGCCACGCCGGCCGTCACGGGTGGACCGCGCCGCGCACCGCCGCGGGGCCGGCGGCCCACTGCCGCAGGGCAGCGCCGTACGCCCGCTCGCAGGCCTCGGCCACGGCGTCCCAGTCGTAGTCGCCGGCCAGCTCCCGCGCCGCGGCCGCCCGCTCCGACCAACCCGCCGGCGGCACGGCGGCGAGCGCGTCGAGCGTGGCGCCGAGGCCGTCCGCCGCGGACACCCAGCCGGCGCCGCGGGCACCGACCGGCACCAGCCGGTCCACCTCCGGGGTCACCAGCGCCGGGACGCCCTGCGCGAGTGCCTCCAACAACGACATCGGCAGCCCCTCCCACCGGGACGGGAGCACGAACAGGTCCGCGGCGGCGTGCACGTCGGGCAGCGCCGCCGGCTCCAGCTGACCGGCGAGCACCACCCGTCCGGCGGCGCCGGACCCGGCCAGCATCCGCCGCAGCTCGGCACCGCCGCCCCGGTGGTCCGGCCCCACCAGCAGGACGTGCCAGCCCGGCGCGGCGGCCGCGGCCCGGGCCAGCCGGTCCAGACCCTTGTGCCGGACGTCGAGCCGGCCGACGAAGACCGCCAGCCGGGCACCGGGCGGGATCCCGAAGCGCTCGCGCACGGCCTCCCCACGGCCCGCCGGGCGCGGGGTGACCCCGTTGGGGACCACCGCCGTACGCACCGGGCCGGCGAAGTCCCGCACCTGGGCGACCTCGACCTCGGTGAGGACGGCGATGGTGGTCGCCCGGCGGACCAGCCGCCGCTCGTGCAGCGCCGCGTACACCTGCTTGCGCAGGACGCTGCGGCGCAGCGAGACGGGGTCGTAGCCGCCGTGCGGGGACAGCACGACCGGGCCGGTCCAGGCCCGGGCGACGGCGGCGTGCAGCGGGACGAAGACGCTGTGCAGGTGCACCAGGTCGAACCCGGCCGGGTCGGGGAGGGACACCACCGGCAGCGTCCGGCCGCGCCGTCGCGCGGTCTCCAGCCGCACACAGCGCACTCCCGCGGCCTCCAACGACCGCTCCAGCTGCCGCAGGCCCGGTGCGCTCCAGTCCCCGCCGTGCCACAGCGCGACCTCATGCCCTCGCCGGACGAGCGCGGCGGTCAGCTGCTCCAGCACGGTGAGGATCCCGGACGCCGAGCGTCCTGCCGGAGGCGCCACATGAGCGATGCGCATCCGGTTACCGTATCCGCGCGCCGACCGCCGCCGCGGCGATCGGGGAGATCGGGTACGTCCGGAACGGGGAGGGCGCCATCCCTCGCACAGCCTCGTGGCCAGGCCACGTGTCGCCGGCGCGGTCGGCCGGCCGCCGGGCCGCGGCCGCGCTGCTCGCGCGACGGCTGCCGGGTCGGGTCGCCGGCGGGCTCGCGGCGGCCCGGGGTCGGGCGCTGGTCCTGGTGTGCCACCGCGTGCGGCCGGAGCCGGCACGGGCCCACGAGGTCGTCCCGTGCGTGCCGGTGGCGCGGTTCCGCGCCCAGGTGGAGACGCTGCTGCGGCTCGGCGACGTCGTGCCGGTGGAGCAGCTGCCGGAGCCGGCGCGGGCAGGCCGGGCCGGCCGGCCGCGGTTCGCGCTCACCTTCGACGACGACTACGCCAGCCACGTCCGGCACGTGCTCCCGGTGGTGCGGGAGCTGGGCGTGCCGGCCACCTTCTTCCTCTCCGGGCGGAGCCTGCACGGCCTGGGCCCCTACTGGTGGGAGGTCCTGGAGTCGCGGATCCTGGCGGACGGCGCGGCCCGGGTGGCCCGCGACCTCGACGTGGCGGGCGCCGACCCGGGGGCCATCGCGCTGGCCTGCGAGGGCGACCCCGACCGCCGCGGCCGGCTGGAGGCGGACGCCGCCCACGCCACCGACCAGCTGACCCCGGCCGGGATCGCCGAGCTCGCCGAGGCCGGGATGGCCGTCGGCTTCCACACCGTCGCCCACCCGGTGCTGCCGCTGCTCGGTCCGGCGGACCGGCGGCGGGCCCTGACCGAGGGCCGGGACGCGCTGCAGGACCTCACCGGGCAGCCCCTCGCCGTGCTGGCCTACCCGCACGGCCGGGCGGACGCCGGCACGGCGGCCGACGCCCGGGCGGCCGGGTACCGCGCGGCGTGGACCGGGGCCGGCTGGGCGGTCTCGGCCCGGTCGGACCGCTGGCGGCTCGGCCGGTGGGAGGCCGGTCCGCTCGACCCGGTCGCGCTGCGCGCCCGCGCGCTGGCGCGCCTGCTGCGGACGCCGCCCGCCGATGGTTGAGGTCAGCGTCGTCATCCCGACCAGGGACCGCCCGGCTCTGCTGGCCACCGCGGTCCGGTGCGCGCTGGCGCAGGAGGGCCTGGCCGTCGAGGTGATCGCCGTCGACGACGGCTCCGCGCAGCCGCTCGCGCCGTGGCCCGGTGCCGGGCCGGTGGTGCTGCGCCACCCCGAGCCGCGCGGGGTCAGTGCCGCCCGCAACACCGGCATCGCGGCCGCCGCCGGGGAGTGGGTCGCCTTCCTGGACGACGACGACGTGTGGGCGCCGGCGAAGCTGGCTCGGCAGCTGGCCGCCGCCGCGGCGGCCGGCCGCAGCTGGGCGTACGGCGGCTACGTCGACGTCGACCTCGGGCTGGGGCTGCTCGGCGGGTCGCCGCCGCCCGGGCCGGACGAGGTGATGGACCTGCTGCCGACGCACAACTCGGTCCCCGCCGGGGCGTCGAACGTGCTGGTGCGCTCCGCCGCGCTGGCCCGGGCCGGTGGGTTCGACCCGGCGCTGCGGGTGCACGAGGACTGGGACCTGTGGATCCGGCTGGCCCGGCTCGGTCCGCCCGCCTGCGTCCGGGAGCCGCTGGTCGCCCTGCGCTGGCACGCCGGCAACGCCTCCGCCCGGATGGAGCCGATGGTGCGGGAGCTGCCCCGGATCGCGCGGCGCCACCGCATCCCGGTCGACTATCCCCGCCACCTCCGCTGGGCGGGGTGGACCGCGCTGACCGAGGGCCGCCGCGGCGCCGCGGCGCGGTGGTACCTTGCTGCCGCCCGCCGGGGCGACCTGCCGTCGCTCGGCCGGGCGGCGGTGGCGCTGGCGTGGCCACGGGCGGCGCTCCGGCGGGCCGGCAAGCCGCCCGGATGCTGGGCCCGGGGGGCCGAGGAATGGCTGCGAGACCTGCGGTGACCGGCGGGGAGCCCGGTCGGGCACCGGCGCCGGCCGGCGCCCCGGAGGAGGCCGCCGACCGGCCGACGCCGGCCGCCCGGACGGCCGGGCGGTTGCTGCTCGCCACCGCGTGCCTGGTGCTGCTCGGGGTGAGCGTTCCGGTGCTGGTCCGCGGCGCGCCGCTGGCCGACGACCTCAACAACTGCCTGGCTCCTCGGGAGCGGGGCCTGCCGGGGTTCCTGTCGGAGTCGTACGAGCGGCTCGGGCTGATCCGGCCGGCCCGGTTCGTCGAGATCTTCCTGACCACCGGCGTCTGCCGGAGCGCGCACTTCGGCGTCGCCATCGCGGTCAGCCTGGCGGCCACCGTCGCGGTCGCCCTGCTGCTGCGGCGGCTGGTCTCCTCGCTCGGCGCCGCCGCCCCCTGGCCGGACTTCGCCGCCGCGGTCTGGCTGCTGCAGCCGCTGGGCACCGAGGTGGCGCTCTGGCCGGCGGCCCTGCACGTGCCGCTCGGCCTGGCGGCGGCGCTGGCCGCCCTGCTCGCCCTGCGCCGGGAGCGGCTGTGGCTCGGGGTGCTGCTCGGCCTGGTCGCCATGCTGTGCGTCGAGCAGGTGATCCTCGCGCTGCCGCTGGCCGCCTGGCTGGTCTCGCCGCCGGCCCGGCGGCGCGCGGCGGCCGTCGCCACCGGTGCGGTGGCGGCCGTCGTGGTGCTGGCCTACCTGCTGGTCCCGGGCAACGACCCGAGATTGTCCGCGGGCGCGGCCGACCGGGCCCAGGGCCTGGTCACCGACCTGGCGTTCGTCGTCCGCTATCCGGCGGCCGCGGCCGGGGGCGAGTCGATCCCGCTGGCCGTGCGGTGGGCCTTCCCGCTGAGCGTCCTGGTGCTCGCCCTCGGCGCCGTCGGCGGCTGGCAGTGGGCGGCCCGCGGCTGGCCCCGGCCCCGGCGGCCGGCCGCGTCCTGGTCGGCCCGGCCGGCCCTGGCCGCCGCCGCCCTCGTCGTGCTGCTCAACGTGCCGGTGCTGGCGAGCCAGCCCCGGCAGGGGTCGCCGCGGGTCTTCGCGCCGACCTGGCTGCTGCTGGCGGCACTCGCGGCGCTCTGGCTCGGCCAGGTCGGCTGGCGGCACCGGACCCGGATCCTGGTCGGCGCCACCGTCGGTGCCTACCTCGCCGGCGCGGCGCTGTCGCTCGCGCTGTCCGCGTGGGTGCGGGTGGAGACGGCCGATGTGGTCGAGCGGATCTCCACGGAGCTGGCCGCGCAGACCCGGGACGGCGACACCGTGCTGCTCTGCGACGTCCCGCGGGCCGCGGTGTCGCCGGCCCCGCGGGGTGCGTACGCGGTGCAGGACTACCTGTACGACTGGGCCGCGGCGGACGCGCTGCGCTACTACACCGGCCGCCGGGCGACTGTCCGGGTCCAGCAGGAGGGCAGCCCGGGCGGCTGCACCGGCCGCGACGGCGAGCTGGTCGTCCGGTTCGCCGAGCTGGCCGGGGGAGCGCGGTGACCGGCCGCGTCGCCGCCGATGTCACGGTCGTGATCCCGACCGTGGGGCGGCCGCTGCTGCGGCAGTGCCTGGGCTCGATCGCGGCCGCCGACCCGCGGCCGGCGGAGGTGATCGTCGTCGACCAGAGCCGCGGCGGCGAGGTGGCGGCGTGGGTGGCCGAGGTCCGGACGGACGGGCTGGCCGTACGGCACCTGCCGTCCCGGGAGACCGGCATCGCCAGCGCCACCAACCGTGGGCTGGAAGTGGTCCGCACACCGTACGTGGCGGTGACGCACGACGACTGCCGGGTGTCCCCGTCGTGGCTGGCGGCGCTGCTGGCCCGGCTGCGGGACGGCGGGGAGGCCATCGTCACCGGGCGGGTGGAGCCGGCCGGCGACGGCGCCGTGCCGACCGTGGTGGTCGCCGCCGAACCGACCGTGCACACCCGGCCACGGCTGGACGGCGACGACCTGTTCCCGCCGAACATGGCGTTCCCGTGCTCCGTCCTGCGCCGGGTGGGCGCGCTCGACGAGCATCGGTCGCTGCGGCTGGCGGGGGAGGACAACGACTGGGCCTACCGGGCGCTGCGGGCCGGCGTCCCGATCGTCTACGAGCCGTCGTCCGTGGTGGCGCACGTCGCCTGGCAACCGGCGTCGGCGCTGCCCGCCATCTACCGCCGGTACGCCCGGGGGCAGGGTGCGTTCTACGGCAAGCACCTGCGCCGCGGCGATCTGTTCATCGCCCGCCGGGTCGCCCGCGACCTGCTTCGCGCACCCTGGTTGCTGCTCCGAGGGCTGCTCAGCGGCAACCGGGAGCTGCTCGCGCTGGCCTACGGCGAGGTGACCGGGCTGCTGCCCGGCCTGCTCGCAGGGCTGCGGAACCCGGGAGGCTCGCGACGACCAGCGTGACCGGTCGCATCCTGGTCGCGGCCGTGGCGAGCGGGCCGCTGTACCTGCTGATGTACCTGGCGCAGCGCCTGGTCCACGCCGGGTCCGGCGGCGCTGGCGACCGCACCGGGATCGCGCTCTACCTGGTCGCCACCGCCGGCCTGTTCGCCCTGTACGGCTGGCTGCTGCGGCTGTGTCGGCACGGCCTGCCGCGGCGGCTGCGGCTGCCCGTGTTGGGACTGCCGGTCATCTACAGCGTGTTGTGGCTGCTCACGACCCCGGTCTTCTCCAGCGACGTTCTGTCCTATGTCGCCCACGGGTACGTCCGGGTGAGTCTGGACGCCAACCCGTACCTGGTGGACAGTGCCGCGGTCGCCGCCAGCCCGATCGGCGCCGAGCTGGAGTCCTTCGGGTGGCGGCCGGTCTTCCCGCCGACCCCGTACGGTCCGCTGGTCACCCACCTGGAGACCGGGATCGTCCAGCTCGCCGGCGGCGACGTCAGGCTGGCGATGCTGCTGTTCAAGCTCGTCGCGGTCGCCGCCGGCCTCGCCGTGGCGGCGCTGATCCGGTGGGTCGTCGGCCAGGTGCGGCCGCAGGACCGCGACCTGGCCACGGTGGCCTATCTGTGGAACCCGGCGGTGCTGGTGGAGGTGGCCGGGGAGGGCCACAACGACGCGCTGATGGCGGTGCTGGTCGTGCTCGCCCTCGGCCTGACGCTCCGCCGCCGGGTCGCCCTCGCCGTCGCGGCGATGGTCGGTGCCGCCCTGACCAAGTACCTGCCGCTCCTGCTCGTCCCGCTGCAGTTGGGCTACTGGTGGCGCGCGCCGGAACGCACCCGCCCCCTGGCCGGGCGGGTCGCCGCCGGAGCGGTGACCGGGCTCGTCGTGGCGGTCGTGCTGTTCGCCCCGTTCTGGCGGGGGTCGGCGACGTTCGCCGGGCTCCGCGAGTCCGGCCGGGCCGGTCACACCGGCTCCACCCAGACCGTGGTCGCCGAGGTCCTGTCCCGCCTCGTCGGCGAGCCCGCGGCGCTCCGGGCGGTCTCCGTGGCGGCCGCCGCGGCGCTGGTGCTGCTCGCCGTGGTCCTCGCGCTGCGGGTGCCGGACGGGGACGCCCTGCTCCGCCGGTGCGCGGTGGTGATGGTCGGCGCGCTGGTCCTGGCCGGGCCGGCGTACTGGCCCTGGTACGTGCTCCTGCCCGTCGCCCTGCTCGCCCTGGTGCCGCGCGGGGGCTGGCTGGCCGCGCTGGTCGCCCTGTCGCTGGGGTCGCGGCTGGTGGCGCCGCTGAACTCGCTGTACGTGGACGGGCTGCTGGGCCGGTCCGGGTTCCTGCTGCTGACCTGGCTGGGGGCGGTGGCGCTGCCGCTGGCGGCGGTGGCGGCGGTGCGGTGGGCCGACTTCCGGGAACTGCGCCCGCTCGGCGGCCGGCGGCGCTACCGTGCTCCGGACCGGGACGCCGCGGGCAGCTGAGGCGGACCCGCAGGCGTCGGGGCCAGCACGGTGTCATGGGGTGGGCTTGGGATCGACGTCGTCGGCGCTGCTCGACGCGCGGGAGCGGACCGGGGGACGGCTCGCCGGGGCGGACCGGCGGGTCGCCGCGTGGCTCTTCGTCCTCGTGTCGGCCGGCTTCCTGCTGGTCCAGGAAGGGGCGATCACCGGCTACGACGGCCGGACCATGTACGGCGTCACCGAGGCGATCGTGGAACGGTGGACGCTCGCGGTCGACCCCGAGCTCAACACCCTGCCCGGCCCGGACGGGCGGGAGTACAGCCGGTACGGCCTCGGCCTGTCCCTGCTCGCCCTGCTCCCGTACGTCCTGCTCCGGCCGCTCGCGATGCTCGCTCCGGACCCCGCCGCCCTGCTGGAGGCGGCGGTGGCGGCGACGATGGCGTTCGTCATGGCCGGCCTGGTGGTCGCCCTGTACCTGCTCGGGCGCCGGCTCGGCGCGCGGGCCGGGCCGGCGGCTGTCGTCGCCACGGGTGCGGTGGTGGGCACGTTCGCCCTGCCGTACGGCAAGGAGTTCTTCTCCGAGCCGCTGGCCGCGCTCTGTCTCGTCGTGAGCGTGGAGCGGATGCTCGCCCGCCGTCCCGGCTGGGCCGGTGTCGCGCTCGGCCTGGCGATCCTCACCCGGCCGCAGAACCTGCTCTTCACGCCGGTGTACGCGGCGGTCGCCTGGCGGGCCGACGGGATCCGGGCCGTGCTGCGGCTGGGGCTCGGCCTGCTGCCGGGCGTGGCGCTCACCGTCGCGTACAACCAGGTGCGGTTCGGCAACCCGTTCGAGCTGGGCTACCAGGACGTCGGCCTGACCACGCCGTTCCTCGAGGGCGCGGCCGGGCTGCTGCTGGAGCCGCGCAAGAGCGTGCTGCTCTTCGCGCCGATCGTGCTGCTGCTGCCCTGGGCGCTGGCGCACGCGTGGCGGGCCGACCGGCGCGCCGCGGTGCTGATCGGAGCGCAGGCCGCGATCACGGTCGGGCTGACCGCGACCTGGTTCGCCTGGCACGGCGGGTGGAGCTGGGGTCCCCGGCTGCTGCTGCCGGCGGTCCTGCTCGGCGCGGTGCTCGTGGCGCCGTGGATCACCACCGCTCGCCGGATGCGAGCGGCGGTCCTGCTGTTCGCCGCCGGCTTCCTGGTCTCGCTCCCGGCCCTGCTGGTGTCCACCCAGACCCAGCAGCTGGAGACCCCGCCGGTGCCACCGGGGGCGCACTTCCTCGACACCCAGCCGCTGGCCAGCCCGACGGTCGTCCGGCAGTGGGAGCTGGTCGTGCCGGTCGCCCGCTACTCCGTCCAGCACCGCTACGACGGGGCCGAGGACGGCCGCAACTACCTGCGTTACCTCAGCCTCTGGCAGTTCGGCGCCACCCGCGACCTGGGCCGGGCGGGGCTGGCCGCCGGCCTCGCCGGCACCGCCGTGCTGCTCGCGGTCGTCGCCACCGCCGGACGCCGGCTGCGGACCGCGCTGCGTGCCGCCGACGAGCCGCCGGGGCCGTCCGGGCCGGCGGGGCCGGCGCCGCCGGAACCCGGCCCGGGCGAGCGGGGGAGTGGCGCCGAGAACCTGGAGGCGATGGACCAGGCCGACAACTACCACCGGTACCTGGTGGACACCGTGCTGCGGGAAGCCGACCCGAGCCGGCCGGTCCTCGAC
This sequence comes from uncultured Actinomycetota bacterium, assembly GCA_963849885.1. GTDB lineage: Bacteria > Actinomycetota > Actinomycetes > Mycobacteriales > CADCTP01 > CADCTP01. Next base: position 346,989 of record CAWKIV010000013.1, on the reverse strand, counting down.
TTCGGCGCCGGCACCGGCCTGCACGCCCGCGCGCTGCGCGACCGCGGGCTCGACGTCAGCTGCGTGGAGCCGCACCCGGCGCTGCGGGCGCAGCTGCGCCGGGACGGCTTCTTCGTCGCGGCCGCCCCGGCCGGGTCCGAGCCGCCGACCTTCGGCACCGTCTACTCGCTCAACGTGCTCGAACACATCGAGGACGACGCGGCGGCCTTGCGCGACCTGAACGCCAAGCTGGCCCCGGGCGGCCGGCTCGTGCTCTACGTCCCGGCCTTCGCCGTGCTGTTCTCCGCCATGGACCGGCACGTCGGGCACCACCGGCGCTACCGGATGGCACCCCTGGAGCAGCTGGTCCGCTCGGCCGGCTTCCGGGTGGTCCGGAGCGAGTACGTGGACAGCATCGGCTTCGTGGCGTCGCTGCTGTACCGGCTGGTGAGCCGGGACGGTGCCGTGACCGCGCGCAGCATCCTCCTCTACGACCGCCTCGCATTCCCGCTCAGCCGGGTCGTCGACCGGGCGACCCGCCGGCTGGTCGGCAAGAACCTCCTGGTGGTGGCTGCTCGTGACTGACGTCGTCGACCGGGTGCCCGCACCGGCGCCGGAGGATCTCGCGCCCGCTCCGCCGCCGCCCGGCAACCCCAGGGTCGCTGTGGTCATCCCGTGCCACAACGAGCAGTCGTCGGTGGCCCGGGTGGTCGAGGGGTTCCGTTCCGCGCTGCCCGGCGCGGTGGTCTACGTCTACGACAACGCCTCGGACGACCTGACCGCCGAGCGGGCGACCGCGGCCGGCGCGGTGGTGCGCCGGGAGGAGCGCCGCGGCAAGGGCACGGTGGTGTGCCGGATGTTCGCCGACGTGGACGCGGACGTCTACGTCCTCGTCGACGGCGACGGGACGTACGACCCCGCCGACGCACCGGCGATGGTGGACCGGCTGCTCCGCGACAACCTCGACATGGTCGTGGGCTGCCGGGTGCCGGCGGCCGGCGAGGCGCGGCCCTATCCGCGGGGGCACGTGGTCGGGAACTGGATGTTCAACCGCGTCCTGACGGCGCTGTTCGGCGGGAGCTTCACCGACGTCTTCTCCGGGTACCGGGTGCTGTCCCGGCGGTTCGTGAAGTCCTTCCCGGTCCGGTTCCCCGGATTCGAGATCGAGACCGAGCTGGTGACCCACACGGTCGACCTCGGCCTCCCGCACGCCGAGCTGCCGACCGCTTACCGGCGCCGGGATCTGGAGTCGAAGCGGAAGCTGCGCACCGTGCGGGACGGGCTGCGCATCGGGGTAGCCGCCCTCCTGATCTTCAAGGAGATGCGGCCGCTGCGCTTCTTCACCGTCATCGCGGCGATGCTGACCGCGCTGGCGGTCGCGCTCGGCTCGATCCCGGTCCGTGAGTTCATCGAGACCGGGCTGGTCCTGCGGTTCCCCACCGCGATCCTGGCGGCCTCCATCCAGATCGTCGCGTTCATCAGCCTCACCGCCGGGATCATCCTCGACTCGGTGTGCCACAGCCGCCGCCAGGCCAAGCGCCTGGTCTACCTCGCCATGTCCCCGTTCGCCGGCGGCCCGGAGGCGGGCCGGAGGCCGTGACCTGGACCGACCTGCGGGCGCGGTCACGGCGGACGGCGGCGGCGAGCCCGGTCTTCATCGTCGGGGAGGCCCGCAGCGGCACCTCGATCCTCTACCGGACCCTGCAGAAGCACTCCGCGTTCGCGCCGAAGCGGCAGAGCCTCGTCGAGACGGAGATGTTCGCCCACCTGCCCCGGGCGTTCCTGTTCAGCCGGACCTACCCCGACCCCTGGATCAGGTTCTTCCTGGAGGACCGGCAGGAGTGGGACCGGTTCCTCCGGTCGATCCGGCCCGCGCGGGTCGCCACCGCCGCACTCGCACCGCTGAACTACGTCCGGCGCGGCCGGTGGGAGTGGCTGTTCCACGCCGGCCTGGGCCCGGCGACCCTCCGCAGCTTCGTCGCCCATGCCACCCGGGCCCGCGGCTGCCGGCGCCTGGTCGAGAAGACGCCCACGAACGTGCCGCACCTGGCCAGGTTGACGGCAGCCTTCCCGCAGGCCCGGCTGCTGTACGTGCACCGGCACCCGGTGGACGTCTACAGCTCCTACCGCCGCCGGGCGGCGGTCGACCCCGGCGGCGGCTGGGCCGACCTGGACGCGCAGACCTTCGCCGAGCGGTGGACGACCTCGACCGCCGCAGTGCTGTCCTGGCTCGACTCCGGTCGGACCAACCTGCTCCTCGTCCCGTACGAGTCCTTCGTCACGGATCCGGCGACCGCCTTCGCGGCGATCTGCGCCCACCTCCGCGAGCCGTACGAGGCGCAGGCGATCGAGGAGCACCGCCCGGACGCCCGCCGGTGGCCGGTCGACCCACAGCTGTGGGGCGCGATCGTGCCGCGGACGAAGGAGTGGCGGGACCACATCTCGACCGCGGAGGCGGAACTGGTGCAGCTGCTGACGGGTCCGACGATGCGGCGGCTCGGCTACCAGCCGTACCGCACGGGGTGAGAGCTCACCGGCGGTCGGCCGGTCGGGGTGACCCGCTGACCGCCCGCGCGCCCGGGTCCGCACCGGCCAGCGGGTCGAGCCAGACGCGCGCCTCACCGATCCAGTCCGGGACCTCGCCGCCGCCGGGGCCGGCCAGCCGGCGGCGGAGCAGCACGGCGAGGTCCGCGGCGACCGCGGGCGCCGCTCCGGCGCGGACCGCGGTGGCCCAGTGCCGCACCGCCGGCCCGCGCCGGCCCTGGCGCAGGCACGACTCGGCGAGCCAGCGGTGGATCCGGCCGCGGTCGACCCGGGTCTGGTGGCGCCGCTCGATCCGGGCCACGCCGGCGAGGATCTCGGCCACGTCGAGGGAGGCGTTGGCCGCGTGGACCCGGTAGCCGACCAGCCGGCGCTCGGCGACCGCAGGTGGCCCGAGCCGGGACAGCCGAAGCCACATCTCCCAGTCCTCGGTGTTGCGCAGGCCGGGGTCGAACGGGCCGGCCCGGTCGAGCAGCTCCCGCCGGACCAGGACGTTCGAGCCGCCGCCGGGCACCGCGTTGTAGCGGGGGAGCTGGCGCACCACCTGCTCCGGCGTCGGCGTCGGTGGCGCCGCGACCGGGCGGAGGACCTCGTCGACGGTCACCACGCCGGCGTACGCCCAGTCCCGGCCCAGCCGGCGGGCCGGCGCAAGCTGCTCGGCTAGCTTGTCCGGCGCCCACACGTCGTCGTCGTCGCAGAAGGCGACCCACCGGCCGGTCGCGGCGCGGACCCCGCTGTTGCGCGCCTCGCTGACCCGCCGCGGCTGCTCGTGGCGGACCAGTCGCAACCGGTCGTCCGCGAGGCCGGCCACGACGTCCCGGGTGCCGTCGGTCGAGCCGTCGTCGACGACGACCACCTCGAGTTCGACACCCCGCTGCGCCAGGACCGAGCGCAGCGTGCTGGCCAGCAGCGCGCCGCGGTTGTGGGTCGGCACGACGACCGTCACCTCGGTCACCCGCCGAGCGTACGGGCGGGCCGCCGCCGCGGAGTGCCGTTCGCCGACCGCGCCGCCGCTACGATGGCGCGAACCGGAGCTGCGGGCGCGAGGTGGGGGGCCATGGTCGGTGCGGGCGCGAACGCCCCTGTCCTCATCTTCGGGCTGACCCCCCGCACCGGGACCAACTACCTGTGGGACCTGCTGCGGATGCACCCGGCGTGCGCCGGGGGCCGCGAGCCCATCCGGGAGGACTTCTTCGTCGAGCACGCCGGCCGGCTCGACGACTTCGTCCGCGAGGTGCGGGGACGCTGGGACCCGGCCTGGGGCACGGTGGACGAAGGGACGGTGGCCGAGTTGCACGCGGCCCTGGGAGCGGGGCTCCTGACCTTCCTGCGCACCGACGACGAGCGGCGGCTCGTCACGAAGAACCCCAGCGTCATCGGCATCGAGCGGGTGTTCGACTACTTTCCGACCGCGCAGCTGATCATCCTGGCCCGGGACGGCCGCGCGGTGGTCGAGTCCTGCGGCCGGAGCTTCGGCTGGGACGCCGACCTCGCCGCCCGCCGGTGGGCCGCGGCCGCCCGGACCGCGCTGCGCTTCCTGACCGGCCGCCCCGCGGACGACCCGGCCGTGCGCCTGGTCCGATACGAGGACCTCTTCGCCGATCCGGGCAAGCAGATCACTCAGCTGCTGGAGTTCCTCGACCTCGACATCGAGGCGTACGACCTCGCGGCCGCCGAGCGGCTGCCGGTCCGGGGCTCCTCGGTCTTCCTGGGCGGGCAGGGACGGGTGCACTGGGAGCCGGTGGAGCGGACGCCGGACTTCGACCCGCTCGCGCGCTGGGCGCACTGGAGCGCGGCTCAGCACCGCCGGTTCGCCTGGCTCGCCGGCCGGGAGCAGCTCGCGCTGGGCTACCGGCTCGATGCCGAGGTCCCGGCGACAGTCCCAGCGCACGCCCGCGAGCGCCTGGCGAGCACCCGGTGGCGGCTGCGGCGGGGCGCGGACCTGACCGAGTATCGGCTGCGCGGCTGGCTGGGTCCGCCGACCCGGCCGCTGCGGCGCCGGCTGGGACTCGCCCGTGAGCCGTGAGGTCTCGGTGGTCGTGCCGACCCGCAACCGCCGCGAGCTGCTGGCGCTGACCCTGCGCACCGTGTGCGAGCAGAAGGACGTCGACCTCGAGGTGCTGGTTGTCGACGACGGCTCGGACGGGCCCGCCGCGGCCGAGGTCGTGGCCGCCCGCCAGGATCCCCGGGTGCGGGTGCTGCGCAACCCGACCTCGCGGGGGGTCAGCGCCACCCGCAACCGCGGCGTCGAGGCCGCTGAGGGTCGCTGGGTCGCGTTCTGCGACGACGACGACCTGTGGGCGCCGGACAAGCTCCGCGAGCAGCTCAACGCGGCCGGCCGGGCCGGCCGGGACTGGGTGTACGCCGGGGCGGTCAAGATCGACGCCGCCCTGCGGGTGGTCGGCGGTGAGCCGCCGCAGCCCCCGGACGTGGTCCACCGGCGGCTGCCGGAGTGGACGCTCGTCCCGGGCGGCTGCTCCGGGGTGCTCGCCCGGCGCGACCTCGTCCTCGCGGCCGGCGGCTTCGACCCCGCGCTGGTCAACCTCGCGGACTGGGACCTGTGGAGCCGGCTGGCCCGGCACGGGCCGCCGGCCTGGGTCCCGCTGCCGCTGGTCGGCTACCGGATCCATAGCGGCAACTCCTCGCAGGACACCGGGCTGGTGCTGCGGGAGCTGGCGCTCATCGACGGCCGGTACGGCCGCGTCGACCGGGCGGCCGTCCACCACTACCTGGCCTGGGTGTCGCTGCGCGGCGGGCGGCGCCGGCAGGCCGGCGCCCACTTCGCTCGCGCGGCCGTGCGGGGGGACGCGCTGGATGTGGGCCGGAGCCTGTCGGCGCTCGCCGTAGGTCGGGTGCGCCGGCACCGGCCGGTGCCGCACGCGGCCTGGCGGGCGCTCGCCGATCGCTGGCTGGAGCCGTTGCGATGACCGGCGCCGGGCCGCGGTCAGCGCAGCTCGTCGAGCCACTCCTGGGCCTGCGCCAGGTATGCGGCGAGCGCGGGATCCGGTGGCGCCCCCGGGGCGAGCCGCAGGCGCCGGCCGAGGCGCTGCCCGCGCCGCCCGGCCAGCTCGAGGACGTCGACCGGCAGGCCGGACCGCCGGTACCCGGTCGAGCGCAGCGCTGTCCGGGCGTACCAGCGGATCGCCTCTCCCCGCCGGCCGCCCCGGGCGGAGAGCCGGCCGAGGTGCCGGTAGAGCGTGACCCGGTCGAGCGGACCGCCGTACCGGCGCTCGATCTCCTGCGCGCCGCGCACGATCTGCCGGGTGAGCAGCGACGACCCGCCGCCGTGCACCCGGTAGCCCACCATCGGCGCCGGCACCCAGCGGGGCAGCTCCAGCCGGCTGAGCCGGACCCAGAGGTCCCAGTCCTCGGTGTTGTGCAGCCGGGTGTCGAAGGGGCCGGTCCGGTCCAGCAGCGTGCGGTGCACCAGCACCGCCGACCCGCCGCCCGGCACCGCGTTGCGCCCCGGGAGCAGCGCCGCCACCTCGGCCGGAGGCAGCGGCCGGCGTCCGCCGACGACCCGGCCGGTCTCGTCCACGTTCACCGCGCCGGTGTAGACCCAACCCGGCCCCGCCGCACCGGCTTGCGCGAGCTGAGCGCAAAGCTTGTCCGGGGCCCAGAGGTCGTCGTCGTCGCAGAAGGCCACCCAGCGACCCCGCGTCACAGAAACCCCGAGGTTGCGGGCGGCGCTGACCCCACGGGCCACCTCGTGCCGGACCACCCGCACCCGGTCGTCCCCGGCGGCGGCGGCGACCGCGGGCACCAGACCAGGGCGGGAGCCGTCGTCGACGACCACGACCTCGAGGTCGACGTCGCGCTGGCGCAGCACGGAGGTCAGCGTCTGGGCGAGGAAGCCCTCCCGGTCGTGCGTCGGCACGACGACGCTGACCGCGGGCATGGCGCCACGGTAGCGAGCCGGTGACCGGCGCGGCGGGTCCGGTCGCCGTGCTGCCGGCCGGCGACCGCTTCGAGGACTTCTTCGACAAGGTCGGCGTCGACCTGGAGACGTTCCGGACCCGGCAGACGGGCGGCTGGCTCTTCAACTACGTGGCGGCGCTCCGACGGGCCGGCCGCGACACCGTGCTCGTGCTCGTGTCGGCGCGGGTCCCGGCCGTGACCCGGTTCGTGCACGAGCCGACCGGCTGCCGGGTCAGCGTGCTGCCCAGCCCGTGGCTGCACCGCAAGCTGCGGGCGGTCCGGTGGCGGTGGGCGCCGGCGTCCCGGCTGCTGCGCTCGGTGGAGGCGTACGTCGCCACGCCGCCGCGGGCGCTGGTCCGGGAGCTGCGGGCCACCGGCTGTGCCGCGATCCTGTGCCAGGAGTACGAGTCGGCCCGCTTCGACGTGTGCGTCCTGCTCGGCCGGCTCACCGGGCTGCCGGTGCTGGCCACCTACCAGGGTGCGCAGGCCGGACACAGCCGGCTGGAGACCCCGCTGCGGCGGCTCGCCGTCCGGCTGTCCGCCGGTCTGGTGGTGGCCAGCGCCGTCGAGCGGGACCGGGTGCGCCGGCGCTACCGGGTTCCGGCGGACCGGCTGGCCGCGATCCCGAACCCGCTGGACGTACGGCGGTGGCGTCCGGAGGACCGGGAGCGGGCGCGCCGCGCCCTGGACCTGCCCGGCGACCGGCGCACGGTCGTCTGGCACGGCCGGGTCCAGGTCGAGCGCAAGGGTCTGGACCTGCTCGTGGCGGCGTGGCGGGAGGTCTGCGGGGCCCGGCCCGGGCGCGAGCCCTTGCTGCTGCTCGTGGGTTCCGGCCGGGACGCCGCGGAGTTGCGCGCTCGCCTGGTCGACCTACCCCCCGACGCGGTCCATTGGGTCGACGAGTATGTGCACGACCGCGACCGGCTGTGGGGCTACCTGTCCGCCGCCGACGTGGCCGTGCTGCCGTCCCGGCACGAAGGGTTCCCGGTCGCCGCGCTGGAGGCGATGGCGTGCGGCCTGCCGGTGGTGGCGGCGGACGTGTCCGGAGTGCGCGATCTCCTCCACGCCCGGCCCGGTGCGGCCGGAGGGATCGTCGTCCCGCCGGGGGACGTGCCGGCTCTCGCGGCCGCGCTCGGCGCGGTCGTCGACGACGAGTGCCTCGGCCGGCGGCTCGGGCAGGCCGCCCGCGCGGCGGCCGAGACCTGCTCGCTGGAGGCGGTGGGCGTGCGGCTGGCGGCCCTGCTCGCCCGGGCGGGGAGCGCACCGTGACCGGCGAGCCGCAGGTGTCGATAGTGGTGCCGACAAAGGACCGCGACGCGCTGCTCCGGCAGACGCTGAGCACGGTCCGGTGGCAGCGGGAGGTGGAGTTCGAGGCGCTCGTCGTGGACGACGGCTCCGCCGATCCCCGGCTCGTGCCGGGGATCGTCGCCGACCTCGGCGACCGGCGCTTCCGGGTCGTGCGGCACGACCGCAGCCGTGGTGTCAGCGCCACCCGCGACGCCGGGACGCAGCTCGCCCGCGCGCCGTGGGTGGCGTTCTGCGACGACGACGACCTGTGGGCCCCCGACAAGCTGGCCCGCCAGCTCGCGGCCGCGCGCGACGATCCCGCGGCCGCGTGGGTCTACGTCGGGTCGGTCAACGTCGCCGGCAACAACCGGGTAGTGGGAGGAGAGCCGCCGCCGACTCCGGAAGAGGTCGTGGCCAGGCTGGAGGAGTCGAACATCGTGCCCGGTGGGGCGTCCGGGGTGATGGCGCGGCGGGACGTCCTCCTCCGCCTCGGCGGCTTCGACCCCGCGCTGCAGCCCCTCGCGGACTGGGACTTGTGGCTGCGCCTGCTGCAGGCGTCGCCGCCCGCCTGGGTGGCGGAGCCGCTGGTCGCCTACCGCGTCCACGGCACGAACATGTCCCTGGACACCCGCCGGGTCGAGGCCGACTTCGCCGTCGTGGCGGCCCGCTACCCGCGGGCGAGCCGAGCGGTCCTGCACCAGTACCTCGGCTGGTGGTCGCTGCGGGTGGGCCGGCACCTCGACGCCGGCCGCTACTTCCTCCGAGCGGCCGCGGCGCGGGAGGCGCGCTACCCGGTCGGCCAGGCCGGGCGGGACCTGGCGACGGTGACCCGGCACGCCGCCCGGCACGCCCGCGCCCGGCTCGTGCCCCGGCGGGCGAGGGCGGCTGTGGTCGTGGTGCGGCATCCGGAGTGGCGCGAGCGCGGCCGGCGCTGGGTGGAACAGCTGCCGCCGCAGGGGACCAGCCGGGAGTTCGGGGCCGACCGCTGAGCCGCTACCCCGAGCGTCCCGAGTCGGCCTCCACCGCCGGCCGCGGCGGCTGCTCCTCGACCACCTGCCAGGGCAGGAAGAGCGCCACCACCCGCTCCGGCCGGCCGCGGGCGCTGCCCTCCAGCCGGAAGGAGGCCGCCCCCGGCTCCCACAGCAGGGTCTCGTACGCCGTGCCGGCCCAGAACCCGACCCGGTAGTCCCCGACGTTGAGCACCGGCGGCACCGCGATCTGCACCGTGTACGTCCCGGGCCGGTCGGGCCGGCTGCTCTGGGTGTCGGACCACGCCTCGTCCACCAGTCGGGTGCCCGAGGCGGTGAAGACGAGCGCTGACATGTCCAGTCCGGGCACCCGCTGGTGGATGGTGAAGCGCACCTCGATCCGGAACGGCCGGTCGCGGCGGATCGTCGCGGCCGGGTGGCCGCCGTCGTCGAGCAGGCGGACGCCGTGCAGCGTGACCTCGCCGGTGTGCACGATCGGAGCGGCCTCGCGGTCGGGGCTGGTGGCCGCCCGGACGTAGGAGTCGATCACCGAGTCGGTGCCGCCGGCGGCCGTGATCGTCCCGCGGTCGAGCCAGATCGCCTCCGGGCACAGCTCGGCGACCGCGTCGAGGTTGTGGCTGACGAACACGACGGTGCGACCCTCCCGCTCCGCCTTGTGCATCCGTCCCACGCACTTGGCCTGGAACTCGGCGTCCCCGACCGCGAGCACCTCGTCGACCACCAGGATGTCCGGCTCGATGTGCGCCGCGACGGAGAAGGCCAGCCGCAGGTACATGCCGGAGGAGTACCGCTTCACCGGGGTGTCGAGGAACCGCTCGACGCCGGCGAACTCGACGATCTCGTCCAGCCGGCGCGCCATGGCCCGGCGGCTCATGCCCAGGATGGCGCCGTTGAGGAAGAGGTTCTCCCGGCCGGTGAGCTCGGGATGGAAGCCGGTGCCGACCTCGAGCAGCGCGGCCACCCGACCGCGGGTCCGGGTGACCCCGGAGGTCGGCTCGGTGATCCGGCCGAGGATCTTGAGCAGCGTGCTCTTGCCGGCCCCGTTCCGCCCGATGACCCCGAGCGCGTGCCCTTCCTCGACCGTGAAGCTGACGTCGCGAAGGGACCAGATCTCCTCGGGCCGCGGGCGCTTCCCGACCCGGCGCAGCGCCGCGGCGGCGGCCTCGCCGAGCCGGGCGCCGGACCGGTGCTCGCCGAGCCGATAGCGCTTGCTGACCTGCTCGACCTCGATCGCGTTCCGCGCGGTCATATGACGTCCGCGAACCGGCGCTCGGTGCGCTGGAAGTAGACCAGTGCCACGCCCAGCAGGACGAGCGTCACCGCGGCCGACAGCAGCGACCAGGGACCGGGTGCCGGGCCGGCGAGCAGGCACCAGCGGAACCCGTCGATGACGCCGACCATCGGGTTCAGCGCGTACACCGGCTGCCAGGCCTCGGGAACGGTGCTCGTCGGGTACGCCACCGGGCTGAGGAACAGCCAGAGCTGGACGAGCAGGGAGATCGCCTGGTTGACGTCCCGGTAGCGCACGTTCAGCGCCGCCAGCAGCAGGCCCACCGCCAGGGCGACCAGCACCGCCGAGGCGACCCACAGCGGCAGGGTCAGCAGCGCCCAGCCGGGCCGGACGCCGTAGACGGGGTAGAGGACGAGCAGCACGGGCAGCGAGACGGCCAGGTCCAGCAGGCCGGGCAGGACCGCGGCCAGCGGGATCAGCAGGCGGGGAAAGTACACCTTCGTGACCAGTCCGGCATTGGACACGAGGCTCTGCGTGGCTTTGATCACCGCGCCGGAGGTGTAGTTCCAGGCGAGGAGGCCGGCGAAGGCGAAGATCGGGTACGGCAACCCGTCGCTCTGGACGTCCGCCAGCCGCTTGAAGACGATCGTGAAGACGACGACCCCGGCGAGCGGCTGGAAGACCGCCCAGCCGATGCCGAGCACCGCCTGCTTGTAGCGGACCCTGACGTCCCGCAAGGCCATGAAGCCGGCCAGCTCGCGGTAGGCCCAGAGCTCCCTGAGGTCGAGGCGGAGCAGGCCGGTGCGCGGCCGGTTCTCCACCCAGCCGGCGGTGCCGGCGGTCACCTCGCGGCCTCGCCGGCGCGCGCGACGAGCCGTCCGGCGACCCGGCGCGGCGAGGAAGCAGGCGCCCGCAGCACGGCAACACTCTGCCACGCCGTTGCGGCGACGGGCTGGGGAATCCGACTGATCACGCGGCCTCCGTCAGCCGGTGTTGCGCAGGCCGGCGGCGATGCCGTTGACGGTGAGCAGGAGGGCGCGGCGGAGCTGGGGGTCCACTTCGGACTCCGAGGCGCCGCGGAGGCGGTGCAGCAGGGCGACCTGCAGGTAGGAGATCGGGTCCAGGTACGCGTCCCGCACGGCCAGCGTGCGCTTCAGCGAGGGCTGGGTGTCCAGCACCTCCCGCTCGCCGGTGACCCGCAGCACCTCGGCCATCGTCCGCTCGTGCTCGGCCCGGACGGTGGCGAAGACGTGGTGCAGCTCCGGCGGCACCAGCGACTCCACGTAGTGCGCGGCGATGCCGAGGTCGGTCTTGGCCAGCGTCATCTCCACGTTGGACACGAACGCCCGGAAGAAGTGCCACTCGGCGAACATCTCGTCCACCACCGGGCCCAGCCCGGCCGCCCGGGCCGCGGCCAGCCCGGACCCGACGCCGTACCAGCCGGGCACGATCTGCCGCGACTGGGTCCAGCCGAAGACCCACGGGATCGCCCGCAGCCCGGCCAGCCCGGCGCCGCTGTCCGGGCGGCGGGACGGCCGGGAGCCGATGTTCATCCAGCCCAGCTGCTCCACCGGCGTGGACGCGACGAAGTACGCCGGCAGGTCCGGGTCGTCGACCAGCGCCCGGTACGCCGCGTACGCCCCCGCGGAGACCACCTCCATCGCCGCGTCCCAGCGGACCAGCCGGTCGGCCGGCTGCCGGGACTCCCGGTGCAGCACCGACGCGCGCAGCACCGCGGCCAGGGTGAGCTCCAGGTTTTCCCGGGCCAGCGCGGGCAGCGAGTACTTGTCGGAGATCACCTCGCCCTGCTCGGTGAGCTTCATCTCCCCGTCCAGCGTCCCGTACGGCTGGGCCAGGATCGCCTCGTGCGTCGGCCCGCCGCCGCGGCCGACCGTGCCGCCGCGGCCGTGGAAGAGCCGCAGCCGCACCCCGTGCGCGGCGGCGAGGTCGCGCAGCCGGCGCTGCGCCTTGTGGATCTCCCACTGCGAGGTGGCGATGCCGGCCTCCTTGGTGGAGTCCGAGTAGCCGAGCATCACCTCCTGCACGTCGCCGCGCAGCCGCACCAGCTCCCGGTACGTCGGGTCCGCGAACAGCCCGCCGACCAGACCGTCCGCGGACCGCAGCTCGTCCACGGTCTCCAGCAGCGGGACGAAGCCGATCCGGGCCACCCCGGAGTGCACGTCGACCAGCCCGGCCTCGCGGGCCAGCACCACCGCGGCGAGCACGTCGTCGGGGCCGCGGGTCATCGAGATGACGTACGACTCGATCACCTCGGGACCGAAGCGCTCCAGCGCGTCCCGGATCGTGGTGAAGACGGCGAAGGTGCCGGCGCCGGCCTCGTCCAGCCGCGGCGGGTACGGGGACAGCGGCCGGCGGCCGGCCAGCTCCCGGGACAGCAGCCGGGCCCGGTACTGCCGGGGCAGGTCGGAGTAGCGCCAGGACTCCACCCCGAGCCGGTCCACCAGCTGGCCGACGGCGTGGTGGTGGGCGTCGGAGTGCTCCCGGACGTCCATCGTGGCCAGGTGCAGCCCGAAGGCGGCGACGGTGCGCTCCAGGTCGGCCAGCGGCCCGGCGGCGACCAGCTCGCCGCGGTGCGCCCGCAGCGACTCGCGCACCACCCGCAGCTCGGCCAGCAGCTCGGCGCTGCCGAGGTAGTCCCGGCCGGGCACGTGCGCGGTGCCGGCGGCCAGCCGGGCCCGGGTGGCGACCAGCTTGGCCCGGATCGCGGACAGCTTCAGCCGGTACGGCTCCTCGGCGTTGATCCGCAGCAGCCGCGGGTCCAGACCGGGCAGCGCGGCCAGGTCCGCGTCGATGGCCGCGCGCAGCTCGGCCGAGACCTCGACCACCTTGGCCGACGAGGACAGCCGGCCGATCAGCCGGTCCACCGCGGCGACGAGCACGCCGATGCCGTGGCCGTGCTGCAGCAGCAGCACCTGCTCGGTGACCGCCGCGGTGACGTGCGGGTTGCCGTCCCGGTCGCCGCCGGTCCAGGTGCCGAAGCTGAGCGGGCGGGCCTGCGGGTCCAGCCGGGCGCCGTGCGCCTCGACCTCGTCGGCCAGGTCGGCCAGCAGCTCCGGCACGGTCCGGGCGGCCAGGTCGTCCAGGTAGTAGGTGGCGTTGCGGGCCTCGTCCACCGGGTCCGGGCGGTCCAGCCGCAGCTCGTCGGTCTGCCAGACCAGGTCGACGATGGCGGCCAGCCGGCGGTCCCGCCGGCGCCGGGCGGTGGCGTCGGCGGCCGGGTCGGCGGCGGACAGCACCTCGCCGACCTCGCGCAGCTTGTCCAGGATCGAGCGGCGGCTCGCCTCGGTCGGGTGCGCGGTGAAGACCGGCCGGACGGCCAGCGCGCCGAGCGCCTCGGTGAGCCCGTCCTCGCCGGCCCGCCCGGCCACCGCGGCGACCGCCTCGGCCAGCCAGCCGCGGTCCGCCGGCCGGGTCGCGAAGCCGCGCACCCGGTGCACCTGCTCGGCCAGGTTGGCCAGGTAGAAGTACGCGGAGAAGGCGCGGACGAGGGCGATCGCGGTGGGCAGCGGGGCGTCGGCGAGCAGCCGGCGCAGCTCGGCCAGCGCGCCCGGCTCGTCGGCCTTGGAGGCCTTGGTCAGGCCGCGGACGCGCTCGACCAGGTCGAGCAGCTGCTGCCCCTCCTGCCGGACCAGCGACTCGCCCAGCAGCGTGCCGACCCGGCGCACGTCCGCGCGCAGCGCCGCATCCGGGTCGCCGCCCGAAGGCGCCGGGCTGCCCGGGACATCGTCACCGCCGGGCTCGGCGTCCGTCCCACCGAGGTGGGGATGCGCGGGATCGGCCGGCAGGCGACGGGCCTCCGGCGCGCGCTCGCCGTCGACCCGCACGACGTCCATCTTGACCGACCGCCGGAGCGGCCCCCGCACCGCCCCGTCGAACCGCCCCGCACCGACCCCCGCACCACCCCGAGAACCGCCCCGCGCACCGGCCCCCGCACCGCCCCGCACCCCGGCGACACGCCCGGAGCCGTACGACCCAGGACGGACCCCGTGGCTGTCCGTGGCCGCCGCTGTCGCACTTTCGACTGGTCGGGTCATTGCTGTCACCAGGCACGCCTGGAAGAGTCCTACTGGTCGATGCCATGATTACTCTCAGTCACGATCTTGCCCGAACGGACACTTCCCAGGGACCGGGAGCGGGTATTTTTCAGGATGCCTTCACGTTGCGTGACAGGACCCGCTATCTTTGTCCTCGCTCCTGGGGGGACCCGCAGGCGCCGGCCAGGCCGGCGACGAGGGCCAGGAGCACCGAGTTTGGAAGGCTGGCCCGACGGCAGCGTTGCCGGCGGGTCGTGGGGGGTGGGGTGGGAAATGAGCGTCCTCGACCGGTTGCCCCGGTTCGTCGACGAAGGGCCTAACGCCGGCGTCGCGCGCCGGCGCCGCTGGCAGCGGCGTTACGCGCACACGCTGGTCGCGCTGGATGCGGTGGCCGCGCTCGTCGCGGCCCTGGCGGCGTACGTGCTGCGCTTCTTCGACACCGCCGGGGCGTTCGCCTACGCGGCGAGCAGCCTGGTCGCGCCGGTGATCTGGGTGGCCGCGATCGGCCTGGCCGGCGGCTACGAGGCGCGCATCCTGGGCCTGGGGTCGGAGGAGTTCCAGCGGGTCTTCCGGGCCTTCGTCGGGCTGACCGCGACGGTCGGCTTCGTCTCCTTCGCGCTGAAGGCCGACGTCGCCCGCGGCTACGTGGTGCTCGCCCTGCCGCTGGTGACGATCCTCACATTGTTCGGCCACTACGCGGCCCGAAAGCTGCTGCACCGGCAGCGCGCCCTCGGGCGCAACGTCTACCGGGTGATCGCGGTGGGCGGCGAGGAGTCGGTCGCCGACCTGGCCACCCAGCTGCGCCAGGAGCGCTACTGCGGCATGCAGGTCGTGGGGGCCTGTCTGTCCACGGGCGACGGCGCCCGCATCGTCGGGCTCGGCATCCCGCTGCTGGGCGGGCTGGAGGACGTGGCCGAGGCGGTCCGCTCGGCCCGGGCGGACACGGTGGCGGTCGCCGCCGGGGCCAGCGTCGGCCCGGCCCGGCTGCGCCGGCTGTCCTGGCAGCTGGAGGGCACCGAGACCGACCTGGTGGTGGCGCCCGGCCTGATGGAGGTGGCCGGCCCGCGGCTGCACATCCGGCCGGTGACCGGCCTGCCGCTGCTGCACGTGGAGGAGCCGGAGTTCGCCGGCGCCCGCCGGGTGCTCAAGGGCGCGGTCGACCGCGTGCTCGCCGGCGTGGGCTTCGTGCTGCTGCTGCCGGTCTTCCTGGCCATCGTGGCCGCGGTCCGGCTGAACAGCTCGGGCCCGGCGCTGTTCCGGCAGACCCGGATCGGCCAGGACGGGCGCGAGTTCACCCTGCTGAAGTTCCGCTCGATGTACGTGGACGCCGAGGCCCGCCGGGTCGACCTGCTGTCCCGCAACGAGCGGGCCGAGGGCCTGCTGTTCAAGATCAAGGACGATCCGCGGATCACCCCGGTCGGCCGGTGGTTGCGCAAGTTCTCGCTGGACGAGCTGCCCCAGCTGGTCAACGTGCTGACCGGCCGGATGTCGCTGGTCGGCCCGCGCCCGCCGCTGCCGGAGGAGGTCGCCCTCTACCAGGACGACGTGCGCCGCCGGCTGCTGGTCAAGCCCGGCCTGACCGGCCTGTGGCAGATCAGCGGGCGCAGCGACCTCGACTGGGACGAGTCCGTCCGCCTGGACCTGCGGTACGTGGAGAACTGGTCGTTCACCCTGGATCTGATGATCCTGTGGAAGACCATGTCGACGGTGGTCCGGGGCCGCGGCGCCTACTGACCCCGGCGGGGCTGCCGGTCGGGTGGGGGTCCGACCGGCCCGGAAGTCATGGTGACCGGGCGGTGCTGCCTGCCGGCATCGCCCCGGTGAATGCCGGCCGACCGGCGGATGGCGACAGCGACGTTTGCCAAATGCCGCGGCGGCACCGGATCGTGGAGACGGCCGGCCCCCGCACCGGGACCACTGGAACACTGCATCACCGAGCGGAAGCGGAGCACGATGACGGACGCCCAGCGCTACCAGCTGAGCCAGCTGCAGACCCTGGAGGCCGAGGCGGTCTTCATCATCCGCGAGGTCGTCGCCGAGTTCGAGCGGCCGGTGCTGCTGTTCTCCGGCGGCAAGGACTCGATCGTGATGCTGCGCCTCGCCGAGAAGGCCTTCTACCCCGCGCGCATCCCGTTCCCGGTGATGCACGTGGACACCGGGCACAACTTCCAGGAGGTGCTGGACTTCCGGGACCGCCGGGTCGAGGAGCTGGGCGTGCAGCTGGTGGTGGCCAGCGTGCAGGAGGCCATCGACAACGGCACCGTGGTCGAGCCGCCGGACGGCACCCGCAACCGGATCCAGACCCCGGTGCTGCTGGAGGCGCTGGAGAAGCACCGCTTCACCGCCATCTTCGGCGGCGCCCGGCGGGACGAGGACAAGGCCCGGGCGAAGGAGCGGATCTACTCCTTCCGCGACGAGTTCGGCCAGTGGGACCCGAAGAACCAGCGGCCCGAGCTGTGGGGCCTCTACAACAGCCGGGTCCACCCCGGGGAGAGCATCCGGGTCTTCCCGCTGTCCAACTGGACCGAGCTCGACATCTGGCAGTACGTCGAGCAGGAGGGCATCGCGCTGCCGCCGATCTACTTCGCGCACGAGCGCGAGGTCTTCGAGCGCAACGGCATGCTCTTCGGGGTGCACGAGTCCTGCCGGCCCAAGGCCGCCGAGGAGGTCACCGTGCAGCGGGTGCGCTACCGGACGGTCGGCGACGCCAGCCTGACCGCCGCGGTGCGCTCGGACGCGGACACGGTGCGGAAGGTGATCGACGAGGTGGCCACCACCCGGATCACCGAGCGCGGGGCGACCCGCGGCGACGACAAGTTCAGCGAGGCCGCGATGGAAGACCGGAAGCGCGAGGGCTACTTCTAAAATGGACATTCTCCGGTTCGCGACCGCGGGTTCCGTGGACGACGGCAAGAGCACGCTGATCGGCCGCCTGCTCTACGACACCAAGACGGTCTTCGCCGACCAGATCGAGGCGGTCGAGCGGGTCAGCCGGGAGCGCGGCGACGAGCACGTCAACCTGGCGCTGCTCACCGACGGCCTGCGGGCCGAGCGGGAGCAGGGCATCACCATCGACGTGGCCTACCGCTACTTCGCCACCCCGAAGCGGAAGTTCATCATCGCCGACACCCCGGGGCACATCCAGTACACCCGCAACATGGTGACCGGGGCCTCCACCGCCGACCTGGCGCTGGTGCTGGTGGACGCGCGGAAGGGGATCGTCGAGCAGAGCCGGCGGCACGCCTTCCTGGCCACCCTGCTCGAGGTCCCGCACCTCGTGCTGTGCGTGAACAAGATGGACCTGGTCGACTACTCGCAGGAGGTGTACGACCGGATCCACGACGAGTTCAGCTCGTTCGCCACCAAGCTGCGGGTGCCCGACCTCACCGTCATCCCGGTGTCCGCCCTGCGGGGCGACAACGTGGTCACCCGGTCGGACAACATGCCCTGGTACGCGGGGTCCAGCCTGCTGCACCACCTGGAAAACCTGCACGTCGCCAGCGACCGCAACCTGATCGACGTGCGGTTCCCGGTGCAGTACGTGATCCGCCCGCAGTCCGACAGCTGGCACGACTACCGCGGCTACGCCGGCCAGGTGGCCGGCGGCGTGCTCAAGGCCGGCGACGACGTGATGGTGCTGCCGAGCGGGCTGACCAGCCGGATCGCGTCCATCGACACCGCGGACGGGCCGGTCGCGGAGGCGTTCGCGCCGATGTCGGTGACCGTCCGGCTGGAGGACGACCTGGACGTCTCCCGCGGCGACCTGATCTGCCGGCCGAACAACGCGCCGGCGGTCAGCCAGGACGTCGAGGCGATGGTCTGCTGGATGACCGACAAGCCGCTGCGCCCCGGTGCCAAGCTGGCCATCAAGCACACCACCCGGACGGCCCGGACCGTGGTCCGCGCGCTGCGCTACCGGCTGGACATCAACACGCTGCACCGGGACGAGGAGGCCGACGAGCTCGGCCTCAACGCGATCGGCCGGGTGCACCTGCGCACCACCCAGCCGCTCTTCCTGGACCAGTACCGGCGCAACCGGACCACCGGCGGTTTCATCCTCGTCGACGAAACGACCAACGCGACGGTCGGAGCCGGTACGGTGCTGTCCACGATGTGACGAGCGTCATGTCGGCGAGGGGGGCTTCGCCATGGGGGGCAAGGCGCGACTGACGGCTGCCGTGCTGGCGGCCGGGCTGCTGGCGGCAGGGCTGCCGGCGCTGACCGGGACCGGGGCGGCGCCGGCCGGCGCGGTCACCACGAAGGTCTGGGGCATCGGCGGGATCCGGGACCAGAACACGGTGCAGGCCCTGGAAGCGCGGGTCGGCCGGCAGTTCGGCGCCGTGCGGGTCTTCCTGTTCTGGGACGAGGCGTTCCCGACCTCGTACCACCGCTGGCTGGCCACCACCGGGCGGACGCCGCTGATCTCGCTGCGGGCCCAGCGCAACGACAAGTCGCTGGTGTCCTGGCAGGCGATCGCCGACGCGGCGCCCGGGACGACCCTGCACAACCAGGTCACCGCCTGGGCCGACAAGATCAAGGCGTACGGGGTGCCGGTCCGGTTCACCTTCAACCACGAGCCCGAGGCCAAGGACAGCGTGAACAACGGCACGGCCGCGGCCTACATCGCGGCCTGGCGGAAGGTCGTCTCGATCTTCCAGGCCCGCGGGGTGACGAACGCGAAGTACCTCTGGATCATGACGGCGAACGCGTTCCGGGTCGGCAGCGGGGACCGGCGCTTCGCGATCAAGTGGTATCCCGGCGACGCCTACGTCGACGATCTCGGCGCCGACGTCTACAACGACTACACCTGCCGCAGCACCAGCGACAGCCCGTGGTATCCGCTGACCACCGAGATCGAGAAGTTCCGGCAGTTCGGTGCGGCGAGGCCGACCAAGCCGATGTGGCTGGCCGAGTGGGCGAGCACCGACGACCCGGCCGACCTCGGCCGCAAGGCGCAGTGGATCACGCAGGCCCGGGAGGCGCTCAAGGCGCCGGCGTACGACCAGATCGTCGGGGTGCTCTACTTCCACAAGAACCGGCCCGGGACGCCGTGCACCTGGTACGTCGACTCGACGCCGGCGTCGCTGTCCGCCTTCGCCGCGATGGGCGCCGACCCGGTCTACTCGGGCCGGGTCGCCACCGGGTAGCCGTAGTGCCGCAGCAGCGGCGAGGCCAGCAGCGAGACGGCCCGCCGCTGCCCGGCCGGCAGCTCGGTCCGCCAGGCCTCGTCCCGGCGCAGCGCCACCGGCCCGGTGGTGAAGCGCACCGGGTTGCCGGAGACCGTGTGCTGCGCGGTCAGCTCGACCGTGGTGTCCGTGGCGAAGGCCAGCCCGGCGTCGTCGACCGGCGCGCCGGCGAACTCCGCGACGCCGGCGAGCACGCCGCGCGGGTCGGCGACGAACTCCTCGTACCGCACCCGGCGGGTCGGGGTGCCCCGGCGGGCCAGCAGGCCGAAGGCGCTGTTGTAGAGGTCCCAGCGCAGCGCGGTGGAGGCCGGCGAGTAGGTCGGCATGAACGAGGTCTGCCCGGAGGTCGCCTCCGGGCGGCGGGTGCCCTTGGTCCACGAGTACGCCACGCCGCGGGCGTCGCGCACCGCGTGCAGCACCCGCAGGTCCAGCTGCGGGTCCCAGCGCAGGCAGAAGGCCAGCGAGGCGTGCTTGCTGGAGTCCACCACCACCCGGGCGCCGGTGATCTCCGCCACAGCCTCGTAGACCCGCCTGTACATCCCCACGTAGCGGGCGACCCGGGCGGCCACCTCGGCCGGCAGCCGGGGCGCGGCCAGCCGGCCGATGTAGCGGTTGCGGTCGACCGCGAGCTTGAGCCCCAGCACCTCGGCCGGGTCCACCCGGTCCCAGCCGCCGAACGCGCGCTCGCCCACCGCGGCCCAGAACGGGCATGCGGAGAATGCGCGGCCGCAGCCGCACAACTCGTCGTCCATCAGCGCGCGCTGCCACAGGTGCACCGTCTCGCCGAGCACGTGGTAGCCCGGCAGCTCGCCGAGCGCACGCTCCAGCACGGTGGTCCCACTGCGACCGACACCGCCGATGTACAAGACCCTCGCCACCTGGCGGCCCCCCTCGTACACCTGGCCGATGATCCTACCGGCCGGACGGCGGCCGGGGAGCGACTTCCCCATCCGTTCTCCGCAGTGCGGCGCAGGACTTATCCTTACGGCACGGTCGGGACATGCCCGCGGATTTTCCGATGGGCAGCCGGCCGGGGGTGCAACGGGGGGAAGGGACCAGAGGCCATGGAAGCACGTCCGCCGGACTCCGTGCAGGTCGCCGACTACGGGGCGATGCTGCGGCGGCGCTGGTGGGTGCTCGCCCTCGGTGCCGTGGTGGGCCTGCTGCTCGCCGTCGAGGTGCTGGTGCTCAGCACGAAGACGTACACGTCGACCGCCGGGGTGCTGGTGTCCCCGACCGGCGTGGACAGCGCCAGCGTCGCCGGCGGCCGCACCGGCGGGGAGATCAACCTCGACACCGAGGCCCAGCTGCTCAAGTCGGTGGACGTGGCCACCCGGGCCAAGGCCCTGCTCAAGGTGCCGGACGAGCCCCGCGACCTGGCCGCCAACGTCGCGGTGGCCGTGCCGCCCAACACCTCCGTGCTCAACATCTCCTACAACGCGCCCACCCCGGAGGACGCCCAGCGCAGCGCCCAGGCGTTCGCCCAGGCCTACCTGGACAACCGGGCCGCGGTCGCGACCGCCAAGCTGAAGACCGACCAGGCCGCGCTGCAGGCCCAGATCGCCGCGGCGACCAAGCGCCTGCAGGAGGTGACCGGGCAGAAGGCCGCGCTCCCGCAGACCTCGCCGGACTGGGCCGAGGCGGACGCCCAGGAGAAGATCCAGGTCGCCCGGATCACCCAGCTCAGCAACGACCTCAGCCCGATCGAGGCCGCGCTCGCGTCGAAGGTGCAGCCCGGTCGGGTGATCAACAGCCCGAAGCTGCCGGACGCGCCGACCGACCCCAACCCGAAGATCTACCTGCCCAGCGGGCTGCTGCTCGGCGTGCTGGTCGGGCTCGGGTTCGCCGCGCTGCTGCAGCGGGTGGACAAGCGGGTGCACAACGAGGCCGACCTGCGCCGCACCTCCGGGCTGCCGGTGCTGACCACGGTCCCGATCAACCGGCTGTCCTCGATCGCGGCCGGCATCTCCAGCCACTCCAGCCCGGCCGGGCAGGCCTTCCGCCGGCTGCGCAACCTGCTGGTGTCGAAGTATCCGGGGTCCGGCCAGATCATCCTGGTCGCCGGCGTGGCCAAGGGCGTCTCCGGCAGCCTGGTCGCCGCCAACCTGGCCAGCACGCTGGCCCGGGCCGGCTCGGACACCGTGCTGGTGTGCGCCGACCTGCGGTCCCGCTCGACGCTGCCGCTGGTCGGCCTGGAGGACGACAAGGGCCTGGCCGAGGTGCTGATCGGCAGCACCGAGCTGGCCAAGGTGCGCCGCGCGGTGCCCGGGCTGCCCCGGCTGCAGGTGGTCGGTCCGGGCATGGTGGACGCCGAGGAGTGGGTGCAGTCCGAGGCGCTGGTCGACCTGCTGCAGCAGCTGCAGCAGGAGCGGTCCGCGTTCGTCGTGGTGGAGGCGCCGCCGACCTCGGTGAGCGCGGACGCGCAGGCGCTGGCCGCGCTGGCCGACGTGGTCATCCTGGCCGTCGAGGGGCGGCACACGCTGCGCCGGGACGTCTCCGACGCGATCGACGAGTTCGACCGGGTCGGCGCCGAGGTGCTCGGCTCGGTGCTGGTCGCCTTCACCCGCCGGGTGATCCGGCAGGCCAGGCGGCAGTCCTCGACCCCGGCCACGCCGGGTCAGCCGGCCGGGCCGGACCGGCCGGCGCCGGCGCTGGACCTGGGCGTCGACGAGACGATGCCGATCTCCGCGGAGCTGGCGGCCGAGGTGCGGCGGCGGGTTGCGGCGGACGTGCCGCGGCGCTGACGCGGGCGGCCAGGCCGGCGACGCGGGCAGGGCAGGCGGGACCGGGGGGTCGCGCGGGGCGAGGAGAGCCGGGAGCCGGCTCCGCCCACCGGGACAGGGGGATCGAGCAGTGGGGGCGGCAGTGGTGGCGAGATGGGGGCGGGCGGCCGTGGCCGCCTGCTGCGGGCTGCTGCTCGCCGGCTGCGGGTCCGGCGCGGAGCCGGCGCCCCGGACGGCGCCGCAGGGGCCCGGCCCGGCGACCACCACCGCGGCCGCGTCCGGGGCCGCCGTCGCCCCGGTCGGGGTGCCGGCGCCGCTGACCGGGGTGCCGGTCAGCGCGACCGTGCAGCGCCGGCCGGTGCTCGCCGTCGCGGTCGGCTCGTCGCCGGCCCCGCGCGGGCTGGACCGGGCCGACATCGTGGTCGAGGAGGTCAGCTCGCCGCCGCGGTACGTCGCGCTGTTCCAGTCCCGGGACAGCGACACGGTCGGCCCGGTGGTGCAGACAAGGCCGGTGGACGCGCAGTTGCTGTCCGGCGGCGGCCGGCCGGCGATCGCGTACACCGGCGGGCCGAAGGGCTTCGTCACCCAGCTGCAGCGGGCCGGCGCGGTCGACCTCGGCCTGCCGACCCAGCCGGCGGCGTACCGGCAGAGCGGCGCGGACTACTACGTCGCCACCCCGGCGCTGTTCGGGCTGGCCCGCGGCGCCACCCCGGCCACCCCGCGGCTGAGCTACGCCGAGGCGGGCCAGGCGCTGGCGACCAAGGGCGTGGCCAAGGCGGCCCGGGTCACGGTCACCATCCCGGGCGCGGCCACCCAGCAGTGGGCGTACGCGCCGGCGACGAAGACCTGGCAGCGGTCCGACGTCAAGGTGCCGGTGACCAACCTGGTCTTCCAGACGGTGGAGTATCGGCAGATCGAGGTGCAGAAGGGCAGCGGGGTGCTGGTGCCCAGCGCCCGGGTCGCGGTCGGCGACGGGAAGAGCACGGTGGTGTCCGGGCCGTCCGCGGTCACCGGCCAGTGGATCCGCAAGGGCGTCAAGCAGGTCACCAACTTCCTCGACGCGGCCGGCGTGCCGGTCCGGCTCGCGGCCGGCTCCACCTGGGTGGTGCTGCTGCCGCCCGGCTCCGCGGTGACGGTCCGGTGACCGCGGTCAGCCCGGCGCGGGACCGGAGGCCGGCCACCCGGCTGCCGGCGCCGGCGGCCCCGGTCGAGCTCGCCCGGCCGGAGCCGCGGCCGCCGCGCCGGCTGCTCGGTCCGGGCTGGCCGCTGGCCGCGCTGATCGTGCTCTTCCCGCTGTGGTGGGCGATGGGCCTGATGGAGCTCATCTTCCCGCTGCTGGCCATCCCGATGGCCCGGGAGCTGATGCGGCGCCGGCCGATCAAGCTGCCCCCGGGCTTCCTGTTCTGGGCGCTCTTCCTGGTCTGGGTGCTGCTGGGCGCCTTCCTGCTCGGCGTCACCCCGGCCGGCACGCTGCCGGGCACCGCCGGCGGCCGGCTGATCGGCTACAGCGTCAAGCTCGTCGAGTTCACCTCGATGACCGTGGTCCTGCTGTACATCGGCAACCTGCGGGAGAGCGAGCTGCCCCGGCTGCGCACCATCCGCATGCTCGGCATCTTCTTCCTGGTCGCGGTCGCCGGCGGCTGGCTCGGCACGCTCTTCCCGTACTTCCAGTTCTCCAGTCCGCTGGAGCTGCTGCTGCCCGGCGGGATGCGCTCCAACCTGTACGTGCAGAGCCTGGTGCACCCGGCCGCGGCGCAGGTCCAGGACGTGCTCGGCTACGACGCGCCCCGGCCGAAGGCGCCGTTCGACTACACCAACTCGTGGGGCAACAACGTCGTCGTCCTCGGCATCTGGTTCCTGGTCGGCTGGATGGTGCACGGCGGCACCGCCCGCCGGATCGCGGCCGGCGTGCTCGTCTGCCTGGCCGCGGTGCCGGTCATCTACTCGCTCAACCGCGGCGTGTGGATGGGCATCGGCGTGGCGGTCGCGTACGTGGCGATCCGGATGGCGCTGCGGGGCAAGCCGATCGTGCTGTTCGGCGCGGCCGGACTGGGCGTGCTGGCGATCGGCGTGGTGCTGCTGTCCCCGCTCAACCAGGTGATCGAGAGCCGGCTGGAAAACCCGCGCAGCAACGACATCCGGGCCAGCCTCAACGAGCAGGCGGTGCAGGTCGCGCGCACCTCGCCGGTGCTCGGCTACGGCAGCACCCGGACCGCGCTGGGCAGCCCGCAGTCGATCGCGGTCGGCCGCACGTCGTCCTGCCTGCGCTGCGGCAACGCGGTGATCGGCAGCACCGGGCAGCTCTGGCAGTCGCTGATCTCGTACGGGTTCATCGGGACCGGGCTCTACTTCGGCTTCTTCGTCTTCGCGCTGTGGCACTACCGGCGGGACGGGACGGCCATCGGCATCGCCGCCTCGGTGGTCATCGTGCTCACGCTCTTCTTCTCGCTCTTCTACAACGTGCTGGCCTCGCCGCTCGCGCTGACCATGATCTCCATCGGCCTGCTCTGGCGGAACGAGCAGGCCCGGGTGGCCGGGCACCCGGAGCTGCGGCCATGACCGGCGAGCGGGCGGCGTACCTGGCCGAGGTGGCGGCGGTGCTGTGGCCGCCGCCGGCCACGGTGTCGATCGGCGCCGGCCGGGTCCGGCTCGGCCCCGGAGACACCGAGAGCTACCTGGTGCTGCCCCGGGCCGCCGACCCGCGGCTGGTGCTGCCGGCCGGCCGGGTGCCGGCCGCGGCCGCGGTCCGGCGCTACGCGGCCAGCCGGTCGTGGCGGGCGGCGGCCCGGTCCCGGCTGCTCGGCGCGGCGCTGCGGGCCGGCGCCGGGCCGCTGCTGCTGCGCGACCGGGTGGTGGTCACCGACCCGGGCGGCTCGCTGGTGGCCGGGCTGCGCCGCGCCCTCGGCGCCGACCTGCAGGTCAGCTTCCACCTCGGGCCACCGCGGGCCAACCGCAAGCCGGTGCTGCAGCTGCTCACCCCGGCCGGCGGGCCGGTCGGCTTCGCCAAGGTCGGCGCGACCGAGCTGACCCGCCGGCTGGTCGACGCCGAGGCGGCCGCGCTGCGGGCGCTGGCCGGCGCCGCGCTGCCCACCGTCGAGGTGCCCCGGGTGCTGCACCACGAGGCGTACGGGGACGTGGCCGTGCTGGTGCAGTCCGCGCTGCCGGTCTGGGAGGGCGCCCGCACGGTCGACCCGGCGGTGCGCACCGCGGCGATGCGGGAGGTGGCCGGGCACGCCGGCGTGCGCACCGAGGCGGTGGGCGCCAGCGAGTGGGGCGGCGAGCTCGCCGCCCGGCTGGACAAGGTGACCGACGCCCCCACCCGGGAGCTGCTGGCCGCGACGCTGGCCGCCGAGGCCGGCCGCACCCTGCCGCTGGGCGCCTGGCACGGCGACTGGACCCCGTGGAACATGGCCGTCCGGGCCGGTCGGGCGCTGGTGTGGGACTGGGAGCGGTGCGCCACCGGCGTGCCGGTCGGCTTCGACCCGGTGCACTACGCGCTGCAGGAGGCGCTCTGGCGGCGCGGGGCCGACCCGCGGGCCGCCACCCGGGCGGTGCTCGCCGGGCTGCCGGCGCAGCTGGCCCCGTTCGGGCTGGACCCGGCCGACGCGGCGGCGGTGGGCCGGCTCTACCTGGTCGAGATCGCCGCCCGCTACCTGCTCGACGGCCAGGCCGCCGCCGGCGCCCGGCTCGGCCGGCTGGAGCGCTGGCTGCTGCCCGCACTCGGAATGGAGACGACGTGAGCCCGACCGTACCGATGGGTGTGCAGCGCGCGCTGCGCCGGACCTCGCGGGCGGTGGGCCGGGCCACGGCCGGCGCCCGGATGACCCCCGGCTTCCTCATCGTCGGCGCCCAGCGCTGCGGCACCACCTCGATGTACAAGGCGATCACCCAGCACCCGGCGGTGCTGCCGGCGGTGCTGCACAAGGGCGCGCACTACTTCGACACCGGCTACGAGCGCGGCCCGGCCTGGTATCGCGGGCACTTCCCGCTGCAGTCCACCGCCCGCCGGGTGCAGCGGGAGACCGGCACCGCCCCGATCACCGGGGAGTCCAGCCCGTACTACTCCTTCCACCCGCTGGCCGGGGAGCGGATCGCCGCCGACCTGCCCGAGGTGAAGCTGGTCATGCTGGTCCGCGACCCGGTGGAGCGGGCCTACTCGGCGCACGCGCACGAGTCCGCCCGCGGCTTCGAGGACGAGCCGTTCGAGCGTGCGCTGGAGCTGGAGCCGGAGCGGCTGGCCGGCGCCGAGGAGCGGCTGCGGCGCGAGCCGCTGTCCCGCGACGACCACCACCAGCACCACGCGTACGTGACCCGCGGGCAGTACGTGGACCAGCTGGAGCGGCTGACCGGGCTGGTCGGCCGGGACCGGCTGCACCTGGTCGACAGCGACGAGTTCTTCACCCGGCCGGAGGAGGTGTACGCCGGGGTGCTGGACTTCCTCGGCCTGCCGGGCTGGCGGCCGGAGTCGTTCGAGAAGCACAACGCCCGCCCGCGGGCCTCGATGCCGGCGGCGCTGCGGGACCGGCTGGAGGCGCACTTCGCCCCGTACGACGCCCGGCTGGCGGAGTGGTGGGGCAGGACGCCGGCCTGGCGGCGGTGACCGAGCCGACCACCCACCCGGCGCCCGGGTCGGCGCCGGCCCGGCCGGCCGGGCCGCTGGACCTCGGGGCGCTGGCCCGGCGCAGCTCGATGAGCGTGCTGGGCTCGATCTTCGCCGCGATCGCGAACGTGGCGCTGGTCGTCGTGGTCACCCGCGGCTTCGACCAGCGCTCGGCCGGCCTCTTCTTCACCGCCACCTCGCTCTTCCTGCTGCTGGAGGTGGCCTGCCGGCTGGGCACCACCACCGGTCTCGTCTACTTCATCCCCCGGTTCCGGGTGACCGGGCAGGCCGCCCGGCTGCGGCCGCTGCTGCGGGTGGCGCTGTGGCCGGTGCTGCTGGCCTCGGCCGGGGTCGGCGCGGTGTTCGTCGTCGCCGCCCCGGTGCTGGCCGAGGCCCTGGGCGGCGGCGGGGAGGGCGAGCTGGTCACCGCGCTGCGGGTGCTGGCCGTCTTCCTGCCGGTGGCGGCCGTCTACGACGCGGTCACCGCGGCCACCCGCGGCTACCAGGACATGACCCCGACCATCCTGGTGGAGCGGATCGGCCGGCCGCTGGCCCAGCTGGTGCTGGTCACCGGCGCGGTGCTGGCCGGCTCGACCGCGCTGCTGGTGCCGGCCTGGTCGGTGCCGTACCTGGCCGCGCTGGTGGCCGCCGGCTGGTCGCTGCACCGCCTGCACCGGGCGCACACCACCGGGGTCGGCCCCTCGCCGCCGGCCGCCGAGGTGGCCGCGCCATTCTGGCGCTACACCGCGCCCCGGGTCCTGGCCAACGTCGCCCAGATCGCGCTGCAGCGGCTGGACATCGTGCTGGTCGGGCTGCTGCGCGGGCCGGCCGAGGCGGCGATCTACGCGGCCGCCACGCGCTTCCTGGTGGTCGGCCAGCTGGGCAGCCAGGCCGTGTCGCTGGTCGTGCAGCCGACGTTCGCCGAGCTGCTGGCGACCCGGGACATCGCCGCCACCCGCACGCTCTACCAGCTGTCCACGGCCTGGCTGATCAGCCTGACCTGGCCGCTCTACCTGCTCAGCGCGGTGCTGGCGCCGCAGCTGGTGATGCTCTTCGGCCGCGGCTACGGCACCGGGGCGGACGTCATCGTGGTGCTCGCGGCGGCGATGCTGGTGGCCACCGGCTGCGGCATGGTCGACATGCTGCTGACGATGGCCGGCAAGACGTCCTGGAACCTCGGCAACGTGCTGCTGGCGCTCGGCGTCAACGTCGGGCTGGACCTGCTGCTCATCCCCGAGCACGGGGTGATGGGCGCGGCGGTGGCCTGGTCGGTCGCCATCGTGCTGAACAACCTGCTCCCGCTGGCCCAGGTCGGCGGCCTGCTGCGGATCCACCCGCTCGGCCGCCAGGGCCTCACCGTGATGGTGGCCGCGGTCGGCTGCTTCGGGCTGCTCCCGCTGGCCGCCCGGCTGGCCACCGACTCCGGGGTGGCACTGGTGGCCGCGGTGGCCGCCGGCGCGGCCGGCTACCTGGGCGTGCTGCTGCGGTCCCGCCGGCAGCTGCAGCTGGACCAGCTGATCCGGCCCCGCCGCCGGCGGAACCGGGCGGCCGGGGCGGCCGGGTCAGGGTGACGGGAAGGGCCCGCTGACCGCGAGGTCGCGCATGTCGTAGCCGTAGTGGGCGGCCCGCTCGGCGAACCGCCGGCACAGCCGCCGGTGCGCCAGCCGGCGGGCCGGCCGCGGGGACCGGGACCACTCCCGCCACTGCTGCTCGTACCGGCCGCTCCGGCCGGACTCCAGCGTGCCGGTCGGGATCGGGCCGTCCAGCTCGAGGAAGTCGGCCACCGCGGCCAGCGTCGGCTCCGGCTTGCCGACCAGGTCCTCGTACTTGACCACGTGCAGCTTGCGCAGGTGCGCCGCGTCCTCGGCGAAGATGTCGTGCGCGCGGAACCAGTGCTCGGCGAGCCGGCTCAGCGGCATCCGGCGGGCCCACTTGCGGGTGGACAGCGTCACCACCACCGGGTGCCGCACCACGATGACGAAGCGGGCCTCCGGGAAGGTGGCCTGCAGGAAGCGGGTCATCACCAGGTTGGGCGGGCTCTTCTCCACCAGCACCGGCCGGTCGGTGTCCCAGTGCGGCAGCCAGGCGCCGAGCAGCGCGGCCCGGGCCGTGTCACCGGCCAGCGGCGAGGCGTCGGTCAGGTGCGCGCCCGGGTCGAAGGCGAACCGGCCCGGCCCGCCGAACTCCCGGGCGGCCGGGTAGACCGACTGCAGGTGCTGCCCCTCGTCCTCGCGGGCGCCGGTGCCGGCGAAGCCGCTGACCTGCGGGTGGGTCGCCAGGCACCGGGCCAGCGGCGTAGTGCCGCTGCGGTGCAACCCCCCGATGAACACGATCCGATGACCGTCCACGAGCACTCCCCCTTGACCCACTGCACCGGCACCGCCGGTACACCCCGCGTTCGACGGTAGTGCACCGAGGTGTCGCGGGCGTTGCGTACGCCGATCCCCGTCGGGGGAATCCGGAGGTCCGGCTGAGCGCCGCCGGGCGGGCGTGAAAGGCTTGCGTCATGCCTAACCGGGGGGCGCGGGTCCTGCTGGTGGCCGGGGTGGTGGTCCTGGCCGCCGCGCTGGTCGTGCCTTTGCTTCTGTCCGACGCGTCGCCGCTGCGGCAGAAGACGCCCGCGGTGACGGAGGCGCCGCCGGTCGGTGGGGCCACCTCGGTGCCGCTGCCGCCGAGCGGGTCGTACGTCGGGGCCTGGGTGAAGCCGGAGAAGAACACCGAGCAGGGCCGGATCGAGGCGGTGCTCGCCTTCGAGCAGCAGATCGGCCGCCCGCTGGACATCGTGCACCACTACCACACCTGGGACGACTTCTTCCCGAGCGAGTTCGATCTCTACTTCGCCGAGCGGGCCGACACCACGCTGCTGCTGTCCTGGGCCAGCGCGGACACCAAGGAGATCGTCGCCGGCGACTTCGACCGGATGATCCGGCTGCGGGCCAAGGACCTCAAGGCGCTGCGGGTGCCGGTGCTGCTGCAGTGGCGCTGGGAGATGGACCGGCCCAACCTCGAGCCGGTGGTGCACGAGCCGGAGGACTACATCGCCGCCTGGAAGCGGATCCGGTCGCTGTTCCACGAGGAGGGCGCGGACAACGTCGACTGGGTCTGGTGCCCGCTGGCCGAGGGCTTCGCCAACGGGCGCGCCCCGAGCTACTACCCGGGCGACGACCAGGTCGACTGGCTCTGCGCGGACGCGTACACGGTGGAGCCGACCGAGCCGCTGGAGCCGGTCCTGGAGTCGTTCTTCGCCTGGGCCAAGGACAAGGACAAGCCGCTGATGATCGGCGAGTTCGGCACCCAGGCCGGCACCGAGGCCGGCGCCCGGGCCCGCTGGATCGCCGACGTCGGCCGGATGGCCAGGCGTCACCGGCAGGTCAAGGCGGTGCTCTACTTCGACTCGGACGTGGACCGGGACGGCCGGCAGCGGGACTGGTCGCTGCGCGGCCACCCCGAGGACCTCGAGGCGTACGGGCAGCTGGCGGCGGAGCCGTACTTCAACCCGCGCAAGGTGCGCCGGCGCGGCGGCTGAGCCGGTCCGGTCCGGGTCGGTGGGGGAGCGGAGCAGGGGGGCGGGATGCACGAGGTGCGGGAGAGCGGCGGTCCGGCGGCGGGGGAGGCCGCCTGGGCGCCGGCGGTGGGGGTGGTGATCCCGACCCGGGACCGGCCCGAGCTGGTCCGCCGGGCCGTGGACGCGGCGCTGGCCCAGGACTACCCGGGGCCGATCGAGGTGGTCGTCGTCTTCGACGGCACGGACCCCGATCACGCGCTGGAACGAGCCGCGTCGGGCAGGTCCGTTCGGGTGATTCGCAACGGCCGCAGCGCCGGGCTGAGCGGGTCGCGGAACTCCGGGATTCTCGCTCTCGATACCGAGCTGGTTGCGTTCTGTGACGACGACGACCGGTGGCGGCCGGGCAAGATCCGGGCCCAGGTGGCCGCCCTGGCGGCCGATCCGGCCGCCGAAGCGGTCAGCACTGCGATGGAGGTCGAGTACGGCGACTCCACCGCGGTACGCCGAGCGGGTGCGGGCCAGGTGGCGTACCCGGACCTGCTGCGGTCCCGGATGGCGATGCTGCACTCCTCCTCACTGTTGTTCCGCCGGGCCGCCCTGACCGACGGCATCGGGCTGGTCTCGGAGACCATCCCGGGCGGCATGTGCGAGGACTGGGACCTGCTGCTGCGGGCCGCCCGCCGGCACCCGGTGCTGCACGTCGACGAGCCGTTGGTGCAGGTCCTGTGGGGTGCGAGCTCGTATTTCGCGCAGCGCTGGGCGCTGAAGAACGAGGCCCACGAGTGGATGCTGGCCCACCACCCGGACATCCGCACGTCCAGGATCGGCGCGGCCCGGGTGTACGGCCAGATCGCGTACGGGCACGCCGCGCTCGGCCACCGGAAGGAGGCCGCGCGGTGGGCGGCGCGGACGCTGCGGACCCACGTCCGGGAGCCCCGCGCGGTGCTCGCGCTCGCCGTCGCGGCGGGCGTCGTGTCCGACGAGCGGGTGCAGCGCGAGCTCAACAAACGAGGGCACGGAATCTGACACATGCTCTCGTAGGGATACGGAGAGTCAGAGTTTGACTCGTGGCCACCTTGCGTTACGGTCACCCGCCATGGCTCGCGAACCCTTACGGAGACGCAGACGGCACGCCGCCGCTGGGAGTTCGACTCCCGCCCGGACCCGGCGTAGCGGAGGCCGCCGGGCGCGCATGGTGGTCGGCATCGCCACCACGGTCGGTCTGGTCGCAGTGGCCACCACCGTGAGCACGGCGATGCGCGCGGGCAGTGCCGAGGAAGGCACCCCGGCCGTCTTCCCGGTCACCGACGACGCGTACGTCTCCTTCGCCCGTCCCGACTTCAACACCGGGACCTCGACCAAGCTGGCCGCCAGCGAGAAGGCCGGCGACCGCAAGATCGCCTACCTGCGCTTCACCGTCGCCGAGGGAACCCAGGTCGGCTCGGCCAAGCTCACCCTCACCCGTACCAACCACCACCTCCCGCCGGTCGTCGAGGTCCACCGGGCCGACGCCGCCGGCTGGACCGAGAAGACGCTCACCGCGAACACCGCGCCGAAGCCCGGCGCCCTCCTCGCGGCCGCGCCCACCCCGGCCCGCGGCTTCACCATCTCCTTCGACGTCAGCGCCGCCGTGACCGGCCCGGGCAGCTACGCCTTCGCGGTCACCTCGCCGGCCACCGACGACGTCGCCATCTTCGTGGCGAAGGAGGCCGGCACCGGTGCGCCGGTGCTCGCCACCTCGCCGGCGCCCGGATCGGTGGACCCAGGCGAGCCGTCCCCCACGATCCCGACCATCCCGCCGATCTCGCCGACCCCGAAGCCGACCAGCTCACCCACGCCGACCTCGACCGGCACGACGCCCGTCCCGGCGCCGACGGCCCCGTCGGGCTGCGCGGTCGACCGGCTGCTGGTGCCGTCCTGCGGCGCCTGGCTCGGCGTCGCGCCGGGAGCCCACGACCACTCCCTCAGCCGGAGGCAGCAGCTCGCCGCCTTCGAGGCCAACGCGGGCCGGAAGATGGACGTGATGCACGTCTACCACACCGACGGCCAGCTCTTCCCGACCAGCGACGAGGTCGCGATGGCCCGGGAGTCCGGGCGCAAGCGGGTGCTGTTCATCAACTGGAAGCCGTCCAGCAGCAAGTCGTGGAAGGCGGTCGCCGCCGGAGACCCGACCGTGGACGCGCAGATCGACAAGCTCTCCGCGCACATCAAGTCGACATTCCCGGAGCGCTTCTTCCTGTCGATCTTCCACGAGCCGGAGAACGACGTGAACCCGACCGCCGGCTCCGGCTGGACCGCGGCCGACTACAGGGCCATGTACCGGCACGTCGCGCTGCGGCTCAAGGCCAACGGCACCGACAACGCGATCCTCACCATGGTCTACATGGGCTTCGCCAAGTGGGGCGCCCAGCCCTGGTTCAACGACCTCTACCCGGGTCACGACGTGGTGGACTGGCTGGGCTACGACCCGTACGCCTCGGTGGACTCGGACAGCAGCGACTTCGCCCTCATGGTCAACAAGACCCTCGGCATGTACGCCGGCTGGCCGGGCTTCTACAGCTGGGCCCAGCAACGGGTGCCGGGCAAGCCGATGGTGCTGGCCGAGTGGGGCGTGGCCGAGTCCGCGTCCAACCCGGACGGGAAAGCGGACTTCTTCCGCGGCGTGGTCGCCGATGCGAAGAACTTCCCGCGGCTCAAGGCGATGGTGTACTTCGACAGCGCCGTGGCGCACAACGGGGACACCCGGATCACGTCCTCGGCGATGTCGTTGGCCGGCTTCAAGGACATGGCCGCCGACCCGTACTTCCGCCAGACCGTCCCGACCAGCTAGCCCAGCTCGACCCCGGGAGCCCGCCGCGATCGCGGCGGGCTCCCGTGCTGCGGCCAGCGCCCGGTGACCCGCTGCGGCGGATGCGGGGCTGACGCCCTAGTCGCCGCGGTCGGGGCCGGGGCGGGCCGCGGCCGGGACGGCCGGCTCGGGCGCGGGGCGGGACCGGCGGGTGGAGAGGGCGGGGAGGCCGAGGCGGCGGCGGGCCAGCATCCACAGCAGCGGGCCGACGACCACCGCGACCACCAGGACGGCGACGGTCCAGGTGTTGGGCACGTCGAGCAGCTTGAGCGCGGACGCCAGCAGCACGAGGGCCAGCGCGCGGCGGATCAGGCCGCCCGGCGCCCGGCTGGACAGCTGGGCGCCCAGGTAGACGCCCGGCACGCTGCCGATCAGCAGCGACGTGGTGATGTCCAGCTGGAAGTCGCCGAAGAGCAGGTGGCCCAAGGCGGCCGCGAAGACCAGCGGCACGGCCTGCAGCAGGTCGGTGCCGACCAGCTGGCCGGCGGTCAGCCGCGGGTAGAGCAGCAGCAGCGCGACGATCATCAGCGAGCCGGAGCCCACCGAGGTCATCCCGACCACCAGCCCGCCGACCACCCCGACCAGCACGGTCGGCAGCGGCCGGATGGTCACCAGGGGCAGGCCGTTCGCGCCCTTCGGGTTGGGCCGGCCGGGCTGGTCGGCGCCGCGCTTGCGGGCCCGCTCCAGCAGCCGCAGGTACGCCTTCGCGGCCAGCCCGAAGGCGGCCAGCAGCAGAGCCACGCCCAGGGCCTTCTGCACCGCGTCCTCGACCGACTGGCCGTCGCCGAGCGCCTGCATCAGCAGCACGCCGCTGAACGCCGCCGGCACCGAGCCGATGGCCAGCCACCTGACCAGCCGGAGGTCGACGGTGCCGCGGCGCAGGTGCACGAACGAGCCGACCGGCTTCATCACCGCGGCCGCGACCAGGTCGCTGCTCACCGCGGCCAGCGGGGTGACGTTGAAGAAGAAGACCATCACCGGCGTCATCAGCGCGCCGCCGCCCATGCCGGTCAGCCCGACGATGATGCCGATGCCGAACGCGACGACGGACAGCAGGGGATCGATCACGCCGCGTACCTCCGATCGGGTCTGCCTCGCCCGGTCCGCGGGGGCACGGCGGAACCCGATCGGTCGACCGCTCCGCCCCCCGGGGAGCCGGCCGGCGGCGCGTACGGCGCGCCGGCCCGGCCAGTGTGGCACGCGCTCCGCCGCCGGCCCGGGCGAACTCCGGAATCCCTACCGAGCCGGCCGGTCAGCGGCGCATCGGGCCGGGATCGGCCGGCAGTCAGCCGCAGGGTCGGCGGGGCCGGGTCGGCTCGCAGTCAGCCGCCGGGTCGGCTCGCAGTCAGCCGCCGGGTCAGCGGGGCAGCCAGCCGCCGTCCCGCAGCAGCCCGAGCACCCGGGCCAGCCCGGCCTCCACCGGCTCCCGACTGGTGTCCAGCACCAGGTCCGCGTCGTCGGGCGGCTCGTACGGGTCGCTGATGCCGGTGAACTCGGGGATCAGCCCGGCCCGGGCCTTGGCGTAGAGGCCCTTGCGGTCCCGGGCCTCGCACACCTCGAGCGGGGTGGCGACGTGGATCAGCACGAAGTCGCCGACCGCGGTCACCTCGCGGCGGACCGCGGCCCGGGTCGCCGCGTACGGCGCGATGGGGGCGCAGACCGCCACCCCGCCGTGCCGGCTGACCTCGGCGGCGACCCAGCCGATCCGGCGGACGTTGAGGTCCCGGTCGGCCCGGGAGAAGCCCAGCCCGGCCGACAGCACCCGCCGGACCAGGTCGCCGTCCAGCACGGTGACCCGCCGGCTGCCGTCCTCGACCAGCACGTCCACCAGCGCCCGGGCGAGCGTGGACTTGCCCGAGCCGGACAGGCCGGTGAAGAAGACGGTCAGCCCGCGGCGGGACCGCGGCGGCCGCCAGCGGCGCAGCTCGGCCAGCACCGCCGGCGGGGCCAGCCCGGCCGGCAGGTCCGGCTCCGCGTCGAGCAGCGCGCGGGCCCCGGCCCAGGCCGGGTCGGCGCCGAGCGGCTGCGGGGCGAGCAGCTCGGTCGCCCCGTACGCGGCGGCCAGCTCGGCCGCCGCGGCGGCGTCCCGGGCCGCGTCGGCCCGCGGCCGCATGGGCACGGTGACCAGCACCGGCGGCGGGTCCAGCGTCGCGGCGGCCGCCCGGACCGCGCGGACCAGCACCTCCGCCGGCAGGTCGAGCGCGGCCGCCGCCGGCGTCCGCACCAGCAACAGCACCGTCCCGCCGCCGCTCGCGGCGGTGAGGGGGGCCAGGTCGGCGGCGAGCAGCGGCCGGTCCACCACCAGCGCGGCGACCGGCCCCGGCGGCAGCGCCGCCCGCACCTCGGCCGGCGACCGCTGCAGCGCCCGGAACGGGCCGTGCGCCGCCGGCCGCAGCGCCCGCAGCGTGCCGCGCCACCACCCGTCCAGCCCGGCCCCACCCGCCGCCGCGCCGGCCCCGCCGCCCGCCGCCGCGCCGCCCGCCGCCGCGCCGCGCCGCACCCGCCGCCGCGCCACGGCCGCCGGCGTCGCCCCGGCCGGGCGCGTCTTCTCGGCCGGGCGCGGTGTCCGGGGCCGGGTCGAGGGCGAGCACGGCCAGGGGGGTGCCCTCGGGGTCGGCGAGCACCACGTGCCCGGCCTCCGCCACCGCCGGGGCCAGCTCGGGCAGCGCGGCCAGCGCCGCGCCGCCCGGCCGGCCGGGCAGCGCCCGCAGCTGGCCGTCGCCGGACACCCCGCTGCCGCCCAGCGCCAGCTCCAGGTCGGCCAGCAGCTCCGGCCCGGCCGGCAGCACCGGCCAGCCCCGCAGCTCGGCCGGTAGATCGTCTCCCACCACCCGACCGTACTGGTCCGGCCCTCGCCGACTGAGCAGATCGACCGCCCACTGAGCAGTTCGACCGCCCACCGCGCAGATCCGCGCCCACTGCGCAGATCCGCCACCCACTGAGCACCTATAGCTGCTCAGTCGCGCACTGTTCCTCTCAGTCGCGCTCCGAAGTGCTCAGTGGGCGGAGCGGAGTCCCGACCGACCGCGGAGAGTAAGTGATCGAGTGCACAGTGTCAGGTTTTGACCCGTTGGAACCCTTTTCTTGGGGATACCGCAAACACACGGCAAGGTGAGATGTCAAGGTGTCCACTTGCTGGCGACGGCTCCATCGGGGAAACCGTCGCGTCCTGCTTCTGGGGGGAAGCCCATGTTCCGCTCGCGCCTGCTGCCGCGCCTGCTTGTCGTCGCGCTGGCCGCTGCGCTCGGCCTTCCTCTCGCGGTCGCCCCCGCCGGTGCCGGCACGCCGCAGAGCCAGGTCGTCGGCGCCGTGCCCGGCACCAACTCGCCGCACGTCCTGGACGGCCGGGTCTTCGCGCTCGCCCAGGTCGGCAACACCGTGCTGGCCGGCGGCAGCTTCACCCAGGTGCAGCCGTTCAACCGGTCGGCGACCTATGACTTCCCCAACGTGGTCGCCTTCGACGCGACCACCGGCGCCATCAACACCGCCTTCAACCCGCAGTTGGACGGCACCGTCGAGACGCTGCTGCCCGGCCCGACCGCGGGCACCGTCTACGTCGGCGGCGCCTTCAACAACATCGGCGGGGTCAAGGCCAAGGGCCTGGTGCTGCTCAACGTGGCCGACGGCTCGCGGGTGGCCGGCTTCCGCATCCATCACGATGAACGGGGTGGTGCGAGGCGCTCCGGCGGGTCGGCGACCGGCTCTTCGTCGGCGGCAGCTTCACCGTGATCGGCGGCCAGACCCGCGGCGGCATCGCCAGCATGAGCGCCACCACCGGCGTGGTCGACTCCTTCGTCACCAGCACGGTGCAGACCAACCACAGCTGGACCCCGACCAACGGCTGGGACAAGGCGGCGGTCGGCGTCTTCAAGCTCGACGTCTCGCCGGACGGCACCAAGATGGTGGCGATCGGCAACTTCAAGACCGTCGACGGGCTGACCCGCGACCAGATCGTCATGTGGGACATCGCCGGGCCGGCCGCGGTGGTCCGCCCCGACTACCGCATCCGCACGTACGAGGCGCTCTGCTCCCGCTCGTACGACACCTACGTCCGGGACGTCGACTTCGCGCCGGACAGCTCCTACTTCGTCGTCGCCACCACCGGCGCCCCGGTCACCGGGACGCTCTGCGACACCGCGGCCCGGTACGAGACCGGCGCCACCGGCGACGACGTCCGGCCCACCTGGGTCTCCTTCACCGGCGGCGACACCCTGCTGTCGGTGTCCATCACCGGGACCGCGGTCTACCTCGGCGGGCACCAGCGGTGGATGAACAACCCGGACGGCCGCGACCGCGCGCAGGGCGGCGCCGTGCCGCGGCCGGGCATCGCCGCGCTCGACCCGATCAACGGCATGCCGCTGAGCTGGAACCCCGGCCGCAACCCGCGCGGCGCCGGCGCGTACGCGCTGCTGACCACCCCGGCCGGCCTCTGGGTCGGCAGCGACACGGAGTGGATCGGCGACTACGACTACAAGCGGGACCGGGTCGCCTTCTTCCCGCTCGCCGACGGCGCGCCGCCGGCCTCGCACCAGGTCAAGGCCCTGCCGGCCGGGATCTACCTCGCCTCGCCGGGCACGCTCGGGGCGGCCGGCGTGGTCGAGCGCA
The DNA here is from genome assembly GCA_963849885.1 of uncultured Actinomycetota bacterium. GTDB lineage: Bacteria > Actinomycetota > Actinomycetes > Mycobacteriales > CADCTP01 > CADCTP01. The sequence continues at coordinate 309,522 of CAWKIV010000013.1, read as the reverse complement.
ACTACGACGGCACCACGGTCGGCGCGCTCAACACCATCGACCCGGCGGTCAACTTCAGCACCGCCCGCGGCGCCACCCTGGTCGGCGACTGGCTCTACTACGGCAAGTCCGACGCCAACCTCTACCGGCGGACCTTCGACGGCAGCACCTTCGGCGCGGAGCAGCTGGTCGACCCGTACAACGACCCGAAGTGGTCGACGGTGAGCGTCGGCGGCGGGTCCACGGTGACCTTCCGCGGCGCTGAAGCCGTCCTTCTACTCCGAGCTGCCGTTCGTCACGTCGATGTTCTACGACGGCAACGGCCGGCTCTACTACACGATGTCGACCTCGTCGTCGCTGTTCTGGCGGGCCTTCAGCCCGGACAGCGGCGTCGTGCACAACACCCGCAACACCGCGGTCGGCTCGCTGCCGGACGCCGGCGGGGCGTTCCTGTCCGGCGGCAACGTCTACTACTCCAGCCGCAGCACCGGCAACCTCAACCGGGTCGGCTGGGTCAACGGCGGCGTCTCGGGCGCGCCGACGGTGGTCAGCGGGCCGCTGGCGGGCGGCGTGGACTGGCGCGCCCGCGCGCTCTTCCTCGGCCCGACCGTGCTGCCGAACCAGCCGCCGACCGCGACGCTGGCCGTGTCCTGCTCCGCGCTGGCCTGCTCGGCCGACAGCGCCGGCTCGGCCGACTCCGACGGCACGATCACCTCGTACGGGTGGAACTGGGGTGACGGCGCGACCAGCACCGGTCCGACCGCGACGCACACGTACGGCGCCGAGGGCACCTACACCGTGACGCTGACCGTGACCGACAACGACGGCGCGCCCGGCTCGGCCACCCAGTCGGTCACCGTGGCGCCGCCGGCGGCGTCGCCGATCGCCTTCCGGGCGGCCGCCGGGGTGAACGCCAACACCGCGACGCCGACCTTCACCGTGCCGGCCGCGGTGCAGGCCGGGGACGCGCTGGCGCTGGTGGTGACGACCAAGTCCGGCACCACGCACGCGGCGCCGGCCGGCTGGACCCCGGTGACCGGCGGCAGCAGCACCGCGGTCAACACCTCGGTGTTCCAGAAGGTGGCCACCGCGACCGACGCCGGCAGCTCGCTCACGGTGACGCTCAGCGAGCTGACCAAGTCCGACGTGCGGCTGCTGGCCTACACCGGCACCGCGGCCGCCGACCCGTGGTCGGCGACCGTCGTGACCGACCCGGCCACCACCACCAGCCACCCGGCGCCGGCGACCACGGTGACCACGCCGGGCAGCTGGGTGGTCTGGTACTGGGGGGACAAGTCGGGTGCGACGACGACGTCATGGACCCCACCGGCCGGCGTCACCGCTCGGAGCACCGCCTTCGGCACCGGCACCACGTACATCTCCAGCCTCACCGGTGACCTGGGGACCAGCTCCGCGATCGGGACGGTGCCCGGACCGACCGCGACCACCAACGCGGCCAGCCGCGGCGCCGGCGTGACGCTGGTGCTCAAGCCGGCCCCGTGACCGACCGCACCACGTCTCCTAGTCACTCCGAGTCAATTCATCCGATCCGCGGACACGTCCCGCCAGGGGCTGTCTAAAGTGACGGAACCTCGCGCCGCCGGCGTCGACGGTCTGCACGCTTCTGGGGGGAAGCCCATGTCAAGGTTGCGCTGGTTCGGCCTGCTCGTGGTGGCACTGCTCGTCGGTGCCGCCACCCAGGTCCTGGGCGGTTCGCCCGTCGGGGCGGTCAACGCTCAGCACGACCGCGTCGTCGGCGCGGTGCCGGGGACCAACTCGCCGCAGGTCATCGACGGCCGGGTGTACGCGATCACCCAGGTCGGCAACACGGTGCTGGTCGGCGGCAGCTTCACCCAGGTGCAGCCGTACAACCGGTCCACCACCTACAACCTGCCGTACGTGGTGGCCTTCGACGCCACCACCGGGGTGGTCAACACGGCCTTCACGCCGCAGCTCGACGGCACCGTGGAGACCCTGGCCCCGGGGCCGACGGCCGGCACCGTCTACGTCGGCGGCAGCTTCAACACCCACCGCGGCACCACCGCGAAGGGCCTGGTGCTGCTCACCGTCGCCAACGGCAACCGGGTGGCCGGCTTCGCCGCGATCGCGATGAACGGCGTGGTCCAGTCGGTCAAGCGGCTGAACAACCGGCTCTTCGTCGGCGGCACGTTCAAGACCCTCGGCGGCCAGGCCCGCGGCGGCATCGCCTCGGTCAACGCCACCACCGGCGCGGTCGACTCGTTCGTCACCAGCCAGGTGCTGACCAACCACAGCTGGACCGAGGCCGGCGGCGGCGCCAAGGCCGCGGTCGGCGTCAACAAGATCGACATCACCCCGGACGGCAGCCGGCTGATCGCCATCGGCAACTTCAAGACCGTGGACGGGCTGCCCCGCGACCAGATCGCGATGTTCGACCTGTCCGGCGCGACCGCCGCGGTCCGGACCGACTGGCGGGCCCGGGGCTACGAGCCGGCCTGCTACTCCTGGGCGTACGACACCTACGTGCGGGACGTCGACTTCTCCCCGGACGGCAGCTACTTCGTGGTCGCCACCACCGGCGGCGGCAACACCACCCTGTGCGACACCGCGGCCCGGTTCGAGACCGCCGGCGCCGGTGACGACGTGCAGCCCACCTGGGCCGCGTACACCGGCGGCGACTCGCTGCTGTCCGTCGCGGTCACCGGCACGGCCGTGTACGTCGGCGGCCACCAGCGGTGGATGAACAACCCGGACGGCAACGACTGGAACGGCCCCGGCTCGGTGCCGCGGCCGGGCATCTCCGCCCTCGACCCGGGCACCGGCATGCCGCTGGCCTGGAACCCGGGCCGCAACCCGCGCGGCGCCGGCGCGTACGCGCTGCTCGCCACCCCGGCCGGCCTCTGGGTCGGCAGCGACACCAACTGGATCGGCGACTACGACTACCGGCGGGACCGGGTCGCGTTCTTCCCGCTGGCCGCCGGCGCGCCGGTGGCGTCCAACCAGATCCCGGCGCTGCCGGCCGGCGTCTACCTCGGCGCCGCCCAGTCGAGCCAGTCCACCAGCAACGTGCTCTTCCGGGTCAACGCCGGCGGCGGCGCGGTGCAGGCGGCCGACTCCGGTCCGGACTGGACGGACGGCTCCGGCAACGTCGCCGGCGGCAACACCGCCGGCTGGAACCCGGTGGCCACGGTCCGGCCCGAGGTGCCCGCGACCACCCCGTCGGTGATCTTCGACAGCGAGCGGTGGGCCGCGCAGAACTGGACCTTCGCGCTGCCGGCCGGCGCCACCGTGCAGGTGCGGCTCTACTTCGCCAACCGGTACGACGGCACCGCCCAGGTCGGCCAGCGGGTCTTCAACGTCGACATCAACGGCACCCGGGTGCTGTCCAACTACGACATCGTCGCCGACGTCGGCCACAACACCGGCACCATGAAGGCGTACAACGGGATCACCGCCGGCGGCGACGGCAACCTGCACATCGACTTCGGCCCGGTGGTGGAGAACCCGCTCATCAACGGCATCGAGATCGTGCGCACCGACCTGCCGCCGGGCCCGCCGCCGGCCCCCGGCGCGCTGTCCACCCGGTCCTTCGACGGGACCACCGCGGGGGCCGCGCAGACGGTCAGCTCGCCGCTGGACTTCAACACCGTCCGCGGGGCGACGCTGATCGGCAGCACGCTCTACTACGGCAAGACCGACTCCAACCTCTACCGCCGGAGCTTCGACGGCACCACCTTCGGCGCGGAGCAGCTGGTCGACCCGTACAACGACCCGAAGTGGTCGACGGTCAGCGTGGGCGGCGGCTCCACCTCCACCTTCCGCGGCAGCAAGCCGTCGTTCTACTCCGAGATCCCGAACCTCACCTCGATGTTCTACGACGGCAAGGGCAAGCTCTACTACACGCTCTTCGGCCAGTCCGGCCTGTACGCGCGGGCGTTCAGCCCGGACAGCGGCGTCGTGCACAACCGGCGGGCCACCACGGCCACGCTGGCCGACGCGGGCGGCGCGTTCCTCAACGGCAGCCAGCTCTACTACGTGACGAAGGCGAACGGGAACCTCAACCGGACCGCCTTCAACGACGGGGCGCTGGGCGGCAGCTCGACGGTGGTCAGCGGCCCGGGCGTGGACGGCGTCGACTGGCGGGCCAAGGTGCTCTTCGTCGGCCCGGGCGCGCCGGCCAACCAGCCCCCGGCGGCCGGCATCTCGGTCTCCTGCATGGGCCTGGACTGCACCGGTGACGGCACCTCGTCCACCGACGCGGACGGCACCATCGCCTCGTACTCCTGGAACTGGGGTGAGGGTGCGCCGACCTCCGGTGCGACGTCGCCGCACACCTACAGCGCGGCCGGGACGTACACGGTCACGCTGACGGTCACCGACGACGACGGCGACACCAGCGCGGTCACCCAGGACGTCACGGTCGCGCCGCCGGTGGCCTCGCCGATCGCCTTCCGCGGCACCGCCGGGGTCAACGCCAACAGCAACAGGCCGACGCTGACCGTGCCGGGCACCGTGCAGGCCGGGGACGCGCTGGCCCTGCTGGTGAGCACGAAGACCGGCACCACGCACACCCCGCCGGCCGGCTGGACCGCGGTCCAGCAGAGCTCGGGCACCGCGGTGCAGACCTCGGTCTGGCAGAAGGTCGCGACCGCGGCCGACGCCGGCTCGTCGGTGCCGGTCACGCTCAGCGAGCTGACCAAGTCGGACGTGCGGCTGCTGGCCTACGCCGGCACCGCCGCCGCGGCGCCGGTGTCCGCGGTGATCTCGTCCGACGCGTCCAACACCACCGACCACCCGGCGCCGACGGCCACGGTGGCCACGCCGGGCAGCTGGGTCGTCTGGTACTGGGCGGACAAGTCGGGGGGCACCACCACCGCGTGGGGCGCGCCGGCCGATACGATCACCCGGAGCACCTCCTTCGGCACCGGCACGACGTACCTCTCGTCGCTGGTCGCCGACGCCGGGCAGAGCTCGGCCGTCGGCTCGGTGCCCGGCCCGACCGCGACGACCAACGCGGCCAGCCGGGGCAACGGGGTCGCGCTGGTGCTGAAGCCGGCCTAGGGCGGGGGAGAGAGCGCGCGTGGTGGAGTCCAGCGGGACCGGACGGCACGTCCTGATCGTCGTGCAGAATCTTCCGGTCCCGCTGGACCGCCGCGTCTGGCTGGAGTGCCGGGCGCTGGTCGAGGCCGGCTACCGGGTCTCGGTGATCTGCCCCAAGGGACCGGGCGACCCGGCGTACGCGGAGCTGGACGGGGTCCGGCTGTACAAGTACAAGCCGGCCCCGCCGGCCGCCGGGCTGGTCGGCTACCTGTGGGAGTTCGGCTACTCCTGGCTGCGGACGGCCGGGCTGGCGGTCAAGGCGTGGCGGCGGGACCGCTTCGACGTCCTGCAGGCCTGCAACCCGCCGGACACGTACTGGGCGCTGGCCCGGCTGTTCAAGCCGCGCGGCGTGCGCTTCGTCTACGACCAGCACGACCTCAACCCGGAGGTGTTCCGGTCCCGGTTCGGGGAGCCGGCCGGCCTCGCGGCCAAGGCGCAGTACGCCGCGCTGCTCTGGCTGGAGCGGATGACCTACCGGACCGCGGACCACGTCGTGTCGACCAACGAGTCGTACCGGGACGTGGCGCTGCGCCGCGGCGGCCGCCGGCCGGCCGAGGTCACGGTGGTCCGCAGCGGGCCCGACACCGGCCGGATGCGGCCGGTCCGGGGCCGCCCGGAGCTGCGCCGCGGCGCCCGGCAGCTGGCCGTCTACCTCGGCATCATGGGCCCGCAGGACGGCGTGGACCTGGTGCTGCGCGTGCTGGACGTGCTGGTGCACCGGCTCGGGCGGGCCGACCTGCACGTCGCGCTGCTCGGCTTCGGCGACTGCCTGGACGAGCTCAAGGCGCTGGCCACCGAGCTGGGGCTGGACGACCACGTCACCTTCACCGGCCGGGCCGACCCGCGGATGATCGCGGAATACCTGTCCAGCGCGGACGTCGGCCTGTCCCCGGACCCGAAGAGCCCGCTCAACGACGTCTCCACGATGAACAAGACGATGGAGTACATGAGCTACGCGCTCCCCGTCGTCACCTTCGACCTGGTCGAGACCCGGGTGTCCGCCGGCGACGCGGCCCGGTACGTGCCGTTCACCGGCGACCCGGCGGTGGACGTGCCGGCGTACGCGGAGGCGGTGGCCGAGCTGCTCGACGACCCGGCGGACCGGGTGCGGCGCGGCGTGGCCGGCCGCCGGCGGGCCGCCGCCGAGCTGGACTGGGCGCCGCAGCGGGCCCGGTACGTCGGCGTCTTCGACCGGCTGCTCGGGGTCGCCCGGGACACGCCGGCGCTGCCGCCCGCGCCGCCGCCGGCCGGCCGGACCGTGGACGACTGGGGCAACGAGCTGGTCGACCTGGACGACGCCGAGGCGCTGGCCGCGTACGTCCGGGACCGCGCCGCCGCCGCCCGCCCGTAGCAGCCGCGAACGCCGACCGGCCCGGAGGCAACGCCTCCGGGCCGGTCGCCGTGCGGGTCCGGGCGCCAGGTGGGGGGCGGCGCCCGGCCCGGGTCTCACTCCACGAGCAGGCCACGGCGGCGGAGCACGCCCCGCTCCACCGGGCTGAACACGATCCGGTCCACCGCGACGCCGACCACCAGGATCGAGATGATCATGGCGAAGACCAGCGACACGTCGAACAGCTGCCGCCCGGTGTCCAGGAGCTGGCCGAGCCCGGTGCCCAGCCGCGGCGACTGGGTGATCAGCTCGGCGGCCATCAGCGACCGCCAGGCGAACGCCCAGCCCTGCTTGAGCCCGCCGACGTAGCCGGGCAGCGCCGCCGGCATCACCACGTACCGCGCGGCCTTGAGGCCGCGGGCGCCGAGCACCCGGCCGACCCGCAGGTAGATCGGCGGCACCTGGTCGATGCCGGAGATCGTCCCGTTCGCGATCGAGGGCACCGCGCCGAGCAGCACGACGAAGTAGATCGTCGCCGGGCTCAGCCCGAACCACAGGATCCCGGCCGGCACCCAGGCCACCGACGGCAGCGACTGCAGCCCGGACAGCAGCGGGGCCAGCGCCGTGCGCAGCGGCTTGACCCGGGCGACCAGCAGCCCGAGCGGGGTGCCGATGGCCACGCTGGCCAGGAAGCCCAGCGCGCCCCGGGACAGGCTGAGCCAGATCGCCTCCTGCAGCGTGCCCTCCTGCCACTGCTCGACCATGGTCGACCAGACGTCACCGGGTGACGGGAAGGTGTAGCGGGGCTTGATCTCCATCCAGATCAGGATCTGCCACACCAGCAGCACCAGCGCGAAGGCGACCAGGGGCGGCACCACCTTGCCGGCGGCCCGGCGCCACCGCGGAGTCTCGTCGACCGTCGTGCGTTCCAGGGCGTCCAGGCCGCGCTCCAGCGACGCGAGCGTCGCCTCCCGGTCGGCCACGGCCGTGCCGTTGCGCTCAGGCCGCATGGCGACTGATCTCCTTCCGGAGCCGGTCGGTGATCTCCGCCGACAGCGCGGCCACCGGCGGCGACTCCAGCACCCGGGCGCCGGGGATGTCGACGTCCCAGGTCTCGATGACCCGGCCCGGCCGGGAGGACAGCAGCAGGATCCGCTGACCCAGCTTCACCGCCTCCCGGACGTTGTGGGTGACGAAGACGACGCTCACGCCGGTCTCCCGCCACACCCGGTTGAGCTCCTCGTGCAGCAGGTCCCGGGTGATCGCGTCGAGCGCCGCGAACGGCTCGTCCATCAGCAGCACCGGGGTGCGCTGGGCCAGCGCGCGGGCCAGCGCGACCCGCTGCCGCATGCCGCCGGACAGCTCGTGCGGGCGTAGCTTGCCCGCGTCTTCCAGCCGCACCAGGGTGAGCAGCCGCTGTGCCTCCTCCCGCCGCTCCTGCCGGCCGATCCCGGCCAGCCGGAGGGCCAGCTCGACGTTGCCGGCCGCGGTGAGCCAGGGCAGCAGGGCCGACTCCTGGAACATCAGCGCGGCCCGCCCGCCGGCCACCGTCGCCTGCCCGCTGGTCGGCGTCTCCAGCCCGGCCAGCAGCGACAGCAGCGTCGACTTGCCGCAGCCGGACGCGCCGATCAGGCAGATGAACTCGCCGGGGGCCACGTCCAGGCTCACGTCGTCCAGCACCACCGGCCCGCTGCCGAAGCGCTTGACCAGGTGCTCCACCCGGGCGGCAGGGGTCACCGCCGCCTGGGGGCGGGCCTCCGTCGTGGTCATCGCTATCCCTTCGCCAGGCCGGCGTCGTCGACCGTCGCGCCGCCGCGCTGCTTGAGCACCTCGCGCAGCAGGGTCAGGTCGTAGATGCCCTTGAGGTCGACCTCCTTGAGCAGCCCGGCGGCGATCGCGTCGTCGGCGGACTTCTTCAGCGAGGCGGCCACCGGGTCGGTGGTGATCTCGATGTTCTTCCAGGCCCGGTCCAGCACCTCGGCCGCGAGCGGCTTGGTGGTGATCCGCTTGATCTCGCCGTTGACCGTGGTCTTGGCCTCGTCCGAGTTCTTCGCGATCCACTCGTCCGTGTCGAGCACGCCCTCGAGCAGCGCCTTGACCGTGGCCGGGTTCTTCTCCAGGAACTCGGTCCGCACGATCAGGTGGGTGGTCACGAACTTGCCGCCCGGCCACAGCGTCTTCTCGTCGACGAGCACCTTGCCGCCGCCGTCGAGCACCAGCCGGGACGCCCACGGCTCCGGCACCCAGGCGCCGTCGATCTTCTTGTCCTGGAAGAGCTGCAGGGTCGTCGCGTTCTCGCTCGGCTCGACCTGCACGTCGCCCTCGACGCCCTGGCTGGACGGGGTCATCCCGTTCTCCTTCAGCCAGGCGCGCAGCGCCACGTCCTGGGTGTTGCCCAGCTGCGGCGAGGCGATCCGCTTGCCCTTGAGGTCGGCGGCGGTGTTGATGCCCGGCTGGACCACCAGCGAGGCGCCCCCGGACGTGGCGCCGGAGATGATCCGGATGCCCTGCCCGTTCGTCTTGGCGAACGCGTTGATCGCCGGGTTGGGCCCGATGAAGCCGACGTCGAGGTCGCCGCCGAGCATGGCCTCGATCTCGGCCGGGCCGGCGTTGAAGGTCTGCGTCTCCAGCTTGGTCGAGCCGAGCCGCTTCGCGAAGAAGTCCTTGGCCACGCCCACGACCGGGGTCGCGTGCGTCACGTTCGGGAAGTAGCCGAGCCGCACGGTGGACGCCGTCCCGGCACCGTCACCGCTGCCGCCCGACCCGCCGTCATCGCCCCCGCAGGCGGCCGCCGCCGCGAGCACCGTCAGGGCCACCAGCGAGCCGGCCGCCCGGCGGAACCGCCGCCGCGTGTCGTCGAAGAACATCACTTGCCCTACCCCCACCTTGTCGGTTATCCCTATCGACACCATAGAGAATGACAGACCTCCGGGGGCGGCGCACCAAGTTCCGCCAAACCGGGGATCCGCGCTGGTCGGGGCCGTTACTCTCAGCCACATGAGGGGGAAGCGGATCCTGCCGGTCGTCTTCTACGGGGGCCTGGCGCTCCTGCTGGCGTCGATCCTGTTCCAGTGGCTGGGCAAGATCGCCCCGGATGCGATCGCCACCCGGGTCGGCCACAACAGCGAGGGCTACCTGGCCGCGCTCGTCGTCGCCGCCTGGATCCAGTACGTGCGGCCCCGGCTGAGCGGGCACCGCGCCGAGTGGGTGGTGACCGCCCTGGCCGCCGCCGTCGCGCTGGCCGTCGGGCTGGCCCTGCTGGCCAGCGACCTGCCCAGCCGGTGGCGCACCCTCAACGAGACCTTCCTGGCGCTCGCGCTGCTGCTGCCGTACCTGCAGCTGCGCCGGCCGCTGCCGCGGGCGGTGCCGATCGGGATCGCGGTCGTGCTCTTCGGTGCGGTGGTGGCCTTCGAGTCGACGGCGGCGGTCACCGACCTGGCCGAGACCTTCGGCATCCTGATCCTCGCGCCGGTCGCGTTCGACCTGGTCGACCGGGGCATCCTCGACCCGACGGCGCGGACGTCGACGCGGACCCGCTGGCTCTGGTACGCGGCGCTGGTCGTGGTGCCGATCGTGCTGTCGGTGCTGGAATACCAGGTCGGCGTCGACGGGGTGGCCGGCGTCGCGGTCCGGTACGGCGTGCGCGTCACCGAGGCGTTCGTCTGCCTGCTGCTGGTCGAGGTCTACCTGGCCGTCCTGCTGGGCCGGACCGGGCGCCGGGACGCCGCGCCGGCCCCGGCCGCGGTCGCCGACCGGGTGGCCTGAGCCGGGCGGGGCCGGCCGGCTGACCCGGTCGGCCGGCGGGCTGAGCCGGGCCGGCCTGCCGTACCGCCGTGCGGTGGGTCACACTCTGGGCGTGCACATCTCGGCCCGCACCGACTACGCACTCCGCGCCCTGCTCGCCCTCGCCGCCGCCGACGCGCCGACGGTGCCCGGGCCGGTGCTCGCGGCCGAGCAGGAGCTGCCGCTGAAGTTCCTGGAGGCGATCCTGGCCGACCTGCGCCGGGCCGGCCTGGTGCGCACCCGGCGGGGCGCGGTCGGCGGCTACGCGCTGGCCCGGCCGGCCGCCGAGATCGCGGTCGGCGAGGTGGTCCGCGCGGTGGACGGCCCGCTGGCGGTGGTGCGCGGCGAGCGGCCGGAGCGGGCCGAGTACGAGGGCGTGGCCGAGCACCTGCAGGAGCTGTGGATCGCGCTGCGGGCGGCGCTGCGGATCGTGCTGGACGAGGTCACGCTGGCCGAGCTGCTCTCCGGCGACCTGCCGCCGCGGGTCCGCGAGCTGATGGCCGAGCCGGGCGCCTGGAAGTCCCGGTAGCCGCGGCGGTCAGGCCGCCGCGACCAGCTCGCGCTCGACGATCTCGCAGAGCGTGTGGCCGAGCAGCATGCACAGCTCCTGCACCCGCGGGGTGTCCTCGCTGGGCACCCGGATGCACACGTCGGCCAGATCGGCCAGCTTGCCGCCGGCGGCCCCGGTGAAGGCGACCGTGACCAGCCCGGCCTCCCGGGCCGCGGCCAGGCCGAGGACGACGTTCTCGGAGGTGCCGCTGGTGGACAGCCCGACGGCGACGTCGCCGGGCCGGCCCAGCGCCCGGACCTGGCGGGCGAAGACCTCCGCGTAGCCGTAGTCGTTGCCGATCGCGGTCATCGCCGCGGTGGTCTCGGCCAGCGCGACCGCGGCCAGCGGCCGGCGGTCGACGAAGAACCGGCCGAGCAGCTCGGCGGCGAGGTGGCCGGCGTCGCTGGCCGAGCCGCCGTTGCCGAAGAACAGCACCTTGCCGCCGGCGCCGAGGCAGTCCACGACCCGGCCGGCGGCCAGCGCGGTCAGCGGCAGCGCCTCCGAGTCGAGCAGCCGCCGCTCCGCCTCGATGCTCTCGGCCACGCGGGCGCGCAGCACGGTCTCCCGGTCGGTCACGACAGCGGCTCTACCCCCGGACGGGTGAAGCACTCCGGCCCCGGACCCACTTCTCGCGGGTCCGGGGCCGGGGGGTGCCGGGTCAGGTCAGAGCGTGATGCTCCAGCTGTTGATGTAGCCGGTGTCGATCCGGTAGACGTCCCGGACCTGCAGCCGCCAGGAGCCGTTCTTCGTCTCGCTGGACAGGTTGACCGTGTACGTGGCGATCACGTTGTCGGCCGAGTCGGAGGCGGACGAGTTCTTCAGCCGGTACGCGCTGCCGTCCGGGGCGATCAGGTCGATGACCAGGTCACCGCGGTAGGTGTGCCGGATGTCCACCGCGACCGGGACGGCCGAGCCGGCGTTGCCGGACAGCCCGGTCACGCCGATCGGCGAGCTCACCGCGACGTTGGTGTCCGGGATGGCGACGTCGGTGTTGTTGGTGAAGGTCTGCCCGACCGGCGGCTGGGTGCCGCCGGAGCCGACGTACAGCAGCAGGTTCGGCGAGCCGGTGCCCGGGTTGGTGACCACGTTCGGGGTGGCCGCGGCGACCAGCGCGTTGCGGACGGCGGCCGCGGTCGCGGTCGGGTTGGCGGCCAGGTAGAGCGCCGCCCCGCCGGCCACGTGCGGCGACGCCATCGAGGTGCCGCTGATCGTGTTGGTGGCGGTGTCGTTGCTGTACCAGTCCGAGGTGATGTTCTGGCCCGGCGCGAAGATGTCCAGGCAGGTGCCGTAGTTGGAGAAGGACGCGCGCGCGTCGGTGTTCGTGGTGGCGCCGACGGTGATCGCGGCCGCGGTGCGGGCCGGCGAGTAGTTGCACGCGTTCGCGCTCGAGTTGCCGGCCGCGATCGCGTAGGTCACGCCGGAGTTGATCGAGTTGGTCACCGCGGTGTCCAGCGGGGCGTACGCGCCGCCGCCGAGGCTCATGTTCGCGACCGCCGGCTTGACCGCGTTGGCGGTCACCCAGTCGACGCCGGCGATGACGCCGGCGTTGGAGCCGCTGCCGGAGCAGTTCAGCACCCGCACGGCCACCAGGCCGACGCCCTTGGCCACGCCGTAGGTGGCGCCGCCGACGGTGCCGGCGACGTGCGTGCCGTGCCCGTTGCAGTCCTGGCCGTTGCGGCCGTCGCCGATGGCGTCGTAGCCGGCCGAGGCGCGGCCGCCGAAGTCGCTGTGCGAGGTGCGGATGCCGGTGTCGATGATGTACGCGCGCACGTTCGACGCCGTCGTGTCGTACGTGTACGAGTTGCTCAGCGGCAGCGCGCGCTGGTCGATCCGGTCCAGGCCCCAGGTGACCGGGCTCTGGGTGGCGGCCAGGCTGGCCACCCCGTCCTGGGTCACCGAGGCGACCCGCGGGTCGGCGGCCAGCCGCTTGGCCTGCGCCTCGGACATCTTCACCGCGAAGCCGCGGGTCGCCGCGGTGTAGGTGTAGGTGACCGCGCCGGCGTGCCTGGCGGCCAGGTCGCCGGCGGCGGACCGGACCGCGCCCGGCGTGGCCTTGCCGTCCTTGAGGATGACGACGTAGCTGCCGGCGATCGGGTTCGCGGCGGCCAGGACGGTGCCGGTGGCCGGGGCGGCGGCGGCCGGGCCGGCGGTGAACGCGGCCGCCATGGCCGCGCCGGCGAACGCGGCGAGCCCGGTCGTGGCGACCGCGGCGCGCCGGCTGAGGACCGATCGGATCATCGGCGTCCCTCCGGGAGGGGGCACGGTGCGGGGTGGGCCGTGCCCGGAGGAGCCCGCCGGGTGAGGCATAACGGCCGGCTCGGTCTGGGCCGTTCGGCGGACTCTGATGGCGCGAACTGTGGAGGATCGCGCGTATTCGGTCAAGGTCTGAAGACCCTTACCGATCGTCCGGAGTAATGCCCGCTCGTCCGGATACGGTGAGTAGTCGTCCGGGGCCTCAGGTACCCGACGTCGTCCGCGTACGCGTCCCGCACCCGGAGCACCCACCGGTGGGGGAGTCTCCTCAACTTCCCCCCAACCGGTCGCTCCGGCCGGGACCCGCGGGCGGTCCCGCCCCTAGCGTCCGCGCCGTGACGGACGAAGGGATCCACGGGATGGACGAGCAGCACACCAGCCGGCGCCGCTTCCTCGGGCTGCTGGGCGCCGGGGCGGCGGGGGCGGCCGGGGCGGCGATGATCGGGCGCGGGGTCGCCGGAGCCGCGCCGCCGGCGGCGACCGTCGAGGTGGTCGAGCCGCTGACCGCGGCGGTGCCGCCCGGCGTGGCGGTGCGGCCCGGCTTCCCGGTCCAGTACGTCAGCGTGGCCGGCTCCCGGCCCGGGTGGGGGGACGGGACGCCGACCAACTCCGCGGACGACGCCCGCGGCGGCTGGCCGGACGGCAGCCCGGGCAACACCAACGGCTCCCGGCCCGGCTGGAACGACGGGACGCCGCAGGGCCGCACCCTGCTGCTGGACGGCGTGCCGGTGCCACTGGTCGCCGGCTGCCCCACCGGCACCGATGCGGCCGGCCCGGCGCCGGCCGCGCTGGTCCCGGCCGGCGGCGCCACCACCGTCGAGGTGGCCGGCGGGCTCACCGCCCGCGCGGTGAACACCACCGCCGGCCCGCGCCGCCGGACGCGGGCCGCCGCCACCGTGCCGCCCCGGCTCGGCATCGTCCGACCGGTGCGCCGCGAGCAGTGGGGCGCCGACGACGCCTGGCTGCACGTCGACGACGACCCGGCGCTGGAGCTGCGCGACCCGCCGGTGTGGGCGCCGCTGCAGGTGATCACCGTGCACCACACGGTCACCGCGAACGGCGACCCCGACCCGGCCGCCACCCTGCGCGCCATCTACGACGACCACGTGCACAACCCGGCCCGCGACTTCGGCGACATCGGCTACCACGTGCTCATCGACGAGGCCGGCAACGTCTACGAGGGCCGCAACGGCGAGGACTCGTCGCCGCTGTTCGGCCACCGCTTCGTGGACGGCCGCTGGGAGATGGTGCGGGCGGCGCACGTCGCGCTGAACAACACCGGCAACTTCGGCGTCGCGCTGCTCGGCGACCTCACCTCGACGCAGCCGGCGCCGCAGGCCCGGCGGGCGCTGGTCGGTGTGCTGGCCGTGCTGTGCCTCGTGCACGACCTCGACCCGCTGGCCACCGTGCACTACGTCAACTCGGCCGGCGAGCGGGACATCTCGGCGCTGGCGATGCACCGGCAGTGGCTGGCCACCGAGTGCCCCGGGGAGGCGTTCGCGCCGGTCTTCGACCAGGTCCGCCTCGACGTGGCCCGCGCCCTGCGCGCGGTCGGCGCCCGCGACACCCTCCTCGCCGGCCTCCCCACCACCTAACCCCACCCCCCACCGATCACGTTTGCGCGTGTCGTCGTTCCGACACGCCGTGCCAGCGGCCGGCTCCGGCGACCCACCGCGCAAAGGTGATCGGCGGCGGCGGGGGTCGACGGTGGGGGGCGCGGGGGAGAGGATCGGCGGATGCGGGTGGGGATCGCCCATCACCTGGGGTGGGCCGTGGCCGTCACGGCCGCGGCCGACCACCGGGTGGTGGACCGCCGGCGGATCGAGCTGGTCGAGCCGGGCACGGCGGCGGCGCCCATCCACCACGAGGGCAGGCTCCTCGACGACGCCGCGGCCGCCGAGCTGGTGGCCCGGGTCCGGGCCTCGGCGGGCCGGGCGACGGCGGCGGCGCTGGACGAGCTCGCCGCCGCCCTGCCCGAGCCGGTCGTCTCCCTCTCGCTGCGGGCGTGGCCGGTCGACTTCCCCACCGACATCGCCGTCCAGCGCCGGGTGCCGTACGAGTCCCGCGCGGACTCGGTCATGTACCGCCAGGTCCTGGCCGAGGCCGCGGACGCCCGGGGCTGGGCCGTCCACTGCTACGAGGCCCGGACCGTCCAGGACCAGGCGGCCGGCATCCTGGCCGGGCGGGCCGACGAGGTCCTGTACGGCCCGCGGGCGACGCTCGGGCCGCCGTGGACCAGGGACCACCGGATGGCCCTCGCGGCGACGGTCGTGGGTTGCGCGCCCGGCGCCGCCGCGGGTGTGATGCGGCGGTGACCGCCGAGGACCTGCCGGAGCACGCGCAGCGCAACCGGGCCCACTGGGACGCCATGGCCGAGGACTGGGTCGCCGCCGGCCGCCGGCACTGGCAGCAGGACGAGCCGACCTGGGGCGTCTGGGGGCTGCCGGAGTCCGAGCTCCGGCTGCTCCCGGACGACCTCGCCGGGCAGGACGCGATCGAGCTCGGCTGCGGCACCGCGTACGTCTCGGCCTGGCTGGCCCGCCGCGGCGCCCGGCCGGTCGGCATCGACAACTCGGCCCGGCAGCTGGAGACCGCCCGGGCGTTCCAGCGGGAGTTCGGGATCGACTTCCCGCTGGTGCACGGCAACGCCGAGCGGGTGCCGTACCCGGACGGCTCGTTCGACCTGGCGATCTCCGAGTACGGCGCGGCGATCTGGTGCGACCCGTACGCGTGGGTCCCGGAGGCGGCCCGGCTGCTCCGCCCGGGCGGGCGGCTGGTCTTCCTCGGCAACCACTCGCTGCTGCAGCTGTGCATGCCGGACGAGGACGCCCCGGCCGGCGACCGGCTGGTCCGGGACTACTTCGGGCTGCACCGGCTGACCTGGGCCTTCGACGACAGCGTCGAGTTCGCCCTGCCGTACGGGGAGTGGTTCCGGCTGCTGCGGGACGCCGGCTTCGAGGTCGAGGACCTGCTCGAGCTGCGGGCACCGGCGGAGGCGACCCGCGACTTCGACTTCGTCACCGCCGCGTGGGCCCGCCGCTGGCCCTCCGAACACGTGATCAAAGCCCTCAAACACCCCTGACCCGCCCGCCCGACCGACCCGCCCGCCGCGAGTGACGCCAGCCCGCCGCGAGTGACGCCGGCCCGCCGCGAGTGACGCCGGTCCGCCGCGAGTGACGCGGTCAGCGCCGTCGACTCGGGGGTTGGGGGCGTCACTCGGGGGTTGGGGGCGTCACTCGGGGGTTGGGGGCGTCACTCGGCGGGGCGGGGGGGCGGGGCGGGGCGGGGTGGGGCGGCGGGCGGGGGTGGTGGGGGTGGGTGCGGCGTAGAGTGGGAGGTGCACCCCCGGGTCTGAGCCGACCGGGGGTTACTGTGCTGTGCCGGAAAAGGGGCCGCTCGCATGACGCTGTCCGGACTGCTCGACGCGGTCCTGCCCGATCCCGCCATCTCCCAGGCCGTCTCCTCGGCCGGGGTGGCCGCGCTCGACCTGGCCGCGCCGCCGGCGCTGCGCCCGCTGGTCGCGGCCGCGCTGGCGGCCGACGAGGCCCGCGGCGGCGCCGGCCGGCCGGTGCTCGCGGTCACCGCCACCGGCCGGGACGCCGACGACCTGGTCGACGCGCTGCGCTGCCTGCTGCCGCCGGACGAGGTGGTCGGCTACCCGTCCTGGGAGACGCTGCCGCACGAGCGGCTGTCCCCGCGCGCGGACACCGTGGGCCGCCGGCTGGCGGTGCTGCGCCGGCTGGCCCACCCGAGCACCGACGACCCGGCCACCGGCCCGGTCCGGGTGGTGGTCGCCTCGGTCCGGGCGGTGCTGCAGCCGCAGGTGCCGGGCCTCGGCGAGCTGGCCCCGGTGGCCGCCCGGGCCGGCGACACGGTCGAGCTGGACGACCTGGTCGAGCGGCTGGCCGCGGTCGGCTACGCCCGGGTCGAGCTGGTCGAGAAGCGGGGCGAGTTCGCCGTCCGCGGCGGCATCCTGGACGTCTTCCCGCCCACCGAGGAGCACCCGGTGCGGGTCGAGTTCTGGGGCGACGACGTGGAGGAGGTGCGCTTCTTCACCGTCGCCGACCAGCGTTCGTCCGGGCCGGCCGAGCACGGGCTGTGGGCGCCGCCGTGCCGGGAGCTGCTGCTCACCCCGCCGGTCCGGGAGCGGGCCAAGCAGCTGGCCGCCGAGCACCCCGAGCTGGCCGAGATGCTGGACCGGCTCGCCGACGGCACCGCCGTGGAGGGCATGGAGGCGCTCGCCCCGGTGCTGGTCGACGGCCTGCGGCTGGTGCTGCACGAGCTGCCCGCCGGCACCCACGTGCTGGTCTGCGACCCGGAGCGGGTGCGCACCCGGGCGGCCGAGCTGGTCCGCACCTCGGAGGAGTTCCTGCAGGCGTCCTGGGCGGCCGCGGCCGGCGGCGGCACCGCGCCGATCGACCTCGGCGCGGCCGCGCTGCGCACCGTCGAGCAGGCCCGCGCCGACGCGGCCGGGCTGGGCATCCCGTGGTGGACGGTCAGCCCGTTCGCCACCGACGCCGAGCTCGACCCGGGCGCGCTGACCGTGGCCGCGACCGCCGCGGAGACGTACCGGGGGGACACCGAGCGGGCCCTCGCCGACGCCCGGCGGTGGACCCGGGACGGCTGGCGGGTCGCGGTGGTCTTCGACGGGCACGGCCCGGCGCAGCGCGCGGTCGAGCAGGTCGGCGCGCTCGAGGTGCCGGTGCGCGGGGTGCCCTCGCTGGACGCCCCGCCGGAGCCGGGCTTCGTCACGGTGACCACCGGCCGGCTGGCCGGCGGCTTCCTGGCCCCGGCGCTGCGGCTGGCCGTGCTCGGCCAGTCCGACCTGACCGGCCAGCGTGGACAGTCCTCGAAGGACCTGCGGATGCCGTCCCGGCGGCGGCGCAACGCGGTCGACCCGCTGGCGCTGCGGCCGGGCGACCTGGTGGTGCACGAGCAGCACGGCGTCGGCCGCTACCTGGAGATGGTCCGGCGGACCGTGAACGGCGGCGAGCGGGAGTACCTGATCCTGGAGTACGCGCCGGCCCGCCGCGGCCAGCCCGGCGACCGGCTCTTCGTGCCGACCGACTCGCTCGACCTGCTGACCCGGTACGTCGGCGGCGAGGCGCCGACCCTCAACCGGCTCGGCGGCGCGGACTGGGCCAAGACCAAGGGCCGGGCCCGCAAGGCGGTCAAGGAGATCGCCGGTGAGCTGATCCGGCTCTACAGCGTGCGGATGGCGACCAAGGGCCACCCGTTCGGCCCGGACACGCCGTGGCAGCGCGAGCTCGAGGACGCCTTCCCGTACGTGGAGACGCCGGACCAGCTGGCCGCCATCAACGAGGTCAAGCACGACATGGAGCAGGTCGTGCCGATGGACCGGGTGATCTGCGGCGACGTCGGCTACGGCAAGACGGAGATCGCGGTCCGGGCGGCCTTCAAGGCCGTGCAGGACGGCAAGCAGGCGGCCGTCCTGGTGCCGACCACCCTGCTCGCCCAGCAGCACTTCGCCACCTTCTCGGAGCGGATGGCGCAGTTCCCCATCACGATCCGGACACTGTCGCGTTTCGACAGTCCGAAGGAGAGCGAGGTGACGCTGGCCGGGCTGGTGGACGGCGCGGTCGACGTGGTGATCGGCACCCACCGGCTGCTGCAGACCACCACCCGCTTCAAGGACCTGGGGCTGGTGGTCGTCGACGAGGAGCAGCGCTTCGGCGTCGAGCACAAGGAGTACCTCAAGCAGCTGCGCGCCTCGGTGGACGTGCTGTCGATGTCGGCGACGCCGATCCCGCGGACGCTGGAGATGTCGCTGACCGGCATCCGGGAGATGTCCACCATCCTGACCCCGCCGGAGGAACGGCACCCGGTGCTCACCTTCGTCGGCCCGTACGACGAGAAGCAGGTGGGCGCGGCGATCCGGCGGGAGCTGCTGCGCGAGGGCCAGGTCTTCTTCGTGCACAACCGGATCGACTCGATCGAGCGGGCCGCGGCCCGGCTGCGCGAGCTGGTCCCGGAGGCCCGGATCGCGGTCGGCCACGGCCAGATGAGCGAGGACACCCTGGAGCGGGTGATGGTCGGCTTCTGGGAGAAGGACTTCGACGTCCTGGTCTGCACGACGATCGTGGAGTCCGGGTTGGACATCGCGAACGCGAACACGCTGATCGTCGAGCGGGCCGACGTCTTCGGGCTGTCCCAGCTGCACCAGCTGCGCGGCCGGGTCGGCCGCAGCCGGGAGCGGGCGTACGCGTACTTCCTCTACCCGCCGGAGAAGCCGCTGACCGAGACCGCGCACGACCGGCTCGGCACCATCGCGGCCAACACCGACCTCGGCGCCGGCATGCAGGTGGCGATGAAGGACCTGGAGATCCGCGGCGCCGGCAACCTGCTCGGCGGCGAGCAGTCCGGGCACATCGCCGGGGTCGGCTTCGACCTCTACGTCCGGCTGGTCGGCGAAGCGGTGGCCGACTTCCGCGGCGAGGGCGGCGGCGAGGAGGAGGTGCACGACGTCAAGGTCGACCTGCCGGTGGACGCGCACCTGCCGCACGACTACATCCCGGGCGAGCGGCTCCGGCTGGAGGCCTACCGGGCGCTCGCCGCGGCCGGCTCGGACGAGGCGGTGGAGGCGGTCCGGGCCGAGCTGCTGGACCGGTACGGCCCGCTGCCGGAGCCGGTGGCCAACCTGCTCGAGGTGGCCCGGTTCCGCGCGTTCGCCCGCCGGTACGGGGTGACCGAGGTGTCGCTGCAGGGCTCGGTGGTCCGCTTCTCCCCGCTGGTGCTGCGGGAGTCGCAGGAGCTGCGGCTCCACCGCCTGTACCCCCGGGCCGTCTTCAAGGGCACGGTCAGCACGATCTCGGTGCCCCGCCCGGGCAAGCCGGGGCAGCCGCTGCGGGACGTGCCGCTGCTGGAGTGGGCCCGGTCGGTGCTGGTCGGGGTGCTCGGGGAGCCCGTCGCCGCGGCTCCCACCAGCGCGTGAGAGTCTTGACGCCGTGACCGATGCTCCCGTCGCGCACGCCGTCCCGCGCCGGCCCCGCCCCGCCCGCCGGCTCGCCGTCGCGGCCGCCCTGGCCGCCACGGCGGCGCTCGTGCTGTCCGGCTGCGGCGAGCTGCGCACCGGCTCCGCCGCGGTGGTGGGCGACCAGCGGATCTCCGACGACGCCCTGCAGAGCATCGTCGAGGAGTCGCTGGCCCTGCCGGGCGCCCGGGAGGGCCTGGCCAGCAACTTCCGTGGCGACCTCGCGGCGTACAAGCGCTCGGTGCTGCTGGTCCAGGTGCGGCTGCTGGTCGCCGAGGAGGCGGCCCGGCGGCTGGGCATCCTGGTCAACGAGTCTGAGGTCGACGCGCAGTTCCGGGCGGACCAGCAGCAGGCCGGCGGCGCGCAGGCGTTCGCGGACCGGCTCGCCGCCCAGCCGATCTCGGTCGATCTCTACCGCGACATCGTGCGCACCGGGGTGATCAACGCGCAGGTCGGCTACCAGGAGGGCAAGGTCCGGCGGCCGTCGGAGAGCCAGCTCCGCGCGGCGTACGCGGAATACCTGACCTCGGCGACGACCGCCAACCTGACCCTGATCCGGGTGCCGGACGCGGCCACGTCGCGCCGGGTGCTGGCCCAGGTCCGGTCCCAGCCCGAGTCGTTCGGCGCGGTCGGCGCCCAGTTCAGCGAGACCCGGCAGCCGCCGCAGGCGCAGGACCTGCCGCTGTCCGGCCTGCCGACCGACCTGGTCGACCGGCTGCGGCGGACCGAGCCCGACTCGGACTTCGAATACAAGCTGGTCAACGGCGACGCCCAGACCTTCTTCGTGATGCGCTTCGGCGGGATCACCCGGCCGTCCTTCGCCGACGCCCGCCCGCAGCTGGAGGCGCAGGCCCGCCAGCAGGCGCAGGCCGCCGGGGAGCAATACCTGGTGGAGGTCGCCGAGGACCTCGGCGTCGACATCAGCCCGCGGTACGGCACCTGGACCCCGGAAAACCTGGGCATCGCCCCGTTCGTCAACCCGGTGATCAAGCCGACGCCGACGCTCGCGCCGAGCGGGCAGCCGGGCGCGCCGGCCGACCCGGGCGCTCCGGCGCCCAGCCCGAGCCCGAGCGGCTGACCGCCGGCCGGCGGCCGGCAGGGGCCGCCGTACCGTGGGCGGCGTGGATCGGCTGCTGCTCGTCGCCTCGTCCCCGCGGTTGCCCGCCGGGGTGCTGTCCTGGCCGGCCTGGGAGGCGCTGCGCGCCGGCCCGGTGCACGCGGCCGACCCGGACTCGGCGCAGGCGCTGGCGGTGCGCGCCGCCGGCATCCCGGTGGCGCCGCTGACCGGCGCGGACGACCGGGCGCTCGCGTTCGCGTTCCGCGACCTGGCCCGGGGCGGGCGCACCGCGGTGTGGCTGGCCGGCCCGGACGGCGACCCCGGCTTCGCCCGCACCCTCGGCGACCTGGTCGCCCGCGAGACGGGCGGCGCCGAGCTGGAGGTCGTGTACGGCTCGTGGGACCCGCCCGGGGCGCGGCTGCTCGACGTGGTCGCGGTGATGGACCGGCTGCGCTCGCCCGGCGGCTGCCCGTGGGACGCCGAGCAGACCCACGCCACCCTCGCGCCGTACCTGCTCGAGGAGGCGTACGAGCTGATCGACGCGATCGACGCCGACGACGTCGAGCTGCTCCGCGAGGAGCTCGGCGACGTGCTGCTGCAGGTCGCCTTCCACTCCCGGCTGGCCGAGGAGCGGCCCGAGGACGACCGCTGGTCGATCGACGACGTGGCCGGCGACCTGGTCGCCAAGCTGGTCCGCCGGCACCCGCACGTGTTCGCCGACCGGGCGGTCAGCGGCGCGGCCGAGGTCGAGGCCAACTGGGAGGAGATCAAGGCGGCGGAGAAGCGGCGGGAGTCGGTGACCGACGGCGTGCCGCTCGGCCAGCCCGCGCTCGCGCTGGCGGCCAAGCTGCGCCGGCGGGTGGAGAAGGCCGGCCTGGCGGTCGACCCGCCGGCCGGGGACGACGTCGGCAGCCGGCTGTTCGCGCTGGTCGGCGAAGCGCTGGCGGCCGGGGTGGACCCGGAGGCGGCGCTGCGGGCCACCGCCCGCGACTACCTGGCCGCGGTCCGGGCCGTGGAGGGCGCCCCGCCGGGCTCGCCCGGCGCGCTGCCCCGCTGATCGGGCGGAGCGCCGGGGAGACTGCCCCGCTGATCGGAGCGGCGCCGGGGGCCACCCCGCCCGGCGGCGGGCAGGTGGCATAGTGCCGGCCCGTGGGAGCCCTCTGGCGCCGCCGCGCGGTCCGGCACGTCCTGGTCGGCCTGCTGCCGCTGCTGGTGGCCGGGGTGACGGTGGCGGTCGTGCTGGCCGGCCGGTTCGCCGAGGCGGCGGCGCCGGTCCGGGACGCCACCAGCCGGACCACCGCCACCGTGGTCAGCTCCGGCGGCGGAGCCGGCCGGACGGTGGAGCTGCGCTGGACCGACGACCGCGGCACCGAGCGGCGCAGCACGGTGCAGGCCGCCGGCTCCGGGGACGTGCCGGCCGGGCGCACCGTCGAGCTGCGCTACGACCCGGACGACCCGGCCGGCCAGGTCTACGTCTCCGGCGACGAGACCTCCGCCCGGCTGCGCGACCTGTCCTTCGGCTTCCTGCTGACCGTGCTGGTGCTCGCGGCGGTGGTGATCGTCACCGGGGTGCACCTGGCCCGCCGGCTGGCCGCGGAGCGGCGGCCGGCCGCGCCGCTGCCGGTCCGCTACGCCCGCTCCCGGCGCGGCGTGGTCCAGCGGTCCTGGCTGGTGGTCACCGAGGACGGCCGGGACTGGTGGGTGCCGGTGCACTGGGACCCGGTGCTGCTCGGGCTGGCGCCCGGGAAGCCGGCCCCGGTGCACGGCCGGCCGTCCCGGGACCGGGTGCTGGTGGTCGACGTGGCCGGGGTGCCGGTGTGGCAGGGCGGCCGGCGCCGGTCGACCGCGCCGGCCGGCGTGCGGGAGACCGCGCCGGACCCGGCGCGGGCGCCGGCCGGGCTGCTGCGGCACTTCCGCTCCGACGGCGCCCTGCTCGCGGTGGCGCCGGTGGCCGGGCTGCTGTGGGCGTACCTGGACGGGACCGGGGTCGCCGGCTGGGGCGCGGCGACCGCGGTGCTGGTCGGCGTGCTCTTCTGGCTGCCGACGATCATCGGCACCGACCCGACCTGACGGACCCGGCCCGACCTGACGGGCCGCCGGACCCCCGGCGGCTAGGCTCTGACCCGTTCGTCCCGGCGTACCACCGAAGGAGTTCCCCGTGGCCACCATCGAGGCCGTCGGCGCCCGCGAGATCCTCGACTCGCGCGGCAACCCGACCGTGGAGGTCGAGGTCGCCCTCGACGACGGGACGATCGGCCGCGCGGCCGTCCCGAGCGGCGCGTCCACCGGCCAGTTCGAGGCGGTGGAGCTGCGCGACGGCGGCGAGCGCTACGGCGGCAAGGGCGTGCAGAAGGCGGTCACCGCCGTGCTCGACGACGTCGCCCCGGCCCTGGTCGGCTTCGAGGCGACCGAGCAGCGGCTGCTCGACCAGGAGCTGATCGACCTGGACGGCTCGCCGGACAAGTCCCGCTTCGGTGCCAACGCGATCCTCGGCGTCTCGCTCGCGGTGGCCCGGGCGGCCGCCGAGTCGGTCGGCCTGCCGCTGTTCCGCTACGTCGGCGGCCCGACCGCGCACCTGCTGCCGGTGCCGATGATGAACATCCTCAACGGCGGCGCCCACGCGGACAGCAACGTCGACGTCCAGGAGTTCATGATCGCGCCGATCGGCGCGCCGACGTACGCGGACGCGCTGCGCTGGGGCACCGAGGTCTACCACGCGCTCAAGGCCGTGCTGAAGCAGCAGGGGCTGGCCACCGGGCTCGGCGACGAGGGCGGCTTCGCGCCCGACCTGCCGGCCAACCGGGCGGCGCTGGACCTCATCGTGGACGCCGTCGGCAAGGCCGGCTTCGCCGTCGGGACCGACGTGGCGCTCGCGCTCGACGTGGCCGCCAGCGAGTTCCACGACGCCGGCAGCTACCGGTTCGAGGGCGCCACCCGCAGCGCGGACGAGATGATCGCGTACTACGAGGAGCTGGTGGCGGCGTACCCGATCGTCTCCATCGAGGACCCGCTGGACGAGGAGGACTGGGCCGGCTGGGCCCGGCTCACCGCGGTGCTCGGCGGGCGGGTGCAGCTGGTCGGCGACGACCTGTTCGTGACCAACCCGGAGCGGCTCGGCCGCGGCATCGCCGAGCAGTGCGCCAACGGGCTGCTGGTCAAGGTCAACCAGATCGGCACCCTGACCGAGACGCTGGACGCGGTCGCGCTGGCGCACCGCTCCGGCTACCGCTGCATGATGAGCCACCGGTCCGGCGAGACCGAGGACACCACCATCGCCGACCTCGCGGTGGCCACCGACTGCGGCCAGATCAAGACCGGGGCGCCGGCCCGGTCCGAGCGGGTGGCGAAGTACAACCAGCTGCTCCGGATCGAGGAGGAGCTGGACGAGGCCGCCCGGTACGCCGGGGCCGGCGCGTTCCCGCGCTTCGCCCCGCAGGGCACGGTCTGATGGCTCGCCGCGCCGGCGCCGCCCGCCCGGGCGGCCCCGGCCGCAGCGGGCCCGGGGCCGGTCGCGGCTTCCGGCCCGGCCGGCGCGGCCCGGCCCGGGCCGCCCGCCGCCGCGCCGCGGCGGAGTCCACAGCGGACGGTGCCGACGCCGGCCGGACGGCCCGGCGGGCCCCCGGCGGGCTGACCGGCCGGGCCGCGGTGCTCGGTCTGGTGGTGTGCGCGCTGGTGCTGAGCCTGGCCTACCCGGCCAAGGAGTTCCTGGCCCAGCGCGGCGACATCAGCCGGCTGCAGCAGCAGCAGCGGGACGCCCAGGCCCGGGTGGCGGCGCTGGAGGAGCGGCGCCGGCAGCTGTCCGACCCGGCCTACGTCCGGGCGCAGGCGCGGGAGCGGCTGCACTTCGTGCTCCCCGGCGAGACGATGTACGTGGTGGCCCGCCCGTCCGGCGGCACCGGCGCCGGCGGCGCCGCGCCGGACCTGCCGGTGGTGGCGCCGGACGGCTCCTGGTACGGGCGGCTGTGGGGGACGGTGCGCGCCGCGGACGGCGCCACCGCGCCGTGACCGGGACCGTGACCGCGGCGGACCGGGCCGCGGTCGCGGCCCAGCTGGGCCGCCCGCCGCGGGCGATGCGCGCGGTCGCGCACCGTTGCCCGTGCGGCCTGCCCGACGTGGTCGAGACCTCGCCGCGGCTGCCGGACGGCACCCCGTTCCCCACCCTGGACTACCTGACCTGCCCGCGGGCCGCGGCGGCGGTCGGCCGGCTGGAGGCCTCCGGCGTGATGCGGGAGATGGCCGACCGGCTGCGCGCCGACCCGGAGCTGGCCGGCCGCTACCGGGCCGCGCACGAGGCGTACCTGGCCCGCCGCCGCGAGCTGGGCGACGTGCCGGAGATCGACGGGGTCAGCGCCGGCGGGATGCCGACCCGGGTGAAGTGCCTGCACGCGCTGCTGGCGCACGCGCTCGCCGCCGGCCCCGGGGTCAACCCGCTCGGCGACGAGGTCCGGGACGCCGTCCCGCCCTGGTGGGCCGCCGGCCCCTGCGTCCCCGTGGAGGAGTCCGCATGACCACCGTCCGGGTGGCCGCGATCGACTGCGGCACCAACTCGATCCGGCTGCTGATCGCCGACGACGGCGGGGCCGGCCGGCTGACCGACGTCGCCCGCCGGTCCCGGATCGTCCGGCTCGGCCAGGACGTCGACCGGACCGGCCGGCTCGCGGCGGCGGCGATCGAGCGGGTGCGGGTCGCGCTCGCCGACTACGCCGCCCTGGCCGCCGAGCTCCGCGTGGCGCGGGTCCGGATGGTGGCGACCAGCGCGACCCGGGACGCGGACAACCGGGACGACTTCCGGGCCGTGGTGCGGGCCACCCTCGGGGTCGAGCCGGAGGTGATCAGCGGCCGGGAGGAGGCCGACCTGTCCTTCACCGGCTCGCTGCGCGATCTCGCCGAGGGCACCGCGCCGCCGCCGCGGGTGGTGGTCGACGTGGGCGGCGGCTCCACCGAGCTGGTGCTGGGCGACCGGGACACCGTCCGGGCCGGCTACAGCATGGACATCGGGTCGGTCCGGCTGACCGAGCGGCACCTGCACGACGACCCGCCGACCGCCGCGCAGATCGCCGCGGCCGAGGCGGACATCCGGGCGGCGCTGGCCGAGGCCGCGGTGGAGGTGCCGGTCAGCGGGGCCCGCAGCCTGATCGGCGTGTCCGGCTCGGTCACCACCGTGGCCGGGCTCGCGCTCGGCCTGGCCGAGTACGACCCGTACCGGATCCACCACGCCCGCATCCCGGCCGCCGACGTCCGGGCGGTCACGGCCGACCTGCTCGGCCGCACCCGGGCCCAGCGGGCCGAGCACACGGTGATCAACGCCGGCCGGCTCGACGTGATCGCCGCCGGCGCGCTCATCCTCCGCGAGGTGGTCGACGCGGTCGGCGTCACCGAGCTGGTGGCCAGCGAGTACGACATCCTCGACGGGCTGGCCCGGTCGGTGCGGGAGCGCGGGACGGCCTGGTCCCACCCCGGCGGTCCGGCCGGCGGTGCCGGCACCGGGAACGCCAGGGCCGCCGGCCGGCCGAAGGTCGAGATGGCGCCGGACGGCGCGGCCTGGACCCGGCCCGACCCCCGCTGAGCCCGCGCCTCAGGTGGTGCCGACGTCCTCGACGCCGGGCGGCAGCTTGCCGGTGAGCGACTTCCAGGTCGCGGCGGCGCCGCGGGCGGCCACCAACCGGGCCGCGGCCACCGCGATGCCGGACACGGCCGCCCAGGCGATCGCCTCCGACCACTGGGTGCCGGGGGCCGCTGGGTTCTTCGGCGGGTCGTCGTGCCTCGTCTTCCGCCACCCGGCCTCGATCGCCTTGCGCACGGCGATGCCGGTCGGCACCGCGAATGCCCAGCGCCACGATCCGCCAGCCGATCTTGCTGGCCGCTCCAGCCACAGGTCGTCCTTCCTCGCGGTTCCGGTCCTGCACGCCGAGTACCCGGAGCGACCGGGGGTGACACCTGCCGCATGGGCGACGACCTGAAGAAGGGTAGCGCCGGGCCCGTCCGGCCGCCGGAACGCGGTGTGTGAGGGTGTGCGGGTGCCTTCCCCCGGCGTGCTGGCGCTGCTGGCGCTCGCGGTCACCGCCGGGGCGCTGGTGCAGGGCAGCGTCGGGCTGGGACTGGCCCTGGTGGCCGCGCCGGTCACGATGCTGGTGGAGCCGGCGCTGATGCCCGGGCTGCTGGTGTGCCTGGCCTCCGGCTATCCGGTCCTCACCCTGGCCCGGGAGTGGCGCGACGTGGACTGGCACGGCCTGGGCTGGGCGTTCACCGGTCGGCTGCCGGCCACCGCGCTGGGCGCGTGGATCGTCTCGGTCGCCTCGGTGCGGGTCCTGGGCGTGCTGGTCGGGGTCATGGTGCTGGTCACGGTCGCACTGACCGTCCGGCTGGTGCGGCTGCCGCTGCGCGGCTGGACGCTGGCCGGGGCCGGAGCGGTCGGCGGCATCACCGGAACGGCGACGTCGATCGGCGGGCCGCCGCTGGCCCTGATCTACCAGCACGAGCCGGGTCCGCGGGTGCGCGCGACGCTCGCGGGCTTCTTCCTCGGCGGCGGGCTGCTGTCGCTGGCCGGGCTGGCCGCGGTCGGCGAGCTGCGCGCCGGGCAGGCGGCCACGGCGCTCGCGCTGGTGCCCTGCCTCGCCCTGGGCTTCGCACTGTCGGTCCTGGTCCAGCGGCACGTCGACGCGGGCCGCACCCGGGTCGCCGTGCTCACCGTCTGCACCGTCTCCGCGCTGACGCTGATCGCCCGCAGCGTGCTCGCCTGAGTCCCGCGGCGCGATCTCGCTTCGGCGGCGGCCGGTCCGGCCGTACGTTGCCGGGGTGGAGGTCACGGTGGTGGTGCCGGGGCTGCGGTGGCACGCCCTGGACGACGACGAGGTGGTGGGGCGGGTCGAGGTGCTGCGGCGGCCGGACGGGCGGACGTTCGTCGCGGTGGACGCCTGGCACGCCGACGTCGGCGCCGAGCTGCTGGAGACGGTGGTCCGGGCGGTGCCGGAGGACCTCCACAGCGCCGTCGGCGAGGACGACGCGGTGCAGCTGGCGCTGTTCGGGCTGGCCGGCTTCACCGAGGTGCGCCGGGAGGACGAGTACGTGGTCCCGGTCGTGCCCGGGGACAGCACAGCCGCCGGCTGCACCCTGGTGTCCGCGCGGGACGTCGACATCGCCCGGCTGGCCCGGCTGGACGACGAGCTGCGGCAGGACGTGCCCGGCGCCGGTGGCTGGCACAACGACCTGGCCGAGTTCGCCGAGCGGACCTTCGACGCGCGGCTGTTCGACCCGCGCACCTACCTGGTGGCCGTCGACGACCGGACCGGTGAGTACGCCGGGCTGGTCCGGATCTGGCGGGCCACCCGGGTGCCGCGGCTCGGGCTGGTCGCCGTGCGCCGGCCGTACCGGCGGCGCGGGCTGGCCACCGCGCTGCTGCACGCCGCGTTCGTCCCGCTGGCCGCCCGCGGCATCACCCAGGTCACCGCCGAGGCGGACGTGCTGAACGTGCCGTCCCGCACCCTGCTCGCCCGCTTCGGCGCCCGCCGCACCGGCGGCACCGTGGAGCTGCGCCGCCCGGCCGACCGGCGCGCTCACCAGCGACCCGCCCCCTAGCGTCGGGTCGTCCGTGGCAAGGTGGGCCGGTGGACCGGGACGAGGTGATGCGCTGGGTGGCCGGCTACGAGCGGGCCTGGCGGGACGGCGACCTGGACGCGGTCGCCGGGCTGTTCACCGAGGACGCCCGCTACCGGCCGTCGCCGTACGAGGACGCCGAGGTCGGGCACGCGGCGATCCGGGCCTTCTGGCTCGACGACGAGGGCGAGGTCTTCACGGTCCGGGCCGAGCCGGTCGCGGTGGACGGCCGCGACGCCGTGGTCCGGCTGGAGGTGCGCTACGGCGACCCGGCGCGCCAGGAGTACCGCGACCTGTGGCTGCTGCGCTTCGCCGCGGACGGCCGCGTCGAGGACTTCGAGGAGTGGGCCTACTGGCCCGGCAGGGGCTACTCGGCCGAGTCCGACCGGTCCTGACCTGGCATCGGTACGGCCGGCGGGCCGAGCGGCTGGTCAGCCCACGGCCCGCTTGACCAGCTCCTCGATCTTCTTCTCGTCGGCCTTCGTCAGGTCGGTGACGGCGTAGGCGGTCGGCCAGACGGTGCCGTCGTCGAGCTTGGCGGAGTCGTTGAAGCCGAGCGTCGCGTACCGGGAGTCGAACTTCTTCGCGGACTGGAAGAAGCAGACGATCTTGCCGTCCTTGGCGTAGGCCGGCATCCCGTACCAGGTCTTGGCGGTGAGCTCCGGCGCGACCGAGGTGACGATGGCGTGGATGCGCTCGGCCAGTGCGCGGTCCGGCGGGGGCATCTCGGCGATCTTCGCCAGCAGGGCGTCGAGGTCGTCGGCCTTCTTCTTGCCGCCCCGGGTCGCCTTGACCTCCTCGGCGCGGTCCTTCATCGCGGCCCGTTCGGCGTCCGAGAACCCGGATGCCGACCTGGTCTTCTTGGCTGCGGTCATCGCTGCTGCTCCTCACCACGACCCTCGGGGGAGCCTTCCAGCTCGTGTGGTCGTGCTCGCCAAGCTACCCAGGGAGCCGCCGCGGTGTTTCTCGGTTCCTGCTCGATCCCGGCTGCGCGGGTTGCGCGCGGGGGATCCGGCGGGTGCCCGCACACTGTGATCGTGTTCGTCCGGCCCCGGCACCGCCTGCGCGACGCCGTTCGCCGTCGCCTGGGCGGGGGCGGCGTCCGGTCGTTCTGGCCCCGGCCGCGGGTCCGCCGGCTGGTGGACGTCGCCCGGCTGGCGCTGGCCGCCACCGCGCTGGCCGGGCTGGTCGTGCTGGCCTTCCTGCAGTCCGACCTGCTGGCCGACACCGCCCGCCTCATCCCGGCCGCGCTCACCGGCCTGCCCCGGGTCGTGCTGTCGATCGCGAACGTCGTCGCGTCCCTCGCCGTCGTCGGTGTCCTGGTCGCCATCGCGGTCGACTCGCTCCGGACGCGCCGCTTCGCGGTCACCTCGGCGGCGCTGGCCGCAGTCCTGGGGTCCCTGCTCTGGGGCGTGGTGCAGCTGGTCGCCGGCGCGCTCCCGGGTGAGGAGCTGGCCCTGCTGCAGGCGCCGCGGCACGGCTCGGCCGGGTTGCCGGTGACGGTCGCCGTCGCCCTGATCGTGGGGGCCGACCTGCAGTACCGGCGGCGGTACGGGGCCGCCCGGCTGGCCGTCGCGGCGGCGGTCGTCTGCGCGCTGGGGCTCGGCAGCCTGACCGTGCCGAGCGCCATCTTCGCCGTCCTGCTCGGGACGACCGCCGGGCTGGCGGTGCGGGTCGCCCTCGGGGTGGTGCCGGCGCGCCCACCGGACGAGCTGGTCCGGTCGGTGCTGGCCCGCGCGGGCTGGCCGGTGACCGCGCTGCGGTCGCTGGACGAGACGGCCGGCCGGGTGCGGTACGCCGGGACCCGGCCGGGCGGGGGCGACCTTCAGGTCACCGTGGTCGACCCGGACCGGCGCGGGGTCCTGCTCGCCCGGCGCGGCTGGCGGCTGCTGCGGCTGCGGACGGCGGCCGTGGGGCAGCCGGCCCTGTCGCTGCGCGGATACCTCGAGCAGCAGGCGCTGAGCGCGGCGCTGGCGCAGGGGGCGGGCGTCGCCACGCCCCGGGTGCTGGCCCTCGTCGCCGCCGGGCAGGCCCTCGTCCTGGTGGAACGCCCCTCGCCGGCACGCCCCTGCCGGCCGTGGCCCCGGCCGCGGCGCCGGACGCGGCCCTGGACGCGGCCCCGGAGGCGGCCCTGGACGGGGCGCCGGAGGTGGGCCGGGACGCGCCGGACGCGGCCCCGGATGTGGCGCCGGACGGGGGGCCGGACGCGGCGCCGGAGGTGGCCCTGGACGCGGCGCCGGAGGTGGCCCCGGACGTGGCGCCGGAGGTGGCGCCCGAGGCGGCCGCAGAGGCGGCTCGCGGCGCGGTCGCGGCCTGGGTGGCGCTCCGGCGCCTGCACGACGCCGGCCTCGCGCACGGCGCCCTCACCGCCGACGCGGTGCTGCTGCTGCCGGACGGCCGGGCCGGCTTCGCGGACCTGCGGGCCGCGCAACCGGCGGCCAGCGAGCTGCAGCGGGAGCTCGACCTGATCGCGCTGCTGGTCGCCACCGCGACCCTGATCGGCGCGGACGGCGCGGTCGCGGCGCTGCGGTCGGGCTACCGCGGCACCCCGGCGCTGGAGGCCCGGCTGGCGGCGCTGCTGCAGCCGCTGGCCCTGCTCCCGCCGGCGCGCCGGCAGATCCGCGGCACACCGCTGCTCGGCGACCTGCGCTCCGCCCTGACCGGGCCCGGCGCCGAGCCGGCGGTGACCGTCCCGCGGCTGGAGCGGCTGTCGACCCGCACCGTGCTCAGCCTGGCCGGCGGCACGCTGGCGGTGCACATCCTGGCCACGCAGCTGTCCGACGTGGGCATCGGGAGCGCGCTGCGGGAGGCGCGGCCCAACTGGCTCGCCATCGCGCTGTTCGGCTCCGCGGTGACCTACCTCGGGGCGGCGCTGACGCTGCAGGCGTTCTCGCCGATCCGGCTGCCGCTGCCCCGGACCGCCCTGGTCCAGCTCGCATCGTCGTTCGTGACCCTGGTGACGCCCCCGACGGTCGGGCAGGTGGGCCTCAACATCCGCTACCTCCAGCGGTCCGGCGTGGACACCACCACCGCCGCGGCCAGCGTGGCGGTCAAGGAGGCGGTCACCGTCCCGGTGACCGTGCTCCTGCTGCTCGCCTGCGGGTGGCTCAGCGGGGTGTCCGCGTCCCGATTGACCCTGCTGCCGAGCGGCGAGGTCCTCGTCGTGCTGCTCGCCGCGGCCGGGGTCCTGGCCGTGGTCGCGGCCCTCCCGCCGACCCGCCGCATGCTGCGCCGGCGGGTCGAGCCGCTCGTCCGGCGCACCCTCCCGCAGCTCCTGGCGACCGTGAGCCAGCCGCGGCGGCTCGCCCTGGCGGTGGCCGGAATCCTCGTGCTCAACGGCGGCTACATCCTCGCCCTGGACGCGTCGCTGCGCGCCTTCTCCACCTCGGTCCCGCTGCCCGCCCTGGTCGTCGTCTACTTCGCCGCGTCGGCGGTCGGGTCGGCCGCCCCCACGCCCGGCGGGCTCGGTGCCGTCGAGGCGGCGCTCATCGGCGGCCTCACCGCCACCGGCGTCCCGGTCACCGAGGCGCTCACCGCGGTGCTCGCCTTCCGCGCCGCGACCTTCTGGCTGCCCGCGCCGCTCGGCTGGGTGGCGTTCGTCTCGCTGCAGAGCCGCGGCCGCATCTGAACCCGGGGCGAAATCCGGTTGCCGGGCGGCCGGCCGGGCTGCTGCACTCCCGGGACGAGCAGCCGAGACCGGGAGCAGCAGATGACAGCAGCGTCCATGTCCACTTCCGCCTTCTCCGCAGAGGACATGACGCTCCGTGCGACTGCTCAACCTCGGCATCCTCGCCCATGTCGACGCCGGTAAGACCACCCTGACCGAGCGGCTGCTGCACACCGCCGGGGTCATCGACGAGATCGGCAGCGTCGACGCCGGCAGCACGCAGACCGACTCGCTCGCGCTGGAGCGCCGGCGCGGGATCACCATCAAGGCCGCCGTGGTGTCGTTCCCGGTCGGGGACGTCACCGTCAACCTCATCGACACGCCCGGCCACCCCGACTTCATCGCCGAGGTGGAGCGGGTGCTCGGCGTGCTCGACGGCGCGGTGCTGGTGGTGTCCGCGGTGGAGGGCGTGCAGGCGCAGACCCGGGTCCTGATGCGGACCCTGCGCCGGCTGCGCATCCCCACCCTGCTCTTCGTGAACAAGCTGGACCGCGCCGGCGCCGACCCGGACCGGGTGGTCGGCGACATCGCGGCGAAGCTCACCCCGGCGGTGGTCCCGATGGGCCGCTCCACCGACGCGGGGACGCGGGCGGCCGCGTTCGTCCCGTCCGGACCGGACGACCCGGCGGGCACCGAGGCCCTGGTCGACCGGCTGGCCGAGCACGACGACGCGCTGCTGGCCGACTACCTCGCGGACGAGGCCGCGGTGCCGGCCCGCCGGCTGCGCCGGGCGCTGGCCCGGCAGACCCGGCGGGCGCTGGTGCACCCGGTCTTCCTCGGCTCCGCGGTCACCGGCGCCGGCATCGGCCCGCTGGTGGACGGCATCACCGGGCTGCTGCCGGCGGCCGCCGGCGATCCCGGCGCGCCGGTCTCCGGCACCGTCTTCAAGGTGGACCGCGGGCCGGCCGGGGAGAAGGTCGCGTACGCGCGGCTGTTCGCCGGCACCGTCCGGGTCCGGGACAAGCTCGCCTTCGGCGCCGGGCAGGAGGCCAAGGTGACCGCGGTCGCGGTCTTCGCCGCCGGCGCGGCCGAGCCGCGGGCCGAGGTCCGGGCCGGCGAGATCGGCACGCTGTGGGGGCTGGCCGGGGTCCGGATCGGCGACCCGATCGGGCTCCCGCCGGCCGGCCGGCCGTCGCCTGTGGACGGCCAGTTCGCCCGGCCCACGCTGGAGACGGTGGTGGTCCCGGCCGACCGGTCCGCCGCCGGCCGGCTGCAGGTCGCGCTCACCCGGCTGGCCGAGCAGGACCCGCTGATCGACCTGCGCCAGGACGACGACCGGCAGGAGATCTCGGTCTCGCTGTACGGCGAGGTGCAGAAGGAGGTCATCCAGGCGACGCTGGCGGACGACTTCGGCGTCGAGGTGACCTTCCGGGAGACGACCACGCTGTGCGTCGAGCGGGTCGTCGGCACCGGCGGCGCGTACGAGCTGATCGGCGCGGACTCCAACCCGTTCCTGGCCCAGGTGGGGCTGCGGGTGGAGCCGGGCCCGGTCGGGTCCGGAGTGGACTTCCGGCTCGGGGTGGAGCTCGGCTCGATGCCGTTCGCGTTCTTCCGGGCCACCGAGGAGACCGTCCGGGAGACGCTGCGGCAGGGCCTGTGCGGCTGGGAGGTGCTGGACTGCGCGGTCACCATGACGCACTCGGGCTACTACCCGCGGCAGAGCCGGATGCACGGCAGCTTCGACAAGAGCATGTCCAGCACCGCCGGGGACTTCCGGCAGCTCACCCCGCTGGTCCTGATGACCGCGCTGCGCCGGGCCGGCACCCGGGTGCACGAGCCGGTGCTCCGGTTCCGGCTGGAGGCGCCGGCGGACACCGTCGGCGTGCTGCTGCCGGCGCTGGCCAAGCTGGAGGCGGTGGCCCAGGCGTCCACCGCGCACGGGGCGACGGCCGTGCTGGACGGCCAGGTGCCGGCGGCCCGGGTGCACGACGTGGAGCGGGCGCTGCCCGGGCTGACCCGCGGCGAGGGCGTGCTGGAGTCCACTTTCGACTGCTACCGGCCGGTGCGCGGGGCGCCGCCGGCCCGGCCGCGGACCGGTCCGGACCCGCTGGACCGCAAGGGCTACCTGCTGCACGTGCAGCGCCGGGTGTGACCCTCACAGCCAGCTGTGCAGCGTGGCCGCCACCTCGGCCGCGTGCTGCTCGTGCATCAGCGCGAAGTGGTCGGCGTCGAGCACGTCCACGGTCACCCCGCCGCGGGCGTACCGCCGCCAGCCGTCCGGTCCTCTTCCTGGTCGGCTGGGCGGTTACCGGGCGGACCGTGGCGTGGGCGGAGCGGACCCGGACGGCGCACTTCGCCCGGGCCGACCGGATGGTCAGCCCCTGACCCCGGCCGGGTCCGCCGCCGCCGTGATCACCGCCCGGTAGGTCTGCTCGTATCGGCCGAGCATCACCGGTAGGTCGTACTCCTCCTCGACCCGCTTCCGGCACGCCTCCGGATCCAGGACATCGAGTTGATGCAGCAATGCCGGCAGTTCGCCCGGGTCGTCCCGGACGTAGCCGGTCACCCCGTCGGTGACGATCTCGGGCACGGATCCCCGGCGCAGCGCCACCACCGGCGTGCCGGTGACCAGCGCTTCTATCATGACCAGCCCGAACGGCTCCTCCCACTGCAGCGGGAAGAGCAGACAGCGCGCCCCGGCCAGCAACTCGCGTTTGCGATCGCCTTCGACCTCGCCCAGCCACTCGACGCCCGGGCCCAGCCGCGGGGCGATGTGCTCGTCGAAATAGGCCTTCTCTGCTGGTTCGTTGCATTTCGCAGCAATCAGCAGCCGGACGCCGGCCTGCTGGGCCACCTCGATGGCGACGTGGGCGCCCTTCTCCGGGTTCATCCGGCCCAGGAAGAGCACGTAGTCGTCCTTGTCCCGCTGGAACGGATAGTCCGCCGCGCGCAGCGCGTTGGGGACGGTGGCCGCCCAGTTCAACCCGGGACGGCTGCGCCGCTGCGCCTCCGAGATCGCCACCAGGTGGACGGTCGACCCCAGCTCCTCCAGGTAGTCACCCAGTTCCCCGTCGACCGGACCGTGCACGGTCAGGACGGTCGGGCACCGGCGGCCCCGGGCCAGCAGCGGGCCGGCCAGCGTGTGGTCGTGCACGATGTCGATCGGCATGTCGGCAATCGCCGCAGCGACTCGCGCCGCATGGGTCACCTCGAGGATCGGATCGCCTATCCGCTCCACGGGCGGGTCCTCGTAGGTGCGGATGAAGTGCGCGTCGGTGCCGTGCGGCCCGGAGGCGAACAGCTTGACCTGGTGACGGCGGGCAACGAGCCCATCCGCCAGGTCGGCGCAGAGCGACTCGATCCCGCCGTAGCCCTGCGGTGGCACCGGGAACCAGGGCGGCGCGACCAGCGCGATCCGCATGGGCCCGGTGCCGACAGCGGCGCTGGCCGCCCCCGTGCTGGCCGTCATGGCCATCGACTTTCCCGGACGCGCGCACCTCAATCCCCCGAGTCCCGGAGGTGCACCGCTCCCTCCCTGGCGACGACCGTCCAGCGGCGGCCCAATGCGGGGATGCCGGACAGACTCAGGTCCAGCCCGGCCGGGACCCGGTCGGCGGCGGTGAGGCGGCCGGCAGTCGGATCGGGGGCGAGTCCGAGGATCGCGGCCAGTGCGGCGATCGGAGCCGCCGCCGCCCAGGCCTGAGGCGAGCAGCTCGTCGGGTAGAGCACCGGGAACCGGGTCTCCTCGCGCGCGAAGCCGGCCAGCACTTCGGGCAGCCGCCAGCCGAAGTGGCCGGCCGCCGCCAGCATCCCGCTGAGCAGCGTGGCCGCCTGGTCGCGGTGCCCGTACCGGGCGAGGCCGAGGCAGGCGAGGGAGGTGTCGTGGGGCCAGACCGTGCCGTCGTGGTACTCGGCCGGGTTGTAGCCGGCGCAGGTCGTGCTCATCGTGCGCACCCCCCAGCCGGAGAACAGGTCCGGTGCAAGCAGCGCCTCGGCCGTGCGCTCGACCCGGCCGTCGGCCGCGATCCCGGTCCACAGCACCTGGCCGATGTCGGAGGTGAGGGAGTCGACCGGCCGGCCGTCGGCGTCCAGGGCCAGCGCGTAGTGACCACCGGCCGGCGTGTCCACCCAGAAGTCGCGGTCGAACCGCTCCTTTAGCTCCGCCGCGGTGCGCTCCAGCCGGTCGGCGAGCGGCGAGTCCCCCCAGGCGTCGCGGGCGATCTCGGCGAGCCCCAGCCGCCCTGCGTACGCGTAGCCCTGGACCTCGCAGACCGCAAGCGGCGGCTCCGCCCGCCTGCCGTTGGCGAACAGCATCGAGTTGTACGAGTCCTTCCAGGACTGCATGTCGATGCCGCGTCCAGCCCGCTTCCGGAACTCCACCCAGCCGCGGCCGGTCAGGTCCGCCGGTCCCTCCAGCCACGCCAGCGCCGCCCGCAGGACCGGCTCCAGCTCCCGCATCAGCTCGGCGTCGCCGGTCCACCGCCAGACCTCCGCGGCGAGCATGAGGTAGAGCGGGGTCGAGTCGACCGACCCGTAGTAGGGCATCGAGCCGCCGACCGCGGCAATCTTGCCCACCCGCAGCTCGTGCAGGATCTTGCCGGGCTCGGCGTCCCGCTCCGGGTCGTCCTCGGTGGCCTGTAGCTCACCGAGCGCCCGCAGCGCCGTGCGTGCGAGGTCCTGGCCCAGAGCGATGGTCTGCAGGCAGGTGATCAGCGTGTCCCGACCGAAGATCGCCATGAACCAGGGCAGCCCGGCCGCAGGCAGCAGCGCCCGGTGGCCGTTGCCCGGGGGGCCCGGCATCCGCAGTGCCGCCAGGTCGGTGACGGAACGCTGGAAGGTGGCCTGCAGCGCGGTGGACGCGGTCCGCAGCTGCGGCAGTGCCCCGAGCCACCGCTCGAAGCCCTCGCGGGTGACCCGCTCGGTCGTCGCGAGCTCGCCGGCCGGGTCGGGGTGCTCGCTCGTCACGGTTCGGCCGAGGAGCACGACGTAGGCGTCCAGCCGCCACGTGGCGCGGGGAGGCACCCGGACATCGAAGAAGACCTCGCCCTCGCCCGGCACACCACACTCCGAGAACGAGATCTGCACCCCCGTCCGCCACTTCGCGTCGCGGTCGGGGTGCAGGACGGACCGCTCCTCGGCGTACATCCGCCACGCGCCCAGGTGCGGCAGCCACTCGCGGGTGGTGGCCGACGGCGGCAGGGTGCCGGCGAAGTGCAGGTCCGGCCGCCCGAACTCGCGCCGCTTGACCTCGAACAGGTCCGCGAAGTCGGCCTCGAACTCGTAACGGACCACGACGTGCTCGGTCTCGGCGCCGTGGTTGGTCACCTCGAGCGTCTCCCGCAGGCCACCTCGCGTCACCACCTGGCGCCGGCGGGTGCTCATCGTCGGCGCTCCGGATCGCGACGGGTCGAGGATCTGCCCGTACGTCGACCAGGCGTAGTGGCCGCCGTCCTCGCCGCCGCCGAGCAGGGCCGGCTGCTGCCCGTCGAGCCGCAACCGCCACAGTCGGAGCATCCGGACGTCGTCGGCGTACAGGCCCTCGCTGCCGGTGCTCACGTCCCCGGAGGCGTCGGCGACAAGGAAACGGTTGCCGTCGAGGACCGTGACAGGGGGTGCGGGGAGCATGCCGATTTTGCCTCCGAAGTGCCTTTGTGTCGAAGTCAGGCAGTATATGCCGGGGCGCCGGATCAGGTCCCGGCCGGCGGGCCCCGGGGGGCGCTGGACGCCGCGACGCCGCTGCGCATTGTGGCCGATGAGGCGGCGGAACGGACGGTTGGGGCGTGTCTCTCAACCCGCTGGCGGCGCGGACGACGCCCAGACGCCGACCGGCGGCGTTCTCGTCGTCGCCGATACAACGACGGTATCGGACTCCTCCTCGGCCTTGCCGGACGACTTCTGGACGCCGTCCGCATCCACCGCGGATCGAGAGACACGCCCTAGCCCGGGCGGCCGGAGTAGGGCGGGGCGAAGACGACCAGCACGGCGAGGTCGGCGGTGACGTCGTGGAAGCGGTGCTCCTCGCCGGCCGGCACGAAGAGCACCGTGCCCGGCCCGACGGGCACCGTCTGCGCCGGCCGCGGTGAACGCGCCGCGGCCGGCCAGCACGACGTAGACCTCGTCCTCGGCGTGCGGCACCTGGTCGTCCACCCCGCCGGCCGGGATGCTGTACGTCCCCAGGCTGAGCGCGGCCGCCCGGACGTGCTCGACGAAGGAGTTGGGGTCGCCGTCGGCCGGCGGCGCGTAGCGGCCGGCGCGGGGGAAGTGCTGCACACCCCGATCCTGCCCCGTCGGCGGCCCCGGCAGGATGGACGGGTGGAGAGACTCGCGGCGGTGCCGCCGGGGACCGGGTGGCCGGGCGACCCGGCCGACCCGGCCACGCCGGTGGCCGCCGACCCGGCCGCGGTCGCCGGGCTGGCCGCCGGAGCGTCCACACTGGACCTGCTGGACGCCCGGGTGTCGGTGTGCCGGGCCTGCCCGCGGCTGGTGGCCTGGCGGGAGGAGGTCGCGCTGGCCCGGCGGGCCGCGTACGCCGACCAGGTCTACTGGGGACGGCCGGCGCCCGGCTTCGGCCCGGCGGACGCGCGGATCGCGGTGCTCGGGCTGGCGCCGGCCGCGCACGGGGCCAACCGCACCGGACGGGTCTTCACCGGCGACCGCAGCGGCGACTGGCTCTACGCCGCGCTGCACCGGGCCGGCCTGGCCAGCCAGCCGACCTCCGTGCACGCCGGCGACGGGCTCACCCTCACCGACACCCGCATCGTCGCCTCGGTCCGGTGCGCGCCGCCGGCGAACAAGCCGACCCCGGCCGAGCGGGACGCCTGCCGGCCCTGGCTGGTGCGCGAGCTGGAGCTGCTGGCCCCGACGCTGCGGGTGGTGGTCGTGCTCGGCGCCTTCGGCTGGCAGGCGCTGTGGCCGGCGCTGGCCGCGGCCCGGATCGCGGCGGCGCCGGCGCCCCGGCCGGTCTTCGGGCACGGGGCGGAGGTACGCGCCGGCCGGCTGGCCGTGCTCGGCTGCTACCACGTCTCGCAGCAGAACACCTTCACCGGCCGGCTGACCGAGCCGATGCTGGACGCGGTGCTGGCCCGGGCCCGGGAGCTGGCCGGCTGAGCGACCGGCGCCGGACAGCCGTGGTTCGACCGATGCGGGCGGCCCGCGCCGGGACCGAGGGTGGAGGTCCCGACGATGGGAGCCCCGATGCGTCGAGTCCTCGGCACCCTGCTGGCCACGGCCCTGGCCGTCTTCGGCCTGGCCGCGGCGACCACCACCCCGGCCCAGGCCGCCACCCGGCACACGCCGGTCGTCTTCGTGCACGGCTTCCTCGGCGACTCCAGCAACTGGGCCGCGGCGCTGCTGGCCTTCCGGACCGCCGGCTACACCGCCGACGAGCTCTACACCTACGACTACAACTGGGCCGGGGACAACATCGTCAACGCCCGCGGGCTGGGCACCTTCGTCGACCAGGTCCGGGCCCGGACCGGCGCCGGCCAGGTGGACATCGTCAACCACTCGATGGGCGGGCTCGTCACCGGCTGGTACGTCAACGAGCTCGGCGGCCAGCCGAAGGTCCGGCACGTCGCCTCGATCGCCGGCGCCAACCACGGCACCACCGCCGCGTACGCCTGCATCGCCTTCACCAGCTGCCAGCAGATGGTGCCCGGCTCGGCCTTCATCCAGACCTACACCGCCGGGGACGAGACGCCGGGCAGCACCCGCTACGCCACCTGGTACTCGCCCTGCGACGGGGTGATCCTGCCGTACAGCAGCACGCCGCTGGCCGGGGCCACGAACAACTTCGTGCTCTGCCAGAACCATCTCGGCTTCCTGGTCGACCCGTTCGTCCTCGGCGCGGTCCGGCGGTTCCTCGGCACCTGACCGGGACCCGGCGCGGAGCAGCTCCCGGGTCAGCTCGACCCGGGAGCGCACGCCGAGCCGGGCGAAGATGTGCCGCAGGTGGTGCTCGACGGTCCGCGGGCTGAGCACCAGCCGGGCCGCCACCTCGCGGTTGGTGCCGCCGCCGGCGACCAGCCGGGCCACCTGCCACTGCTGCGGGGTGAGGTCGAGCGCGCTGACCGGGCCGGCCAGCTCCGCCACCGGCACCCCGTCCAGCCCGCCGGTGGCGAACGCGGCCAGCAGCACCACCCGGCTGCCGGCCAGCCGCCGGGCGGCGAAGCCGAGCGCGTCCAGCGACACCGGGTCGAGCAGGTCGGCCGCGGCGACCCGGCACAGCACCGGCCGGCCGGCGCCGGTGAGCAGGTCGAGCACGGCGGCGCCGAGCACCAGCCGGTCCACCCGGCCGGTGCTCCGGCCCAGCACCCGCCGCAGCTCGGCGGCCTGCGGCGGCGGCAGCGCGCCGACCCGGGCGGCCAGCGGGCGCAGCAGGCCGTGCAGCCCCGCGCCGCGCAGCCGGGTCTCGGCCCGCACGCCGGTGGTGCGCAGGTCCAGCACCTCGCCCGCGGCGGGGCCGGCCGCGGCCAGCACCGCGGCCCGGGCCTGCTCCGAGCCGCCGCGGACCACCAGCGCGCCGCCGCGGCCGGTCCCTGCCCCGGCCACCAGCCGGACGACCGCCGCCACCGCGTCGGTGCCGGCGGCGGCGGTCATGCCGCCATGGTGAGCGAAAGTTACCGGCCGGTAAATGCCCCGGACGGATGCCGGCCGGGCCGGCCCGGTGGGAGGCTGGGCCGGTGCGCGCGTCCGGTGCCACCGCCCGGGTCGCGGCGGTCGCCGTCGTGGTCCTCTGCGCGCTCGCGCTGGTCGCGCTGGCCGCCCGCAGCGAGCGGGCGGACACCGTGCGCCCGGCTCCCGGTCCCACCGCGCCCCCGTCCCTGAAGCCCGTCTCGGACGCGGTCAAGGCGCCGGACGGCGGGCAGGTGAGCGACCCGGCCGCCGACTTCTCCGGCGGACAGATGCCCCGCGGACTGGTCGTGGTCGCCGCGCTGGCCATCGTCGGGCTCGCGGTGGCCGCCTCGCTGGTCTTCGCGATCGCCGTACGGCCCCGGCTCGAGCTGCCGACGCTCGGCGGCGGCGGGGAGTCGCCCGGCACCGGCGGGGCGCCGCGGCGCGCGGACACCGCCGACGGCCGCCGGCTCGCCGACGCCGCCCAGGCCGGCCTGCTGGAGCTGGAGCGCGGCGACCCCGGCGAGGGCGTGGTGGCCTGCTGGGTGCTGCTGGAGCGGGCCGCCGCGGACGCCGGCACCCACCGGGCCCGCCCGGACACCCCGTCCGAGCTGGCCGGCCGGCTGATCGACCGGCACGAGGTGTCGGCCGCGCCGCTGCTGCGGCTGGCCGAGCTCTACCGGGAGGCCCGCTACTCCCGGCACGTGCTGCCGGAGGCGGCCCGGGACGAGGCGCGCGCCGCGCTGGAGCAGGTCGCCGCCGAGCTGGCGACCCGGCCGGCCGGCTGGCTCCGGGCGGCGCCGTGATCCGCCGCTCCGCCCGCGAGGCGGCCCTGCTGCTGGTCGGCGCCGCCGTCGGCGCCGCCGCGCTCTGGGTGGGCTCCATCGCGCTGTCGTACCGGGCGCGGGTCGACTTCTGCGTGGTGGCCGGCCTGGCCGCGGCCGCGTGCTGGCGGCTGTCCCGTGCCGTCGCCTCGCCGCCGCCGGTCGCGCCGGCCCGGCCCGACCGGCCGGTGCCGGACGACGGGCTGATCGAGCTGACCGCGCTGGAACACCGCCTGTCCTGGGGTAGCGTCGACGCCGATCGCTTCCGGGAGCGGGTCCGTCCGGTGCTGGTCGACCTCACCCTCGAGCGGCTGCGCGCCCGGCACGGGGTCGCCCCCGGGGCACAGCCGGAAGTGTCCCGCCGGATCCTGGGAGAGCCGCTGTGGCAGATGGTGACCGGGCCGCCGCCGAGCCGGTCCCCGAGCCGGCCGGAGCTGGACCGGCTGGTCGAGGCGATGGAGCGGATCTGAGCCGGGAGGCGCTGCCGCTGCCGGAGCTGTGGGCGGCCTGCGACGCGGTGCTCGACTCGGTCGACCGGGTGGTGGTGGGCAAGCGCCGGCCGCTGGCGTTGGTGCTGGCCGGCATCCTGGCCGGCGGGCACGTGCTGCTGGAGGACTTCCCCGGGCTGGGCAAGACGCTGGCCGCCCGGTCGCTGGCCCAGGCGCTCGGGCTGGACTTCCGCCGGCTGCAGTTCACCCCGGACCTGCTGCCGTCCGACGTCACCGGCTCGTTCGTGTACGACCAGCGGACCGGCGACTTCGTGTTCCGGGCCGGCCCGCTGTTCTGCGGGCTGCTGCTGGCCGACGAGATCAACCGCACCCCGCCGAAGACGCAGTCCGCGCTGCTGGAGGCGATGCAGGAGCGGCAGGTCACGGTGGAGGGCCGGACGTTCCCGCTGGCCGAGCCGTTCCACGTGGTCGCCACCGCCAACCCGATCGAGTACGAGGGCACGTACCCGCTGCCGGAGGCGCAGCTGGACCGCTTCCTGCTCCGGGTCCGGTTCGGCTACCCGCACCGGGACGAGGAGGTCGACGTGCTGCTGCGCCGGGTGGCCCGGCGGCAGGAGGCGACCTGGCTGGAGCCGGTGCTGTCCGGCGACGCGCTGCGCCGGGCCCAGCGGGCGGTCGAGGAGGTCACCGTCGACGACACGGTGGCCGGCTACTGCGTCGACCTGGCCACGGCCACCCGGAGCCGGCCGCAGGTGCTGGTCGGCGCCTCCCCGCGCGGGGCGCTCGGCCTGATGCTGGTGGCCCGGGCGCACGCCGTGCTGCGCCGGCGCGACTACGTCACCCCGGAGGACGTCAAGGCGGTCGCGATCGCGGTGCTGGCGCACCGGCTCACGCTGAAGCCGGAGATGTGGATGCGCCGGGTCGCGCCGGAGGACGTGGTCCGGGAGGTGCTCGGCGAGGTGCCGGCGCCGCCGACGGTCCGGCCGACCCCGGCGGACCGGCCGGGCCGGCCGGAGCCGGTCCGGCGCTGACCGGTGGCCGACCGTCCCGCCGGCTGGCGGCCCACCGCCGCGTACGGGCGGGCCGTGGGGATCGGCGCCGCCCTGCTGCTCGGCGCGGTGCTGCTGCGCCGGCCGGACCTGGTCGTGCTGGCCGCGCCGCTGCTGGTCGGCGCCGGGCTGGCGCTGGCGGCCCGGCCGGTCGCCGGACCGGCGCTGCGGCTGTCGGTGCCGCCGCAGGCGTTGCTGGAGGGCGGGCGGGCCACCGTCACCGCGACCGTCGC
This sequence comes from uncultured Actinomycetota bacterium, assembly GCA_963849885.1. Classification (GTDB taxonomy): domain Bacteria; phylum Actinomycetota; class Actinomycetes; order Mycobacteriales; family CADCTP01; genus CADCTP01. Next base: position 266,132 of record CAWKIV010000013.1, on the reverse strand, counting down.
CGCGCCGGACGGGATGGACATCGCCGCCGTGGTGCTGGCCGTGCCGCTCTGGCTGGACCCGGAGACCGGCGGGGTGCCCCCGGCGGCGGCGGTGCCGGTGCCGGCGGGGGGCGAGCCGGCCGAGATCGGCTTCCCGCTGCGGGCGCGGCGCTGGGGCCGCCGCCAGGTCGGCCCGGCCACCCTGTACGCCTCCGCCGCGCACGGCCTGCTGGCCTGGCCGCCGGTGACCTCGGTCTCGCTGGCCACGGCGACCTGGCCGCTGCGGCCCGGCTTCGCCGCCGGCGACGTGGTGCCGCGGGCCGAGGGCCTGGTCGGCGGCCACCCGTCCCACCGGCCCGGCGAGGGCACCGACGTGGCCGGGGTCCGCCCGTTCGTGCTCGGCGACCGGCTGCGCCGGGTCAACTGGCGGGTCACCGGCCGCACCGGCACGCTGCACGTCACCTCGACGTACGCGGACCGCGACACCGAGGTGCTGCTCGTCCTGGACAGCCGGCAGGACCTGGGCCGGTCGCCGGACAGCTCGCTGGACACCGGGGTGCGGGCGGCGGCCGCGGTGGCCGAGCACTACCTGCGCGCCGGCGACCGGGTCGGGCTGGTCGACCTCGGCCAGCGCTACCGGGTGGTGCCGGCCCGGGCCGGCCGGGCGCACCTGGTCCGGCTGCTGGACGTGCTGCTGGACGCCCGGGCCGCGGACGCCGCCGCCGGGTCACCCCCGCCGGCCGGCGAGCTGGTCGGGCGGGTCGGCCCGGACGCGCTGGTGGTGCTGCTCAGCCCGCTGGCCCGGGAGGCCGCGCTGCGCACGGTGGCCGCGCTGGCCCGGGCCGGCCGGTCGGTGGTCGTGGTGGACACGCTGCCGCCGGGGCTGCGGCCGGACCTGCGCGGTGAGTACACCGAGGTGGCGTTCCGGCTGTGGCGGCTGCGCCGGGACGCCGACGTGCACCGGCTGGCCGAGCTGGGGGTGCCGGTGGTGCCCTGGCAGGGCGGCGGCACCCTGGACGCGGTGCTGCGGGACGTCCGCCGGGCCGCCCGGGCGCCGCGGGTGGTCCGGTGAGGTGGCCGGTGCCGTCGCGCATCGCGCTGCGGCGGCCGGTGGCGCCGTTCCGGCAGGAGCTGGCCGAGCTGCGGCGCTGGTCCGGGGTCGCGCTGGTGCTGCGGCTGGTGCTGCTGGGCACCGGCGCGGCGGCGCTGGCGCTCGCCCCGCACGGCCGGGCCGGCGGGCCGGCGGTGGTCGCGCTGATCGGACTCCTCGGCCTGCTCTACGGGGTGGTGCAGCCGTACGGCTCCGGCCCGGCGATCGTGATCGGCGCGGCCGCGCTGGCCTGGGCCGCCCGGCACGGCAGCACGCTGCCGCCGGTGACCCTGACCCTGCTGCTCGCGGCGCTGCTCGCGGTGCACCACCAGGCCGCGGCGCTGGCCGCCGCGCTGCCGGTGACCGCCCGGGTCGACCGCCGGCTGCTGGCCCGCTCGGCCACCCACCTCGGGCTGGTGCTGGCGCTGTCCGGGCTGGTCGCGGTGCTGGCGCTGGGTGTCGCCCGGCCCGGCGGCTCGGTGCCGCTGGAGCTGGGCGGGCTGGCCGCGGCGGTGGCCGCGGTCGCGATGCTGGTCGTCGCCGGCCGGCGCGGCGGGCCGGCCGGGGGCTGACGGCCGGGCGCCGCGGACCCCGGATCGGCCCTGGGTACCCTCGGACGCATGGCGGACAGACCGCACATCCTCATCGTCGGCGGCGGCTACGTCGGCATGTACACCGCGCTCCGGCTGCAGCGGAAGCTGCGCCGGAGCGAGGCGGACATCACCGTCGTCGACCCGCGCAACTACATGCAATACCAGCCGTTCCTGCCGGAGACGGCGGCCGGCTCGCTGGAGCCGCGGCACGTGGTGGTGCCGCTGCGCAAGGTGCTGCGCAGGTGCCGGGTGATCACCGGCACGGTGACCGGCATCGACCACGCCAACCGGGTCGCCACGGTGGCGCCGGTGGAGCGCGCCGAGCAGCAGGTCCCGTACGACGTCGTGGTGGTCGCGCCCGGCTCGGTGGTCCGCACGCTGCCCATCCCCGGGCTGGCCGAGCAGGGCATCGGCTTCAAGACCGTGGCCGAGGCCATCTTCCTGCGCAACCACGTGCTGTCCCGGTTGGACTACGCGGCCTCGGTGACCGACGAGGCGCTCCGGCGCAAGGCGCTCACGTTCGTCTTCATCGGCGGCGGCTACGCCGGCGTGGAGGCCTTCGCCGAGCTGGAGGACATGGCGCGGTACGCGACCCGGTACTACGCCGACGTCGAGCCCGAGGACATGCGCTGGGTGCTGGTGGAGGCGGCCGGCCGGATCCTGCCCGAGGTCAGCGTGCCGATGTCGGAATACACCGTGCGCCAGCTGCTCAAGCGCGACCTCGACGTCCGGCTGCACACCCGCGTCGAGTCGCTGGTGGACGGACACGTCGTGCTCAGCGACGGCGAGGAGTTCGACACCGAGACGATCGTCTGGACCGCCGGCGTCAAGGCGCACCCGATGCTGGCCCGCACCGACCTCCCGCTCGACGCCAAGGGCCGGCTCGTCTGCACGACGGACCTGCGGGTCGCCGGCGTCGAGGACGCGTGGAGCGCGGGCGACTGCGCCGCGGTGCCGGACCTGACCGCCGAGGAGCCGGGCGTCACCACCAGCCCGTCCGCGCAGCACGCGGTCCGGCAGGCGAAGACGCTCGCGGCCAACATCGTCGCCACGCTGCGGCACCGGCCGCTGGTCGACTACAAGCACAAGCACGTCGGCTCGGTGGCCAGCCTGGGGCTCTACCGCGGCGTCGCCGAGGTCTACGGCATCAAGCTGCGCGGGGTGGCGGCCTGGTTCATGCACCGGACGTACCACCTCTCCCGGATGCCGACGCTCAACCGGAAGTCGCGGGTGCTGGCCGACTGGACGCTGGCTCTCTTCTTCCCGCGCGAGGTGGTCTCGCTCGGGCAGCTCAGCCAGCCGCGGCAGGAGTTCCAGCAGGCCGCGCAGCCGACCGCTCCGGACGGCCGCGCCACGGACGTCACCGCCGCGCCGACCACCCGACCCGAGCCGACCACCGACGGCCGCCGCGCCGGCTGACCCGGGGCGGGTCAGCGGCGGGGCAGGTGGGCGAGGGCGGCGAGGGCCAGGGCGGCGATCCCGGTGGCGAGGGTGAGCCGGGGCTCCGGGCGGAAGTCCGGGGCGTGGTTCGCCGGGAGGGCGGCCAGCTTGGCCGCCGCGGTGTCCCCGGGCGCGGCCGCCCACTGCGCCGGGCCGACGCAGCCGAGCATCCAGTACGCCAGCCGGATCGCCGGCGGCGCCGTGCAGCTCCTCGCCGGCCGCGGCCAGCCAGCAGACGTCCTCGGTGGCCAGCGACGGCGGCCACGTGGTCACCCGCTCGGCGCCGAAGGCCCGCTCGTGCGCCGCCCGGACCGGCTTCGCCGCGGCCGGGTCGGTCACCGTCACCGGTGACCGGGACAGCACGGTCAGCTCCGGCCCGGCCGGGCAGCCCGCGCCCGCGCACACCGACTCGGCGATGCCGCGGACGGCCTGCTCGGCCCGGCCCAGCCCGGCGGCGGAGAAGCTGCGCAGGCTGACCTCCAGGGTGGCGCCGTCCGGGACCACGTTGCCGCGCTCGCCCGCGTGCAGCGAGCCGACCGACACGGCCAGCCCGGCCGACCGGCCGTCCAGCTCCCGCAGCCGCAGCACGATCTCGGCGGCCACCACGATCGGGTTCACCGCGAGGTGCGGCACCGCGGGGTGGCCGCCGCGCCCCGGCACGGCCAGCCGCACGGTGCTGCTGCCGGCCAGCACCGCCCCGGTGCCGTGCGCGACCATCCCGGCCGGCAGCGGCGCGGTGTGCTGGGCCAGCACCACGTCCGGCACCCCGACCCGGTCGTAGAGCCGGTCGGCGAGCATCGCCCGGGCCCCGGACAGGGTCTCCTCGGCCGGCTGGCCGACCACCAGCAGCGTGCCGGTCCAGCCGGCCCGGCGCTCGGCCAGCAGCGCCGCCGCCCCGGCGCAGCTGGCCAGGTGGGCGTCGTGCCCGCAGGCGTGCATCACCGGCACCGAGCGGCCGGCCGCGTCCCGCTCCACCCGCTCGCTCGCGTACGGCAGGCCGGTGCGCTCGGCCACCGGCAGCGCGTCCAGCTCGGCCCGCAGCAGCACCGTCGGGCCGGGGCCGGCCCGCAGCACGCCGACCACGCCGTGCCCGCCCACCCCGCGCAGCACCCGGTAGCCGGCCCGGTCCAGCCGGTCGGCGAAGGCGGCCGCGGTACGCCGCTCGGCGCCGGACAGCTCCGGGTGCCGGTGCAGGTCGAGGTAGAGCTCCAGCGCCGGCCGGAGCACGCCGGGCACGCCGGCCAGCACCGCCCGCTCCGGTCCCGCCCCGGCCCCGGCGTCGGCGTCGACCGGCCGGGGGGCGGTGGGGTCCGTACCCGCGGTCACCGGGCCCCCGCCGGATGGATATGGGGGTACTGCTCCGGATGGACTGTCAGCGAGGTGTCAGCAGGACGTACCCCGATCTGCCAGTGGGGTCTGGCAGAAATGGTCCAGGCGTCGGCGCACCGGATCGGTGTGACGCCGGTGCCGCCGGCCGACCCGGCCGGCGGTCGGTCGTAACGAGGAGGCGTCATGCCGGAGAAGTCCCTGATCTCGCTCGCCGACGAGATCCTGGAGCTGGAGTCCGAGACCTTCGAGATCACGGACTACTCGGACGCCAGCGAGGTCATGCTCGGCTCGTCGACGAGCTGCAGCAGCACGAGCACCTGCAGCAGCACCTGCAGCACCACCAGCTGCTGCGCCTGACCGAGCGTGACGGCCGGTCGGCCCCCGGGCCGGGGCCGACCGGCCGTGCTGCGGTCCGGCCGGTCACGGGAACGGGTGCGGGACCCGACGGATCTCGTCCTCGCCCAGGTCGTCGGAACGGCGCCCGGCCCGCCGCCAGGCGGTGCGCAGCCGGGGCATGGTCAGCGCCCGCTGCCGGGACCAGCCGAAGTCGATCGGCAGCAGGCCGGGCACGATCGTGCAGACCGTGCGCAGCCCCAGCCGCTCCTGCTCCGGCGCGGTCTGGTCCACCACGATCGCCTCCAGCCCGGCGCCGGCGAGCGCGCCGAGCAGCCAGCCCAGGTCGTCCCGCAGGTCGGCCGACCGCGGCGGCCGCCAGGCCCGGTAGACCTCGGCCAGCGGCCGCACCGCGGGCGGCTCCAGGTAGGACCGCGCGTGCCCGGCCATCTCCGGCAGCCCGAAGAGCGCCGCGTGGTCCGGCAGCCGGCGGACCAGCCCGAAGTCCCGGGCCATCGCGGCCAGCTCGGCCGGCCGCTCCGCCACCTGCCGGGGCAGGTGCGGGATGTAGGTGAGGATCTCGCAGACCGCCGCCTCGACCGCGGTGGCCGGGTCGAGGGCGGCGCCGGCGGCGAAGGCGAGCGTGCCCGGGCCGCCGTCGCGGCGGACCGCCAGCGCGGTCACCACCGGCACCGGCAGGTCGACCCGGTTGTCGAAGGCGTGCACGTCGTAGCCGAGCAGCCGGGCGCGCTGCCGCATGGTGCGGACCGGGCCGGCCGGCACCGAGTCCAGGTCGATCGCGGTCAGCCGCGGCGCCGCCGTACCAGCCGAGCAGGAAGGCGTCCCGCTCGACCAGCTCGAGCAGTCCGAACAGGACGGCCTCCTCCAGGCAGCTGCCGGTGGCGCAGCCGTTGGAGCACTCGAAGACGAAGCTGTCCGCGGCGACGCCGGCGCTGTAGTGCACCAGCCGGGCCGGCACCAGCACCGGCCGGCCGTCCGGCAGCCGGTGCCCGCGCACCCAGGGGATCGGCCGGCCGGGGTCGAAGCGCCGCAGCGCCGGGTCCTCGTCGTACGTCCGGTCCGCGTACACCCCGCAGGTGCGCGGGTCCAGGGCCCGGTCGCCCAGCTCGTCGTACGCGGCCACCAGCGGCGGCTCCGGCCGCCGCCGGTGCGTCCCGGCGTACCGCTCCAGGCCCTCCAGGAAGGCGAGGTCCCGGCTGGCCGCGAACGAGTTGGCCTGGCCGCTCCAGGTCACGTCGGTGAGCCCGGCGTAGCCGCGCATGAAGACGCTGCCGGCCACCGGCGCGGTGGTCGGCGAGGTGACGTCCAGCCAGGTGCCGGCGCCGAGCACGCCGCACACCGGGTTGGCCAGGGCGGCGGTCGGCAGCGCGTACGAGGCCGGGGACCGCAGCCGGAAGGCGTCCGGGGCCGGCTTGGGCCGGGACGCCAGCACCAGGTCCGTGTCGGCCTCCGGCGCCGGCTCGGCGCAGGTCGGGCAGAGCGGGTCGGCCAGCAGCGGCACGGTCCGGACCGCGAGCGTGGCCAGGTCGAGCCGGGTCACGTACGCCCCGCCCGGCGCCGGTGGGGCCGCGCCGCCGGCGGCGGAGCAGCGGGAGTGCAGCGCGCGCACCGCGTCCACCACCCAGGCCGGCAGCACCGGCCAGCCGCCCGGGCCGAGCCGGGCGGAGCCGGTCTCCAGCGCCTCCCGCTCCGACCGGCTGCGCAGCCGCTGCCAGCGCACGGCCAGGCACTGTCCACACGGGCCGCCCGGCCCGCCGCCCCACGGCCCGACCAGCACCGCGTCCGCGGCCAGGTGCACGGTCGCCGCGGCCCGGCCCGGGTCCGCCGGCGCGCCCAGCGCGGAGACGGCGCCGAGCGGCACCACCACCGGCCCGGCCAGCGCCAGCGGCCAGCGCCGCGGCCGGGGGCGGCGCGACCAGCGTGCTCACCGGCGGTCGCTCCACCGGAACGCGCGCAGCCCGATCAGTCCGAAGAGGACGGCGAAGCCGGCCAGCGCGGCGCAGTCCAGCCCGGTCTGGGCCCAGGTCGCCCGGCCGGACAGCGCGTCGGCGACCCCGTCGTTGAAGTAGCGCAGCGGCAGCGCCCACGACACCGTCTGCAGCCAGCCGGGCATCATGCTCATCGGGTAGAACGCGCCGGACAGGAAGGCCATCGGCACCATCACGAAGTTGCCGACCGCGCCGACCGCCTCCGGGGTGTCGCAGACGGTGCCGACCACCACGCCGAGGGCCAGGAAGGCGGCGATGCCGGCGACCAGCACCGGCAGCGCCAGCGGCCAGGTCGAGGTGAGCCGGAGCCCGAAGACCGGCAGCAGCGCGACCGCGGCGAACAGCGCGGCCTGCACCAGCCCGACGCCGAGCGCCACCGAGCAGCGGGCCGCGACCACGGACCGGGTCCGGGTCGGGGTGAGCCAGATCAGCCGGAGCAGGTCGTCCCGCCGCCACTGCACCAGCGTGAAGCCGACCGCGAACACCGCCGCGTTGCCGACGCCCCAGGACAGCACGCCCGGGGCGATGTAGTTGATGTACGGCAGGCCGTCCGGCTCGACCGTCTGGCCGCGGAAGATGAGCCCGAAGATGCCGAGGAAGAACAGCGGGAAGGCGAAGGTGAAGAAGAGCGTGGTCCGGTCCCGGACGTACGCGCGGTAGTTGGCCGCGGTCAGCGCGGCATACGCGGTGGTCGGTGTCCGCTCCTCGGACAGGGCGCCAGGCGCAGGCGCCGGCCGCCCGGCCCTCGTCGCTCCCCGCTCGCCCTGCGGGCTCTCGGGCTCGCTCACGACGCACCTCCGGTGAGGGCGAGGTAGGCGTCCTCCAGCGTCGCGCTGCGGGTGCGGACGCCGTCCAGGACGCCGAGCTGGTCCAGCGCGGCCAGCACCCGCCCGGCCGACCGGGTCTCCAGCACCACCTCGCCGCCGTCCGCCCAGGCCCGGTCCACGCCGTCCAGCACCGACCCGACCTCCAGCGGCACCGGACCGGCCGGCACGGCGAGCAGCGTCGGCGCCCGCAGCGACCGGATCAGCTCGGCCGGGGTGTCCAGCGCGACCAGCCGGCCGCGGGCCAGGATCGCCACCCGGTCGCACAGCGCCTGGGCCTCGTCCATGTGGTGGGTGGTGTAGAAGACCGTGCGGCCCTGCTCCCGGAGCTCGCGCAGCACCTCCCACAGCGCGCGCCGGGCCTCGGTGTCCAGGGCCGCGGTGGGCTCGTCCAGGAAGACCAGCTCCGGGGTGTGCACCAGCGCGGTGGCGATCGCCAGCCGCTGCCGCTGGCCGCCGGAGAGGTGGTCGACCCGGGCACCGGCCTTGTCGGCCAGCCCGACCAGCTCCAGGCTGCGCCGGCCGGCCGCCCGGTCCAGCCCGTACAGCGCGGCCACGGTCTCCAGGTGCTCGGCCGCGGTGAGCCGGGTGAAGAAGGCGGACGACTGGGTCTGCACGCCGATCCGCCGCAGCAGGGCGCCGTCCCGCGGCCACGGGGACGCGCCGAGCACGGTGACCGTGCCGGCGTCGGCCGCGCGCATGCCCTCGACGATCTCCACCAGCGTGGTCTTGCCGGCCCCGTTCGGGCCGAGCAGGCCGAAGAACTCGCCCGGCCGCACCTCGAAGGACACGCCGTCCACGGCGACCACATCGCCGTACCGTTTGGACACTCCGGCCAGCACCACGGCCGGACCGGCCCCGTCGTCACTCATGCGGTCTCCTCTCGGCGTCCACGCAGCGCCAGGCCGGCCCGCCAGAGCACCAGCAGCGCGATGAGCCCGGCCCCGGCCAGCGCCGCGGCACCGGCGCCGGCGCGGTCGGCGAGCAGCAGCAGCCCGGCGGCGACCGCGGCGGCGGCGACCGCGACCAGGAACAGCCCGTAGCCGGCGTAGACCAGCCGCAGCGCCCGCGGGTAGCCGCGGACCTCGGGCCGGCGGCGCAGCGCCAGGCCGAGGAAGCGCCGGCTGCCGGCGGCCAGCCGGGCCACCCCGAGGCCGTAGCCGAGCATCTTGTAGCCGTCCAGCGGCGGCAGCGGCATCAGGTTGGCCACGGCCAGCGCCACCCCCAGCACGAGCAGCCCGGCCAGCGCCGGCCGGACCGCGGCGCCGGCCGGGAGCAGCAGCCAGGCGGCCGCGAAGGGCAGCAGGAACACCAGGTTGGCCAGCGCGCCGGCCGCCGCGGTGGTCACCTGCTGCCAGCGCCGGGGCAGGAACTGGACGTCCGCCACCGTGCAGTACGGGTACACCACGGGCAGCCGCCAGCGCAGCCCGATCTCGGTGACCGAGCCGCCGAAGGCGCGGCCGGCCAGCCCGTGCGCCAGCTCGTGCGCGGCCGTGCTCAGCTGCAGCAGCACGGCCACCGCGACCAGCGCGGCCGGCTGCCGGAGCAGCTCGCCGGTGCCGTCCAGCAGCACCGGCGCGTCCGCGGCCAACACCGCGAGCATCGCCAGCAGCAGGCCGGCCAGGGCGACCAGCGCCGGCCGGCGCAGCAGCGGGGCGGTGGCCCGGTGCAGCCGGTCGACCAGCCCGGCCGGGTCCCGCACCAGCCGGACCCGGCCGTCCAGGACGGTGGACCGGGGCGGCGCCGCGGGCTCCGGCGGCGGGCCGCCGCCGGCCAGCAGCCGCCGGCCGCCCAGCAGCCGGAGCAGCTGGCCCCAGTGCTGGTCGCCGAGCCGGGCACCGAACCGACCGGCGTACGCGTCCCCGATCTCGCCGAGCGTCCGGGTGCCGTCCAGCTGCGCGAGCACGAAGTGCTCCTTCGGCCCCAGCTCGTACGTCCGGTCGCTGGCCGGGTCGCGGACCAGGTGCACGACGGCCGGGCCGTGCCGCAGCGGCCCGGACAGCCGCAGCTCCGGCCGCCGGGCCGGCTTCAGCGTGGCCAGGCCGGTCACGGTGTCCGCTCCTCGGACAGGCCGGCAGGCGCGACCTCCGGCTCCCGCAGCGCCCGGGCCAGCACGTAGGACAGGTAGGCCTCGTCCCGGATGGTCACCGAGAGCCGGTTGTTCGTCATGTGCAGGTACGGCGAGGCGAGCATGGCCAGCGCCGCCTCCGGCGAGGTGACGTGCAGGTCCCGCTCGCTCTCGAGGGCCCGGAAGGTGAGCTCGCCGCGGCCGGCCAGCTCGGTGACCCGGTCCCGCAGCTCGGTGCAGTGCTCGGCCCACCGGCGCAGCAGCCCGGGCAGCGCGGCCAGGTCGCCGGTGGACAGTGCACTGCGGACGGTGCCGAAGCGGCGGGTCAGCTCCGGCGCCATCGTGCCGAACGCCTCCGCGTACCCGTTCGGGTCGGCGTAGTTGGTGGTCGCGAAACCGCGCTGCCAGAAGGCGTGGTAGCGCTCCAGCAGCCCGGCCAGGTCGTCCCGGTCGGGCAGGAAGCAGCCGGCCATCACCATCATCAGCTGCGCGGCCAGGCCGAGCACGACCGTGCGCAGGTGCATGTTGCGGGACTCCACCGCGTCCAGCACCAGCTCGCTGGACCGCTCGAAGTGCCACTCGGCCAGCGCCACCCCGGCCGGCCCGCCGTACTTGCCGTACTCCGGCTCGTACGGCTCCCAGCTCCAGGAGTTGTTCGGCCGCAGCCGCATCCGGCCTTCCTCGTCCTGCAGCGCCTCGGCGGCCGCCTCCTCGGCGCTGTTCTCCATCTCGTACAGCGTCGTGTAGAGCTCGGACAGGAAGGTGCCCTCCACCCGGTAGAGCGCCGGCCGGGTGCGCAGGAAGTGCTCGACCGCGTCCTCGGTGCGGCGCCGCACCGCCGCCTCGGCGTCCGGAGTGGACGGTCGCAGCCGGAGCCGCACGTGCGGGCCCTCCAGCCAGTAGTTGATGAACCACCAGCCGTCGATCAGCTCGTCCTCGCGCAGCCGGGCGACCAGCGGCCGCACGCAGTCCAGCAGCACCGGCCGCGAGCTCGCCGCGTAGAACACGTGCACGGCCATCCAGTCGCCGCTCATGACAGCACCTCCAGGGCGAGCTCGGCCACGTGCCGGCCGCGGTCGGAGACGACGTGCAGCTCGTCCTCGTCGGGCAGCGCCTCGGCGAAGGCGACCCGGGTGCCCGGGTCGCGCAGCAGCCCGTCCAGCGCGACCAGGGAGAGCACGCTGTCGAAGTCGACGTACTGCGGCTTGGTGCCGCCGGCCCAGACCTCGCCGCCGGGCACGGTGGCGAAGACCCGCGCCGGCAGCCCGTGCCCGCGTCGCCATCGCTGCCAGGCCAGAAACCACTCGGCGTCGCCGGTCCCGGGGGTCCGGGCGGGCAGCGAGGCGGCCGTGCAGCGCCAGGACCGCCGGTCCAGCACCACGCTGCCGTAGCGGACCCGCGGCCGGGTGGTCACCCCGTCCCGCTCCGGCCCGGGCGGCACCCCGCGCCACACGTCCACCGCCGCCCGCGAGGTGGGGGAGAGCAGCAGCAGCGTGCGCGGCACCTCGGGCAGCACCATCGGCACCAGGTAGCCGAGGTAGAGCGGGACGACCTCCCGGCCGAGCCGCCGGGAGGTCAGCCGCAGCCGGTCGGTGGCCGGGTCGTGCTCGACCGCGAGGTCCTCCAGCGGCAGCCGGGCCTCGGGCGGCGCCGAGCTGGCCTCGCCCGGGCAGACGATCTCGTGGTCGGTCAGCCGGGCGTGCAGGTTGAGGTTGGTGGTCGCGGCGCCGGCGGTCACCTCGGCGAAGACGGCGCCGGCCGGCGGCAGCTCGCGCAGCGTGCGGCGGAGCTGGTCGGTGACCTCGCCGCCGAGGCAGTGGGTGAAGCGGGTGAACGGGAAGCCCAGCCCGCCGTAGGAGTTGTTCAGCACCACCAGCGGGTCGCCGGGCCGGTCGGCCAGCTGGACGAAGTGGCTGTGCGGGGCGAAGCCGGCCGGCACCGGCGCGAGCCGGGCGGCCACCGCGTCCACCAGCTCGGCCGGCAGCGCCAGCTCGGCCGCGTCCGGTGGGGCGGCCGCCCACAGCGCGGCCATGCCGTCCACCAGCTCGGCCCGGGCCGCGTCCAGGGCGGTCAGCTCGGGCAGGCCCAGCCAGTTTTCCTCCGGGCGCGGCCGGCCGTCCGGGTCGGTGGCCGGCTGCCGCCCGGTCAGCTGCAGATACTGGTCGAAGAGGTCCTCGTGGAAGTCGTGCACCAGCCGGAGCAGGTCCTCGCAGCGGCCGCCGCGGCCGAACCGGGCCAGGAAGAAGCCGCGGAAGGTCAGCTGCTGCGGCAGCGCCACGTCGAAGACCGGCAGGATCCGGTGCAGCGAGCGCAGCGGCTCGGCAGCCAGCCGGGTCCACCGCGCCCGGTCGCAGCCGGCGGTGTCCGCCTCGGCCCGGACGTCCTCGTACAGCAGCACCTGGGGCAGCGACCCGGCCGGCGCGCCCAGCCGGTCCGGCACCCCGCCGAGGTCGCGGCGCAGGTCGGCCAGCAGCCGGCGGCGGGTCGGCGGGTCGGCCGCCGGGTAGCGGCGCACCGCCTCCCGCGGGCCGTCCAGCCGCTCGGCCACCCCGCTCGCCCACGGCCGGCCGACCGCCCGCAGCGCCCGCTGGAAGCCGAGCAGCGGGTCCGGCTCGTGCACGTCGGTGCCCAGCGCCGGCAGCTGCAGCATGCCCAGCTCGAGCAGCGCGCCGGCGTACCGGTCGGCCTCCTCGACCGGGGCGGCGGCGTCCTCGGCCAGCCACTGCACCAGCTCGCCGCAGCCGTACGGTCGGCTGCCGCTCGAAGAGCGCGAGCATCCGCTCCAGCACCCCGCTGCGGCGCAGGAAGAACAGCCGGTCCTCGGCCGCGTCGAAGCTGACCGCGGCCGCGTCGTCCCCGGCGGTGACGGTCCGCCGGACGAACCGGACCCGGTCGCCGTCGTGCTGCCAGCCCGGCGACGGCGTCACCGGCAGGTCGTCGCCGCAGCCCGGGCGCGGCCAGCGACCAGCTCGGCCAGCCGCATCAGCACCACCACGTTGAGCCGCGGGTGGCTGGTCCACTCCGGACCGAGCCGGACCGGACGCCGGCGCCGCCGGCGCCGAACCGGCCGGCCGCGACCGCGGTGAACGTGCTGAACGGGCTGGCCTTGCAGGCGGTGCGGTAGAGGTACGACAGCACCGAGCGCTCGATCCGGCGGGTCCGCTTGTCCGCCCTGGTCCCGCTGCCGGGGTCGGCGAGGTACGCGTCCAGCTGGCCGTCCAGCGTCGGCGAGGCCAGCAGCAGCCCGGCCCGCAGCCGGTCCTCGCCGGCGACCAGCGCGCGCAGCTCGGACCGGGTCCGGTCCAGCTCGGCGGCGACCAGCCCGGCGCCGGCGGCGACCCGCTCGTCCAGCCGGCGCCGGTCGGCCAGCCAGCCGGTCAGCGCGGTGCCCACCGGCTCGGGCAGGCCGGCGGCCAGGGCGAGCGCCGCCGCCGGGTCGCGGGGCGCGGTGTTGCCGAAGACCTGCCGGCGCACCGCCAGCAGCTGCCGCCGGTCGGCGTCACCGGCCGCCTTGACCAGCGCGCCGAGCGGCTCGCTCAGCGCCGCCCCGGCGGCGGCCAGCCGCTCGGTCTCGGCCAGCACCTCGGCCGGCCCAGTCGGCGGCGGCCGGGCAGCGCAGCGGCCGCACCGCCTCGACCGGCAGCCCGGCCACCCGCAGCACGAAGGCGTCGCCGAGCCCGGCGCGCGTGCCGGCGTCGGCCGGCGCCGGGGATCCGGCCCTGACCGAGGTCACGCGATCTCGTAGCGGAAGTCGGCCGCGCCGGGCGTCTCGTGCCCGACCATCATCAGCAGCAGCGGCACCTCGCCGGTGTCGGCGAGCCCGAGCTCCTCGACGTAGGAGACCGCTGTCGAAGCCGAGTGCCACCCCGCAGCCGAGCCCGAGCGCGGCGGCCGCGGTGTAGACGGCCTGGGCAGCTGGCCCCGACCAGCGCGTTGACCAGCCGGTAGCCGCGGTCGCCGCAGGCGTCCAGCACCGCGCCGGTGCGCACCGCCGGGACCACGACCGCGCCGGCCTGCTCGAGGTTGTAGTTGGCCAGGAAGTAGTTCCGCTGCAGGAACTCGCCCGGCGGTCCGCTCCGGACCAGCCGCAGCTCGCCGGTGGCCGGGTCGTGCCGGTAGCTGCCCGGCGGGATCCCGGCCACGTGGTTGACGAAGACGTGCAGCGAGGCCAGCGGCAGCCCGGCGCCGGTCGCGTCGGTGGGCAGCGCGGCGCCCGCGGCCGCGGCGGCCAGGACGGCGGCGAGCTCGGCCGGGCTGGTCGGCCGCCGCCCGGTGAAGCGGCCGAAGCTGCTCCGCCGCCGGCGCAGCGCGGCCCGCACGTCCACGTCCAGCGGGGCCGGCGCGGGCAGCCCGACCCGCTCGCCGCCGGGGGGCACCGGCGCGGGCGCCGCGCCGGCCAGCGACGGCCGGGTCCGGCCGGCCCGATACTGTCCACAGTGGACGCGTGCACGTCCCGGACCATCGGGAAGTCCAGCACGGTGCGGGACCGGCTCGGCGTCCGCCCGGCGCACCCGCGGCCCGGGCACCGGGTCGCCGTCGTCCGGCCGGCCCTCCCAGCGCAGCGGCACCACCGCGAACAGGCCCTCCCGGTGCCGGGTCGACGCCGAGCAGCCGGGTCAGCCGCGGCTCGTCGAACCACAGCACCGGGTCCACCCGCAGCCCCCGCGCGTGCGCCCACATCCGCCAGGTCTGCAGCAGCGCACCGGTGTCCATGGTGACCACGTGGTAGGAGAAGCTGTTGTACTTGAAGGAGTTCTGCCAGTACTTCACGCCCAGCAGCAGGAACTGGTCGGTCTCCGGGAGGTCCGGCCCGCCGGCGCCGCCCGGACCTCGGCGGACACGTCGCCGGCCAGCAGCCGCTCCAGCCCGTGCCGCCCCGGCGAGTAGTGGTACATCCCCGGCAGCACCGGCGCGCTCGGCCCCGCCGCCCAGTAGACGCTGAGCGGGTAGAGCCCGCCGCCGGACGCGGTGCCGCGGGACCAGTTCGCCTCCGGGTAGCACGGCAGCGCCGGCAGGTCGGTGTTGGCCTGGATGCCCAGCCGCCGGCCGACCAGCCCGTACGAGTCGAGCAGCAGGCCGCCGAGCAGCGGCAGGGTGAACCGGCCGGACCCGCCGGTCCCGGTCAGCCCGGCCTGCACGGTCGCCTCGGCCGGGTAGTCGCCGGCGGCCAGCGGCACCAGCTCGGTGCCGGGGAAGTGCTTGGCCTTGCGCGGCCGGTCCGCCCAGTCCGGGACGAAGTCGACCGGCTCCATCGCCACCCGGCTGCGGCGCATGACGGCGTCGGCGTACTGCCGGACCGTGGTCATCTCCGGTCTCCTTCGCAGGCGGCGGGCACGGACCGGGCAGGACGGGTGCGGGTACGGGGACGGGTCACGGGAACGGGTGCGGGGCCGGGTTGAGGTCGGCCGGGGCCAGGTCGCGGTCGGCCCGGCCGGCCTCCCGCAGCGCGGTGCGCAGCCGCGGCATCCGCAGCGCCCGCTGCCGGGCCCAGCCGAAGTCGATCGGCAGCAGGCCGGGCACCAGCACGCTCGCCGTGGCCAGCCCGAGCGCGCGCTGCTCCGGCCCGGTCTGCTCCACCGCGATCACGTCGAAGCCCGCGGTCGGCCAGCCTCCGCACGCACCAGGCCAGGTCGTCGCGTCAGGTCGCCGGACGGCAGCGCCGGCCGGCGGGGCCGAGCCCGGCCAGCGGCACGCCGGTCCGGCGCGCCGTCCAGCAGGAAGGCGGCGTGCCGGCGCATCTCCGGGATGCCGTAGAGCAGCGGGTGGTCGTGCAGCGTGCGGACCCGGTCGAAGTCCGCGGCCATCGCGCGCAGCCGGGCCTCGTCCCGCTCGGTGCGGCGGCGCAGGTTGGCCGCGTCGGTGGCGATCTCGGCACAGCCCGGCGGCGAGCGCCTCCTCCGGGTCGAGGCTGGCGCCGGCGCCGAAGCACAGCGTGCCCAGGCCGCCGTCCGCGCGGACCGCGACCGCGGTGACCACCGGCACTCCGAACGTCACCCGGGTGTCGAAGAACCGGGCGGCGTAGCCGATACAGCGCCAGCCGGTCGACCAGCGCCCGGCTCTGCGGCCGGCGCACCGACGCGGGGTCGATCTCGGGCAGCCGGGCCCGGCCGTACCAGGCCAGCAGGAAGGCGTCCCGCTCCAGCACCTCCATCAGTCCGAAGTAGACGGCCTCGGTCAGGCAGCCGCCGGAGGCGCAGCCGTTGGAGCTCTCCTGCACGAAGCGCTCCCGCAGCCCGCCCGGCGCGCTGGTAGTAGGCCAGCACCTCCGGCACCAGCACCGGCCGCGGGTCGCGCAGCGACCAGCCCCACACCCAGCGGATCTCCCGGTCCGGCGCGAACGGCCGGACCTCGCTGTCCCGGTGGAAGTCCGGCGCGTACGTGCCGCAGGTGCGCGGGTCGAGCGCGGCCAGCCCGTCCGCGCGGAGCCGGTCCAGGCTGGCCACCACCCGGGTGCGCTTGCCGCGCGGGCGCATCCCGGCCAGCCGCTCCAGCCCCTCCAGCACGCCCACCCGCAGGCTGCGCCGGTAGCTCGGGGTGTGGCCGCCCCAGTACGTCTCCCTCAGGTAGCTGCCCGACCGCAGGGTGAACCAGCCGGTGGTGGACGAGGTGGTCAGCGAGACCAGGTCCGGCAGCACCGCGCCGCCGAGCATCCCGGCCACCGGGTTGACCAGGGCGTCCAGCGGCAGCGGCAGCTCGTCCAGGTCGCGCACCCGGAACGAGCCGGGGGACCGCTTCGGCGCCGGCGCCGGCTCGATCCGGGCGGCCTGCGGGGTGTCGTCCGCGGCGCCGCCGCAGGCCGGGCAGGTGGCGTCCGCGAGCACCGCGGTGGCCCGGACCCGCAGCGTCTCCAGGTCCAGCAGCAGCACCGGTGCCGGGTCGCCGGCCGGCTTCGCGCCGACCGCCGCGGCGGCCGCGGCCAGCGCGTCCAGCGCGAACGGCAGCGCCCACTGCGGCGGGTCGCCGGCGGCCCGGGTGGCGGTGCCGAGCTCGAGCGCGTCCCGCAGCCAGCCCGGGCGGACCGCCTGCCAGCGCCGGGCCAGGCAGGTCGGGCACGGGGACGGCCCCGCCGGCCCGACGACGACCTGGTGCCCGTACGGGTGCACCGGGACGCCGGGACCGGCCGCCGGGGCCGGGCCGGCGAACGCGTCCCGGGTGCCGAGCGGCCGGACCGCCACCGGGCCGGCCGCGGCCGGGCTGGCCGCGGCGCCGGCGGCGAGCCGCCCGCCGGCGGCGTCCCACGGCTGGTCAGGACCCATCGGCAGCCCCGAGGTCGATCAGCACCCGGGCGGTGTGCAGCCCGCCGGCGGCCAGGTCCGGGGCGGCCACCGGCACCGCCAGCGCGTCCCAGCCGCTGTCCCGGACCCGGTCGAGCAGGCCGGCGACGGACAGCCGGGCGTCCAGCCGGGCCCGCCGCCCGCCGGTGCTGACCAGCGCGGCCGGCTCCAGGTCGGGCAGCACCGGGTCGCCGAAGTCCACCGCGGCGCCCTCCCGGGCCAGCTGCACGCCGCCGAGCAGGTCGCGCACCGCGGCCACCGCGGCCCGGCGCCACTCCGGCGCGGCGCCCAGCGCCCAGCCGGCCGGCCCGGCGCCGACGGCCCGGGCCAGCAGCACCGGTGCCGGCGAGGCCAGCTCCAGCAGCTCCAGCTCGACCCCGAGGCCGGCCGCCGAGGCGACCAGGAAGGCCAGCTCCGGGTCCGCGGCCAGCGACGCCGGCTCGACCAGCCCCACCTCGCACTCGCGCCGCAGCGCCCGGCCCAGCGCGACCCAGGACAGCGCGGACAGCAGCCCGCGGGCGACCGCACCGGCCGCCGAGCCGCCGACCCCGGTGCCGGCCGCGGTCGCGGTGAAGGCGCCGTCCGCGTTGTGCCGGCCGAACGGGCGGACCGCGCCCGCCGGCACCAGCACGGTCCCCGCGCGGGCGAGCGAGGTCGCCGGCACCCAGCCGGCCGGCGCGGCCGCGGCCCCGCTGGCGGTGGCCAGCCGGGCCGGGTCGATCGCGCAGCCCTCCGCCGGCCCCGGGCGCAGCGGCACCGCGTGCTCGGCGTACACCGCCGCGGCCGCCCGCAGCGCCCGCAGCCGGGCCCCGGCGACGTGCCGCAGGTCGACCGCGCTGATCGTGCGCCGGATGCCGGGCGCGAGCGCCACCTCGACCGAGCCCACCTTGAGCGGGAGCTGCGTCCACCCGTCGTCCGCCCAGCCGGGGAACGGGCCGGTGTCCGGCTGCACCAGCACGGACCGGGCCTCCAGCGCGGCCAGCGCCCGGTCGCCGTCGTCCCCCGGGTCGCCCGGCCCGGCCGCGGCGCCGTTCGCCGGGCCGGCCGCCGCTCCGTTCGCCGGCCCGGCCGCGCGGCCGTTCGCCGCGCCGTTCGCCGGCCCGGGAGCCGCGCCGTTCGGGGCGGGGGCGCCGGGCCGCCACCGCAGCAGCGCGGCCCGGTCCACCGGCGGCGCGGCCGGCAGCAGCGGCGCGCAGATCGGGCAGCGCGGGTCCGGCAGCAGCGGCTGCGCGGTCACGTCGAGGGAGGCGACGTCCTGCACCAGCACCTGCCGCCGGGTCTCCGCCGGCAGCGCGCCGGTGCGCAGCCGGAAGACCTCGTAGCCGAGCAGGTTGCCGACCATCGCGGCCAGCGGCCCGGGCAGCGCCGGGCCGGCCGGGCCGGGAGCCAGCGCCACCGACCGCCACAGCCCGGCGGCCGCGGCGGCGTCCCGGCCGGAGCCGAGCCGCAGCGCCGCGCAGACCCAGCAGCCGGCCTCGCCGGCCACTGTGGACGGTCCGACCACGACCCGGTCGCCGAGCGTCCAGGCCGGCAGCAGCGTGGTGCCGGCCGGCAGCCCGGCCCGGATCAGGCCGAGCAGCCGGCCGGGCCCGCCCGGCTCCGGGGTGACCAGCACGACGTCGTACCCGGCCAGGTCGGCGCCGGGCCGGCTCACCTCCACCGGGCAGTCCGCGGCGGCCAGCGCGGCCACCTCGGTGTCCCGCCCGGGGTCGTCCACATCGGACGCCACCGCGCCGGCCCCGTTGCGCACCAGGCTGAGCGCGCACCACCGGGCCACCTCGTCGGTGCCGAGCACGGCCACCCGGGCGGACCGGAAGCGCTCGAACCGCCGGGCCGCGCCGTCCACGTAGTGGTCCACGTACGCGATCTGGGCGGCGAACCGCTCGGCCACCGCCGGCGGCAGCGGGCCCGGGCCGTCCGTGCCGGGCTCCACGTCCCGGGCGAAGCCGCGCTCGTACAGGCTGGCCACCAGGCTGCCGACCATCGCCCGGCGCCGCTCGTCCAGCCCCTCGCACAGGTCGGCCACCCGGGCCCCGCCGTCCAGCCGGGGGAGCAGCATGGTGGCGAACCGGTACGCCGACTTCCCGGTCAGCGCGAACCCGCCGTTCGCGTTGTGGAAGACCGCCCCGGTGGCCGTCTCGGTGCACAGCACGTCCCGGCGGATCCGCGGCCTGGTCTGCGCGACCCGCTCGTACGCCGGTGTCGTCGTCTCGGGCATCGCACCTCCGGGCTGGGGACGGGTGGTGGTCATGCGACGTCCGGCCGGGCCGCGGTCGGGCCGGCGGACTGGGCGGCCGGCGGCTCCTCCCGGACCGCCGCGGCGCCCCGGGCGAAGGTCCGCAGCAGCTCGTGCACGTGGTAGTGGCCGGCCGGCCCGTCGGGCGCCTCCACCAGCAGGCCGGCGTCGACCAGGCCGCGCAGGATGTCCTCGCCGGCGGCGGCCGGGGTGGCCGGGTCCGGCTCGCCGCCGGCCGCCCCGACCGGGAGCGCCGGCTGGTCGGCCGCGGGCCGGGCCGGCTCCAGGTCGTCCCCGCGCAGCACCGCCTGCTGCAGCAGCCGCAGCCCGGGACCCGGGTCGACGCCGAGCTCGTCCCGCAGGTGCCGGCTGATCCGCTGGTGCTCGGCCAGCGCGTCGGCCCGCCGGCCGCACCGGTGCAGCGCCTCGATCAGCTGCTCCCAGAACCGCTCGTGGAACGGGTGGGCCTCCGCGGTGGCCCGCAGCTCGGCCAGCACCTCCCGGCACCGGCCGACCGCCAGCTCCAGGTCGAAGACCTGCTCCAGCGTGTGCAGCCGCTCCTCCTCCAGCCGCGGCACGTCCTCCCGGTGCAGCAGCTCGGAGTGCACGTTGGTCAGCGCCGGCCCCCGCCACAGCCCGAGCGCGGTGCGCAGCAGCTCCAGCCGCGACTCCGGGTCGGCGCTGTCCGCCCGGCGGAGCAGGTCGCGGAAGCAGGTGAGGTCGAGCAGCTCCGGGTCCGCGGTCATCCGGTAGCCGCCCGGGATGGCCTCGATGGCGTCCGCCGCGATCCCGTACCGGGCGAAGAGCCGGCGCAGCCGGAGCACGCAGGTCTGCAGCGCCGCCTTCGCGGTGCCGGGCTGCTCCTCGCCCCAGATCCGCCGCTGCAGGAAGTCGACCGAGACCATGGTGCCCGGGTGCAGCAGCAGGGTGGCCAGCAGCGTCGCCGGTTTCGAGGGTTGCAGCACGACCGAGCCGGAGCCGTCGGCGATGCTCAGCGGGCCTAGCACGAGGAAGCGGGTGCGGCTGTCGCCGGGCGACGCCTCGCGCTGCATGTCTCACCTCGCTCGGGCCAGGGGTCACGGGGCGCTCAACCACTGCAACCCCGTCGGCCCGGCGCGCAGCACTTCGTACGTCAACGTAGCGTTCGGGCGGGAAGGTGTAATTAGGCCAGTTCGGTGATGTCGTGTTTGTCGGTAGTTGACTACCCGAGCTGCCAGGCCGGCGCGGGGTCGTAGGGTCGTGCCGTGACCGCAGTGGTGGAGTCGGTCCGCGCCTGCGCGGCCGCGGCGAGGGCCGCGGCGGGCGGCGTCGCGGCGGCCGCTCCGGAGACCGTGGACGCCGCGCTGCGCGGCATCGCCGACCGGCTGGCCGGCGCCGGCCGGGAGCCGGTGCTCGCCGCCAACGCCGAGGACGTCCGGGCCGGCGCGGCGGCCGGGCTGCCGGCCGCGACCCTGGACCGGCTCCGGCTGGACGGCGACCGGTTGGCCGGCATGGCGCAGCAGCTGCGCATCCTGGCCGACGTGCCGCACCCGCCGACGAAGCGGGTGGTCCGCGAGCTGCCCGGCGGCGCCGGGGTGGTGGAGGAGCACCGCCGGCCGGTCGGCGTCATCGGGGCCAACTTCGAGGCCCGGCCCAACGTGGTCGTCGACGTCGCGTCCCAGCTGCTGAAGTCCCGCAACGCCGGGGTGCTGCGCACCGGCTCGGCCGCGCTGTCCTCCGCCGCCGCGCTGCTGGACGAGGTGGTCGGGCCGGCGCTGGCCGCCGCCGGGCTGGACCCGGCCGCGGTGCAGCTGGTCCGCACGCCCGGCCGGGAGACCGCGCGGGCGCTGGTCGCCCAGCCGGACCTGGTGCCGCTGGTGATCCTGCGCGGCAGCGGCGCCAGCACCCGCGAGCTGACCCGGGAGGCGGCCCGGCACGGCGTCCGCACGCTGGCGCACGCGGAGGGCGGCGGCGTGCTCTACCTGGACCGGGCCGCGGACCGCGAGCTGGCGCTGCGGCTGGTGGCCGACAGCCTGGACCGGCTCGGCGTGTGCAACCGGCTCAACCTGCTGCTGGTCGCCGCGGACCGCTGGGACGACCTGCTGCCGGCCGTGCTCGGCGTGCTGGACGGGCTGGGCGTACGGGCCTCGCTGCCGCCGCACGACCACCCGCTCGGGCTGGAGTGGGCGCTGGAGGACGGCCGGGAGGCGACCGTGACGGTGGCGCCGGTGCACGGCCCGGTCGAGGCGGCCCGGCTGGCCGACGCGGAGACCTCCGGGCTGGCCGCGTGCGTCGTCACCGCGGACGAGGCGGCCGCGGCGGCCTTCCTCGGCGCGTACGGGGGGACCGGCGCGTTCTGGAACGTGAGCACCCGGCTGCTGGACGGCTTCAAGCTGCTCGGCCTGCCGGAGACCGGCATCAACGTCGACCGGGTGCCCGGCCCGCGCGGGCCGGTGACCTTCGGCGACCTGCACCTGCGCCAGTTCGTGGTCACCCCGCGCGGCACCGGCTGACCGCTACCCTTCGCTCGCGGCCCCCGTAGCCCAACCGGCAGAGGCAGGCCCCTTAAAAGGGTCACAGTGTCGGTTCGAATCCGACCGGGGGCACGACCACCGACCGGGCCCGCGTCAGCAGTCGGCTGGGCGCGGCGGAGCGGCCCGACCATGTCCGGGCCGACCAGGCGCCGGATACCTGCCCGGGACCGCCCCGGTCGAGGCAGACTCCTCCCCAGGGTCACCGGAGTCGGGTCGAGTCCGACCGGCACCCGGGGCTCCGTCGGGACGGGTGCCATGGACGACGCGAGGGACGGTGCCGGGCTCGCGGCCGCGCGGGAGCTGGCGGCGCGGGCCGACGCCGCCTGGTGGCGGGGTCGCGTCGACGAGTCGATCGCCGGGTACGAGGCGGCGCACCGGGGGCTGCTGGCCGCCGGCGACCGACCGGCCGCCGCCGGCGCCGCGATCGCGGTGGCGGTGAACCTCGCCCTCCGCGGCGACGACGCCCCGGCCGCGGGCTGGCTGCAGCGCGCCGGCCGGCTGCTGGCCGACCTGCCCGAGTGCGCCGAGCACGGCTACCTGCGCTACCTGGTGGAGGTCGAGGGGGCGCTGGACGGGCCGGACCCGGCCGGCGTGATCGCGGCGGCCCGCGCGGTCGCCGACCTGGGCCGCCGGCTCCGGGTGCCCGACCTGGTCACCGCCGGGACGCTCGGCGAGGGGCGGGTGCTGGTCCGGCAGGGCCGGGTCGCCGCGGGCGGCGCGCTGCTCGACGAGGCGATGGTCGCCGTGCTGGCCGGCGAGCTCAGCCCGGACTGGGCCGGCAACGCGTACTGCCACCTGATGGCGGCCTGTCACGAGCTGGCCGACATCGGCCGGGCCGCGCGCTGGGTGGCGGCGACCGCGGACTGGCTGGCGACGCTGCCCAGCGCGGTGCTGTTCGCCGGGATCTGCCGGGTGCACCGCAGCCAGGTCCTCGAGGTCACCGGCGACTGGGCGCGGGCCGAGGCCGAGGCCGCCCGGGTCTGCGCCGAGCTGACCGGCATCTCCGCGGCCGCGGTGGCCGAGGGCCACTACCGGGTCGGCGAGCTGCGCCGGCGGCGGGGCGACCGGCCCGCCGCGGCCGCGGCGTACCGGCGGGCGCACCGGCTGGGCCGGGACCCGCAGCCCGGCCACGCGCTGCTGCGGCTGGCCGAGGGGGAGGCCGAGCCGGCCGCCGCCGCGGTGGCCGCGGCGCTGCTCGCCCACCCCGGCGCGCCGCTGGCCCGGGCCCCGCTGCGCGCCGCCCAGGTCGAGATCGCGCTGGCCCGCGGCGACCTCGACACCGCCCGCACCGCGGCGGCCGAGCTGACCGCGACGGCGGCGGCGTACGGCAGCTCGGGGCTGGTCGGCACCGCCGCCGCGGCCACCGGGGCGGTGCGGCTCGCCGAGGACCGCGCCGCCGACGCGCTGCCGGTGCTGGCCGAGGCCGGCCGGGTCTGGCGGGACTGCGGCGCCCGGTACGACACCGCCCGGGTCCGGGTGCTGCTGGCCCGGGCCTACCGGGCGCTCGGCGACGCCGACTCGGCCGGCCGGGAGCTGGACGCGGCGGACGCCGCCTTCGCCGAGCTGGGCGCGGTGCCGGACCGGGCCGCGGTGGCCGCGCTGCGGGGCGCCGGCCCGCGGCGGCCCGGTGGGCTGACCGCGCGCGAGGTCGAGGTGCTGGTCTGCCTGGCCGCCGGCCGGACCAACCGGGAGATCGCCGCCGCGCTGGTGATCAGCGAGAAGACCGTCGGCCGGCACCTGTCCAACCTGTTCACCAAGATCGGGGTCAGCTCGCGCGGCGCGGCCACCGCGTACGCGTACGAGCACGGCCTGGTGGGGCGGACGCCCCAGCCGGCCGCCGGAGCGGATGGGGCGTCCGACCGATGAGGCGGCGCCGGCCCGCTCCGTAGCGTCCGGAGTGTCGTCCCCGACGCGAGGAGTCCCGATGACCACGACGACGCCGCTCGACGCCGACCGGGTGGAGCGCTTCGCCGGCACGCTGCTGGCGACCTTCACCGCGGGCGCCACCACGCTCATGGTCGACCTGGCCGACCGCACCGGGCTGCTGGTCGCGCTGGCCACCGGGCCGGGCACCAGTGCCGAGCTGGCCGCCCGGGCCGGGCTGGTCGAGCGGTACGTCCGGGAGTGCCTGGGCGCGCTGGCCGCCGCCGGCATCGTCGAGCACGACGCCGCCGGCGCGACCTTCGCCCTGCCCGCCGAGCACGCCGCCTGCCTGACCGGCCCCGGGGCGGCGAACCTGGCGCCGGTCGCCCGGGTCGGCACCCTGCTCGCCGGGCACGTCGCCGGGGTGGCGCGGGCGTTCCGGACCGGGGGCGGCGTGCCGTACGAGGCGTACCGGCCGGAGTTCACCACGGTGATGGACGGGCTGTCCCGCGGCCTGCTGGACGGCCAGCTGCTCGACGGCATCGTCCCGCTGGTCCCCGGCCTGGCCGAGCGGCTCGCCGCCGGCGGCCGGGTCGCCGACATCGGCTGCGGCACCGGGCACGCGGTCACCCTGCTCGCCCGCGCCTTCCCCCGGTCCACCGTGGTGGGCTACGACATCGCCGCCGACGCGATCGACCGGGCCCGCGCGGAGGCCGCGGCCTGGGGGCTGACCAACGCCACGTTCGAGGTGCTGGACGTCGCGGCGCTGCCGGCCGACCCGCCGTTCGACGCCGTGTTCGCGTTCGACGCGATCCACGACCAGGCTGACCCGGCCGGCGTGCTGGCCGCCGTGCGGCGCGCGCTCACCCCGGACGGGGTCTTCGCGATGATGGACGTCAAGGCGGCGAGCCGGCTCGAGGACAACCTCGGCAACCCGCTCGCGCCGTGGCTCTACGCGGTCAGCACCCTGCACTGCCTGACCGTGTCGCTGGCGTACGGCGGGGCCGGGCTCGGCACCGTCTGGGGCGAGGAGCTGGCCCGCACCATGCTCACGGACGCCGGTTTCGGCGACGTCGCCGTGCACGAGGTCCCGGAGGACCCGATGGACTCGCTGTACGTGGCCCGCCGGGGGCCGGCCTAGGGTGTGTCTCTCAACCCGCTGGCGGCGCGGGCCGACGCCCAGACGCCGACCGGCGGCGTTCTCGTCGTCGCCGATACAACGACGGTATCGGACTCCTCCTCGGCCTTGCCGGACGACGCCTGGACGCCGTCCGCATCCACCACGGATTGAGAGACACACCCT
The DNA here is from genome assembly GCA_963849885.1 of uncultured Actinomycetota bacterium. Classification (GTDB taxonomy): domain Bacteria; phylum Actinomycetota; class Actinomycetes; order Mycobacteriales; family CADCTP01; genus CADCTP01. Next base: position 241,278 of record CAWKIV010000013.1, on the reverse strand, counting down.
AGCCGAGGGCGCGGCCGATCGGGCCGGCGACGTCCGGGTCGGCGAGGTAGTCCTCGATCGAGTGCGGCCCGGTCGGGTTGTGGGTGCGCTCGTCGCGCAGCTGCCCGCCGACCGCCTCCGCGAACGAGCCGCCCAGCGGGTGTACCAGCGCGACCACGTCGAGCACGTCGTAGGCGTTGAGCCAGCCGCCGGCGACCCGCGGCACCCGGGCCGGCACCGCCGGCGGGCGGCCGTCCTCCTTGCCCAGCAGGTTTTTCTGGACGACCGGGTAGCCGAGCGGGCTGCCCGCGGTGACCAGCAGCGGGATCCGGTAGCGGTCCGGCAGCCGGGTGAGCGCGTCGTACGCGACGATGCTGCCCAGGCTGTGCCCGACGACCACCACGTCGCCGCCGTCCGGCAGCGCCTGGCGCAGCGCCCGGTCCACGATGGACAGCACCGTGTCGCGCATCTCCGCCAGCTCCAGGTAGTACGCGACGTCGTCCAGGAAGCGCTCGATGATCAGCGTCGGCGCGCCGGTCTTCCGGCTGACGAACTGCAGCGCCGCCCGCAGCACCGGCAGCCGCAGCGCGTCGCCCCAGCCGAGCTCCTGGGCCGGGTCCCGGTCGGCCACGTCCCGGCCCGCCTCCGGGTCCGCGTAGGACAGCTCGCGGGCCGGGTCGAAGCCGAGCGCGGCCGCCGCGTCGAGCAGGGTGGCCGCCTTCGTGTCCACCAGCGCGGCGTCGTCCGGCGGCACCGGGTCGGCCAGGATCTCCAGCTCCGGCCGCCGCCCGCCGCCCGCCTCGTACGCCCGGATCGCGTCGGCGAAGTCGTTGCCGTAGAAGGGGAACACCACCGCGGCCTCGTCCACCGGCCGCTGCCCGGCGGCGAGCAGGCCCTTCGCCAGCCCGCCGAGCCAGCCCCGCTTCTTCGCCGTGACGTACGCCGCGAGCCGGGCCGGGTCCCGGGCGACCTCCCCGTCGCTGGCCTGGCTGCGGCCGTGGATGAGCAGCAGTGTGGTCGTCATCGTGTCCCCCTGGGAGGTCGGAGCACCGCGGCCAGCAGGTCCGCGGCCTCGCCGTCGAGCCGCAGCCCGTCGAGGTGGGCGACCAGCCGGGACACCCGGATGCCCGCGTTGGCCACCCAGTTGCGCAGGTGGTCCGGCGTGCTCCGGGTGACCGGCCGGCCGTTGAGGTCGATCTGCCCGCCGGCCGCGTCCCGCGCCTGCTCGGACCGGTGGTGCAGGGCGACCAGCTGCCACTGGTCGTTGAAGACCGGCGAGCCGGACGAGCCGGGCAGCGTGTCGGTCTGGTAGACGAGCCGGGTCGCGTCGTCCAGGGAGACCAGCAGGTTGCTGCGGAAGGCCACCTTCCGCGGGGTGCCGCCGGGGTGCTGGACGATGTTGACCGGCATGCCGAGCAGCACCTTGCCGACGGTGCCGTTGAGCCGGACGCTGCCGAAGCGGCTGCCCGGCGGCTTCCCGCTCGACAGCGGGCGGACCGCGACCAGGGCGAAGTCGAGCTCCTCGTCGCCGGCCGCGAAGAAGCGGTCCGGGTCCAGGCCCAGCGTGGTGGCCGAGCGGATCTGCGCGCCCTCGCCCTCCTCGTACCGGAACACCACCTCGACCCGGTCGTCCGCGGCCATCGCCGGGGTCCGGAAGACGTGCCAGTTGGTCAGCAGCAGGTCGTCGGAGACCAGGAAGCCGGTGGCCGGGCCGCGCGGGGTGCGCACCAGCGCGACCGTGTCGGCGGCCGCCGCGGCCCGCTTCAGCCAGATGCTCGGCACCAGCTCGTCGGTGCCGATCAGCTGCTCCAGCGCGACGTCGACCTCCTCGGCGGCGGCGTCCGCGGGCATCGTCACCCCGTGCTGCCGGGCGTGCGCGATCTTGCGCGCCGTCGGCTCGTCGTGCCAGGCGGCCGCCGGGTCCGCCAGCACGCTCGCGATCCGGGCCGCGTTGTCCGCGGTCAGCACCGGCCGCCCGCCCACCGGCGCCAGCGGGTCGAGCCGCCGGCCTTGCCCTGTCACCCGCGCCATGTCTGCCCCCTGGCTGACAGAGCGCCGACGGGCCGCTCCGATACGCGGGACTTGCGGGCGGGTCGGGACGTACCTTCCCGGCATGAGCTTCCTGCGCACCCCGACGGAGTCGCCGCTGTACGCCGGGCCGGCCGACGACCGGCTGCGGGCGGTGCTGGCCGACCCGCGGTCGGCCGGGCTGGCGCCGGCGGACCTGGCCGCGTTCGAGTTCGCGGACAAGGTGGCCGCCGACCCGACCGTGACCACCGAGGCCGACATCCAGGCGCCGTTCGCCGACCTCGTGCCGAGGTGACCGGCCCGCCACCGGACGTGGTGGCCCGGCTGCGTGCCGCCGGCTGCGTCTTCGCCGAGGAGGAGGCGGCACTGCTGGTCGAGGCCGCGCCGACGGCGGTCGCGCTGGCCGCGATGGTGGACCAGCGGGCCGCCGGCACGCCGCTGGAGCAGGTGGTCGGGTGGGCGGCCTTCCGCGGGCTGCGGATCGCCGTGGACCCGGGCGTCTTCGTGCCCCGGCGGCGGACCGAGTTCCTGGTCGGGCAGGCGGTGGCGCTGGGCCGGCAGGCGGGCCGGCCGCGGACCGTGGTGGTCGACCTGTGCTGCGGCACCGGGGCGCTCGGGGTGGCGGTGGCGGTGGCGCTGCCCGGGGTCGAGCTGCACGCCGTCGACGCCGACCCGGCCGCGGTGGCCTGCGCCCGGCGCAACGTCGGGCCGATCGGCGGCCGGGTGTACGCGGGCGACCTGGACGCGCCGCTGCCGGCGGAGCTGCACGGCCGGGTGGACCTGCTGCTGGCCAACGTGCCGTACGTGCCGACCGACGAGGTCGAGCTGCTGCCCGGGGAGGCCCGGCTGCACGAGCCCCGGACCGCGCTGGACGGCGGCCCGGACGGGCTGGACCTGCTGCGCCGGGTGGCCGCGCTGGCCCCGCGCTGGCTGGCGCCCGGCGGGCACCTGCTGGTGGAGACCAGCGACCGGCAGGCCGAGGCGGCGATGGCGTTGGTCGGCGCGGCCGAGCTGGCGGCCCGGACGGCCAGCTCGGCCGAGCTGGAGGCGACCGTGGTGGTCGGCACCCGGCCCGCGCACCGCGCCGGCTGAGCGCTCAGCCGCCGTCGCGGCGCTCCCGCTCCCGCGCCCGCCGCTTGCCCTCGTGCATCGCCTGCACCCGGGCGATCGGGATGGTCCGGCCCTCCTCGACCAGCTCGGCCGGCAGCCGCTGCGCAGCCGGCAGCAGCTCGGCCCACGGGTCCCGGTCGCCGAGCAGCCCGGGTGCGGTGTGGACGGTGAAGTCGGCCGGCGCGACCCGGTCCAGCTCGGCCCACGGCACCGGGAAGGACACCGGCAGCCCCGGCCGGACCCGCGGGCTGTACGCGGCGACCAGGCTGGCGCCGCCGGCCCGGGTCGAGTCCACGAAGACCTTGCCGCCGCGCTCCTCGACGATGAACGCGGTGGTGGCCAGCTCGGGGTCGAGCCGCTCGGCCCGGGCGGCCACCGCGCGGGTGGCCGCGGCCGCCTCCTCCGCGCTGACGCCGGCGACGAGCGGGACGATCACGTGCACGCCCTTGGCCCCGCTGGTCTTGGCCGCGCCGGCCAGGCCGCAGTCCTCGAGCGCGCGGCGGACCAGGTGGGCGGCGCCGACCGCGGCCGCGAAGCCGTCCCCGGGCGGCGGGTCGAGGTCGAGCACCAGGTGGGTCGGCTCGGCCGGCGCGGCCGAGCGCATCAGCGTCGGGTGATACTCCACCGCCCGCTGGTTGGCGAACCACAGCAGCGTCCGCCGGTCGTCGCAGAGCGCGTACGTCACCTCGCGCCGGGACCGCTCCGCCCACACCCCGACCGTGCGGATCCAGTCCGGCGCGTACTTGGGCAGGTTCTTCTGCATGAACGGGTCCTGGCCGGGTCGGACCCGGATCACCGACAGCGGCCGGTCGGCCAGCTCGGGCAGGATCCGGTCGCTGACCGCGGTCAGGTAGTCGACCAGGTCCCGCTTGGTCGCCCCGGCGCCGTCGAAGAGCGGCTCGTCCAGGGACGTGAAGCTGATCCCGTCCCGCTCCTCGGTTCCGGCCACGTCGTCACCCTGCCATCCCGGCCGCCCGCGGTCACCTGGCCGCCGGTTGGCCGCGCGGCCGGCCGGGTAGGTGGCCGGCCGTGACCGACACCAGGCAGTACGCGGACAGCTTCGCGCTCATCGACGCCGACGGCGACGGGCTGATCACGGCACCCGAGCTGGTCCGGCTGATGCGGGCGCTCGGTGACGAGGTGACCGACGAGGCGGCCGGGCAGGCGGTCGAGCTGATGGACGCGGACGGCGACGGGCAGATCTCGCTGGCCGAGTTCGCCGGCTTCCTGGAGTCCCGGGGCGCTAGCGGCTCCGCTTGAGCTCGCTGAAGCCGTCCACCGCGGAGAGCAGCCGGACGGCGTCGTACAGCCGGTCGGCGGCCTCCCCGGCGGGCACCTCGGTGACGATCGGGCCGAAGAACCCGGGTCCGTCGGCGAACGCGACCACCGGGCTTCCGGCCTCCTCGCCGACCCGCTGCTGGGACTCCTCGTGGCTGGTCCGGACGGCGGTGTCCTGCTCGTCGTCGTCGTACGCGGCCAGCAGCGCGCCGGGCAGCCCGGCCTCCCCGACCGCCGCCTCCACCGCGGCCCGGTCCAGCGGCTGGCCCTGCTCGTGCACCCGGGTGCCGAGCGCGGTGTAGACCGCGTCCAGCCCGTCGCTGCCGTGCGCCGCCTCGGCGGCGGCCAGCACCCGGGAGGCCAACTGGGACTGGCGCATCGGCTCCTGGTACTCGGCCGGCACGTCCTTGTCCGCGTTGAGCACGGCCAGGCTCATCAGCCGCCAGCGCACCGACACGTCCCGGGCCGCCGCGGCCGACCGCAGCCAGCGGCCGGTGCGCCAGGTGAACGGGCAGGACGGGTCGAACCAGAGGGTGACGGTCATGTCCATTTCCTGCCCAGTGCGGCCGGGACGAACCGGGCGGCCGGCTGGCCGAACCCCGCCCGGCAATCGGGTCTTGCTCCGCTCGCACGGCTGAATACGGTCCGTGCTACCGCTGGTTGTTCGCGGACGCCGCGGGACCGACCGCGGCGGCCCGGCCGGGAGGGGGCCCTGCGCCGCCGCCGACGGGGGGGCGGAGGGGTCGGACCCGGGGGAGGGTCCGGCCCCTCTGCCGTGCGGCGACAGATCGCGTGCGGGTGACAGATCGGTGGGGCGGCCGGACATCTCGGGGATGGGACCCTCCGACACCCGAGGAGAGGCGTGGACGCCGAGACCCGCTTCACCGAGCTGGACCGCCGGCACCACGCCGCGGTCTGGGCGTACGCGCTGCGCCGGCTCCCGGCCGGCCCGGCGGGCCACCCAGCCCGGCCGGCCCGGCTCAGCCGGCGGCCTCCAGGTCGAGCAGCGCCCGCTTGACCTCCGGCCCGCCGTTGTACTGCCCCGGCGAGCCGTCGCCGCGGACCACCCGGTGGCAGGGCACCACCAGCGGCAGCGGGTTGGTCGCGCAGGCCGTGCCGACCGCGCGCACCGCCCGCGGGCTGCCGGCCGCGGCGGCGAGCTGCCCGTAGCTCACCGTCCGCCCGTAGCCGACCTCGGTCAGCCGGGTCAGCACGGCCCGCCGGAAGCCGGCCGCCAGCCGCAGGTCCAGCGGCAGGTCGAAGGCCGTCCGCCGGCGGTCCAGGAACTCCTCCACCTCCCGGGCGGCCCGGTCCAGCCGGGCCGGCGCCCGCAGGATCCGCGGGCTGACCCGGTCGGCCAGCTGGCCCAGCACCCGGTCGTGGCCCTCCCGGGACCACGCCACCCGGACCAGGCCCTGCTCGGTCGCGGCCAGCAGCAGCGGCCCGTACGCGGTGTCCAGGGTGCGGTAGGCGACGTCCAGGATGCCGGCGTCCGCGGCGGCCGCGGCCAGCCGGCCGTGCAGCCGGTGCTGGGCGTCCTCGTCGGTCTCCGGCAGCGCGGTGAACAGGTCGGCGGTGGTCATGACGCGTCCTCCTCGGTCAGGTAGTGGCGGCGCAGCGCGGCGATGCCGTCCGCGGCGGCCCGGCGGGCCGCCTCCGGGGTGCCGCCCACCAGCTCGGCGACCTCCGCGTAGGGCAGGCCGGCCAGGTGGTGGTAGGCGACCGTCATCCGCTGCTTCGGCGGCAGCTCGCGCAGCGCGGCCCACAGGTCGGCCTCCCAGCCGCCGGGCACCCCGTCCCCGCTGGCCCGGTCCGGCAGGTCGCCGGCCGGCACCGGCCGGCGGGCCTGCGCCCGCAGCTGGTCGATCGCCTTGCGGTGCGCGATGGTCACCAGCCAGGCCTGGACGTCGCTGCCCGGCCGGAGCGTCGGGTACGCCCGCAGCGCGGCCAGGAACGTCTCCGACCAGGCGTCGTCGGCGCCGCCCGGCCCGAGCACGGCCCGGCACACCCGCAGCACCACCGGCCCGTGCCGGGCGACCACGTCCTCGAACGGTTCTCGGCTCACACCCTGTCAACGCTCCCGGCGGCCGGAACGTGAGGTGCCCGGCTCAGGCCGGCGCGGCGGGCAGCTCGAACCAGACCGTCTTGCCCAGCCCGCGCCCGTCCGGGTCGACGCCCCACTGGTCGGCGAGCGCCTCCACCAGGTGCAGGCCGCGGCCGGAGGTGTCCCGCTTGCCGGCCTGCACCAGCTGCGGCCGGCGGTGGCTGGAGTCGGCGACGCCGACCCGGAGCCGCCCGCCGGCCAGCCGGACGGTGAGCACCAGCTCCTCCCGGGTGTGCCGGATCGCGTTGGACACCAGCTCGGTGGTGAGCAGCGCGGCCGTGTCCCGGACGTCCGCCTCGATCGCGTCGCGCAGCAGGTCGATCACCAGCCAGCGGGCGACGGTGGCGCTCTCCGGGGTCGGCGGCAGGGTGCGGCGCAGCTCGGACACCGGGTCCGGCCGGTCGGTGGTCAGCTGGCCGACCAGCAGCACGGTGTCGTCCGGCGGCTGGTCCGGGACCAGCCCGGCGAGCAGGTCGGCGATGTCGGCGGGGGCGGCGCCCGGGTCGCCCCCGGCCAGCGCGGTGAGCACCTGGCCCATCCCGGTGCCGAGCGAGCCGTCGTCCCGCACCAGCCCGTCGGTGTAGAGGACCAGCGTGCTGCCCGGCGGCAGCTGGGTGGTCGCCTCCCGCCAGACCTCGTCGCGGCGGACCCCGAGCGGCGGCCCGCCGACCCCGTCCAGGAAGCACGGCGCCGCGTCCGGCGTGGCCAGCAGCGGCGGCACGTGCCCGGCCCGGACCACGGTCACCAGCCGCTCCACCGGGTGCACCAGCGCGTACGCCAGCGTGGCCAGCCGGTCCGAGCCGAGGGTGAGGTAGAAGTCGTTGGCCCGGGTCACCACGACCGTCGGCGGGTGGCCCTCCAGCGCGTACGCCCGGACCGCGCTGCGCAGCTGGGCCATCAGCGCGGTGGCGGCCAGGTCGCCGCCGCCCACGTCCCCGACGACCAGGGCGACCGAACCGCCCTCCAGCGCCACCACGTCGTACCAGTCGCCGCCGAGCGTGTCGGCCGCGCCGGCGGGCAGGTAGCGGGCGGTCAGCGGCAGGCCCTCGACCTGGGGCAGCCGGTCCGGCAGCAGCGCGCGCTGCAGCTCGAGCAGCGGGGAGTCCGCGCCGCTCTCGGACCGCGCCCGCGAGTTCACCCCTCTGTCTTGGCCCGCCGGAGGGGGTCGGAAACCCGCCGTTGGGCTCCCGATCGCCGGGTGCGAGAGGATCGTGGGCGTGTCGGACGTGTTGCGCGAGTCCCTGCGGCCCTTCGGGACCTCCATCTTCTCCACCATCACCGAGCAGGCCATCGCCGCCGGGGCGATCAACCTGGCCCAGGGCTTCCCCGACTTCGAGCCGCCGGAGCGGCTGGTCGAGGCGGCCACCGAGGCGATGACCGGCGGGCTCCACCAGTACGCGCCGAGCACCGGCGACCCGGTGCTCCGGCAGACGATCGCCGAGCACCAGCAGGCCCGGTACGGCCTGCCGGTCGACCCGGACACCGAGGTGACCGTCACCGCCGGGGCCAGCGAGGCGATCACCGCCACGCTGCTCGCGCTGGTCGAGCCCGGCGACGAGGTGGTGCTGGTCGAGCCGTTCTACGACCTCTACCCGTACGCGGTGATCGCGGCCGGCGGGGTGCCGCGCTACCTGACCACGTCCTTCCCGGACTTCCGGCTCGACCTGGACCGGCTGGCCGAGCTGGTCACCGACCGGACCAAGGTCATCCTGGTGAACACGCCGACCAACCCGACCGGCCGGCTGCTCGGCCCCGAGGAGACCCGGGCGCTCGGCGAGCTGGCCGAGCGGCACGGCGCGTACATCCTCTCCGACGAGGTCTACGAGCACATCGTCTTCGACGGGCTGCGGCACCGGCCGGTCGCCGCCGACCCGGCCTGCCGGGACCGGACGATCACGGTCTCCTCGGTGTCCAAGACGTTCAGCGCGACCGGCTGGCGGATCGGCTGGGCGGTGGCACCGCCGGCGCTGTCCGCGGCGGTGCGCTCCATGCACCAGTTCGTCACCTTCACCGCGCCCACCCCGCTGCAGCGGGCGACCGCCGTGATGATGGAGTCCGCGGCCGGCGGGGACTACTACGAGCAGCTCGTCGCCGACTACACCGAGCGCCGGGACCTGCTGCTCAAGCACCTGCGCGGCACCGAGCTGGAGGTGAGCACCCCGCAGGGGACGTACTTCGTGATGACCCGGTGCGACGGCGACGACGTGGCATTCGTGCGGGACCTGATCGCCGGGCGGCGGGTGGCCGCGATCCCCGTCTCGGCGTTCTTCAGCGACCCGGCCCGGGGCCGCGGGCTGGTCCGCTTCGTCTTCTGCAAGCGGCTGGAGACGCTGCGGGCGGCCGGCGAGCGGCTCTAGTCCGGACGCGGGAACCGCACCGCCGCGCGGACCGTTACGGTGGCGACGGGCTGGATCCGTCACCGTGGGCGCGCCACTTTGAGGAGTGACTCGTGAACAGCAACAACCCCGTTCTCGGTCGGGGGTTCGGGCAGGGCCAGCAGCACGCGAGCTGGAACGCGCCCGCGCCCGCCGCCAGTGACCTGCAGGACATGTACAACCGGCCGGCGTACGCGCCGCCCGCCCGCTTCATGACGCTGGACGACGTCGTCACGAAGACGGCCTTCACGCTCGGCGTGGTCTTCCTCACCGCCGCCGCCGCCTGGATCTTCGACCTGGGCGGGCTCGCGATCGTCGGTGCGCTGGTCGGCTTCGTGCTGGCGCTGGTGATCAGCTTCAAGCAGAGCACCAACCCGGCGCTGATCCTGTCGTACGCGGCGGCCGAGGGCGTCTTCCTCGGCGCGATCAGCCGGGTCTTCAACGACGCCTACCCGGGCATCGCGATCCAGGCCGTGATCGGCACCGTCGGCGTGTTCGCGGGCATGCTGTTCGTCTACAAGACCGGTGCGATCCGGGTCACCCCGCGGTTCACCCGCTGGCTGCTCGGCGCGCTGATCGGCGTGGTCGTGCTCATGCTGGTCAACCTCGTCGCCGCCTTCTTCACCGAGGGCGGCCTGGGGCTGCGGGACGGCGGCCCGCTGGCGATCCTGTTCAGCCTGGTCTGCATCGGCGTCGCCGCGTTCACCTTCCTGCTCGACTTCGACATGATCGACAGGGGCATCAAGCAGGGCGCGCCGGAGCGCTTCGCGTGGTATGCGGCCTTCGGCCTCACGGTCACCCTGGTCTGGCTCTACCTGGAGATCCTCCGGCTGCTGAGCTACTTCAGGGACTAGGCATCCGCCTGCCCGACGACGCGACCCCACCCGGTGACCCGGGTGGGGTCGTTCGTCTTCCCGCCCCGCCGGACGAGCTGCGGCGGGCCGCGGACGATCTGGTGCGCCGGCTGCGCCGGTGGACCGCCGCGAGCTGGACCGTCCCCGCCGCCGGCGGGGCCACGCCGGGCCGGCGCTCCGGCCGCGGTGGGGTCGGCGCGCCGACCCGGGCCGAGACGGCGGCGGCCGCGGTGCAGCGGATCGCCGACCTGGCCGCCGCCGCCGAGGGTGAGCCGCGCCGGGCGGTGCCGCGGCTGGCCGACATCGTGCTGGCCGACCAGCTGGCCGTGGTGGTGGACGACGTGCTGCGCAGCGGCGACCCGACCGCCACCGCCGCGCTCACCGCCGAGCTGGCCGCACTCCGCCAGACCCTCCTCGGCCGCTGAGCAGTCCGCCGCGCCGGCTGAGCAGCTATGCCTCGCTGCAGTCGGGTGGGGGTGTGCTCAGGAGAGGCGCTCGAGGACCATGGCCATGCCCTGGCCGCCGCCGACGCACAGGGTCTCCAGGCCGAGCGTCTTGTCGTGCCACTGCAGCGAGTTGATCAGGGTGCCGGTGATCCGCGCCCCGGTCATGCCGAACGGGTGGCCGACCGCGATCGCGCCGCCGTTGACGTTGAGCTTGTCCTCGTCGATGCCGAGGTCCCGGTACGACGGGATCACCTGGGCCGCGAACGCCTCGTTGATCTCGACCAGGTCGATGTCGTCGATGGTCAGGCCGGCCTTGGCCAGCGCCCGCCGGGACGACTCCACCGGCCCCAGGCCCATGATCTCCGGGGACAGCGCGGACAGGCCGGTGGACACGATCCGGGCCAGCGGGGTGATGCCCAGCTCGCGGGCGCGGGTGTCGGACATGACCACGACCGCGGCCGCCCCGTCGTTGAGCGGGCAGCAGTTGCCGGCGGTGATCCGCCCGTCCGGGCGGAAGACCGGCTTGAGCCCGGCCACGCCCTCCATCGTGACCCCCGGCCGCGGGCCGTCGTCCTTCGCCACCACGGTGCCGTCCGGGGTGGTGACCGGGGTGATCTCCCGCTGCCAGAAGCCGTCGGCGAGCGCCTTCTCGGCCAGGTTCTGGGAGCGGACGCCGAAGGCGTCCATGTCCTCCCGGGTGATGCCCTTGACCTGGGCCAGGTTTTCCGCGGTCTGGCCCATCGCGGCGTAGATGTCCGGGACCTGCCCGTCCGCCCGCGGGTCGTGCCACTCGACGCCGCCCTGGGCGGCCGTCTCGGTCCGCTCCCAGGCGTCGGTGAAGACCGGGTTGCGGGTGTCCGGCCAGGCGTCGGAGTTGCCCTTGGCGAAGCGGCTGACGCACTCGACCCCGGCGCTGACGAAGACGTCGCCCTCGCCGGCCTTGATCGCGTGGAAGGCCATCCGGGTGGTCTGCAGCGACGAGGCGCAGTAGCGGGTCACCGTGGTCCCGGGCAGCTGGTCGTGGCCGAGCAGGATCGACACCACCCGGCCCAGGTTGAAGCCCTGCTCGCCGCCGGGCAGGCCGCAGCCGAGCAGCAGGTCCTCGATGGACGCCGGGTCCAGCTGGGGCACCTTGTCCAGCGCGGCTTGCACGATCGTCGCGGCCAGGTCGTCCGGCCGCAGCTGGGTCATGGTCCCCTTGCCGGCGCGGCCGATGGGGGAGCGGGCGGTGGCGACGATCACGGCCTCGGGCACGGCGACTCCCTGGTCAGCGGGGCGAAGTTACCCGAGAGTACGTGAGGCGACGGGGGAGTGAGCATCGCAGGGCGCCCCAGGCGCCCGAGGAGCGGAGCGAGCCCGGAGCCGAACCGTGGGCATCGTGAGGCGACGGGGGAGTGAGCATCGCAGGGCGCCCCAGGCGCGGGGCGGTCAGCGGGTGATGCGCTCGGTCGCGGCCTCGTCGACCGTCGGCAGCAGCGCCTCGGCGATCAGCCGGTAGCCGTCCGCGCTGGGGTGGAAGCCGTCCTCGCAGTACGCCGCCCGGTCGGCCCGGAAGACCGGGCCGACCTGCTCGGCCAGGTCGACCGCGACGCCGCCGGCGGCCCGGGTGGCCTCCGCGGAGACGGCGGCGACCCGCCGGCCGCGCCAGGCCACCACGGAGCGCAGCGGCTGGGCGAAGACCCGGCTGGCGCCGAGGTCCGGGCAGGTGCCGACCACCACCGCGGCGCCGCCGCCGCGCAGTCGCCGCACGGCGTCGGTGAGGTTGTTCCGCACCGCCGGCAGCGGCGTGCCGGAGGTGGCGTCGGTGGTGCCGACCAGCAGCACGGCGACGTCCGGGCGGCCCAGCAGGGCCCGGGACACCTGGGGGCCGAGGTCGCCGGTGCCGGAGCCGGCGATCGCGGCGCCGGCCAGCCGGACCCGGCGGGCCGGTCCGGCGAGCCGGCGGGCCAGCACGCCGCCGACCGTCTCCTCGGTCCGGGTCACCCCGACGCCGGCTCCGGTGGAGTCGCCGAGCAGCACCAGCCGGAGCCGCTCGGCCCCGGGGTCGCCGTACTCCCCCTCCACCGGGGGAGCGGAGCCGGCCGGCGCGTACCGCCGGCGGGCCGCGGCCCAGACCTCGGCGGCCAGCACGCCGGCGCCGGCGCCGGCGGCGGCGAGCGCGCCGCCCAGCGCACCTCGGGTCAGCCGAGCGGGGTCCACGCCCTCAGGTTACGTCCCGGCGGCCGGACCGACCCGTCCACCGGACGGACGATCTGCCGGACCGGGAATGCCCGGCCGACCGACCTGGTTGTCGGCATCGTTACTTGAAAGTGCAAAGATCTGGACGGGACGCGGACCGCGCCCCCGACCACAACGGAGGCAGATGATGACGGCAGCGACCACGCTCGACCTGACGGGCACGTGGGACCTGGACCCGGCGCACACCCGGCTCGGCTTCGCCGCCCGGCACGCGATGGTCGCGACGGTGCGGGGCAACTTCGGCGTGTTCTCCGGCGAGATCCACATCGACCAGGTCGACCCGACCAGGTCGACCGCCGAGGTGCGCGTCGACACGGCCAGCCTGACCACCGGCAACGAGCAGCGTGACGGGCACCTGAAGAGCGCCGACTTCCTGGACGTGGAGAAGTACCCGGAGCTGGTCTTCCGGAGCACCCGCGCCGAGGTCGTGGACTCCGACACCTACAAGCTGTACGGCGAGCTGACCGTCCGGGACCAGACCCGCCCGGTCACCCTGGAGCTCGACTTCCAGGGCTCCTCGCCGGACCCGTTCGGCAACCAGCGGGCCGGGTTCGAGGGCCGCACCACGATCAACCGCAAGGACTGGGGCCTGACCTGGAACGTCGCCATCGAGGGCGGCGGCATCCTGGTCGGCGACAAGGTCAAGCTCGAGCTGGACGTCTCCGCCGTCCGGCGGTAGGGGTCTCAGCTGGCGTGGGGGACCTCGGCGGGCTCGGCGACGGCGCGGGGCCGGCGCCGGCGCAGGAAGGCCCAGCGTCCCCACGGCCCGCGCTCCCGCCCGTCGACCCGGACACCGGTGACCTCGGTGCCGGGTCGGCCGGCGGCGCGGGCCGCCGCGGTGGCCACCGGCCGCACCCCGTCCGGGGCGAACAGCCGCCGGTCCACCTGCGCGTCCGCCTCCTCCGGCCACAGCCCGAGCGCGGCGCACACCGACGGCAGCGTCACCGCCGCGGCCGCCGCGTAGCCGGCCGCGGACGGGTGGAACCGGTCGGCGGAGAACAGCTCACTCGGCCGGGCCTCGAACTCCGGCCCGAGCACGTCGCCCAGCGACACCGTCCGGCCGCCGGCCTCGACCACCGCGATGGTCTGCGCGGCCGCCATCTGCCGGCTCCAGATCCGGGCCACCAGCCGCAGCGGCTGCGCGATCGGCTCGACCGTGCCGAGGTCCGGGCAGGTGCAGACGACGACCTCGGTGCCGCTGTCGCGCAGCCGCCGGACCGCCCGGGCCAGGTGCGCCACCGCCTCGGACGGCCGGGTCCGGGAGGTCACGTCGTTGGCCCCGATCATGACCATGACGATGTCGGGGTGCCGGTCCCGGACCTGCTCCACCTGCGACATCAGGTGCTCGGAGCGGGCGCCGACCACGGCCGCGGTGACCAGCCGGACCGGCCGGTCGGCCACCTCGGCCAGCCCGGACGCGAGCAGCACCCCGGGCGTCTCCAGCAGGTCGTGCACGCCGAGCCCGGCGGCGCTGGAGTCGCCGAGCACGCCCAGCACCAGCTCCGGGCCGACGCCGCCGCCCCACACCCCGTCGCCGACCGGCGGCCGGGCGGCCGGCGGGCCCACCCACCGGCGCGCCAGCTTGGCCTCGCCGAGCAGCAACCCCCAGCCGGCCGCCGCCATCAGCCCGAGGCCACCGCCCCCGTACGCCGCGGCGGTGGCGATCCGCCGGGCCCGGGCCGCGCGGCTCACCGCTCGCGGCCGCGCAGGAACGCGCGCACCGCCTCGCGCGCGCCCTGCCGGATCTCCGGCCCGTGCATGAACGCGACCACCTCGAAGTCGAGGTCGCCCAGGACGTCGGCGGACTTGCGGTTGAGGGCCGGGTCGGTGCACAGCATTCCCGGGCAGTAGCGCAGGCCGCGCACGTTGAACAGCGCGTCGCCGGTGATCAGCACCCCGGACGGCTCGTGCAGCAGCGACACGTGGCCGGGGGTGTGCCCCGGGGTGTGCAGCACCCGCAGCCCGCCCGGCAGCAGCGACCCGTCCAGGAACTCCTCCGCCACCGTCACCGGCGGGAAGCTGCCGGGCTTGCCGCGCTGCATCCGCGGGGTCCGCCCGTCCCGCAGGTAGACCGCCTCGCGCTCGTGCGCGTGCACCTCGGCGCCGGAGTCGGCGACCAGCGAGGCGAGCCCGCCCACGTGGTCGACGTGGGCATGCGTGACCACGACGCGGCGCACGTCGGCCGGCGCCACGCCGATCGACGCCAGCCCGGCCCGCAGCTTGCGCCGCGCGAACCACAGGCGCAGCCCGGGGTCGACGAGCGTCACCGACCCGTCCGCGTCCCGGAGGGCGACCGCGTTGACGAAGTCGCCGACCGAGGTGGGAATCCGCCAGACGCCGTCGGCCAGCGGCACCGCCCGTCCCGACACCCGCACACCTCCTGCCCGCAGGTTAGTCCCTCCGGTGATCACGCCGCCGCGCCGGGTCACTGCGACAGGAACCGGACAGTCCGGTATCGCTTGTAGCATCCCACCCGGGAGGTGGGGAAGGTGACTATCGACGCGAGTCGGAAGCCGGTCAGGACCCCTCGGCGGGGCTGGATCGACGACTGGCGGCCGGAGGACCCCGTCTTCTGGGCGACGACCGGCCGCGCGGTGGCCCGGCGCAACCTGGTCTGGTCGATCCTGTCCGAGCACATCGGCTTCTCGGTGTGGACGCTGTGGTCGGTCTTCGTGCTCTTCCTCGGGCCGGAGTATGGCGTCGACCCGGCCGGCAAGTTCCTGCTCACCGCGCTGCCGGCGCTGGTCGGCTCGGTGCTGCGCATCCCGTACACGCTGGCGGTGGCGAAGTTCGGCGGCCGCAACTGGACCGTGGTGAGCGCGCTGCTGCTGCTCGTCCCGTGCATCGCGGCGGCGCTGGTGCTGGAGCCGGGCGTGGACTACGGCATGCTGCTCGCGGCGGCCACGCTGGCCGGCGTCGGCGGCGGCAACTTCGCCTCCTCGATGGCCAACATCAACGCGTTCTACCCGCAGCGGCAGAAGGGCTGGGCGCTCGGGCTCAACGCCGGCGGCGGCAACCTCGGCGTCGCCGCGGTGCAGCTCGTCGGCCTGGCCGTGCTGGCCACCGCCGGCGCCGCGCACCCGCGGCTGGTGCTCGCCTTCTACATCCCGATGGTGGTCCTCGCCGCGCTCGGCGCCGCGCTGTTCATGGACAACCTCGCCGACGCGATGAACGACAAGCGCGCGCTGCGCGACGCCACCCGCGACCCGCACACCTGGGTCATGTCGTTCCTCTACATCGGCACCTTCGGCTCGTTCATCGGCTTCGGCTTCGCCTTCGGCCAGGTGCTGCAGGTGCAGTTCCGGGCCGACTTCGCCAGCCCGGTGGACGCGGCGTACCTGACCTTCCTCGGGCCGCTGCTCGGCTCGCTGATCCGCCCGGTCGGCGGCGCGCTGGCCGACCGGCTCGGCGGCGCCCGGGTCACGCTGTGGACGTTCGCGGCGATGGCGGCCGGCGCGCTGACCGTGCTGCTGGCCTCCCGGCAGGGCTCGCTGCCGCTCTTCCTGGTCGGCTTCATCACGCTGTTCGTGCTCAGCGGCGTCGGCAACGGCTCGACGTACAAGATGATCCCGGCGATCTTCCGGGCCAAGGCGCAGCGGGCGGCCGCGGCCGGCACCGACCCGGTGGCGGCGGAGCGGGCCGCCCGGCGGCTGTCCGGCGCGCTGATCGGCATCGCCGGCGCGGTCGGCGCCTTCGGCGGCGTGCTGGTCAACCTGGCCTTCCGGCAGTCCTTCCTGGCCCGCGGCGACGGGGACGCGGCGTACCTCGCGTTCATCGTCTTCTACCTGGTCTGCCTGGCCGTGACCTGGACGGTCTACCGGCGGCCCGGAGCCCCGCTGGAGGGGGTGTGAGCGTCCCCTACCCTGTGTCGATGGAGTACGCGGAGTCGCTGGTCGAGCTGATCGGCAACACGCCGCTGGTCAAGCTCTCGTCCGTCACCGAGGGGCTGGCGCCGCTGGTGCTGGCCAAGGTCGAGTACCTCAACCCCGGCGGGTCGGTGAAGGACCGGATCGCGCTGCGCATGATCGAGGCGGCCGAGCGGTCCGGGGAGCTGCGCCCGGGCGGCACCATCGTCGAGCCCACCAGCGGCAACACCGGGGTGGGCCTGGCCATCGTCGCGCAGAAGCGCGGCTACAAGTGCGTCTTCGTCTGCCCGGACAAGGTCTCCGGGGACAAGATCAACGTGCTCCGGGCGTACGGGGCGGAGGTCGTGGTCTGCCCGACGGTGGTCCCGCCGGAGCACCCGGACTCCTACTACAACACCTCCGACCGGCTGGTCCGGGAGATCGACGGCGCCTGGAAGCCCAACCAGTACGCCAACCCGGCCAACCCGCAGTCGCACTACGAGACCACCGGCCCGGAGATCTGGCGGCAGACCGACGGTCGGGTCACCCACTTCGTCACCGGGCTCGGCACCGGCGGCACGGTCAGCGGCGCCGGCCGCTACCTCAAGGAGGCCTCCGGCGGCCGGGTGCGGGTGGTCGGCGCCGACCCCGAGGGCTCGGTCTACTCGGGCGGCACCGGCCGGCCGTACCTGGTGGAGGGCGTCGGCGAGGACTTCTGGCCGACCACGTACAACCGGGAGATCTGCGACGAGATCGAGGCGATCAGCGACGCGGACTCCTTCGAGCTGACCCGGCGGCTGGCCCGGGAGGAGGGCCTGCTGGTCGGCGGCTCCTGCGGGATGGCGGTCGCGGCGGCGCTGCGGGTGGCCGCGCGGGGCACCGCCGACGACGTGGTCGTGGTGCTGCTGCCGGACGGCGGCCGCGGCTACCTGTCGAAGATCTTCAACGACGACTGGATGGCCGACTACGGCTTCCTCCGCACGTCCTCGCACGTCACCGTCGGCGACGTGCTGCGGCGCAAGACCGGCCAGCTGCCCGAGCTGGTGCACGTGCACCCGCAGGACACGGTGCGGGAGGCCATCGACATCCTCCGGGAGTACAGCGTCTCCCAGATGCCGGTGGTCAAGGCCGAGCCGCCGGTGATGAGCGCCGAGGTGGTCGGCTCGGTGGTGGAGCGGGACCTGCTCGACCTGCTCTTCACCGGCCAGGCCCGGCTGGCCGACCCGCTGGAGCGGCACATGTCCCCGCCGCTGCCGGTGATCGGCGCCGGCGAGCCGGTGGACGCCGCGGTGACCGCGCTGGAGAAGGCGGACGCGGCGGTGGTGCTGCTCGACGGCAAGCCGGCCGGCGTGCTCACCCGGCAGGACCTGCTCGTCCACCTGGCCCGCTGACCCGCCGCCCTGCGGTCAGCCGAACCACGTCGCCCGGGCGGGGCGACCAGGCCGCCCGGGGGCAGGTCCCTGCTCGCGTCCTCGTCGTCGAAGCGCCACTCCTGGCCCGGCTGGCCGGGCGGGATCAGCCGGCCGACCAGGAGGTCGTTGGTCGACGCAGCGCGCCGGTGGTCGGGCACCGCGCAGCCGGCTGACTGCGCTGCGCGTCCGGATTCGGGACGACTCCCGCCGGTACGGCTACCCGGAAGGCGCCCGAAGCTAGCCTGGGGTGATGTCGATGCCGGTCGCCGGCGCCGGCGTGGGGGTGGCCGCTCGACCCGACGGGCGCTCCGCGATGCGCGCCCGCCTGCGGGCCGGGCCGGTCCCGGTCCTGGTCCTGGTCGTCGCCGCCGCGGTCGCGGCCGGCGTCCGCGGCGGCTTCACCGACCTGTTCGTCTACCAGTACGGCGGCCGGGCGCTGCTCGACGGCCTGCCGGTCTACGGGTCCCGCGACCCGGTGATGGGGTTGCCGTTCACCTACCCGCCGTTCGCGGCGGTCGTGCTGGTGCCGCTGGCGCTGCTGCCGTACTGGCTGGCGGCCGCGGTGTCGACCGGCGCGTCGGTGGGCGCGCTGGCGGCGGTCGTCACCGTGGTCCGCCGGGAGCTCGGCCGGCCCGCCCCGGGGTGGCTGGTGGCGCTGCTGGCCGGCGGCGCGCTGGTCCTGGAGCCGGTCTGGCAGAACCTCACGTTCGGGCAGGTCAACCTGCTGCTGATGCTGGCCGTGCTGGTCGACCTGGTCCGGCCGGACCGCCGCTGGGCCGGCGTGCTGGTGGGCATCGCGGCGGGCGTCAAGCTGACCCCGCTCGTCTTCGTGGTGCTGCTCGTGCTGGTCGGCCGGCGGGCCGCGGCGGGCCGGGCGGCGCTGGCCTTCGCCGGCACGGTCGCCGTCGGGTTCGTGGCGATGCCGGCCGCGGCGGCGGCGTACTGGACCGACCGCCTCGTCGACGCCGGCCGGGTCGGCCCGCCGGCGCTGGCCCACAACCAGTCGGTGTACGGCGCGCTCACCCGGCTGCTGGACGGCCGGCCGCCCACCCTGCTGTGGCTGGCGGTGGCCGGGCCGCTCGCGCTCGCGGCCCTGCTCGTCGGCGCCGGCTGGTGGCGGCGCGGGGACCGGGTGCTCGGCACCGGCCTGGGCGCGCTGGCCATGCTGCTGCTCTCGCCGGTCTCCTGGTCGCACCACTGGGTGTGGGTGGTGCCGGTCGCGCTGGCACTGTGGGAGCGCAGCCGGTGGGCCGGGCTCGCCTGGACGGCGCTCTTCGTGGCCCGCCCGGTCGTGTGGCCGCCGTACGGCCGGCAGCGCGAGTACCTCTGGGGAACGGCCGAGCACGTCGTCGGCAACGCCTACCTGCTCGCCGGCCTGGCCGTCGTCGGCTGGGCCGCCGCGACCCTCACCCGCCGCGCGCCGCCGCCCGGCGGCGAGCCCGGCAGCGGCGTCCGAGTGCGCTCCTCCTGGGTCGAATGGGACGGTCCCTGTGGGATCCTGCGGACATGGCGTCGCGTACGGCCGGATGGCGGATCGCCGTGCTCGTCGCGCTCGCGCTGCTCGCCTCCGGGTGTCTGCGGTTCCAGGGTGACCTGAGCGTCAGCGGGGACGACCGGGTGTCGGGCACGATGGTGTTCGCCTTCAAGATCCCCGACGGCGCCCCGCCCACCGACCCCATCGACCCCGCCGACGAGCCCGAGGACCTCCCGGCGGACCTGCGCGACAAGGTCAAGGTCGAGTCGTACGCGGAGGACGGCTACGAGGGCGTCAGGATCACGCTCGACCGCCTGACCTTCGAGCAGCTCGACCGGCTCTACAAGGACGGTGCCGACTCGGCGTCGGCCTCCGGAGCCCCGGGCCTGCCGGGCGGACTGGGCCGGCCGACCACGCGGCCGGGATCCGCGCCGGCGACGCCCGGGCCGGCGTCCGCGCTGGCCCTGCGGCGGGACGGCGACCGGGTGGTGCTGTTCGGGCAGTTCTTCTTCCCGACGTACTCGCTGCTCGGCGGGCCGACCGAGACCGAGGGCTTCGAGGCCCGGATGCGGGTGACGTTCCCGGGCGACGTGATCTCGTCCAACGGCCGGCAGGAGGGGCGCACGGTCACCTGGGACCTGCGACCGTCCACTTTGGAGATCGTCCGGGCGTCCGCGTACGCCGGCAGCGGGTCGGGCGGTGCGGCCGGGTGGCTGCTGTGGGGTGGCGGGGCGGCGCTGGCGCTGCTGCTCGCCGGCGGGCTCGGTCTGCTGTGGATGCGGCGGCGCCGTCCCGCCGTCGCCGGCGTCGGCGGCGGTCCGTGGCCGGGTCCCGCGATGCCGGGCTGGTCCTGGCCGCCGCCCGGTCCCGGCGGACCCGGACCGACCACCGGTCCCGGACCGACCGCCGGACCCCGACCGGCCGCCGGGAGGGACGACTGGATCTGGGCGCGCCCGGAGGCCGGCGAGCGACCCGGGCTCGGCACCCTGCCGTCCTATCCGGACTACCCCGCCCCGGACCCGCCGCCGGACCGCCCGGTCGACCCGGGCGGCACTGAGCCGCGCTGAGACACGCCCTAGCGCCGGCCGGCGTCGCCGGCCTCGAGCAGCGCCTTGAGCCGGGCGAGATCCTTGCGGTTGGCCCGGCGCATCGCGGCCGCCAGCACCGGCGCGGCGAGCGCGGTGAAGCCGGCCGGCTCGCCCCGGTTGCGCAGCGTCATCCGGGTGCCCCCGGACGCGGTGTCCGCCCAGGTGTAGGTGGTCTCCATCGGGAACGGCCCCTGCGCCGTGCTCATCACCAGCCGCTCGCCGGGGACCAGCTCCCGCACCTCGTAGGTGTAGGCCAGCTCCCGGCCGAGGAACCGCGCGACGAACGCGACCCTCGACCCCACCGCGGCCGGCGGCGGTGACTCCCACCGGACCGAGACGATGTTCTCGTACCAGGTCGGGGCGGTGCCGGGGTCGCCGGCGTACGCGGCGACCTCCGCGCGCGAGCGGTCGATCTCCGTGTGGGTGGTGACATCCACCGGCACCGCGCGATCGTAGCGACGGCGGGTTGAGACATGCCCTGGCTGGCCCGGGCGGTCAGCGGCGGCCGGGCCCGGCGTCCCAGGTCTCCAGCCGGACCGGGTCGTCGAGGCCGAACGGCCCGGCCGCGGTGACGCGCATCTCGTCGGCCCGGACCTGGTGGCCCGCCGCGCAGCGGGCCTCGACGGTGACCGGCTCGCCACAGCCGTCGTGGTGCAGCGCCGGCGGGTACGGCGGCGGGGCGTGCCGGTTGGCCCACTGCAGCAGCGCGAAGAGGGCCGGCATGAGCTCGGCGCCGGATGCGGTGAGGACGTACTCGTGCCGGCGGCGCTGGCCCGGCTCCTGGTACGGGCGCTTGCCGAGGAGGTCGGCCCGGACGAGGTCGCGCAGCCGCCCGGCGGTGGTCGCCTCGCTGAGGCCGGTGCGCGCGGTGAACTCCTCGAACCGGGTCGCCCCGTAGAACGCCTCGCGCAGCACGAGCACCGCCGACCGGGTCCGGACCACGTCGAGGGCGCGCTCGATCGGGCAGTAGCGGCCCACGGCCCGGCCGCCCCGGCGGGCGAGCGCCCCTGCGAGCTTCATGGCCACGGTGACCCGACTTCTCCCCGGATGGCTGGTGTCGGCTCGCTGGGTCTACCCGGCCGGAGCCGGGTGGATGCGTCGGTCAGGCTCCCTGGGCCGGCTCGCGCGGTCCGGTCCGGGCGTGCTGGAGCGCCCACGCCAGCGCGTGGTCGGCGACGGCCTCCCAGCCCGGCGCGGCGCACGTCCAGTGGTCGCGCCCGGCGAACTCGTGGTAGTCGGTGAGCGCCGGGGACTTGCCGTAGTGCTTGGCGTTCGACCGGTTCACCGACGGCGGCATGATGTGGTCCTCGGAGCCGGCGAGGAAGAGCAGCGGGGCCCGGTCGGCGGCGTAGTCGACCCAGGTGTCCTGGTGCCCGGGCTTGAAGTTGGCGAAGAGCCCGAACTCCCACACCCAGTTTCCCGGGGCCGGGATGGCGTACCGCTCCCAGGCCGCCCGCGAGTCCTCCGGGCTGAGCGTGTTGGCGAACGCGTAGTGGAACTCCTCGGGCGTGAAGCCGACCGCCCGGTGCCGGTTGGCCGGGTTCTTCAGCGCCGGGAACAGCGACCGGACCTGCGACAGCGGGTTGACCCGCACCCCCTCGGTCGGCGCGGAGTCGATCACCACCCCGGCCGAGCCGAGGCCGCGCGCGAGCAGCAGCTGGGTCAGGGTGCCGCCGAAGGAGTGGCCCATGATGATCGGCGGGGTCTCGACCGCCTCGATCGCGGCGGCCAGGTGGTCGACGGTCTCCGGGACGGTGAGGTGGGAGATGATCTCGGGCTTCTCCCGCAGGGCCTCGACCTCGATCTCGAAGCCCGGGTAGCCCGGTGTCAGCACGGTGAGGCCCTTGGCCTCGTAGTACGTCACCCAGTGCTGCCAGCTGCGGGGGGTCATCCAGAGGCCGTGCACCAGCACGACGGTGTCAGGGCGGGCGGGCTCGGTCATGGGTGCCTCCTCGGGCGCCGGCCGTCGGCGAACGCAGCTGACTTTAGCAAGCTGAAGTCAGCAGCGGAGCCGTCCCCGCGAAGTGGCGACCGGACCGCGCCGCGCCGATACGGTGTGAGGGGGCTCACAAGGCGCGGAGGTGCGGCGGTGGCGGACGGTACGGACCTGGCGACACAGGTCGAGGGCCAGACGGTGGTCCGGTGGTTGCGGCGCAACGTCACCGAGCTCCCGGACAAGGTCGCGCTCCGGCGGATGCGCCCGGACGGGTCCGACGTCGAGGAGTGGACCTGGGCGCGGGTCGGGGACGCGTCGGCCCGGCTGGCGAGCGCGTTCGGCCGGCTCGGGCTCGGCCGCGGCGACCGGGCGCTGCTCTTCCTGCGCAACCGGCCGGAGTTCCACCTCGCCGACCTGGGCGTGCTGCTGGCCGGCGGCACCCCGCTGTCGATCTACAACTCCTCCGCGCCGGAGCAGGTGGCGTACCTGGCCGCGCACAGCCGGGCCCGGATCGCCGTGGTCGACGACATCGGCTTCCTGGAGCGGCTGCTCAAGGTCCGCGACGAGCTGCCCGAGCTGCGCGCGGTCGTGGTGGTGGACGACCCGGACGGGCTGGCCCCGGCCGACGTGATCCGCTTCGCCGACCTGCTCGGCGACGACCCGGTCGACCTCGACGCGGCCGTCGAGGCGGTCCGGCCGGACGACCTGGCCACGGTGATCTACACCTCCGGCACCACCGGGCCGCCGAAGGGCGTCATGCTCGACCACGCGAACATCGCCTGGCAGTCGGTCGGCTACACCGAGCTGATCGGGCCGCAGCCGGACGCGCGGAACGTGTCCTACCTGCCGATGGCGCACATCGCCGAGCGCATCGTCACCCACTACGCCTGGCTGTGGCTGCAGACCGAGGTGACCTGCTGCCCGGACCAGACGACCCTGGCGGCGTACCTGGCCGCGGTCCGGCCGACCAGCCTCTTCGGCCCGCCGCGGGTCTTCGAGAAGCTGCGGGCCGGGATCGAGGCCGCGGTGGCCGCGGCCGGACCGGAGCGGGTGGCCGGCTTCGCCAAGGCGCTGCAGGTCGGGCGGCAGGTCGCCGAGCTGCGCGCGGCCGACCGGCCGCTGCCGGACGCGCTCGCCGCGGCCTGGGAGCAGGTGGACGCGGCCGCGTTCGCGCCGCTGCGGCAGCGGATCGGGCTGGACCAGCTGCGCTACTGCTTCGCCGGCGCCGCGCCGCTGCCGGTGGACGTGCTGCACTTCTTCCGCGCGGTCGGGCTGCCGTTCTCCGAGATCTACGGGATGAGCGAGAACAGCGGCGGCATGACCTGGGACCCGTACCGGGTGAAGCCGGGCACGGTCGGCCGGCCGTACCCGGCGACCGAGGTGCGGCTGCTCGACGACGGCGAGGTGATCTGCCGGGGCGGCATCGTGTCCCGCGGCTACCTGGACGACCCGGAGCGCACCGCGGAGACCTTCGACGCCGACGGCTGGCTGCACACCGGGGACATCGGCCGCTTCGACGACGAGGGCTATCTGTCCATCGTGGACCGGAAGAAGGAGCTGATCATCACCGCCGGCGGCAAGAACGTGTCGCCGGCGAACATCGAGGCCCGGCTCAAGTCGCTGCCGCTGGTCGGGCAGGCCTGCGTGATCGGCGACAGCCGGCCGTACCTGGTCGCGCTGCTGGTGCTCGACTCCGAGGTGGCGCCGGTGTGGGCGCGCGGCGAGGGGCTGGCCGGCACCGACCTGGCCGCGCTGGCCGCGGACCCGACGGTGCGGGCCGAGCTGGAGCGCGGCGTGGCCGAGGTGAACAAGCACTTCTCCCAGGTGGAGGGCATCAAGCGGTTCGCCGTGCTGGCCGACGAGTGGGTGCCGGACTCGCCGCAGCTGACCGCGACCATGAAGCTCAAGCGGCGCGGCGTGCTGGCCGGCTACGCCGACGTGATCGAGGAGCTCTACGCGGGCTGACCTCACGCCCTGCAGCCTGGAGGTGACCCGGGACTACTGGGAGCAGCGGATCAAGTCGGACGGCACGCCGGAGCGCCGGTTCCTCTACTCGGTCAAGAACCTCGGCTCGGAGGAGGACTACTGCGTCGGCGCCCTCACCGTCGACAAGGTCGAGGGCTGACTCGGCGGCCGGGCCCCGCCACGGCGGGGCCCGGCTGCCGGGTAGCCTTTTCGGGGTGAGTGCGACGCGGCACGGCTTCGAGACCCTTGCCATCCACGCCGGGCAGGAGCCCGACGCGTGCACCGGCTCGGTGGTGGTCCCGATCCACCAGACGTCGACGTACAAGCAGGACGGGGTCGGCGGCCTGCGCGGCGGCTTCGAGTACAGCCGGTCGGCCAACCCGACCCGGACCGCGCTGCAGGAGTGCCTGGCCGCGCTGGAGGGCGGCGCCCGCGGGTTCGCGTTCGCCTCCGGGCTGGCCGCCGAGGACTGCCTGCTGCGCACCGTGCTGGTGCCCGGCGACCACGTCGTCGTCCCCGACGACGCGTACGGCGGGAGCTACCGGCTCTTCGCGAAGGTGCTGGACCGCTGGGGCGTCGAGACCACCCCGGTGCACCTGGCCGACCTGGCCGCGGTCCGGGCGGCACTGCGGCCGACCACCGCGATGCTGTGGTGCGAGACGCCGACCAACCCGCTGCTCGGCATCGCCGACATCGCGGCGCTGGCCGGGCTCGCGCATGACGCCGGCGCGCTGCTCGTGGTGGACAACACCTTCGCCTCGCCCTACCTGCAGCAGCCGCTCGCGCTCGGCGCCGACGCGGTCGTGCACTCGACGACCAAGTATCTCGGCGGGCACTCCGACGTCATCGGGGGCGCGCTGGTGGTCGACGACGCCGAGCTGGCCGAGCGGCTCACCTTCCACCAGAACGCGATGGGCGGCGTGCCCGGTCCGTTCGACTCCTGGCTGGTGCTGCGCGGGGTGAAGACGCTCGGCGTCCGGATGGACCGGCACTGCGCGAACGCGGAGCGGGTGGCCGAGATGCTGCTCGCCCACCGGGCGGTGGACCGGGTCTACTACCCGGGCCTGCCCGACCACCCCGGGCACGAGGTGGCGGCCAAGCAGATGCGCGGCTTCGGCGGGATGGTCTCCTTCACCCTGCACGGCGGCGAGGCGGCCGCGCTGCGGGTGTGCGAGCGGACCGAGGTCTTCCTGCTCGCCGAGTCGCTCGGCGGGGTGGAGTCGCTGATCGAGCACCCGCGGCTGATGACGCACGCGTCGGTGACCGGCTCCCCGCTGGAGGTGCCGTCGACGCTGGTCCGGCTGTCGGTCGGGATCGAGTCGGTGGACGACCTGCTCGCCGACCTCACCCAGGCGCTCGGCTAGCGGCTAGCCGCGCGGGTTGGTCCCGGCCGGGTCGCCGGCCTCGCCGATCTTCGACGTGTCCAGGCAACCGGCGAGCGCCGGCGCGGCCGGCCGGGCCGGGCGCCACTCGGCGTCGTCGAAGACCGGCCGCACGGTGACGAACTCGGTGCCCGCGGAGCAGGTGTCCGCGGCCGGCGCATCGGCCCGCCCGGTCACCGCCAGCACCCCGCCGGTGGCGCTCACCACCAGCGCCGACGCGAGCAGCGCGGCGGGCAGCAACCGGGGTCGTCGGGTGGACACCCCTCCATCCTGCCAGGCCGCCGGCTTTCCGGCACGGGCTGGCGACCGGCCCCGGCCCGGGACCGTCAGCCGACCGGCTCGGACTGCTCCGCGCAGCAGAGGGCCGGATGGTTCAGCTCAGGTGCCGGGCTGCCACACCATGAGCACCGCGATCACCACGTAGCAGAGGCTGGCCACGCCGGCGAGGGCGCCGACCCGGCCGGCCAGGTGGGCCGTCGACCCGCCGGCGGCCGCCGCGGCACCGCGCAGCAGCGGCGCGAGCAGCAGCACCACCAGCAGGGTCGCGACCACGAAGAGCAGGATCGAGACGATCAGCCAGGCGTCGGTGAACTCGTTGCCGTACCGGCGCTGGACCAGGCCGAAGCCGACCACCGCGACCGCGATCGACGCCCAGCCGTTGACCGTGACCGTGCGGGCCAGCAGCCGCAGGACGCCGGTGTCGCCGTCCCGCAGCGCCCGGGGCCCCTGGTTGGCCGCCGAGACCAGCGGGCCGATCAGGAAGATCGCCAGCACGACATGGATGGTCAGCACCACGGTCCGCACGGGCCGGAAATCTACGCGATCGGGGACATCAGCTCCCGAGGACCCCCCGGGCGACCGCGTCCTGCTTCGCCAGCAGGGCGGTCCACTGCGGGACCACGGTGGGGGAGCGGGCCAGCAGCTCGCGCTCGATCGCGGCCAACCGGCCGTACGCGGTCGCCAGGTAGCCGGTCCCGGCCTTGCAGCCGAGGTCGATCCGGGCGGCCGGCTGCGCGGCCGGGTCGGTGTCGGCCAGCCCGGCCGCGACGGCCGGCGGGTCCGGCGCCTGCACCCCGGACCGGCGCGCGCACTCGCGCCAGCGGGTCGTCGCGGCCCGGAACTCCGGGTCCTTCTCCAGCCGGGTCAGCGCCTCTTCCTCGGCCTCGCCGAGGAGGATGCGCAGCCGGGTCCAGCGCACCCGGTCGGCGCCGAGCATCCGGGTCTCCGCGGCGGCGATGCAGCCGTCCACCGGCAGCGTGACCTTGGTGCGGGCTCCGGACGCGGTGAGCCGGCGGTCCGGGTCGCCGTGCAGCGCCCGGCCGTACCGCTCGCCCAGGTCGGGCCGCTCCGGCGGCAGCGGCCGCTCGGGCGGCGGCGGCGCGAGCGTCTCCAGCCCGAACGGCGCCGGCCGCCGCGCGGCCATCTCGGCCGCGGTGGCCGGCGGGGCCGGTCGGTAGCCGAAGCCGCGCGCCGCCATGCAGTCCACGGTGAGCTTCTGCTGGGCCCGCGTCACCCGGTCGCTGGCCGGCGACCAGGTGTGCACCAGCCCGGTGATCGGCGGCAGCGCCCGCAGCCGGTCCAGGTCGGGGGCCGGCGGCGCCGGCGCCGCGGGGGCGGCGCCGGCGCAGCCGGTGATCCCGGCCGTGGCGGCGGCGACGCCGCCGGCGGCGACCACCGCGGCGGCGGCAGCGACGGTGGCGAGCCTGCGGATCTGGCGCATGGGAGCTCCCTCCGGTGGCTCAGTAGCAGGAGATCGAGGTGGCCGGCCGCAGCATCAGCGAGCTGGCCTGGTTCTGCTTGGTGCCCGGCAGCACGCTGGGGGTCGCGTGGCCGGGGTTGACGCAGAAGACCAGGCCGTTGGTGTAGCCGGCGCTCTGGTAGTAGTGGCTCTCGTACCCGCCGCTGCTGGAGTTGCTGGCGGCCGCGACCTGGTTGTTGACCGTGATCCCGCCCGGGAAGTAGTTGTCGCTGAACTTGCCGTCGGAGTTGAAGAAGGCGTAGCGGGGGGTGGTCCCCAGCGGGCCGAGGAAGACGCAGTGGTAGCCCGTCGGGCAGGTCGGATGGGGTGCGGCGGACGCCGGCGCGGCAGCGGCGACGCCGCCCGCGGCGATCGCCGCCGCCATCGTGCCGACCAGGGCGAGCCTTCGGGTGCGGGGCATGGTGGCTCCCTCTTCGGAGGTTGGGAGCCCGACCCTCGCGTACGGCGCTTGGCGAATCCTTGGCGTCAGGCCGAGCGGCGGCGGCCGCGGCGGGCCCGGAGGTAGTCGCTGACGACGTACTCGCCGAGCTTCTCCGGGCGGGGGGAGAAGACCCGGCCGCCGTTGCGCTTGGCCAGCTCCTCGACGAAGCGGACCAGCGCCGGCTCCTCGTCCAGCATGAAGACGTTGATGGTGGCGCCGCGGCGGGTGCACCGCTCCACCTCGGCCATGGTCAGCGCGAGCGTCTCCGGCAGCGGCGGCCAGGCGAACTCGGCCCGCCCGTCCCGGGCCAGATGCGCGGTCGGCTCGCCGTCGGTGACCACCAGGATCACCGGCTCGCCGTCCCGGTAGCGGTCCAGGTGCCGGCGGGCCAGCATCAGCGCGTGCTGCAGGTTGGTCCCCTGCACCATGTCCCAGGAGAGGCCGGCCAGCCCGGTCGAGGAGATCGGCCGGGCGTAGTTGGAGAAGCCGATGATCTCGATCCGGTCCTGCGGGAAGCTCGTGGTCACCAGCGAGTGCAGCGCCAGCGCGGTCGACTTGGCCGCGCCCCAGGTGCCGCGCAGGGCCATCGAGTACGACAGGTCGACCAGCAGCGCCACCGTCGCCGAGGTCCGCCGCTCCGTCTCCACCACCTCGAAGTCCTCGACCGTCAACCGCACCCGCCCCGCCGCGCCGCGCCGATCTTGGTTGAGTCAACTCCTCGGGCGCTCCGTCGGCGTTGACCTGGCCAAGATCGGCGAAGCCGCCGGTGCGGAGGACGGCGTTGCGGACGGTGCGGACGACCTCGAGCGGCTGCTCGTCCCCGTACTCCCAGCCGCGACTCGACCCGGTCGGCTCCCCGGCCGCGCCGGCGTCCCGGACGTCGTGGGCGCCGCGGCCGCGGGACTCCAGCACCGAGAAGACCCGGCGCAGCGCGGTCGCCCCCAGCCGGCGCACGGCCCGCGGGGTCAGCTCCAGCTGGCCGCCGGACCGGTTGAGGTAGCCCTGCCGCTGCAGCTCCCGCTCCACCCGGCGCAGTGCCTCCAGGTCGTCCACCGCCTGCCGGCCCAGCGCCCGCTCCACCAGCTCCGGGTCGACGTCGTCCAGCGACGCGCCCGGGTAGTCCTGGTCCAGCATCGCGTCCAGCTCGTCCAGGTCGGCGATCTCCTGCAGCGCCCCGGTGGCGTCGCCCAGGCCCAGCGGCCGGTCGCCGTCCATCCGCTCCCGGCCGCCCCAGCGCAGGTCCGGCCGGGCCGCCCGCAGCTGCCGCTGCAGCCGGTCCAGCTCGCCGGCCAGCCCGGCGTCGCCGAGCGCACCGGCCATCAGGTCGGCCAGCTCCTGCCGCTGCTCGTCGGACAGGCTGTCCAGCAGCCGCTGCTGGGCCGCGGCCCGGCGGGCCAGCGCGTCCACCAGCTCGGCCAGGTTGTGCGGGCGCTCCGGGAAGAAGTCGCCGTACTGCTCCATGAACCGGTCGAACTGCTCCTGGGTGTGCTGCCCGCGGGCGTCCGCCTCCAGCATCTCGTTGAGCGCGGCGACCATCTCCCGCACCCGGGCCACGTCCTGCGCGGTGGCGCCGCGCAGCGCGTCCCGCATCCCGCGGAACTGGCTGTCCAGCACCTCCCGGCGGAGCAGGTCCTTGATCTCCTCGTACGCCTGCCGGGCCTCGTCGCTGCGCCACGGGTATTCCGACAGCTCGCGCACGGCCCGGGCCGGGTCGTTCGGCAGCGCGTCCAGCTGCGCCTCGGCGAACCGGGCCGAGTCGTCCGGGTCCGGGAACAGCGCCCGCCGCTCCGCCGCCAGCGCCCGGTCCAGCAGCTCCCGGACCTGCTCCAGGGTGCCGTCCAGGCGACCGCGGCGGCGGGTCGCGCGGGCCCGCTGGCGGACCTTGCGGCGCAGCTCGTCCAGCCCGCGCAGGCCGTCGGCGCCCTGCTGCAGGAGGCGGCGGAGCGCCTCGCTCGGGCTGGCGCCGGCCAGCACGTCGTCGCCGATCTCGTCCAGCGCGCGGCGCACGTCGAACGGCGGCTCCAGCGGGTCGCGCCCACCGCGCCAGGCTCCGTACCGGAAACCGCCCGGGCCGGGCATCTCAGCCGCCGTAGACGGTGCGGCCGCCGCCGACGTCGTCCTTGGCCAGCCGGCGCAGCAGGTGCAGCCCCTCCAGCGCGAACTCGACCGCCGCCGCGGCCAGCCCGACCGCGCTGGCCCCCTCCGGCCCGGAGGACGGCTCCAGCCGGGACAGCAGCCCGGCCAGCGTCGGGAACGTGCCGACCTGGCGGAGCAGCTCGCCGGCCGGCACCAGGTCGCCGGTCTCCACGGTCAGCCCCTCGTCGAACTTCGACTGCAGCGCCGACAGGTCCTGCCCGGCCAGCCGGGCCCGGAAGGTGTCCGCGACGGCCCGGCGCAGCAGATGTTCCAGCACCTCGACCTCGCGGCCCTCGTCCGCGTCCTCGAACTCGACCTTGCCGCGGGACGCCGGCACCACCGCGGGCAGGTCGCAGACCCGGGCCACGGCCAGCGGCTCGCCGGTGACCGCGGCCCGGCGCACCGCGCTCGCGGCCACCGTCTCCACCCCGGCGATGGCGAACCGGGCGCTCACCCCGGACCGCTGGTCGACCTGCGGCGCCTCCCGCACCGCCCGGGTGAACCGGGCCACCACCTCCAGCACGTGGTCCGGCACGACCGGGGCCGGGTGCGGCCCGTCCACCGCCCAGACCAGCGCCGCCTCCTGCCGGATCAGCTCGATCTCGTCGGACAGGTCCAGCGGATAGTGGGTGCGCACCTCGGCGCCGAAGCGGTCCTTGAGCGGGGTGATGATCCGGCCGCGGCTGGTGTAGTCCTCCGGGTTGGCGCTGGCCACCAGCAGCAGGTCCAGCGGCAGCCGCAGCTGGTAGCCGCGGACCTGCACGTCCCGCTCCTCCAGCACGTTGAGCAGCGCGACCTGGATCCGCTCGGCCAGGTCGGGCAGCTCGTTGACGGAGAAGATGCCGCGGTTGGTCCGCAGCACCAGGCCGTAGTGCACGGTCTCCGGGTCGCCCAGGGTGCGGCCCTCGGCCACCTTGATCGGGTCCACGTCGCCGATCAGGTCGCCGACGCTGGTGTCCGGGGTGGCCAGCTTCTCGCCGTACCGCTGCGTGCGGTGCTGCCAGGCGACCGCGGTCTGGTCGCCCTGCTCGGCGACGGTGCGCTTGCCCCACACCGAGACCGGCGCGTACGGGTGCTCGTTGAGCTCGCTGCCGGCCAGCACCGGCGTCCACTCGTCGAGCAGCCCGA
This sequence comes from uncultured Actinomycetota bacterium, assembly GCA_963849885.1. Taxonomy (GTDB): domain Bacteria; phylum Actinomycetota; class Actinomycetes; order Mycobacteriales; family CADCTP01; genus CADCTP01. The sequence continues at coordinate 210,320 of CAWKIV010000013.1, read as the reverse complement.
CCAGGGTGCGGATCAGCCGGGTCTTGCCCTGGCCGCGCTCGCCGAGCAGCACCATGTCGTGCCCGGCGAGCAGGGCCCGCTCCACCTCGGGCAGCACCGTGTCGTCGAAGCCGACGATGCCGGGCAGGGTCGGCTCGCCGGCGGCGAGCCGGGCCAGCAGGTTGTCGCGGATCTCCGCCTTGACGCTGCGGTGCACGTGGCCGGAGGCGCGCAGCGCGCCCAGGGTGTCGATCTGCGGGGCACTCGTCACCCGACGACCGTACGTCGGGCCCGGGCCGGCCGCACACGCCCGGGGCTCCGGTGCTTAGGTTCCGCTCGTGGCGGAATCCGGGCCGGTGCTCGCGGTGGACGTCGGTGGCACGAAGCTGGCCGCGGCGGTGGTGCTGCCGTCCGGGGTGGTGCTGAGCCCGCGGATCCGGCCGACGCCGCCGGGCGCGGAGGCGGAGCCGCTGTGGTCGGCGCTCGCGTCGCTGCTGCGCGACGTGCTCGGCCGGGTCGGGCTGCCGGTGGTGGCGGCCGGGGTGGGCTGCGGCGGGCCGATGCGGTGGCCGGCCGGCGAGGTGTCGCCGGTGAACATCCCGGGCTGGCGCGGCTTCCCGCTGCGGGACCGGCTGGCCGCCGAGCTGGGCGTGCCGGTGCGGCTGCACAACGACGCGGTGTGCGCGGCGGTGGCCGAGCACTGGCGCGGGGCCGGGCGCGGCTGCCCGGACATGCTCGGCATGGTGGTGTCCACCGGGGTCGGTGGCGGGGTGGTGCTGGCCGACCGGGTGGTGGACGGCGCCTCCGGCAACGCCGGGCACGTCGGCCACCTCGTGGTCGACCCGGACGGGCCGGAGTGCGGCTGCGGTGGGCGCGGCTGCCTGGAGGCGGTCGCCCGCGGGCCGGCCGTCGTCGCCTGGGCCCTCGCCCACGGCTGGACCCCGGCCGGCGCCGCAGCGGGCGCCGCGTCGGACGGTGGCGCGTCGGCCGGGAGGCTGGCCGGCGGGGTGGGGGCGGACGGGCGGGCGCTGGCGGCGGCGGCGCGGGCCGGCGATCCGGTGGCGCTCGCCGCGTACGAGCGGGCCGGGACGATGCTCGGCCGCGGCATCGCCTCCGCGGTGGCCCTGCTCGACGTCACCACCGTCGTGGTCGGCGGCGGCTTCGCCGCCTCGGGCGACCTCCTCTTCGCGCCGCTGCGCGCCGCGTACGCCCGGCACGCCGGGCTGCCGCACGTCCGCGCCGCGCGCGTCCTGCCGGCCGCGCTCGGCGCGGACACCGGCCTGCTCGGCGCCGCCGCGCTGGTCCTGGCCGGCGACCGCTACTGGACCGGCGACTGACCCGCCGTCCGCCGGCCCGGCGGCCGCTCACCAGATCAGGCAGAACGGGTGGCCGGCCGGGTCCGCGTACACCCGGTCGCCCCGCCGGCAGCCGGGTGGCGCCCAGCGCCAGCACCGCCTTTCCGCGACCTCCACGTCCGCCACCCGTACGTCGAGGTGGAACTGCTGCGGCCGGCCCGGATCCGGCCACTGCGGCGGCTGGTGGTCCGGCGCCAGCTGGAAGGCCAGTCGCGGCCCCGTCGCCGACGTCGACCCAGTCGTCGTCGGTGCTGGTGATGGGCAGGCCGGTAGCTCCGAGTAGAACCGGGCCAGCGCGAGCGGGTCCGGGCAGTCGAGGATGACGGTGGACAGCGTTCCGATCACGGGACCCTCCTGGCGACGTCGGTCGACGGCGCGGAGTCTGCCCGCGGGGTACGACAAAATCACCAGCCGTCGACGTGCAGGACCTCCTCCAGCGGCTGCCGGGCGGCCGGCCGGAAGGTCTCGCCGGTGTAGTAGGCGGTCGGGATCAGCGCCCCCTGCCGGACGTGCTCGGGCAGCCCGAGCAGCTCGGCCACCTCCCGCTCGTACCGCAGGTGCAGCGTGGTCCACGCGGTGCCGAGCCCGCGGGCCCGGGCGGCCAGCATGTAGCTCCACACCGCCGGCAGCAGCGACCCCCACAGCCCGGCCTGGTTGCCGGCCGGCAGGCTGCGCGCCTCCAGGCAGGGCAGCAGCAGCACCGGCACCCGGCCCATCACCTGCCCCAGGTACGCGGCGCTGTCGCCGACCCGCCGCTGGACCGCCGACCGCGATGGGTCGTCCGCGTGCAGCTTGCCGGCGAAGCCGGGGGACCGCTCGTACGCCGCCACCGCCCGCCGGTAGTGCTCCCCCACGGCCGCCCGCAGCTCAGGGTCGGTGAGCACCACCCAGTGCCAGCGCTGCGCGTTGGACCCGCTCGGCGCCTGCAGCGCGATCCGCAGGCACTCCGTCACCAGCTCCAGCGGCACCGGCCGCTCCAGGTCCAGCCGCTTGCGCACGGCCCGGGTCGTGGTCAGCAGCTCGTCCGGCGTCAGCGGCAGCACGCCGCGATCATCGCCCACGGCGGTGCAGGGTCATCGGCAGGCCGTACCGGGGGCGGAGGGTGACCGCGGGCAGCACGTCCACCCGGGCGCCGGGCACCAGGGCCGGCGCCCACTGCCGGGCCAGCGCGGCCAGCACCAGCACCGCCTCGGTCCAGGCGAAGGACTCGCCCACGCAGACCCGGCGCCCCATCCCGAACGGGAAGTAGGCCCCCCGCGGCTGCCCCGGCGCGCTCTCGTCGAAGGCGCCGGCGGCGATCCACCGCTCCGGCCGGTACGCCAGCGGGTCCGGCCACCAGCGCGGGTCCCGGTGGGTGATCCACTGGGAGGCCATCACGATCGACCGGGCCGGCACCGTCCAGCCGCCCAGCTCGGCGTCGGCGAGCATCCGCCGGCCGATCACCCAGGCCGGCGGGTAGAGCCGCATCGTCTCGGCCACCACCGCCCGGGTCCACGGCAGGTCGGCGAGCGCCGGCACGGCCGGGGCGGCGTCCACCTCGGCGTGCAGCCGCGCGGCCGCCTCCGGGTGCCGGTCCAGCTGGACCCAGCTCCAGGCCAGCGCGTTCGCGGTGGTCTCGTGGCCGGCCAGCACCAGGGTGAGCACCTCGTCGCGGACCTGGTCGGCGGGCATCGGCCGGCCGTCCTCGTCCCGCGCGGCCAGCAGGTCGGCGAGCAGCCCGTCGGTCCGGCCGGCCGCCCGGTGCTCGGCGATCAGCCGGCGGACCACCCCGTCCAGGTCGGCGATGGCCGCCCGCACCCGGAGGGTGGACGGCAGCGGCACCCGGTTGAGCAGCGGGCCGCCGGGCAGCATCACCCGCTGGAACCGGGACAGCAGCTCGGCCAGCGCCCCGGCGACCGCGGGGGAGTCCGCGGCCAGGTCGGTGGCGAACAGCGCCCGCCCGACGATCCGCAGGGTCAGGTCGGCCATGTCCGCGGCCAGGTCGCGGACCGCCCCGCTGGCTGGGAAGTCCAGCCGGCCCGCTCCGGCAGCGCGGCCGCCTCCACCCGCATGACCTCCTCGTACGCGGGGATCCGGGCGTGGTGGAAGGCCGGCTGGATGAGCCGGCGCTGCCGCCGGTGCAGGTCGCCCTCGCTGGTCAGCAGCCCGTCGCCGAGCAGCAGCCGGGCCTGCTCCAGGCCGCGGCCCTTCGCGGTCACCCGGCCCAGCGACCCGAACAGCTCGCGGACCAGCTCCGGCGTGCTCACCAGGTAGGCGTGCTCGACGCCGAGCCGGAAGTGCGCCACCTCGGGCGACTGCCGGGCCGCCCGCTCCAGCAGCTCGGTCATCTGCCGCCGGCGCAGCAGCCGGGCCAGCTCCAGCGGGCCCAGCTGCGGGCCGGGCGGCCGGGTCAGGGCGGGAGCGTGGGTCATACCCCGACGGTACGAGCGGATCAGCGCCGGTGCAGCACCATCGGCAGCCCGCCGCGGGGACGCAGGATCGTCGCCGGCAGCGGCTTGACCACGTGCCCCGGCGCCAGCGCCGGCGCCCACTCGCCGGGCCAGCGTGGCCAGCACCAGGGCCGCCTCGGTCCGGGCGAACGCCCCGCCGATGCACACCCGGGTGCCCATCCCGAACGGGAAGTAGGCGCCGCGGGGCTGCCCCGGCGCCGACTCGTCGTACGCCCCCTCGGCGTCGAGCCAGCGCTCCGGCCGGAACCGCTCGGGCTCCGGCCACCAGCGCGGGTCCCGGTGGGTGAGCCACTGCACCGCGCTGGCCAGCGAGCCGGCCGGCAGCGTCCAGTCGCCGAGCGTGACGTCGGCCAGGACCCGCCGGCCGGACGCCCAGGCCGGCGGGTAGACCCGCATCGACTCGGCCAGCACCGCGTTGGTCCACGGCAGCGCGGCCAGGTCGTCCGCGGTGGGCGGCCCGGGCAGCGCGTCCACCTCGGCGTGCAGCCGGGCGGCCGCCTCCGGGTGCTGGTCGAGCAGCAGCCAGGTCCAGGTCAGCGCGTTGGCGGTCGTCTCGTGCCCGGCCAGCAGGAGGGTCATCACCTCGTCCCGGACCAGCCGGTCGGACATCGGCTCGCCGTCCTCGTCCCTGGCGGCCAGCAGCATGGCCAGCACCGAGTCACCGGCGCCGCCGGCCTGCCGGCTCTCGGTCACCATCCGCTGCACCACCCGGTCCAGCTCGGCGGCGGCGGCCGCCGCGGCCTTGCGGCCGGGCAGCGGCAGCGTGCCCAGCATCCGCCGGCTCAGCGACTGGCTGCGCAGGTGCAGGTGGATGAGCTTGGTGGCGGCCTCGGTGACGGTGTCCGCGTCCCCGGACAGGTCGGTGGTGAACAGCGTCCGCCCGACGATCCGCAGCGTCACCGCGGCCATGTCCGCGGCGACGTCCCGGGTGGTGCCGTCGGCCCAGTCGCCGGCCGCCGGCAGCCGGGCCGCCTCCTCGGCCATCACCCGCGCGTACGCCCGGATCTGCGCGTGGTGGAAGGCCGGCTGGATGAGCCGGCGCTGCCGGCGGTGCAGGTCGCCCTCGCTGGTCAGCAGCCCGTCGCCCAGCAGCGGCCGGGACCGCTCGGTGCTGCGGCCCTTGCCGGTCGAGCGCGCCAGCCGGAGGAAGAGGTCGCAGACCAGGTCGGGGGCGAGCACGAAGTAGTAGTGCTCGCCCTGGAGGCCGAAGTGGACGATGTCGGCCGAGCCGAAGCCCTTCGCCGCGACCAGGTCCGGCAGCGGGGTGCCGCGGAGCAGCCGCAGGTAGTCCACCGGGCCCAGCTTCGGGCCCGGTGGACGGCGGTTCCCTTCCTGCACCGAGACGGCCATACCGCGACGCTAACACCCCGTTTCGCCCGCCCTGGGGGGTGCTTTCGTCCGGATCCGGACGTGTGGACGGCACCGGTCAGCCGATCGGTCGACCCTCGGCCGCCGCGGCGAAACGGCGCAGGTAGAGCGGGTGCCCCTGGGTCTCGTCGGAGACCCCGCCGAAGATCGAGCCGGCGCCGGCGCCGTGCCGCTCGAGGTGACGGTGCTCCAGCTCGACCCGGGTCCGGTCCGGGCCCTCGGCGGTGAACCGGACCTCCACCTCGGACGCCTGGGCCGGGTCCGGGTCGCCCTTCCAGTCGCCGTTGACCATCCAGGCCAGCAGCAGCCGGTGCGGCGGCTCCCAGGCCAGCACCCGGCCCCACAGCAGCTCGGTGCCGTCCGGCGCCCGCTCGTACCACCGGCCGCCGACCCACGGCTCGAAGGCCACCGTCTCGGCCGGTCCGGAGCCGATGAAGTGGCCCTTCGGATACCAGCTGCCGTAGTCCTCGGTGTAGACCCGCCAGGCCTTCTCCACCGGCGCGGCCACGGTGACCGCCGCCCGGACCGGCCCGATCGTGCCGACCTCGCTCATGTCGCCTCCTCGTCGTCCCGCTCGACCGCCGCCTTGAAGGCGTCGAGCGTCTCGGTCCAGAACCGGTCCAGGTACGCCCGCGCGGCGCGGGCCCCGGCCGGGTCGAGCTGGTAGAGCCGGCGGGTGCCGACCGCGCGGTCGGTCACCAGCCCGGCGTCCTTGAGCACCCGCAGGTGCTGCGACACCGCCGGCCGGGAGACCGGCAGCTCGGCCGCGAGCTCGCCGACCGCGCGCGGCCCGGCGGCGAGGAGCTCGACGATGGCCTGCCGGGTGGGGTCACCCAGCGCGGCCAGCGCCGCAGCTCCGTAAGTTCCCACGAACGGTAAGTTAAGACTTACTGATGCCACGGTCAAGCCCGGGATGGCACGATGGCGCCGTGGGACCGGTCAGCGTCGACGACGTCCTCGCCGCGCGGAAGCTGCTGGACGGCATCGTCCGGCTCACCCCGCTGGAGAACAGCCGGGTGCTCGGCGCCCGGGTCGGCGGCCCGACCTACCTCAAGTGCGAAAACCTGCAGCGGACCGGCTCGTTCAAGCTGCGCGGGGCGTACACCCGGATCGCCCGGATGACCCCGGAGCAGCGCGCGGCCGGGGTGGTGGCGGCCAGCGCCGGCAACCACGCGCAGGGGGTGGCGCTGGCCGCGCAGCTGCTCGGCACCACGGCGACGGTCTTCATGCCGGTCAGCGCGCCGCTGCCGAAGGTCGCCGCGACCCGGGCGTACGGGGCCGAGGTGCGGCTGACCGGGTCCACCGTGGATGAGGCCCTGGTCGTCGCCCGGGCGTACGAGGCGGAGACCGGGGCGGTGCTGGTGCACCCCTTCGACCACTGCGACGTCATCGCCGGGCAGGGCACCGTCGGGCTGGAGCTGCTGGAGCAGTGCCCGGACGTGCGCACCGTGGTCGTGTGCACCGGCGGCGGCGGGCTGGTCTCCGGCATCGGGGTCGCGGTCAAGGCGCTGCGCCCGGAGGCGCGGGTGGTCGCGGTGCAGGCCGAGGAGGCGGCGGCGTACCCGGCGTCGCTGACCGCGGGCCGGCCGGTGCCGCTGGAGCGGATGGCGACCATGGCCGACGGCATCGCCGTCGGCTGCCCGGGCCAGGTCACCTTCGAGGTCTTCGAGCAGGTGGTGGACGAGGTCGTCACCGTCTCCGAGGACGCCATGTCCCGGGCCCTGCTGCTCTGCCTGGAGCGGGCCAAGATGGTGGTCGAGCCGGCCGGGGTGGCCGCGGTGGCGGCGATCATGGAGGAGCCGGCGCACTTCGAGCCGCCGGTGGTGGCGGTGCTGTCCGGCGGCAACGTGGACCCGGTGCTGCTGCTGCGGGTGATCCAGCACGGCATGGTGGCGGCCGGGCGCTACCTGTCCGTCCGGGTGCGCATCGGCGACCGGCCGGGCGAGCTGGCCGGGCTGCTCGCCCTGCTGGCCGAGCAGGGCGCGAACGTGCTGGACGTGGAGCACTCCCGGACCACCACCCGGCTGCACCTCGGCGAGGTCGAGGTGGCGCTGTCGGTGGAGACCCGCGGCCAGAAGCACCGGGCCGAGCTGCTGTCCGCGCTGCGCGCCGCCGGGCACGCGCCGAACCTGTCCTGAGCCCCGGTCCGACCAAGGTCCCGGTACGCCCCCGGCGAAAGGCGGGCGAATTCTGTCGGTACCCCTGGATAGCCTCGCTGCGGCGACGGCACCCGCCCTCGCCACCTGCGTCCGGAAGGAGGGCGGAGCGTTGCCCGCCATCACCGCCGAAGGCCTCACGAAGGTCTACGGCTCGCGCGCCAAGACGGTGCGTGCGCTCGACGGGCTCGATCTCACCGTGGAGGAAGGCACCGTGCTGGGCCTGCTGGGGCCCAACGGCGCTGGTAAGACGACCACCGTCCGGATCCTCGCCACGCTGCTCCGGCCGGACAGCGGCCGGGCCACCGTGCTCGGCTACGACGTGCAGCGTGAGGCCCAGCGGCTGCGGCACGAGATCGGCCTGTCGGGGCAGTACGCGGCGGTGGACGAAAACCTGACCGGCGCGGAAAACCTGTGGATGTTCGGCCGGCTCTACCAGCTGCCCAGCGCGACCGCCAAGGCGCGGGCGGGCGAGCTGCTGGAGCAGTTCGAGCTGTCCGGGGCCGCGGACCGGGTGGTCAAGACCTACTCCGGCGGCATGCGGCGGCGGCTCGACCTGGCCTCCGCCCTGATCGGCCGGCCGCGGCTGCTGTTCCTGGACGAGCCGACCACCGGGCTCGACCCGCGCAGCCGGATCGGCATGTGGGAGATCATCCGCGAGCTGGTGCGGACGGGGGCGACGCTGCTGCTCACCACCCAATACCTGGAGGAGGCGGACGCGCTGGCCGACCAGATCGCGGTCGTCGACGCCGGCCGGATCATCGCCCGGGGCACCGCCGACGACCTGAAGTCGCAGGTCGGCGGCGAGCGGGTGGAAGTGGTGGTGCACAAGCCGGGCGACCTCGCGCCGGCCCGCGACGTGCTGGCCCGGGCCTGCGTGGCCGACGTCGCGGTCGACGAGCACACCCGCAGGCTGACCGCCCCGACCGCCGGCGGCACCCAGCAGCTGGTCACCGTGATCCGGGCGCTGGACGACGCCGGCATCCCGATCGACGACGTCGGGCTGCGCCGGCCGACGCTGGACGACGTGTTCCTGTCGCTGACCGGGCACGCCGCCGAGGATGCGGAAGCCGAGGCCGGCGACGCCGCCCCGGCGGCCGCGGGGAGGACCACGTGACCGCCCTCGACACGGCCGCCCGCCGCGCCGGCGGCTCCGCGCTGTCCGACACCGTCGTGGTGACCTGGCGCAACCTCAAGCGGATCCCGCGCATCCCGGAGCTGGCCGCCTTCGCGGTCCTGCAGTCGGTGATGTTCGTGCTGCTGTTCGCGTACGTCTTCGGCGGCGCGATCGCGGTCCAGGACGGGTCCTACCGGGAGTTCCTGATGCCCGGGATCTTCGCCCAGACGCTCGCCTTCGCCTCCGCGACGACGACCATCGGGATCACCGACGACATGCAGAAGGGGCTGGTCGACCGGTTCCGGTCGCTGCCGATGGTGCGCTCGGCGTTCCTCACCGGGCGGACCTTCGCGGACGTCGCCTACAACGCCGGCATCCTCGTCGTGCTCATGCTCTCCGGGCTGCTCGTGGGCTGGCGGGTGCACACCGGGGTGGTCGACTTCCTGGCCGGCTTCGCGCTCGCCCTGCTCTTCGCGTACGCGATGTCCTGGTTGGGCGTCTTCGTCGGCCAGCTGGTGCCCACCGTGGAGGTGGCGCAGCAGGTGGCGTTCACCACCATCTTCCCGATCACCTTCCTGTCCAACGCGTTCGTCCCGCTGGAGTCGCTGCCCAGCTGGCTGCAGCCGTTCGCCGAGTGGAACCCGGTGAGCACGCTGACCCAGTCCATGCGCGAGCTGTTCGGCAACCCCGTCGGCCAGCCCGGCGACGGGTTCCCGGCCGAGCACCCGATACTGCTGACGGTGCTCTGGTCGATCGCGTTCGTCGCGGTGTTCGCGCCGCTGGCGGTGCGGCGCTACCGGGACACCTCGAAGTAGGCCCGCGGCGGAGCCGGTCGGGCGACCGACCGGCCCCCGCCGCGCGTCCGCTGGTGCCGGTGGGCGTCGGCGGTGGCTGGCGGACGGCACGGTGCGTGGTCTGCGCGGCGGCCGGCGCGGGAGCCGGGCGCGCCGGGCGCCGGTGTCAGCTGCGCATCGAGCGGCGGATCAGGTCGAGCAGCTCGCGCAGGGACTGCGGGGAGTTGGCCGCCGGCCGGCCCGACCACGGGGTGCGGCCGCCGGGCTGGTGCACGCCGGAGAGGAACGAGTCCCATCCGGTGCCGCCGGCGGGCGGCGCGGGTGGCCGGGGTGCCGGGCGGCGAGCCGCCGAGGCGCGGCCGCGGATGGTCAGGTCGGCCCAGCTGATCGCGTCCGGCCGCGGCGGCGGCATCGGGGGAGTGGTCATGCCGGCGGTGCCGCCGGTCCCGCCCCGCGCTGCCCAGGGCGGCGGGCTGCCGGGGGTCCGGCCGGGCTCCCCTCCCGGCTGGTCGTCGCCCGGCGTCGGGCCGGGATAGGCCTCGCCGGCCGGCGGCCCACCGGGGTAGGGCCGGCCGGTGGGCGGCGCGCCGGCCGCGGCCGGATCCGCCCACGGCGCGTGCGGCCGGCGGGCCGGGTCGGGGGCCGGCCAGCCGGCCGGCTGGCCGGCGCGCCGGTTCCGCTCGGCGAGCCGGGCGCGGTCCGCGGCGCGCTCCGCGCGGGCGCGGGCCGCGGGCGAGCCGGCGCCCGGCGGGACCGGGCCGGCCGGAGGCGAAGCCGGGGTCGCCCGAGGCGGAGCCGGGGCGGGCCGGGCCGAGGCGCTCCGAGGCGCCGAGGCGGGCCGAGGCGGAGCCGAGGTGCTCCGGGGCGGAGCCGCGGCCCCGAGCAGCAGCGTCGCGTCCGGGTAGCCGGTGAGCGGGTCCGCGCCGGCCGCGGTCCACGCCGCCGCCGGCGCCGCCAGCGCGTCCGCCACCGTGGTCAGCGCGAGCGTGTCGGCCCGCCCCTCCGCGCGCAGCGTGTCCGCGTAACCGCCCGCCGCGGCGAGCGCATCCGCCCCGCCGACCGGCGCGGCGAGCGCGTCCGCCCCGCCGACCGGCGCCGTCCCGTCCAGCTCCCGAGCCACCCCGAAAGTGTCACACCCGCCGGCTAGGTTGCACGCGTGGACCTCCGCACCGACCGCCTCGGTCTCCTCCTCGACCAGCTCCGGTCCTCCGTGGACCTCACCCGGGATCGCTTCGCCGGCCTCACCGACGACGAATACCTCTGGGAGCCGGCCCAGCCGTGCTGGTCGGTCCGCCGGCGCGGCGAGGCCCGCTCGGCCCGCGCGTTCGGCTCCGGCGACTGGGTGTTCGACCACGACCGCGACCCCGACCCACCGCCGGTGACCACGATCGCCTGGCGGCTGACCCACCTGATCGCCATGTACGAGGGGCGGTGGCACTGGACGTTCGGCCCCCGGACCACCGATCCGATGGAGCTGCTGGTCGCGACCCCGGTCGCCGCGGAGGCCCTCGACCAGCTGTGGGCGCAGACCGACCGCTGGCTGGCCGCCGCCGACGCCCTGACCGACGAGCAGCTCGACCAGGTCGGCTTCGGGCAGTATCCGTACGGGCTGGATCCGAAGCTGCCGTTCGCCGCGATCCTGTGGTGGATGAATCGCGAGTTCATCCACCACGCGGCCGAGGTCGCGCTGCTGCGCGACCTCCACCGCGCCCGCGGCGGCGCCTAGGCCCGCTCCCGATCCAGGCCGGCCGGCGCCGGGTGACCCGTGCTGGGCCGGAGAGCGAGCGGCGGGCCGGGCGCCCCGCGCTGCGCCAGAGAGCGAGCGGCGGGCCGGGCCCCCCGCGCCCGACCCGCCGCCCCACGGCTCAGAGGTTGCCGCGCTTGGCCTGCTCCCGCTCGATCGCCTCGAAGAGCGCCTTGAAGTTGCCCTTGCCGAAGCCCATCGACCCGTGCCGCTCGATGAGCTCGAAGAACACCGTCGGCCGGTCCTGCACCGGCTTGGTGAAGATCTGCAGCAGGTAGCCGTCCTCGTCCCGGTCGGCCAGGATGCGCAGCTCGCGCAGCGTCTCGACGTCGACCCGGGTCTCGCCGACCCAGTCGCCGAGAGTCTCGTAGTACGAGTCCGGCGTGGCCAGGAAGTCGACGCCGGCCGCCGACATGGCTCGCACGGACGCGACGATGTCGTTCGTCGCCAGCGCGATGTGCTGCACGCCCGGCCCGCCGTAGAACTCGAGGTACTCGTCGATCTGCGACTTCTTCTTGCCGATGGCCGGCTCGTTCAGCGGAAACTTCACCTTCCGCGAGCCGTCGGCCACCACCTTCGACATGAGCGCGGAGTATTCGGTGGCGATGTCGTCGCCGACGAACTCCTTCATGTTGGTGAAGCCCATGACCCGGTTGTAGAAGGCGACCCACTCGTTCATCCGGCCGAGCTCGACGTTGCCGACGCAGTGGTCGATCGCCTGGAAGGCCCGCGGCCCCGGCTCGACGATCGGCGACCGGGCGACGAAGCCGGGCAGGAACGGGCCGGAGTAGTCGTCCCGCTGCACCAGCGTGTGCTTGGTCTCGCCGAAGGTGGCGATGGCCGCGGTGACCACCTTGCCGTGCTCGTCCTCGGCCACGACCGGCTCGGCCAGCGGGCGGGCGCCGGCGCCGACCGCGTGCTCGAAGGCGGCGGCCGCGTCCGGCACGGTCAGCGCGAGGTCGACGACGCCGTCGCCGTGCTCGCGGACGTGGTCGCCGATCCAGGTGCCGGCGTGCACCTCGCCGGTGATCAGGAAGCGCGCACCCCCGGACTCCAGCACGTACTCGGCGAGGTCGCGGGAGCCGGTCTCCGGCCCCCGGTACGCCACGCAGCGCATGCCGAACGCGGTCGAGTAGTAGTGCGCGGCCTGCTTCGCGTTGCCGACCGCGAACCGGACATGGTCCATGCCGCGGACCGGGAAGACGTCGTCGGTCACCGGGATCTCCCTCCGGGTGATGCCGCTGGGATCGTCGGCCCAGCCTCGCCGCCGACGTACGACTGGGCAAGCGGTCAGCGTTCGGCTGATCACTCTGTACAGTCAGGGGCTGTGGAGCGCACTCCGACTGGGCAGACTGCACAGTTCGACGGGCTGGACGCGCGGCTGGTCGCGCTGCTCGCCGAGCACCCGCGGATCGGCGTGCTGGAGTGCGCCCGCCGGCTCGCGGTGGCCCGCGGCACGGTGCAGGCGCGGCTGGACCGCCTGCAGGACCGCGGGATCATCCGCGGCTTCGGGCCGGAGGTCGACCCGGCCGCGCTCGGCTACGAGGTGACCGCGTTCGTCACGCTGGAGATCCGGCAGGGCAGCGGGCACCAGGCCGTCGCCGCGCACCTCGCGGCCATCCCGGAGGTGTTGGAGCTGCACACGGTGACCGGCCAGGGCGACCTGCTCTGCCGGATCGTGGCCCGCTCCAACGCCGACCTGCAGCGGGTGATCGACCTGGTGGTGGCGGACGAGGACATCCACCGGGCGTCCACGCTCATCGCGCTGTCGGCCCCGATCCCGTACCGCGTGCTCCCCCTGGTCCGCGACGCCGCCGCCCGCTGAGCACATCCGCAGCCGGCTGACGACTTCGCCACCCGACTGAGCAGCAGTAACGCCTCAGTCGCGCCCCGACCTGCTCAGCCGCCGGCGGAAGTCCTCAGTCGCGCCACGGACTGCTCAGTCGCCGGCGGGAGTGCTCAGTGGCGGGCGGGCGGTCCGGCGGGAGTGCTCAGCCGCGGGCGGGAGTGCTCGGCCGGCCGGCCGGGCGGGCGGGAGGCGGCCGGGCGGGGGGCCGGGCGGGAGGGTCAGTTGTGGAAGGGCTCGGCCTTGTGGAGGGTGACGCTCATCGTCTTGCCGGTGGGCGTCTCGTACGTCCGCGTCTCGCCCTCCTTGGCGCCGTCCAGCGCCTTGCCCAGCGGCGAGGCCGCCGAGTAGACCTCGATGTCGGAGGCCGTCTCCTCGCGCGAGCCGATCAGGAAGGTCTCGGTCTCGTCGTCGTCGTCGAAGCGGACGGTGACGACCATCCCCGGCCCGGCGACCCCGGACGCGGTCGGCGCGTTCCCGACCTTCGCGGTGCGCAGCAGCTCCTGCAGCTGGCGGATCCGGGCCTCCTGCTTGCCCTGCTCCTCCTTGGCCGCGTGGTAGCCCCCGTTTTCCTTGAGGTCGCCTTCCTCGCGGCGGGCGTTGATCTCCGCGGCCACCGCCGTCCGGCCGTCCACCAGCGCGTCGAGCTCCGCCTTGAGGCGGTCGTGCGCCTCCCGGGTGAGCCAGGTGACGGGGGCGGTGTTGTCCGTCATCGACACTGTGGTGCTCCTAGGTGCGGGGTGGGGAAGGGGTCTACAGCAGCAGGAACGAACGTCGAAAGTAACATCGTGCCCGCGGGACACCCAGACTTGTGCCCGGCCGATCCGGCGATCACCGGAATCCGGCCGCCCGGCGCCGGGTTCGATCCGGCGAGGGCCCAGGATAGTCAGACCGGTGGAGTAGGAGTTACGGCGTGACCCAGGAGCGGCTGCGTCTCATGGCGGTGCACGCCCACCCCGACGACGAGTCCAGCAAGGGTGCGGCCACCATGGCGCGCTACGTGGACGAGGGTGCGGACGTGCTCGTGGTGACGTGCACCGGGGGCGAGCGCGGCTCGATCCTCAACCCGGCGATGGACCGGCCGGAGATCGTGGCCAACATCGCCGAGGTCCGGGCGGCGGAGATGGCCCGGGCCCGGGAGATCCTCGGCGTCCGGCAGGAGTGGCTGGGCTTCGTCGACTCCGGGCTGCCCGAGGGCGACCCGCTGCCGCCGCTGCCGGAGGGGTGCTTCGGGCTGGTCGACCCGGAGGTCGCCGCGGAGCCGCTGGTCGCCGCGATCCGCCGGCAGCGGCCGCACGTCGTGATCACGTACGACGAGAACGGGGGCTATCCGCACCCCGACCACATCATGACCCACAAGGTGTCGGTGGCCGCGTTCGAGGCGGCCGGCGACCCGGACCGCTTCCCGGCGGCCGGCGAGCCCTGGCAGCCGCTGAAGCTCTACTACCACATGGGTTTCTCCCGCGGCCGGATCGCCCAGCTGCACGAGGCGATGATCGAGCACGGCCTGGAGTCGCCGTACGCGGAGTGGCTCAAGGACTGGGACGGCGAGGACGACACCTCGGCGCGGATCACCACCCGGGTGGAGTGCTCCGAGTGGTTCGAGCGGCGGGACGAGGCGCTGATCGCGCACGCGACCCAGATCGACCCGGGCGGCTGGTTCTTCCGGGCCCCGCTGGCGCTGCGCAAGCAGATCTGGCCGACGGAGGAGTATGAGCTGGCCCGGTCGCTGGTGGACACGGAGCTGCCGGAGGACGACCTGTTCGCCGGCGTCCGGGAGAGAATCAGCGCATGACCCCGCTGCTCGCGTCCGCCGCCGAGGCCCGGGAGGCCAGCCCGATCGCGCTGGTGCTCATCCTCTTCCTGGTGGTCGCGCTGGTGCTGCTCGTCCGGTCGATGAACAAGCACCTCCGCAAGGTGCCGGCCGCCTTCCCGGCGGAGGACCAGCCCGCCGCGCGCCCGGCCGAGCGGCGCGCGGACGAGCCGGCCGACGAGGCCTAGCGGGACGCCGCGCCGGTCAGGCCGGCGCGCCGCTCAGCCGGCGGGGCGCCGCGCCGGTCAGCGGGCGGCGCTCAGCCGCCGCGCCGGTCGGCGGGCGGGGCGCGCCGCGCGTCAGGAGGGCGCGGCGCTCAGCGGGCGGGGGCGCCGGTCCGGGCCGGCCGCGACTCCGGCAGCAGCAGCCCGAGTCCGAGCAGGGCGAGCGCCAGCCCGAGGTGCAGCCAGTTGTCCTCGTTGTTGACCGGGAGGAAGTTGCCCTTCTCCCCGTGGACCACCAGCCCGAAGATCCAGAGCACCAGGTAGATGGTGCCGGCGCCGACCAGGTAGGTCCGGGCGCCGGTCTCGGACCGGGCCATCGCCACCGCGACCACGCCGAAGAGCAGGTGCACGACGTTGTGCAGCACCGAGGTCTGGAACAGGCCGAGGATCTCCGCGCCCGACTCCTCGCCGGCGAAGCCGAGCTCGCCGTAGTGGCTGGTCACCCCCGGGATGAAACCGGCCACCCCGATCAGCAGGAAGATCGCCCCGAACAGGAGTGTCACCGCCCGGACCGGGCTCCGCGTGGCCACGGCGGACTTGCCAGCTGTCACCATCGTCGCTCTCCCTCCGGCACCCGTGCGGCGCCGACCGTACCCAATGATCAGGAGGATCTCACTCGTCCGGGCCGGACCGGCGGTGCTGCTTGGTCTGGGAGCGCCGCCGCTTCGCGTCCAGCCGCCGTTCGGTGGCGCCGCGGGTGGGCCGGGTGGCCCGGCGCGGCGGCGGGGGCGGCCGCAGCGCCTGCCGGACCAGGTCGGCCAGCCGCTCCCGGGCCGCCTCCCGGTTGCGCAGCTGGGAGCGCCGCTCGCTGGCCACCACGGTGAGCTGGTCGCCGGCCAGCCGGGAGCCGAGCCGGCGGCGGAGCCGGGCCAGCAGGTCGGCCGGCAGCGCCGAGTCGCCGAGGTCCCAGACCAGCTCGACCCGGGAGTCGGTGGTGTTCACGCCCTGCCCGCCGGGGCCGGACGAGCGGGAGAAGCGCTCGGTCAGCTCCTCGCCCGGGATCACCACCCGGGCGGTCACCGGCAGGTCGGCGGGCACCCGTACAGCATGCCCAGCCCGGTTGCGGGCACGATGGGCGGCATGGTCAACCGGCTCGGGCACGCGACCAGTCCGTACCTGCTGCAGCACAAGGACAACCCGGTCGACTGGTGGCCGTGGTCGGCGGCGGCCTTCGAGGAGGCGCGGCGGCGGGACGTGCCGGTGCTGCTCTCGGTCGGGTACGCGGCCTGCCACTGGTGCCACGTGATGGCGCACGAGTCCTTCGAGGACCCGGCGACCGCGGAGCTGATGAACGCCGGCTTCGTCAACGTCAAGGTCGACCGGGAGGAGCGGCCGGACGTCGACGCGGTCTACAT
Organism: uncultured Actinomycetota bacterium; assembly: GCA_963849885.1. GTDB lineage: Bacteria > Actinomycetota > Actinomycetes > Mycobacteriales > CADCTP01 > CADCTP01. The sequence continues at coordinate 194,119 of CAWKIV010000013.1, read as the reverse complement.
GGAGGCCACCCAGGGCATGACCGGCGCCGGCGGCTGGCCGATGACCTGCTTCCTCACCCCGGACGGGGCGCCGTTCTTCTGCGGCACCTACTTCCCGCGGCCGCAGTTCCACCGGCTGCTGGCCGCGGTCGGGGAGGCCTGGCGGGACCGCCGGGAGGAGGTGACCGGCGCCGGGCAGCGGGTGGTCGAGGCGCTGGCCCGGCCGCGCGGGGTCACCCCGGCGCCGCTGGACGCCGCCGTGCTGGACGAGGCCGCGGCCGCGCTGCGGCGGGACTACGACGAGGCCCGCGGCGGCTTCGGCGGGGCGCCGAAGTTCCCGCCGTCGATGGTGCTGGAGTTCCTGCTGCGGAGGCACGCCCGCACCGGTGAGGGCCTCGACCTGGTCGTCGGGACGGCCGAGGCGATGGCCCGCGGCGGGATGTACGACCAGCTGGCCGGCGGCTTCGCCCGCTACTCGGTGGACGCGGACTGGGTGGTCCCGCACTTCGAGAAGATGCTGTACGACAACGCCCTGCTGCTGCGGGTCTACCTGCACCTGTGGCGGGAGACCGGCTCGCCGCTGGCCCGCCGGGTGGCCGCCGAGACCGCGGAGTTCCTGCTGCGCGACCTCCGTACGCCCGAGGGCGGCTTCGCCTCCGCGCTGGACGCCGACACGGCCGGCGTGGAGGGGCTGACGTACGCGTGGACGCCGGCGCAGCTGCGGGCCGTGCTGGGCGAGCCGGACGCCACCTGGGCCGGCGCGCTGCTGGCGGTGGGCGAGACCGGCACGTTCGAGCACGGCTCGTCCACGCTGCAGCTGCGCGCCGACCCGGACGACCCGGCGCGGTGGGCCGGGGTCCGGGCCCGGCTGCTCGCGGCCCGGGCCGGCCGCCCGCAGCCGGCCCGCGACGACAAGGTGGTCACCGCGTGGAACGGGCTGGCCGTCGCCGCGCTGGCCGACGCGGGCGCGCTGCTCGGCGAGCCGGCCTGGGTGGACGCGGCCGGGACCGCGGCCGACCTGCTGCTGCGGCTGCACCTGGTCGGCGGCCGGCTGCGCCGGACCTCCCGCAACGGGGTGGTCGGCGAGCCGGCCGGCGTGCTGGAGGACTACGCCGACCTCGCCGAGGGGCTGCTGGCGCTGCACCAGGCCACCGCGGAGCCGCGCTGGCTGGCCGCCGCCGGCGAGCTGCTCGACGTGGTGCTGGCCCACTTCGGGGACGGCCGGGGCGGCTTCCACGACACCGCCGACGACGCCGAGGCGCTGATCCGGCGGCCGTGGGACCCGACGGACGGGCCGGCGCCGGCCGGGCCGGCGGCCGCGGCCGGCGCGCTGCTCGGCCACGCCGCGCTGTCCGGGCGGACCGACTTCCGGGCGGCCGCGGACGCGGCGCTGGCCACGCTGGCGCCGATCGCGCTGGCCTACCCGCGGGCGGCCGGCTGGGCCTGCGCGATCGGCGAGGCCGCGCTGGCCGGCCCGGTCCAGGTCGCCGTCGCGACCGAGGGGCCGACCGAGCTGGTCCGGGTGGCGCGGCTCGGCACGTCGCCCGGCCTGCTCGTGGTGGCCGGCCCGCCGGACGCCCCGGGCGTGCCGCTGCTCGGGTCGCGCCCGCTGGTCGACGGCGCCGCGGCCGCGTACGTCTGCCGCGGCTTCGTCTGCGACCGCCCGACCACCGACCCGGCCGCGCTGGCCGAGGCGGTGCGCGCGGTGCGCTGAGCGCCGATCCCGGCGGCCACCACGAGGGCCACCCCGGCGGCCTGCAGCGCGTCCGGGCTCTGGGCGAGCACGGCGAGACCGACCAGGGTGCCGATGCCGGGCTCCAGCGCCATCAGGGTGCCGAACGCGGTCAGCGTCATCCGGCGCAGCGCCGCCAGCTCCAGCGCGTACGGCAGCAGCGGGGCCAGCAGCGCGAGGCCGGCGCCCTGCAGGAGCAGGCCCGGGGTGAGCCCGCCGATCGCCGCCGGCGCCCCGAACGGGGTGGTGACCAGGGCGGCGACGGTGAGCGAGCCGGCGAGGCCGCGCAGCCCGACCACCTGCGCGCCGACGCGCTGGGTGAGCACCAGGTAGCCGGCCCAGCCGGCGGCCGCGGCCAGCGCGAACCCGATGCCGGCGGCGTCCGGCCGTCCCGCCCACGGCTGGGTGAGCCCGAGCACGCCGAGCGCGGCCAGCAGCGGCCAGAGCAGCGCCGAGCGCCGGTGCGCCCGGGCCGCGGCGACGCCGAGCGGGCCGAGGAACTCGATCGCCACCGCGGTGCCGAGCGGGATCCGGTCCAGCGCCTCGACGAAGGCGAGCGTCATCAGCGCCGACGTGGTGCCCAGCGCCAGCACGCCGCCGACGGCCGCGCGGCTGAAGTCGCGCGGCCGCGGCCGGGTGAGCGCGAGCAGCGCGGCGGCGGCGACCGACAGCCGCAGCCAGGCCGACCCGGCGGGCGACAGCGCCGCGAACAGGTGGGTGCTCAGCGCGGCGCCGAGCTGGACCGAGACCATGGCCGCGAGGGCGACGAGAGGAGCGGGCACCGGACCAGTCAACCGGCGGCCAATGTCCGCGTCCATCGGCCATCTCTGCGCGTACTGTCCACGGATCGTGGACATGGAGAAGCTGCGCGCCCTGGTCGAGCTGGACCGGCTCGGCACGATGGCCGAGGTCGCGCGGGCCACCGGCTACGGCACGTCCGCGGTCAGCCAGCAGCTCGCCGCGCTGGAGCGGCAGGTCGGCGCGACGCTGCTGGAGGCGGTCGGGCGGCGGGTGCGGCTGACCCCGGCCGGCCGGCGGCTGGCCGAGCACGGGCGCGGCATCCTCGCCGCGGTCACCGCCGCCGAGCTGGACGTCGCCGCCCGGTCCCGGCCGCACGGGCTGGTCCGGGTCGCGGGGCACACCACGGCGCTGCGCCGCCGGCTGGTCCCCCTGCTGCCGGCACTGCGGACGGCGTACCCGGAGGTCCGGGTGGAGCTGCACGAGGCCGAGCCGGACGAGACGCAGGCGCTGCTGGACGCCGACCGCGTCGCCCTCGGCCTGGTCTGGGACTACACGCTGGTGCCCCGGGTCTGGCGGCACCCGCACGCGCTGGTCGGCGGCGTGCCGATGCTGCTCGCGGTGCCGCCCGGCGCCGGCGTGCCGGACCGGATCCGGACCGCGGCCGACCTGGAGGCCCTGCGCGAGCTGGAGTGGATCGGCAACTCGCGCGACGGCGGCGACGACGAGCTGGCCCGGCGGCTGTGCGCGATGGCCGGGTGGACTCCCCGCGTCCGGCACCGCGCCGACAGCCTGGAGCTGCTCGCCGACCTGGTCGCGGCCGGTCAGGGCGTCAGCGTGCTGCCGGCCGACTCCCCGGAGGCGCGCCGGGTCCGGACGGTCCCGCTCGACCTGGTCCGCACCGAGCAGCGGACGTGGAGCATCGTCCGGGCCGGCACCGAGGCGTGGCCGGCGACCCGGGCGGTGCTGTCGCGGCTGCGGCCGGTTACGCCGACGGCGGACCCGCTACCGTTCCCGGTCTCCGCGGAGCACGATGATTCCACTGCAACGGTGTAATCAGGAGGCGGGCATGACGGGACGCGGGCACAAGGGATGGCACGGCAGCCGGGGCTTCGGCCGGTCGGGCGGCTGGCAGCAGGCGGATCTGCCGCCGGCCGACGACGCGGCCGGCTGGTTCGCCGGGCGGCTGCCGGACGAGTGGTTCACCGGCGCCCCCGAGGTCACCGTCGACCGGGACGAGATCCTGGTCGTCGGCACGCTGGCGCCGCCCGGGGTCGACGGCGCCGACGAGGCCGCGGCGACCGCCGCCGAGGCCGGGCGGATCAGCCGGTTCCGGGAGGACACCCGGGACGAGCGGATCTCGATCGCCCGGGAGGCCGAGCACCGGTACGGCCGGAAGGTCGCCTGGGGCGCCGCCTGCGGCGGCAGCCGGCAGCTGTTCACCACGCTGTCCGCGCCGGTGATGACCCGGCTCCGGCAGCCGGAGCGCAAGGTGCTGGACACGCTCGTCGACGCCGGCGTGGCCCGGTCCCGCTCGGAGGCGCTGGCCTGGTGCGTGCGGCTGGTCGGCGAGCACGCCGAGGAGTGGCTGGGCGAGCTGCGCGAGGCGATGTCCGCGGTGGACCGGCTGCGGGCCCAGGGCCCGACGGTGAGCGGCGCGGAGGGCGGCGCGGAGGGCGGCGGCCCGGCGGGGGGCCCGGAGGACGGTCCGGCGGGCGGCCCGGAGGGCGCGACCGAAGCGTGACACAGCCGCCGCGGCCGGCCCGCTAGGGTTCAGGGGTGCGTGCCGCCGTCTTCGAAGGACCGGGCAACATCCGGATCCAGCAGGTGCCCGACCCCGAGGTCGAGCTGGCCACCGACGCCGTCGTCCGGGTGGTCACCGCCGGCATCTGCGGCTCCGACCTCTGGTCCTACCGGGGATACGGGCAGCGCATGCCGGGCGCCCGGATCGGGCACGAGTTCCTCGGCGTGGTCGAGGACGTGGGCGCCGACGTGCGCACCGTGCGGGCCGGCGACCTGGTGATCTCGCCGTTCACCTGGTCCGACGGGACGTGCGAATACTGCATCGACGGCCTGCAGACCTCCTGCGTGGACGGCGGCGTCTTCGCCGAGCCCGGCCACGACGGCGCGCAGGGCGAGGCGCTGCGGGTGCCGCACGCGGACGGCACGCTGGTCGTCGTCCCGCTCGCGCTGCGGGACGCCGACCCGGGGCTGCTGCTGCCGCTCTGCGACGTGCTGCCGACCGGTCACCACGCCGCCAAGGTCGCCGGCGTCCGCTTCGGCCACCGGGTGGTGGTGGTCGGGGACGGCGCGGTCGGCCTGTGCGCGGTGGTGGCCGCCCGCCGGCTGGGGGCCGAGTCGGTCGTGCTGATCGGGCACCACGAGGAGCGGCTGGAGCTGGCCCGCCGGCTCGGCGCCACCGACACCGTGCTCGGCCGCGGCGACGAGGCGGTCGAGCAGGCCATGACGATCACCGGCGGCGCGCACGCGGTGCTCGAGTGCGTGGGCGCGCAGGCCTCGCTGGACACCGCCATCGCGGTGGCCCGGGACGGCGCGACGATCGGCTACGTCGGCGTCCCGCACCTGGTCGAGGGCGTCGACCTCGGCCTGCTGTTCGGCCGCAACGTCGGCATCGCCGGCGGCGTCTCCCCGGCCCGGGCGTACATCCCGGAGCTGCTCAAGGACGTCGCGCTGGGCGACCTGGACGTGAGCGCGGTCTTCGACGGGACGGTGGATCTGGAGGGCGTGCCGGACGGCTACGTCGCGATGGACACCCGCAAGGCGGTCAAGGTCCGCGTCAACGTCAGCTCCATCTGAGCCGCCGACCCGCCACGGCGCTCAGTAGACCGCGAGCCAGACGGCGATCATGTGGCAGGCCGCGGCGACCACCGTGCACAGGTGGAACACCTCGTGGAAGCCGAAGACGTGCGGCCACGGGTCCGGCCGCTTCAACCCGTACACGATCGCGCCGGCGGTGTAGAGCAGGCCACCGGCGGCGATGAGCACGAACGCGGCCACCCCGCCGTGCCGGAGCAGGTCCGGCAGGGTGAAGACGGCCACCCAGCCCAGCCCGAGGTAGAGCGGCACCGACAGCCAGCGCGGCGCGGTGATCCAGATCGACTTGAGCAGCACGCCGACGAGCGCGCCGGACCAGACGACGACGAGCACGATGTCCCCGGTCCGGTCCGGCATCGCCAGCAGCGCGAACGGCGTGTAGGTCCCCGCGATGAACACGAAGATCATCGAGTGGTCCAGCCGGGCCACCAGCGCATGCCGGCTCTCCCGGGCCCAGCGCACCCGGTGGTAGACCGCGGAGGTGCCGAAGAGCAGGCAGACGGTCAGCGCGTAGACCGCGGTGGCCAGGCCGGCCTCGGAGCCGCGGGTCGCCCCGGTGACCGCGACGAGCACGACGCCGGCCGCGACGGAGACCGCGAACGCCCACAGGTGCAGCCAGCCGCGCAGCCGGGGCCGGGCCAGGACGGCGGCGAGAGTGGCGGCAGCGGCGGTCACCCGGTCGAGGTTACGGATCCGGACCGGGTGCCGGCAGGGTGCCAACCGCCACACCCGGGGTGCGGCTAGCCGTATCGACCCCCGCGCCGGCCGCGCCGCGTACTCTGCCGGGGATGCGCGTTCGCGACCTGCCCTACCTGCTGTACGAGCGCCGGATGATCCGGCAGCTCGCCGGCCGGGAGATCCCGCGGCACGTCGGGGTGATGTGCGACGGCAACCGCCGGTGGGCGCGGGCGTCCGGGGTCGGGGACGTGAGCTTCGGCCACCAGCGCGGCGCGGACAAGATCTCCGAGCTGCTGCGGTGGAGCGCGGACGCCGGGGTCGAGGTGGTCACCCTGTGGCTGCTGTCCACCGACAACCTGTCCCGGCCGGAGGCCGAGCTCGGTCCGTTGCTGCGGATCATCGAGGAGCTGGTGGACGACCTCGCCGGGGCCCAGCGCAGCTGGCGGATCAAGATGGTCGGCGCGCTGGACCTGCTGCCGCCGGAGACCGCGCACGTGCTCAAGGCCGCGGCCGAGCGGACCGCGGACCGGCGGGGGATGGCGGTCAACATCGCGGTCGGCTACGGGGGGCGGCGGGAGATCGCGGACGCGGTCCGCTCGCTGCTCTACGAGCACGCCGCCGCCGGCACCTCGATCGAGGAGCTGGCCGACGTGCTCGACGTCGACCACATCGCCGAGCACCTCTACACCCGCGGCCAGCCGGACCCGGACCTGGTCATCCGGACCAGCGGGGAGCAGCGGATGTCCGGCTTCCTGCTGTGGCAGAGCGCACACTCGGAGTTCTACTTCTGCGACGCGTACTGGCCGGACTTCCGCCGGATCGACTTCCTCCGCGCGCTGCGCGCCTACGCCGCCCGCCACCGCCGCTTCGGCACCTGACCCCCCTTCTCGTCGATCTTGGTTGAGTCAACGCCTCGGGACGGTCGTCGGCGTTGACCCGACCAAGATCGACGGAGTGGGGCCGATAGGTTCGCGGCGTGGACATAGCGCGGGAGTACGTGCTGCTGGGGTTGCGTTTCGACCGGCTCTCCGAGGGCTTCGTGGACGCGTACACCGGGGATCCCGCGCTGCGCCGCCAGGTCGAGGACGAGCCGCGGCCGCTGCCGGCGGCGCTCGGCGCCCAGGCCCGGGACCTGCGCCGCGAGCTGCCCGCGTCCGGCCTGCCGGCCGACCGGGTCGCCTTCCTGGACGGCCAGCTGGCCGCGCTGGAGTGCAGCGCGCGCAAGCTCGCCGGCGAGGACGTCAACTTCGTCGACGAGGTGGAGGCGTACTTCGGGATCCGGATCGCCCCCGGCGACGAGAGCGACTACGCGGACGCGCACGCCCGGCTGGACGCGCTGCTGCCCGGTGACGGCTCGCTGACCGAGCGGTACGCGGCGTACCGGGCGCTGGACGACTGCCCGCCCGACCGGCTGTCCGGCGTGGTGCACGAGCTGTCCGGCGCGCTGCGGGAGGTGGTCCGGTCCGGCTACGGGCTGCCCGAGGACGAGACGGTCGACTACCTGATCGTCACCGACGAGCCGTGGAGCGGCTTCAACTACTACCTCGGCGGGATGCGGTCCCGGGTGGCGATCAACGCCGACCTGCCGCACCGGCTGTCCCAGCTGCCGCACCTGGTCGCGCACGAGTCGTACCCGGGGCACCACACCGAGCACTGCCGCAAGGAGCGCGGGCTGGTCGCCGGCGAAGGCCGGCTCGAGCACACCGTCTTCCTGGTCAACACCCCGGAGTGCCTGGTCGCCGAAGGGCTGGCCGACCTCGGCATCGCCGCGACCATCGGGTCCGGGTGGGGGCCGTGGGCGCAGGAGCTGTACGCGGACCTGCGGCTGGTCTTCGACGGCGCGCGGGCCGAGCAGATCGCCGCGGCCGTCCGCGGGCTGGACCGGGCCCGGCAGGACGCGGCGCTGCTGCTGCACGACCGGGGCGCCTCGGCGGACGACGTGGTCGCCTTCCTGACCCGGTGGATGCTGGTGCCGGAGGCGCGGGCGCGGCAGTCGCTGCGCTTCCTGTCCCATCCGCTGTGGCGGGCGTACACGTCGACGTACGTGGAGGGCTACCGGCTGCTGTCGGCCTGGCTGGACGCGCGGCCGGCCGGGGAGCCGGTCGGGTCGCGGTACGTGCGGCTGCTGGACGAGCCCCTCACCCCCGCTCGCCTCACCGCCGACCTCCCCACCCCCTGACCACGCCCGCCCCCGCGAGTGACGGACTCCGGGCGCGGGTGACGGCGGTGGCGCCGTCACTCGCCGCCGGCCGCCGTCACTCGATCGCAGCCGCCGTCACTGGGGGCGGCGTCACCGGGCGTCATTGCTGGGGTCAGGTGGGGGAGCGGCGGCGGGCGCCGAGGTCGCGGGACAGCCCGCGGGCGCACTCCCGGACCGCGGACTGCAGGCTGGCCACCTCGCCCTCGAAGCGCTCCGCCGGGCCGGTGATGCCGAGCGCGCCGACCACCCGGCCGCTGCTGTCGTAGACCGGCGCGGCCAGCCCGGACTCGCCGACGATCGCCTCCTGGTCCTCGCCGGCCACCCCGGCCGCGGCCGCCCGGCGCAGCTGCTCGGCCAGCTCGTCCCGGCCGGTGACGGTGCTGCCGGTGAGCGGTTCCAGCGGGCCGGCGAGCAGCCGGTCCCGGTCCGGTGGGTCGAGGTGCGCGACCACCGCCTTGCCCAGCGCGCAGGCGTACCAGGGGATGGATGCGCCCACCTCGAGGATCTGCACGGTGTCGTCCGGCCGGAAGACGTGGTGCACGACGATGACGTGGTCGCCGTGCAGGACCCCGACCCGGGACGACTGCCGGGTCCGGTTGGCCAGCGCGTCGGCCCAGAAGAGCGAGCGGGCGCGGAGCGGGTGATTTTCCAGCACCGTGCTGCCGAGCTGGAAGAGCGCCATGCCGAGCTGGTACTTGCCGGACTCGGGGTCCTGCTGCACCAGCCCCTCGGCCTCCAGGGTGCGCAGCAGCCCGTGGACGGTGCCCTTGGCCAGCGACACCCGCTCGGCCAGCTCGGTGACGCCGAGCCGCGGGGTGTCGCCGGCCAGCTCGCGCAGCAGGCTGGCGGCACGCGCCACCGACTGGATCATGGGGAAGGTCCGGCCGTCTTTCGTTCAGGATGGTCGAACGGGATTCGAGATCGTAGGATACCGACGTGGTGGGGATCGTACTCGTCTCCCACAGCCCCGATCTCGCTGCCGGGCTGGCGGAGCTGCTCGCCGCGGTCGGCTCGGCCGACGTCGCGGTCCGCGTCGCCGCCGGCACCGAGGACGGCCGGCTCGGCACCAGCCCGGACGCGGTGACCGCCGCGGTGGCCGACGCCGACCGGGGCGACGGGGTGGTGGTGCTGCCCGACCTCGGTTCCGCCGTGCTCAGCGTCAAGGTCGCGCTGGAGGACTCGGATCCGGCCCGGTACGTGCTGGTGGACGCGCCGTTCGTGGAGGGCGCGGTCGCCGCCGCGGTCACCGCCGCCGGCGGCGCGTCGGTCGGCGAGGTCGCCGAGGCGGCGCGGGGAGCGCGCGATGTCGCCAAGTTCTGAGCCGCCGGCCGGCGGGGGGTCGGCCGGCGGCTCCTCCGGCGGGCCGCCGGCCGGCAGCACGTCGAGCGGGGGGCCGGCCGGCAGCACGTCGAGCGGGGGGCCGGCCGGCAGCACGTCGAGCGGGGGGCCGGCCGGCAGCACGTCGGGCGGGGGGCCGGCCGCCGGCGCCGGGCCGGCTGCGAGTGCCGGGGTCGCCGGGGCGGGAGGCGGGGAGGATGCGGTCGAGCGGAGCGTCGTCCTGCCGGCCGACCTGCACGCCCGCCCGGCGGGCAAGCTGACCCGGGCGGCCGCCGGCTTCTCCGCGGTGACCACGCTGGTCGCCGGCGAGCGGTCGGCGAGCGCGCGCAGCGTGCTCGCGGTCATGGCGCTCGGCGCCACCGCCGGCACCGAGGTGTCGGTCCGGGCGGTCGGCGCGGACGCCGCCGCCGCGGCCGAGGCGCTGGCCACGGTGCTCGCCGACGCCGACTGATTCCGATCACGTTTGCGCGCGTCCTCGCCGCGACACGCCGTACCACGGCCGATTCCGGACGAGCCAGCGCGCGAAGGTGATCAGGCGGTGCGCTCGACCGCCCGCTGCAGCGCGCCGAAGAGGAGGGCGGTGGACGCCGCGCCGGGGTCCTGGTGGCCGATCGAGCGGGCGCCCAGGTAGGAGGCGCGGCCCTTGCGCGCCTCCAGCGGGACCGTCGCCCGGGCGCCGTCCTCGGCCGCGTGCGCCGCGCTCTTCACCGCGGTGGCGAGCGGGTGGCCGGCCCGGACCGCCTCCTCCAGCGCGGCCAGCGCCGGCGCGTACGCGTCCACGAGCGTCTTGTCGCCCTCGACCGCCGCGCCGAGCCGGCGTACGCCGTCCAGCCCGGCCCGCAGCGCCGCCACGAAGGTCGCGTCGTCCGCCGGCGAGGCGTCGCCCAGGGTCTTGCCCATCTCCCGGAACGCCGTCCCGTACAGCGGGCCGGACGCGCCGCCGACCGTCGAGATCAGCGTCCGGCCGACCAGCATGAGCACCGCGCCGGGGGTGGCCGGCGGCGGGTCGGCCGCGGCCAGCTTGGCGGTCACCGCGGTGAAGCCGCGGTGCAGGTTGACCCCGTGGTCGGCGTCGCCGATGGCGGAGTCGAGCGACGTGAGGTGGTCCCGCTCCGAGGCCACGGCGGCCGCGAGCTCGGCCACCCAGGCCCGGGCGAGATCGGTGTCGACCGGCACTCACCCTCCCCAGCGCAACGCGGGTGTGCTCACCGGAGCGTCCCACAGCCGGGTCAGCTCGTCATCCAGCTTGGTCAGGGTGAGCATGCAGCCGGCCATCTCCAGGCTGGTCACGTAGTTGCCGACCAGCGAGCGGGCGACCGTCACGCCGCGGTCGCCGAGGATGCGGACGACCTCGTTGAAGACGATGTAGAGCTCGATCTGCGGGGTGCCGCCCATCCCGTTGACGATGACCAGCGCGTTGTCGCCGCGGTCCAGCGGCATGTCCTCGAGGATCGCGGCCGCGGCGATCTCGGCCAGCTCGGACGCCGGCCCGATCGGCCGGCGCTCCCGGCCGGGCTCGCCGTGGATGCCGATGCCGATCTCGATCTCGTCCGGGCCGAGCTCGAAGGTGGGCGAGCCGGAGGCGGGGGTGATGCACGGGGTCAGCGCGATGCCGAAGCTGCGGCTGGCCTCGTTGGCCTTGCGGCCGGCGGCCGCGACCGCGTCGACGTCGGCGCCCTCCTCGGCCAGCCCGCCGGCCACCTTCTCCACCACGACGGTGCCGCCGGTGCCCCGCCGGCCGGCCGTGTAGAGGCTGTCCTGCACCGCGACGTCGTCGTTCACCAGCACCGACTCGACCTTGATGCCCTCGTCGTCGGCGAGCTCGGCGGCGAGCTGGAAGTTGAGCACGTCGCCGGTGTAGTTCTTCACCACGTGCACCACGCCGGCGCCGCCGGACGCGGCCTGGGTGGCGGCGAGGATCTGGTCGGGCACCGGCGAGGTGAAGACCTCACCGGGCACCGCGGCGGTGAGCATGCCCCGGCCGACGAAGCCGCCGTGCAGCGGCTCGTGGCCGGACCCGCCGCCGGAGACCAGCCCGACCTTGCCCTGCTGCGGCGCGTCGGCGCGGACCACGAAGCGCTGCTCCACGTCCACCCGCAGCTCGGGGTGGGCGGCGGCCATGCCCCGCAGCGCGTCCCGGACGACATCGGCAGGGTCGTTGATGAGCTTCTTCACCGGGGATCCCTCCGTCGGACGCTGCCGCGTACCGGTCATTGTTCGGCATTGTCGAACAATGTTTCCGAACCCTCTCAGCGCCGTGACGGTCCTGTCAAGGGCTCTCCGACGGCACCTCGGACGGCCGGTGTTAACGGTGATGTTGCCGGACAACCGGGCGTTTCCCTTGGCCTGCGGCTGGCCCGGCCCGTACCGTCTGCAGCGGTGGTGCTCCGTGCCGGGGCGCCGCCCGGGGAGGCCCTGACGTGTCGGACTGCGACAGAGGGGGCCGGCACCAGGCCCCGCTCGGGGCCGCCAGCCGGACCTTCGAGACGGGCGTTGGTGCGCCGCCCCCAGGGAGGGCCTGTGGCCGACCGCCGCACGACCGAATCCCGCCGGACGTACGTCCTCGACACGAGCGTGCTGCTCTCCGACCCGGGTGCGCCGGCCCGCTTCGGTGAGCACGACATCGTCCTGCCGCTCGTGGTGATCAGCGAACTGGAGGGCAAGCGGCACCACCCCGAGCTCGGCTGGTTCGCCCGGCAGGCGCTCCGGATGCTCGACGACCTCCGGGTCAAGCACGGCCGGCTGGACGCCCCGGTCCCGCTCGGCGAGGACGGCGGCACCCTGCACGTCGAGCTCAACCACACCGACGTCTCGGTGCTCCCGCCCGGCTTCCGGGGCGAGGACAACGACGCGCGCATCCTCGCGGTCGCCCGCAACCTCGCCGCCGACGGCCGGGACGTGGTGCTGGTCAGCAAGGACATGCCGCTGCGGGTGAAGGCGGCCTCGGTCGGGATCGTGGCGGACGAGTACCGGGCGCAGCTGGCGGTCGACTCCGGCTGGACCGGGATGGTCGAGCTCGAGGTCTCCACCGACGACATCGGCCGGCTGTACGCCGACGAGCGGGTCGAGCTGCCGGCCGCGGCCGGGCTGCCCTGCCACACGGGGCTGGTCCTGCTCTCCTCGAACGGTTCGGCGCTGGGCCGGGTCACCGCGGACAAGCAGGTCCGGCTGGTGCGCGGCGACCGGGAGGCGTTCGGGCTGCACGGGCGGTCGGCCGAGCAGCGGGTCGCGCTGGACCTGCTGCTCGACCCGGAGGTCGGGATCATCTCGCTGGGCGGCCGGGCCGGCACCGGCAAGTCGGCGCTCGCGCTCTGCGCCGGCCTGGAGAACGTGCTGGAGCGCCGCGCCTTCAAGCGGGTCGTCGTCTTCCGCCCCCTGTACGCGGTGGGCGGTCAGGACCTCGGCTACCTGCCCGGCTCCGAGGGCGAGAAGATGGCGCCCTGGGCGCAGGCGGTCTTCGACACGCTCGGCGCGCTGGTCAGCAAGGAGGTGCTCGACCACGTCCTGGACTCCGGGATGCTCGAGGTGCTGCCGCTGACCCACATCCGGGGCCGGTCGCTGCACGACTCCTTCGTGGTGGTGGACGAGGCGCAGTCGCTGGAGCGCGGCGTGCTGCTGACCGTGCTGTCCCGGCTGGGCGCCGGCTCGCGGGTCGTGCTCACCCACGACGTGGCCCAGCGGGACAACCTGCGGGTCGGCCGGCACGACGGCATCGCCGCGGTCATCGAGGCGCTGAAGGGCCACCCGCTCTTCGCGCACGTCACGCTGACCCGGTCGGAGCGGTCGCCGATCGCCGCGCTGGTCACCGAGATGCTGGAGGACCTGCCGCTGTGACATCCCGGGGCGGCTCCCGGGTGGGGGTCGCCCCGGCCGGTCGCTCTGGTCGGCGCGTGCGGCGGCGGCTTATATAAGCGGGCGCTGTTACTGTGGGGCGGTGCACGCTTTCGACGTGCTCGGGGATCCGGTGCGCCGCCGGATCCTCGAGCTGCTCGCCGGTGGTGAGCTCGCCGCCGGCGAGATCGGCGCGGTCGTGCAGGCCGAGCACGGCATCTCGCAGCCGGCGGTGTCGCAGCACCTGAAGGTGCTGCGGGACAACGGCTTCGCCCGGGTACGGGCGGTCGGCACCCGGCGGCTGTACGCGGTCGACCCGGAGCCGCTGCGGGAGGCCGACGAGTGGCTGGAGCACTTCCGCCGCTTCTGGACGCCGCACCTGGACGCGCTGGCCACCGAGCTCGCCCGCGGCAAGCGCACCCGCCGCGGCGCGGAGGACCCACCCGACCTGAGCCGCCGCCCGCCTGCGGAGCCGGCCGCCTGCGGAGCCGGCCGCCTGCGGAGCCGGCCGCCTGAGGAGCCGGCGGCGGCTCAGGTGGTGGGCAGGGGGACCTGCACGGGCAGGTAGCTCCCGCGCAGGACCAGCAACCCCCGCCCCTTCGGCATCGGGCCGACCGCGCTGCGCGGCGGCTTGATGCCGAGCAGCTCGCCCTCCATCGGGTGGTCCGGGCTGAGCAGCAGGCCGGACTTGGTCTTGCGCGCCTCCACGATGTAGCCGCGGTAGCCGTTGACCATCTCGCCGGTGGTGCCGCCGACCACCAGCGCCCGCTGCCCGTCGCGGCCGTCCCGCAGCACCGCCTCGAAGGCGAGCGCGCAGGGCGCGTCGGTGAGCAGCTCGCCGTCGTCCACCACCACCGCGACCGGCCCGAGCGCCTGGTCGAGCAACCCGTACACGTCCTGCTCGCTCGGGGTGCCGGTCAGCACGCCGAGCACGCCGGGTGTGCCGGCCATCGCCCGCAGCGGAGACTGCCGCGGGGTGACCACGACGATCTCGGTGCCGCCGTCGAGCAGCGAGCCGGCCACCGTGAGCAGCGCGGTCGACCGCCCGGTGCGGGCCGGTCCGCCGATCACGAAGCCGGGACCGTCGTCGTCCAGGTCGACGCCCATCGGCCGCAGCTCGTCGCCGCCGACGCCGACCAGCGCCCACATCGGGCCGGCCGGGCGCGGCGGCGCCGGCAGCTCCTGCACCTCGCGCAGCGAGATCCGCGCCGGCAGCACGTCCACCCGGGCCGGCCGCCGCGCCCGGGGCACCGCGGCGTCCCGCTCGTGCGCCAGCCGGGCGATCCGGCCGAGCGCGCGCACCTGGGCCGGGCCGGACGGGTCCGGGTCGAGCAGCGCGACGTGGGTCTCGATCATGGAGTCGTTGCGGAAGGCGCGGCCGGGCGGCATCGACTCCGGCATCCGCCGGGTCTGCAGGCCGGCCAGGCCGTAGTCGTTGCGGTCGCCCATCCGCATCACGAGCTTGTCCTCGATGGTGGTGGGCAGCCGGCCGAGCAGCGCCGACCGGTCGCCGGCCACCACCGCGCGCAGGCCGACGCCGGGACCCTCGCGCAGGATGCGCAGCACATTCTGGGTGAGGCGGCCGCCGTCCAGCTCGTCGAAGGAGGCCATGAAGCCCTCCCACCGGTCGAGCAGGAAGACCAGGTAGGGCAGCCGCTCCGGCTCCGGCACGGCGGCCCGCTGCTCGGCCAGCGAGCCGTAGCCGTGCTGGGCGAGCAGCACCTGGCGGCGGGCGATCTCGTTGAGCAGCACCGTCAGCAGCCGGTCGGTCCGGTCGACCTGGTCGCGGGAGACCACCGCGCCGCAGTGCGGCAGGTCGGTCAGCGGCAGCATGGCCGCGTTGCCGCAGTCCAGCGCGTAGAGGTGGACGTCCCGGCAGCTGGTCCGGGCGGCGATGCTGCCGGCGATGGTGCGCAGCGCGGTCGACCGGCCGGACCGCGGCGCGCCGGCCACCACCAGGTGGCTGCCATGCTCCAGGTCGATCACCAGCGGCACCTGGGCCTGGATCTCGGGCAGGTCCTCGAGGCCGAACGGGATCTGCGGCACCCGGCCGGCCGGGTCGCCGGGACCGGGCTGCCGCGCCGGCTCGGGCACGTCGTCCAACCCGATCTGCTCGGCCACCGCGGGCAGCCACGGGCTGCGGTAGCGCGGGACCCCGGCCCGCTCGGTCGCCTCCCGGATCGCCCCGACCAGCACCTGCAGGTCGGTCTCCATGGTGGCGTCGTCCTCGGTGGCCTGCGGCCGCTCGATCGGCGCGTCCAGCCGGTCCCACCCGACCACGCCGGCGAAGGCCGGCGGCGGTCCCTGCACGGCGCCCGGCCGGCGGCCGCCGACCCGGCCGGCCTGGAACGCGGTGAGCGCGGAGAAGCCGGTCCGCGCGTACGCCCGGCCGGGGGTGCTCTTGGCGATCCGGGCCGCGTCCCGGGCGTCGATGACGTCGGTGGACTCCGCGTCGTCGGTGACCCGCAGCGCGATCCGCAGGTTGGTGTTGGCCCGGATCACCGGGGACACCACGCCGGACGGCCGCTGCGTGGCCAGGATCAGGTGCACGCCGAGGGAGCGGCCCCGCATGGCGATCCCGACCAGGCCGGTGACGAAGTCGGGCAGCTCCTCCACCAGCGAGGCGAACTCGTCGATGATCAGGATGGTGCGCGGCATCGGGTCGACCACGAAGCCCGGCGGCGGCACGAAGTCCGGGTGGTCGATGGTGTCCCAGTAGTCCTCGACGTCCTTGGCGCCCACCGCGCCGAGCAGCAGCTCGCGCCGCTTCAGCTCGGCGTTGAGCGACTGCAGGGCCCGCTCGGTGAGGTGCCCGTCCAGGTCGGTCACCATGCCGACCGTGTGCGGCAGGTCGACGCAGTCCTTGAACGCGGCGCCGCCCTTGTAGTCGATCAGGACGAAGGTCATCGCGTCCGGCGGGTTGCCCACCGCGAGCGAGGCGATGATCGACTGCAGCAGCTCGGACTTGCCGGACCCGGTGGTGCCGGCGACCAGCGCGTGCGGCCCGTCCTTCTTCATGTCCACCACGAAGGTGCCGGTCGCGGACGCGCCGATCGGCGCAGCCGTGGTGCGCCCGTTGGACCGCCACAGCTCGGTGATCCGCTGCGCCGACGGCGGCTCCAGGGCGAGCACGTCGAGCAGCCGGAGCGAGGTCGGCAGCGCGCTGTCGTCCTCCTCCCGGCTGACGTCGCGGACCGCGGTCATGGCGCGGGCGGCCCGCTCGCACCACGGCACGCTGACGTGGTCGGCCAGCACGTCGGTGACCCGGTCGCCGAACGCCCGGCGCACGGTCATCCGCACCGGGTCGGTCGGGTCGCAGCTGGCCACCACCCGGCACTCCTCGGGCAGCAGCCGCTCCTCGCCGTCCAGGCAGATCGCGTAGACCCCGACCGCGGGGCCGTCCTGCAGCACCACCGGCATCCCGGGCAGCGCCCGCAGCCGGCGGGCGCCGTCGAGCACCACCAGGATCGCCGAGGTGCGGGCCAGGTCGAGCTTGCCGCGGGCGGCGTCCACCTGGGCCTGCCGCTGCTGCACCAGCCCGGCCAGCTCGCTGACCCGCCGGGCGGTGGTCGCGGCCGAGCTGCCGGTCAGCGCAACCGCCTCCCGGCCGTCCGGCCGGGCGTGCGGCAGCCACCGGGTCCACTCCCAGTCGCCCCGGCCCTCGGCGTCGGTGAGCACGATGATCGACAGGTCGCGCGGGCTGTGCAGGACCGCCGCCTGCGCGACCAGCCAGCGGGCGGTCGCGTGCACCTCGCGGGCCGGGCCGGCGACGCCGAGCACGCCGCCGGCCTCCGGCAGCGGCACGGTGACCGGCACGTCGTCGAGCATCGGCGGCTCGGGCCGGTCGGTGCGGGAGCCGCCGGTCAGCTCGATGGAGGACCGGAGCCGGGCCGTGCCCAGCCGCAGCAGCAGCCGGTCGGAGTCCCACCGCCGGCGCTCCCACAGCCGGCGCCGCGGGCCGAGCGCGGTGACCAGCACGGTCGCCGGGTCGGGCGCGTCGTGCCGGCGCATCCGCCGCTCCCAGCGGGCCGCCTCGGTCACCTTGCGCTTCGCGTCGGCCAGCTGCCGCTTGTAGTCGGCGAGCTGCTGCCGGTGGGACCGCTTGCCCTGGCGCCGCTCGGTCAGCCAGCTGCTCAGCATCATGATCGGGCTGAGCAGCGTGAACAGCAGGAAGATCACCGAGCCGGTGATGGCGAACAGCAGCACGCCGATGGCCAGCGGGGCCAGCGAGGCCAGCAGCGGGATCGGCCGCTTCTGCCCGTCCTGCGGCTCGGTCGGCATCTCCACGGTGACCGCGGTCGGCGCCGGAGGCAGCCGGGGCGGCCGGTTGTAGGCGAGCCCGCCGTCGTCGCTGGGCACCAGCGCCGCGTCCGGCGCCTCGGCCGGCACCACCATCAACCGGGTGTCGCCCACCGCGACCACCTGGCCGGGCTCGACCGCCCGCTCCTGGGTCAGCGGCTTGCCCTCCAACCGGACGGCCGCCGCCTCCTCGTACGGCCGCCAGCGCACCGCCTGCGGGGTGACCAGCAGCCGGGCCTGCCGGGGCGACACCGTGGGATCGGCCACGTAGGCGTCGGCGTCGTGCGCGCTGCCGAGCACGAACTCGCCCAGCGGCAGCCGGTGCACCCGGCCGGCGTCCGGCCCGCCGACCACCCGGACCTCGGCGACGCCGCCGACGTCGGGGTCGTGCACGCCGAGCCCGACCGGGCCGCCCAGCCCGACCACCACGCCCTCGCGGAGCGGGCTGACCGTCATCCTCAGCGACGGGTCGACCGGCCGGCCGGCCACCCAGAGGTCCGGGCCCGCGACGCCGGCCGGGGCGGCGCCGAGCGGGGCCGCCGGCGGCCGGCCGGCGCCCCAGCCGCCCTCCGCGACCTCGGGCACCCCGAGCGCGGCGCGCAGCGCCCGGGCCGCCTCCCCGACGGTGCTGTCCTTCTCCACCACCAGCACCACGTCGGCGGAGCGGCCGCTGCGCACGTCGACCGCGGTCAGCTGGACGTCCACCCGGCCTCACCTCCGCGGAGAGAGTAGGCGAACCGGCCCAGACCCGTTCTTCGCCGTCCACAGCCGGCAGAGCTGTCCACAGGGGTGAGACAGGAGGAACCGCCCATCCCCGAATCGTGCTTAGACTGCCCGGCGAAACCCGCCCGGCCCCCGCACCGGAGGCAGCACCCATGACCACCCAGACCACGGACGCCCAGCTCTCCACGCGCGCCGCGCGGCGGGCCGCCGGCCACGGCGTCGCTGCCGCCCCGCTCGGCGACCGGCTGCCCGTCCCGCCCCGGCAGCGCCGCCCGGCGCTGGCCGCGCTGGCCGTGGTGCTGATCCTCGGCGGTGCCGCGCTGGCCGCCACGCTCGTCCTGACCAGCGGCCAGAAGCAGGAATACCTGCTGGTCAACAAGGACGTCGCGGTCGGCGAGGTGCTGACCCCGCAACACTTCCTGCAGCAGCCGCTGTCCTCGACCCAGTCCGCGGTCTTCGCCCCGGTCCCGGTCTCCGACTTCTACGGCCGGGTCAACGGCAAGCGGGCGCTGGTGGCGATGCGCAAGGGCTCGCTGCTCACCCAGGGCACCTTCGGCGACCGGATCACCCCGGCCAAGGGGCTGACCCAGCTCTCGCTCAACGTGCCCGAGGGGCAGTATCCGGCCGGTCTGGAGGCCGGCGACATCGTCCGCGTGCTGCACACGCCGCGGGCGGCCAACAACAACGGCACCGCCAACAACGGCGAGAAGCTGGTGCCGCGCGGCGCCACGCTGGTCGCCTCGGCGTACGTGACGAGCGTGGTCAAGAGCGCCACGGGGCAGAACGGCGTGGTCGTCGGCATCGAGGTCAAGGACCAGGAGCTGGCCCAGTCGCCCAACAGCGGGCTGCCGGCGGTGGCCGCGGCCAACGCGCTCAACGCGATCACCGTGATCCGGCTCGACCCCACCCACGAGTACGACCAGGGGAGCCAGTAGTGGCCCTGGTCGTCGTCGCCTCGGACAAGGGCTCGCCCGGCGTCAGCACCACCGCGCTCACCATGGCCGCGGTGTGGCCCCGGCGCGCGCTGCTGGCCGAGCTCGACCCGTCCGGTGGCGACGTCGCGCTGCGGCTGCGCGGGCCGCGCGGCGCGCCGCTGTCCCCCGAGGTGGGGCTGATCAGCCTCGCGGTCGCGGTCCGCCGGGGCACCCAGCCGCAGCAGGTCTTCGAGCACGTGCAGCGGCTGGACGGCGGTCTGGAGGTCATCGTCGGGCTGGCCACCGGGGAGCAGGGCAGCGGCCTGACCGGCCTCTGGGGACCGGTCGGTCAGCTGCTGGAGGAGGTGCCCGGCCTCGACGTGGTGGCCGACTGCGGCCGGCTCTACGCGGGCAGCCCGGCCACCGACGTCCTGCAGCACGCGAGCGCGGTGGTGCTGGTCACCCGGCCGAGCATCGAGGCGGTCGCGCATCTGCGGGCCCGGGCCGCGGCCGTGCTGCGGGAGCTGGACCGGCGGCCGACGGCGCCGCCGCCGGTGGCGGTCGTGGTGGTGACCAGCCCCCGCGACGACGCCTCGCCCCGGCAGATCGAGCAGGTGCTGCGCCAGGCCGGGCTGCCGGTGCCGGTGCTCGGCCGGATCGCGCTCGACCCCAAGGGCGCCGGCCTGCTCAGCGGCGAGTGGGTCGGCCGGCTCGACCGGTCGCTGCTGGTCCGCTCCGCCCGCGAGGTGGCCGGCCGGCTCGCCCAGCGGCTGTCCGCGCCGGTGGGGCGGTGACGGCGGTGGACCACGCGGTGGTGCGGCGGCTGCGCACCGAGGTCGCCGAGCAGATCGCCGGCCAGCGCCGGGACGACGCGGTGCTCGGGCTGACCATGAGCACCGAGGACGAGCGGCAGTACGCGCGGTCCCTGATCGCCCGCTCGCTCGCCCAGCACGCCCGGGTCGAGCTGGAGTCCGGCCGGGTCCCGCCGACCGCCGAGGAGGAGGAGGCCCTGGCCGCGGCGGTGCACGCCGCGCTCTACGGGGTGGGCCGGCTGCAGCCGCTGCTGGACGACCCGATGGTGGAAAACGTCGACATCAACGGCTGCGACCGGGTGTTCGTCGGCTACGCGGACGGCCGGGAGATGATGCTCGACCCGGTCGCGGAGACCGACGACGAGCTGGTCGAGCTCGTCCAGACCCTGGCGGCGTACTCGGGCCTGTCCAGCCGCCCGTTCGACACCGCCAACCCGCAGCTGGACCTGCGGCTGCCGGACGGCTCCCGGCTGTCCGCGGTCATGGAGGTGTGCCGGCGGCCGATGGTGTCCATCCGGCGGGCCCGGCTGCCCAAGGTCTTCCTGTCCGACCTGGTCGGCAACGGCACCCTGGACGAGGGGATGGCCGCGTTCCTGCAGGCCGCGGTCCGGGCCCGGAAAAACCTGATGATCGCCGGCTCGACCAACGCCGGGAAGACCACGCTGCTGCGCGCGCTGGCCAACGAGATCCCGGCGCACGAGCGGCTGATCACCGTCGAGCGGGCGCTGGAGCTGGGCCTGGACGAGTTCCCCGACCTGCACCCCAACGTGGTCGCCTTCGAGGAGCGGCTGCCCAACTCGGAGGGCCAGGGCCGGATCTCGATGGCCGAGCTGGTCCGCCGCTCGCTCCGGATGAACCCGAGCCGGGTGATCGTCGGCGAGGTCCTCGGCGACGAGATCGTCACCATGCTCAACGCGATGAGCCAGGGCAACGACGGCTCGCTGTCCACCATCCACGCCAACAGCTCGTCCGAGGTCTTCAACCGGATCGCGACGTACGCGCTGCAGGCCACCGAGCGGCTGCCGATCGAGGCCTCGCACATGCTGATCGCCGGCGCGATCAACTTCGTGGTCTTCATCCAGCGCCGCAACGACTACCGGCAGGGCGGCGGCCTGCGCCGGTACGTGTCCAGCATCCGCGAGGTCAACGGCGTCGACGGCCGGGTGGTCTCCAGCGAGATCTGGGCCGCGGGGCGGGACGGCCGGGCCCGGCCGGCGGCGTCCATCCAGTGCCTGCCCGACCTCGAGGTGGTCGGCTACCGGCCGGACGACTACGGCAGGTGGGCCGGATGATGTCCTCCGACCTGCTGCTCGCCCTGCTCTGCGGCGCGGTGGCCGGCGGCGGCGTGCTGCTGCTGGTGGCCTCGCTGGCCGGCTGGATGCCGCCGCCCCGGCCCGGCCCGTCGCTGTCCGAGCGGGTGTCCCCGGGCGACATCGGGCGGCGGCTCGCCCTCGGCGTCGGCGTCGGTGCGATCGCCCTGCTGGTCAGCGGGTGGCTGGTGGTCGCGATCGGGGTCGGCCTGCTCGGCTTCTTCGCCACCGCGCTGTTCGGCGGCGCCACCCAGGGCCGCACCGAGGTGGCGCACCTGGAGGCGCTGGCCTCCTGGACCGAGTCGCTGCGGGACACCATCGCCGGCGCGGTCGGCCTGGAGCAGGCGATCCCGGCGTCCTACCATGCGGCCGCGCCGGTGCTGAAGCCGCCGCTGGCGCTGCTCATCGACCGGCTGCGCACCCGGGAGCCGCTGCCGGAGGCGCTGCTCAGGTTCGGCGACGACATCAACGACCCCGCCGCCGACCTCATCCTGGCCGCGCTGGTGCTCAACGCCCGGCTGCGCGGCCCCGGCCTGCGGGACGTGCTGACCGCGCTGTCCCAGGCCGCGCGCGAGGAGATGGACATGCGCGGCCGGATCGAGGCCAGCCGCGCGGCCACCCGGCGCAGCGTGCAGATCATCACCGTGCTGACCCTGCTCGTGGTCTTCGGCCTGCGCTTCCTCAACCCGTCGTACGTCGAGCCGTACGACAGCTTCGCGGGCCAGGTGACGCTCGGGGTGGTGTGCGCGGTCTTCGCCGCCGGCTTCCTCTGGCTGCGCAGCCTGAGCCGGTACGACACGCCTGAGCGGTTCCTGGCCGGCCGGGCCGGCACCGCGACGGCCGGCCGGGTGGAGGCGCTGTGACCCTGCTGTCCACCGACCTGGCCTACGCGCTGCTGGCCGGCGGGCTCGTCGGCCTCGGCCTGCTCATGCTGGTGCTCGCGGTGCGGCCGTCCCGGGTCGGCATCGCCGCCGGCATCGCCCGGCTGGACGCCGACCGGCAGCCCCCGCGCATGTCGGTCTCCGACGCGATCCTGTCCACCGAGGGCCTCAGCGACTGGCGGCTGCGGCTGGGCTCCCGGGTGGCCGCCGGGCTGGCCGCGCGCGGGCTGCGGGTGCAGTCGCTGCGCGCCGACCTGGCCGTGCTCGGCCGGTCGCTGGAGGGCTTCCTGGCCAGCACGGTGCTGTTCGCGGTCTTCGGCCTGCTGCTCGGTCCGGTGCTGGTCGGCATCGGCATGCTGCTCGCCGTCGACCTCGGGCTGACCGTCCCGCTGGGTCTGGCCCTGCTCTTCGCCGTGGTGTTCGCGCTGCTGCCGCTGGCCGCGGTGCGTCGGGAGGCGACCAAGCGCCGGCAGGACTTCCGGCACGCGGTCGGCGCCTTCCTCGACCTGGTCTCGATGAACCTGGCCGGCGGGCGCGGCGTGCCCGAGGCGCTCAGCGCGGCCGCCTCGATCGGCGGCGGCTGGCCGTTCGCCCGGCTGCGGGACACGCTCGCCTTCGCCCGGCTGCAGGGACTGACCCCCTGGGCCGCGCTGGGCCGGCTCGGGGACGAGGTGGGGCTCAACGAGCTGCGGGACCTGTCCGCGGCGCTCACGCTGGTGGCCGACGACGGCGCGAAGATCCGCGCCTCGCTGGCCGCCCGGGCGGCGACGCTGCGTCGCCGCGAGCTGGCCGAGATGGAGGGCAAGGCCGGCCAACGCTCCCAGTCGATGCTCGTCGCTCAGATGCTCATCGTGATGGGTTACTTACTCTTTCTGGCGTATCCGGCAGTGAGCCGGATTCTGTAGGTTCGCCAGGGTTGCGTACAGAGGTACGATTCGCCGGATCCGATCCTGACCCATCGGACAAGTTACGCAAGAGGGGGCAAGGCAGTGCACCAGTTCCTCGACAACCCCATGGTGGCGTTCACGCTCGCGTACATCCGTACACGGGTGGAGCCGCTGCGGGCCCGCAGTGAGCGCGGTGCTTCGGCGCTGGAGACGGCGATCATCGCGGCCGTGCTCATCGCGGCCGCCGTCCTCATCGGCGGCATCGTGATGAACAAGGTCGGCGAAGGTGCCGACGTGGTCGAGCAGCAGCAGATCCCGGACGCCCCGGGGTGATCGGGCGGCCCCGCGGCGCTGGCGACCGGGGCCGGAGCGGCGAGCGGGGTTCGACGGCGCTGGAGTTCGCGGTGCTGTCGGTCGCGTTCCTGATGCTCGTCTTCCTGGTCGTGCAGGCCGCGCTCTACTACCACGCCCGCAACGTGATCAAGGCGGAGGCGGAGGGGGTGGCCCGGGCGCTCCGTGCCTACCCGGCGACGGCGACCGGACCGCTGCGCGACCAGGTCCCGTCGCCCGGGCAGGTGCAGGCGCTGGCCGAGACCGAGGCGATCAACCAGTGGCGCATTCTCGACAACAGCGGCGACACCACCAGCGCCCCGCAGGTGCAGGCCGAGGTGGTCGACTACGACCAGGTCCGGGTGTCGGTGGCGGCCAAGCCGATCATGATCCTGCCCGGCCTGTTCGGCGGCGATCTCGAGATCAGGGCCACCGCGGGCGGGCCGTTCGAGGTGTTCAAGCGATCGGGGGACAACTGAGATGGCCCGGCGGAGCGGAGGCGACCGTGGCTCCTTCGCGCTGGAGCTCGCGGTGGTGGCGCCGGCGCTGCTGCTCATCATCGCGTTCGTCGTCTCGGTGGGGCGGGTGACCGAGGCCCGGGCCAAGGTCCAGGGCGCGGCCCGCGACGTGGTCCGGGCCTCCACGATCAACCACGCCGGCAACTCGGAGGCGGCCGCCCGGGAGGCCTTCCGGAAAGCCACCGTGGGGATGAACTGCGACGCCCTCGATCTCGACCCGCTGCAGGCGGTGGCCGGGCAGCCGGTGACCGCCACCATCACCTGCCACGTCACCACGATGTGGGGCGACCAGCCGATCATCCGGACCGCGCAGTCGGTCGCCGACGTCTACCGGGGAGTGGACTGAGGTGGCCGAGCGCCGAGCCCGTGTCGGTGACCGTCGTGTCGGTGACCGGCGCGGGCGCGACCGCGGGTCGGCCGCGCTGTTCGTGGCCATCTTCGCGCCGGCGATGATCTTCCTGGCCGGGCTGGTGATCGACGGCGGCGCGGCCCTCGAGGTCCGGCAGCGGGCCGCGGACATCGCCGAGCAGGCGGCCCGGGCGGCCGGCCAGCAGTGCAACGTCGGGCTGCTCCGGTCGGCCAGCGAGTGCCGGATCACCGACGAGGCGGCGGCGGAGACGGCGGCGGCGCCGTACCTGGACAACAACGGGGTCACCAACTGGGACCTGGTGCTCTTCGACCCGGTGCCGGGTGCGCCGGACCAGTTCTACGGGGTGCGGGTGACCGTGACGATCGAGTTCGAGACGACGCTGCTCGGCATCGTGCCGGCGTACCAGACGATGACCATCACGCAGACGGGCGAAGCCGTCGCGGTGACCAGCTTGTAGGACGAGGTGGCCTGAAGTGAGCAGGACGAGGTCGACGGCGCCGGTGGACGGGGCGCGCCGGGTGAAGCGGCCGGGGGACACCCTCCGCGGGCTGGCGTCCGCCGTGCTGGTGCTCGGCATCGTGGTCGGGGTGCCGGCCGCCCTGGTGCTGCTGGTCGGCAACCCGATCCCGGAGCTGCCGCGGGACGTCCTCGGCAGCCAGGTGCCCATCGAGTTCGTGCTCGACGTGATCGTCTGCATCGTCTGGCTGGCCTGGGCGCAGCTGGTCTCCTGCCTGGTCGCCGAGCTGGTCGCCGGGGTGCGGGGGCGCGGGCTGCCGTGGCGGGTGCCGTTCGCCGCCGGCGCCCAGCAGGACTTCGCCCGCCGGCTGGTGACCGCGATGCTGCTGCTGGCCACCGCCGGGCAGGGGCTGCAGAGCGCGCCGGCGCTGCTGTCCGCCGGCCCGCCGCCGGTGGCGGCGACCGCGACCGCGGCGGCGGACCAGGCCGCGGCCACCGCGGTGACCCGGGCGGACACCGCGGCCCAGCGGACCGGCGAGCGGCCGGCGACGGCCCAGCCGGACCGGGCGCCGACCGCCGCCGGGAAGGCGACGAAGCAGTACGTGGTGATGCCACCGCAGGGCCGCCACCACGACAGCCTGTGGGACATCGCGGAGCGCTACCTCGGCTCCGGCATCCGCTACCGGGAGCTCTTCGAGCTCAACCAGGGCCGGACCCAGCCGGACGGCTCCCAGCTCACGCTGGAGAGCCTGATCCGGCCGGGCTGGACGCTGATCATGCCGGCGGACGCCCGCGGCGAGGGGCTGATCGAGGTCACCCCGGACCGGCCGGCCCCGGCGCCGCAGCAGCGGACCGCCACCCAGGGCGGGCTGGCCGGCGCCGGGTCGCTGTCCGGGTCCGGCGGCGGCGCCGAGGTCGCGGGCGCCGGCTCGGTCAGCGGCGGCGCCGAGGTCGCCGGTGCCGGCTCGGTCACCGGCGGCGCCCGCAGCGTGCTCGCCGGCCCGGCCGCCGCCCGGCCGGTCGCCGGTGAGTCCGCCGAGCCGGCCCCGCAGCGGTCCCCGCAGATCCCGTGGGACCTGGTCGGCGCGGAGCTGCTCGCCGCCGGCCTGCTGGAGGCGCTCATCGCGCTGCGGCGGCGGCGGTCCCGGCTGCGCCGGCCCGGTGCCGCGGTGGCGCTGCCGGACGCGGAGGCGGCGGCGGTCGAGGTCGCGGTCCGGCTCGGGGCCGACCCGGCCGGCGCCGACTACCTGGACCGGGCGCTGCGGGTGCTGGTCCGGGCGCTCGGCGCGCAGGACCGCCCGGTGCCCGAGGTGTACGCGGCCCGGCTGGGCGAGGATGCGCTGGAGCTGCTGCTCGCGGTGCCGCAGGAGCAGGCGCCGGCCCCGTTCACGGCGGAGAACGGCGGCGCCCGCTGGGTGCTGGACCGGTCCACCGCGCTGCCGGCGGTGGACGGGGTGGCGGCGCCGCTGCCCGGGCTGGTGTCGGTCGGCGGCGACGGGCACGGCCGGGTCTTCGTCGACCTGGAGGCGGCCGGCGGGGCCGTCTGCGTGGCCGGCGACCTGGACCGGGCCCGCTCGGTGGTCGCCGCGGCCGCGATCGAGCTGGTCACCAACCGGTGGTCGGACGACATGCGGGTCACCCTGGTCGGCTTCGGTGCCGCGCTCGCGCCGATCAGCGAGGACCGGCTGCGCTGCGTCGACTCGCTGGCCGAGGTGATCGACGGCGTCACCGACCGGCTGTCCGCGAGCCGGCAGGCGCTCACCGCGTCCGGGGTCGACTCGGTGCTGACCGGCCGGGTGCGCGGGCTGCCCGGGGACGGGCTGACGCCCGACTTCCTGGTGCTGGCCTCGCCGCCGGACGAGGCGCAGCTGGCCGAGCTGCAGGAGTGGGCCCGGTCGGCCCGGCGGGCGCCGCTCGGCATCCTGATCGCCGGCGACGTGCCGACCGCGCGGTGGCGCTTCGCCATCGACGACCAGGGTGTGCTGGACACCGGCGTGCTCGGCATCTCCGTCGGCGCGCAGCTGCTCAGCGCCCGCAGCTACGCGGCGCTGGCCCGGCTGCTCCGGAGCGAGGCGGCCGCGCTGGCCGCGGACCGCGCCGCCGCGGTGGCCTGGCCGCCGCCGGCGGCCGAGGAGCCGGCGGCCGCGCCGGGGCTGCCCCGCCCGGTCGACCCGGACACCGAGCCGGCCGTGCTGGTCCGCGTCTTCGGCGAGCCGGCGGCGACCGGGACGCAGCCGGGCACCCCGCTGGCCCTGGAGATCGTCAGCTACCTCGCGCTGACCGGCGGGGTCAGCCCGCGGACGCTGGCCGCGTCCATCTGGCCGTACGGGGTGACGGTGGCCGAGCGGGACGCGACGCTGTCCCGGGTCGCCGACTGGCTGGGCACCGACGCGGCCGGCCGGCCGCGGCTGCGGCGAGACGACGACGGGCGGCTGCGGCTGTCCGAGGAGGTGCAGCTGGACTGGCACCTCTTCGTCGCGCTGGCCCAGCGCGGCGGCGAGGAGGACGTGCTGCGGGCGCTGGAGCTGGTCCGCGGGCCGCTGGTCGAGCCGCACCTGCCCCGGCGGTACGCGTGGGTCGCCCGGGAGCGGGTGGCGCACGAGCTGCCCGCGTACGTGGTCGACGTCGCCCACCGGGCCGCGGCGGCCTACCTGGCCGCCAGCCGCCCGGACGGCGCGGTCGCGGCGGCCCGGGCCGGGCTGCGGGCGGACCCGCAGTCCGGGCTGCTCTGGGACGACCTGGTCGCGGCCAGCCGGGAGCGCGACGGCGAGGTCGGGGCCGCCCGGGTCGGCGCGGAGCGGGCCGCCGCGCTGGGCGAGCCGGCCGCGGAGCCGGCGCCCGCCCGCCTCTCCGCCTGACCCCAGCCGCCGCGTCGGCGAGCCGTGCCGGCCCGCCTCACCGCGTGACCCGGCGCTCCGGCCGGCGACGGGCGGTGAGGGAGGGCAGGGGCGGCAGGGGCGGTGGGGACGGGTCAGGGGGTGGTGGGCGGGCGGGTCATCGCGAGCACGTCGAGGGCCCGGTCCAGCTCCTCCTCGCTGATCTTGCCGTCGGCGACGTACCCGCGCTCGATCACCACCTCGCGGATCGTCTTCCGCTCGGCCAGCGACTGCTTGGCCACCTTGGCCGCCTCGTCGTAGCCGATGTAGCGGTTGAGCGGGGTGACGATCGACGGGGACGACTCGGCCAGCTCCCGGGCCCGCTCCACGTTGGCGGTGATCCCGTCCACGCAGCGGGACGCGAGCAGCCGGGACGAGTTGGCCAGCAGCCGGATCGACTCCAGGATGTTGCGGGCCAGCACGGGCAGCATCACGTTGAGCTCGAAGCTGCCGGACGCGCCGCCGAAGGCGACCGCGGCGTCGTTGCCGATGACCTGGGCGCAGACCATCTGCACCGCCTCCGGGACCACCGGGTTGACCTTGCCCGGCATGATCGACGAGCCGGGCTGCAGGTCGGGCAGCGCGATCTCGCCGAGGCCGGTGCGCGGGCCGGAGCCCATCCAGCGCAGGTCGTTGGTGATCTTGACCAGGCCGACCGCGATGGTGCGCAGCTGCCCGGACGTCTCGACCAGCGCGTCCCGGGCGCCCTGCGCCTCGAAGTGGTCGCGCGCCTCGGTCAGCGGCAGCCCGGTCTCGGCGGCGATCAGCGCGATCACCTCGGCGGCGAAGCCGGCCGGCGCGTTGATCCCGGTGCCGACCGCGGTGCCGCCCAGCGGCAGCTCGGCCAGCCGGGGCAGCGCGGACTCCAGCCGCTCGATCCCGTACGCCACCTGGGCGGCGTAGCCGGTGAACTCCTGCCCGAGGGTGACCGGGGTGGCGTCCATGAGGTGGGTCCGGCCCGACTTCACCACCGACGCGAACTCCGCCGCCTTCGCCGAGAGCGACCCGTGCAGCACCCGCAGCGCCGGGATCAGGTCGTTGACCACCGCGTTGGTGGCGGCGACGTGGATGGCCGAGGGGAACTGGTCGTTGCTGGACAGCGGGTCGTTCACGTCGTCGTTGGGGTGCACCGCGGCGCCGGCCAGCCGCTCGGCGGCCAGGGTGGCGATCACCTCGTTGGCGTTCATGTTGGACGAGGTGCCGGAGCCGGTCTGGAAGACGTCGATCGGGAACTCGGCGTCCCAGTCGCCGGCGGCGACCGACGCCGCCGCGGCCGAGATGGCGGCCGCCTTGTCCGGGTCGAGCAGCCCGCGCTCACCCCGCACCCGGGCGCCGAAGCCCTTGATCAGCGCGAGCCCGCGGATCAGCTCCCGCTCGATCGGCTGGCCGGAGATCGGGAAATTCTCCACCGCGCGCTGGGTCTGCGCCCGCCACTTGGCCCGGGCCGGCACCCGCACCTCGCCCATCGAGTCGTGCTCGACCCGGAACTCGTCGCCCACTGTGTCTCCCGCTCGGCCGCCCTGCGGCCCGACCTCGCCCACTGTGTCTCCCGCTCGGCCGCCGCGCGGCCTGGCCTCGCTCAATTCGGCTTCCTTCGACGCTGCTTGCGCCGATCCTAGGCAGGGCGGTGACCATCGGCGGCGTGAGCCCCGCCACCCACCGATCGACTGATCCGGACCGTCGTACCCCGCCGGTACGGTCGGCGGCGTGGAGATCGAGCCGCGGCCGGAGCGGCCGCCGACCGAGGCCGAGCGCGAGGCCGCCGCGGAGCGGCTGACCGACGCGGCCGGGGACGGCCGGCTGATGCTGGAGGAGTTCAGCGACCGGGTCGGCGCCGTCTGGGGCGCCGAGACCACCGAGCAGCTGGCCCACGCCATCGAGGGGGTGGCGGTGGCCCCGCTGGTCGGCACCACCCGCACGGTGAGCACGGTGGTCTCGGTCATGGGGGACCAGACCCGGGCCGGGCGGTGGCGGCTGCCGGCCCGGGTGCGGGCCTGGTGCCTGATGGGCGACATCCACCTCGACCTGCGCTCGGTGGTGTGCAGCGAGGAGGAGGTGGTGATCCGCGCCTGGACGCTCATGGGCGACCTGGAGGTCGTGGTCCCGGACGGGGTCGAGGTGGAGCTGCGCGGCTTCGACCTGCTCGGCGACCGGGAGCTGCGGCTGGCGCCGGTGCCGCGGCGGGCCGGCACCCCGCTGGTCCGCGTGCAGGCGTACACGATGATGGGCGACGTGACGATCCGCTCCGCCGGGGTGGACCAGCCGGTGCCGGGCTGGCGGCGGTGGCTGCTCGGGGAGCGGTCGCCGGAGGTGCGGCCGCCGGAGATTCCGCCGGAGATTCCGCGGTGACCCGTCGGAGCAGCGCCCGCCCGGACGACGGAGGGGTGTGAGCGAGCGCGAGGGCTCGCAGCGCGAGCGGGATCTGACGCTGTGAGCGAGCAGCCGGCGGCGGCCGCCGACCTGCTGGCGCTGTACGACGAGGCGCTGCCGCAGGTCTACGGCTACCTGCTGTCCCGGTGCGGGCAGCGGGCGCTGGCCGAGGACCTGACCGCGGAGACCTTCCTGGCCGCGGTGGCCACGGTCCGCCAGGACCGGCCGGTCAGCATCGCCTGGCTGGTCGGGGTGGCCCGGCACAAGCTGGTCGACCACTGGCGCCGGCAGGCCCGCGAGGAGCGCGGGCTCAGCGCGGTGGGCGGCCCGGGCGAGACCGACCCGTGGGACGGCGTGCTGGACGCGGTCACCGCGCGGGAGGTGCTCGGCCGGCTGGGCCCGCACCACCGCCTCGCGCTCACGCTGCGCTATCTGGACGGGTTGCCCGTCCCGGAGGTGGCGCGGCTGCTGGACCGGACCCTGCACGCCACCGAGGCGCTGCTGGTGCGGGCGCGCGTGGCCTTCCGCCGCGCGTACGACGAGCCGGGAAAGGGGGGACCGCGGTGACCGACCCGTTCGACGCGCTGCGGGCACCGGCGGAGCCGGTCGACCCCGATCCCGCGTTCGCCGCCGCGCTGCGCGCCCGCCTGGAGCGTGCCCTCACCCTGCCCCGAGGAGTCGCGATGACCACCACCACTGTCGAAGCCCCGCCGGCCGCGCTCGGCGCCGCCATCCCCTACCTGGCCGTCCCGGTCGGCGCCGGCCGCCAGGCCCTGGACTGGTACGCCGACGTGCTCGGCGCCCGCCCGGTCGGCGAGCCGGTCATGATGCCGGACGGCCGGGTCGGCCACGCCGAGCTGGAGATCGGCGCCGGCCGGCTCTACCTGGCCGAGGCGTTCCCGGAGATCGGGGTGGTCGCGCCCCGGCCGGACGAGGCCACGGTCAGCCTGTCCCTGCAGGTCCCGGACGTGGCCGAGGCGATGCGCCGGGCGATCTCCGGCGGCGCCCGGATGCCCCGCCCCATGTACGACGACTACGGCAGCCGCAACGTCACGATCGTCGACCCGTTCGGGCACCGCTGGCTGCTGCACACGCCGCTGGCCGAGCTGCCGGACACGCAGCGGCCGGGCGACGTCGGCTACGCCTGGCTCACCGTCCCGGACCCGGACCGGGCCGCCGCCTTCTACGCCGCGGTGCTGGGCTGGGAGTACGAGCCCGGGCACGCCGCCGGCGGCCGGAACGTCACCGGCCGCTCGCTGCCGCTCGGCATCGGCGCGGGCGAGCCCGGCTGGCACCTGTCGTACGCGGTGGACGACGTGGCCGCGGCGGTCGAGCGGGTGCGGGCCGCCGGCGGCACCGCGGGCGAGCCGGCGGACCGCGCCTACGGGTCGGCCGCGGACTGCACCGACGACGGGGGCACCGCCTTCGCCGTGCACGCGGCCGGGTCCGGCCCGCGCTCGCCGGAGAACGGCGCCGGTCCGGGCGACCTGTCGTACCTGACGCTGGAGGTGGTCGACTCGGCCCGCTTCCGCGCCTTCTACGGCTCGGTGCTCGGCTGGACCTTCGCCGGCGGCCGGATGGCCGACGGCTGGGCGGTGGAGCAGGTCAGCCCGATGACCGGCATGCACGGCGGCAACGCGGCCGACGTGGCGGTCCCGATGTGGAAGGTCGAGGACGTGGCCGCCGCGGTGGAGCGGGTGCGCGCGGCCGGCGGCACCGCGACCGAGCCGGAGCGGCAGCCGTACGGGACCACCGCGGAGTGCGCCGACGACCAGGGCGTCCGCTTCTACCTCGGCGACGCCTGACCGGTCCCGTCCGTACCGGCGCCGGGTCAGTCGTGCGGCTGGCCCGGCCCGGCGCGGTCGAAGTCGATCGACGAGTACGCCCGGAGCTTGGTCAGCGAGTGGTAGCTGTCCACGATCCGGATGGTGCCGCTCTTGCCGCGCATCACGATCGACTGGGTCTGGGCGCCGCCGGCCCGGTAGCGCACCCCGCGCAGCAGCTCGCCGTCGGTGACCCCGGTGGCGGCGAAGTAGACGTTGTCGGTCGCGACCAGGTCGCGGGTGCGCAGCACCCGGTCCAGGTCGTGGCCGGCGTCGAGCGCCTTCCGCCGCTCCGCGTCGTCCCGGGGCCACAGCCGGCCCTGCAGCTCGCCGCCCATGCAGATCAGCGCGCAGGCCGAGATGATGCCCTCCGGGGTGCCGCCGATGCCCATCAGCAGGTCGACGCCGGTGCCGTCCCGGGCGGCCATGATCGCGCCGGCGACGTCCCCGTCGCTGATGAACTTGATCCGCGCCCCCGCCTCCCGCACCTGCCGGACCAGGTCCTGGTGCCGGGGCCGGTCCAGGATGCAGACGGTCACGTCCTCGGCGGCGACCCGCTTGGCCTTGGCCACCCGGTGCACGTTCTCCGCCGGTGGCGCGGTGATGTCGATGGCGTCGGCGGCCTCCGGGCCGGTGGCGATCTTCTCCATGTAGAACACCGCGGACGGGTCGTACATGGTGCCGCGCTCGGCCACCGCGAGCACGGCGACCGCGTTGGGCATGCCCTTGGCCATCAGCGTGGTGCCGTCCACCGGGTCGACCGCGACGTCGCACTCGGCGCCGAGGCCGTCGCCGACCTCCTCGCCGTTGTAGAGCATCGGCGCCTCGTCCTTCTCGCCCTCGCCGATGACCACCACCCCGCGCATCGAGACGGTGCCGATCAGCGTGCGCATGGCGTCGACCGCGGCCTGGTCGCCGCCGTTCTTGTCGCCGCGGCCGACCCACCGGCCGGCCGCCATCGCGGCCGCCTCGGTGACCCGGACCAGCTCCAGCGCCAGGTTGCGGTCCGGGGCCTCCCGGTGGACGGCGAGCTCGGGTGGGACGTCGGTCACGGGCCAGCCTTCCGGAGACGCTCGGTACGGACCGCATCCTCCCAGACGCGGGCCCGACCGGCGCCGGGCGACAATGGGGCGGTGAGCACCGTCGCCGGCGACCCGCCGGCCCGCCGCACCACCGGCCGCAACTTCGTCGGCCTGCTGCGGGCGCTGCTGCCCATCCTCGCGGTGGTCCTGTTCCTGGTCTGGTGGCAGCGCGGCGACGCCCGCCCGGTGCCGACCGTCGACCCCAACCCGGAGATCGCGTACGCGCAGCGCATCTCGCCGACCCCGCTGCCGGCGCCCGGGTCGCTGCCGGCGGGCTGGCGGCCGACCAGCGCGCGGGTGGACGCGCCGAGCGGGGAGGGCCGGTCGCCGGTGACGCTGAGCGTCGGCTACCTGACCCCGGCCGAGCGGTTCGCCCAGGTGGTGATCAGCGACCGGCCGGCCGCCCGGGTGCTGCAGGACGCGGCCCCGGGGGCGGCCGAGGAGGGTGCCGGCCCGGCCGGCTACACCCGCTACCGCACCGGCCGCGGCGAGCCGGCGCTGGTCACCCAGCGCGGCCCGGTGACCGTGCTGGTCACCGGCGACGCGTCGATCGAGGACCTGACGCTGCTGGCGCAGTCGGTCCGGTAGCTGCCGCCCGGCGCCGCCCGCCGGACCGCCCGCCGGGCGCCCGCCGGACCGCCCGGCGGCGCCGCGCGCCGGCCGTCCGGCGCCGCCCGCGCGCCGGATGATCAAGAGCGAAACCGCCCCGTAATCGGGTCGGACCCGGCGATCAGGGCTGCACCACCCCGAACCCCCATCAACGCTGGCCAAGGCCGACCAGCGCGAACTAACGTCCCAGAACGTTCTATCCGGATCGCTGGGAATGCTCGGGTCTGGGTGGAGACAGCCGATCCAGGGCCGTTGCCCTGGTGTGTCTAGCTTCGCCCCACGGGAAGGAAGCCGAGTGATCACGATCGAGGATGTCGCCGTCCTGGTCCGCCGCGAGCTGCGGGGCAAGCTGCCGGCGGACCGGGTGCTCGACGAGAGCTCCCGGCTGGACGAGCTCGGCCTGTCCAGCCTGCAGGTCTCCGAGGTGATCTTCAGCCTCGAGGAGGACCACGGCGTCGAGTTCGACCCCGCGCAGGCCGCGGACGTGCAGACCCTCGGCGACGTCGTCCGGCTGGCCAACTCGCCCATCGACGCCACCACCGACGCCGGCGCCTAGCCGGCGCCGTCCCGCTCCCAGCGCAGGAGGACCTCGTGGACGGTCGCGAGCACCACCTCTTCATCCTCGTCTCCGCGATTCTGCCGCTGGTCGGCGTGGCCACGGCCGTCGTCCTGCTGTGGAACGAGGCGGTCGGCTGGTCGGACCTGGTCGTCTTCGCGATCATGTACGTGATCGCCGGCCTGGGCGTCTCGACCGGCTACCACCGGCTGCTGGCGCACCGGGCGTTCAAGACGTACCGGCCGATCGCGCTGGCGTTCGCCACCGCGGGCGCCATGGCCGGGCAGGGCCCGCCGCTGATCTGGACCGCGCACCACCGGCGGCACCACCGGGTCGCGGACAAGCCCGGCGACCCGCACTCGCCGTACGGGGACCTGGAGCCCGGGATCAAGGGCGCCCTCAAGGGCCTCTGGCACGCGCACATGGGCTGGCTGTTCAACAAGGACCTCAGCTCCGACCCGATGCGCTACTGCCCGGACCTGGCCCGGGACCGGGGCATGCGGATCATCAGCCGGCACTTCCTCTGGTTCGTCGCGGCCGGCATCGTGCTGCCGGGGCTGATCGGCTGGGCGCTCAGCGGCGAGTTCGTGATGGGCTTCCTGACCGGCATGCTGTGGGGCGGCCTGGTCCGCTTCTTCGTCAGCAACCACATCACGTACGCGGTCAACTCGGTGGGCCACTACTTCGGCTCCCGCCGGTTCGCCACCGCGGACGAGTCGCGCAACGTCTTCTGGCTGGCCCTGCCGTCCTTCGGCGAGGCCTGGCACAACAACCACCACGCCTTCCCCCGGTCGTACCGGCACGGCATGAAGTGGTACGAGCTCGACGTCAGCGCCATGATCGTGTTCACCCTGGAGAAGCTCCACCTGGCCTGGGACGTCATGCGCATCGACCCGGACCGGATGCGGCTGAAGGCCGAGGGCATGGCCCGGTCGGGCGGCGGCCGGCTGGCCGAGGCCGAGGAGCGGGCCCCGCTGGCGGACCGGATGTCCCCGCGCAAGAGCGACCTGGCGAGCGTCGGCGTCACCGACGTCGAGTAGCCGCGACCGGACGGGGAGGGAGCGGCGCGTGACCGAGCCGGACCGCCGACCAGTGACGCTGTGGGACGACCTGACCGCCGGCACCACCCGCGCCCTGCACACCTGGGCCGGCCGCCGGTACGACAGCACCCCGTGGGCGGACGTGGTCCGGGACGCCGAGCGGATGACGGCCGGCCTGCGCCGGGCCGGCGTCACCCCCGGCGCCCGGGTCGCGACCATCCTCACCAACTCGCCGGCCTCGGTGCGCGGCATCCTGGCCACCTGGCTGGCCGGCGGGTGCCTGGCCTCGTTCCCGCTGCCGGCCCGCGGCCTGCTGCCGGAGGAGTACGCGCAGCAGCTGCGGACGCTGTGCGGGCACCTGGACCCGGCGGCGATGTTCCTGGACGAGGCGGTGCTCGGGCTGCTGCCGGAGGACCTGCGGGCGACGGCCAACGCGCGGTCCTGGGAGTCGGTGGCCGGCAGCGGGGCGGTCGAGCCGAGCCCGCCCGGCGACGACGACATCGCCTTCGTGCAGTATTCGTCCGGCTCCACGGCGCTGCCCAAGGGCAGCATGCTCACCCCGCGGGCGATCGCCGCCCAGCTGCGGATCATCACCGGGATGATCGGCCTGGAGCGGGGCCGGGACGTCTGCGTCTCCTGGCTGCCGCTGTCCCACGACATGGGCATCTTCGGCTGCCTGCTGGCGCCGTGGGTCAACGACATGGAGCTGTGGCTGTCCACGCCGGAGCGCTTCACCATGGCGCCGGGCAGCTGGCTCGGCGACGCCGCCGAGGTCGGCGCGACCGCGACCTGCGGCACCAACACCGCGCTCGCGCTGGCCGCCCGCCGGCTCGGCACCCGGGGGCTCCCGACCCCGCTGCGGCTGCGGACCATGATCCTCGGCGCCGAGCGGATCGAGTGGGCGACGCTGCACACCGCGCTGGCCGCGCTGGCCGGCAGCGGGCTGACCGCCGAGGTCTTCATGCCGGCGTACGGGCTGGCCGAGGCCACCCTGGCGGTCACCGCGACGCCGCTCGCGGAGGCGCCGCGCTACCTGGCCGTGGACGGGGTCGCGCTGGCCGACTCCGAGGTCCGCGAGGTGGCCGACGACGACCCGGTGGCGACCCGGATCGTCAGCGCCGGGGTGCCGTGCGCCGGTGTCGAGCTGACCGGCGGCAGCCCCGGCGCGGTCACCGAGATCGGGGTCCGCTCGCCCAGCCTGGCCGCCGGCTACCTCGGCGACCCGGCCCGCACGGCCGAGCGGTTCCCGGCCGGCGGCTTCCGCACCGGCGACCTCGGCTTCGTCCGGGACGGCCACCTCTACCCGGTCGGCCGGGTGGACGACATCCTCTCCGTCGGCGGCCGCAAGGTGTACGCGCGGGAGATCGAGGCCGCGGTCGACGCGCTGGACGGGGTCCGGCGCGGCTGCTCGGCCCTGGTCAGCACGCACGACGGCCGCCGGCAGCAGCTCACCCTGCTGGTCGAGGCCCGCTCGGCCGGCGCCGACCTGACCGAGCTGGCCGACCGGGCCGCGCTGCTGGCCATGGGCAAGGCCGGGGTGGCCATCGACCGGCTGATGGTGCTGCCGCAGGGGACCGTGCCGAAGACGCCGAGCGGCAAGATCCAGCGCTACCGGTGCCGGGAGATGCTCGCCGCCGACCGGTTCGAGTCGGTGCAGACGATCGAGCTGTCCCGGTGAGCGCCCCGCGCACGGTCCTGCTCACCGGGGCCTCCGGGGTGGTCGGCCGGGCGGTCGCGGCCGAGCTGACCGACTGCCGGGTGATCGGCCTGGTCCACTCGGACGCCACGGTGCCCGAGGTGGCCGAGGTGCTGCGGGCCGACCTGGCCCGCCCCCGGCTGGGCCTGGACGAGGCGACCTGGTCCCGGCTGGCCGGCGAGGTCGAGTCGGTCGTGCACTCGGGGGCGCTGACCCAGTGGGGTCAGCCGCCGGAGACGTACCAGGCGATCAACGTCGAGGGCACCGCGCGGGTGGCCGAGCTGGCCAAGGCCGCCGGCGCCCCGGTGCACATGGTCAGCACCTGCTTCGTGCACGCGATCGAGCGGGGCCGGGTCGGCGAGCTCGGCCCGGACAACGTGGTGAAGCCGTACATCTCCTCGAAGCTGGCGGCCGAGCGGGTGCTGGCCGACTCCGGCCTGCGGCACTCGGTGTTCCGGCCGACGAACATGGTCGGCGACTCGCGGACCGGGGCCAGCAGCCGGCCGCAGATCGTGCAGCAGATGGCGGACTGGATCGGTCGCGGCAAGGCGCCCTACTTCCCGCTGCACCCGGGCAACCTGGTCGACATCGCGCCGATGGACGTGCTGTCGCTGGCGGTGGCGGAAGCGGTCCGCACGGACCGCGCCGAGGGCCTGTGGTGGGTGACGTACGGCGAGCGCGGGATGACCGCCGAGCAGGCGCTGGACATCATCGCCGAGCACGCGCTGCGGCGCGCCGGCCGGGTCGTCCCGCCGGCCCCGATCGTGGACCCGACGCTGCCGCCGCCGGTGCCGGTGGATCGGGTGCCGCCGCTGTCCCGGGCGTTCCTCAAGGTGCTGGTGGACGTGAGCGAGACGACCCGGGCCTGCGGCGGGGTGCTGCCCAGCTCGCTGCCCGAGCTGCACGAGCACTTCGGCGTGCCGGAGGTGTCGGACGCCGACGCCTTCCGGCTGAGCCTGGACTACTGGGCGGACCAGCGCGCCCGGTCGCGTACCGGGGAGGACGCATGACCCAGCAGTGGAGCCCGCCGGACCTCGACGGGGCGGTGGCGGTGGTGACCGGCGCCAGCCGCGGCGTCGGCCGCGGAGTGGCGCTGGCCCTCGGCGACGCCGGCGCGACCGTCTACGTCACCGGTCGCAGCACCCGCGGCGGGCCGACCACCGAGGGGCTGCCGGGCACCGTCGACGACACCGCGGACGAGGTCACCGCCCGCGGCGGCACCGGCATCGCGGTCCGCTGCGACCACACCGACGACGCGGCCACCGAGGCGCTCTTCGCCCGGGTCGCGGCCGAGCAGGGCGGCCGGCTCGACCTGCTGGTCAACAACGCCTGGTCCGGGTACGAGCGGAGCACCGAGGCGAAGTTCGACGCCCCGTTCTGGCAGCAGCCGCGCTGGCGCTGGGACCTGTTCGCCGGCTCGCTGCGCGGCCAGTTCGTGGCCGGCCAGCTGGCCGCGCCGATGCTGGTCGAGCGCGGCGCCGGGCTCATCGTCAACGTCAGCTTCACCGACGGCGAGGTGCTGCTCGGCCAGGCCGCGTACGACGTGACGAAGTCCGGCTCGGACCGGCTGGCCCAGGCGATGGCCGCGGAGCTGCGCAAGCACGGGGTGGCCGCGGTGGCGCTGCACCCGGGCTTCGTCCGGACCGAGCGGGTGGAGGCGGCCTGGGAGAAGCTCGGGGCCGGGCCGGCGCAGGTCGTGCACTCGCCGGAGTACGTCGGCCGCGCGGTCACCGGGCTGCTCGCCGACCCGGCGCTGCTGGAGCTGTCCGGGCAGCGGCTGGCCGTCGGCGACCTGGCCGAGCGGTACGGCTTCACCGACACCGACGGCCGGCTGATCCCGGCCTTCCGGCTGGAGGGCCGGATGACGCTGGCCACCCGGATGGACCGGCTCAACCGGGTGGTCGCCCAGGCCGGCGGGGCGGACCGGTGACCGCGGCCGCCTACGCGGGTGCCTCCACCGAGGCGATCCGGCACCACTACGACCTCGGCAACGACTTCTTCGCGCTCTGGCTGGACCGGGAGCGGGTCTACTCCTGCGCGCTGTGGGACGGCCCGGACGACACCCTGGAGGCGGCCCAGGTCCGCAAGCTGGACCACCTGGTCGCCGCCGGCGGCGCGGCCGGCGCGGCCCGGGTGCTCGACATCGGCTGCGGCTGGGGCGGGCTGATGCGCCGGATGGTGGACCGGCACGGCGTCGGCCACGCCACCGGCCTCACCCTCTCCGCGGCCCAGGCCGAGCACGTCCGGGCTCAGCACCTCGGGGGCGGGCCGACGACCGGATCGACGTCCGGGTGGAAAACTGGGCCGACCACGAGCCGGCCGCGCCGTACGACGCGATCGTGTCCATCGGCGCCTTCGAGCACTTCGCCGACTTCGGGCTCGGCCGGGCCGGCCGGGTGGCGGCGTACCAGCGGTTCTTCGACCGGTGCCGGGACTGGCTGCCGCCGGGCGGCCGGCTCGGGCTGCAGACGATCGTCAAGGGCAACAACGTCCGGCTGGACCGGCAGATGACCCGCGACCTGCTCTTCATCGTGGACCGGATCTTCCCGGAGTCGGAGCTGCCCTGGCCGTCGGAGATGCTGGAGGCCGCGGAGCGCCGCTTCGACGTGGTGGCGCTGCGCAACGACGCCGACCACTACGCCCGGACCTGCCAGGAGTGGCACGACCGGCTGGCCGCCCGCCGGGACGAGGCGGTCGCGCTGGTCGGGACGGAGGCGGTCGAGGAGTACGAGCGCTACCTGTCCTCCGGCGCGGAGGCGTTCCGCCGCCGCCACCTCGGGCTGATGCGGGTGTCCTTCGAGCGGCCCGGAGCGGCGCGGTGAGCGCGGGGAGCCGGCTCGCCGGCCGGCCGGCGGTGCGCAACGCGGTCTACTGGCGGGAGACCGAGGCGGTCGAGCCCGGCCCGCCGCTGTCCGGCCACGTGCAGGCGGACGTCTGCGTCATCGGCGGCGGCTACACCGGGCTGTGGACCGCGTACCAGCTGAAGAAGGCCGAGCCGGCGCTGGACGTGCACGTGCTCGAGGCCGACTACGCCGGGTCGGGCGCCTCCGGGCACGGCGACGGCTTCGTCACCCCGACGATCGGGCACAGCCTGGCCGCGGTCGCGCACGCGTACGGCACCGAGCGGGCCAAGGTGGCCTACTCGGTGGTCGGCCGCTCGATCGTCGAGCTGGGCCGGTTCTGCCGGACGCACGGGATCGACGCCCAGTACGAGCCGACCGGCTACCTGCAGGTCGCCACCAGCGACGCGCAGCGCCGCTGGCTGGACAAGGACCTGCGGCTGATCGAGAAGCTCGGCGCCAACCAGGTGCCGGAGCTGCTCGACGGCCCGCGGGCCCGGGAGCTGGTCGACTCGCCGGCGATCCTGGCCGGCTTCAAGATCGGCGGCGCGCTGGTCAACCCGCACCGGATGTCGCGCGGGCTGTCCCGGGTGGTCCGCGGGATGGGCGTCACGATCTCCGAGCGCAGCAAGGTCACCACCGTGCGGCGGACCCCGGCCGGGCACGTCGCGGCCACCGCCGGCGGCTCGGTCACCGCCGGCAAGCTGGTGTACGCGACCAACGCGTACCAGCACCAGTTCGCCCCGCTGCGCTCGATGGTCCGGCCGTACTGGAGCTACGCGGCGGTCACCGAGCCGCTCACCGACGAGCAGCTGGCCCGGGTGCGCTGGCCCGGCCGGGAGGGGTTCGTCGAGTCCCGCAACCTGATCCTGTTCGCCCGGCTGACCGCGGACAACCGGATCCTGGTCGGCGGCGGCCCGGCGGTGAACCGCTGGGGCAACGACATGTCCGACCGCAACCTCGACAACCCGGGCAAGGCGGCGCTGCTGCGCCGCACGCTGGACCGCTACTTCCCGGCCTGGACGGACGTGCGCTTCACCCACGCGTACGGCGGCTGCCTGGACATGACCCCGGACCTGGTGCCGCACGTCGGCCCGGTGGGTCCCGGCGCCTGGTACGCGCACGGCTACTGCGGCAACGGCGTCGCGCTGACCCACACGG
Organism: uncultured Actinomycetota bacterium; assembly: GCA_963849885.1. Lineage (GTDB taxonomy): Bacteria > Actinomycetota > Actinomycetes > Mycobacteriales > CADCTP01 > CADCTP01. The sequence continues at coordinate 153,235 of CAWKIV010000013.1, read as the reverse complement.
TCGGCAAGGTGCTGCGGGACCTGGTCCTGGAGCGGAAGTCGGCGTACACGGAGCTGCTCTTCGTCGGCGACCAGCGCAAGACCTACCCGGCCGAGCCGCTCGCCTTCCTCGGCGGCCGGCTGCGCTCGGCGCAGATGGCCCTGCAGGACCGCTTCCCGGCCGTGCTCCGGCGCGGGCCGGGCTGAGGCGTCGGCGGAGGAGGGCGGCATGACGGGCGCGGCGGGCGCGGCGGGCGGACCCCGGGACTGGGAGCGGGTGGTCCGGACCGAGGTCGCGGACATCCTCGGCGCCGCGTCGTACGAGGATGTCGACCCGGACGCCGCCTTCGTCGACCTCGGCTTCACCTCGCTGGTCGCGGTCGAGCTGTCCGAGCGGCTGACCGAGGCGTCCGGGTTGGAGCTGCCGCTGACGCTCGGCTTCGACCACCCGACGCCGCGGGCGCTGGGGGCGTACCTGACCCGCCGGCTGGCGCCGGTCGCCGAGCCGGTCGCGGCGCCGTCGCCGATCGGACCGTCCGATGTGGACGACCCGGTCGTGGTGGTCGGGATGGGCTGCCGCTTCCCCGGCGGCGTCCGCGACCCGGAGGGCCTGTGGCGGCTGGTCGCGGCCGGCGGCGACGGGATCGGCGACTTCCCCCGCGACCGGCAGTGGGACCTGGCCCGGCTGGCCGCCGGCGCGGACGCGCCGGGCGGCTCGGCCAGCCTGCAGGGCGGCTTCCTGCCCGACGCGACCGACTTCGACGCCGGGTTCTTCGGCATCAGCGACGCCGAGGCGCTGGCCATGGACCCGCAGCAGCGGCTGCTGCTGGAGACCTGCTGGGAGCTGTTCGAGGACGCCGGCATCGACCCGGCCACGCTGCGGGACAGCGCGACCGGGGTCTTCGTCGGAGTCGCCGCGTACGACTACTTCGGCACCCTGGCCGCGGCGCTGCCGGACCGGCTGGGCGGCTGGTTCGCCACCGGCAACGCCGGCAGCGTGGCCTCCGGCCGGCTCGCGTACGTCTTCGGGCTGCGCGGACCGGCGCTGACCGTCGACACCGCCTGCTCCTCCTCGCTGGTCGCGCTGCACCTGGCCTGCGCCGCCGTCCGGGCCGGGGAGTGCACGGCCGCGGTCGCCGGCGGGGTCACCGTGCTGGCCGCGCCGACGGTGTTCACCGAGTTCAGCCGGATGGGCGGGCTGGCCCCGGGCGGCCGCTGCCGGTCGTACGCGGCCGCCGCCGAGGGCACCGGCTTCGCCGAGGGCGCCGGGCTGGTGCTGGTGGAGCGGCTGTCCCGGGCCCGGGAGCTGGGCCACCGGGTGCTCGCCGTGGTGCGCGGCTCCGCGGTCAACTCCGACGGCGCGTCGAACGGTCTCAGCGCCCCCAGCGGGCCGGCCCAGGAGCAGGTGATCCGGGCCGCGCTGGCGTCGGCCGGGCTGCGACCGTCCGATGTGGACGCGGTCGAGGGCCACGGCACCGCGACCGTGCTCGGTGACCCGATCGAGGTGCAGGCGATCCTCGCCACCTACTGCGCGGACCGCCCGGCCGACCGCCCGCTGCGGCTCGGCTCGCTGAAGTCCAACATCGGCCACGCCCAGGCCGCCGCCGGGGTCGGCGGGGTGGTGAAGATGGTGCAGGCGCTGCGGCACGAGCTGCTGCCGCCGACCCTGCACGTCGACGAGCCGACGCCGAAGGCGGACTGGTCGGCCGGCCCGCTCGCGCTGCTGACCGAGCCGGTGCCGTGGCCGCGCGGCGACCGGCCGCGGCGGGCCGGGGTGTCCGCGTTCGGGGTGAGCGGGACCAACGCGCACGTGCTGCTGGAGGAGGCGCCGGCTCCGCCGGTCCCGGCGCCGGGCGTCGCGCCGGGCGCGGTCGCGTGGGTGGTCTCCGCGCGCAGCGGGGCGGCGCTGGACGCGCAGCTGGACCGGCTGGCCTCGTACGCCACCGGCACGCTGGCCGAGCCGGCGGCGGGCGCGGCGGCCGGCCCGGCGGTGGATCCGGCGGGCGATCCGGCGGGGACCTGGCGGCCGACCCGGCGGTGGACCCGGCCGTGGATCCGGCGGGGGTGGCGGCGGCGCTGGCCCGCCGGGCCCGGCTGCCGCACCGGGCCGTCGCGGTCGGGCGGGACACCGCCGAGCTGGTCGCCGCGCTGCGCAGCCCGCGGCGGGGCGTCGCCCGCGGCGGTCCCGGCGTCGCTGTGCTCTTCACCGGGCAGGGCAGCCAGCGGCTCGGCACCGGGCGCGAGCTGGCCGCCGAGCTGCCGGTCTTCGCGGCCGCGCTGGACGAGGCCTGCGCGGCCCTCGACCCGCACCTGGACCGTCCACTGCGGACACTGATGTGGGCGGAGCCGGGCTCGGCCGACGCGGCCCGGCTGGACCGCACCGACGTCACCCAGCCCGCCCTCTTCGCGCTCCAGGTCGCGCTCCACCGGCAGCTGGCGGCGCTCGGCGTCCGCCCGGACGCGCTGCTCGGGCACTCGATCGGCGAGCTGTCGGCCGCGCACGTGGCCGGCGTGCTCACGCTGCCGGACGCGGCCCGGCTGGTCGCCGCCCGGGGCCGGCTGATGGCCGCGGTGCCCGAGGGCGGGGTCATGCTGTCGGTGCCGGCGGCCGAGGCGGCGGTGCGGGAGAGCCTGGCCGGGTACGCCGACCGGCTGGTGGTCGCCGCCGTCAACGGCCCGAAGGCGGTGGTGGTCTCCGGAGCCGCCGACGCGGCCGCGGAGTGGGCCGAGCAGTGGCGGGCGGCCGGCGGGGCGGCGCGGCCGCTGCGGGTCAGCCACGCGTTCCACTCGCCGCTGATGGCGCCGATGCTGGCCGAGTTCGCCGAGGTGGCGCGCTCGGTGGCGTACGCGGCGCCGCAGGTGCCGATCATGTCCACCGTCACCGGCGGGCCGCTGGACGCGGCCGGGGTCGACTGGGCGGAGCACTGGGTCGAGCAGGTCAGCCGGCCGGTGCGCTTCCTGGACGGGGTGCGGGCGCTGGAGGCCGCCGGCACCCGGCGCTGGCTGGAGCTCGGCCCGGACGGCGTGCTCTGCTCGCTGGCCCGCGACTGCCTGGCCGAGCCGCCGGGGGCGCTGGTGCCGGCGCTGCGGGCCGGCCGGCCCGAGCTGCGCTCGCTGCTCGGGGCGCTGGCCGAGCTGCACGTCGACGGGGCCGCGGTGGACTGGTCCGCGGCGCCCGGGGGGTCGGCCGCCCCGGCCGGGCTGCCGACGTACGCGTTCCAGCGCCGGCGGTTCTGGGCGGTGCCGGCCGGCGGCGGGCCGGCGCCGGGCGTGCCGGGCACCGGGCACCCGCTGGTCGGCGCGGCGCTGCCGGTGGCCGGCACCGGCGAGGTGCTGCTGGCCGGCCGGGTCGGGCTGGCCACCCACCCGTGGCTGGCCGACCACGCGGTCGCCGGCACCCCGCTGCTGTCCGGCACCTGCCTGGTCGAGCTCGCGCTGCGGGCCGGCGCCGAGGTCGGGGCCGACCTGCTCCGCGAGCTGACCGTCGAGGCGCCGCTGGCGCTGCCCGCCGACGACCCGGTGGACCTGCAGGTCCGGCTGGGCGAGCCGGCCGCGGACGGCGGCCGGCCGGTCGCGGTCTGGGCGCGGGCCGGGGACGGCGCCTGGGTGCGGCACGCCCAGGGCGTCGTCGCCCCGGCCGGACCGTCCGACGACCACCCGGCCGCACCGGCCCCGGCGTCCGGCGCCGGGCCGTCCGGCGGCGGGCCGGCCGCGGCGGACCAGCCGGGTGGCGCCGGGCCGTCCGGCGGCGAGCCGGCCACGCCCGACTGGGCGGGTGGGACGTGGCCGCCGGCCGGGGCCGGGCCGGTCGACCTGACCGAGCAGTACGCGGCCCTGGACGCGGCCGGCCTCTCGTACGGGCCGGCGTTCCGCCGGGTGCGGGCGGCGTGGCGGCTCGGCGCGGACGTCTACGCGGAGGTGGCGGCCGAGCCGGGGTTCGTCGTCGACCCGGTCGCGCTGGACGCCGCGCTGCACGCCAGCGTGCCCACCACCGGGGAGACGGTGGTGCCCTTCGGCTGGACCGGTGTCCGGGCCGGCCGCGGCGACGGCCCGCTCTGGCGGGTCCGGGTCGCGCCGGCCGGGCCGGACCGGGTCGGCCTGGTCGCGGTGGACGGGACCGGCGCCCCGGTGGCGTCGGTGGCGGCCGTGCTGGGCCGCCCGCTCGGCGAGGTGGCCACCGCCGGCCGGCTCGGCGACAGCCTCTTCCGGCTGCGCTGGGAGCCGGTCGGCCCGGCCGGCCCGGCCGGGACGCTGCCGACCGCCGCCGAGGCCCGCGCGGCGGAGACCGCCCCGGCCGCCGCCCTCCTCGCCCTCCCTCCCGCCGCCGACCCCGGCCGGCGACCCGGGCGCGGCGGTCGAGCGGGCGGTGCGGGAGACCGCGGCGGCCCTGCAGGAGTGGCTGGCCGACCCGCGGCTCGCCGACACCCGGCTGCTGCTGGTGACCCGCGGCGCGGTGGCGACCGGGCCGGGCGAGGTCCCGGACCTGGTGGCCGCGGCGGTCTGCGGGCTGGTGCGCTCGGCCCAGGCGGAGCACCCGGACCGCTTCGTGCTGCTCGACACCGAGCCCACCGGCCACCGGCCCACCGGGCCCACCGAGCGCGCCGATTCCCCTGATCTCACCGCGGCCACCGGCCTCACCGCGTTGCCGGTGGCCGCGGTGCTGGCCCGTGACGAGCCGCAGCTCGCGGTCCGCGGCGGCCGGCTGCTGGCGCCGCGGCTGGCCCGGGTGCCGCTGCCGGCCGGCCCGCCGACCGCCGACTGGGGCGGCGGCACCGTGCTGGTCACCGGCGGCACCGGCGGCCTGGGCGCGCTGGTCGCCCGGCACCTGGTCGACGCGCACGGCGTCCGCGACCTGGTCCTGGTCAGCCGGCGCGGCGAGGCCGCGGACGGCGCCGCGTCGCTGCGGGCCGAGCTGACCGACCGCGGCGCCCGGGTGACGGTCGCCGCCGCCGACATCGCCGACCCCGGGCAGCTGGACGCGCTGCTGGCCGGCATCCCGGCCGACCGCCCGCTGTCCGCGGTGGTGCACGCCGCCGGCGTGCTCGACGACGGCGTGCTGGAGTCGCTCACCCCCGAGCAGGTCGAGCGGGTGCTGCGGCCCAAGATCGGCGCGGCGCTGCTGCTGCACGAGCGCACCCGGGACCGGGAGCCGGCCGCCTTCGTGCTCTTCTCCTCCCTCGCCGGCACCGTCGGCAACGCCGGCCAGGCCGCGTACGCGGCGGCGAACGCGGGACTGGACGCGCTGGCCGAGCGCCGCCGGGCCGCCGGCCGGCCGGCGGTCTCGCTGGCCTGGGGACGCTGGGAGCGGGCCGCCGGGATGGCCGGCACGCTGGGGTCGGCGGCGGCCGCCCGGCTGGGCGGCGCGCTGTCCGACGCCGACGGGCTGGCCCTGCTCGACGCCGCCCTCGCGCTGGACGAGCCGGTGCTGGTGCCGGCCCGGCTCGGGGCGGCGCGGTCCGCCGGCGGCCGGCTGCCGGCGGTGCTGCGCGGGCTGGTCCCGGCCGCGGCGGCCCCCCGGCCGGTCGCGGCCGCCGCCGGGCTGCGCCGCCGGCTGGCCGACCTGCCGGCCGGCGATCGTCCGGACCTGCTGGTCGGGCTGGTCGGCGAGCACGTGGCGGCCGTGCTGGGCGCCGACCCGGGCGAGTCGGTCGACCCGGCGGCGAGCTTCCAGGAGCTCGGCCTGGACTCGCTCAAGGTGGTCGAGCTGCGCAACCGGCTGGCCGACGCGACCGGGCTGCGGCTGCCGGCGACGCTGGCCTTCGACCTGCCCACCCCGCAGGCGGTCGCCCGCCTGCTGGCCGACCGGCTCACCCCCGACCCGGCCGCCCCGCCGCCGCCGGCGACCCCGGCCACCGCTGACCCGGCCACCGCCGGCTCAGCCGCCGCCCCGGCTGCCACCCCGGCCACGCCGCCGGCTGCCACCGGCCCGGCCGGGCCGGAGCCCGGGACGAGCACCGCCGACGACCCGCTCGCCGACCTGATCAGCACCGCGAGCGCGGCCGAGATGCGGGCGATCCTCCAGCGCGACTTCGGGCTCCGGCTGGAATGACCGGCCGGACCCTGCCACCCCTGCCCATGGAGAAGGAGACAGCGACGATGCGACCCACGGTGATCTTCGTTCCCGGCGCGTTCATCACGGACGCGGCCTGGTGGTGGGGTCCGGTGTCCGCCCTGCTCGCCGAGCGCGACGTCGCGGCCGCCGCGGTCGACTACCCCAGCTGCGGCCCGGTCGGCCCGGTCGGCGACCTCTACGACGACGCCGACGCGGTCAAGGCGGCGGTGGACGCGGCCGAGCCCGGTCCGGTCGTGCTGGTCGGCCACTCGTACGGCGGGATGGTCATCACCGACGCCGGCGCCCACCCGCGGGTGGAGCACCTGGTCTACATGAGCGCGTTCGTGCCGGACGGGACCTCCGCCGCCGAGGCCGACTTCATGAAGCCGGAGGACCTGCAGGCCTTCGAGCTGTTCGAGGACGGCACCGCCGGCGAGGGCGGCACCAAGGTGCCGATCCTCAGGCGGCTGCCGGACCAGTCGCTGGTGCCGGAGGCGCTCACCCGGCTGACCCACCAGGGCGTGATGGCGGCGGCGCAGGTGCCGCGGCACCACGCGTGGAAGGACACCCCGTCCACGTTCTTCGTGCTCACCGAGGACGACGACATCGCGGTGGAAAACCAGCGCGCGCACGCCAAGCGGACCGGTTCGGTGGTCGAGCTGCCCACCAACCACTACGCCCACCTGGAGCGCCCCGACCTGGTCGCCGCCGCCCTGCTGGACATCACCGACGGCCTGATGGCGCGCCACGCCGGCGCGGCCGGCTGAGGAGCGGGCGGCGATGACCGCGGTGGCGACCGAGCTCGGCCGGGACTCCTCGGTCGCGCGCGGCCTGGTGCACGTCCGGGCGCTGTCCGAGATCTTCCTCAGCGACTCGGCCCCGGACGGCCGGGACGCGTACGTCGCCGCGTTCCAGCTGCCGCGCACGCACGGGCTGTGGGGCGACCGGCGGCCCGGCCACCACGACCCGGTGGTGAGCCTGGAGGTCGGCCGGCAGGCCGTCTTCCTCACCCTGCACCACTACTGCGAGGTGCCGGCCAACTGGAAGTTCGTGCTGCGGCGGGTGGACTTCCGGGTGGTCGACATCGAGGCGTACGCCGACGACGGCGTGCGGCCGCCGGAGGGCGTGGCCAACGTCCGGCTGGTCTCCCGCACCGACACGCACGGCCACCTGGACGCGTCGTTCGAGGGCGAGCTGCTGGTCGGCGAGCGCACCGCCATGGTGATGAGCGCGGACATCACCGTGCTCAGCCCGTACAACTACACGCTGCTGCGGGCGAAGGGCCGGGGCCGGCGGCCGCAGGACGGCACCGACCCGTTCGGGACCGGCCGGCGCAAGCTCGACCCGGAGCTGGTCGGCCGGCTCGACCCGCGCAACGTGGTGCTGTACGACCTCGACCCGGAGGTGCCGGCCGACGCCCCGGAGCAGGCGTTCGGGCTGGTGGTGGACGAGTCGCACCCGGCGTACTTCGACCACCCGCACGACCACGTGACCGGCTCGCTGATCCTGGAGTTCTGCCGGCAGGCCGGGATCGCCACCGCCCGGCGGCTGGAGGGGCTGTCCGCCGGCGTCCAGGTGACCGGGTGCTCGATGAGCTTCGCCGAGTTCGCCGAGCTCGACTCGCGGACCGAGTGCCGGGCCTCGGTCGCCCGGGTCACCGGCCGCGGCGACGTGCTGGTCGACGTCCGGCTGATGCAGTTCGGTGAGGAGATCGCCACCGTGCAGCTGCAGCTGAGCGAGCCGCCGGCGTCCCCCGGCGGCCCCGCCGATGACTGAGCACCCCGCGCCCGCGGTGGCCGAGGACGACGCGCTGCGGCAGCTCCGGCAGGTCGTCCTGGAGCTGCACCGCACCCGCGGCCGGCTGGCCGAGCTGGAACGCGGCGCCGCCGAGCCGGTCGCGATCGTCGGGATGGGCTGCCGCTTCCCCGGTGGGGTGGCCGGCCCGGAGGACCTCTGGCGGCTGGTCGACGGGGGCCTGGACGCGATCTCCGACTTCCCGGCCGACCGCGGCTGGCCGCTGGACCGGCTGCACGACCCGGACCCGGACCACCTGGGCACCTCGACGACCCGGTCCGGCGGCTTCCTGGCCGGCGCCGCCGACTTCGACGCCGGCTTCTTCGGCATCGGCCCCCGGGAGGCGCTCGGCACCGACCCGCAGCAGCGGCTGCTGCTGGAGGTCGCCTGGGAGGCGCTGGAGGACGCCGGCATCGACCCGCTCGGGCTGCACGGCAGCCGGACCGGCGTCTTCGCGTCGCTGATGTACCAGGACTACTCCTGGGTCGCCCAGGCCGGCCCGGCCGAGCTGGAGGGCTACCGCGGGGTCGGCACGCTGGCCAGCGTGGCCTCCGGCCGGATCGCGTACGAGCTCGGGCTGGAGGGCCCGGCGGTCACCGTCGACACCGCCTGCTCCTCCTCGCTGGTGTCGCTGCACCTGGCCGTGCAGGCGCTGCGCCGGGGCGAGTGCACCCTCGCCCTGGCCGGCGGCGCCACGGTCATCTGCACGCCCACGCTGTTCGTGGAGTTCAGCCGGCAGCGCGGGCTGGCCGCCGACGGCCGCTGCAAGTCGTACGCGGACGCGGCCGACGGGACCGGCTGGGCCGAGGGCGCCGGTCTGCTCGTGCTGGAGCGGCTGTCGGACGCCCGGCGGCTCGGCCACCCGGTGCTCGCGGTGGTCCGGGGGTCCGCGGTCAACTCCGACGGCGCCTCCAACGGCCTGACCGCGCCGAGCGGGCCCGCGCAGGAGCGGGTCATCCGGGCCGCGCTCGCCGACGCCGGGCTGCGGCCGGCGGACGTGGACGCGGTCGAGGGCCACGGCACCGGTACGGCGCTGGGGGACCCGATCGAGGTCGGCGCGCTGCTGGGCGCGTACGGGGCGGACCGGCCGGTCGACCGGCCGCTGCTGCTCGGCTCGGTCAAGTCGAACATCGGCCACACCCAGGCCGCCGCCGGCGTCGCCGGGGTGATGAAGACCGTGCTGGCGCTGCGGCACGGGCGGCTGCCGCGGACCCTGCACGTGGACGAGCCGGCCACCGAGGTCGACTGGTCGTCCGGCGCGGTGCGGCTGCTCACCGAGGCGGCCCCGTGGCCGGCCGGGGAGCGGCCGCGGCGGGCGGGTGTGTCCGCCTTCGGGATCAGCGGCACCAACGCGCACGTCCTGCTCGAGGAGCCGCCGACCGCCGACCGCGCTGGTGCCGCGCCCGGCGCCGCGTCGGGTGCCGGGTGCCGCGCCCGACGCCGCGTCCGGTGCCGCGCGCCGCGCCCGGCGCCGCGGCGGGGGCGGGCCCCGTGCTGGCCTGGCCGCTGTCGGCCGCGTCCGCGGAGGCGCTGCGGGAGCAGGCCCGCCGGCTGCGCGAGCACCTGGCCGCGCACCCGCGGGCCGACGCGGCCAGCATCGGCCGGTCGCTGGCCACCACCCGCGCCCACCTGCCGCACCGGGCCGTGGCGGTGGGCCGGGACCGGGCCGGGCTGACCGCCGCGGTGCAGCAGCTCGCCCGCGGTTCGCTGTCCGCCGCGGTGCTGGAGGGGACCGCGAGCCGGGCCGCGCGGGCGGTGTTCCTGGTCTCCGGGCGCGGCGCCGCGGACCACGCGGACGCGCTCGGCGCGGCCGAGCCGGCGCTGGCCGAGGCGCGAGCGGCCGCCGGCGGCTCTCCGGACTACGCGCTCGCGGTCGGGCTGGGCCGGCTGCTGGAGTCCTGGGGGGTGCGCCCGCACGCCCTGCTCGGCACGTCGGTGGGCGGGCAGCTCGCCGCGGCGCAGCTCGCCGGGGTGCTCACGCCGGCCGCGGCCGGTCGGCTGGCCGCGGCGCACGCGGCCGGCGACCCGGCCGCCCTGGCCGCGGCGGCGCGGGCGGCCGAGCCGGGCGAGCCGGCGGTCGCGCTGCTCTCGCCGGTCACCGGCGAGCCGGTGCCGGCGGCCGAGCTGGCCGACCCGGCGTACTGGGCCGGCCTGACCGACTCCGCCGACCTCGCGGCCGCGCTGCCGCGGGTGGCCGGCGAGGGGACGCCGGTCTTCGTCGACCTCGGGCTGGACGGCGCCGGCGCCGCGGCCGGCCGCCGGGCCCTCGGCCGCGGCGGCGCGACCTTCGTGGCGCTCGGCGACGGCCGGCGGGACGGCGCCGAGTCGGTGGTCGCCGCCGTGGCCGAGCTGCACGTGCTGGGCGTCGGCGTCGACTGGACCGGGGTGTACGCCGGCCGCGGCGGGCAGCGGGTCGCCCTGCCGACGTACGCGTTCCAGCGCCGGCGGTACTGGCCGGACGGCTCGGCGGTGGTGGCCGCGCCGCCGGCCGCGGTGCGGCGACCGGCCGCGGTCCCGGTGGCGGCGCGGACGCCGGCCGAGATGCTGGCCGTGGTCCGGGCCGAGGTGGCCGCGGTGCTCGGCCACGACTCGGCCGCGGACGTGGCGGGCGACGAGCAGACGCTCCTCGAGCACGGGGTGAGCTCGGTGTCCGCGGTGGAGCTGCAGCGGCGGCTGCTGGACGCCACCGGCATCGAGCTGCCGGCGACGCTGCTGGTCAACGAGCTGACCGCGGCCGGGCTGGCGGAGGCCCTCCTCGCCGCCGCCCCGGCCAACCCACCGACTTCAGCGCCCCCGACGGCCCCCCGCCCGGAGGCCCCGCCAACGGCGCCGCGGCCGCCGGCGCGCCGGCCCCGGGCGCCCCCGCCTCACCCCGCGCCCCGCCGCCCCCGCCGGCACCCCGACCGCCGGCGCGGCGAACGGCGCCCGGCCGGCGGCCCGGCCAACCAGCCGGCTGGCAGCGCGGCGAACGGCGGCGCGGCGGCCGGCCGTGCCGGCGGCGCCGGTCGCGGAGCGGCGGGGCTCGTTCACGGCGCTCCTGCGGGAGGCGCACTCCGCCGGGCGGCTGCTCGACATGGTGCCGGTGCTCACCGCCGCGGCCGCGGTCCGGGCCGCCGCCCGCCCGGCCCCGCCGGGCGAGGAGGCCGGGAGCACGCTGGTCTCCGAGGGCGACGCGCTGCCGCAGCTGGTCTGCGTGCCGTCGTTCCTGGCCGGCTCCGGCGCGCACCAGTTCGTCCGGCTGGCCGCCGGGCTGGCCGACCGGCGGCGGGTCAGCGCGCTGACCCTGCCCGGCTTCGGCTCCACGGAGTCCGGGCAGCGGCCGCCGGCGTCCTGGTCGGCCGCGGTGGACGCGCTCGCCGCGGCCACCGCCCGCGCCACCGGCGACCGGCCGTACGTGCTGGTCGGCTACTCGATCGGCGGCGTGCTGGCGCACTCCGCCGCCGCCGTGCTGGAGCGGTCCGGCCGGGCGCCGGCCGGGGTCGTGCTGCTGGACACGTTCGACCCGGCCCAGGAGCAGGCCCCGGTCTTCGCCTGGGCGATGGGCGAGCTGCTGGACCGGGACCCCGGGTCGGTCGCCGTCGACGACGAGGGCCTGCTCACCATGGGCGCGTACCTGCGGCTGGCCGCGGGCTGGGAGGCGGCCCCGACCGCGGCGCCGTCGCTGCTCGTCCGGGCCGACGACACCGGCCCGGCGCCGCGCTGGCCGCTGTGGCCGGCCGACGACGTCGCCACGGTGGCCGGCGCGGGGCACTTCTCGCTGATCGAGGAGCACGCGGCGGCCACCGCGGCCGCCGTCGACAGCTGGCTGTCCGCCGGACCGCGACCCGCGGCCGGCGCCGTCGCGACGAGGAGCGGCACGTGACCGAGCAGCCGGAGACCGTGATCGTCGGGGCCGGGCCGACCGGCCTGACCCTGGCCTGCCTGCTCCGGCAGGCCGGGACGCCGTGCCGGGTGGTGGACGCGGCGGCCACGGCGACCGCCCGCTCCCGGGCCATCGGCGTCTCGGCGCGGTCGCTGGAGGTGCTGCACGAGATCGGCGTCGCCGACCGGCTGGTCGGGCGCGGGCTGCCCAGCCGGTCGGCGGTCTTCTACGCCGGCGGCCGGCCGGTCGGGCGGCTGACCACGTCGGCGACCCGGGACACCCGCTTCCCGTTCCTGCTCGCCGTGCCGCAGTCGGCGACCGAGGAGGTGCTGGAAGCCCGGCTGGTGGAGCTGGGCGGCCGGGTGGAGCGGTCCACCCGGCTGACCGGGCTGCGGGCCGCCGGCGACGCCGGACCGGTCACGCTCACCCTGGACACCCCGGCCGGGCCGACCACCGCGACGGCCGGCTGGGTGGTCGGCGCCGACGGCTCGCACAGCGTGGTCCGGCGGGACGCCGGGATCCAGTTCTCCGGCGGCGCCACCGGGAAGGTGTTCGCCAACGTCGACGCCACCCTGGATCCCGGGCCGGAGCCGGGCACCGGGCACTACTTCTTCGCCCCCGGCGGCATGCTGGTGATCGCCCCGCTGCCCGGCGACGTCTACCGGGTGACCGGCTCGCTCGCCCCGGCCGAGGCGGACCGGGAGCTGACCCTGGCCGACGTGCAGGAGCTCATCGACCGGCGCGGGGTGCCCGGGATCACGGTCCGCAGCCTGCACGACGCCGGCTGGGGCGTCGCCCGGGTCACCATCCAGGCCCGCATCGCGGCCGCGTTCCGGGCTGGCCGGTGCCTGCTGGCCGGCGACGCCGCGCACATCTACGGCCCGACCGGCGCGCAGGGCATGAACGGCGGCATCCAGGACGCGCACGCGCTGGCCTGGCGGTTGTCGCTGGTGCTGGCCGGGCGGGGGGCCGAGGCGCTGCTGGACGAGTACGCGGCCGAGCGGCGCGCGGTCTCCGTCGGCGTGCTGCACCACGTCGAGCAGCAGACCGCGATGGCCACCGTCCGGCCGCGGCCCGCGGTCGCCGCCCGCAACGCCCTGCTCGGCTTCGGCACCCGGACCGGGCTGCTGGACCGGGGCCTGGTGCCGACGATCAACCAGCTCGACGTCCGGTACGGCCGGGCGCCGCTGCTGCGCCGGGCGATCGGCCGCCGGCTGCCGGACGTCCCGCTCGCCGACGGCACCCTGTTCGCGGCGCTGGCCGAGCGGCCCTTCACCCTGCTCGCCTGCGGCCCGGCCCCGGACGCGGAGACCCGGGTCGCCGCGCTCGCCGCCGCGGTCGGCCGCCGCCCGTACGCGGACCTGGTCCAGGTCCGGACGGTCCGGCCGGACCCGTCGCCGGACACGGACCCGGCGTCGGGCCCGGTCGCCGGGCGCGGACCCGCACCCGCGTCGGGCCCGTCGCCGGGCGCGGACCTGGTCGACGTGACCGGGCGGCTGCACCGCTTCCTCGGCTGCCGGCGGGCCGCGGCGGTGGCCCTGGTCCGCCCGGACCAGCACGTCGCGGCGATCGTCCCGCTGACCGGGGCGACCGCGCTGCTCCGCCGGCTCGACCGCCTCGCACCCACCCGCCCCGCCGCGGCCCTGGACGACGCCGTCGCCGACGCCGACCGGCCGCCGCCCGCGCCGGAGCGGGCGCCTGCGGCGGTCGCGGCCGACCCCGTACCGACCCCGTCCCCGACCGGAGGAGACCTCCCGTGATCCTGCTCATCGGAGCCACCGGCACCGTCGGGTCGCACGCCGCCCGGCTGCTGGCCGGGCGGCCCGACGTCCGCGCCCTGGTGCGCAGCGACGCGGCCGCGGCGAAGGCGGCCGAGCTCGGGGTGGAGCCGGTGCGCGGCGACCTGGCGCTGCCGGAGACGCTGCCGGCCGCGCTGGCCGGGGTGGACCGGCTGCTGCTGGCCACGCCGTTCCGGCCGGACCAGCTCAAGCTGGAGCTCAACGCGGTCGAGGCGGCCGAGGCCGCCGGCGTCGGCCACGTGGTCAAGCTGTCCGCCCTGGACGCCGCGCCCGGGGTGGACGTGGCCATGACCCGGGTGCACCGGCTGGTCGAGCAGCAGCTGGGGGAGCGCGGCGTCCCGCACACCGTGCTGCGCCCGGACTGGTTCGCCAGCAACGCCGGGGCCCAGGTCGACCTGATCCGCGGCGGCCTGCTCACCTACCCGTACGGGGACGCGGTGACCGCACCGGTCGACCCGCGCGACATCGCCGAGGTCGCGGTGGCGGCGTTGACCGACGGCGAGCCGCGCGGCGAGGTGGTCGAGCTGACCGGCCCGGCGCCACTGTCCTTCCGGGACAGTGCCGAGCGGATCGCGGCGGTGACCGGGCGGCCGGTGAGCTTCCTCGAGGCCAGCCCGGAGGACTGGCACGGCGGGCTGGTCGCCGCCGGCATCGAGGGCTGGTACGCCGACGCGCTGGTGGAGATCATCGCCGGCTACGCGCAGCGGACCGGCGACCCGGTCCGCTCCGGCGTGCCGGACCGGCTGGGCCGCCCGGCCCGGTCCTTCGACGACTGGGTGCGGGACGAGCTGCACCTCTGACCGTCCCGAGTGGACGGTGACGGTCAGGCGATGAAGACCGTCTTCACCGCCTGCTCGCCGAGGTGCTCCCGCAGCGCGGCCGGCGCCTCGTCCAGCTTGACCGTCGCCGTGGTGACGTCCTGCGGGCGGAACCGGCCGGTGGCCATCAGGTCGAGCACCTCCGGGATCAGCCGGCGGGACGGCGTCCGTCCGGTGTGGAAGGTCAGGGTGCGGACGTAGCCGTTGAGCACCGGCAGCCGGGCGCTGCGGTGCAGTCCGCCGATGCTGCTGCACACCCCGTGCCGGCCGGTGCGGTCCAGCGCCAGCGCCAGTCCGGCGGGCGAGACGCTGACGTCGACCACCAGCGGGGACGGCCGGCGCCGCCGGGCCTCGGCCGGCCGCAGCGTGGCCAGCCCGAGCCGCTCGGCGTGCGCGCGCAGGCTCGGCCGGCTGTCGACCAGCACGACCCGGGTGGCGCCGAGCGCCCGGGCGGCCAGCCCGGCGTACAGCGGGACGCTGCCGGTGTAGACCGGCCGCCGCTGCACCCCGCCGACGATCAGCACCTCGGTGTCGGGGTCGGCGGCGAGCAGCGCCGGCAGGTGCGGGGCGACGTGCCGGTAGCCGTCGGCGACGTTGTCGCACACGCTCGCCGCCGCGGCCGGGTCGATGCCGGGCGGCAGCGGGACCAGCATCGCGTCCGCGTACGGGACCGGGAGCAGGTCGGCCAGCGCTCCGCCCCACCAGCCGCCGGCGGCCCCGAAGCCGTACATGGACATCGGCGGGACGCTCCCGCAGTCGCCGTGCCACCCGGTCGAGCACGGTCCGCAGCCGCCGCAGCCGATCTGGAACGGGACCACCACCCGGTCCCCGGGCCGCGCCGACCGGACCTCGGCGCCGACCGCGACCACCTCGGCGACGCACTCGTGGCCGAGCTGCAGCGGCAGCGGCAGCGGGGTCCGCCCGAGCACCAGCGGCCGGTCCATGTCGCAGGTGGCGATGGCGATCGGCCGCACGGTCGCGGCGAGCGGGCCGGGCGGCGGCGGCGCGGGCAGGTCCCGCCAGCGGAACCGCCCCCCGGGCAGCGCGCACAGCGACCGGTTGCGCGGGCCGCCGCGGCCGGCGACCCGCTCCCCGGCCAGCGCGGTGACCCGGCGCAGCCGCGCGCCGGTGTCCCGCTCCAGCGCCAGCCGGCCCGCCTGCGCGCCGGTCGGCCCGACCAGCGCCGCGTAGTGCCGCACCCAGCCCCGTGGCCGCAACCGCCGGCCGAAGTCCTGCCCGGTCATCCCGTCCGCCCTCCCGCGACCGCCGCGCGGCCCGCCGCCGTCTCGCCCAGGTCGGGCAGCAGCCGGTCCAGCCAGCCGGGCAGCCACCAGTTCCAGCGGCCCAGCCGCTCCATCGCCGTCGGCACGATCACCAGCCGGATCAGGGTCGCGTCGATCGCGACCGCGACCGCGCAGCCCAGCCCGAGCCGCTGGATCGACGGCAACCCGGCGCTGACGAACGCCAGGAAGACCACCACCATGATCACCGCGGCGCTGGTGATCGTCGGCGCGCTCTCGGCCAGCGCCTCGGACACTGCCCGCCGGTTGTCCCCGGTGGCCAGGTAGCGCTCCCGGACCCGGCTGAGCAGGAACACCTCGTAGTCCATCGACAGTCCGAACGCGACGGTCAGCACCAGCGGCGGGGTCGCGGTGTCGATCGCCGGGCTGGCGTCCAGACCCAGCCAGGACAGCCAGCCCCACTGGAACACCGCCACCATCACGCCGTACGCGGCCGCGACCGACAGCACGTTCATCGCCACCGCCTTCAGCGGCAGCAGCACCGAGCGCAGCAGCAGGACCAGCACCACGTACGAGAGGGCCAGCACGAACAGCATGATCTTGACCAGCGAGCCGGAGACCAGGCGGTCGAAGTCCAGCGCGGTGGCGGTGGTGCCGCCGACGTCGAGCCGGTCACCGGCCGCCACCGCGGGCAGCTCGGCCCGGAGCCGGTCGACGGTGTCGTGCGCCTCCGGCGACTCCGGGTCCGCCCGCAGCACCGCCGGCACCAGCGCGCTGCGGCCGTCCTCGGCCCGGTGCGGCGGCTCGACCCGGGCCACCCCGGGGTCCCGGCTCAGCGCCGCGTCGACCTCCCGCAGCACCGCCGCGTTGTCCGGGTCGGTCGCGGTGCCGGCGCCGAAGGTCACCAGCACCACCGCCGGGCCCAGCGCCCCGGGACCGGCCACCTCGGCCACCGCGGCCACGCCACGCCGCAGCTCGTGGTCCGGCCCGAGCTGGCGCACCGCGCTGTTCCCGATGGTCATGCTGAACAGCGGCAGCGCGAGCACCACCAGCACGGTGACCGCCGCGACCATGTGCAGCACCGGCCGGCGCAGCACCACCGCGACCCACCGCGGCCAGAAGCCCAGCCGGTGCCGCCCGCCGACCCGGCGCAGCCGGCGGGCCCACGGGGCCGGCTCGTCCACCCGCTGGCCGAGCAGCCCGATCAGGATCGGCAGCAGGGTCGCGGACACCAGCACCGACAGCGCGACCACCAGCATCGCGCCGAGCGCCATCGAGCGCAGCGCGGTCGACTCGACCATGAAGAGGCCGGCCATCGAGGCGATCACGGTGATCCCGGAGAACACCACCGCCGTGCCCGAGGTGGCCACCGCGACCGTACGGGCCTGCTCGCGGCTGCGGCCGGCCCGGATCTCCTGCCGGTAGCGGGCCAGGATGAACAGCGAGTAGTCCACCGCCACGCCGATGCCGACCATCGAGGCGATGTTGGTGACGAAGGTCGACATCGCCAGCGACGACGACAGCCCGAAGATCGCCGCGCCGGTGATGACCAGGGCGACCACGCCGCAGCCCAGCGGCAGCGCCGCCGCGGCCAGCGAGCCGAAGACGGCCAGCATGACGAGCGCGATCACCGGGAAGCCGCGGATCTCCGCGGTGGCGACCGCGGCCTTGGTGTCCTCCAGGGACGCCGCCCACAGCGCACCCTGGCCCACGACGTGCACGTTCACCCGGCCGCTGCCGGCCCGGCCGGCGGTGCCGGCCTTGATGCCGAGCCGCTCCCGGGCGAGCTGGGCGGCGTCGATCGCCGGACCTTCGCCGCCGTCCACGGCGACCGGGAGCACCAGCGGGCGCTCCGGCGCCTCCCGGGCGGCGGCCGCGGTGCGCCGCACGACGGCCGCGTCCAGCCGCACCCCGGGGATGCCGGCCAGCGCGCCGGCCGAGCTGGTGACGGCGGTGGCCAGATCGGTCGGGCCGATGCCGGGCCGCGGGACCAGCACCACCGCGAGCGTGGCCGCCCCGACGTCCGGGTAGTCCGCGGTGATCTCCCGGGCCACCCGGTCGGACTCCGAGCCGCCCGCGGTGAAGCCGCCGCCGGTGAGGTTGTCGGCCTGGCGGGCGGCCAGCGGGAGCGAGGCGAGCACCGCCAGCAGCCACAGCACGAGCACCAGCCCGCGGCGGCGGCGCAGGAAGCCGTCCAGCCGGACCATCGCCCCGCCCGGGCCGCCGCTCCATGCCGCCCTGCCCCGCGCCGCGCCGGCCGCGGCCGGGCCCGCTCCGGCGCCTGCTCGGCCCGGTCCCGCGGTCCGGCCGGCTGCGGTCCGGACCGTCGCTGCGGTACGTCCGACGGTTCCGGTCCGGCCGGCGGCCGGGGCGCGCCAGCCGGCGGCGCCGTCGGCCCGGCGGCCCGGAGCTCGACCGCCGGCGGGCGGCGGAGGAACTCCCAGCCCGCCGCCGCCGGTTCGGCCGGCACCGCCGCCGGCACCCGCCGCTGAAGATCACCACCCGCCGCCGCCGCGGCCGCAGGCGGTCCCGCCGGACCCGGGGGACTCCCCGGACCCGCGGAACTCCCCGGACCGGGGACTTGCCGGACCCGGGGGACTCCCGGACCCGGGGGACCGGGGGCGGCCGGGAGTGGGCCGGGAGCCCGGCCGGCCCCGGGGGCCCGGGCGTGGGCGGGAGCCCGGCCGGCCCCGGGGGCCCGGGCGTGGGCGGGAGTCCAGCCGGACCCGGGGCCCAGCGCGGTGCTGCCGGCGGTTCCGGGCGCGGGGGGAGCGCGTCCGGCAGCCCCGGCGCCGCCGCCTCGGCGTCGCCGAACCACGACACCGGCGAGCCGCCGGCACCCGCCCCGGCGCGCCCGCCCGCCCCGGCACCGCCCCGCCGCCGCCCGCCGCACCGCCTCGCCGCCGCCCGCCGCGCGCCCGCGTCCGCCCGCCGGCACCCGCGCGCCCGCCCCGCCGCGCCCGCCGCGGCGCCGGCATCCGCCGCGGCGTCCGCCCCGCCGGCGCCCGGCCGGGCGCCGGCGTCCGGTCCGGCGGCGGCGCCGGCGCGCCCGCCGGTGTCAACCCGGCCGGTGGTCACGGCGCCGCGGCCTCCGCGGCGCCGCCACCCCGCCAGCGGACCGCCGCCGCCGCGGCGAAGTCGCCGGCGTGCGCGAACCCGGCCAGCATCACCAGGTCGCCGTCCGCCACCTGCCCGGCCCGCACCGCGTGCTCCAGGGTGACCGCCATGCCGGCCCCGTACAGGTTGCCGAAGCGGTCGAAGGTGTCCAGGTGCCGCTCCGCCGGCAGCCCGAGGTCCCGCCGCCAGTTGCGCAGGAAGACCCGGTTGGGCTGGTTGGTGATCAGCACGTCGATGTCCTCGACCTCGACCCCGATCCGCTCGCACAGCTCCCGCACCACCGCGGGCACCAGCTGGTTGCCCAGCGCGAGCGTCTCCTTGGTCTTGTCCGGGTCGAAGTACACGTCCAGCGCCCCGGTGCCGGGCTCCCAGTAGCGCCGGCCGTCCGAGGTGGCCGGCCCGAGGTCCATCGCGGTCTCCGGGCTGTGCCGGATCTGGGTGCCGAGCACCTCCGCGCCCCCGCCCGCCCGCACGTACGCGATCCCGCAGCCGTCCCCGGGCGTCGACGCGTGCGGCCGGGTGCGCACCTCGGGGTGGCTGAAGACCTGGCCGGCGGTGTTCTGCACGGTCGCGAGCAGCGCGGTGCGGGCGCCGCCGCCGGCCACCAGGGCCTGGGCCAGCTTGAGCATGTACGGGAAGGAGGCGCAGCCGCCGTTGTGCAGGTCGATGACCCACTCCGGCCGGCAGCCGAGCAGGTGCGCGGTCTCCGCGCCGCAGCCGGTGAAGAGCGCGTCGGGCAGCAGCACGTTGGTCAGCAGCACGTCGACGTTGCCGGCCGGCTCGAGGCCGAGCCGGGAGAACATCGGCCGGGCCGCCTCGGCGATCATCCCCGCGGCCCGCTCGCCCTCGCCGACGTGGTGCCGCTGCGCCGGCGCCTTGAACAGCGCGCTGTTGGCCAGCGGGTCGGCGGGCGCGCCGGGGTCGCGGAAGAAGTCCAGCCCGACGACCTTCTCCGGCAGGTAGCTGCCGAGCCCGACGATCCCGATGCCGGTCACGGGACGTCACCGGCGCCGGCCGGCGCCCGGGCGAAGTCGCGGATCAGCTCGGCCAGCCGCGCCGGCTGGTCCTCGGACACCAGCGTGTAGCTGTCCGGGACCTCGACCAGCCGGCCCTGCGGCAGCAGCTCGGCCAGCCGCCGCCCGTGCTCGGGCGGCATGATCCGGTCCTCGGCCGCCCACACCACCAGCGCCGGCCGGTCGAAGCCGGACAGCGCGGCCGCGATCTCGGCCAGCTCGGCCTTCGGCGGCACGCTGAGCGCGTACCGGCGGAAGTCCTTCCGGATCTCCGGACGGGTCCGCAGCGGCCTGGTCCAGCGGTCGATCACGTCGGCCGGCACCGGGCGCTTGGACATCCAGCCGAGGGTCAGCGGCAGCCGGCGCAGCACGCCGAAGCGCAGCGCGCGGGTCGACATCGCCAGCCCGCCGGGCAGCCGGGCGGCCATCGCCAGCATCCGCCCGGGCAGCCCGGGCGGGTAGTTGTCGAACGCCTCGCAGGAGACCAGCACCAGCCGGCCGACCCGCCCGGCGCCGCCCTCGGCGACGAGCACCTGGGAGCCGCCCCAGTCGGTGTTGACCAGCACCACGTCCCGCAGGTCGAGCCGCTCCAGGAACTCGCCGACCAGCCGGGCGATCCCGCGCAGGGACAGGTCGGCGCCCGGGTCCATCGGCTGGCGGTGCCCGCCCAGCGGGAGCGTCGGCAGGATGCAGCGGTGGTCGCGGCGCAGGTCGGCCAGCACGTGCCGCCAGACCGACTCGTCCATCATCACGCCGTGCAGCAGCACCACGACCGGGCCGGCGCCGCCGGTGTCGACGTACTCGACCGGGCCGGCGGACAACCGCACCTCGGGCATCGGACTCCTTCCGGGTCGGGTGGGGCCGCTCAGATCCCCACCAGCTCGGCGAGCAGCTCCCGCTGCCGGGTCGGGCCGCCGAACAGCACCTGGTCGGCCTTGGCCCGCTTGAGGTAGAGGTGGGCCGGGTGGTCCCAGGTGAAGCCGATGCCGCCGTGCACCTGCAGCGCCATCCCGGCCGACCGCACGTACGCGTCGGCGCACTGGCTCTTGGCCAGCGCGGCGGCCAGGGCCAGCTCGGCCGGGTCGTCGGCGTCGAGCACGCGCACCGCGTAGCCGGCCGCCGTCCGGGCCGTCTCGGCCGCGACGAACATGTCCGCGCAGAGGTGCTTGACCGCCTGGAAGCCGCCGATCGGCTGGCCGAACTGCCGCCTCGTCTTCGCGTAGTCGACGGTCAGGTCGAGCAGCGCCGCGACCCCGCCGGCCGCGTCGGCGGCGACCGCGATCCGGGCCGCCAGCACACCCTGCTCCACCGCGGCGGCCGCGTCGCCGCTGAGCCGCACCGCCTCCACCCCGTCCAGCCGCACGGTCGCCAGCCGGCGGGTGAGGTCCAGGGTGGCCTGCGGCTGCCGGGTCACCCCGTCGGCCCCGGCGTCCACCGCGTAGAGCGCGGTGCCGCCGTCGGTGACCACCGCGGCCAGCAGCAGGTCGGCGGTGTGCCCGTCGGGCACCAGCGACACCGTGCCGCTGACCCGGTCGCCGGCCGCGGTCAGGGTCTCGCCCGGCCGGGGCAGCAGCACGGTCGCGGTCCGCTGCCCGGACGCGAGCGCCGGCAGCCAGGCCGCGGCCACCTCGGCGTCGCCGAGCGCCAGCAGGGTCCGGGTGGCCAGCACCGCCGAGGACAGCAGCGGCCCGCCGAACAGCGCCCGCCCGGCCTCCTCCAGCACGATGCCCAGCTCGGTGAAGCCGAAGCCGGAGCCCCCGTACGCCTCCGGCACGGCCAGGCCGGGCAGGTCCAGCTCCGCGCAGGCCCGCTTCCAGACCAGCGGGTCGAACCCCTCGTCGGTCCCCATCACCCGGCGTACCTCCGCCGGCGGGGTGGTCGCGGCCAGGAACCGGCGGGCGGTGTGCCGCAGCTCCTGCTGCTCGGGCGTCGGGGTGAGCCTCATCGCGGGATCTCGCTCCAGGCCAGGCCCTTGTCGGCGGGGCGGTCACGGGGCAGGCCGAGGATCCGCTCGGCCAGGATGTTCTTCATCACCTCGGTGGTGCCGCCCTCGACCGTGTGCGCGCGGGACCGCAGCCACACCCGGGGCACCGGCGCGGAGTCGTCGTTCGCGTGCTCCGAGCGGCCCAGCTCGTACGTCCCGTAGACCAGCGCGTCCTCGCCGAGCAGGTCGAGGGAGAACTCGGCGATCCGCTGCCGCAGCTCGGTGAGCACCAGCTTGGCGATCGCGCCCTCCGGCCCCGGGGTGCCCTGGTCGCGCAGCTCGGCCGCCTGCAGCACCATCAGCCGCAGCACCTCGGACTCGGCCCACAGCCCGGCCAGCTGGTCGCGCCGGGCCGCCGGCCGCTCGGGCAGCGCCTGCCACTGCTGCACCGCCCGGCCGATCAGCCCGGCGCCGCGCGGCTGCACGAAGCTGCCCAGCGCGAGCCGCTCGTTCATCAGGGTGGCCAGCGCGACCGACCAGCCGTCGCCGACCGCGCCCAGCCGGTCGGAGTCGGGGATCCGCACGTCGGTGAGGAAGACCTCGTTGAACTCGGCCTCGCCGGTGATCTGCCGCAGCGGCCGGACCTCGACCCCGGGGGTGCTCATGTCGAGCAGGAAGAAGGTCAGCCCGCGGTGCTTGACCGCGGTCGGGTCGGTGCGGGCGAGCAGGATCCCCCAGCGGGCGAGGTGACCGAGCGACGTCCACACCTTCTGCCCGTTGACCACCCACTCGTCGCCGTCGGGCACCGCGCGGGTGGCCAGCGTGGCCAGGTCGGAGCCGGCGCCGGGCTCGCTGAACAGCTGGCACCAGACGTCCTCGGCGAACATCGGCCGCAGGTGCCGCCGCTGCTGCTCCTCGGTGCCGAAGGCGAGCAGCACCGGGGCGGCCATGCCGAGCGCGACCGGGTTGCGCATCAGCGAGGTGTGCACGCCGGCCGCGTGCAGCCGGTCGTCGACCAGGCTCTGCAGCTGCGCCGGGGCGCCCAGCCCGCCGGACCCGACCGGGAAGTGCACCCAGGCCAGGCCGGCGTCGAACTGCGCCCCGCGGAACCGCTCGGCCGGCACCTCCGCCGGCGGCACCTCGGCGAGCAGCCGGTCGACGCGGGCGGTGACCGCGGCGGTCCAGTCCGCCGCGGGCGCGCCCGGCGGCGGGAGGTCGGCACCCGCCGTGGCGCCGGAGGTGGTCCCCACGTCGTCCACCCGTCCGCCTCTCGGTCGGAAGGCCCGGGTTCAGGCCGGTACGGCACGGATCGTACGGGCCGGTGCCGGCTCGCGGCCGACTGGAACGTCCCGATATGGGTGGTCCGACTTTTCCGGCCGACCGGGGGTCAGGACGCCGGGGGCGGGGGCGCGCCGTCGTCCAGCGCCGCGTCGAGGCGGCGGCGCGCGCCCTCCAGCCACTGCGCGCAGACGTCCGCGAGCCGCTCGCCGCGCTCCCAGAGCGCCAGCGACTCCTCCAGGCTGAGCCCGCCGGCCTCCAGCCGGCGCACCACCTCGGCCAGCTCCGCCCGGGCCTGCTCGTAGCCGAGCGACTCGTCCGTCACGGCCGGGACGCTACCCGCCGCGTACGTCCCCGGCGGACGCCGTCGGCGCCCGCCGCCTCGCGTGCCGCCCTGGCCGGTGCCGGCGACCCCGCCGCCGCATCCCGGCCGCGCTCCCCGGCGTGCCGCCGCGTCCGCCGGGTCCGCCGGCCCGGCGTGCCGGCCGGTCGCCGCCGTCCCGGCCGGGGGCGACCCGGCCACGGCGGGGAGCTCGCCGCCGGCGAGCCGGAGCCGCAGCGGGTCCCCGGCGGCCACGTCCGCCGGCGCCCGGACCACGGCCCCGTCCGCCCGCTGCACCACCGCGTACCCGCGGCGCAGCGTCGCGCCCGGCGACAGCGCGGCCACCCGGGCCCGGGAGTGGGCCAGGTCGGCGGCGGCCGCGTCCACCTGCGCCCGCACCGACCGCCGGGCCCGGGAGCGCAGCGAGTCGGCCTCGGTTCCCGCGCGGTCCACCGCCACCGTCACGCACCGCCGGCCGGACCGGCGCAGCGCGTCCAGCTCGGCCAGCCCGCGCTCCACCCGGGTGCCGAGCACCCGCCGCCCCCGCTGCCGCAGCGCGTCGACCCGGGCCTGCTCCTCGGCCATGTCCGGGACCACCCGCTTGCCGGCGTCGGTCGGCGTCGAGCAGCGCACGTCCGCGACCAGGTCGAGCAGCGGGGAGTCCGGCTCGTGCCCGATCGCGCTCACCACCGGGGTGCGCAGCGCGGCCACCGCCCGGATCAGCGCCTCGTCGCTGAACGGCAGCAGGTCCTCCACCGAGCCGCCGCCGCGGGCGACCACGATCACGTCCACGGCCCGGTCGTGGTCCAGCCGGTGCAGCGCGTCCACGATCGCCGGCACCGCGGTCGGACCCTGCACCGGCACGCCCTCCACCCGGAAGGCGACCGCCGGCCAGCGGCGCCGGGCGTTCTCCAGCACGTCCCGCTCGGCCGCGCTGGCCCGGCCGGTGACCAGCCCGACCTTGCCCGGCAGGAACGGCAGCGGCCGCTTCCGGTCGGCGGCGAACAGGCCTTCCGCGTGCAGCAGCCGCTTGAGCCGCTCCAGCCGGGCCAGCAGCTCGCCGACGCCGACCGGCCGGACCTCGGTGGCCCGCAGCGAGAGCGTGCCGCGGCCGACGTAGTAGTCCGGCCGGGCCCGGACCACCACCCGGGCGCCGTCGGCGAGCACGATCCCGTCCAGCACGTCACCGCGGCAGGTGACCGAGACCGAGATGTCCGCGGCCGGGTCGCGCAAGGTCAGGAACGCGGTCCCGGCGCCGCGCCGGCTCAGCTGGGTGACCTGGCCCTCCACCCAGACCTCGCCGAGCCGGCTGACCCAGTCGGCGATCTTCATCGCCACCGTGCGCACCGGCCACGGCGACTCGGGACTGGTCGGGTTGGCCACCGGTCAGCGGGAGCGCAGGGTGACCAGCCGGTTCTCCAGCATGGTCAGGTACGGCGGGCGGGCCGCGGTCGAGCGCTCGTACGCGACCAGCGCCTCGATCTGCTGCTCGCTGAGCGCGCGCAGCCGACCGCGCAGCTGCGGGATGGACAGCTCGTCGTAGTGCGGGATCGGCGGCTCGACGGCGAGGTAGCCGTCCAGGCCCGCGGTCGGGTCGGCCGGCGCGCTGTCGTCCAAGGCCTCCTCGACCGCTGCCGCGCCCTCGGCCAGGCCGGCCGGCAGGTCCACGCCCGGCTCGCCGACGGAGCCCGGCTCCCGGCCGGCGACCACCGCCGACAGCGCCGCCTCGGTGTCGGCGGCGTCGGCCGCGTCCGCGGGCAGGTCCACCCCGGGCTCGGTCCCGCCCCCCGCCCCGCCGGTCCCGGCCGCCCCGCCGGTCACGGTGCCGGCGGGCAGGTCCACCCCGGGCGCCGTGCCGTCCAGCGGCACCTCGGTCCCGTCCAGCGGCACCTCGGCCACGTCCAGCCCGCCGGCCTCCGCCTCGGTCGCCGTCACCCCGTCCGGCTCCAGCACCGGCCCGTCCCGGTCGGCGGCCGCGTCCGCGAGCAGCCCGGCCTCCGCCTCGCCGGCACTGAGCTGGTCGGCGGCCAGCTCGTCCAGCAGCGCGTCCTCGCCGGCCGGCGCCGGCTCCGCCGCCGTGTCGAACGCCGCCGGCGTCGCGCCGCGGTGTGCGAACGCCGTCGGCTCCACCACCGTGTCGAAGGCCGACGGCGGGCGCGCCGGCCGGCCCACCGGCCCCGGCTCGTCGTCGAAGCGGGCCCAGGCCGGCTCGTCCTCCAGCCCGCGCAGCTGGCCGAGCAGCTCGTCCCCGCGGGCGACCAGTGCCGCGTACCGCTGCTGCGTCTTGAGCGAGACCTGCAGCGCGGCGCTCACCGCGAGCACCGGCAGGCCGACCAGCTGCTCGGGGAGCTTGCGGGCGTTGTCGATGGCGACCGCGGCGAGGCCGGCGACGGCGCGCAGCGGCGGCGGGATGGGCGTGCTCATGCTCACAGCCTGCCGCACGGCCGCCTGACCTGCGCAGCCCACCCGCCCGGACCACTCGGACGTACGATCGGAACATGGTGCATTCCGGCCCCGGTGCCGAGCCGAAGAAGGTCCTGCTGGCGAAGCCGCGTGGCTACTGCGCGGGCGTGGACCGGGCGGTGGAGGCCGTGGAGCGGACGCTGGAGCAGCACGGCGCCCCGGTCTACGTGCGCAAGCAGATCGTGCACAACGTGCACGTGGTGCGCGCCCTGGAGGCCCGCGGCGCGATCTTCGTGGACGAGACCGACGAGGTGCCGGAGGGCGCCACCGTGGTCTTCTCCGCGCACGGGGTCGCCCCGGTGGTGCACCAGGAGGCGGCCGCCCGCGGCCTGCGCACCATCGACGCGACCTGCCCGCTGGTCACCAAGGTGCACAACGAGGCCCGCCGGTTCGCCCGGGACGACTACGACATCCTGCTGATCGGGCACGAGGGGCACGAGGAGGTCGTCGGCACCACCGGCGAGGCGCCCGAGCACATCCACCTGGTCGACGGCCCGGCCGACGTGGTCAACGTGGAGGTGCGGGACCCGGAGCGGGTGGTCTGGCTGTCCCAGACGACGCTGTCGGTGGACGAGACGCTGGAGACCGTGCGGGCGCTGGGGGAGCGCTTCCCGGCGCTGCACTCGCCGCCGAGCGACGACATCTGCTACGCCACCCAAAACCGGCAGACCGCGGTGAAGGCGATCGCGCCCCAGGTCGAGCTCTTCCTGGTCGTCGGCTCGACCAACTCGTCCAACTCGGTGCGCATGGTCGAGGTCGCCCTGGACGCCGGCGCGGACGCCGCCCACCTGGTCGACGACAGCTCCGGGATCGACGAGGCCTGGCTGGCCGGGGTGACCACGGTCGGCCTGTCCAGCGGCGCCTCGGTGCCGGAGCTGCTGGTCACCGACGTGCTGCGGTGGCTGGGCGAGCGCGGCTACGCGGAGGTGGAGGAGGTCACCACCGCGGAGGAGCGGCTGGCCTTCGCGCTGCCCCGCGAGCTCCGCCCGGCCAAGCGGTAGGGCTTGCCCTAGCCGACCGCCGGGACCGTCGCCGGCGTCCAGCCGGGCCGGCGGACCAGGTAGCCGACCCGGTCCCGCCACCCGGCCGCGCCCCGCACGTCCCGCCACAGCGCGCCGTACTCGTCGAACGCGACCCGCACCGGGTTGTACGTCGAGATGTTCTTGGTCAGCCCGTACACCGGGCGGACCACCTCGGGGGCGAAGCTGCCGAACATCCGGTCCCAGACGATGAGGATGCCGGCGTAGTTGCGGTCCAGGTAGCCGGCGTTGGACGCGTGGTGCACCCGGTGGTGCGACGGGGTGTTGAAGACCCACTCGATCGGCCGCCACAGCCGCCCGACCCGCTCGGTGTGCAGGAAGAACTGGTAGATCAGGCTGATCGCCTGCTGCAGCAGGATCATCCACGGCGGGAAGCCGACCAGCGCCAGCGGCAGCCAGAACGGCAGCGACGTCATCGGCGTCCAGCTCTGCCGCAGCGCGGTGGAGAGGTTGTAGAACTGGCTGGAGTGGTGCACCACGTGGCTGGCCCACAGCACCCGCATCTCGTGGTGCAGCCGGTGGAACCAGTAGTACGCCAGGTCGTCGGCCAGGAAGAGCAGCGCCCAGACCCACCACGCGTCCACCGGCAGGTGCCAGGGCGACACCGAGTAGAGCCCGGCGTACGCGACCAGCACGACCGCCTTCCACGGCAGCCCGACGACCAGGCTGCCGATGCCCATGGACAGGCTGGTCGCGGTGTCCCGGACCTCGAAGCCGCGCTCCTCGTCGTCGGGCAGGAAACGGTACGACACCGCCTCCAGGATCAGCACCAGGACGAAGACCGGGACCGCGTAGGCGATCGCGTTGACCACGTCAGGATCTCCCCTCCGGTACGGCGGCGGCCGCCACGCTGCGGTCCAGCAGCCGCCGGGCCTGCTCGGCGGCCTCGGCGGCGGCGCCGGCGTCGATCAGGCGGGCCAGCCGCCGGTGTCCGGGCACGTCCAGCAGCTCGGCCGTCCGGTGCGCCGGCGGCACCGGGGCCACCGCGAGCGCGTGCCCGACCAGGCTGTTGAAGGCGAGCAGGTAGGCCACGTTGCGGGAGCCGAGCACGATCGCCCGCCACAGGTCGATGTTGGCCGCGGCCAGCTGGTCGACGTCCGCGCCGATCCCCGCGTACGCCTCGGCCAGCGCGACCACCTCGGCCCGGGCCTCGGCGGTGGCCCGCTCGGCGCAGAGCCGGGCCGCGTCCGCGCCGATGCAGGCCCGCATCTCCAGCATGTCCCGGGTCATGGTGGCCACGGCGAGCTTGTCGGCGGCGCCGGCGAGCTGCGCGGCGACGTCCAGCCCGGCGTGCCGGCGCCAGTCGGTGACCCGGGTGTCGGTGCCCTGCGCGACCCGCACCAGCCGCACCTGCTCCAGCCGCTTGACCGCCTCCCGGACCGCGTGCCGGTTGACCCCGAAGCGGGCGGCCAGCTCCCGCTCGGCCGGCAGCGCGGCGTCCGGCGGCAGCTCGCCGGCCAGGATCGAGTCGCGCAGCCGGCCGAACACCAGGTCGGCCACCGACTCCCGGCGCACCGGCTCGTACGTCACCCGCGCAGCTTCTCCCGCGCCGGCCCACTGGTCAAGTGGTCAAACCAGTGAACCTGGGTCAGCCGCGGCGGGAGCGGACCGCGGCGATCAACCCGGCCGCCGCGGTGGCGGTCGCGATCGCCGGGAAGCCGTAGACCAGCCAGCTGGTGGCCACGTCGACGATGTCGCCGCCGCCCTCACCGCGGCCGAGCAGCACCGCCACCAGCGACGCGGCCAGGTAGACCAGCGGCGGGGCGAAGACCACGGTGAGCAGGTCGCGGCGGGACACCAGCAGCGCGGCGACCACCGCGCCGAGCACCAGCCCGGCGGAGAAGACCAGCCGCAGCGCGTCGCCGGCGACCACGTCGATCACCCCGGCCAGCCCGGCGATGCCGGCCATCACCAGCACCGCCCCGGCCCCGGTCAACGTCGGCCCGGTCCGGCCGGCCGGGCCCGGCTCGCCGTAGCCGGCCGGCGCCTGCTGCTCCCTCATCTGCCCGACGTACACGTCCCGCTCCCCTCGGGGGTGGTGTTCGCGCGGCACGCGCGCACCGTACTCCCGTACGGAGGACGCGCGGCCCGACCGCGATGTTGCCGGGCGCCATATGCTACGGCGTCCACGACCGCGCTGGCGGCGCGGTCACTGCGCGAGACGCCGACGCGCCGTCAGCGGCCCGAGGCCTCCCGGCCGCCGAGCAGGTCGCCCTGGCCCGGCGTGGTCCGCGCCCGCCCGCTGGTCAGCGGCACGATCGTGTCGCCGGAGACCAGCACCTCCTTCTCCACCGAGCGTGCGGCCGACTCCACCTGCCGCGGGGTGGGCAGGTCCGCGTCGGTGACCCGCAGCTCCTTGAGCCGGCGGGCGCTGACCAGCACCCGGCTCTCCAGCGAGCTGACCGCCCGGTTGTACTTGGCCACCGCGGAGTTGAGCGCGGTGCCGACCGCGTCCACGTGCGAGCCCATCGTGGCCAGCCGGGTGTAGAAGTCGCGGGCCAGCTCGTGCACCTCCCGCGCGTTGCGGGCCAGCGCCTCCTGCCGCCACGCGTAGCCGACCGTCCGCAGCATCGCCACCAGCGTGGACGGGGTCGCGATGACCACGTTGCGCGCGAAGGCGTGCTCGAGCAGCCCCGGCTCCTGCTGCAGCGCCGCGTCCAGGAAGACGTCCGCCGGCACGAAGCAGACGACGAACTCCGGCGTCGGCTCGAAGCGCTCCCAGTACGCCTTCGCGGCGAGCGAGTCGACGTGCGTGCGCAGGTGCCGGGCGTGCGCCTTGAGCCGGGCCTGCCGGGTCGCCTCGTCCCGCGCCTCGGACGCCTCCAGGAAGCCGCTGAACGCGACCTTCGCGTCCACCACCACCTGCTTGCCGCCGGCCAGGTGCACCACCAGGTCGGGCCGGGCGACCCCGTCCTCGGTGGTCGAGGTGACCTGCTCGGTGAAGTCGCAGTGCTCGACCATGCCGGCCGACTCGACCACCCGGCGCAGCTGCATCTCGCCCCACCGGCCGCGCACCTGCGGCGCCCGCAGCGCGGACACCAGCTGCGCGGTCTCCGTGCGCAGCTGCTCGGAGGTCTGCCGCATGGTCGCCACCTGCTGGAGCAGCGACGCGTACGCCCCCTCGCGGCCGCGCTCGACCTCCCGGATCTGCGTCTCGACCTTGCCGAGCGTCTCCCGCAGCGGCGCGACCAGGCTCTCGATCGCCTGCTGCCGGCGGGCCAGGTCGCCGCCGGCCGCGGTCTGCGCCTCCCGCAGCCGGGCCTCGGCCAGCTGCACGAACGCCTCGTTGTTGCGGGCCAGCGCGTCCGCGGACAGCGCCTGGAAGGCCTCCCGCAGCCGGGCCTCGCCGGCCCGCTCGGCGTCCAGCGCGGCGGCGACGGCGGCCGCCTCGGCCTCGGCCCGGCGGGCCCGCTCGTCGGCGGCGGCGCGGTCGGCCCGCAGGCCGTCCCGCTCGGCCCGCAGCGCGTCCCGCTCCGCCGCCGCCCGCACGCCGCCGCTGCGGCCCAGCACGAGCCCGACCGTCAGCCCGGCCACAGCGGTCAGCACAGCGAGCAGCAGCGTGGTGACGTCCACCGGGGCATGGTCACACCGCGGCCGGCCCGATCCGGGCAGGCGCCCCGGCGCGTCGGCCCCCGGTCCGCCGCCCCCGAGCCCCGCCGCGCGCCGCCCGAGTGACGCTCGCGGCCCCCGAGTGACGCTCGGCCCGGCCCCGAGTGACGCCGGGCGCGCCGTCACTCGGGGGAGCCGCGCCGTCACTCGGGGAGCCGCGCCGTCACTCGGGGAGCCGCGCCGTCGGGGAGGCGTGGGGTCAGGGGCAGCCGGCGTCGGCGACCGTGTAGTAGCCGGGCGGCGACTGCCGCAGGGTGTGCCGGACCCAGGTGTTGTAGAGACCCATCGCCTGCCCGGACCCGACCGCGTAGACGTACCCGAGGCGCTGGGTCGCCCGGCCGGCCTGCACGTGCTGGTAGTTGCTGCCCTCGTGGCAGGTGGCGCCCGGCGGCGGGGTGCTGGTCGGGCTCGCGGTCGGGGACGGCCCCGGCCCGCCGGCGGTCAGCCCCCAGAAGACGGCCGTGTAGTACGTCGAGCAGACGAAGTCGAGGAAGTACGCGGCGGTGGCGCCGCACTGGTTGTCCGCGCCGCCCGGGTCGACCGGGGTGCCGTGCCCCATGCCCTGCACCCGGTAGACCTCGACCTGCCCGCTGCCGTACGTCTCCCGGCTGGTCGGGCCGGGCAGCGACCCGGTCGAGGTCGGGGTGGGGGAGATGCCGTGCACGGCCGTCCACTGGTCGCGCAGCTCGTCGGCGTTGCGCGGGGCCACGGTGCTGTCCGCGGTGCCGTGCCAGATCGCCACCCGCGGCCGGCCGCCCGGCTGGACCGCCTGCGCCCACTGCGCCGGGGTGCGGTCCACGCCCGGGTTCATGCAGGTGAAGGCCGAGGCCACGTCGGTCGCGCAGCCGGCCGGCAGCCCGGCCACCAC
Source organism: uncultured Actinomycetota bacterium (assembly GCA_963849885.1). Classification (GTDB taxonomy): domain Bacteria; phylum Actinomycetota; class Actinomycetes; order Mycobacteriales; family CADCTP01; genus CADCTP01. Next base: position 122,057 of record CAWKIV010000013.1, on the reverse strand, counting down.
CGACCCGCCGGCGAACACCTCCGGGTACTGCGCCAGCATCACCGCGGTCATCGCCCCGCCGGCGGACAGCCCGGTCACGAACACCTGCCCGGCCCCGTGCCGGGACACCGCGCTGGCCACCATCTGCCGGACCGACAGGGCCTCGCCCTGCCCGCGGGTGGCGTCGCCGGGCTGGAACCAGTTGAAGCACCGGTTGGAGTTGTTGCCGGTCCTCTGCTCGGGGAAGACGACGACGAAGCCGAGCCGGTCGGCGTACTTGGGCCAGCCGGAGTTCTGGTAGTACGCGGTCGCGGTCTGGGTGCAGCCGTGCATGGCGACCACGACCGCGGGGCTGGCCGCCGGCTGCGGCGGGACGTACTCGTACATCGCGAGGTTGCCGGGATTGGAGCCGAAGCCGGTCACCGCGGCGAAGCCGGCCGCGGCGGCCGGCGGGGCCTGGGCGACGGCGAGCAGCCCGGCGGCGGTGAGGACGGCGGCCGCGGCGGCGGCAGGGATGCGGGACAGGCGCACGGTGGCCTCCTGACGTGCTGGCCCCCCGGGGGTTCGTTACGCCAGTGTGAATTCGGACACCCCGCCGGCCCATGGCCGCGCACCCCACACTTCGGGCCGGCACCCTGTCCATCCGTAGACTCAGGCGTCGTGGCCCTCACCATCGGCATCGTCGGCCTGCCCAACGTGGGCAAGTCGACGCTGTTCAACGCGCTGACGAAGAATTCGGTGCTCGCGGCGAATTACCCGTTCGCCACCATCGAGCCCAACGTCGGGGTCGTCGGCGTGCCGGACCCCCGGCTGGACGAGCTGGCGAAGCTCTTCGACAGCGCCAAGGTGGTGCCGGCGACGGTGTCCTTCGTGGACATCGCCGGGCTGGTCCGCGGGGCCAGCGAGGGCCAGGGGCTGGGCAACAAGTTCCTCGCCAACATCCGCGAGGCCAGCGCGGTCTGCCAGGTGATCCGCGCCTTCGACGACCCGGACGTGGTGCACGTCGAGGGCCAGGTCTCGCCGAAGGACGACATCGAGACGGTCAACACCGAGCTGGTGCTGGCCGACCTGCAGACCGTGGACAAGGCGCTGCCGCGGCTGGAGAAGGAGGCCCGGCTGGCCAAGGACCGGGCCCCGGTGCTGGCCGCGGTCCGGGAGGCGCGGGAGATCCTGGACAGCGGCCGGACGCTGTCCGGCGCCGGCCTCGACCTGGTCCCGCTGCGCGAGCTGTCCCTGCTGACCACCAAGCCGTTCCTGTACGTCTTCAACGTGGACGAGGCCTCGCTGGCCGACCCGGCGGGGTTGGACGCGCTGCGCGCGGTGGTCGCCCCGGCCGAGGCGGTCTTCCTCGACGCCAAGGTGGAGTCGGAGCTGATCGACCTGCCGACCGCGGACGCCGCCGAGCTGCTCGCCTCCATCGGCCAGGACGAGCCCGGCCTCGACCAGCTGGTCCGGGTCGGCTTCCGCACGCTCGGCCTGCAGACCTACCTCACCGCCGGGCCGAAGGAGGCCCGCGCCTGGACCATCCCGGTCGGCGCCACCGCGCCGGAGGCGGCCGGGGTGATCCACACCGACTTCCAGCGCGGCTTCATCAAGGCCGAGGTGGTCTCGTACGACGACCTCATGGCCGCCGGCTCGATGGTCGCCGCCCGCGCCGCCGGCAAGGTCCGGATCGAGGGCAAGGACTACGTGATGCGCGACGGCGACGTCGTCGAGTTCCGCTTCAACGTCTGACGCCGGCCGGACAGGACGGGAGCCAGCAGGTCCCGCGTCCGGTGCTGGATCGCGGTCGGCGGCAGGACGTCGGCGCCGGACAGTGTCCGGCAGGGCCGCAGCCGGTCGGCGATGAATCGGCGGGCCGGGCGGTGTCCAAGGAGAAAGTCCCCGACATCCAGGAGGCCCCGTGTCCACCATCCAGCCCATCGTCGTGACGACCGACCTCGATCGGTTGCTGCGCTTCTACACCGAGCTGTTCGGCGGCACCGAGATGTGGCGGACACCGGAGGACGGCCCGGCCTTCTACATCGGGCTGCGGGTCGGCGACTCCGACCTCGGCCTGGTGGTGGACGCCGACGCCGCGCCGGCCGGCACGCCGCAGCGCATGGCGCTCAGCTTCGAGGTCGACGACGTCGACACCCTGCGCGACCGGGTGACCGAGCTCGGCGGCACGGTCGGCGGACCGCCCAACGACATGCCGTGGGGGCAGCGGGTCGCGCATGTGCAGGACCCCGACGGCAACGCCATCAACCTCACCCACACCCTCTGACCGCCGCCGGTAGGTTCGGCGGGTGCCTTCCCTGCCCGCGCCGGTGCGCGCCCTGACGGCGGCCGTGCGGGACGGGGTCGCCGCGGCCGGCCGGGCCGACACCGTGTCCTTCGACGACGCGGTCGGCCGGCTGGCCGGGCTGGACCCGCCGCTGGTCGCCGAGGTGCTCGGCGGCACGGTCCGCTCGCTGCTGGAGGAGAAGCACCCGGACGGGCTGGACGGCGAGGACGTCCGGGCGGTGCTGACCGACTGCGCCCGCGCGGCGGCATGGGCGGACCCCGACCCCGCGGTGCTCGTGGTGGTGCTGACCGGCGCGCTCGGCCTGACCGCCGAGGAGCCGCCCGCGGTGCCGCCGCCCGCGGTCGCCCGGCACGCGCTGCTCCTCCTCGCCCACCTCACCGCCGGCGCCCCACCCGCCGCTCACCTCGACGCCGCCCTCACCGAGCTCGCCCGCGCCCAAACCATCGAGCTCCCCTGACCGCCCCCGGCGGGGCGGCGGTGTCTACCGGGTGACTTCCGGGGCCTCGCCGGGCGGGGCGGCGGGGGTGGCGTCGGCGGTGGCCAAGTCGGCCTGGGCGGGGCGGTCGCCGGGGTGGCGCAGGGCGACCAGGAAGGCGAGGGCGAGCGCCACCGCCATGGCGATCAGCACGGACCGCATCCCCTCCGCGAAGTCGTGCGCGACCGCCTGGTCGATCGCGGCCCGCAGCGGCGCCGGGACCGAGCTCGCGTCGGTCGACCCGGACCCGCCGCCGGACCGCTGGGCGATCTCCTCGGCGGTGGCGCGGGGCACGCCGAGGTCGACCAGCGACGTGGTGAACCGGCCGGTGAAGGCGTGCGTGAGGATCGTGCCGAGCACCGCGAACCCGAGCGCCGAGCCGTAGTTGCGCACGGTCTGGTTGATCCCGGTGACCTCCCCGTACGAGGCATCCCGGGCCCGGCTGATCGCGTCGGCGCTGGACGGGCCGAGCAGCAGCCCGATGCCGGCGCCGGCCAGGATCAGCGGGTGCGACTGGTCGTGCGTGGTCAGCGTGGTGATCTTGCTGGCCCACCAGAGGAACCCGGCCGCCCCGAGCGCGCAGCCGAGCAGGATCGTCGGCCGGGCGCCGCGCGAGTCGAAGATGCGGCCGCCGACCTGCGCGGCGACCAGGAAGCCGAGGAAGAACTGCAGCAGCAGCGTGCTGGCCCCGGTGCCGGAGAGGCCGAGCGAGACGCTGGCGTACAGGCTGAGGAAGTAGGAGACCGGGACGAACGCGATCATGGCCAGGAAGAGGACCGCCGAGTCGACCCGGAAGCCGGGCAGCCGGAAGATGTCCAGCCGGACCAGCGGCACCGGGGTCCGGCGCTCGACGGTGACGAAGAGCACCAGCAACGCCGCCCCGAGGGCCAGGCAGGCCCAGGTCGCGACGCTGTCCCAGCCCCAGACCGAGGCTTGCGAGAAGCCGATCACGCTCGCGGCCATGCCGGCCGCGATGATCCCGGCCCCCCGCCAGTCGATCTGCTCGTCCCGGCGGTCGTCGTCGATCCGGGCCAGCCGGATCGCCATCAGCGCGGCCACCGCGACCGGGAGGTTGATCCAGAAGATCGACCGCCAGGACCACTCCAGCAGGTATCCGCCCAGCACCGGGCCGAGCGCGGTGAAGGCGCCGGTGACCCCGAAGAACATCGCCATCGAGCGGCCCCGGCGCTCCGGCGAGGTGGACCCGTACACGATCGCGATGGCGGCCGGCATCAGCAGCGCGGCGAAGACGCCCTGGGCGGCCCGCGCGGTGATCAGCCAGGTCTCGGCCCACTCGCCGGTGGGTGTGGCCCCGCACAGTGCCGAGGTGACCGCGAAGCCGACGACGCCGACCTGGACCATCCGGCGCCGGCCCCCACACGTCGGCCAGCCGGCCGCCCAGCGCGAACGTCGCGGCCAGCGCCACGAGGTAGGCGTTGATCACCCACTGCCCCTGATTGGCGGTCAGGGCCAGGTCGCGCTGCAGCTCGGGTGAGGCGATCGCGACGATGGTCTGGTCGATGAACGACATCGAGACCGCGAGCACCATGGCGATCAGGACCAGGCGGCTGGACGACGTGCTTCTCGTCGTGGCGGGCATCCAGGACTCCCCTCGTGCGTCCCGACCTGCCGCCACCGTGTCGGCTCCCCGTCCCGGGACACCCGTACAGGATCCCCAGTCACGACAAAGTTGGTCCATCGAACCGCCGAACTTCTCCCTCCCGCCGGCGGGTCTCGCCTCAGGCGGTGACCGCCTGCTCGGCCGCGGCCATGCGCTCGTCGGTGATCCGGAGCACGACCGGGACCATGCTGAGCGTCAGCACGGTCATCACCACGAAGACCGCCCGCAGCCCGAAGGCCTGGGCCAGCAGCCCGCCGGCCAGCGCGCCGAACGGCCGGCTGCCCCAGGCGACCAGCCGGTAGCCGCTGTTGAGCCGGCCGAGCAGCCGGTCCGGGGTGACCCGCTGGCGCAGCGACACGGTGATCACGTTCCACACGCCGGAGCAGGTGCCGGAGACGAAGAAGGCGGCGCCGATCAGCACGGGGTTGCTGGTCAGCGCCGGGCCGGCGACCAGCAGCGCGCAGCCGACGGTCGCCACGAGCAGCGCCCGGCCGCGGCCCAGCCATCGCTCCACCCGCTCGGCGACCAGCGAGCCGGCGAGCATGCCGGCCGCGGCGGTGGCCAGCAGCGCGCCGAACCCCGGCTCGGACAGCCCGACCGCCGACCCGGGCCCCACCGCGAACAGCACGAGGACCGCCCAGGCCGCGTTGGAGGCGAAGTTGAACGTGCCGACCATGGCGGCGAGCGTGCGCAGCAGCCGGTGTCGCCACAGGAAGCGCAGCCCCTCGGCGACGTCCGCGCGCAGGCTGGTGCGCTCGGTCCGGACGACCCGGAACGGCCCGGGCACCAGCAGCAGCGTCCCGATCGCCACCGCCCACAGTCCGGCCGGGGTGGCGGCCGCGGTCACCGCGCCGGCGAGCACGAGGAAGCCGCCCACCGGCGGGCCGACGAACTCGTTGGCGGTGACCTCGGCCGCGAACAGCCGCCCGTTCGCCCGGGACAGCCGGTCCCGCGGGACGACCTGCGGCAGCATCGACTGGGCCGCGGTGTCGTACAGCGTCTCGGCGGTGCCGAGGCAGGCGGCCACCGCGTAGAGCACCCAGAGCGAGCCGGCCCCCGCGGCCAGCGCCGCGGCCAGCAGCCCGAGCGCGGCCGCCCGCACGGTGTTGGCCGCGAGCATCAGCCGGCGCCGGTCCAGCCGGTCGGCCAGCGCCCCGGCCGGCAGCGCGAAGAGCAGCCACGGGAGCGTGAGCACGAAGGCCAGCCCGGCGATCAGCGTCGGGGAGTCGGTGTAGCGCAGGGCGATCAGCGGCAGCGACACCTTGACGATGCCGTCGGCCAGGTTGGACAGCGCCGAGGACGTCCAGAGCCGCCAGAAGGTGGGGCCCAGGCTCATGCCGGTCATGGTTCGAGGATGGCAGATCGATTTGAAGAAAACAAATCGATGTGACAGATCCCGATCGACCTTCTACCGTGGGTGGGGTGACCGAGGAGGCGCCGCGCTACCCGCGGCCGCGGCGGCAGGCGACCGCGCTGGAGGCCAAGGCGCTGGCCCACCCGCTGCGGGCCCGCATCCTGCGGCTGTGCGCCCGGCAGGAGCTGACCAACAAGGAGCTGGCCGACCGGCTCGGCCTCCGGCCGGGCTCGGTCTTCTACCACGTGCGGCTGCTGCTGGAGTCCGGGCTGCTGCAGCCGGGCGAGGTGCGGACCGGGGCCAGCGGCGCGCTGGAGAAGCCCTACCGGTCGACCGGCACGTCCTGGTGGCTGGACAACCCGCTGGGCGGCGCGGACCCGGACGTGCAGATGTCGCCGTTCGAGGCGTTCGAGCAGGAGCTGGCCGAGGCCGGGCCGGAGTCGGTCGCCTTCTCCACCCGGATCACCCTGCACCTGTCCGCGGAGGAGGCGGTCGAGCTGGACCGGCGGCTGCTCGCGGTCCTCGACCCGTACGTGGAGACCGACCACGAGCGGCTCGACCGGCCGGCCCTCGGCGGGATGATCGTCTTCCACCGGCTCGCGGACTGAGCCGCACCCGGGCGGCGGTATCGTGTCGCGCCAGTCGCCGGCACGGTCGAGGGGGAGCAGCGTGCGCATACCGGTCCGGGCCCGGCCGTGGGTGGTCGTCGGCGCGGTGCTGGCGCTGGCCGGCGCCGCCGTCGGGATCGTCCGGATCGAGCGGGCCGGCGCCGCCGTGGTGCACGCCCAGTGGGTCACCGTCTCCGCCCCGAGCAGCACGTCGACGTACGCGACGGTGGAGGCCTGGCAGCTGCAGCCGGACGGCCGCTACAAGCGGATGGCCCGCTTCCCGTCCGCCCGGGTCGGCGCGGCCGGCGTCGGTCCCACCCGGGAGGGGGTGTCCCGCACCCCGACCGGGCGCTACAAGATCAGCCAGCCGTTCGGCATCAAGCCCAATCCGGGCGTGACCACGTCGTACTTCCAGGTCGACCGCAACGACGTGTGGACCGACAGCACCGGCACGGTGCTCAACCAGCACCGCCGCTGCGCGCCCGGCACCTGCCCGTCGTCGTACGGGCAGCTCGAGCGGTTGATCAACTACCCGGGCAGCTACGACTACGCGGCCTTCTTCGGCTACAACGCCCCGGCGCCGTACGGGACCGGCGCCGCCCGCGGCATGGGCTCGGCGTTCTTCCTGCACGTGAAGAACTCGGGGCCGACCGCCGGGTGCGTCGCCGTCGGGGCCGCGGAGATGGTGTGGCTGCTGCGCTGGTTCCGCTCCAACCTGGCGCCGGCCATCGCCATCGGGGTCGGCACCGCGGCCTACAACCCCATCCCCAACCGGTACGTCTAGAGCCGGGTCAGGGTGTGCCGGAGCCGGCGCAGCCCGGCGGCGACCCGGTCGGTCTGGATCGCTCCGTAGCCGAGCAGCAGCCCGGGCGGCGCCGGCGCGCTGACCGCGCAGGCGGACAGCGGCAGCAGCGCGATCCCGTCGGCGGCCGCGGCCGCCGCCACCGCGGCGTCGTCGGCATGCCGGCGGAGCAGCACCGTGACGTGCAGGCCGGCCGCGGACGGCACCGGGCGCAGCAGGTCGGTCAGCTCGGCGGCGAGCACGGTGGTCACCAGCTGGTGCCGGGCCGCGTAGACGCCGCGCATCCGCCGCACGTGCCGGGCCAGGTGCCCGTCGTCGAGGAAGCGGGCCGCGGCGGCCTGCACCGGCACCGCGGTGTGCCAGTCGGTGACGTACTTCGCCTTGCGCAGCGGGACGTGCAGCGGCGCCGGCGCGACCACGAAGCCGAGCCGCAGGGTGGGCAGCAGCACCTTGGAGAAGGAGCCGACGTAGAGCACCCGGCCGGTGTGGTCGAGCACGTGCAGCGGCTCCAGCGGCCGGCCGCCGTACCGGAACTCGCTGTCGTAGTCGTCCTCCACGATGCTGGCGCCGACCCGGTCGGCCCAGTCGAGCAGCAGAACGTACGTCCCGGCGCCGGTCCGGGACCGGACGAAGCCCTCCGCGGTGAGCCGGTCGTACGCGACCGCGACCGTGTTGCGGGCGACCGCGAGCCGGCGGGCCAGCTCCCGGGTGGACGGCAGCGTGTCGCCCGGCCGCAGCAGCCCGTCCGCGATCGCCGCCCGGATCTGCCGGTAGACCTGTCCACAGAGGTCGGACCGGCCCTCCAGGCTCACGTGCAGGTCCACCCGCCGAGGGTAGGCCCCGGCGGTCAGGTGCCGGCGACGCGCGTGCTCTGGTCGATGACCGACAGCCACTTCCCCCGCTTGTACGTGTAGGTCACGCTCACGTACGACCGCTGGGTGAAGCCGGTGGACGGCACCGCGTACGTCGCGTCGTAGAGGATCGTGGCGGTCCGGCAGCCGTCGACGGCGCGGGTCAGCTCGGTCCACGTCCACGTCGCCTCCCGGCCCTCGAAGTGTCCGCGCAGCACCTCGGCGATCCGGTCCCGGCCCTGGAACCACAGCCCCGGCTCGGGCCCCACCGAAGCTAGGAACGCCGACCGGCCCCGGCCAGGGCCAGTCCCGGGCCAACTGCGCTGGGCCGGTCTCGCCCCGGTCTCACCGCGGTCACCGCCCGGTCCCGCCCGCCGGGCGGCCCGGGTCCCGCGCGCCCGGGGCCGGGTCCCGGCCGGCTGTCGGCCAGGCCCGGCGGCTCACAGGAGGTGCACAGCCGGCGCCCAGTGCCCGCTCACGCCCGGCCGGCACGGTCGGGCCCATGACGACGACACAGGTGCCCTGGACCGCGCCCGCCGCCCCGTCGGCGGCGGCGCCGGTGCGCGGCGAGTCCCGCGTACGGCGGCTGGTGCGCGGGCGGGCCGAGGACCCGGCCTGGGCCCGGCCGGCGCTGCTGGTGCTGCTCGCCGCGGCCACCCTGCTCCTCACCTGGAACCTCAGTGCCTCCGGGTGGGCCAACAGCTACTACGCGGCGGCCGTGCAGGCCGGCAGCGAGAGCTGGAAGGCCTTCTTCTACGGCTCCTTCGACGCCTCGAACTACATCACCGTGGACAAGACGCCCGCGTCGCTGTGGCTGCCGGCGCTGGCGGCGCGGGTGTTCGGGATGAGCTCGTGGACGCTCCTGCTGCCCGAGGCGCTGATGGGCGTGGCCACCGTCGGCGTGGTGTACGCGGCGGTCCGCCGGTACGCCGGCCCGGCCGCCGGCCTGATCGCCGGCGCGGTCGTCGCGACCACGCCGGTCGCCGCGCTCATGTTCCGCTTCGACAACCCGGACGCGCTGCTGGTGCTGCTGCTGTCCGTCGGCGCGTACGCGACGCTGCGGGCGGTCGAGGACGGCCGGACCCGGTGGCTGGTGCTGGCCGGGACCATGGTCGGCTTCGGCTTCCTCACCAAGATGCTGCAGGCCTTCCTGGTGCTGCCGGCGTTCGCGCTGGCGTACCTGCTCTTCGGGCCGCCCCGGCTGGGCCGCCGGATCCTGCAGCTGCTCGCCGGCGGGCTGGCCGTGCTGGTGTCGGCGGGCTGGTGGGTGGCGATCGTCGAGCTGGTGCCGGCGTCGTCCCGGCCGTACATCGGCGGCTCCACCACCAACTCGGTCCTCGAGCTGACCCTCGGCTACAACGGGCTCGGCCGGCTCACCGGCAACGAGGCCGGCGCGGTGGTGCCGGGCGGCGGCGGTGGCGGCGGTCAGGGGCCGGGCGGCGGGATGTGGGGCCAGACCGGCATCCTGCGGCTGTTCACCGCGGAGATGGGCGCGCAGGCGGCCTGGCTGCTGCCGGCGGCGCTGGCCGCGATCGTGGTCGGGCTCTACGCGGTGCGCCGGGCGCCGCGGACCGACCCGCTGCGCGCCTCGCTCGTGGTGTGGGGCGGCTGGCTGGTCGTCACCGCGCTCGTCTTCAGCTTCATGGCCGGCATCTTCCACGCGTACTACCTCGTCGCGCTGGCCCCGGCGATCGGCGCGCTGGTGGGCACCGGCTCGGTGCTGCTGTGGCGCGACCGGCGGTCGCTGTGGGCCCGGATCGCGCTCGCGGTCGGGCTGGCCGGCACCGGCGTCTGGGCCGCCGTGCTGCTCGGCCGGGTGCCGGACTGGCACCCCGAGCTGCGGTACGGGGTGGCGGTCGCGGCCGCGGTCGGCGCGGTCGCGCTGCTGGTGCCGGCGCTGCTGACCGGGCGGCGGGCGGTCGGGGTGGCCGCGGTCGGGCTGGTCGCGGTGCTGGCCGCGCCGGGCGCGTACGCGGTGGCCACGGCGGCGCAGCCGCACACCGGGGCGATCCCGAGCGCCGGGCCGGCCGGCGCCGCGATGGGCGGCCGGGCGGCCCGGTCGGGCGCAGGGCGGCCAGGCCGCGCCGGGCGGTCAGGGCGGTCAGGCCGCGCCGGGCGGTCAGGGCGGGATCGGCGGGCAGGGCGGGTTTCCCGGCTTCCCCGGCGGCGCGGCTCCGGGCGGCACCGGCCAGGCCGCGCCCGGCGGCGGCACCCGCGGCGGTGGCGTCGGTGGTCCCGGCGGCGGCCCGGGCGGCTCGACCACCGTCGACCAGGAGCTGGTCACGCTGCTGCAGCAGGACGCGGACTCCTACCAGTGGGCCGCGGCGACCACCTCGGCCTCCGGCGCGGCGCCGTACCAGCTGGCCTCGGGCGAGCCGATCCTCGCGATCGGCGGCTTCAACGGCACCGACCAGTCGACCACGCTGGCCGCCTTCCAGCAGCTGGTCGCCGAGGGCAAGGTGCACTTCTGGATCGGCGGCGGCGGCTTCGGCGGCGCCCAGGTGGACGGCGTGGCCAGCCAGATCGCCGCCTGGGTGACGGAGACCTTCGAGGCGCGGACCGTGGGCGGGACCACCGTCTACGACCTGACCGCCGCGACGACGGCGGGCTAGCCTGCCGGCATGGGGTCGCCGGGCGCCGCACTCGCGGTGCTCGGCGACCCCCGCACGTACGAGCGGGGCGTGCCGTACGAGCTGCTGGCCCGGCTGCGCCGCGAGCACGGCGTGGTCCGCATCCCGGAGCCGGCCCTGCTCGGGCTGCCGGACGGCCCGGGTCACTGGCTGGTCCTCCGGCACGCCGACGTGCAGCGGGTGCTGCGCGACCCGCGGCGCTTCTCCTCCTGGCTCGGCGCCACCCAGGTGCGGGACCCGGCGACGCCGGCCGACCTGGCCTACGTGCGGCGGATGATGCTCAACATGGACCCGCCGGAGCACTCCCGGCTGCGCCGGCTGCTGCACCTGTCCTTCACCCCGCGCGCGGTGGCCGCACTGGAGGAGCAGATCGCCGGGCACGCTCGGTCCATCGTGGACGGTCTGCTGGCGACTGCGGGCGCGGTCGACTTCGCCGCGGCAGCCGGCGACCTGCCGCTGCTCGCGCTGGCCGACGTGCTCGGCATGCCGGCCGAGGACCGCGGGCTGCTGTTCGACTGGTCGAACCGGGTGATCGGCTTCCAGGACCCGGACTACGCGGCCAGCGCCCGGCACGCCGGCGGCACCCCGATGGCGGCCGAGGCGCTGCGACTGCGGCCGGCGCCGGGCCCGGACGGGCGGATGCCGGACCCGCGCACCCGGGCCGGCATCCCGGACCTCTACGCGTACGCGCACCTGCTGGCCGAGCACAAGCGCCGGTCGCCGGGTCCGGACGTGATGTCCATCCTGCTGTCCGAAGTGGACGAGGACGGCGGCCGGGTGTCGGTGGCCGAGTTCGAGAACCTGTTCTGGCTGTTCGCGGTGGCCGGCAACGAGACGCTCCGCAACGGCATCCCGGGCGGGCTGGTCGCGCTGCTCGGGCACCCGGAGGCGCAGCGGGCGCTGCGCGCCGACCGCGGCCTGCTGCCGGCCGCCGTCGAGGAGATGCTGCGCTGGTGGACGCCGGTGATGGTGTTCCGCCGGACCGCCACCGAGCCGGTCGCGCTGTCCGGTGTGGACATCGGCGCGGGGGACAAGGTGGTGGTGTCCTTCGCCGCGGCCAACCGGGACGAGGCCGTCTTCGCCGACCCGGACCGCTTCGACGTCGCCCGCCGGCCCAACGACCACCTGGTCTTCGGGCACGGCCCGCACTTCTGCCTCGGTGCGCACCTGGCCCGGGCCCAGCTGCGCGCCCTCTTCGGCGAGCTGCTCGCCCGCACCCGCTGGATCGAGCCGGCCGGCGAGCCGGTGCTGCTCCGCTCCAGCTTCCAACGCGGCGTCAAGCACCTCCCCGTCCGCCTGCTCCGCTGATATCCGCTGGCGCCCCGGCCGGCCCGCCGGGAGAGTCGCGGGATGAGCGCGGCATGGCTGATCGACGAGCTGGCGTACGCCGGTCCCGAGCACCTGGACCCGGGCTTCGTCGCCGGCTACGACAGCAAGCAGGGCTGGCCGGCGGTGGACGACGATGTCGCCGTCCTGCGGGAGCACGGCGCCCGCACGGTGGTGGACCTCGGCACCGGGACCGGGCGCTTCGCGGTCGCCGCGGCGCCGTACTGCGACCGGGTGATCGCGGTCGACGTGTCGCCGGCGATGCTCGACCACGCCCGGCGGGCAGTCGCGGCCGCCGGAGTGTCCACCGTCGAGCTGGTCCGGGCCGGTTTCCTGTCGTACGAGCACGCCGGCGCCCCGGCCGACCTCGTGCACACCCGCAACGCGCTGCACCAGCTCCCGGACTTCTGGAAGGGCATGGCGCTGCACCGCATCGCCGGCCTGCTGCGCCCGGGCGGTCTCCTGCGGCTGCACGACCTGGTGTACGACTTCACGCCGGCGGAGGCGCCGGACGTGCTGCGCGGCTGGCTGGACGCGGCGGCGACGGACCCGGCGGCCGGCTACACGGCCGAGGACTATGCCACCCACGTGCGCACGGAGTTCAGCACGTACCGGTGGCTGCTGGAGCCGCTGCTGGCCGCGACCGGCTTCGAGATCCTCGACGTGGCGACCCGCGCCCGGCTCTACGCCACCTACACCTGCCGCCGCCGCTGACGGCCCGGAAACTGTCAGAGGGTCCGGTTAGCGTGCCGGCATGACCGCACTCGAGCTGTCCGCGCCGCCGGTGGTGGCTGGCGCGGTCTCGGGTGCCGGTGCAGTGCTGGCCGAGGCGGCGGAGGCGCCGTTGTGGTCGGTGGGCGATGCCGACCTGGCGGGGCTGGTGGTGGCGGTCGGTCGGCTGGCCGCGGCGACGCAGGGGTTGCTGATGCGGTTGGTGGGGGAGGCGGATGCGCGGGATGCGCTGACCGCCGGCGGCGCGACGTCGAGCGCGGCGTTCCTGCGGGAGCGGTTGCGGCTGTCCCCCGTCGAGGCGGCGGGGTGCGTCAGGACGGCGCGCGCCATCCGCGCCGGTGCGAGCGCGACCGGCGCCGCCTGTGCCGCCGGACGGATCACCGCCGGGCAGGCCGCGGTCATCACCCGGGCGGTGACCGAGCTGCCGGCGCTGGCCCGCGCGGAAGCCGAGCAGACCCTGCTGGAGCACGCCGCGACCTACGACCCGGTGGTGCTGGGTCGGCTGGCGCGGCGGATCGCCGCCCACGTCGACCCCGACACGGACGAGGCGGCGGAGTCTGCCGCGCTGGAGCGGGCCGAGGAGCGCGCCGCCCGGCGGATCGAGCTGACGCTGTCCCCGGACGGCGAGGGCGGGTCCTGGCTCCGCGGCCGGCTCGACGCCGAAGGCACCGCGGTGGTCCGCGCCGCCCTCGACCCGCTCGCCGCCCCGCGACCGTCCACCGCCGACGGACCCGACCCCCGCCCAGCCGGCCGCCGCCGCGGTGAGGCGCTCATCGAAACCTGCCGCCGCGTCCTGGCCGGCGGCGAGCTGCCCGCCACCGGCGGCGACCGGCCACTCGTCGTCGTCACCGTCCCCCTCGCCACCCTGACAGCCGGAGTCGGCGCCGGAACGCTGGAGGACGGCACCCCGATCTCGCCGGCCACCGCCCGCCGGCTGGCCTGCGACGCCGCCATCCTGCCCGCCGTCCTCGGCGGCGCCGGCCAACCCCTCGACCTCGGCCGCACCCGCCGCCTGTTCACCGGCCCCCTCCGCCGCGCCCTCGTCCTACGCGACCGCGGCTGCGCCTTCCCCGGCTGCGACCGCCCACCCGGCTGGTGCCAAGCCCACCACATCCACCACTGGGCCACCGGCGGAGCGACCACCCTCACCAACGCCGTCCTGCTCTGCGGCACCCACCACCGCCTCATCGAACACGGCGACTGGCACATCAAGATCGCCCCCGACGGCCACCCCGACTTCCACCCACCACCCTGGATCGACCCCCACCGCCACCCCCGCCGCAACCACCTCCACCACCACCCCAACTGAGCGGCAAACGCGCGCTCGACGGGCTCGCGGCTGTGTAAGTGATCGTGGCGCGTTCATGGGGTGGGGATCCGCCCCTCGAAGTAGATCGTGAAGCTTGCAGGGCCTGTTTCCAGCCGGAGGCGCTGATCCCGACGTTGGGCCGGCGGAACTCCTCCAAGTTCCGCACGGCCAGGTAGAGCACCTTCAGGACGGCTTGCTCGGAGGGGAACTGGCCGCGGTTGCGGGTGACCTTGCGCAGCCGGCGTTCATCGACTCGATCAGGTTCGTCGTGTAGATCACCCGCCGCACCTCCGGTGGGAAGGTCAGGAACGGGGTGAACTGCTCCCAGTGCGTCCGCCACAACCGCACGATCGCCGGGTAGCGCGCGGTTCCACCGCTCGGCGAACGCGTCCAGCGCCGCGCCGGCGGCCTTCTCGTCGGCGGCGGTGTAGATCGGCCGCAGCGACTGGGTCAGCGGGGTCCAGTCCCTCTTGGACGCGTAGCGCAGCGACGCTCGGATCAGATGGACTACGCACATCTGCACGGCGGCCTGCGGCCAGATCACGCCGATCGCGTCCGGCAGTCCGGTCAGCCCGTCGCAGCACACGATGCACACATCCTCCACCCCGCGGGATTTCAGCTCCGACAGCACCGACAGCCAGAACTTCGCGCTCTCCCCGGTGGACGGCCCGATCCACATGCCGAGCACCTGTTTGGCGCCGTCGCAGTCGATCCCGATCGCCAGGTGCGCCGGCCGGTTCGCGACCACCCCTCGCGGATCTTCACCATCAGCGCATCGATGAACACCACCCGATAGACCGTGTCCAGCGGCCTCGACTGCCACTCGTGCAGCTCCTCGACCACCGCGTCGGTGACCCGGGAGATCAGGTCCGGGGAGACGTCGACGTGGTAGAGCTCCCGCAGGTGCGCACGGATATCCGGGCCTCCCGCACCGAGGCGCGCCCGAGGGCGCCGTCCAGGGTGCGGCGGTGGGTGCGGCGGGCCGACCTGGGTCGGGCCGGGCCGGCGGGTCCGCCGTGACGACCTGCGCGCCCGCCCGCCCGAGACCGCGCCACCCCGGGCGGGCGCGCGGTCGAGGGCGTGTCGAGGGTGCGGCGGTGGTGTGGCTGTCGGGCCGAGTGAGTCTGCGGCAGACGCCTGCACTGCCGCGGCTGGGTCCGCGGCGGCTCAGGTGAGGGCGTGGTCGAGGGTGCGGCGGTGGGTGAGCATCCAGGCGGCGCTGCGGGCGCGCCAGGTCACGGCCCACGCGGCGGTGGGGTCGGTGGCGGAGTCCGGCGTGACGGCGGCGGCGCGGGCCTGGTCGGCGGCGTCCTGGACGGCGACCTCCACCATCAGGTCGACCAGGCGGCGACGGCCGGCCGCGGCGAGCCGGTAGCCGTCGGCGATCAGCCGCACGTGCGCGGCCCGCTCGGGCGCCGGGGCGAGGTCGTTCGCGGCGGCGACGTCGTCGTCGTGCAGTTGGGCGTTCAGCCAGCAGGCCTGGGCCAGCTCGACCAGCGGGTCGACGGGTCCGGCCGTCTCCCAGTCGATCAGCGCGATGCCGGTCCCGTCCCGGGCCAGCAGGTTCCACGGCCCGACGTCGCAGTGCCCCACGACCGGGGGGCCGGCACCCAGCCCGCGGCCGAACCAGGGTCGCCAGACCGGATCCCGCGGCGGCACGTACGAGGCGGTCGCCTCGTGCAGCTCCCGCAGCAGCGCGCCGATCTCGGGAAGCCGGTCGACGGGCCACGCCCGCGGGTGAGCCGTCCACCCCTCGACGAAGGTCACGGTCTCCCGTCCCCGCTCGTCGAAGCCACTGCCGACCACCCGCGGCGCGCCGGCGAAGCCGACCGCCTCCAGATGGCGCAGCAGGCTCACCACCGTCGCCGACCACGGTCCCGCCGCCCGGTGCACGACCCCGCCGCGGCGGGTGACCTCGGTGCGCCCGCCGCCGGTCAGCCGCTCCTCCCCGGCCGGTCCCTCCATCACCCGAGTGTCGCCGGTCGCGGGGTGGACCGGGCAGCGGGATCGCGAGCCGGCCCGGCCGGGCCGGCCGGGACCGGGGGAGCCGGGCCGGGCCGGCGACGGGGAGCCGGGCGGGCCGGCGACGGGGAGCCGGGCGGTCAGCCGGTCGCGCGGCGGAGGATGCGGGACTCCCACGGCGCCAGCGGGCCGGTGCCGCCGGTGCCGTGCGTGCCCAGCACCAGCTCGGCCCCGTCCCACCACCCAGGTATGTCTACAGTGGACTTCTCACCGGACAGGTTCGCCAGCACGAGCAGCTCCACCCCCTGGTACGTCCGGGTGAAGGCGTAGACCCGCTCGTCGTCCGGCAGCAGCATGGTGAACGCGCCGAACGCGACCACCGGCTCGGTGTGCCGCAGCTCGATCAGCCGCCGGTAGTGGTGGAAGACCGAGTCCGGGTCGGCCCGGGCCGCCGCCGCGTTGATCGAGACGTGGTTGGGGTTCACCGGCAGCCACGGCTCGCCGGTGGTGAAGCCGGCGTGCGGCGAGGCGTCCCACTGCATCGGCGTGCGCGCGTTGTCCCGGCCCTTCGCCCGCAGCGCGGCCAGCACCTCGTCCGGCGCGACGCCGGCGGCGATCGCGGCGGCGTAGTGGTTGACCGACTCGATGTCCCGGAAGTCGCCGATGGCGGCGAACGGGCTGTTGGTCATCCCGATCTCCTCGCCCTGGTAGACGTACGGCGTGCCGTGGTGCAGGTGCAGCACGGTGCCGAGCGTCTTGGCCGAGGCGACCCGGTGCTCGCCGTCGTCGCCGAAGCGGGAGACCACCCGGGGCTGGTCGTGGTTGTCCCAGTAGAGGCTGTTCCAGCCGGCGTCGGCCAGCCCGGCCTGCCAGCGGCCCATGCTGGCCTTGAGCTCGCGCAGGTCGAGCGGGCGCAGGTCCCACTTGGACGCGCCCTGGTCCAGCCCCACGTGCTCGAACTGGAAGACCATGTCCAGCTCGCCCCGCCGCGGGTCGGTGAACAGCCGGGCCTCCTCGACCGTGACGCCCGGCATCTCCCCGACGGTCAGCAGCCGGTCCCCGTACGGCGCGAACACCTCCCGGTGCATCTCCTGCAGGAACTCGTGCAGCCGCGGCCCACCGATGAAGTGCTCCGCGCCCTGCCCGGCCGGCTCACCGGGCAGCGCGTGCCCGTCCGGCAGCGCCGGGTCCTTGGAGATCATGTTGATGACGTCCATCCGGAAGCCGTCCACGCCCCGGTCCAGCCACCACCGCATCATCGCGTACACCGCCTGCCGGACCTCCTGGTTCTCCCAGTTGAGGTCGGGCTGGCGACGGGAGAACAGGTGCAGGTAGTACTCGCCGGTGGCCTCGTCCAGCTGCCAGGCCGGGCCGGAGAAGAACGACTGCCAGTTCGTCGGCTCGGCGCCCGGAGCGCCGGGCGGCAGGCCGTAGCGGGGCGGGCGCCACCAGTACCAGTCGCGCTTCGGGTCGTCCGGCGACGACCGGGACGCGACGAACCACGGGTGCTCGTCCGAGGTGTGGTTGACCACCAGGTCCATGATCAGCTTCATCCCGCGGTCGTGCGCCGCCGCGAGCAGCCGGTCGAAGTCGGCCAGCGTGCCGAACGTCGGGTCGATGTCCTGGTAGTCGCGGATGTCGTAGCCGCCGTCGTCCCACGGCGACGGGTAGACCGGGGACAGCCAGATCACGTCGACGCCGAGCGCCTCCAGGTGGTCCAGGTGCGCCAGCGCGCCGGCCAGGTCGCCGATCCCGTCCCCGTCGGAGTCGGCGAAGCTGCGCGGGTAGATCTGGTAGACGACGGCGGACTTCCACCACGGCTCGGCCACCGGGCGACTCTAGGTCGTGAGTGCTCGGGGGTGGACGGTGACCCGGCCGGTTGCCGGAGCCGGTCAGCTGGTGGCGTCGCGGACGATCTCGTCGATGCGGGCGGCCAGGCCGAGGTCCTTGGCGGTCACCCCGCCGGCCGAGTGGGTGGCGCAGGCGAAGGTGAGCGTCCGCCACCGGATGTCGATGTCGGGGTGGTGGTCGAGCTCCTCGGCCACCTCGGCGACCCGGTCCACCACCGTGATCGCGGCCGGGAAGCTCCGCAGCTCGACCTGCCGCCGGATGGCGGTCGGGTCACCCGCCCACCCGTCCAGCCCGGCGAGCCCTTCGGTGACGCCCGCCGCGTCCAGCACCTCAGCCATGCCGCCATTCGACCATGAAAGGCTGCCGACCGTGCGGGTGGTGGTGAGCGCGGCCCTGCTGGACGGCGGCGGGCGGGTGCTGGCGGCGCGGCGGCGCCGGCCGGCCGGCTGGGAATTCCCCGGCGGCAAGGTGGAGCCGGGGGAGAGCGAGCCGGCCGCGCTGGTCCGCGAGTGCCGGGAGGAGCTCGGCGTCACCGTCGAGGTGGGGGAGCGGCTCGGCCCGGACGTGGCCGTCGCCGAGGGGTGGGTCCTGCGGGCGTGGACCGGGCGGATCGTCGCCGGCGAGCCGGTCGCGTACGAGCACGCGGAGCTGCGCTGGGTGCGGTACGCGGACCTCGACGGGCTGGACTGGCTGCCCGGCGACCGCCCGGCGGTCGCGGCCCTCGCCGCCGGCTGACCCGCCGGCCCCGGCGCGTCCCGGCGGTCCCGGCGGCCCCGGGTGGGCCGGGCTCAGCCGGCGGCGCCGCCGGTGACGTGCCAGCGGGCCAGCCGGAGGCTCGGCGTCACGGTCACGCTGCCGACCCCCCGCTCCGGCACCGGCGCCGCGTCCGAGCCGACCGCGAGCACCGCGCCGGGCCCGAACGCGTCCGGATACGACTGGGTGAAGCGCAGCGTGCCCACCGGCCGGGTGATCTCGCCGCCCTCGACCAGCCACACGCCGTTGCGGGTCAGCCCGGTCACCACCACGGTCCGCGGGTCCAGCACCCGGGTGTACCAGAAGTCGCTGACCAGCAGCCCGCGCTCCATGCCGGCGGCCAGCGCCGCCGCGTCCCCGCCGGAGCCGGGCCGCACCCGCAGCTGCGGCGGCTCCGGTCCCCACCGCTCGCCGCCCTCGACCGCGTGCCCGGTCGACCCGGCACCCAGCGCGGCCGCGGTCCGCCGGTCGTGCGCCACCGCCGCGGTGGTGCCCGCGCTGATCAGGTCGACCGGCCGCCGCGGGGTGCCCTCGGCGTCCCAGGGCAGCGCGGTGGACCACTCGTCCAGGCAGTCGTCCCGGACCGTCAGCGCGGCGTCGAACTGCGCCTCGCCGACCCGGGCGAACGACCGCCCCTCGGACACCGGCTTGCCGTTGAGGCCGTACAGGGCCAGGAAGCCGAGCACGTCCGCGACGCAGGACGGCTCCAGCACCACCTCGTAGTCGCCCGGCGGCAGGTCCACCGGGTCGGCCTGGGTCCGGGCCTTGGCCAGCGCGGTCGCGCCGAGCGCGGCGCCGGACAGGTCGGCCAGCCGCACCCCGGCCCGGCGGGCCACCCCGGCCGCCCCGGCGATCCGCACGATGCCGTCCGCGGCCACCGCGGTGGTCCGGCCGGTGTGCGACTGCCCCAGCGTGTTCGCGTACGCCGCCTCGGTCCGGACCGTCTCGACGTAGCCCGCGGTCTCCTCGCCGGCGGCGGCGTCGACGAACTCGCGCACCACGGCGGCCCGCTGGTCCGGTGTCGCGTCCGCGGTCTCGTCGTCCCAGCGGCCCCCGCCCGCCACCGGGGCGGCGGGCGCCAGCCCGGGGAAGGCCGGGTCGGCCTTGCGCAGCCGGGCCGCGGCCAGCGCGGACTGCACCGCCCGGGACAGCGCGTCGGCGTCGGTGCGGTCGGTCTCGGCCACCGCCCAGGACCCGTCCACCACCACCCGCAGCCGGACCCGGGTGGCGGTGTCCACCACGTTCTGGTGGATGAACGACCGGGCGAACCGGGTCAGCGCCCGCGACCGGGTGGTCACCTGCGCCTCGGCCCCGGCGCCCGGCCCGACCAGCTCCAGCACCCGGGCGGCCAGCTCGGCGGCTGGTTCGACAGCGGACGGCCCGGTCATCCCCGCACCCCCACCCGCACGCCGCGGAACCGGGCCGGCACCGCCGGGTGCCCGGTGTGGCCGACCTGGGTCGGCTGGCCCTTGCCGCAGTTGGGCGTCCCCCAGAAGCGCCACTCGTCCGGCCCGCCGAGCATGTCCATCGACCCCCAGAAGCGCGGGCTGATCCCGGTGTACGTCGGGTTGCGCAGCATCCGGCCGAGCTTCCCGCCCTTGATCTCCCAGCCGATCTCGCAGCCGAACTGGAAGTTGAGCCGGCGGTCGTCGATCGACCAGGACCGGTTGGTGTCCATCAGGACTCCGGAGGACGTCGCCGCGACCATCTCCTCCAGGGACGACGAGCCGGGCAGCAGGCCGACGTTGGTCATCCGCACCATCGGCAGCCGGGCCCACCCGTCCGCCCGGACCATGCCACCTTTCGGCGCTTGCGCGCCGGGGGCCACCCGAGACGGCAGCCCGGCGACCGCCCCGGAGTCCCGTCCGGACAGGACACCGGTCCAGATGCCGTCCCGGACGATGTCCACCGGCGCGGCCGGGGTGCCCTCGTCGTCGTAGCCGAACGAGCCGAGCGCGCCGGGCAGGGTGGCGTCGGCGGTGATCGTCATCAGGTCGGAGCCGAAGCGCAGCGAGCCGAGCTGGGCCAGGTCCAGCCAGGAGGTGCCGGCGAAGGCGGCCTCCCAGCCGAGGATCCGGTCCAGCTCGACCGCGTGCCCGACCGACTCGTGGATCTGCAGCGCCATCTGCTCGCTGCCGAGGATGAGGTCGGTCTCCCCGGCCGGGCACTCCGGCGCGGTGAGCAGCGCCTGCGCCTCCGCGGCGACCCGCTCGGCGTGGCCGGGCAGGTCGAGCTCGCGCACCAGCTCCCAGCCGCGGGTGCCGTACTGGCCGCGGATCCCGGGGTACGACCGGCGCTGGGTCTCGCCGGCGCCGATGGCGGTGGCGTTCATGGCCGCGCCGCACTCCCGGATGTGCTGCTCGAGCCGGGACCCCTCGCTGGACACGAACCACTTGGTGGTGTCCCACACCTGGTAGCTCGCCTCGGCCAGCGGGACGCCGGCGGCCCGCATGGTCGCGGTGACGCCGGCGACCAGGTCGCCCTTCTCGGCCAGCGGCACCCCGAGCGGGTCCTCCGCGCACGGGCTGGCCCACCGGTCCTGCCGGACCTCGACCGGGATCAGGTCGACGTCGGGACCGGCCACCCGGGCCGAGGCGCGGGCGACCGCCGTGGCCTCGGCACCGGCCCGGCGGGCGGCGGCGTCGCCCGGGTCGGGCACGGCGACGAAGCCCCAGGACGAGCCGACCAGCGCGCGCACGCCGACGCCGACCGACTCGCGCTGGACCAGATCCTCGACGTCGCCGTTCTTCGCCGACATCGACTCGTGGCGGAGCACCATGCCGCGGGCGTCCGCGTACCGGGCGCCCGCGGCCAGCGCGCCCTCCACCGCGGCGGTGGCCAGGTCGAACATGGTTAGCGACACTAACCGTCTCCCCGGGCGCCCCGCCACTCGCGGACCCGGCCGCCGCCCGGCTGGCGGCGGCCGCCCGGGCGGCTCAGAAGAAGCGGAAGTCGGTGATGACGCCGTTGGCGAGCAGCCGGATGTAGAGGTCGGTGATCGGGATCATGGCCAGGCTGGGCAGCGCGACCTGCATGTGCTTGGCGTTGAGCTTGCTGACCAGGGTCCAGGTCTTGTAGCGCAGCGGGTGCTTGGAGAAGTTCTTCAGCCGGCCGCCGAGGATGTGCCGGCAGGAGTGGCAGCCGAGCGTGTAGAGCGCGAAGAGCACCGCGTTGACGATGATCAGCACGCTGCCGACGCCGAGCCCCCAGCCGTCGTCGAAGCGCAGCGAGTGGTAGCCGTCGTAGCCGAGGATCAGCACGATCGGGAGCGCCGCGACCCAGAAGTAGCGGTGGATGTTGTTGAGGATCAGCGGGAAGCGCGACTCGCCCTTGTACTTCGCCCGCGGCTCGGCGACGGCGCAGGCCGGCGGGGCGAGGAAGTACGACCGGAAGTAGACCTTGCGGTAGTAGTAGCAGGTCAGCCGGAAGACGATCGGGAAGGCGGCGACCAGCAGCGCCGGCGACAGCGTGTACCAGTCGCCGACCAGCTGGAAGTTGACGTGCTCGCCGCAGCTGGAGGCCAGGCAGGGCGAGAAGATCGGCGAGATGTAGTTGCCGACCGCGTACCCGGTCGTCTGGAACGAGGCCCACGCCGAGTAGAGCAGCACCACGCCGAGGAAGGCCCCGTCCCGGATGACCGGGAACCACCACGCGTCCGTCCGCAGCGTGCCGAAGCGGCGCTCCCGCTGCCGCGGCGCCCGCGTCTCCGTCACCGCCATGCCCACTCCGTTCTGGTCTGCTGGATCGTCGTCACCGGCGGCGGATCTTGTTGCCCAGCCACACCAGCGGGTCGTACTTGCGGTCGATCACGCGTTCCTTCATCGGGATCAGCGCGTTGTCGGTGATCTTGATGTGCTCGGGGCACACCTCGGTGCAGCACTTGGTGATGTTGCAGTAGCCCAGGCCGTGCTCCTCCTGGGCGATCTTCTTGCGGTCGACCTGGTCCAGCGGGTGCATGTCCAGCTCGGCGTCGCGCATCAGGAAGCGCGGGCCGGCGAAGTTGGTCTTGTTCTCCTCGTGGTCGCGGACGACGTGGCAGGTGTCGTTGCACAGGAAGCACTCGATGCACTTGCGGAACTCCTGCGAGCGCTCCACGTCGACCTGCTGCATCCGGTACTCGCCCGGGGCCAGGTCGGCCGGCGGCGCGAAGGACGGGATCTCCCGGGCCTTCTGGTAGTTGTACGAGACGTCGGTGACCAGGTCGCGGATCACCGGGAAGGTGCGCAGCGGCGCCACCGTCACCGGCTCGTCCCGGTGGAAGGTCGACATCCGGGTCATGCACATCAGCCGCGGCCGGCCGTTCACCTCGGCACTGCAGGAGCCGCACTTGCCGGCCTTGCAGTTCCACCGGACCGCGAGGTCGGCGGCCTGGGTGGCCTGCAGCCGGTGGATGATGTCGAGCACGACCTCGCCGTCGTTGACCTCGACGACGAAGTCCTCGAGCTCGCCGCCGACGTCGTCCCCGCGCCAGACCCGGAAGTGGTGGTCGTACCCCATCGTCTGCTCAGGCTCCTTCGGCGGTGGTCTCCGCGGCGGGCAGGTCCGCGGTCTGCTCGGCCCCGGGCAGCCCTTCCAGCTCCTCCGGCGTCATGTACTTGGACAGCTCGCCCCACTCGAACAGGGCGAGCAGGTCCGGCCGCATCGGCGGCAGCGGCTGCCGGACCACCTGCACGGTCTCCTCGGTGAGGCCGGTGCCGGTGCCGTCCAGCGAGCAGATCAGGTTGATCTTGCGCCACTCCGCCTCCATCGCGGGGTGGTCGTCGCGGGTGTGCCCGCCGCGCGACTCGGTGCGCTCCAGCGCGGCCTTGGCCACGCACTCGGAGACGACCAGCATGTTGCGCAGGTCCAGCGCGATGTGCCAGCCGGGGTTGAACCGGCGGCCGCCCTCGACGCTGACCTTGGCCACCCGGCCGCGCAGGTCCTGCAGCGCGAGCAGCGCCTGCTCGACCTCCTCGGCCTTGCGGATGATGCCGACCAGGTCGTTCATGGACTGCTGCAGGTCCTGCTGGATCGAGTACGCGTTTTCGCCGCCCTGCACGTGGAAGGGCGCCAGCGCGGCCTCCTCGGCCGCCGCCACGTCCGCCTCGGGCACCACCGGCCGGGCGGCCAGGCCGCGCACGTACTCGGCCGCGTGCACGCCCGCCCGCATGCCGAAGACCAGCAGGTCGGACAGCGAGTTGCCGCCCAGCCGGTTGGACCCGTGCATGCCGCCGGACACCTCGCCGGCCGCGAACAGGCCGGGGACCCGGGACTGCTGGGTGTCCGGGTCGACCTCGACCCCGCCCATCACGTAGTGGCAGGTCGGGCCGACCTCCATCGGCTCGGCCGTGATGTCGACGTCGGCCAGCTCCTTGAACTGGTGGTACATCGACGGGAGCTTGCGCTGGATCACCTCGGCCGGCCGGCGGGACGCGATGTCCAGGAAGACGCCGCCGTTGGGGGAGCCGCGCTCGGCCTTCACCTCGGAGTTGATGGCCCGGGCGACCTCGTCGCGGGGCAGCAGCTCGGGCGGGCGGCGGTTGTTGTCGGGGTCGTCGTACCAGCCGTCCGCCTCCTCGGCGGAGGTGGCGTACTGGTCCTTGAAGACGTCCGGGATGTAGTTGAACATGAAGCGCTCGCCGGCCGAGTTCTTCAGGATGCCGCCGTCGCCGCGGACCGACTCGGTGACCAGGATCCCCTTCACCGACGGCGGCGAGACCATCCCGGTCGGGTGAAACTGGACGAACTCCATGTTGACCAGCGTCGCCCCGGCCCGCAGCGCGAGCGCGTGCCCGTCCCCGGTGTACTCCCAGGAGTTGCTGGTCACCTTGAAGGACTTGCCGATGCCGCCGGTGGCCAGCACCACGGTCGGGGCGGTGAAGACCAGGAACGAGCCGGTCTCCCGCCAGTAGCCGAACGCGCCGGCGATCCTGCTCTGCTCGCCCGGGCCACCCGTACCCGAGCGCTCCTTGAACAGCTCGGTGACCGTGCACTCGGCGAAGACCTTGATCTTCGCCTCGTAGTCGCCGGTCTCCCGGAAGTCCTCCTGCTGCAGCGACACGATCTTCTGCTGCAGGGTGCGGATCATCTCCAGGCCGGTGCGGTCGCCGACGTGGGCCAGCCGCGGGTACTCGTGGCCGCCGAAGTTGCGCTGGCTGATCTTGCCGTCCTTGGTGCGGTCGAACAGCGCGCCGTACGTCTCCAGCTCCCAGACCCGCTGCGGCGCCTCCTTGGCGTGCAGCTCGGCCATCCGCCAGTGGTTGAGGAACTTGCCGCCGCGCATGGTGTCGCGGAAGTGGACCTGCCAGCTGTCCTTCGGGTTGACGTTGCCCAGCGCCGCCGCGGCCCCGCCCTCGGCCATCACGGTGTGCGCCTTGCCGAACAGCGACTTGCAGATCACCGCCGTCCGCATGCCCTGCTCGCGGGCGGCGATGGCGGCCCGCAGCCCGGCCCCGCCGGCGCCCACTACCAGCACGTCGAAGTCGTGCCGCTCGTACTCCTCCGGAGAGCCGGGGGTGGTCATCTGCGCCATCAGGATCTCCACGGTGAGGTGTCGCGACGGGACCTCGGCCGGCGCCGGGTCGCCCGCAGGACGCTGCACAGTATTCTCCGCCCACACCGGCCCGCACGCCGGGTCACGGGCGTGTGAATCGTGCCACCCGGGTACGGTGGGGCGTCGTGCCCACCCGTACCGATCTCCGCGACGTCGCGATCGTCGCCCACGTGGACCACGGCAAGACGACGCTGGTGGACGCCATGCTCTGGCAGTCCGGCGCGTTCGGCAGCCATGCCGAGGAACCCGACCGGGTGCTCGACTCGATGGATCTCGAGCGGGAGAAGGGCATCACGATCCTCGCCAAGAACACCGGGGTGCGGTATGGCGAGGTGACGATCAACATCGTCGACACGCCGGGGCACGCCGACTTCGGCGGCGAGGTGGAGCGGGCGCTGTCGATGGTGGACGGCGTGCTGCTGCTGGTCGACGCGAGCGAGGGGCCGCTGCCGCAGACCCGGTTCGTGCTGCGCAAGGCGCTGGCCGCGAAGCTGCCGGTGGTGCTGGTGGTCAACAAGGTGGACCGGCCGGACGCCCGGATCGCCGAGGTGCTGGACGAGACGTACGAGCTCTTCCTCGACCTGGAGGCCACCGAGGCGCAGATCGAGTTCCCGATCGTCTACTGCCACGCCAAGGCCGGCCGGGCCTCGCTGACCCGTCCGGCCGACGGGGAGTCCCCGGACAGCCCGGACCTCGGCCCGCTCTTCGACACGCTGGTGGCCACGGTGCCGCCGCCGGCCTACACCGAGGGCGCGCCGCTGCAGGCCCGGGTGGCCACCCTGGACGCCTCGCCGTACCTGGGCCGGCTGGCGCTGTGCCGGGTGCACAACGGCACCATCCGGCGCGGCCAGCAGGCGGCCTGGTGCCGCATCGACGGCACGGTCGAGCGGGTCAAGGTCAGCGAGCTGCTGATGACCAGCGGCCTGGAGCGCAAGCCGGTGGACGAGGCCGGGCCGGGCGACCTGGTCGCGGTGGCCGGCATCCCGGACATCACCATCGGCGAGACGCTGGCCGACCCGGACGACCCGCGGCCGCTGCCGGTGCTCGCGGTGGACGAGCCGTCGATCGCGATGACGGTCGGCGTCAACACCTCGCCGCTGTCCGGGCGCAGCGGCAGCAAGCTCACCGCGCGGCTGCTCAAGGGCCGGCTGGACGCGGAGCTGGTCGGCAACGTCTCGCTCCGGGTGCTGCCGACCGAGCGGCCGGACACCTGGGAGGTGCAGGGCCGCGGCGAGCTGCAGCTGGCGGTGCTGGTCGAGCTGATGCGCCGGGAGGGCTTCGAGCTGACCGTGGGCAAGCCGCAGGTGGTGACCCGGCTGGTCGACGGCAAGGTGCACGAGCCGATGGAGCGGCTGACCATCGACGTGCCGGAGGACTACGTCGGCGTGGTCACCCAGCTGCTCGGGCTGCGCCGCGGCCGGCTGGAGCAGATGGTCAACCACGGCACCGGCTGGGTCCGGCTGGAATACCTGGTGCCGGCCCGGGGGCTGATCGGCTTCCGCACCGAGTTCCTCACCGAGACCCGGGGGACCGGGCTGCTGCACCACGTCTTCGAGCGGTACGAGCCGTGGCACGGCGAGCTGCGCACCCGGCCGAGCGGCTCGCTGGTCGCCGACCGGCACGGCCTGACCAGCTCGTACGCGCTGTTCGGGCTGCAGGAGCGCGGCTCGCTGTTCGTCGCCCCCGGGATCGAGGTGTACGAGGGCATGATCGTCGGGGAGAACGCGCGGGCCGACGACATGGACGTCAACCCGACCAAGGAGCGCAAGCTCACCAACGTCCGGTCCTCCTCCGGGGAGGAGCTGGAGCGGCTGGTCCCGCCCCGGCTGCTGTCGCTGGAGCAGGCGCTGGAGTTCTGCCGGGAGGACGAGTGCGTGGAGGTCACGCCCGCCGCGGTCCGGCTGCGCAAGGTGGCTCTCTCGGGTCATGACCGGGAGAAGTTGCGCGCCCGGCGCGCGAAAGGTGTGCACTGAGTGCAGTCCTGGTTGCCCCGCGTGGCCTAGAGGGCGTCCGCCCGTCCGGGCGTGGACGGCACGGTGGCACGACGGTTCGGTCACTCCTTGGTCACGATTGCCGGGCCGGTCGTGATGACTTCGGACCCCCGTGGCTAGTGTCGCCAGGGTCTGGCGGCACCCCGCCGGGTCCGGTGTGCTCCCGCGCATCGCGGGACGGAGGAGGCGCAGAGATCGTGAAGTTGAGGAGAGCGGCGCTCATCGCGCCGGCGGTTGTCATCGCGATGACCGCCGCTGCTTGCGGTGGCGATGACAACGACGGTGGTGGCGGCGGTGGCACCGAGGGCGTGACCGGCGGCCAGCTGGTGTACGGCTTCGAGACGGCGTTCCCGGAGAACTGGTTCCCGTCGATCGCCGCGGGCAACTCGGTGGCGACGGCGTACGCGGAGATCCGCGTGCTGCTCGCGCCGTTCCGGACGTACCCGGACTTCACCATCAAGCCGGACACCGACCTCGTCGTCGGTGAGCCGACCACCCAGACGACCGGCACCAAGCAGGTCGTCACCTACAAGGTCAACCCGGCCGCGGTGTGGAGCGACGGCGACCCGATCGACGCCAAGGACTTCAAGTTCACCTGGGAGCTGCAGAAGAGCGGCGACCCGAAGGCCGGCGGCTGCGCCGACCTGATCAGCACGACCGGCTACGACCAGATCGAGTCGGTCGAGGGCGCGGACAACGACAAGACCGTCACGGTGACCTACGCGAAGCCGTTCTCGGACTGGAAGTCGCTGTTCACCCTGTACCCGCAGCACGTCATGGACAAGGGCGACCCGGTGGCCAACTGCGCCGTGGTCAAGAAGGGCTGGCTCGCCGCCGAGGGCGTGCCGGTCGCGAGCGGTCCGTTCCTGCTCGACAAGGCCGGCATCGACGTCAACAAGAAGACGGCCGTGCTGTCCCGGAACGAGAAGTTCTGGGGTGAGAAGCCGAAGCTGGACCGGATCATCCTGCAGGGCATCGGCAACGAGCCCGGCGTGTCGGTCAAGGCGCTGCGGAACAACGAAGTCCAGATGATCTACCCGCAGCCGCAGCTCGACCTGGTCAAGAACATCAAGGACCTCGAGCCGACCATCACCAGCAAGACCAACTTCGGCCTGTCCTTCGAGCACATCGACTTCAACACCACGGACGAGCAGCTCAAGGAATTCAAGATCCGACAGGCGATCACCCTCGCGCTGGACCGGCAGGACCTCGTCGCCAAGACGGTCGGCCAGTTCGACAACCGCGCGCAGGTGCTCAACAACCGCTACTTCGTGAACAACCAGCCCGAGTACGAGGACACCAGCGGTGGCCAGTACGACAAGCCGGACGTCGCGAAGGCGCAGCAGCTGATCGAGAGCCTGGGCTACCAGAAGGGCGCCGACGGCATCTACGCGAAGGGCGGCCAGCGGCTGTCGTTCGAGATGATGACCACGCAGGCCAACCCGCTCCGGGAGAACTCGATCGACGTCATGGCCCAGCAGCTCAAGGGCGCCGGCATCGAGATCAAGAAGTTCCTCAACCCGGACATCTTCGCCGGCAAGGAGAAGCCGCGGAGCCTGGAGGGCGGCCAGTTCCAGATCGCCCTCTTCGCCTGGGTGAGTGCGCCGTACGTGTCCGGCAACCAGTCGATCTACGAGACCCCCCAGGGTGACAACATCGGCCAGAACTACAGCCGGGCCGGCAACCCGAAGGTGGACGCGCTCTTCCCGCAGATCAACGCGGCGACCGACCAGAACAAGGTCAAGGAGCTCGGCAACCAGATCGACACGCTGCTGTGGGAGGACCTGTACACCGTCCCGCTGTACCAGAAGCCGACCTTCATCGCCTACAACAGCAACTACACCGGCATCGAGGAGAACGCGACCAACGCCGGTCCGCTGTGGGACGCGACGAAGTTCGCCCGCAAGGCGTGACCCGGCCGCAAGGCTGATCGCGCGCACGTAGTTAGACGGCCTCCCGGGACGGGGACCCTGTCCCGGGAGGCCGCTTCTCTCCCAGCCGTTCCGTCTCCCCGCCGGGCGACCCCGCAGCGTAAGGTGACGCTCATGCTGCTGTACACCGTTCGACGCCTCATCGCGTCGGCTCTGGTGCTGCTGGCCAGCTCAGCCCTGGTCTTCGTGCTGGTCGCCTCGACGGTCGACCCGCTCGCGCAGTACCGGACGCGGCAGCCTCCGCCCGGCCCCGAGTTCTTCGCCCAGAAGCGGGCGGAGCTGGGCCTGGACCAGCCGGTCCTGCAGCGCTACTGGGACTGGCTGACCGGGGTCGTGCAGGGGGACTTCGGCAACAACATCGCCGGCAACCCGGTCGGCCCCACGCTGTGGGTCCGGCTCGGCGTCACCGCCCGGATGGTGATCGCCGCGATGGTCCTGTCGATCCTGCTGGCGATCATCGTCGGGGTCTACACGGCGGTCCGGAAGAACAAGATCTCCGACTACGTGGCGACGATCATCTCGTACATGCTGATCGCGCTGCCGATCTTCTGGTTCGCGGTGCTGCTCAAGGAGTTCGTCGCGATCCGGTTCAACGAGCTGGTCGGCCAGACGGTGCTCTACACGCAGGGTGAGGAGTCACCCGGCCTGTCGCTGTACGCGAGCGGCTGGGAGCTGTGGAAGGACCGGCTCGGTCACCTCGTGCTGCCGACGCTCGCGCTGACCGGCATCACGTACGCGGCCTGGAGCCGGTTCCAGCGCGCGTCGATGCTCGACGTGATGAGCTCGGAGTACATGCGGTTCGCGCGGGCCAAGGGTGTCCCGTGGCGGCGCGTGCTGATCAAGCACGGGCTGCGCAACGCGTTGATCCCGCTGACCACCGTGGTCGCGATCGGCGTGGGTGCCATCTTCGGCGGCGCGATCATCACCGAGACGGTCTTCAACTGGAACGGGATGGGTCGCTACTTCACCCAGGACGGGTTGGGTCAACAGGACCTCAACGTGGTGCTGGGCTGGCTGATCGTCTCGGCGTTCTTCGTCGTGCTGTTCAACCTCATCGCAGACTTGATGTACGCGGTGCTGGACCCCCGCATCCGGCTGAGCTGACCGCCGTCGAGGAACGAGGCCGCCATGACAACGATCCCCCAGCAGATCGACACCGCGCCGCCGATCACCGAGGCGCCCGTCGAGCGCGAGTTCACGGTCCGGTCCCGCAGCCAGATGCAGCAGGCGCTGCGGCGCTTCCTGCACAACCGGCTGGCGGTCGGCGCGTTGATCTTCTACTCGATCATGCTGCTGATCGCCTTCGCCGGACCGCTGTTCTACGGCTGGAGCTTCGACGAGCAGGACGGCAACTCGCTGTCGGCCGGTCCCGGCACCAACGGCCACCCGCTCGGCACCGACACCATCGGCCGTGACCTGCTGGCGCTGATGATGCGGGGCATCCAGCGCTCCACCTTCATCAGCTTCACCTTCGTCCTCATCGCCGGCCTGCTCGGCGTGCTGATCGGCGCGCTCGCCGGCTACTTCGGGCGCTACGTGGACAACGTCCTGATGCGGATCGTGGACGTCATCCTCACCGTGCCGGTGCTGGTCCTCATCATCGTGATCGCGGCCAACTACCCGGAGGCCCGCTCCCCGGCCGGCATCGCGCTGTTCATCGCGCTGTTCGGCTGGATGGACCTGGCCCGGATCGTGCGCAGCCAGTTCCTGTCACTGCGCGAGAAGGAGTACGTGGAGGCTGCGCACGCGCTCGGCGCGTCCAACCGGCGCATCATCACCAAACACCTGGTGCCCAACTCGCTGGGCCAGATCATCGTCTGGGCGACGCTGGGCACCGCGCTCGCAGTGATCACCGAGGCGGCGCTGAGCTTCCTCGGCTACGGCGTCCAGGGCTCGGACACCTCGCTCGGCCGGCTGGTCGCCGAAGGCGCCGCCGCCGCGGAGAGCCGGCCCTGGCTGTTCTACTTCCCGGGCCTGGCGATCCTGGCGATCGTGCTCTCGATCAACCTCATCGGCGACGGCATCCGAGACGCCTTCGACCCGTCGGCCAACCGAGTGCGGGCCTGACGCCGCCGAGCCGGCCGCCCGTCCCTGTCCCCTGGATCCCTGAAGCGGAGCACCATGGCGACCCTGACCGACCCGGCCGCAGAGCCGCGGCCCGCCAGCACCGACGTGGTGCTCGACGTGGACGACCTCAACGTCCGCTTCCCGACCGACGACGGGGTCGTCCACGCGGTGCGCGGGGTCAGCTTCTCCCTGCGGCGGGGCGAGGTGCTCGGCATCGTCGGCGAGTCCGGCTCGGGCAAGTCCGTCACCTCGATGGCGGTGATGGGCCTGCTGCCCACCTCGGCGAACATCACCGGGTCGGTCAAGTTCCGCGGCCGCGAGCTGCTCGGTCTGAAGGACGTAGAGATGTCCGCGGTCCGGGGCAAGGCCGTCGCGATGATCTTCCAGGACCCGATGACCTCGCTGGACCCGGTCTACAAGATCGGCAACCAGATCGCCGAGACGGTCCGCCAGCACGACAAGTCGCTGTCCCGGGCGGCGACCAAGGCCCGCGCGGTCGACCTGCTCAAGCTGGTCGGCATCCCCAACGCGGAGAGCCGGGTGGACGCCTACCCGCACGAGTTCTCCGGCGGCATGCGGCAGCGGGTGGTCATCGCGATCGCGATCGCCAACCAGCCCGAGGTGATCATCGCCGACGAGCCGACCACCGCGCTGGACGTGACCGTGCAGGCGCAGGTGCTCGAGGTGCTCAAGACCGCGCAGGACGAGACCGGTGCCGCCACCGTGCTGATCACCCACGACCTCGGCGTGGTCGCCGGGATGGTCGACCGGGTGCTGGTGATGTATGCCGGGCGCGCGGTCGAGAAGGGCACCGTCGACGACGTCTTCTACCGCCCCAAGATGCCGTACTCGATCGGTCTGCTCGGCTCGATGCCGCGGGTCGACGCCGGTGACCGGCAGCGGCTGATCCCGATCAAGGGCGCCCCGCCGTCGCTGATCAACCCGCCGCCGGGCTGCCCGTTCGGGCCGCGCTGCCCGCTGCACTACGCGAAGTGCGACGAGCGGGAGCCCGACCTCTACGAGGTCGACGGCCCCGCGCACACCGCGGCCTGCATCCGGGTCAACGAGCTGGCCGAGGCGGACATCGCGGCCGAGGACATCTTCTCCACCGACTCCAGCGACACGACCCTGGCGGCCGCGTCGGCGGTCGGCGAGTCGGCGCTGTCCGAGCAGGGCCTCGGGGACGAGGCCGCGGCCGAGGGGGTGCCGGTCGAGCCACCGCCGATCCCCGGCCTCGAGGACGACGCCGACCTCGAACCCCTCCGCCCGGTGGAGGTCCACCGCGACCCCGAGGAGCGCGCATGACCGGCGCCACGACTGCCGCCCCGGAGCGGCAGCGATCGGTCGACTCCGAGCCGGTGCTCACCGTGCGCGGGTTGGAGAAGTACTTCCCGATCAAGGGCGGCGGGCTGATCCGGCGCACGGTCGGCCAGATCAAGGCCGTCGACGGCATCGACCTCGACCTCTACCCGGGCGAGACGCTCGGGCTGGTCGGCGAGTCCGGCTGCGGCAAGTCGACCACCGGCCGGGCGATCCTCAACCTGCAGCCGGCCACCGGCGGCTCGGTGAAGTACAACGGCCGGGAGCTCACCAACCTCAACCGGGCCAAGATGCGGCCGCTGCGCCGCGAGATCCAGATCGTCTTCCAGGACCCGTACGCGTCGCTCAACCCGCGGCTGCCGGTGCTCGACATCGTCGGCGAGCCGTTGATCATCCACAAGGTGGTGCCCAAGGCGCAGCTGCGCGAGCGGGTCAACGAGCTGCTGGAGATCGTCGGGCTCAACCCGGAGCACAACAACCGCTACCCGCACGAGTTCTCCGGCGGCCAGCGGCAGCGGATCGGCATCGCCCGCGCGCTGGCGCTGGAGCCGAAGGTGCTGATCCTGGACGAGCCGGTGTCCGCGCTGGACGTGTCCATCCAGGCCGGCGTGGTCAACCTGCTGGAGGACCTGCGCGACCGGCTCGGCCTGTCCTACCTCTTCATCGCGCACGACCTGTCGGTGGTCCGGCACACCTCGGACCGGGTCGCGGTGATGTACCTGGGCAAGATCGTCGAGCTCGCCGACACCGACGACCTGTTCGAGCGGCCGGCCCACCCGTACACGCAGGCGCTGCTGTCCGCGATCCCGATCCCGGACCCGCACCGGGAGCGGCGCCGCCAGCGGATCCTGCTCACCGGTGACGTGCCCAGCCCGGCCAACCCGCCGTCCGGCTGCCGGTTCCGGACCCGGTGCCCCAAGTTCGCCAACCAGCTGACCGACGACCAGCGGGAGAAGTGCATCAACGAGGACCCGCCGCTGATCGACCGGGGCAACGGGCACCCGAGCGCCTGCCACTACGCCGAAGCGCTCACCCTCCTCTAAATCCGGGGCGCGGAGCCGCTGGTGGGGCTGGCCGACCCGCGAGTGGCGGCCCGCCCGCGGCACTAACCTGGGCGCCATGTCTGCTGTCCCCGCCCGCCGGATGCTGCTCGTGCACGCCCACCCGGACGACGAGACCATCGGCACCGGCGCGGTGATGGCGCGGTACGCGGCCGAGGGTGCTCAGGTCACGCTGGTCACCTGCACGCTCGGCGAGGAGGGCGAGGTGCTGGTGCCGGCGCTGGCCGGGCTGGCCAAGGCCGAGGCCGACCAGCTCGGCGGCTACCGGATCCACGAGCTGACCGAGGCGATGCGCGCGCTCGGGGTCACCGACCACCGGTTCCTCGGCGGGCCCGGGCGGTGGCGGGACAGCGGCATGATGGGCCTGCCGGAAAATGACGCGCCCCGCGCCTTCTGGCGGGCCGACCTCGACGAGGCGACCCGGGAGCTGGTCGCGATCGTCCGGGAGGTCCGCCCGCAGGTGCTCGTCACCTACGACGAGAACGGCGGCTACGGGCACCCGGACCACATCCAGGCGCACCGGGTCGCGATGGCGGCGGTGGACGCGGCGGCCGACCCGGCGTTCGCGCCGGAGGCCGGCGAGCCGTGGCCGGTGGCCAAGGTCTACTGGACCGCGGTGCCGCGCTCGGCGCTCAAGCGCGGCATCGAGCTGATGATCGAGGCGGGGGAGAGCGGCTTCTTCGGCACCGACAGCGTCGACGACCTGCCCTTCGTGCTGGACGACGAGCTGGTCACCGCGGGCATCGACGGCCGGGACTACCTGCCGGCGAAGCTGGCCGCGATGCGGGCGCACGCCAGCCAGATCAGCGCCGACGGGCCGTTCTTCTCGCTGGCCGAGAAGGTGGGCGAGGAGGCGTTCGGCGTCGAGTACTTCCGGCTGGTGCGCGGCCGGCCGGGTCCGGCGGACGGCCCGGACGGGCGGGAGACCGACCTCTTCGCCGGGCTGACCTAGTGACGGTGTCGCCCGAGTTCAGCGCCGGCCCCCGGCCGGCCCCGGCCCGGCCCGGCCCGGGCGCCGACGCCGGCCCGGTCGCGGGCCCGGACGCCGACCCTGGCCGGGCCGGCGCCGAGCCGGCGGCCCGGGTCGCGGGCGGCGGGCCGGAGGCGCTGGTGGCGCGGATCGGCTGGGGCGTGCTGGTGCTGGTCGCCGCCGTCGCGCTGGCCGTGCTGGAGTGCTTCCTGGTGCCGTTGCGGATCGGCCCCGTGCCGCTGCCGGTCTGCGTGCCGCTGGCGATCGTCCTCAACGTGGTGCTGGCCCGGCTGGCCGGCGGGCTGACCGGCTGGCCGCTGCTCGGCGTGCTGCCGCCGGTGCTGTGGCTGGCCGTGGTGCTGGTGCTGGCGGCGCCGCGCCCGGAGGGCGACGTGGTGGTCCCCGGCACGGTGACCGGGCTGGTCTTCCTCTTCGGCGGCTCGGTCGCCGGCGCGTACGGGGCGGCAACGACCGTGACACGTCGCCGGAACCCGACAATTGTCGCCGGAGGGTAAACTTCGGGACGTGGAGAGCGCGGCACGGCGGTCGGAGCCGGTGTTCGGATCCGCGGTGCCGGTCACCCCGCTGGCACCGGAGGCGGACGAGCTGGGGCAGCGCCGGTTCCGGGACGCGATGGGCCTCTTCCCGACCGGGGTGACGCTGCTGACCACCCGGGCGCCGGACGGCGTCGACCACGGCATGACCGCCAACAGCGTGACCTCGGTGTCGCTGGAGCCGCTGCTGCTGCTGGTCTGCGTGGAGCACGCCTCCCGGCTGCACGGCGCGCTGCTCGCCTCCGGGCTGTGGGCGGTCTCGGTGCTGCCCGAGGAGGCCGAGCCGCTGTCCCGCCGGCTGGCCCGGCGCGGGCACAGCACCGCCGAGGCGCTGGCCACGGTGCCGCACCACCGCGGCGAGCACACCGGGGCGCTGCTGGTGGACAGCGCGCTGTCCATCATCGAGTGCCGGACCTGGGCCACCCACCCGGGCGGCGACCACACCGTGGTGATCGGCGAGGTGCTGGCCCTGGCCACCCCGCGGCCGGACCTGGCGCCGCTGGCCTGGCACCGCGGCCGCTACACCCGTTTCGGCGGTTCCTGACCGGACCCGGACCTCCGGTCGGGTGACCTCCGGCGTGCCCGGCTCGTGCCGGCCGCGGCGGCGGACCAGGATGGGGCCCCATGCGGTTCGTGGCCGACCTGCACGTGCACTCCCGCCACTCGATGGCGTGCAGCCGCGACTGCGACCTCGAGCACCTGGCCTGGTGGGCGGCCCGCAAGGGGCTCGGCCTGATCGGCACCGGCGACCTGTGCCACCCGGCCTGGTCCGCGGAGATCCGGGACAAGCTGGTGCCGGCCGAGCCGGGGCTGTTCCGGCTGCGGCCGGACCTGGAGCGGTCGGTGCTGGCCACGCTGCCGCCGGCGGTGCGCACCCCGGTGCGCTTCCAGCTGTCGGTGGAGATCTCCACCATCTACAAGCGGGGTGACCGCACCCGCAAGGTGCACCACCTGCTCTACGCGCCCGACCTCGGGGTGGCGGCCGAGCTGACCCGCCGGCTGGCCCGGATCGGCAACATCGCCTCGGACGGCCGGCCGATCCTCGGGCTGGACTCCCGGGACCTGCTGGAGACGCTGCTGGACTCCGGCGAGGGCGGCTACCTGGTGCCGGCGCACGTGTGGACGCCGTGGTTCGCCGCGCTCGGCTCCAAGTCGGGCTTCGACTCGGTCGCCGACTGCTACGCCGACCTGGCCGAGCACATCTTCGCGATCGAGACCGGGCTGTCCAGCGACCCGGCGATGAACCACCGGGTGTCCTCGCTGGACCGCTACCGGCTGGTGTCCAACTCCGACGCGCACTCGCCGCCGGCGCTGGGGCGGGAGGCGACCGTCCTCGACACCGAGCTGTCGTACGCCGGGGTGCGCTCGGCCCTGGAGACCGGGGTCGGGCTGGCCGGGACGCTGGAGTTCTTCCCGGAGGAGGGCAAGTACCACCTGGACGGGCACCGCGGCTGCGCGGTGCGGCTGGAGCCGGCGGAGACCCGGGCGCTCGACGGCCGCTGCCCGGCCTGCGGCAAGCCGGTCACCGTCGGCGTGCTGCACCGGGTGGAGGCGCTCGCCGACCGGGCCGCCGGCGTGGTGCCGGCCGGGGCGCCGCCGTGGTTCTGCTTCGTCCAGCTGCCGCAGGTGGTGGGCGAGATCCTGGGCGTCGGGCCGCGCACGAAGACGGTGGAGGCCGAGGTGTCCCGGCTGGTCGCCCGCTTCGGCCCGGAGCTGGTGGTGCTGCAGGACGTGCCGCTGGAGGACCTGGCGGCCGCGGGCTCGCCGGCGCTGGCCGAGGCGGTCGGCCGGCTGCGGCGCGGCGAGGTGGTGCTGGCCGGCGGCTACGACGGCGAGTACGGCGTGGTGCGCCTCTTCGAGCCCAAGGAGCTCGCCGACCTGCGCCCGGGCACCGGCGGGGACGCGCTCTTCGAGCTCCCGTCCCCGCCACCCCCACCGCCCTCCGCCGATCTCGAGGAAAGGGCCGGCGACACGCCGGAGGCCGCCGGCCCGTCCCTCAAGATCGGCGCGGAGGGGCCGGGGGACGGGTTGTTCGAGATGGCGGCGGTGCCGGTGGCGCCGGAGCCGGTGGCCGACGAGGGGGTGCTCGGCGGGCTGGACCCGGAGCAGCGGGCCGCGGCCGAGGCGCCGGGCCCGGTGCTGGTGGTCGCCGGCCCCGGCACCGGCAAGACCCGGACCCTGACCCACCGGATCGCCCACCTGGTCGCCGAGCGCGGGGTGCCGGCCGCCGACTGCCTGGCCATCACGTTCACCCGGCGGGCGGCGGCCGAGGTGGCCGAGCGGCTGACCGCGCTCGGCGCCGGCCGGGTGCTGGTCACCACGTTCCACGGCCTCGGGCTGCGCATCGTGCGGGACAACGCGGCCGCGCTCGGCCTGGCCGACGGGGTCCGGGTGGTGGACGAGGCCGAGCGGCTCGCGCTGGCCCGGGAGGCGCTCGGCGACCCGGCCTCGGCGCGGGACGCCCGCCGGCTGCTCGACCTGGTCTCCCGGCTGGCCCGCGACCCGGCCGCCACCCCGCCGGCCGGGGACGCCGGCCCGCTGGCCCGCTACCGGGCCGGCAAGCGGGCCCGCAACCTGGTCGACCTGGACGACCTGCTGGCGCTGCCGGTCGCGCTGCTGTCCGCCGACCCGGAGCTGGCCGGGGCGTACCGGCGGCGCTGGCCGCACGTCAGCGTCGACGAGTACCAGGACGTGGACCCGGCCCAGTACGCGCTGCTGCGGCTGCTCTGCCCGCCGGACGGCGACCTGTGCGCGATCGGCGACCCGGACCAGGCCATCTACTCCTTCCGCGGCGCCGACGTCGGCTTCTTCCTGCGCTTCGCCGCGGACTTCCCGGCGGCCCGCACCGTCCGGCTGTCCCGCAACTACCGCAGCACGGCGACCATCCTGGCCGGCGCGCTGGCCGCGGTGGCGCCGAGCACGCTGGTGCCGGACCGGGAGCTGGCCGCGGTCGCGCCGGGCGCCGGACCGGACCGGATCACCCTGCACACCGCCGCGGACGAGGCCGCCGAGGCCGCGTACGTGGTCGGCTCGGTGGAGCGGCTGATGGGCGGCTCCGACCTCACCTCGTTCCTCCGCGGCACCGCCGACACCTGGCACGACGCGGTCCACTCGTACGCGGACATCGCGGTGCTCTACCGCACCGACGCGCAGTCCCGGGCGCTGGTGGAGGCGCTGGAGACGGCCGGCGTGCCGTACCAGAAGCGGTCCCACCACCGGCTCGGCGACCAGCCCGGGGTGCGCGAGCTGCTCGCGGTGCTGCGCGAGGACCTGCTGCGGGCGGCGGGCGACCCGCGGCCGGTGCTGGCCCGGGTACGGGCGGCCGCCCAGGCCGCCATCGACCGGGCCGGCGGGCTGCCCGGCGGCGCGCTGGCCGCCATCGGCGCCGACGACTGGTCCCGGCTGGCGCCGGCCACCGCGCGGGCGATGCCCGACGGCGGCGACGACGGCGACCCGGCCCTGCGGGTGGCCCAGCTGCGGGCCGCGGTCGAGCTGCTCAGCCCGCTGGCCGAGCGGGCCGGCGCGGACGCGGACGCCTTCCTGGCCGAGCTCGCGCTCGGCGCCGAGGTGGACGTGTGGGACCCGCGGGCGGACCGGGTCTCGCTGCTCACCCTGCACGCGGCGAAGGGGCTGGAGTTCCCGGTCGTGTTCGTGGTCGGCTGCGAGGACGGGCTGCTGCCGTTCCGCTTCCCGGGCGAGGAGGGGGACGTGGCGGAGGAGCGCCGGCTCTTCTTCGTCGGGATGACCCGGGCCCGCACCCACCTGCTGCTCAGCGCCGCCCGGCGGCGCACGGTGCGGGGGGAGACCCGGGAGCCGGCGCCGTCGCCGTTCCTCGCCGACCTCCCGGACGGCCTGCTGGACCGCACCGCCCGTGCCGAGCGCCGCCGAACCGTGCAGTTGCGACTGATCTGACCCCTACTCAACTCTCTCGGGCGATTGACGCGGCATCACGGAGACGGTTGGTTCGGACACACACAGTTGCCCGCTGTCCGGCGTGCCCACCAGGTCCGCCGGGCGGCCGAGGAGGCCCCATGTCACGGTTACCCGGGCTGCGCTCCGCACTGACCGTCGGCGCCATCGCGGCGCTCGCGGTCGTGACGTTGCCGGCGCAGGCCAGTCCCGCCCCGCCCACGTCCGCCCCGGCCGCCGCGCCGGCGTCGGCGGCCTACCAGGTCGACGGCGTGCGCAACGTCATCCAGCGCAGCGAGGTGGCGAGCACCGGCGCCGCCATCGACGGCGCCGAGCACGGGGCGCTGTTCGTCACCGCCACCCCGGCCGAGGTCGCCGCGCTGCGCAAGCTCGGCTACACCGTCACCGCGCTGCCGCCGGCCGGCTCCGGCACCCCGAGCGGCCCGGTGACCAACGACTTCCCGTCGGCCGACAGCGGCTACCACAACTACGCCGAGCAGAACGCCGTGGTCGACTCGACCATCGCGGCGTACCCGGCGCTGATCCGCCGGCAGAGCATCGGCGCCTCGTACGAGGGCCGGCAGCTGACCACGGTGAAGATCAGCGACAACGTGGCCACCGACGAGAACGAGCCCGAGGTCCTCTTCACCTGCCAGCAGCACGCCCGGGAGCACCTGACCCCGGAGATGTGCCTCTACATCATCACCGAGCTGACCTCGAAGTACGCCACCGACGCGACGATCCGCACCCTGGTCGACACCCGCGAGGTCTGGGTCGTGGTCTCGATGAACCCGGACGGCTCCGAGTACGACATCGCCACCGGGTCGTACCGGTCCTGGCGGAAGAACCGGCAGCCCAACTCCGGCTCCAGCGCCGTCGGCACCGACCTCAACCGCAACTGGGGCTACCAGTGGGGCTGCTGCGGCGGCTCGTCCGGCAGCACCTCGTCGGAGACCTACCGCGGGCCGTCCGCGTTCTCCGCGCCGGAGACCCAGCGGGTGCGCGACTTCGTCACCAGCCGGGTCGTCGGCGGGGTCCAGCAGATCAAGACGAACATCGACTTCCACACCTACTCGCAGCTGGTGCTCTGGCCGTACGGCTACACGTACAACAACACCGCCCCCGGGCTGACCGCGACCGACGAGGCCGCGTTCCGGACGCTGGGGCAGAGCATGGCCGCCACCAACGGCTACACCCCGGAGCAGGCCAGCGACCTCTACATCACCGACGGTGACATCAACGACTGGCTCTGGGGGGTGCACAAGATCTTCAGCTACACCTTCGAGATGTACCCCTCCAGCGCCGGCGGCGGCGGCTTCTACCCGCCGGACGAGGTGATCGCGACGCAGACGTCCCGCAACCGGGCCGCGGTCATCCAGCTGCTGAACGCCTCCGACTGCGTGTACGAGGTGATCGGCCAGACCTGCGACGGCACCCCGCCGCCGGTCGGGCAGACCTTCACCAACAACACCGACGTCGCCATCCCCGACACCAACGTCGCGGTGAGCTCCCCGATCACCGTCTCCGGGCTGTCCGGCAACGCCTCCGCGGCCACCCCGGTCGCGGTCGACATCCGGCACACCTACCGCGGTGACCTGGTCGTCGACCTGATCGCCCCGGACGGCAGCAGCTACCGGCTGAAGAACTCGTCGTCCTCCGACTCGGCCGACAACGTGATCACCACCTACACGACCAACCTGTCCACCGAGGCGAAGAACGGCACCTGGCGCCTCCAGGTCCGGGACGTCTACCGCACCGACACGGGCTACATCAACAGCTGGAGCATCACCCTCTAGACTGCCCGCCCTCGGACGTCTGCCGGGGTGGGTCGCCGCACCGGTGACCCACCCCGGCGACCGTCCGTCACGTGTTGATCACTGGTACGCCGGGTAGGTGATCAATACGGCGTGTCCACGCCAATCCGGCGTTCGCACCCGGCAGGGTGGTCACGGCGAGTGGTGGGCAGACGGGAGGCAATCAGGTGGCGAAGAGGGCGCGTTCGGGCAGTGCGGCTCGCTCCGGCGACCCGGCCCGTCCTCCCGAGCCGGCCCGCCCGGGCACCCCGGTCGAGGAGGCCGCGCGGGTGGCCGAGCGGCTGTCCGCGCCCAGCCCGACCAGCACCCGGGCCGGGCTGCCGCGGCGGGTGCCGGCCGCGCACCTGGTGCCCGGCGCGTTCAGCGGGTCGGACGAGCCGGCGACGGCGGCGCGCTCCGCCGACGACGTGCGCAGCCGCCTGGACGACTACACCGACGGCGTGCGCCGGGCCCGGCGAGCTGCCGGGGACTAGGTGGCCAGACCGGTGATCGACCTCAACGCCGACGTCGGCGAGTCGTACGGCGCCTGGACGCTCGGCGACGACGAGGCCGTCCTCGACGTGGTCACCAGCGCGAACGTGGCCTGCGGCTTCCACGCCGGCGACCCGCGCACGCTGCTGCGCACCGTGACCGCGGCGGCGGCCCGCGGGGTCGTGGTCGGCGCCCAGGTGTCGTACCCGGACCTGGTCGGCTTCGGCCGGCGGGAGATGGACCTGGCCCCGGACGACGTGACCGCGGACGTGCTCTACCAGGTCGGCGCGCTGGCCGGGCTCGCCCGGGCGGCCGGCACCGAGGTCCGGTACGTCAAGCCGCACGGCGCGCTCTACCACCGGGTGGCCCGCGACCCGGTCACCGCGGGCGCGCTGGCCGAGGCGGTGCGCCGGTACGACCCGGCGCTGCCGGTGCTGCTGCTGGCCGGCTCGCCCGGGCTGGCCGTGGTCCGGGACGCCGGCCTGACCGGGGTGGGGGAGTGCTTCGCCGACCGCGGCTACACGCCGGACGGCGGCCTGCTGCCCCGCGGCGAGCCCGGCGCGGTGCTCACCGACCCTGCCGAGGTTGCCATCCGGGCGGTCCGGATGGCCACCGGCGAGGTGGTCGCG
Source organism: uncultured Actinomycetota bacterium (assembly GCA_963849885.1). GTDB lineage: Bacteria > Actinomycetota > Actinomycetes > Mycobacteriales > CADCTP01 > CADCTP01. Next base: position 80,268 of record CAWKIV010000013.1, on the reverse strand, counting down.
GCCGATGGCAGCTTGTTGCGACTGGACGCCCGCTCGATGTGCCTGCACGGCGACACCCCGGGGGCGGCGGCGCTGGCCCGCGCGGTCCGGGACGGGCTGGTCGCGGCCGGGGTGGAGCTGGGCCCGTTCGCCTGAGGCCAGCCGGCCGGCGGTGCGGTCAGCCGGCCGGCGGCCGGCCCGGCGCGATCCGGTAGCGGTAGCGGTGGTGCGGGGCGAAGCCGAGCCGGTCGTAGAGCGCCAGCGCCGGCCCGTTCTCCTCGGCCACCTGGAGGTAGGCGCTGTGCGCGCCGAGCCCGGCCGCCCACCGCAGCAGCTCCCGCATCACGTGCGAGGCCAGCCCGCGGCGGCGGTGCGCCGGGTCGACCTCGACCGCGGTGACGCCCACCCAGCCGTCGTCCACGGACGCCCGGGCGACCGCCAGCACGCCGTCGCCGGACCGCACCACGGCGAAGCCCGGGGCCGCCGCGCCGGTCATGATGGCCCGTCCGACCTGCGGCAACGGCCCGCCGCCGCGGTAGTGGTAAGCGCCGATCCAGTCGTCGCCGAGCGTCGCCTCCACCGCCACCGGCGGCAGGTCGGCGCGGGCCGCGAGCCGGGCCAGGGTCGTCTCCACGTCCGCGGTGAGCACCTGGGTCGGGTTGTACGCGGTCCAGCCCCGCTCGGCCAGGGCCGCGTCCAGCGCCTCCCGGGCCGGCGTCGGGACCACCACCCGGGCGGGCAGCCCGCGCTCGCCGTACCAGGCCTCGACCTCGGCCAGCGCCGCGTCCAGCGGGCGGCCCGGGTCGCCCAGCGGGAGCACCGAGTTGGCCCGGCCGGTGTAGCCCTCGGCGGCGCGCAGCAGCCACCGGCCCAGCCACCGGTGGTCCGGCGCCGGCCAGCCCTTCGCGGCCACCTCCTCCAGCGCGAGCACGTCGAGCGGGGCCGCCGGAACCGCCTTGACCACCTGCACCTCGGACCGCGGAATGTCCACTAAGCTCTTGTTTCGGCGCCGCACCGACAGCGTGGCCGGACTCTCCCGGACCAGGATCCCGACCACGTCGGTGTAGCGGAGCCGGGCTTCGGGCCCGTCGGGACCTGAGCCGGCACCGCCCGTGATCCGGCGGACCACCACCTTCCGCCCCACGAGTTCGTCCGCCGCCACGCGCGGCATACTAGAGAAGACCAGCGAGAGAGGACCGCCCCCGTGACGTACGTTATCGCCGAGCCCTGTGTGGACCTGCTCGACAAGGCGTGCATCGAGGAGTGCCCGGTCGACTGCATCTACGAGGGCAAGCGGATGCTCTACATCCACCCCGACGAGTGCGTCGACTGCGGTGCCTGCGAGCCGGTCTGCCCGGTCGAGGCGATCTTCTACGAGGACGACACCCCGGAGAAGTGGAAGGACTACTACCAGGCCAACGTCGACTTCTTCGACGACCTGGGCTCGCCGGGTGGCGCCGCGAAGGTCGGCAAGATCGACAAGGACCACCCGCTGGTGGCCGCGCTGCCCCCGCAGGTGAACGAGCACTGACCCGGGACGCGGGCCGGGCCGACCGGCTGCCGGACTTCCCCTGGGACACGCTGGCGCCGCACAAGGCGCGGGCCGCCGGGCACCCCGGCGGGCTGGTCGACCTGTCCATGGGCACCCCGGTCGACCCCACCCCGGCGCTGCTCCGGGAGGCGCTGGCCGCCGCCGCGGACGCCCCCGGCTACCCGCTCACCGCCGGCACGCCCGCGGTTCCGGGCGGCGGCGGCCGGCTGGCTGGCCCGCCGGCACGGGGTGGCCGGGCTCGATCCGGCCGCGGTGCTGCCCACGATCGGCTCCAAGGAGCTGGTCGGGCTGCTGCCGCTGCTGCTCGGCCTCGGCCCGGGCGACCGGGTGGTGCTGCCCGAGGTGGCCTACCCGACGTACGAGGTGGGGGTCCGGATCGCCGGCGCCGAGCCGGTCCGCGCCGACGGGCTGGTCGCGGCCGGACCCGGCCCGGTGCGGCTGGTCTGGGTCAACTCCCCGGCCAACCCGACCGGCCGGGTGCTGCCCGCCGCCCACCTGCGCAAGGTGGTCGACTGGGCCCGCGAGCGCGGCGCGGTGGTGGCCAGCGACGAGTGCTACCTCGACTTCGGCTGGGACGCCGAGCCGGTGTCCGTGCTGCACCCGGACGTGTGCGGGCCGGAGCCGACCGGGGTGCTGGCGGTGCACTCGCTGTCCAAGCGGTCCAACCTGGCCGGCTACCGGGCCGGCTTCGTGGCCGGCGACCCGCGGCTGGTGGCCGGGCTGCTGGCGGTGCGCAAGCACGCCGGGCTGATCGTGCCGGCGCCGGTGCTGGCCGCGGCCACGGTGGCGTACGGCGACGACGGGCACGTGGCCGAGCAGCGCGACCGGTACGCGGCCCGCCGCGCGGTGCTGCGCCCCGCGCTCGAGGCCGCCGGCTTCGCGGTCGAGCACTCCGAGGCCGGGCTCTACCTGTGGGCGACCGCCGGCGAGGACTGCTGGGCGTCGGTGGACCGGCTGGCCGGGCTCGGCATCCTGGTCGCGCCGGGGTCGTTCTACGGCCCGTCCGGCGGCCGGCACGTGCGGGTCGCGCTGACCGCCACCGACGAGCGCGTCGCCGCCGCGGTCACCCGCCTGTCCTAGAGAGCGAAGCGGCTGCCGACCGCGTTGGGGCGGAACGCGTCCGGCAGGCCGGCGACGAGCGCGTGCTGGGCCGCCCAGCTGGTGCAGTGCGCCGGCACCAGCACCGCCGGCGCCTCCGCGGCCGGCAGCAGCGCGTCGCAGGAGTTGTCCATGAGCGTGGTGACGGCGACCGCGTCGACCGGCCGGAGCGGGATGGAGAGCACGCGGGGCCTCCTCACGGCGGGGCTGGACAGCGTACGCCGGAGGAGCACACTCGGGACGTGTCGCCAGCACCGCCGGACGCGTTCGCCCGGTTCGAGGCGGCCGGCTGGGAGCGCGCGGCGGCCGGCTACGACCGGATGCTGGCCCGGGTCACCGGCCGGGTGATCGGCGACCTGCTCACCGCCGCCGGGGTCGGGCCGGGCACCCGGCTGGTCGACGTCGGGTGCGGACCGGGCGACCTGGTCGCCGCCGCGGCCGCCCGGGGCGCGACCGCGGTCGGCGTGGACGTCGCGCCGGCGATGGTGGCGCTGGCCCGGCGGCGGCACCCGCGGCTGGACTTCCGGGTCGGCAGCGCCGAGCAGCTGCCGGTGCCGGCCGGCTCCGCGGACGCGGTCGTCGGCGCCTTCCTGGTGCACCACCTCGGCGCGCCGGGGACCGCGGTGGCCGGCTTCCGGCGGGTGCTCGGGCCCGGCGGCCGGCTGGCGCTGTCCGCCTGGGACGAGCCGGCGCGGGCCCGGATCGTCGGGGTGCTGCTGGACGCGGTGGCGGCGGCCGGGGTGGCGCCGCCGGCGGACCTGCCGGCCGGGCCGCCGTTCTTCCGGTTCTCCACCGGGCCGGCGCTGGCCGGGCTGCTGGTCCGGGCCGGCTTCGCCGGCGTGTCCGTGCGCACCGTCGCCTTCGCCCACCGGCTGTCCGATGTGGACGAGCTCTGGACCGGGCTGCTGGCCGGCACGGTCCGGTCGTCCGCGCTGGTCCGCGATCTGTCCGAAGTGGACCGGGCCCGGGTCCGGGCGCACTTCGACCGGCTCGCGGAGGCGTACGCGGACCGGGGCGGGCTGGCGGTGCCGGTCTCGGTGCGCATCGCCGCCGGCCGGCTGCCGACCCGCTGACCGGTCGGGTCAGCGCGGGCGGCGGGCCGAGCCGCTGACCGGGCCGGGTCAGCGCGGCCGGCGGATCGAGCCGCTGACCGGGGCCGGCCGGGGCACCGGCGTGCCCCGGTGCCGGGCCAGGGACGCGGCGGACATCAGGAACCAGTGCCGCCGGACGCACAGCACCCGCACGTGCTCGACCGGGCCGTCGGTGCTCTCCAGGGCGTCCCGGTCGGTGATCTCGGCCGGTGCCCCGCACTCGGGACAGGTGGTGGCGTCCATCGCGATTCCCCCGCGGACCTCGGCTGGCTGAGCGTTTGTCGTAGGAGACTTCCCGTCGCCCGCCTGATACGCGCCGAGCCCTAGGTGGACGGCGGGATCCGGGCCACCTCGAAGCGGATCCGGTCCGCCCGGGCCGACTGGTCCACCCGCCACCCGTCGGTGCGGGTCCACCGCCGGCCGTCGTGCGCGACCGCCTCGATGCCCAGCCGGTCGGCCTTCGCGACCAGCCAGCCGACGGTCGCCCAGGCCGCCACGGGGCGCAGCTCGCCGGCCTGGGTGGTGGCGACCAGTCTGGTGTGCGGCAGCTCCAGGGCGAGCAGCTGCATGACCTTGGCCGGGGTGGCGGCCACCGTCGGCTCCGGGAACGAGCAGGACAGCAGCGCCGGCTCGGCCCCGGTGAACGCGCCGGCCAGCGTGTCGGCCTGGTCCTCCCACTGCTGGTACGCCGTCGGGTGCCCGCTCTGCTGCACCGCCTGGGCGGCCACGGTGAGCTGCTTGCGCTCCCAGTCGCGCACCTTGACCAGCGCGTCGAAGAACTTCCCGGCCGCGTACCGCGGGTCGAGGATCTGCCCGGGGCTGCCCCAGCCCTGGCTCGGCCGCTGCTGGAACAGCCCGAGCGAGTCGCGGTCGCCGTACTCGACGTTGTTGAGCTTGGACTCCTGCAGCGCGGTGGCCAGCGCGATGGTGACCGCCCGCGGCGGCAGCTCCCGCTTCACCGCCACCGCGGTGATGGTGGCCGCGTTGGCCGCCTGCTCGGTGCTGATCGAGTACGGCGAGCCGGCCACGTCGCAGCGGGACTGGATCGCGGCCGGCAGCTCCATCCGGGTCATCAGCGACCGGACCCCGATCGCGACCAGGCCGACGACGACGCCGATCACGGCGAGGACGGCGAGCACGCGCGAGATGGTGCGGGTCATCGTCGGCGCCTAGACATTCGCGTGCAGGTCGGCGTTGAGGCCGGCCCAGGAGGCACCGGCCGCCCCGCCGCGCGGCACCACCTCGAGCGCGCCGGTCACGCTGTTGCGCCGGAACAGCAGGCCGTCCCGCCCGGACAGCTGCCGGGCCTTGACCAGCTGCCCGTCCGGCAGCGTCACCTTGGACCCGGCGGTCACGTAGCAGCCCGCCTCGACCACGCAGTCGTCACCGAGGGACAGGCCGATCCCCGCGTTGGCCCCGATCAGGCACCGCTCGCCGACCGAGACGACCTCGCTGCCGCCGCCGGACAGGGTGCCCATGATGGACGCGCCGCCGCCGACGTCGGAGCCGTCGCCGACCACCACGCCGGCCGAGATCCGGCCCTCGACCATGGACCGGCCGAGGGTGCCGGCGTTGTAGTTGACGAAGCCCTCGTGCATCACGGTGGTGCCCTCGGCCAGGTGCGCGCCCAGCCGGACCCGGTCGGCGTCGGCGATCCGGACCCCGGTGGGCACCACGTAGTCGGTCATCCGGGGAAACTTGTCCACCCCGAGCACCTGCACCGGCCCGGTGAAGAGCAGCCGCAGCCGGGTCTCCTCGAAGTCCTCCGGCGGGCAGGGGCCGGCCGACGTCCAGACGACGTTGGGCAGCACCCCGAAGATGCCGGCCGTGGACAGCCCGTGCGGCCGGACCAGCCGGCGGCTGAGCAGGTGGAGCCGCAGGTAGGCGTCCGCGGCGTCGGCCGGCGGCGCGGACAGGTCCTCGATCCGCACCGACAGCGGCTGCCGGCGGGTGCCGCGGCGCTCGTCCACGCCGGCCAGCGCCTCGAACGCGGGCGGCGGCGTGGCGTCCGCGGGGCGGGGCCCGAGCGCCGGCGCCGGGAACCACACGTCGAGCACCCGGCCGCTCTCCGTGACGGTGGCCAGGCCGTCGCCCCAAGCGCTCGCGCTCACCCCGCAACCGTACCCGCCCCTCCCCGCCAGCCCCCGCCGCCCGCCCCTCCCCGCGATCTTGGTTGAGTCAACCCCTCACGGCCGCCCACGAGGTTGACCCGGCCAAGATCGGCGGGGGTGGTTACGGTGGCGCGGTGACGCTCGACCTGGCCGCGGACGGCGCGGCGCTGACCGCCGCACTGGTCGACCTGCCGTCGGTGTCCGGCACCGAGGGCCCGCTGGCCGACGCGGTCGAGGCGGCGCTGCGCGCCGTCGCCGGCCTGGAGGTGGTCCGGGACGGCGACGCGGTGCTCGCCCGGACCGCGCTCGGCCGGCCCCGCCGGGTGCTGCTGGCCGGCCACCTGGACACCGTGCCGATCGCCGACAACGTGCCGTCCCGAGTGGACGGTGACGTGCTGTACGGCTGCGGGACCTCGGACATGAAGTCCGGGGTCGCGGTGCTGCTGCGGCTCGGCGCGGCGCTGGCCGCGGCGCCCGGGCTGGCCGACGACCTCACCCTGGTCTGCTACGACAACGAGGAGGTCGAGGCGACCCGCAACGGGCTCGGCCGGGTCGCCCGCACCCGCCCGGAGTGGCTGGCCGCGGACCTGGCGATCCTGCTGGAGCCGACCTCCGGGCTGGTCGAGGCCGGCTGCCAGGGCACCCTGCGGGCCGAGGTCCGCACCACCGGCCGGCGGGCGCACAGCGCGCGGTCCTGGCTCGGGGTCAACGCGGTGCACGCGGCCGCGCCGGTGCTGGCCCGGCTGGCCGCGTACGAGCCGCGCTCGGTCGACATCGACGGCTGCACCTACCGGGAGGGGCTCAACGCGGTCGGCGTCGCCGGCGGGGTGGCCGGCAACGTGCTGCCGGACGAGTGCGTGGTCACGGTCAACTTCCGCTTCGCGCCGGACCGGTCCGAGGCCGACGCCGCCGAGCACGTGGCCACCGTCTTCTCCGGACTGGACTGTGCGGTGTCCGTAGTGGACAGTGCGCCGGGCGCGCTGCCCGGACTGTCCGCGCCGGCGGCCCGGGACTTCGTCGCGGCGGTGGGCACGACCCCGGTGGCCAAGTACGGCTGGACCGACGTGTCCCGGTTCGCCGCGCTGGGCATCCCGGCGGTGAACTTCGGCCCCGGCGACCCCAACCTCGCGCACACCCGGGAGGAGCACGTGCTGCTGCCCCGGATCGCCGACTGCGAGGCGGCGCTGCGGGCCTACCTCACCCGGTCCGCGGGCCGCTGAACGCCGCGGCGGCGAGCGCCGCGGCGAGCCACCAGGGCGAGCCCGGGCACGTCGTCCGGCGCGTCCACCGGGTCCCTCGCCGGCCTTCGATGCCGGCCGCGGCCAGCCGGTTCCGGCGCCGGGGTAGTTTGCACGCCATGCTGCGCTGGCGGGCCGGTCTGGCGGCCGCGGGTGCCGTCGGCGTCCTGCTCGGGGGCACCGCCTGTCAGCAGGACCAGCCGACCGTGGAGCTGACCGTGGTCACCCCTCCGCCGTCCGCGACCGCGGGCGGTCCGGCCAGCCCGCCGGCCCGCTCCACCACCCCGGCGCCGGCTCCGTCGTCCACCGGGGCGGCGCCGTCCCCGGCGGACGCGCTGACCGCGTACGACGCCCTGGTCGCGGACTGGCAGCGCTCCCGGTCGGCCTTCTTCACCGCGGTCAGCGACGGCACCTCCCGGACCGTCGCGCAGCAGCGCGCGCTGGCCGCCGCGCACCTGGCCGCGCTGCGCCGCCTCGCCGGCGGGGTGCGCGCCGCGGCGCCGTCCTGGCCGGCCCCGGCCCGTACCGCGGCCGGAGACCTGCTCGCGGCGAACTCCCGCCAGCAGGCCACCGTGGCCGCGATGGCCCGCGCGGCCGGCGCGGGGGCCTTCACCGCCGGGCTGGCCGACTACGGGGTCGGCGTCGCGGCCGAGGAGCGGACGATCCGGGCGGTGCGGCAGGCGCTGGGCGGCTGACCGGCGTGACGCCGCCCCGGGCGGGTAGCGTCGCTGGCGTGACCGACGATCATCCCCGCGCCCGGGGCGAGGACCCCATCCGGGAGCGGGCCGACCACCGGCTGCCCGAGCGCCACCGCGGCCCGGTGGTGCTGCGCCGCGACCAGATCAAGCCCGGCACCACCGACGAGCGGCTGCTCAACAGCCGCGGCTCGTCCGACTGGGTGCACACCGACCCGTGGCGGGTGCTGCGGATCCAGTCCGAGTTCGTGGAGGGCTTCGGGCTGCTGGCCGAGCTGCCGCGGGCGGTCAGCGTCTTCGGCAGCGCGCGCACCCCGGCCGGCCACCCGGAGTACGAGGCCGGCCGGGCGCTGGGCACGGCGCTGGCCCGGGCCGGCTTCGCGGTGATCACCGGCGGTGGCCCGGGCGCGATGGAGGCGGTCAACCGCGGCGCCTCCGAGGCCGGCGGGGTGAGCGTCGGGCTCGGCATCGAGCTGCCCTTCGAGCAGCGGCTCAACGACTGGGTCGACATCGGGCTCAACTTCCGTTACTTCTTCGCCCGCAAGACCATGTTCGTCAAGTACGCGCAGGCGTTCGTGATCCTGCCCGGCGGTTTCGGCACCCTGGACGAGCTGTTCGAGGCGCTCACCCTGGTGCAGACCCGGAAGGTGACCCGGTTCCCGGTCATCCTGTTCGGCTCCGACTACTGGTCCGGGCTGCTGGACTGGTTCCGCGGCACGCTGGTGCCGGCCGGCAAGATCGCCGCCGCCGACCTCGACCTGCTCTCCGTCACCGACGACGTCGACCAGGTCGTCAAGCTGATCCTGGAGGCGGACACGCTGCGGGAGGAGCGCGCCCGGCCGGCGTACGACGGGGAATGACCGCGGTCTGCGTCTACTGCGCGTCCTCGACCCGGATCGCCGCCCCGTACCTGGCGCTGGCCGCCGAGGTGGGCGCCGCCCTGGCCGAGCGCGGCCACGTGCTGGTCACCGGCGGCGGCTCGGTGTCGATGATGGGCGAGGTCGGCCGGGCCGCCCGGGCCGCCGGCGGGCACACCGTCGGGATCATCCCGGACCACCTGGTGGCCATGGAGGTGGCCGACCACGACAGCGACGAGCTGGTCGTGGTGGACACCATGCGGCAGCGCAAGGCCGGGATGGACGAGCGGGCGGACGCGTTCCTGGTGCTGCCGGGCGGGATCGGCACGCTGGAGGAGTTCTTCGAGGTGTGGACGGCCGGCACGCTCGGCATGCACGCCAAGCCGGTGGTGGTGCTCGACCCGGACGGCTTCTTCGACCCGCTGTGGGCGTGGCTGGACGACCTGGTCGCGCGCGGCTTCGTCCGCCGGTCCGCGCTCGAGTCCGTGCTCCGCGTACGGACCGTCCCCGCCGCCCTCACCGCCCTCGAAACCGGCCGCCTCCCCACCACCCCCGCCCGCGAGTGACGCCTCCCGCCGCGAGTGACGCCTCCCGTCCGCGGGTGACGGCTCCCGTCCGCGGGTGACGGCTTCCCGTCCGCGGGTGACGGCTCCCGTCCGCGGGTGACGGCTCCCGTCCGCGAGTGACGGCGCTGGTGCCGTCACTCGCGAGCCGAGGCCGTCACTCGGCAGCGCCCTCACCGGCGGGGTCGGCGGATCAGGCGAGGCCGCGGCGGGCGACGGCCGGGGGGTGGGTGCCGCGGATGGCGGCGACGGTGTCGAGGACGCGGCGGGTGGCGGTGACGTCGTGGGCGCGGAAGACCCGGGCGCCCAGCCAGGCGGAGACCGCGGTGGCCGCGAGCGTGCCCTCCAGCCGGTCGTCCGGCGGCAGGTCGAGGGTCTCCCCGACGAAGTCCTTCCGGGACAGCGAGACCAGCACCGGCCAGCCGGTCGCCACCAGCTCGCCGAGCCGGCGGGTGACCTCCAGCGAGTGCCGGGTGTTCTTGCCGAAGTCGTGCGCCGGGTCGATCAGCACCCCGTCCCGGCGTACGCCGAGCGCCACCGCCCGCTCGGCCAGCCCGGTGACCGTGGCGACGACGTCCGCCACCACGTCGGCGTACGCGACCCGGTGCGGCCGGGTGCGCGGCTGCTGGCCGCCGGCGTGCGCGCAGACCAGGCCGGCGCCGGTCGCCGCGGCCACCTCGGCGAGCCCCGGGTCGACCCCGCCCCAGGTGTCGTTGAGCAGGTCCGCGCCCTCCGCGACCAGCACCCGGCCCACTTCGGCCCGCCAGGTGTCCACGCTGATCACCAGCTCCGGGTGGGCGCGGCGGACCGCGGCCACCACCTCGGCGGTGCGCCGGAGCTCCTCGGCCGCGTCCACCTCGTCCCCGGGCCCGGCCTTCACCCCGCCGACGTCCACGATCGCGGCCCCGGCCGCCACCGCCCGGTCGACCGCGTCCAGCGCGGCCCCGAGCGCGTAGGTGGCGCCCCGGTCGTAGAACGAGTCGGGCGTCCGGTTGACGATCGCCATGATCACCAGCTCGTCGTCGCCGAAGGTCCGGCGGCCCAGGCGGAGCGGCACCCGCCCAGCCTCGCACGGGCCCGGCCGCCCGGGCCGGACCAGGTCGGGGGTGGCACCATCGGGGGGTGCGGACCCTGCTCCTGTACGTCCTCGCCCTCCTGCTGGTCGGCGGGCTGCTCTTCCTGGCGGCCTCGTTCGCGTTCGGGCGGGACGAGGAGATGGCCCCGGCGCTGACCGGGGGCACGCCGGTGGAGCTGCCCGACGACCGCCTCGCCACCGGGGCCGACCTGCACGCGCTGCGGCTGGCCGTGGTGCTGCGGGGCTACCGGATGGAGGAGGTCGACTGGGTGCTGGACCGGCTGGCCGAGCAGGTCGACGCCCGGGACCGGGAGATCGCCCGGCTCCGCTCGGTGCTGCACGTCGAGCCGCTGCCCGCGCCGGACGGGGGCGTCGGGCCGGGGCCCGGCGAGGACGACGAGCGGCTGGTCGAGCCGGACACGCCCCTGCCGGCCCGCGCCGACGGTGCGGTCCGCGCCGACGGCTCGGTCCGGACCGACGCTCCGGTCGGCGCCGACTCTCCGGCGACCGCCGACCCGCCGGCGCGGGCCGATGCGCCGGTACGGGCCGACACGCCGGTGCGGGCTGACGGTCCGGTGGCTGCCGACGCGCCGGCCCGCGCTGACGGTCCGGTCCGGGCGGATGGTCCGGTGGCTGCCGACGCGCCGGTCCGCGCTGACGGTCCGGTCCGGGCGGCCGATCGCGGTCCGGTCCGGGCGGACGGTCCGGTCCGGGCGGACGGTCCGGTTCGGGCGGACGCGCCGGTGCGGGTGGACCCGCCGGTCCGGGACCGGCGGACCGGCGCCGGCGACCCGGTCCGCGGCCTGCGCCCCGACGGCGTGCCGGACCGGGACCAGCGGTGACCGGTCCGGCGCGGGTGCGGGATGCGTCCACCGCGCCGGAGCGGATCACGCTCGAGGTGGACGTCGCGGCGCCGGTCGAGCGCACCTGGGCCGCCGCGACCGACTGGGACCGCCAGGGTGAGTGGATGCTCGGCACCCGGGTCCGGGGCACCACGCAGGGCGGCCGCGGGGTCGGCGGCGGCATCCGGGCGGCCACCGGGCTCGGGCCGCTGCGCTTCGTGGACACCATGGAGATCACCGGCTGGACCCCGCCGCACGCCGCGTACGTCCGGCACACCGGCCGGCTGGTCCGCGGCACCGGCGCCTTCGAGGTGCGGGAGCGGCCGGGCGGGTCGACCTTCGTCTGGTCCGAGCAGCTGGACCTGCCGCTCGGCGCGCTCGGCCGGCTCGGCTTCCGGCTGCTCCGGCCGGCCTTCCTGTGGGGGCTGCGCCGGTCGCTGGGCTCGTTCGCGACCTGGGCGGAGCGGCACCCGGGCTGATGCCGACGGTTTCTGTCGGTGGTCGCCGCTAGCGTCCGGTCCCGTGGACGACATCCTGATCGGGGCGGACGGCCGGGGCCGGTGCGGGTGGGCCGGCGCGACCGCCGACTACCTCGCCTACCACGACGACGAGTGGGGCGTGCCGCAGCGCGACGAGGTGCGGCTGTTCGAGAAGCTCTGCCTGGAGGCGTTCCAGTCCGGGCTGTCCTGGCTGACCATCCTGCGCAAGCGGGAGGCGTTCCGGGCCGGCTTCGCCGGCTTCGAGCCGGCCCGGGTGGCCGCGTTCGGGCCGGCCGACGTGGAGCGGCTGCTCGCCGACCGGGGCATCGTCCGCAACCGGGCCAAGGTGGAGGCGGCGATCGCCAACGCGCGGGCCACGCTGGAGCTGCCGGAGGGGCTCTCCGCGCTGCTCTGGTCGTTCGCGCCCGACCCGGCCGGACGGCCGCGGCCGCGGTCGTTCGCCGAGGTGCCGGCGACCACGGCGGAGTCCACCGCGATGGCCCGGGAGCTGCGCCGGCGCGGCTTCCGGTTCGTCGGCCCGACCACGGCCTACGCGTTGATGCAGTCGTGCGGCCTGGTCGACGACCACCTCACCGGGTGCTGGCGGGCGACGGAGGCGCCGGTGAGCGTCAGTGGCCGGTGAAGGTGGGGCGCTGCTTGGCCACGAAGGCGGCGGTCGCCTGCTGGTGGTCGGTGGTGGTGCCGAGCGCGTTCTGCAGCTCGCCCTCCCGCTCCAGCGACGCGGCCAGCGGGTGGGTCGCGCTGAAGGCGAGCTGCTCCTTGATCGCGGCGTAGGCGGCGGTCGGGCCGGCGGCCAGCCGGGCGGCCAGCTCCTGCGCGGCCGCCTCCATCCGGTCGTCCGGGACCACGGCGTTGACCAGCCCCATCTCCAGCGCGGCGGAGGCGGTCACCGGCTCGGCCAGCAGCGCCATCGCGGTGGCCCGGGCGTGCCCGATCAGCCGGGGCAGCGTCCAGGAGGCGCCGCTGTCCAGGGCCAGCCCGACGTTGGCGAAGGCGAGCAGAAACTTCGCGCTGTCCGCGGCGATCCGGAAGTCGGCGACGAAGGCCAGCGACGCGCCCGCCCCGGCGGCGATCCCGTTCACCGCCGCGATGACCGGCTTGGGCATGGTGGCGAGCGCCAGCACCAGCGGGTTGAAGTGCTTGTGCACGGTCTCCAGCGGCGCCGTGTCGCTGGCGGCGAGCAGGTCGGCGTGCTCGCGGAGGTCCTGCCCGGCGCAGAAGCCGCGGCCGGCGCCGGTCAGCACCACGGCCCGGACGGCCGGGTCCGCGGCCACCTCGCGGACGGTCTCCAGCAGCGCTTCCTTCAGCTCCACGGTCAGCGAGTTGAGCGCGTCCGGCCGGTTCAGCGTGACGGTCGCGACGCCCTCGCTGGCGTGGAGCAGGACGGTGTCGGACACGGGACCTCCCGGGACGGCGGCGGCGGGGGAGCGGGGGCGGGCGGGCCTCCCCGGCCCACCGTACGGCGTGGACGGCCGGCCCGGTTTCCTACCATGCCCGCGATCAGGGACAATGATCGGCGCCAGCCTTTCCGCCGACGGGCGGAGTATCACAAGTTAGACGGAGCGAGCCCCACAGGGCCCGCTGGAGGAGGCACGAATGGCGGCCATGAAGCCGCGGACGGGTGACGGTCCGCTCGAGGTCACCAAGGAGGGTCGCGGCATCGTCATGCGCGTCCCACTGGAGGGGGGCGGCCGTCTCGTCGTCGAGATGTCAGCCGAGGAGGCCACCGCGCTCGGCGACGCCCTCAAGTCGGCTGCCGGCTGAAATCCACGCAGGCGTGCCCGGCCCCGGCCCTCACCGGCCGGGGCCGCGCCACGTCCACACGCCCGGGCCCGAGCCCGTCTACCCGCCGGGCCCGCGCCACAGTCCGACCCCCGGGCCCGCTCCATGTGCGGTCACCGCGGCCGGACCGAGTCCGGCCGCCGGCCCGCGCCACGTCCGGCGCGGGCCGCGTCTCGTTCGGATCGGTGCCGAAATTCGGAGGCCGGTGTGCCCGCGGCTGAGATGACATTCCGGTGAGCCCTCCCCAGCAGTCCCCGCCGGCGGGGGAGTCGGTGGATCCGCGGGATAGGGCGCCGCAGCGAGTGCTGCCGCTGGTGGTGCGGGTCGAGCGGGCCGACCCGCCGGCCCGCACCGACGCACTCGAAGCGGCCGCGATCGCGGTGCTCACCCTGCTCGCCGACCCGCGCGCCCACCCCGCCCCACCGCCCGGCCACCCCCTCGCCCCCACCGCTGCCGGCGGGCAGGCGCCCATCTCCGCCGACCCGAGCGCCTCAACCGTGACCGCGGCGGATGGCGAGCCGCCCATCTCCGCCGACCCGAGCGCCTCAACCGTGACCGCGGCGGATGGCGTGCCGCCCATCTCCGCCGACCCGGGCGGCGAGCCGTCGACCGTGGCCGCGGCGGACGGCGAGCTGCCCATCTCCGCCGACCCGGGCGGCGAGCCGTCGTCCGCGGCCGACCGCGGGCGGCGAGCCGCCCATCCCGCCGACCCGGGCGGCGAGCCGCCGACCTCGCCGACCCGGGCGGCGAGCCGGTGGCGGGGCCGGGCGGCGAGGCGCGGCCGGGGGAGTGGGCGGACGCGGTCCGCGAGTGGGCCGACGCCCGGATCCGGAAGGTGGTCCGCCGGGCCCGCGGCGCGGAATGGCGGCGGGCCGCCGCGCTGCCCGGCATCACGGTGACCCACCGCACCGCCGAGGTCCGGGTCTTCCCGCCGGTCCCGCTGGACGGCTGGCCCCGCGACCTGGCCCGGCTGCAGGTCTCCGGCACCGACCTGGCCGACCCCGCCCCGCCGCCGGCGCCCGCCCCGGGCGTACCGGTCCTGTGGCTCAACCCGCACCTGGAGCTGACCGCCGGCAAGGCGATGGCCCAGGTCGGGCACGCCGCTCAGCTCGGCTGGGACGCCCTCGCGCCGGCCGACCGGGAGCGCTGGCGGGCCGCCGGCTTCCCGCTCGCCGTCCGTACCGCGGCGCCCGCCGCCTGGCCCGCGCTGGTCGACTCCGGCCTCCCGCTGGTCCGCGACGCCGGCTTCACCGAGATCGCCCCCGGCACCTGCACCGCCGTCGCCGACCACCCCGCCCTACCCCGCTGACCCACCCCGCCCGCCCCAGGCTGCCGATCACGTTTGCGCGCCGGCTCGTCCGAAACCGCCGCTGGCACGGCGTGTCGGAACGAGGACACGCGCAAACGTGATCCGCGACGGGGTCAGAGGAGGGAGCTGTAGACGTCGACGGTGCGGCGGGCGACGGCGTCCCAGCCGAACTCCCGGACCGCCCGGGCCCGGCCGGCGCGGCCCATCACGGCGGCCCGGTCCGGGTCGGTGACCAGCGCGTTCACCGCGTCGGCGAGGCCTGCCTCGAAGCCCTCCGGGTAGGTCGCCGTGTACGGCACCAGCGTCCCGGTCTCCCCGTCCGCGACGACCTCGGGGATGCCGCCGACCTCCGAGGCCACCACCGCGGTCTCGCAGGCCATCGCCTCCAGGTTGACGATCCCCAGCGGCTCGTACACCGACGGGCAGACGAAGACGGTCGCCCGGGTGAGCAGCTGCACCACGTCCGGCCGGGGCAGCATCTCGGAGATCCACACGACTCCGGAGCGCTGCTCCCGCAGCTCCGAGACCGCCGCCGCGGTGGCCGCGCCGATCTCCGCGGTGTCCGGCGCCCCGGCGCAGAGCACCAGCTGCGCCTCCGGCACGAAGGCGCGGGCGGCGGCGAGCAGGTGCCCGACCCCCTTCTGCCGGGTGATCCGGCCGACGAAGACCACGTACGGCCGGTCCGGGTCGACGCCGTGCCGTTCCAGCACGTCGGTGTCGCGGTCGGGCTGGTAGAGCCCGGTGTCGATGCCGTTGTGGACCACGTGCACCTTGTCCGGGTCCATGAACGGGTAGACCGCGAGCACGTCGGCCTTCATGCCGTGGCTGACCGCGATCACCGCGTCGGCGTTGCGGTACGCGGTGCGCTCGGCCCAGGAGGACACCCGGTAGCCGCCGCCGAGCTGCTCGACCTTCCACGGCCGCTGCGGCTCCAGCGAGTGCGCGG
Source organism: uncultured Actinomycetota bacterium (assembly GCA_963849885.1). Classification (GTDB taxonomy): domain Bacteria; phylum Actinomycetota; class Actinomycetes; order Mycobacteriales; family CADCTP01; genus CADCTP01. Next base: position 64,630 of record CAWKIV010000013.1, on the reverse strand, counting down.
TCAGCACGTGCGGCGCGCCGTGCAGCTGGCCGCCGAGCACCCCGGCCACGTTGGCGTACCAGGTGTGCGAGTGCAGCACGTCGCAGCCGGCGACCGCCCCGGCGATCTCCAGGTCGGTGCCGAGGGTCTGCAGCGCCGCGTTCGCGCCGGCCAGGCCGGCCGGGGTGGCGTGCGCGACCGCCCCCTCCCGAGGTGCGCCGAAGCAGTGCACCTCCACGTCCACCAGCCGCCTCAGCTCGCGTACCAGGAAGTCGACGTGCACGCCGGCCCCGCCGTACACGTCGGGCGGATACTCCCTCGTCAGCACTCCCACTCGCATAAGGGAGAGGTTAGGGTCAGATCATGCGCGCGAACCCCCGCGTCCTCGGGATCGTTCTCGCGGGCGGCGAAGGAAAACGGTTGTGGCCGCTCACCGCCGACCGCGCCAAGCCGGCGGTGCCCTTCGGTGGCAACTACCGGCTCGTCGACTTCGTGCTGTCCAACCTGGTCAACGCGGGCTATCTGCGCATCTGCGTGCTGACCCAGTACAAGTCGCACTCGCTCGACCGGCACATCACCACCACCTGGCGGATGTCCACGCTGCTGGGCAACTACGTCACCCCGGTGCCGGCGCAGCAGCGGCTCGGCCCGCGCTGGTTCACCGGCAGCGCGGACGCGATCTTCCAGAGCCTCAACCTGGTGTACGACGACCAGCCCGACCACATCGTGGTCTTCGGCGCCGACCACGTGTACCGGATGGATCCCCGGCAGATGGTCGAGCAGCACATCGAGACCAAGTCGGCGGTGACCGTCGCCGGGATCCGGGTGCCCCGGGCGGAGGCGTCCGACTTCGGGATCATCGACGCCGACGAGAACGGGAAGATCCGGCAGTTCCTGGAGAAGCCGGCCGACCCGCCCGGGCTGCCGGACAGCCCCGACGAGTCGTACGCGTCGATGGGCAACTACGTCTTCACCACCGAGGCGCTGGTGGAGGCGCTGCGCACGGACGCCGGCGACGAGGGCTCCGTGCACGACATGGGCGGCAGCATCATCCCGATGCTCACCGACAACGGCGCGGCCCGGGTCTACGACTTCGCCGACAACGAGGTGCCCGGCGCGTCCGAGCGGGACCGGGGCTACTGGCGGGACGTCGGGACGATGGACGCGTACTACGACTCCCACATGGACCTGGTCGCCGTGCACCCGGTCTTCAACCTCTACAACCGGCAGTGGCCGATCTTCACCTCGCCGCCGCAGCTGCCGCCGGCCAAGTTCGTCGAGGGCGGGCTGGCCCAGGAGTCGATCGTGTCGGCCGGGTCGATCATCGCCGGTGCCACCATCCGGGGGTCGGTCGTCGCGCCGGGCGTGACCGCCCTGCAGGGGGCATTCGTCGAGGGCAGCGTGCTGATGCCGGGGGTCCGGATCGAGCCCGGCGCGGTGGTCCGCCGGGCCATCCTGGACAAAAACGTGGTGGTCCCGGCGGGCGCGCACATCGGCGTCGAGCCGGAGCTGGACAAGCAGCGCTACCACGTCAGCGAGGGCGGGGTCACCGTGCTCGGCAAGGGGGAGCTGGCGCTCCCGTAGCCGGCAGGTCTCCCGCCGTCACGATGTGGTCACCAGCGTGTCGTTCCGTCGTACCGGTGGCCTAGGGTCTGCCCATCCGTTCGGCGAGGGAGGCCCCAAGGTGAAGGTCCGACGCGTGTACGCCGTCGCGCTGCTGGCCGCGGCGCTGGCCGCGGCCGGCTGTGCGAACAACGAGGAGTCCGAGGGCGGCAGCCAGCCGTCCGCATCCGCGACTGGCGCCGCCGACCCCAACGCGGTGCAGAAGGACGACGCGCTCGCCGCGCAAGTGCCCGACGCGGTCAAGTCCGACGGCAAGCTCGTGATCGGGACGGACCCGACCTATGAGCCCAACGAGTTCAAGGACGCCAGCGGCAAGATCATCGGCTTCGACGTCGACCTCGGCACCGCGATCGCCAAGAAGCTCGGGCTGACCGCCGAGTTCCAGGAGTCGAAGTTCGACAACATCATCCCTGCCATCGGCAGCAAGTACGAGCTGGGCATGTCGTCGTTCACCGACTCCAAGGAGCGGGAGCAGTCGGTCGACTTCGTGACGTACTTCAAGGCCGGGACGGCGTGGGCGGCGAAGGACACGTCCTTCGATCCGGACAACGCCTGCGGCAAGAAGGTGGCCGTGCAGACCGGCACCGTGCAGGACCAGACCGACCTTCCGGCGCGGAGCAAGGCGTGCACCTCGGCCGGCAAGCCGGCGATCGTCGTTCAGCGGTACGAAAACCAGGACGAAGCCACCAACGCCGTCGCGCTCGGCCGGGCGGACGCGGTGCTCGCCGACCTGCCGGTGATCATCGCGGCGACCAACAAGGTGCCCGAGCTCAAGCGGGTCGGGGAAAACTACGACACCGCGCCCTACGGGATCGCGCTGGCGAAGACGTCCGGGACGCTCAAGGACGCGGTGCTCGGAGCGGTGAAGGCACTCATAGCGGACGGGACGTACAAGGCAGTCCTCGACCGCTGGGAGGTCTCCGACGGCGGGATCACCGACCCGGTGATCAACGGCGCGGAGAGCTAGGCCAGCTGTGACCAGCCCGCCCCGCGTCGAGCAGCCGGCGGAAGTGACGCCGCCGGAGGAGATCAAGGCCATCCCGGTCCGCCATCCGGGGCGCTGGGTGGCCATCGCGGTCCTGGCGGTGCTGGCCGCGATGCTCATCAACAGCGTGGTGACCAACCCCAGGTTCCGGTGGGACACGGTCGGGAAGTACCTGTTCGACCAGCGGGTCGTCGAGGGCGTCCGCAACACGCTGATCCTCACCGTGCTGTCGATGGTGGTCGGCGTAACGCTCGGGATCGTGCTGGCCGTCATGCGGCTCTCGCCGAACCCCGTGCTGTCCTCGGTCGCCTGGATCTACATATGGGTCTTCCGGGGCACGCCGGTCTACACCCAGCTCGTCTTCTGGGGGTTGGTGGGCGTGCTCTACCCCAGGCTCGGGTTCGGAATCCCGTTCGGCCCGGAGTTCGCCACCTTCAGCACCCCGGAGCTGATCACTCCGTTCATCGCCGCCCTGCTGGGTCTCGCGCTGAACGAGGCGGCGTACATGTCTGAGATCGTCCGGGCCGGCATCATGTCGGTCAGCGAGGGGCAGACCGAGGCGGCGGCGGCGCTGGGCATGGCGCGGGGGCTGCTGTTGCGCCGGATCGTCCTCCCGCAGGCGATGCGGGTGATCATTCCGCCGACCGGCAACGAGACGATCTCCATGCTCAAGACCACGTCACTGGTCGTCGCGGTCCCGTACACGCTCGACCTCTACTCCCGGACCCGGGACGTGTCCATCCGGCTCTTCCAGCCGGTGCCGATGCTGATTGTCGCCGGGATCTGGTATCTGGCCATCACGTCGGTGCTGATGATCGGGCAGTACTATCTCGAGCGGTACTACGCCCGAGGCAGCCAGCGCGCGCTGCCGCTGACGCCGCTGCAGAAGCTGCGGAGACGATTCGGCGGCGGCGAGCCGGGCCGCAAGGAGCGGCCGGCCCCGCCGGTTCCGCTCGGCGGGGGAGGGGGCGGGCCGTGACCGCGACGTCGCCGGCGGAGACGGCGCCGATGGTGCTCGCCGAGGGCGTGCACAAGCGCTTCGGCCGCCTCGAGGTGCTCAAGGGCATCGACCTGACGGTCCAGCGCCGCGAGGTGATGTGCGTCATCGGGCCGTCGGGCTCGGGCAAGTCCACCTTCCTGCGCTGCATCAACCACCTGGAGCAGATCAACGCCGGCCGGCTGTGGGTGGACGGCGTGCTCGTCGGCTACCGGCAGCGCGGCGACAAGCTGTACGAGCTGCGCGAGTCCGAGGTGTCGCAGCAGCGCATCGACGTCGGGATGGTCTTCCAGAACTTCAACCTGTTCCCCCACATGACCGCGTTCGGCAACGTGGTGGAGGCGCCGCTGCGGGTGAAGCGGGAGCCGAAGAAGGAGGTGCACGAGCGGGCCCGGGCGCTGCTGGAGCGGGTCGGCCTGGCGGCGAAGGCGGACGCGTACCCGAGCCAGCTGTCCGGTGGCCAGCAGCAGCGGGTGGCCATCGCCCGCGCGCTGGCCATGCGGCCGAAGCTCATGCTCTTCGACGAGCCGACCTCCGCGCTGGACCCGGAGCTGGTCGGCGAGGTGCTGGACGTGATGCGGGACCTGGCCCTGGACGGCATGACCATGGTGGTGGTGACCCACGAGATGGGCTTCGCCCGCGAGGTGGGCGACAAGCTGGTCTTCATGGACGCCGGCGTGGTGGTGGAGGCCGGTCCACCGCGCCAGGTCCTCGCCTCACCCCAGCACGAGCGCACCCGCGCCTTCCTGTCCAAGGTGCTGTGACACCCCGGGGGCACCCCGGGGGCGGCCCCCGGGGCGGCGGGGCGACGGGGCCACTCAGCGCTTGACGGCGGCGAGCAGCCCGTCGCCGGCGTGCAGGAGGACCGGCACCAGCCGCTCGTCGTCCCGCACCGCCCGGCCGAGGTCGCGCATCGCGACCGTCTCCGGGTCCCGCTGGGCCGGGTCGGCGACCCGGTCGTGCCACAGCACGTTGTCGAAGGCGACCACCCCGCCGGGCCGCAGCAGCCGCAGCGCCTCGGCCAGGTAGTCGGCGTACTCCGTCTTGGCCGCGTCGACGAAGACCAGGTCGTACCCACCGTCGGCGAGCCGCGGCAGCACCTCCAGCGCGGCGCCGTTGATCAGCCGGGCCCGCCCGGACGGGATGCCGGCCTCGGTGAACGCCTGCCGCGCCGCCCGCTGGTGCTCCGGGTCCTTGTCCACGGTGGTGAGCACGCCGTCCGGCCGCATGCCGCGCAGCAGCCACAGCCCGGACACGCCGGCCCCGGTGCCCACCTCGACCACCGCCCGGGCCGCGACCGTGGCGGCCAGGAAGCGCAGCGCCGCGCCCCCGCCGGTCCCGATCGGCACGCAGCCGAGCTCGCGCCCGCGCCGCCGGGCGGCCTGGAGCACGGCGTCCTCGGCGAGGTACGCCTCCGCGTACTCCCTGCTGGCGAGCACCGCCGCGAGATCCGGCACGGCGACACCATAGGCCATGCCGGGCGGATCTCCCCCCGGCGCACGCCGACGCTGTGACGCGCCCGCCGCGGGGGAACGGCGCCGCCACCCGGCGCGTTCACCTGGCAGACGCGCCGCGGAACCTGTGGACTCACTGAGACCTGACGCGGCGCGTGGTGGAGTCGGAGGGAGTGTCAGGCACCATGGCGGTGTCGTTCGCAACCGAACCCGGGGGAGCCGTGATGGACGCCTCAGTCGTGACGTGGGTGCCCCCCACGTGGGACGAGGTGGTTCGCGAGCACTCGGCCCGGGTCTACCGCCTCGCCTACCGCCTCTCCGGCAACCCGCAGGACGCCGAGGACCTGACCCAGGAGACGTTCGTCCGGGTCTTCCGCTCGCTCGCCGACTACACGCCCGGCACCTTCGAGGGCTGGCTGCACCGCATCACCACCAACCTCTTCCTCGACCTGGTCCGCCGCCGGCAGCGGATCCGCTTCGACGCGCTGCCGGAGGACACCGAGCGGCTGCCCGGGCGGGAGCGCAGCCCCGAGCAGGTGTACGCGGACGGCGCCTTCGACCCGGACGTGCAGGCCGCGCTGGACGCGCTCCCGCCGGACTTCCGGGCCGCGGTGGTGCTGTGCGACATCGAGGGCCTGTCGTACGAGGAGATCGCGGCGACCCTCGGCATCAAGCTGGGCACCGTCCGGTCGCGGATCCACCGCGGCCGGGTGCTGCTGCGCGAGGCGCTCGCGCACCGCGCCCCCCGGCGGGCGACCGCGGGCGACCAGGCAGCGGCGACCGGCGAGGCCGCGGGAGGTGCGTCGTGACCCTGCCCGACGTGCACCTGGCCGAGGAAGCCCTGGCGGCGTACGTGGACGGCCTGCTGTCCCCGGCCGCGGACGAGCGCGCCGAGCGGCACCTGCGCGGCTGCGCGGAGTGCCGGGCCGAGGTCGACGGCCAGCGGGAGGCGAAGGCGCTGATGGCGGCCGCGCCGGACCCGCAGCTGCCGGCCGGCCTGCTGGCCAAGCTGCTGGACGTGCCGATGACCGCCGACCTCGGCGGGGCCGACCGGGTGCTGGCGGTGGCCGGCGACGAGCTCGGCTGGGCGACCGGCCTGGCCACCGCCCCCGAGGACCCGCGGCTGGTCGAGCGGACCCGCGCGGCCACCCCGGCCGGTCCGGGGATCGCGCCGTCCGGGCGCCGGGCCGGCACCGCCGCCCGCCCGGCCGGGCCGACCGGCCCGGGCCGCCAGCCGCGACCGCCGGCGACCGTCGCCCGCGGAGCCGCCCGGACCCGCCGGCGCCGGCGCGGGCTGGCCGTGTCGCTGGCCGGGCTGGCCTTCGGCGTGATCGCGTCCGCCGCGTCCACCGCCGCGCCGGGCACCGCGGCGCCGTCCGGTCCCGGCGGCGCCGGCACGTCGCCGCCGCAGCTGGTGGTGGCGCCCAACGTGCCGCTGCAGGCCAACACGTTCCAGTTCAACCGGCCGGCCGGCGGAGCGCTGGCCCCGGCCCGCCGCACCGTCCCGGGTCGCTGACCCCCCGCCCGCCGGCGATCACCTCTGCGCGCGGGCTCGTCCCGCAACCCCCGGCGGGCCGGCGTGTCCGGACGAGGACGCGCGCAAAGGTGATCGGCTCCGGAGCGGGTGCGCGCCGACCTGACGGGGACTTGACGGTCCGTACGCGAGGGTGGGACGCGGACGTGGGAGGAGCCGGATGACGGAGCACGACGGTCGGGCCAACGGCAGCGGTGTGCACGGCCGCTCGCCGGGACTGGACGCCGTCTTCGGCCGCCCGTCCGGGGTGGAGTCGTCCTTCGCTCCGGACGGCCCGCCGCCGCCGGCCCCCGCCCCGCCGCCGGCCCCGCCCGCCCCCGCGCTGCGCCGCAGCTTCGGCCGGCCGGCCGGCGTCGGCGAGTCGTTCGACCCACCGCCGGGCGCCCGGCACGACCCGGCCCCGACGCCGGAGTCGCCGTGGTGGAAGCCGGACGCCCCGGTCGACCCGTGGCGGGACGCCCGGTCCGCGGCCTCGCTCGGCGGCCCGCCCGACTTCGGCGACGGCACCGCCGCGCCCGCGCCGGCCCCCGCGCCGGCGGAGGCGCCGGGCCGGGGCCGCTGGCGGCTGCGCCAGCTCAGCCTCACCGCCGCGCTGGTGCTGCTGCTCGCCGCCCTGCTCACCGGCGTCAGCGGCGGCGTGGTCGGCTACCTGGCCGCGTCCCGGGCCGTTCCCGCGCTGCTCGACCCGGACGCGACGCTGAGCGAGGTCAGCCCGCCGGTGAACCGGCCGCCCGGCTCGATCGCGGACATCGCCCAGCGGGTGCTGCCCACCGTGGTGTCGATCGAGGTCCGCGCGGCCGGCGGCTCCGGCACCGGCTCCGGCGTGGTCATCGACGGGGACGGCTACGTGCTCACCAACAACCACGTGATCTCCGCGGTCGCCACCGGCCGGGGCAGCCTGCGGGCGCTGTTCTCCGACCAGTCCGCGGCCGACGCCCGGGTGGTCGGCCGCGACCCGAAGACCGACCTCGCCGTGCTCAAGGTGGAGAAGCCGGGCCTCCGGGTGGCCGCGCTGGGCAACTCCGACGAGCTCGAGGTCGGCGACCCGGTGATCGCGGTCGGCTCGCCGCTCGGGCTGGCCGGGACCGTCACCTCGGGCATCGTCAGCGCGCTCGAGCGGCCGGTCCGGCTCGGCGGCCAGGCCGGCAGCTCCGGCAGCGACACCAACGCGGTGATCAACGCGATCCAGACCGACGCACCGATCAACCCGGGCAACTCCGGCGGGGCGCTGGTGGACGGCGCCGGCGCGCTGGTCGGCATCAACTCGGCCATCGCCACCCTGACCAGCGGGCAGGGCCAGGGCGGCAGCATCGGCCTCGGCTTCGCCATCCCGATCAACGAGGCCCGGGACATCGCCCAGCAGCTGATCCGCACCGGCAAGGTGCAGCACGCCACGCTCGGCGTCAGCGCCCGGTCGGTCACCGACGGGGCCCGGGACGGCGCCGAGGTGGAGAGCGTGACCGCGGGCGGCGCGGCGGCGAAGGCCGGGATCAAGGCCGGCGACGTGATCACCCGCGTCGGCGACCGGCTGATCGCCGGGGCCGACGAGCTGGTCGTCCAGGTCCGGACCCGGAAGGTCGGCGACAAGGTGGAGCTGACGTACGTCCGCGGCGGCCGGACCGCGAAGACGACCGTGACCCTCCAGTCCGACTGACGGGTTAGGCTGGGGCCGTGTTCGGCAGCCTCGGTTGGCTCGAGATCGTCACCCTGCTGGTGGTGGCGCTGCTCGTCTTCGGCCCGGACAAGCTGCCGGGCGTGGCCCGGGACGCCGCCCAGATGCTGCGCCAGCTGCGCGGCATGGCCAAGAGCGCGCGGTCCCAGATCAAGACCGAGCTCGGCCCGGAGTTCTCCGACTTCGACCTCGACTCGCTCAACCCGCGGACGTTCGTCCGGAAGAATCTCTTCGAGGACGGCGACGACGAGGAGGACGACGGGACCCGCCGCCGCGCGGACGGCGCGAGCCGCCCGCAGCCCCGGGCCGCCGGCGAGCAGGCGCCGTACGACCCGGACACCACCTAGCCCGGCCGCCTCACCGCTTCGCCGGGGACAGCCCGAGCTGCACGCCGGCCAGCCCGCGCTGCCGCTGGGCCAGCCGGTCGGCGACCCCGCCGAGGGCGACCGCGGCCGGGGACTCCGGCGCGGACACCACGATCGGCACGCCGGCGTCGCCGCCCTCGCGCAGCTGCTGGTCCAGCGGCACCTGGCCGAGCAGCGGCACCGGCGCCCCGGTCAGCCGGGACAGCGACTCGGCCACCGCGGCCCCGCCACCGGCGCCGAAGAGCTCCACCCGGCTGCCGTCCGGCTGCTCCCACCAGGACATGTTTTCCACCACGCCGACGATCTGCTGGTGGGTCTGCAGCGCGATCGAGCCGGCCCGCTCCGCCACCTCCTGGGCGGCCAGCTGCGGCGTGGTCACCACCAGCAGCTCGGCGGACGGCACCAGCTGGGCGACCGAGATGGCGATGTCGCCGGTGCCCGGCGGCAGGTCGAGCAGCAGCACGTCCAGGTCGCCCCAGTAGACGTCGGCCAGGAACTGCTGCAGCGCCCGGTGCAGCATCGGCCCCCGCCACACCACGGCGGTGTTGCCGGGGGTGAACATCCCGATCGAGATGACCCGCACCCCGTACGCCGACGGCGGCATGATCATCTGCTCGACCTGGGTGGGCCGGCCGGTGACGCCGAGCATCCGCGGCACGCTGTGCCCGTAGATGTCCGCGTCGACCACGCCGACGGAGCGGCCCCGGGCGGCCAGGGCGACGGCCAGGTTGACCGTCAGCGAGGACTTGCCGACGCCGCCCTTGCCGGAGGCCACCGCATACACCCGGGTGAGTGAGCCCGGCTTCGCGAACGGGATCTCGTTGACCTGCCCGGGCCCGCGCAGCTGCTCCTGCAGCGCCTGCCGCTGCTCCGCGCTCATCACGTCCAGCTCGACGCGCACCGCGGTCACCCCGGCCAGCGGCGACACCGCCGCGGTGACGTCCCGGGTGATGGTGTCCTTCATCGGACAGCCGGCCACGGTGAGGAAAACCCCCACGGTGACGGCGCCGTCCGGAGCGACGTCGACGCCCTTGACCATGCCGAGCTCGGTGATCGGGCGGCGGATCTCGGGGTCCCGGACGCCGGCGAGGACAGCGGTGACCTGCTCTGGCGTGACCACCAAACCAGCGTACGCAGCCCGGGAGGTTGCCTGCGCACCTACCATGCAAGGGTGCGCACCGTCCTCTCCGCTCGCGAACTGTCCGTCTGGCGGACATTCCTGCGGGCGCACGCGAGCATCACGCGCCAGCTCGAGCACGAGCTGGCCGCGCACCACATGCTGCCGCTCCCGTCGTACGACGTGCTCCTGCAGCTCGCGGAGAGCCCGCAGCGGCGGCTGCGGATGACCGATCTGGCCGAGCGGGTGCTGCTGTCCCGGTCCGGGCTGACCCGGCTGGTGGACCGGCTGTCCGCGGAGGGGCTGGTGGCCCGGGAGGCCTGCCCGGACGACGCCCGGGGGACCTTCACCGTGATCACCGAGGCCGGGCTGGACCGGCTGCGGGAGGCGGCCCCGACCCACCTGCAGGGCATCGAGGAGCACGTCACCAGCCGGCTCTCGCCGGTCGAGCTGGACGCGCTGGGCCGGCTGCTGCGCAAGCTGCTGCCCGAGGCGGACGCGTCCGCCGAGGTCGAGGCCGACCGCCGGTTCGGCGAGGCCGGCTGAACCGACCCGCCACCCGCCCCGTGTCAGCGGCATGCTTCACTGGCCGCTCCACTCGAGGGGAAGTAGCACTGTGCGCCCGATTCGTCTGCTCGCGGCCGTCCCGGCCGCCGTCCTGCTCACCGTCGCCGGGTGCGGCGACGACACCACGGCCGGCAGCGGCAGTGCCGCGCCGAGCGGGTCGTCGTCGGCCAGCGCCACCGCCGGCGACGGCGTCGCCGCGCTGAGCGCCGACGAGATCCTCAAGAAGGCGACGACCGCGCTCAAGGACGCCGGCTCGGTCCGGATCAAGGGCGAGGGCGGCAGCGGCACCGAGCGGTTCGCCATCGACCTGAGCTACTCCGAGGGCAACTCGACCGGCACGCTCGGCGTCAACGGGCAGACCATCGAGCTGCGCAAGCTCGACCAGACGGTCTACCTCAAGGGCAGCCGGGAGTTCTGGATGGGCAACGGCGGCGAGGGCGCGGCCCAGCTGCTCACCGGCAAGTGGCTGAAGACGCCGCTGACCGACAAGCGCTTCAGCGGGCTGTCCGACCTCACCGACCTCGACGAGGCGGCCGACGGCATCCTCGACCCGGACGGCACGATCTCCAAGGGCGAGCAGAAGACGATCAACGGGGTGCCCAGCATCGGCCTGGTCAGCAGCGGCAAGGAGGGCGGCACGCTCTGGGTGGCGAGCACCGGCGAGCCCTACCCGGTGCGCATCGAGCCGGACGCCAACTCCGGTGAGCAGGGGGCGCTCGACTTCTCCGGGTACGGGGAGAAGGTCACCGTCGAGGTGCCGCCGGCCGACCAGGTGGTCGACGTCAGCAAGCTGCCCGGCGGCAACTGAGCGGTCCGCGTCGTGCCCACCCTCGCCTACCAGGTCGTCGACGTCTTCACCGACCGGGCGTACGCGGGCAACCCGCTCGCCGTGGTCCTCGACGCCGACGACCTGAGCACCGAGCAGCTGCAGGCGGTGGCGCGGGAGTTCAACCTGTCCGAGACGGCGTTCCCGCTGCCGCCGACCGACCCCGGCGCGGCCGACTACCGGGTGCGGATCTTCACCGTGTCGCAGGAGCTGCCGTTCGCCGGCCACCCGAGCGTGGGTACGGCGTGGCTGCTGGCCCGGCTGGGCCGGATCCGCACCGGCGCGGTGCGGCAGGAGTGCGGGGCCGGCATCCTGCCGGTCGAGGTGACCGCGGAGGGCGCCACGCTGACCGGCGGCGAGCCGACCGCGGGCGAGGAGCTCGACCCGGAGCCGCTGCTCGCCGCGGTCGGGCTGGAGGGCGCCGACGGCGCCGGCGTCCCGCCGCGGACCTGCGGGACCGGCCTGGAGTGGACCTACCTGCCGGTCGCCGCGGACGCGGTGGAGCGGCTGGCCCCGGACTGGGTCGCGCTGCCCCGGGTGGTGCACTCGATGGGGCTGGCGGTGCTGTCCTGGGACGCGCCGCGGCGGGCCGTGCACCTGCGGGCGCTCACCGACGAGGGCTGGGAGGACCCGGCCACCGGCTCGGCCACCCTCGGTCTCGGTGTCTACCTCGCCGCCGCCGGGCTGGTCCCGGACGGGATCACCGACTACCGGGTCAGCCAGGGCGCGGAGATCGGCCGGCCGTCCACCCTGGACGGCTCGGTGACGGTGGCCGGCGGCCGGGCCGAGCGGGTGACCGTCCGCGGCGGGGTGGTGCCGGTGGCGGTCGGCGAGCTCACCCGCCCCTGAGCGCCGGACGGCCGGCGGCCCGGGACGGGGCTCAGCGGCGGCGCTTGCGGTGCAGGGTGGTGGGGATCCGGGTCGGCGTCCGCGCCGGCGACGGCGGCACGGCGGCGGCCAGCGAGCCGGTCGGCAGCGACCCGCCGGCCTCGGTCAGCTCGCCGGTCGGGGTGAGCCGGAGCACCGCCGCGGTGGCCGCCCAGCGCGCCTCCGCGTCCCCGGCGTCGCGCAGGTTGAGCCGGGCGGTGACCATCGCCGGCACCACCTGCTGCCACTCCTCGGAGCCGGGCTCCACCCGGTCGACCCGGGCCCGCCAGGTGACGATCCGGCCGCCGTTGTCCCCGGACCGCACGGTGACGTCGCACTCGGTCGCCTCGGCCAGCCCGGGCACCGGCTGCTCGCCCGGCCCGGTCACCACGTACGCCGAGGGCTCCCGCCACACCAGCCAGACCGGCGCCGGCCGCTGCCCGGCGACGGTGAGCCAGAGCAGGCCGGCCTTCTTCGTCGCCTCGACGACCAGCGGCGGGACGGTCACCCCGGCAGCCTCGCACGCCGCACCGGCCGCGTCACGCCGCCGCCCGCTCACGCGCCGCCGGCTCACGGCCGGCCGCTCACGGCGCGGCCGCTCACGGCGCCGGCCGGCTCACGGCGCGGCCGCTCACGGCGCCGGCGCCGCCGGCCGCTCGCCCTCCTTGCGGAGCATCTCGAGGTGGTGCTCCAGCTCGGCCCGGAGGAAGTCGCGGGTGGCCACCTCGCCGAGCGCGATCCGCACCGCGGCCAGCTCGCGGGCCAGGTATTCGATGTCGGAGCCGGTGCGCTGGGCGAAGCCCCGGTCCTCCTCCATGTTCACCCGGTCGCGGTCGTCCTGGCGGTTCTGCGCGAGCAGGATCAGCGGAGCGGCGTACGCGGCCTGCAGCGACAGGGCCAGGGTCAGGAAGATGAACGGGTACTGGTCGAAGCGGAGGCTGGGCGGCACCGCGAAGTTCCACACCACCCAGGCGACGACGATGAACGTCTGCGCGACCAGGAAGCGCGCGGTGCCGATGAAGCGGGCGATCGTCTCGGCCAGCCGGCCGAAGGCCTCGGCGTCGTAACGGGGACCGGTCCGGCGGGTCCCCTTCGGCTGGTCCAGTCGCGTTTCAACCATCGTCGCGGTCCCGCCAGTCCTCGGGCAGCAGGTGGTCCAGCACGTCGTCCACGGTGACCGCGCCGACCAGCCGGTCGCTGTCGTCCACGACGGCGGCGGCGACGAGGTCGTACGTGGCCAGGTAGCGGGTCAGCTCGGCCGTCGTGGTCTCCGGCCGCAGCGGCGCCAGGTCGCCGTCGACCACGCCGCTGACCAGGGCGGAGGGCGGCTCGCGCAGCAGCCGCTGGACGTGCGCGACGCCGAGGTAGCGCCCTGTCGGCGTCTCGGACGGCGGGCGGCACACGTAGACCTGGGTGGCCAGCGCCGGGGTCACGTCGGGGTTGCGGACCCGGGCCAGCGCCTCGGCGATCGTCGCGTCCGGCGACAGGATGATCGGCTCGCTGGTCATCAGCCCGCCGGCGGTGTCCTCGGAGTAGCGCAGCAGCCGGCGCACCGGCTCCGCCTCGTCCGGCTCCATCAGCTGCATCAGCCGTTCCTGCTCGCCGGTCGGCAGCTCGCCCAGCAGGTCGGCGGCGTCGTCCGGGTCCATCGCCTCGAGCACGTCGGCCGCCCGCTCGTCGGCCAGCTGCGCGAGGATCGCGACCTGGTCGTCCTCGGGCATCTCCTGCAGCACGTCGGCGAGCCGCTCGTCGTCCAGCGCGGCGACGACCTCCTGGCGCCGCTTCTGGCCCAGGTCCTGCAGGAGGTTCGCCAGGTCGGCGGCGCGCATCGTGGACAGCAGGCCGAGCAGCGTGTCGGCGCCCTGCGCGTCCTCCGACGCGGGTCCCAGACCGTCGACCCCGGACCAGTCGACCTGGTGGACGTGGCCACGCCGGCGGGGCAGCCGACCTCCGGGGTGCTCCCGTACGGCGATGCGGGTCAGCACCCAGTCCCGGGTCCGGGTCTGCTCCATGGCGGCGTCCACCACCGTCGCCTTCGCCCCGGTCTCCGCGACGGTCACCGTCCGGTCGAGCAGGTCGCCGAGCACCAGCGCCTCCCCGGGGCGCTGCTCGAAGCGGCGGAGGTTGACCGAGCCGGTGGTGAGCACCACCGCGGCCGGCTCGGCCGAGGTCATCCGTCCGATCGGCACGAAGATGCGGCGCCGGCTCTGGATCTCGACCACCAGCCCGAGCACCCGCGGCGGCAGCGGCGGGGGCTGGAAGACGACCACGACGTCACGAACCCGGCCCACCTGGTCACCGTTCGGGTCGAATACGGCGACGCCGGCGAGCCGGGCGGCGAAGATCCGCGCGCTGGCCGCCACGTGCTGAGGCTACCGCCGCCAGGCCGCCGGCCTGCCCGGATGCGGCCGGGCGGGCCCGGCGGGGCGCCGGTCCGACTGCGAGGATGGCCGGCGTGGGGCAGCCGGGGACCGTCGAGGCGATCACCCTGCCGCCCCGCCGGGACGCCCTGCTGCTGGGCGTCGCCCTGGCCGCGGTGTCCACCTCGGCGCCGCTGATCGCGGCCACCGCCGCGCCCGCGCTCGCCATCGCCTGCTGGCGCAACCTGATGGGCGTCGGCGTGGTGCTGCCGGTGGCGCTGGTCCGCCGGCACCGGGAGCTGCGCGGGCTGGACCGCCGGCAGTGGGGGCTGTCCGCGCTGGCCGGCGCGCTGCTGGCCGGCCACTTCGCCACCTGGGTGCCGAGCGTGACGCTGACCTCGGTGGCCTCCTCGACCGCGCTGGTCGCCACCCAGCCGGTGTGGGCGGCGCTGCTGGCCCGGGCGCTCGGCCGGCAGGTCGGCCGGTCGGTCTGGGTCGGCACCGGGATCGCCGTGGTCGGCGCGGCCATGCTCACCGGGGCGGACGTGACGCTGTCCTGGCCGGGCGCTGCTCGGCGACCTGCTCGCCCTGGTCGGCGGCGCGCTCGCGGCCGGGTACGTCACCGTCGGCGGCGCCCTGCGCGCGCCGGACGCGCGCCGCCGGACGGAGATGAGCACGACCGCGTACACGGCGGTCTGCTACTCCACCTGTGCGCTGCTGCTGCTCGGGCTGTGCCTGGCCACCGGCCAGCAGCTCGGCGGCTACTCGGCGACGACCTGGCTGCAGCTGGCCGCGCTGACCGCCGGCGCCCAGCTGCTCGGCCACTCGCTGGTCATCGTGGTGCTCAAGACGACCAGCGCGACCGTGGTCAGCCTGGCCATCCTGGTCGAGGTGCCGGGCGCGATCCTGGTCGCGGCGATCTGGCTGCGGCAGCTGCCGCCGGCCGGCACGGTGCCCGGCCTGCTGGTGCTGCTGGCCGGGCTGGCGGTGGTGATCCGGTCCGGGGCGCGGGCGGTGCCGGTGGAGTGACGGGCGTGTGACCGACCCGACAACACCGCCGGGCCGCGCCGCCCTAGCATCCGACAATGACCACACCTGCCCTGTCGACGCGCCCGCTGCGGTCCCGCCGGTCCTGCCTCGCGGTGCCCGGCAGCTCCACGAAGATGCTGGACAAGGCCCCGGGCCTGCCCGCGGACCAGGTCTTCCTCGACCTGGAGGACGCGGTCGCGCCGGACGCCAAGGAGGGCGCCCGCAGGAATGTGGTGGACGCGCTCGGCAACGGCGACTGGGGCGGCCGGACCCGGGTGGTCCGGGTCAACGACCTGACCACCCACTGGACCTACCGCGACGTGGTCACCGTGGTCGAGGGCGCCGGCGCACACCTGGACTGCATCATGCTGCCCAAGGTGCAGTCGGCGGCCCAGGTGGCCTGGCTGGACCTGATGCTGACCCAGATCGAGAAGACGATGGGGTACGAGGTCGGCCGGATCGGCATCGAGGCCCAGATCGAGAACGCGGCCGGCCTGATCGCGGTGGACGGGATCGCCTTCGCCAGCGACCGGATCGAGACGATCATCTTCGGCCCGGCCGACTTCATGGCCTCGATCAACATGCGCTCGCTGGTGGTCGGCGAGCAGCCGCCCGGCTACGACGTCGGCGACGCCTACCACTACGTGCTGATGCGGATCCTGATGGCGGCGCGGGCCCGCGGCGTGCAGGCGATCGACGGGCCCTACCTGCAGATCCGGGACGTGGACGGCTTCCGCCGGATCGCCGGCCGGTCGGCCGCGCTCGGCTACGACGGCAAGTGGGTGCTGCACCCGGGGCAGATCGACGCCGCGAACGAGGTCTACTCGCCGGCCCAGGCCGACTACGACCACGCCGAGCTGATCCTGGACGCGTACGAGCACTACACGACGGTGAAGAAGGTCGGTGCGGTGATGCTCGGCGACGAGATGATCGACGAGGCGTCCCGGAAGATGGCGACGGTGATCGCGGCGAAGGGCCGGGCCGCCGGCATGACCCGGACCACCTCCTTCACGCCCGCCGAGGGCTAGGAGGCTGCCGCACCCGGGTGAGGCTCTTCACAGCCCGCGCGCCGACACCTGTCGGTAACCTCGACCCACCGCCGCCGGCACCGTGAAGGAGCGCCCGATGGCCCGACTCGCCCGGACGCCGGGGTTGACCGACGTCCAGAAGGAGATCCTGTCCACCGTCCGGTCCTTCGTGGACAAGGAGATCCTGCCGTACGCGACGGAGCTCGAGCACAAGGACGAGTTCCCGGAGGCGATCGTCGACGGGATGAAGGAGATGGGGCTGTTCGGCCTCATGATCCCGGAGGAGCACGGCGGGCTCGGTGAGTCCCTGCTGACGTACGCGCTGGTGGTCGAGGAGATCGCGCGCGGCTGGATGAGCATCTCCGGGGTGATCAACACCCACTTCATCGTCGCCTACATGCTGGCCCAGCACGGCTCCGACGAGCAGAAGCAGCGGCTGCTGCCGAAGATGGCGACCGGCGAGGTGCGCGGCGCCTTCTCCATGTCCGAGCCGGGCTGCGGCTCGGACGTCGCCGCGATCACCGCGCGGGCCGAGGCCGACGGCGACGACTTCGTCCTCACCGGACAGAAGATGTGGCTGACCAACGGCGCCCGGGCCGGGGTGGTGGCCACCCTGGTGCGCACCGACGAGGGCGCCGAGTCGGTCTACAAGAACATGACCACCTTCCTGGTGGAGAAGGAGCCCGGCTTCGGCGAGGTCGCGCCCGGGCTGGCGATCCCCGGCAAGCTGGAGAAGATGGGCTACAAGGGCGTCGAGACCACCGAGATGGTGATGGACGGCCTGCGGGTGCCGGCCTCGACCGTCCTGGGTGGACCGTCGGGCCGGGGCCGCGGCTTCTACCAGATGATGGACGGCGTCGAGGTCGGCCGGGTCAACGTGGCCGCCCGGGCCTGCGGGATCATGATCCGGGCGTTCGAGCTGGCGATCGGGTATGCGCAGCAGCGCAAGACCTTCGGCCGGCAGATCGCCGACCACCAGGCGATCGCGTTCAAGCTCGCCGAGATGGCCACCAAGGTGGAGGCGGCGCACCTGATGATGGTCAACGCCGCCCGGCTCAAGGACTCCGGCCAGCGCAACGACGTCGAGGCCGGGATGGCGAAGCTGCTGGCGAGCGAATACTGCTTCGAGGTGACCAGCGAGGCGTTCCGGATCCACGGCGGGTACGGCTACTCGAAGGAGTACGAGATCGAGCGGCTGTTCCGGGAGGCGCCGTTCCTGCTGATCGGCGAGGGCACCAGCGAGATCCAGAAGACGATCATCAGCCGCGGTCTCCTCCGGGAGTACCGGGCCTGACGGCGGGCGCCCCCCGGACCCGGGTGCGGATCGCCGGCGGGTGTGCGTGTCGGGCGCGGTGTGCGGGGGTATCGGGCGGGGCGTGCTGGAGGTCGGGAGTCGACTGACCGGTGTGGCCCGGATCGCGGTGCTGCGGGCGAACGCCCTCGGCGACTTCCTGGCCGCGCTGCCCGCGCTGGAGGCGCTGCGGGCGGCGTACCCGGACGCGGAGATCGTGCTGCTCGGCGCCGACTGGCACGCCGGCTTCCTGGCCGGCCGGCCCGGGCCGGTGGACCGGGTGGTGCCGGTGCCGCCGAGCCGCGGCGTGCGGGAGCCGGCCGAGGACGAGGACCCGGCCGCGGTGGAGGCCTTCTTCGCCGCGATGCGGGCGGAGCGCTTCGACCTCGCGCTGCAGCTGCACGGCGGCGGCCGCTGGTCCAACCCGTTCGTCCGCCGGCTCGGCGCCCGCCACACCGCCGGGTCATCCACAGTGGACGCCGAGCCGCTCGACCGGACGGTCCGGTACGCCTTCTACCAGCCCGAGGTCGTCCGCTTCCTCGAGGTGGTCGCGCTCGTCGGGGCGACGCCGGTGGTGCTGGAGCCGCGGCTGGCGCTCCGCGACCGGGACGAGGCGGAGGTCGCGGCCGTGCTCGCCGGCGGCCCGGAGCCGGTGGTGGCGCTGCACCCGGGCGCCCGGGACGGCCGCCGGCGGTGGCCGGCGGAGCACTTCGCCGCGGTCGGCGACGGCCTGGCCGACCGCGGCGCCCGGGTCCTGGTGACCGGCTCGGCGGCGGAGCGGGCGGTGGTCGGCGCCGTGGTGGACCGGATGCGGCACCCGGCCGAGCCGCTGGTCGGCGCGGTGTCGGTGGGCGGGCTGGCCGCCCTGTACGCCCGGTGCGCGGTGGTGGTGTCCAACGACACCGGCCCGCGGCACCTGGCCGCCGCGGTCGGCGCCCCCACCGTGGGCGTCTACTGGTGCGGCACGATGGTCAACTACGGCCCGCTGACCCGGACCCGGCAGCGGGTGCACGTGTCCTGGACGGTGCACTGCCCGGTGTGCGGGGCGGACGTCACCGAGCCGGAGCTGCCGGCGCCGCACCGGGGCCGCGGCTGCGAGCACGACGCGTCGTTCGTGGCGTCCGTGGACCCGGCCGCGGTGCTCGCCGACGCGGTGGAGCTGCTCGGCGCGTCCCGGTCCGCCCGCTCTTGACGCTGTGGGCGGCTCCTTCGAGAGTCGCCCGGACTGTCGCAACGGTGGTGGCACAAAACCGGACACAAGGGTAAAGTCCGGCGCGTGCTGACCGCGACGGACACGATCGAGGCCGAGGTCCGCGAGCTCGTCCGCCGCCGGGGCCTGGACCCGGTCCAGGCCCCGGACGACGCCCGCGCGCTGGTGGCCGAGGTGCTCGCCGACTACTCGCGGCGGGCGCTGGCCTCGGCGCTGCCCCCGGTCGACGACCCGCCCCGGGTCGCCCGCGCCGTGCTCGACGCGGTCGCCGGCTTCGGGCCGCTGCAGCGCTGGCTGGACGACCCGGAGGTGGAGGAGGTCTGGGTCAACGAGCCGGGCAAGGTCTTCGTCGCCCGGCGCGGCCGCAGCGAGCTGACCACCACGGTGCTCACCGCCGCCGAGGTGGCCGAGCTGGTCGAGCGGATGCTGCGGACCAGCGGCCGGCGGCTCGACCTCGGCGAGCCGTTCGTCGACGCCACCCTGCCGGACGGGTCCCGGCTGCATGCGGTGCTGCCCGAGGTCACCGGCCGGCACCTCGCGGTCAACGTGCGGAAGTTCGTCGCGCCGGCCGCGTCGGTGGCGGACCTGGTCCGGCTGGGCACGCTGCCGCCGGCCGCGGCCCGCTTCCTGGACGCGGCGGTCGCCGCCGGGCTCAACGTGCTGGTCTCCGGCGGCACCCAGTCCGGCAAGACCACCACGCTCAACGCGCTGCTCGGCTCGGTCCCGCCGGGGGAGCGGCTGGTCACCGTCGAGGAAGTGTTCGAGCTGCGGCCGTCGCTGCGCGACTGGGTGGCGATGCAGACCCGGCAGCCGAGCCTGGAGGGCACCGGCGGGATCGACCTGCGCCGGCTGGTCAAGGAGGCACTGCGGATGCGGCCGGACCGGCTGGTGGTGGGCGAGGTGCGGCAGGCCGAGTGCCTGGACCTGCTGCTCGCGCTCAACTCGGGCGTCCCCGGGCTCGGCACGGTGCACGCCAACTCGGCCCGGGAGGCGCTGCTCAAGGTGTGCACGCTGCCGCTGCTGGCCGGCGGCGCGATCTCGCCGGCGTTCGTGCTGCCGACCGTGGCCGGCTGCCTGGACCTGGTCGTGCACCTCGCGGTCGACCCGGACGGGCGGCGCCGGGTGCGCGAGATCGTCGGCGTGCCCGGCCGGGTGGAGGGCGGCGTGGTGGAGACCAGCGAGGTCTTCGGCACCCGGGACGGCCGGCTGGTGCGCGGTGCCGGGGTGCCGCCGCGGGCCGACCGCTTCGAGCGGCTCGGGCTGGACCTGGGCCGGCTGCTGGACCCGGCGGCCTGAGGTGGGCGGGCTGGGCGCGCTGCTCGGGTTGCTGCTCGGGGCCGGCCTGCTGCTGCTGCGGCCGCCGGGCGGCCCGCCGCGGCCGGTGGCCGCGCCGGCGTGCTGGCGTCGCCGGGCCGAGCTGCTCCGGCGGGCCGGCGCCGCCGGGGTGACGCCCGGCCAGCTGCTCGCGGTGCAGGTGGTGGCCGCGGTGCTCGGCGGGGCGGTCCTGCTCGCCGCGACCGGCAGCGCCGGGATCGCCTGCTGCGCCGGGGCGGGCGCGGCCGCGGTGCCGCCGGCCGCGGTCCGCCGGGCCGCCCGGCGGCGCACCGCCGACCGGCACGAGCTGTGGCCGGACGCGGTGGACCACCTCGCCTCCGCGGTCCGGGCCGGGCTGTCGCTGCCGGAGGCGCTGGCGGCGCTGGGGGAGCGGGGGCCGGAGCCGCTGCGGCCGGCGTTCGTCGCCTTCGCCGCGGACCTGCGGGCGACCGGCCGGCTGGCCGGGCCGCTGGACCGGCTGCGGGACCGGCTCGCCGACCCGGTGGCCGACCGGGTGGTGGAGACCGTCCGGATGGCCCGGGAGGTCGGCGGCAGCGACCTCGGCCCGGTGCTGCGCGCGCTGTCGGCCTTCCTGCGGGAGGACGCGCGGGTGCGGGCCGAGCTGGTCGCCCGGCAGAGCTGGACGGTGGCCGCCGCCCGGCTCGCGGTGGCCGCCCCGTGGCTGGTGCTGCTGCTGCTCGGCACCCAGCCGGGCACGCTGGCCGCGTACGACAGCGGGACCGGGACGACGATCCTGCTCGGCGGAGCGGCGGCGTGCACGGTGGCGTACCGGCTGATGGTCCGGATCGGACGGTTGCCGGCCGAGCGGCGGGTGCTGCGGGAGGTGGCCCGGTGACCGCGCTGGGCGCGCTGCTCGGGCTGGCCGCCGGCACCGGCGTGGTGCTGGTCGCCGGCGGGGTGCCGGGTCGGCCGGCGCTGGACCGGCGGCTGGCGCCGTCGCTGGCCGACCCGGTCCGGGCCCACCGGCCGGCCGCCGCTGCCGGTCGCGGCCGGCCGGCTGCTCACCCCGCTGCTGGCCGACGCCGCCCGCATGCTCGACCGGCTGCTCGGCGGCCGGGCCGCGGTGCGCCGCCGGCTGGCCGTGCTGGGCGACCGGCGCACGGTGGACGACGTCCGGGTGGAGCAGGTGCTGTGCGGGCTGGCCGGCCTGGTCGCCGGCACCGCCGCCGCGGCCGGCCTGACCGTCGCCTCTGGACGGTGGTCGGCGCCGGTGCCGGTGCTGCTGGCCGCCGCCGGTGCGCTGGCCGGCGTGCTCGGCCGCGACCTCGCGCTGTCCCGCCGGGTGCGCCGCCGGCAGGCCGACGTGCTGGCCGAGCTGCCCGTGGTGGCCGAGCTGCTGGCGCTGGCGGTGACGGCCGGCGAGGGGCTGGCCGGCGCGCTGGACCGGGTCTGCCGGCTGACCACCGGCGCGCTCCCGGCCGAGCTCGCCGGCTCGCTCGCCCGGGTGCGCGCCGGCACCCCGCTGGCGGCCGCGCTGGCCGAGCTGGCCGACCGCGCCGGCGTGCCGGCGCTGTCCCGCTTCGTGGCCGGCGTGCTGGTCGCGGTGGAGCGCGGCACCCCGCTGGCCGAGGTGCTGCGCGCGCAGGCGGCCGACGTGCGGGAGGCCGGCAAGCGGGCGCTGCTGGAGTCCGGCGGCCGCCGCGAGATCGCCATGCTGCTGCCGGTGGTCTTCGGCATCCTGCCGACGACCGTGGTCTTCGCGCTCTACCCGGGACTGGTCGCGATCGCCACGCTCACCGCGCTCGGCCGCTGAGCCGGCTCTGCCCACTGTGTCCGGTCACCGAGGAGGACTGCCGTGTCGAGGATCCGCCGCCTGCTCGCCCGCCCGGACCGCGGGGACGTGCCCGGCTGGGTGCTGATCGCGGTCATGACGGCCGCGCTGGTGCTGGCCATCCTGGTCCCGTTCCGGGACGCGATCATCCCGGCGATGACCGCGGCCGTGCAGGACATGGTCGTGCAGGCGGGCTGAGGTGCGCGATCGCGGGTCGGCCGCCGTGGACTTCGTGCTCGTCGCGCTGCCGCTGCTGGCCCTGCTGCTCACCGTCCTGCAGGGCGCGGCCTACCTGCACCTGCGCGCCGTGGTGGTGGCCAGCGCGGCCGAGGGCGCCCGGCAGGCCGCGGCCGCCGACCGGTCCACTGCGGACGGCGGGCCGGCGGCCGAGCAGGTGCTGGCCCGCGGGGCGTCCGCCCGGGCCGCGGCCGGGATCCGGTGCACCGCGGTCGAGGAGCCCGGCGCGGCCGGCGCGGTGCTGGTCGCGGTCCGCTGCCACGGCGCGGTTCCGGCGCTGCTCGCGCTGACCGGACCGGTGCTGCCGGTGGACGTGACCGCGCACGCGCTCAAGGAGGGCCGGTGACCGGGTGGCGTGACCGCGCTCGCGCTCAAGGAGGTCGGTGGCCGCGCCGGAACCGCGGACGCGCTCGAGGAGGGGCGGTGATCCGCCGGGATCGCGGCTCGGCGGTGGTGGAGTTCGTGCTGCTCGGGGTGGTGCTGCTGGTCCCGCTGCTCTACCTGGCGCTGGCGCTGTCAGCGGTGCAGCGCACCGCGTTCGGGGTGACCCAGGCCGCCCGGGAGGCGGGCCGGGCGTACGTCACCGGCACGACGGTCACCGCGGCGGCCCGGGCCGAGGAGGCCGCCCGGCTGGCGCTGGCCGACCAGGGGGTGCCGGCCGCCGGCGTCCGGATCCGCTACGGCGACGCGGGTTCCGGCTGCGCGGCGGCCGGTCCGGCACCGCCGGCGCTGCGGCCGGGCGCGGTCTTCGCCGTCTGCGTGACCGCGCCGCTGCGGCTGCCGGCGGTGCCCGGCTTCCTGGCCGGCGACCGCGGCGCGGTGACCGGGCGGCACGTCGTGCGGGCCGACGACCACCGCGACCACCGGCGATGACCGGCGCGGACCGCGGCACCGTGCTGCCGCTGGTGCTGCTGAGCTTCCTGCTGGCCGGGCTGCTGGTGACCGCGGGAACGGCCGCGTCGGCCGCGTTCCTGGCCCAGCGCGACCTGGCCGGGGTCTGCGACGGCGCCGCGCTGGCCGGCGCCGCCGCCCTGGACCGGGCCGCGCTGGCCCGGTCCCGGCCCGGCGCGGACGGGGTCGGTCCGGGACTGCCGCTGGACCGGGCCGAGGTCGCCGCCGCGGTCGGGAGTTATCGCCACCACGCCGCCCGGCCGGGACTGGTGCTGACCGCCGGCACGGACGGCCGCACCGTCACGGTGACCTGCCGGCGGACCGTACGGATCCCCTTCGGGGCCGTGCTCGGCAAGGCCGGCGGGCTCGACCGCACCGCCGTCGCCCGGGCCCGCACGGCGCTGCTGCCGGCCGGCTAACCGTCCACCTGCGCCAGACACAGTGGACAGTTCCCGCGTCCGGGTGCTGGCGCCCGGGCCAAGATCGTGGCACCGTTGCCGGGTGGCCACCTCGCTGAACTCGACCGCCGCCGCGCTGCTCGGCCTGCTGCACGAGGGTCCGATGACCGGCGGCGAGCTGGTCGCCGCTGCCAAGGAGCGGATGGACCCGTTCTGGAGCGTCACCCGCAGCCAGGTCTACCGGGAGCTGCCGGGGCTGGCGCAGGCCGGGTACGTGCGGCCCGGCAAGCTCGGCCCGCGCGCCGCCCAGCCCTACGCGATCACCGCGGCCGGCAAGCGGGCGTTCCGGTCCTGGCTGACCGAGGCGTCCGGCGCCGACCACGCGCGCAACCCGCTGGTGCTGCGGATCGGCTTCGGCGCCCACCACGCTCCGGGCGCGGTCCAGGCGCTGGTCGAGGACGCTCGCGGCCGGCACCAGGAGGCGCTCGCGGCCAACCGGGCCCGGGCCAGCCAGCTGAAGAAGGAGAAGGCCGACCCGTTCCTCGTCGCCACCGCCGAGTTCGGCGTGGCGTACGAGCGGGCCCTGCTCCGCTGGCTGGACACGGTCCCCAGCGACTGAGTCCGAGCGGCGACCGGAGCCGGCACAGTAACCTGGTCCGTTGTGACCGACGATGTGCCCGCTGAGCTCAAGGAGCTGTCCGCCACTCTGACCAGCATCGAGAAGGTGCTGGACCTGGGGGCGCTCCGCAAGGAGCTGGCCGGCTTGGAGGAGCGGGCCGCCCAGCCGGACCTCTGGTCGGACCAGGAGCAGGCCACCCGGGTCACCAGCCGGCTGTCCCAGGTGCAGGCGGAGATCCGCCGCGCCGACGACCTCCGCCGCCGCCTGGACGACGCCGCCGTGCTGCACGAGCTGGCCGAGGGCGAGGACGACCCGGGCACCCGCGAGGAGGTCGAGGCCGAGCTGTCCGCGCTGCGCAAGGCGATCGGCGAGCTCGAGGTGCGGACCCTGCTGGGCGGGGAGTACGACCGGCGCGACGCGCTGATCACCGTGCAGGCCGAGGCCGGCGGCGTGGACGCCGCCGACTGGGCGCAGATGCTGCTGCGGATGTATCTGCGCTGGGCGGAGCGGCACGGCTACCCGACCGAGGTCTACGACACGTCGTACGCGGAGGAGGCCGGGATCAAGTCGGCCACCTTCGTGGTCAAGTCGCAGTACGCGTACGGAACGCTGGCCGGCGAGCACGGCACCCACCGGCTGGTCCGGATCTCCCCGTTCGACAACCAGCACCGCCGGCAGACCAGCTTCGCCGGGGTGGACGTGGTGCCGGTGGTGCAGCCGACCGACCACATCGAGATCGACGACAAGGACATCCGGGTCGACGTCTACCGGTCGTCCGGGCCGGGTGGCCAGGGCGTCAACACGACCGACTCGGCGGTCCGGATCACCCACCTGCCGACCGGCATCGTGGTGTCCTGCCAGAACGAGCGGTCCCAGATCCAGAACCGGGCCAGCGCGATGAACGTGCTGCAGGCCAAGCTGCTGGAGCGGCGCCGGGTGCAGGAGCGGGCCGAGATGGACGCGCTGCGCGGCGACGCCGGCGGGTCGTGGGGCAACCAGATCCGCAGTTACGTGCTGCACCCGTACCAGATGGTGAAGGACCTGCGCACCGAGGTGGAGACAGGCAACACCGCGGCGGTGCTGGACGGCGACATCGACAGCTTCATCGAGGCCGAGATCCGGTGGAAGCAGGGACCCGACGGCCGGTAAGGACCAACCGCTGAACACTCCCACCGCCAACCGTAGGTAGACTCGCGCCCCGTGATCCGCCTCGACCGAGTGACCAAGCTCTATCCGTCGAGCGCCAGACCGGCTCTCGACGACGTCAGCCTCAACGTGGACAAGGGCGAGTTCGTCTTCCTGATCGGCCCGTCCGGCTCCGGCAAGTCGACGTTCCTGCGGCTGCTGCTCAAGGAGGAGAGCCCGACCCGGGGGCGGGTGCAGGTGGCCGGCAAGGACCTCGGCCGGCTGTCCCGGTGGAAGGTGCCGGCGCTGCGCCGCACCATCGGCTGCGTCTTCCAGGACTTCCGGCTGCTGGAGAAGAAGTCGGTGGCCGACAACGTGGGTTTCGCCCTCGAGGTGATCGGCAAGCCGGCGCACACCATCCGCAAGGTGGTGCCGGAGGTGCTGGAGCTGGTCGGTCTGGACGGCAAGGCCGCCCGGCTGCCGGGCGAGCTGTCCGGCGGCGAGCAGCAGCGGGTCGCGATCGCCCGCGCGTTCGTCAACCGGCCGCTGGTGCTGCTGGCCGACGAGCCGACCGGAAACCTCGACCCCGACACCAGCCAGGACATCATGCTGCTGCTCGAGCGGATCAACCGCACCGGCACCACGGTGCTGATGGCCACCCACGACAACAACATCGTCGACTCGATGCGCCGGCGGGTGATCGAGCTGGAGATGGGCCGGCTGGTCCGCGACCAGGCCCGCGGCGTCTACGGGGTGGGTCGCTGACATGCGGATGAATTTCGTGCTCTCCGAGGTCGCGGCCGGCCTGCGCCGCAACCTCACCATGACGATCGCGATGATCATGACCACCGCGATCTCGCTGGGCTTCTTCGGCGCCGGGCTGCTGGTGGCCAACCAGATCGGCGAGATGAAGGAGCTCTACTACGACAAGCTCGAGGTCTCGATCTACCTCGCCGACACCATCACCCCGCCGCAGAAGGAGGCGGTCACCTCCCAGCTGGAGGCGTCGCCGGAGGTGGCGAGCTACCAGTTCCTGACCAAGGACCAGGCGTACGACCGGTTCAAGCGGCTCTTCCGCGGCAACCCGCAGCTGATCGCGCAGGCGACCGCGGAGGACCTGCCGGCGACCTACCTGGTGCGGATGAAGGACCCGGAGCGCTACACCGTGCTGGCCCAGCAGTTCCCGGCCGGCAAGGACGGCATCGACCAGGTGCAGGGTCAGAGCGAGGTGCTGGACCGGATCTTCTCGCTCTTCAACGGCGTGCGGAACGCGGCGATCGCGCTGGCGCTGCTGCAGGCGCTGGCCGCGCTGCTGCTGATCTCCAACACCATCCAGGTGGCCGCGTTCAACAGACGGGTGGAGACCGGCATCATGCGGCTGGTCGGCGCCAGCCGCTGGTATACGCAGCTGCCGTTCGTGCTGGAGGCGGCGCTGGCCGGGCTGGCCGGCGCGGTGCTGGCGATCGCCGGGCTGTTCGCGGCGAAGTTCCTGTTCGTGGACAAGACGCTGGCCGAGCCGATCCGGTCCGGCATCGTGCCGCCGATCGACGTGGGCACGATCCTGATGATCAGCCCGTACGTGGCCGGCGTCGGCGTGCTGCTGGCCAGCATCGCCGCCTACGTCACGCTCCGCCTGTACGTGCGGTTGTAGCCGTGTCCCCGCAGTCGTCCAACCGGGTCCCGACCGACCGCAAGATCATCGCGTCCAACCGCAAGGCGCGGCACGACTACGCCGTGCTGGACACGTACGAGGCGGGCGTGGTGCTGATGGGCACCGAGGTGAAGGCGCTGCGGGAGGGCCGGGCGTCGCTGGTGGACGGCTTCGCCACCATCGACGACGGCGAGGTCTGGCTGCAGGGCGTGCACATCGCGGAGTACGCGCAGGGCACCTGGACCAACCACGCGCCCCGGCGCAAGCGCAAGCTGCTGCTGCACCGGGCCGAGATCGAGCGGCTGGAGGCGCGGACGAAGGAGAGCGGGCTGACCCTGGTGCCGCTGCAGCTCTACTTCTCGGGCAGCCACGTCAAGGTGGAGCTGGCCCTGGCCCGCGGCAAGCGGTCCTACGACAAGCGGCAGGACCTGGCCAAACGGGACGCGCAGCGGGAGATCGCCCGCGCGATGGGCCGCCGCGCCAAGGGCGTCGACTGAGCGTGTTGTGTCGGTCGGCGGGGCCGGTGAGGATGCGGCCGTGAGGTGCCAGTGACGCGGCCCGTGGGGCCCGGCGAGCCGGCGTCCGACCGCGCCGCCGAGCTGGCCCGGCTGGCTGCCGACCTGGCCACCGATCCGGACCGGCTGGAGCGGCTGCTCGCGGCCGAGCGCCGGTCGGTCCAGATGGAGGCACTGGCCGCCGCGCTGGCCGCCGCCCTGACCCCGGCCCAGGTGGCGACGGCCGCGCTGGAGCCGGCGGTCACCCTGCTCGGCGCCCGCGGCGGCGGGCTGGTGCTGCGCGACCCGCCCGGCGACGACCCGCCGACGATGACGATCGCCGGCGCGGTCGGCTACCCGGCCGACGTGATCGAGCGCTGGCACCGGCTGCCGCTGGACGACGCCACGCCGGCCGGCGCCGCCGTCCTCCGCGGCGAGCCGGTCTACCTGGTCGGGGCGGCGGAGGCCCAGCGACGCTACCCGGCGATGTTCGCCCCGCCGGCGGCCCCGGCGTCGGAGCGGTCCTGGGTCGCGCTCCCGCTCCGGGCCGGCGGTGCGGTGATCGGTGCGCTGACGCTCACCTTCGACGGGGCGCGCGAGTTCGCGCCCGAGGATCGCTCGTTCCTGGAGACGGTGGCCGCGCAGTGCGCGCTGTCGCTGGAGCGCACCCGGCTCTACGAGGTCGCGCAGAGCGAGCGGGAGCGGCTGCAGGCGGTGCTGGCCCGGCTGCCGGTCGGCGTGATCATCGGCGAGGCGCCGACCGGCCGGCTGGTGCTCGGCAACGAGGGGGTCGAGCGGATCTGGCGGCAGCCGTTCCTGCGCTCGGCCAGCTTCGGGGAGTACGGCGACTACCGCGGCTACCGGCCGGGCGGCGACGTGCCGTACCGGCCGGAGGAGTGGCCGCTGGCCCGCGCCCTGCTCACCGGCGAGGTGGTCGCCGACGAGGAGATCGACATCGAGCGCGGGGACGGCACCCGCGGCACCATCCTGGTCAACGCCGCGCCGATGCGGGAAGCCGGCGGCGCCGTGGTCGCGGCCATCTGCTCCTTCCTGGACATCACCGAGCGGGCCGAGTCCCGCCGCCGGCTGGACAGCGCGTACGCGGCCGAGCGCGACGCCCGGGCGGCGGCCGAGGCGGCCTGGAGCCGGCTGGAGCGGCTGCAGAAGATCACCGCCGGGCTGTCCGAGGCGGTCACCCCGACGCAGGTGGCCGCGGTGATGGTGCAGGGCGGGCTGTCCGTGCTCGGCGGCACCTCGGCCTGGATCGGGGTGCTGGACGAGCCGGGCCGCACGCTGGTCGCGCTGGCCGCCTCGTTCCCGGTGGAGCCGGGCGGGCCGGCGGCGCAGATCCCGCTGACCGCCGCCTCGCCCCGCGCCGAGGTGACCCGGACCGGCACCCCGGTGTGGCTGCCGTCCGCGGCCGAGGCGCTCGACCGCTACCCGGGGCTGCGGGCGATCGGCATCGCCGCCGGCGCGCTCGGCGTGGTGCCGCTGGTCTCGCACGGCCGGCCGATCGGCGCGATGCTGCTGAGCTTCGACGAGTCCCGGGAGCTGGAGCCGGAGGAGCGGGCGCTGGTGGTGACGCTGGCCGAGCAGTGCGCGCAGGCGCTGGAGCGGGCCCGGCTGCACCAGCGCGAGCACGACGTCGCGCTCACCCTGCAGCAGAGCATGCTGCCCAGCGCGCTGCCGGTGGTGCCGGGGCTGGAGCTGACCGGCCGCTACCGGCCGGCGGTGCAGACGCTGGAGGTCGGCGGCGACTGGTACGACGTGCACGAGCTGCCGGACGGGCGGGTCGCGCTGATGGTCGGCGACGTGGTCGGCCGCGGGCTCGGTGCGGCCACCACGATGGGCCAGCTGCGCAGCGCGCTGGCCGCGCTGGCGCTGTCCGAGGCGGCGCCCGGCCAGGTGCTCGACGACCTGGAGCGCTTCGCCCGGCAGGTGGACGGCGCGGGGCTCGGCACGGTCGTCTACTGCCTGCTGGACCCGCTCGGCGGCACGCTGCGGTACGCCTGCGCCGGCCACCCGCCGCCGCTGGTGCTGCGGCCCGGCGGCCCGGCGGAATACCTGGAGGACGGCCGGTCCCCGCTGCTGTGCGCGCTGCCGCCGGGCCTCACCCCGCCGCGGTCGGAGGGGGCGTACCGGCTGCCGCCGGGGGCGACGCTGCTGCTCTACTCCGACGGGCTGGTGGAGCGGCGCGGGGAGTCGCTGGAGGTCGGCCTGCGCCGGCTGGCCGACCTCGCCGCCGACTACGCGGAGCGCGGCTCCGGCGACTGGTGCGAGCGGCTGGTGGACACCATGCTGGCCGGCTCCGGGGACGACGACGTGGCCCTCCTGCGGGTCACGTACCGGCCGGTGCTGTCCCGCCGGCTGCCGGCCGAGCCGGCCCGGCTGGCCGGGCTGCGCCGGGAGCTGCGTGGCTGGCTGGCCGGGCTGGGCGCGTCCGACGACGAGGTCGCCGACGTGCTGCTGGCCTGCGGCGAGGCGTGCGCCAACGCGGTCGAGCACGCGTACCGGGGAGGCGGTGACGGCGAGCTGACCGTCGAGCTGGTGCTGGACGACGACCGGGAGCTGCGGTTGCGGGTCACCGACACCGGGCGCTGGCGGGTGGTGCCGGCGCCCGGCGACCGCGGCCGGGGGCTGCCGCTGATGCGCGCGGTGATGGACGCCGTGGACGTGGCGAGAGGAGCGGGTGGCACCGTGGTGACGATGCGCCGCCGGCTCGCCGCGGTGGTGCCGGCATGAACGCCCCGCTGGCGCAGGTCGCCGTGGAGCGGCACGGCACGGTCGCCGTCGCCCGGCTCGCCGGCGAGCTCGACCTGTCCAACGCGACCACGGTGGAGGACCAGGTCACCCGCGGCCTGGGCGGGGCCACCGCGGTCGCGGTGGACCTGGCCGGACTGCGCTACCTGGACAGCGCCGGGCTGGCCCTGCTGTCCCGGCTGGCCACCCGGATCGCCGGCCCGGGCGGCGCGCTGCGGCTGGTGGTGCCGCCGGACGCGGTGGTCCGGCGGGCGCTGTGGATCTCCGGCCTGGCCGAGGCCATCCCGACCGACGAGACGGTGGAGGCGGCGCTGGCGGCGCTGGCGGCGCCCCGGTGACCGGCCCGTCCGGTCCCTGGACCGGGCTGCCCGCCGCGGTGGCTGCGGCCGACGCGGCCGTCCCCGGCCTTTGGGCCGCGCTCGGCCTGCCCGGACTGGTCGACGTGCACGTGCACTTCCTGCCGCCGCCGATGCTGGCCGCGGTGTGGGCGTACTTCGACGAGGCGAGCGAGCACTACGGCGTGCCCTGGCCGGTGACGTACCGGGTGGGCGACGAGCAGCGGGTCGCGCTGCTGCGCGGGCTCGGGGTGCGCGCCTTCCCGGCGCTGGCCTACCCGCACAAGCCCGGCATGGCCGAGTGGCTGAACTCGTGGACGCTCGACCTGGCCGCCCGGACGCCGGGGTGCGTGCCGTCGGCGACCTTCTTCCCCGAGCCGGCGGCGGGATCGTACGTGGCCGCGGCGCTGGCCGCCGGCGCCCGGATCTTCAAGGCGCACCTGCAGGTCGGCGGCTACGACCCGACCGACCCGCTGCTGGCGCCGGTGTGGGGGGCGCTGGCCGAGGCCGGGGTGCCGGTGGTGGTGCACTGCGGCAGCGGCCCGCAGCCCGGGGCGCACACCGGTCCCGGCCCGATCGGCGCGGTGCTCCGGCAGCACCCGCGGCTGCCGCTGGTGGTCGCGCACGCCGGGATGCCGGAATACCTGGAGCACGCCGAGCTGGCCGCGCGCTACCCGCGGGTGCACCTGGACACCACGATGGTCGGCACCCCGTTCGCCGAGGCGCTGGCGCCGATGCCGGCCGAGCTGCCG
Organism: uncultured Actinomycetota bacterium; assembly: GCA_963849885.1. GTDB lineage: Bacteria > Actinomycetota > Actinomycetes > Mycobacteriales > CADCTP01 > CADCTP01. The sequence continues at coordinate 33,358 of CAWKIV010000013.1, read as the reverse complement.
GCCCGGCTGGCCGACCTCGGTGACCGGGTGGTGCTCGGCTCCGACTTCCCGAACATCCCCTACCCGTACGCGACCCAGCTGGACGCGCTGGCCCGGCTGGACCTCGGCGAGGACTGGCTGCGCGGCGTGCTCTGGCACAACGGCGTGCGGCTGCTCGGGCTCGATTCCGGCGGACCGGGAACCGTCGGACCCCCGGGCTAGTCTGCCTGGCATGCGCACCTGGTCCGCTTTCGCCCGATCGGTCCTCGGGCTGCTCGGCGCCGCGGCGCTGCTGCTGCTCGCGGCCGGGCCGGCGGCGGCCGGGGACGCCGGCGGCGAGCGCATCCAGTCCTACCAGGTGTCCCTGGAGGTGCGGCCGGACGGGTCGATGCAGGTCCAGGAGACGCTCGAGTACGACTTCGGCGGCAACGCGCGGCACGGCATCGAGCGGGACATCGACACCGAGCAGCGCTACGACGGCTCCCGGGATCGGCGTTACCCGGTGTCGGAGATCGAGGTCAGCTCGCCGACCGCGCCCGACCAGGTGCAGGTCACCGAGTCCGGCGGCCGGACCCGGCTGCGCATCGGCGACCCCGACCGGACGATCACCGGCCGGGCCACCTATCGGATCAGCTACCTGGTGGCCGCGGCCACCACCCGCTACGCCGACCGCGACGAGCTGTATTGGAACGCGGTCGGTCCGGGCTGGTCGGTGCCGGTCGACCAGGCCGAGGTGCAGGTCGGCGGCGCCCAGGTGACCGGGGCGGCCTGCTACGCCGGCCCGCCGGGCACCCGGACGCCGTGCCCGTCGGCGCGGCCCGACGGCTCGACGGCGACGTACGGGGCGGGTCCGCTGGCGGCCGGCGACGCGCTGACCGTGGTGGCCGCGTTCCCGGCCGGCAGCGTGGCCGCCGCGGCGCCGGTGCTGGTCGACCGGCTCACCCTGCGCCGGTTCGCCGCCGGCCGCCCGGCGGTGGTGCTGCCGGTGGCCGCCGTGCTGGTCGCGCTGCCGCTGTGGCGGCTGGTGACCGTGGTCCGGCGGCGCCGGGCGCGGGCCGCGGCGGTCCCGCCGGCGGCGGTCGCGGAGCCGCCGCCCGGGATGCGGCCGGTGCTGGTCAGCACGGTGCTGCACGGGCGGTTCAAGCCGGTCGACCAGAGCGCGCTGCTGCTCGACCTGGCCGCCCGCGGCTACCTGTCGATCTCCCCGGCGAGCGGTGGCGACTGGCGGCTGGTCGCCGGCCGGCCGCCGGACGGCGAGCTGCGGCCGGAGGAGCTGATCCTGCTGCGGGCGGCGTTCGCCGACGACCCGGCCCCGCTGCTGTCCAAGGTCGGCCGCAAGCTCGGCGCCGTCCGCTACCAGGTGCGCGACCAGGTGTATGCGGACGTGGTCGCGCTGGGCTGGTTCTCCGCCCGGCCGGGCAGCGGCAAGGTGCTGCCCGCGGTGCTGGGCGGGCTCGCGCTGGCCGCGGCCATCCCGACCACGGTGCTGGCCGGCTTCCTGCTGCACGCCGCGGTGGTGGGGCTCGCCCTCGGGGCAGCCGGCGTGCTGCTGGTGGCCGGCGCGCTGCTCACCCCGGCGCCGCGGACGCCGGCCGGGGAGGCCGCCCGGGTCCAGCTGGTCGCGTTCCGGCATTTCCTCGGCGGGATCGACCCCGCCCGGCTGCCACCCGAGCAGCGCCAGGTCGCGTTCGCCGGCCTGCTGCCGTACGCGGTGGTCCTCGCGCTCGCCCCGCAGCTGGCGCAGGCGCTGCAGGCCGCCGGCGTCGGCTTCGGGTACGCGGACCCGCTGTGGTTCAGCACGTTCTCCTCCGACGCGACCCGGGTGGCGTCCTCCTCGTCCTCGTCCGGTGGCTCCGGTGGGGGCGGCTTCTCCGGCTCGTCCGGGGGCGGGGGCGGTGGTGGGGGCGGCGGCAGCTGGTAGCCGGGCCGGGTGTCGGGGGTCCGGGCCCGGGTAGCCGGGCCGGGTGTCGGGGTCCGGGCCCGGGTAGCCGGGCCCGGTATCGGGGTAGCTGGCAGCTGTGACGGACGAGCGACGGCAGGCGGACCGGACCTACGAGCCGATCCCGGGTGCCCACCCGGCGGTCCGGTCCGGCGCGCTGCCGCCGCGGTGAGCGCCCCGGAGCGGTCGGCCGCGCCCGGCGGCGACGACTACCAGCCGGACCCGCGGCGCTGGCGGGCGCTCGCGGTCGTGCTGGTCGCCGGCTTCATGGTGCTGCTCGACGTGAGCATCGTGAACGTCGCGCTGCCGAGCATCGCCGCCGGCATCGGCGCCGACGAGAGCGACCTGCAGTGGATCGTGAGCGGCTACGCGCTGTCCTTCGGGCTGGTGCTGGTCGCCGGCGGCCGGATCGGCGACGCCCGCGGCCGGCGGCCCACGCTGGTCTTCGGGCTGGTGCTCTTCACGCTGGCCAGCGCCGCCTGCGGGGCCGCGCAGAACGCGACCTGGCTGGTCGTCGCCCGGCTGCTGCAGGGCATCGGCGGCGGCCTGGTCACCCCGCAGAACTCGGGGCTCATCCAGGGCCTCTTCCGCGGCGAGGAGCGCGGCCGGGCCTTCGGCCTGTTCGGCGCGGTGATCGGGGTCAGCACCGCGGTCGGGCCGCTGCTCGGCGGGCTGCTCATCCAGCTCGGCGGCAGCGAGCACGGCTGGCGGTGGATCTTCCTGGTCAACCTGCCGATCGGGCTGGTCGCGATCGCTCTGGCGTTCCGCACCGTGCCGCACCTGCCGCGGAAGGCGGGGGAGCGGACCGACTACGACCCGACCGGCGCGGTGCTGCTCGGCGTCGCGGTGCTGTTGCTGCTGCTGCCGTTCGTGGAGAGCCGCACGTGGGAGACCGCCGCCAAGTGGCTGCTGCTGGTGCCGGGGGTGCTGCTGCTGTTCGCCTTCGCGGTGTGGGAGCGGGCCTACCGGCGCCGCGGCCGGGAGCCGATGGTCGACCTGGCGCTGTTCACCCGCCGGTCGTACACCTTCGGCGCGACGCTCGGCCTGGCCTACTTCGCCGGCTTCACCGGCGTCTTCTTCATCTACACCCAGTTCCTCCAGGAGGGGGTCGGCTACAGCGCGCTGCAGGCCGGGCTGGCGTCCACCCCGTTCGCGCTCGGCGCCGCGGTGGCGGCCGGGCTCGGCGGCCGGGTCGTCTACCGGATCGGCCGGTCGCTGGTGGCCGGCGGCCTGGTGCTGGTGGTGCTCGGGCTGGTGGCCACCTGGGTCGTCATCGGGCTGGTGTCCGGGCCGGCGGTCGGCTGGGCGGTCGCGCTGCCGTTCCTGGTCGCCGGCATCGGCAACGGCCTGGTGATCTCGCCGAACCAGACGCTCACCCTGTCGGAGGTGCCGCCCCGGCAGGGCGGCGCGGCCGGCGGCGTGCTGCAGACCGGGCAGCGGCTCGGGTCCGCGGCCGGCATCGCCGCGGTCGGCAGCCTGTTCTACGCCCGGCTGGCGAGCACCCGCGGCGACTTCGAGACCGCGGTCCGGGACGGGCTGCTGCTGATCGTGCTGTTCGTCGGCGTGGCGCTGGCGGTGGCGATCGCCGACCTGGTGATCAACCGCGACCGCCAACCCGGCCGCCGGCCGGACGGGCTGGCCGGCCGGGGAGCCGGGCGGCAGCCGGACGTGCAGCCCGGGCCGGCGGACCGGACGATCGCGCCGGCGGTCGAGCCGGAGGCCGACCGGCGGTAATTCGGGCGCGGCCCGCCCGGCCGCTGCCGTACCGTCCGGCGCATGGACGGGGTGCTGACCGAGCCGGACCTGGACCGGCTGACCTGGCGGCCGGTCGACCGCCGCCGACGTGCCCGCCTGGACGCGGCTGCTCGCCGCGATCGAGGCCGTCGACCGCACGGGGGAAAACTACGGGGCCGACGACCTCGCCGAGGAGCTCGCCGACCCGACGCTCGACGCTGGATCGGGACACGCTGGTCGCCGCCGCCCCGGACGGCGAGCTGCTCGCCTACGGCGGCCTGCGCAGCGCGACCGAGGTCCGCGACACCGACCGGATCTGGCTCGACGGCGGCGTGCACCCGGCGGTGCGCGGCCGCGGCCTGGGCCGGCGGATGCTGGCCTGGCAGGAGGGCCGCGGCGCCGAGCTGCACCGCGAGCGCCACCCGGACGTGCCCGGCGTGCTGCAGGTCGGCGTCTACGACACCGCTCCGACCCGGGCCGCGCTGGTCCGCGCCGCCGGCTACGCCGAGGTCCGCTACTTCAACGACATGGAGCGCGACCTCACCGGCGAGCTGCCCCCGGTCCCACCGGTGCCGGCCGGGCTGCGGGTGGTCCCCTTCGACCCGCGGTACGACGATGCCACCCGGCTCGCGCACACCGAGGCGTTCGCCGACCACTGGGGCTCCACCCCGACCGACCCCGAGCGCTGGAAGCACTGGTACACCGGCGCGCAGAGCTTCCGCCCGGCCGTCAGCCTGCTGCTGCTCGACGGCGACGAGGTCGCGGCGTACCTGCTGTCCTACTTCTGGGCCGCGGACGCCGAGGCCACCGGCGTGCGGGAGGCGCTGGGTCGGCCAGCTCGGCACCCGGCCGGCGTGGCGGCGGCGCGGGCTGGCCTCGCTGCTGCTCGCCACCGCCCTGCACGGATTCCGGGACGCCGGCTACCAGCAGGCCGGCCTCGACGTCGACAGCGCCAACTCGACCGGCGCGCTCGGCCTGTACGAGCGGCTCGGCTTCACCGTGGCGCATCGCTGGATCACCTGGTCCAAGTCGCTGGAGGGATGATCCGGGCCGGCCGACGGGTTAGACTCGGAGGACAACACCATAGGGGGTGAAAGGTTTCGACTTCGGACGTCGAGACAGGGGAAGCGGGCCGAGGAAGGCAACGATGATCTCGTTAACCATCCGTTGCAACTTACAAGCGCCAACATCAGTTCGCGCTCCGAGGTCGCCCTCGCCGCTTAAGGCGAGCTAGATCTCTGTCAGTCCGGGAGTGCTTCCGGCCCGGGTCCTGGCATCAGCGAGGAAGCTCAACCTCCGTGAGCGGCCGCGGGTCGCGGAGGGACATCTCACAGCGGCTGGGCCTGTCACACCGGCTTGCTCGGAAGACCGGTGGGGCCGAGTAGCGACATCACGAGCTGCGCCCGGAGAAGCCCTGTCAATACGCCGGAGGACGCGGGTTCGATTCCCGCCACCTCCACGGAAGGCCTGGGAGGCCCCTGCTCGCGGACAGCGCGAGCCAGGGGCCTTCCGTCATGCTGGCCGCGGGGCCGAGCCCCGCGACGCCCACGGTGCGTCCGGTGGCGGTTCGCCGGGCGGCAGGAGCGCCCTCGGTCGCGGACAGCGCGAGCCAGGGGCCTTCCGTCATGCTGGCCGCGGGGCCGAGCCCCGCGACGCCCACGGTGCGTCCAGTGCGGTTCGCTGGAGCGCAGGTTCGCCCTCCGTGCGGTTCGCCGGCAGGTTCGCCCTGGTGCCGGTCGCCGGGGCGGTGGCTGGTGGCTAGTGGGGTGGGGAGCTGGTGTCGGCGGTGGCGATGCCGAGGTCGGAGCAGGCCTTCAGGACGGCGCGGTCGCCGCTCGCCAGCACGAGATCGTCGTCGTCCAGGGCCTCGGCGGACGCACAGTGGACGGCGTCGTAGCCGCGCAGTGCCTGAGCCCGCGCCAGCTCGGCGGCGCGCTCGACGAGTGCGGCGTCGGCCTCGACGACGTCGAACTCCGCCCACAGGCGCCGGAGCCGGCGCAGGGCCTCGCCGTGCTGCCGACCGGAGATGCGCTGGAGACGCTCGGCCTGCGCCAGGGCCGCCGCGGTCTCCACGAACAGCAGCCGGGAGGTGACGACGGCGTCGGACGCGTCCCACAGCTCGCGGCAGCGGTCGCTGCCCGGCTCGGCGACGAGCAGCGGCACGAACGCGGACGTGTCGAAGTAGCAGATCACCGCCGCTGGTCGGCCACCAGGTCGCTGACCGTGCCGGACGTGCGCAGCGGCGGCGGGGCGGCCCGCTTCCGCCGCGTCGACGGCCGGACCCGGCCCTCGGCGACCAGCCGCTCCAGCGCGGTGGGCCGGCCGACGGGCACGATCCGCGCGATCGGCCGGCCGTGGTCGGTCACCGTCACGGTGTGACCGGCCCGCACCTCGGCGAGGTGCTTGCTCAGCCCGTCCCGCAACGCGCGGATCCCGACCTCCATCGCGCCTCCCGAAGTAGCCACAATTTCAGCCCACTATAGCGCCACCATCGGGGACCCGTCCCTTCGGCGGTGGCGATGCCGGCGGGCCGGCAGCGCGGCCGACGGCTCGTCACCGGCTCCAGTCCACCCCGGCGAGCACGGCCGGCTCGGAGAGGTAGACCTCGTGGTCGGTGGCCGCGTCGACGTCGATCACCGCGAGCCCGTGCCGCGCGGCGAGGCGGTCCACCACCGCGGCGTGCAGGTCGCTCGCCTTGCGGCAGCGCGCGAGCCGGACCCGGTCGGCGGCCAGCGAGCCGGGCCCGAAGTCGTACCGCGTGATGATCGCCGCGTCGTCGCGCACGGCGGCCTCGGCGTTGACCATCTGCCGGGCGACCGCCGCGGACGCCAGGTCGGCCTCCCCGCCGGAGATGGCCTCCAGCATGACGGCGAAGGCACCGGTCCAGTCGCCCGGCCGCCGCGCGAGGTGGGCCTCGATCGGCGCCACCATCTGCGCGTGCAGCTCGGCGCCGCCCTCCAGGGCGGTGACGACCGGCGGCTCCCAGGCGATGACGTCGATGTCCAGCTCGGGATGCCCGCCGGCGAGCGCCAGCGCCACCACGCCGCCGGAGCTGAACCCGAGGACCTGCACGGGCCCGCCGAGCGAGCGCACGATCCCGGCGGCGTCGTCGGCGTGCCGGGCGACACCTCCCGCCGGCCAGCCGTCGCGGGGGGCGGCGCCGGTCCCGCGCCGGTCGTACCAGGCGACGCGCCGGCCCGCGGCGACGAACGCCTCCGCCTGGTCCTCGAGCATGCCGGCGTCCTCCCCGGCACCGTGGACCAGCAGCAGCGCCGGCCCCCGTCCCGCCACCCGGAACGGCAAAGAGCTGGTCATGGCAAGTTCCTTAACTCTGACTCTATTGAACATAGGCTAAGCTAGACGAATGGTTGCGGACGCACAAGGCCGGCGCCCGTACAACGCGGACGGCCGCCGGGCGCAGGCGGAGGCCAACCGCGAGCGGATCCTCACCGCGGCGCGGGAGCTCTTCGTCGAGCGGGGCTTCGCCGGCACCTCGATCGCGGACATCGCGCGGGCGGCCCGGGTCTCGACGCCGACCGTGTTCGCGCGCTTCGGCAGCAAGGCCCAGCTGCTGAAGGAGGCCGCCGAGACGGCGCTCGTCGGCGACGCCGAGCCGGTGCCGCTCGCGCAGCGCCCCGAGATGGTCCACGTCCGCGAGGGGCGCACGGCGGAGGAAGTCGTCACCCGCTTCGCCGCGCTCATCGCGGAGGTCGGCCCGCGCTCGGTGCCGGTGGCGATGGTGCTGTACGGGGCGGCGGACGCCAACCCCGAGATCGCCGAGGTGGTCCGCACCCTCGACGGCCAGCGCCTGCGGGGCGCGACGGCCCTGGCCGGCGTCGTCCTGGACCGCCTCGGCTCCGGCGACGAGGCGCACCTCGCCGAGCTCCGCGACGTCATCTGGCTGCTGAACGCGCCCCAGACCTTCGACCTCTGCGTCTTCCGGCGCGGCTGGAGTCCCGAGCGCTACGCGCGCTGGGTCACCCGCACCCTCCGGTCCGCCCTGGAGCCGATGACCTGACCCGGTTGTGGATGGGCGAGGCGACGGGGGAGCGGGTCCGTAGGATTCCGGCGTGGATCCGGCGCTGGAGACCTTGCGGCGGGTGTTCGGGTACGACGCCTTCCGCGGGGAGCAGCGGGAGATCGTCGAGCACGTCGCCGCGGGCGGGGACGCGCTGGTGCTCATGCCGACCGGCGGCGGGAAGTCGCTGTGCTACCAGATCCCGGCGCTGCTGCGCGACGGCGTCGGGGTGGTGATCTCGCCGCTCATCGCGCTCATGCAGGACCAGGTCGACGCGCTGCGGGCGCTCGGCGTGCGGGCCGGGTTCCTCAACTCCAGCCAGAGCCCGGCCGAGCGGCGGGCGACCGAGGCGGCGTTCCTGGCCGGCGAGCTGGACCTGCTCTACCTCGCGCCGGAGGCGCTGGGGGGCTCCACCACCAGGCTGCTCGAGCGCGGCCGGATCGCGCTCTTCGCGATCGACGAGGCACACTGCGTCGCCCAGTGGGGCCACGACTTCCGGCCCGACTACCTGGGCCTGTCGATGCTGCACGAGCGGTGGCCGGACGTCCCCCGGATCGCGCTGACCGCGACCGCCACCAGCAAGACGCACGCGGAGATCGCGCAGCGGCTCAACCTCGGGGACGCCCGGCACTTCGTGGCGAGCTTCGACCGCCCCAACATCCAGTACCGGATCGTGCCGAAGAACGAGCCCCGCCGGCAGCTGCTCGACCTGCTGCGCACCGAGCACCCCGGCGACGCCGGCATCGTCTACTGCCTGACCCGCGCGTCCGTGGACAAGATCGCCGCCTTCCTCAGCGAGAACGGCATCCCCGCCCTGCCGTACCACGCCGGTCTGGACGCGGCGACGAGGTCGCGCCACCAGGCCAGGTTCCTGCGCGAGGACGGCCTGGTGATGGTGGCGACGATCGCCTTCGGGATGGGCATCGACAAGCCGGACGTGCGCTTCGTCGCCCACCTCGACCTGCCGAAGTCGGTCGAGGGCTACTACCAGGAGACCGGTCGCGCCGGCCGCGACGGCCTGCCCTCGACGGCCTGGCTGGCGTACGGGCTGCAGGACGTCGTCCAGCAGCGCCGGCTCATCGACATGTCCGACGGCGACGCCGCGCACCGCCGGATGCTCGCCCGGCACCTCGACGCGATGCTCGCGCTCTGCGAGACCGTCGGCTGCCGGCGGGCCGGCCTGCTGGCGTACTTCGGGCAGCAGCCGAGCGGCCCGTGCGGAAACTGCGACACCTGCCTGACGCCGCCGGAGTCGTGGGACGCGACGATCCCGGCGCAGAAGCTGCTGTCCACAGTGGTCCGGCTGCGGCGCGAGCGCGGGCAGAAGTTCGGCGTCGGGCAGAACGTCGACATCCTGCTCGGCCGGCGCACGGACAAGGTCGTCCAGCACCGCCACGACACGCTCACCGTCTTCGGCGTCGGCACCGAGCTCACCGACCCGCAGTGGCGGGCCGTCGTCCGGCAACTGCTCGCGCAGGGCCTGCTGGCGGTCGAAGGCGACCACGGCACGCTGGTGCTCACCGACGCGAGCGCCGCGGTGCTGAGCCGCGAGCGCACCGTGACGATGCGGCGCGAGCCCGAGCGGCCCGTTCGGGCGAAGGCGCGGCGGGCCACCGTGGAGCTTCCCGCCGAGGCGGCGGGGACCTTCGAACTGTTGCGGGCCTGGCGCGCCGCCGCGGCGAAGGAGCAGGGCGTCCCCGCGTACGTCATCTTCCACGACGCGACGCTCCGCGAGATCGCGACGACGGAGCCCACGACCCTGGCCGAGCTCGGGACCGTGAACGGTGTCGGCGAGACCAAGCTGGCCCGCTACGGAGAGCAGATCCTGGAGACCCTCCGCACCGCCGCCGCCTGAGCCAGGCGGCGGCGGCGCGGGGACCTCACGGGATGTCGGCGCGGGCGGCTTCCAGGACGATGGCGGCCGCGTCGTAGGGGGTGATGAAGCGCTGCGCCGCCAGGGCGTACGCGCTGCGGGTCACCTTGGCGACGTAGTCGGCGTGCGAGCGGTAGAGCCGGTCGAGCGTCGCCTGGTCGAAGGGCACCTCGTGCCCGGCGATCCGGCAGAACGACGCGCCGGTCGAGTTGCCCTCCCACCGGCTGGTCGGCACGTCGAGGTACGGCGAGCGCAGGCGGCGACCGCGGGAGCCGCCCCGGCCGGTGTCAGCATGGCCGCGAGGACCGCGACGGCCACCGCCGGTCCGCCCAGCCGGGCGAACCGTCCCCGTTCGTCGCCGAGCGAGGCACGTCGTGCTTCGGACATGTCCTGCCACCTCTCGTCGCCCTGGATGACCCCCGTGTTACGGAGCGTTGCATCGGCAGTTCGCCCGAACAACGACCCTCGTTCGTCATCGCCGAACGGTGGGCGGCAATCCCGGCTACCACTCGGGCCGGGTGCGCTGGCCGGTCAGGGGATGGGCCGGCCCTCGACGTCGGTGAAGAGGTCGCCGATCGGCACCCCGAAGGCGCGGGACAGCCGCCACAGCCCCAGGATGTTCATCCCGCGCTGGCCGCGCTCGACCTGGCCGACGAAGGTCCGGTGCATGCCGGCCGCCTCGGCCAGCTGCTCCTGCGACCACCCCCGGCTGACCCGCAGCAGCTTCATCCGCAGGCCGAACGCCTTGAGCCGGGCCCGGTCCTCCGGCCCCGCCGCCTCGTCCTGGCCGTCCTGCTGCACTCGTCCCACCACCCGTCCCGGTCCGCGTCCCGGAAGACAGTAGGGACTTGCGCGCCTTCACTCCACCGCACGGCTGCATCACAGTGATGCCGAGCTGCTACTACAGTACGACCCGGTGACCGGAGCGGAGGCGGGCATGCACGAGGCGGCGGACCGGAGCGACGCCCCGGCCTGGCGGTTGTTCGTCCTGCTGGTCCGCCGCAGCCGCGGGGCGACCGAGCTGGTCGAGGACCTGCTCGGCCGGCCGGTGCGGTCCCGGCTGGTCGGGGACGGGGAGCTGGCCCGGATCGCGCCGCCGGGGCTGGCCCGGCTGGCCACCACCGGCCCGGTGCTGCGCCGCCACCTGCAGCTCGCCGACTCGCTGCCGCCCCACCTGCCGGTGGCGGTGAGCTGGTCGCTGGTGGTGCCGTGGCGGCTGCCGGGCGAGGTGGCCGCGGCGCTGCGGTCCGGTCCGGAGCCGCTGGACCGGCTGCTCACCGGACACGGGCTGGCCTGGACCGCGACGCCGCTGGAGACCGAGACCCTGCCGGTGGCCGACGCGTCGACCGACTTCCCGTGGGCGGAGCCGGGCGCGGCCCTGGTCGAGCAGGCCCGGCTCGTGCACGTCGAGGCCCGGCCGGTCGCGATCGTGCTGGACGAGGTGCCGTTCCTGCCGCCCCGGGACCCGGCCGCGCCGCTGCTGCCGACCACTCGAAACTGACAACGGTTTCCACTTCCGCTAATCTGGGTCCGTCCCCAGCCGACTGCGGAAGGTCCGAGCCGTGCCCCGCTCCCGCGCCGCCGCCCTGCTGCTCGCCGCGGCCGCCGCCCTGGCCACCGCGGGCTGCGGTGCCGGCGGCGACGACCCGGCGGCCGGGGCTGCGCTCCGGGTGGTCGCGACCACGCCGGTGGTGGCCGACTTCGCCCGCACCGTCGGCGGCGACCGGGTCGCGGTGACCCAGATCCTCAAGCCGGGCGTCGACCCGCACGACTACGAGCCGTCCCCGGCCGACCTGCAGGCGTTCGCCGACGCCGACCTGGTGGTGGAAAACGGGGTGGGCCTGGAGGCCTGGCTCGCCGACACGGTCAGCGCGTCCGGCTTCGACGGCCCGGTGGTCGACTCCAGCCAGGGCCTGACCGTCCGGCCGGGCGACGAGGGCGAGGGCGACCCGCACGTCTGGCACGACCCCCGCAACGCGCAGGCGATGGTCCGCACCATCACGGCCGCGCTGGTCGCCGGGGACGCCGCCGGCAAGCCGACGTACGAGGCCAACGCGGCGGCGTACACGGCGGAGCTGCGGGCGCTGGACAAGGCGACCGAGGCGAAGATCGCCTCGATCCCGCCGCGGCTGCGCAAGCTGGTCACCGACCACGACGCGTTCGGCTACTACTGCGCCCGGTACGGGCTGACCTTCGTCGGCTCGGTGATCCCGAGCTTCGACACCTCCGCCGAGCTGTCCGGCCGGCAGCTGTCCGAGCTGGTCGCGAAGATCCGGTCCACCGGCGTGAAGGCGGTCTTCGCCGAGGCGTCGCTGCCCCCGCGCAGCGCCGAGACCGTCGCCCGGGAGGCCGGCGTCGAGGTGGTCGCCGGCGAGGACTCGCTGTACGCGGACGGCCTCGGCCCGGCCGGCACGCCCGGCGGCACGTACCTCGGGGCGGAGCGGCACAACACCGACACGATCGTGCGGGCGCTCGGTGGCCGGGTCTGAGCCGGCGCTCCGCGTCGAGCACGCCGCCTTCGCGTACGGCCGGGTCCGCGCGCTCGAGGACGTCGACGGGACCGTCGCCCCCGGCGAGGCGGTCGCCCTGGTCGGGCCGAACGGGGCCGGCAAGTCCACGCTGCTCAAGGGCGTGCTCGGCCTGGTCGCCGTGGTCGAGGGCCGGATCGAGGTGCTCGGCCGGACCCCGGCGCGGGCCCGGCGCGAGGTCGCGTACGTGCCGCAGGCCGACACGCTGGACGCCGACTTCCCGGTGACCGCCGGCCAGGTGGTGCTGATGGGGCGCTACCGGGAGGTGGGCTGGATCCGCCGGCCCGGCGCCGCCGACCGGCGGATCGCCGCGGACGCGCTGGCCGCGGTGGGGCTGGCCGACCGGGCCGGCGCCCGCTTCGGCACGCTGTCCGGCGGCCAGCGGCAGCGGGTGCTGCTGGCCCGCGCGATCGCCCAGCGGCCGCGGCTGCTGCTGCTCGACGAGCCGTTCAACGGGGTGGACGCGGTCAGCCAGGAGGCGCTGCTGACCGCGCTGGCCGGCCTGCGCGCGGCCGGCGCGGCGGTGCTGGTGTCCACTCACGACCTCGCGCTGGCCCAGGGCGTCGGCGACCAGGTGATCCTGCTCAACCGGCGGCAGGTCGCGTTCGGACCGACCGCCGCGGTGCTGACCCCGGAGCTGCTGCGGGCCACGTACGGCGGGCAGGTGCTGCTGGCCGGCGACGTGGTCGTGGCCCGGTAGGACGGTCGTGCTCCGGCTGCTGGTCGAGCCGTTCGACAGCCCGTTCATGGCCCGGGCGCTGGTCGAGGCGCTGCTGCTCGGCGTGCTCGGCGGGGTGGTCAGCGTCTTCGTGGTGCTGCGCCGGCTGGCCTTCGTCTCCGACGTGCTGACCCACACGGTCTTCCCGGGCGTGGTGATCGGCTTCCTGGTCGCCGGCACCGGCGGCATCGTCTGGGGGGCGCTGGCCTTCGCGGTGCTGTCCGCGGTGCTGCTCGGGGTGCTGGCCGCCCGGGCCCGGGTGACCGAGGACGCCACCATGGCGGTGCTGCTGACCGGCTTCTTCGCCGTCGGGGTGGTGCTGGTGTCCCGGCGGTCCAGCTACACCGCCGACCTCACCGCGTTCCTCTTCGGCCGCATCCTCACCGTCGACACGGGACAGATCGTGGTCACCGCGGTGCTCGGCGGGCTGGTGCTGCTGGCGCTGGCGCTGCTGGGCAAGGAGCTGCTGCTGCGCGCCTTCGACCCGGGCGCCGCGGCCGCGGCCGGCTACCGGGTGGTGCTGCTCGACCTGGTGCTCAACCTCGCGGTGGCGCTGGTGGTGGTGGCCGCGGTGCGGGCGGTCGGCACGGTGCTGGTGATCGCGCTGCTGGTGGTGCCGGGCGCGGCGGCCCGGCTGCTGACCGACCGGCTGGCCCCGATGTTCGCGGTCGCGGCCGGGATCGGCGCGCTGGCCGGCTGGCTCGGCCTGGCGGCGTCGTACGAGGCCTCGGTGGGGCACGGGCTGCGGCTGGCGTCCGGGGCGACCGTGGTGCTGGTGCTGGTCGTCCTCTACGGGGTGGTCGCCGTGCTCGGCGCCGCCCGGACCCGGGTCCGGGCATGAGCTACCTCACCCGCGCCCTGGCCGAGGCGGTGCTCGTCGGCGCGCTGTCCGGGCTGGTGGGCGTGCACGTGGTGCTGCGCCGGCTGGCCTTCTTCACCATGGCGATGACCCACGCGACCTTCCCGGGCGTGGTGCTGGCCGCGCTGGTCGGCGTCGACCTGCTGCTCGGCTCCGGGCTGTTCGGCCTGCTGGTGGTGGTCGGGGTGGCCTGGCTGTCGACGCGTCCGGGCAGCGACCCGGCCGCCGCGGTCGGGGTGGTGCTGGCGGCCGGCTTCGCGCTCGGGGTGATGCTGCTGTCCGCCCAGCAGGGCTTCACCCGGGACCTGTCCGGCTACCTGGTCGGCTCGATCCTCACCGTGCAGCCGGCCGACCTGGTCAAGACGGCCGCGGTGCTGGTGGTGGTGGCGGCGGTGCTGGCCGCGGTGGGCAAGGAGCTGGTGCTCGGCGCGTTCGACCGGGGCGGGCTGGTCGCGCTCGGCTACCCGGCCGGCCGGCTGGACCTGCTCCTGCTGCTGCTGATCGAGCTGACCGTGGTCGCCGCGGTGCCGGCGGTGGGCACCATCCAGGCGGTCGCGCTGGTGGTCGCGCCGGCCGCCGCGGCCCGGCTGTGGTGCGACCGGATCGGCCCGATGACCGCGGTCGCGGTCGGTCTGGGCGCGGCCAGCGGCGTGCTCGGCGTGCTGGTGTCGGAGGCGACCGGGGTGGCCGCCGGCGCCGCGGTGGTGCTGGTCGCCTGCGCCGCCTTCGTCGGCTCCGTGCTGCTGGCCCCGCCTACCCTGGCCCGCAGAGCCGGCCGCACCCAGGTCGCCGGCCGGGCCCCGCTCCCCGAGGAGGCGCGCTGATGGCTGCCGAACCCCGGCCCCGGGCGACCCGGCAGGCCGCCGCGGTCCGGGAGGCGCTGGCCGACCGGGACGGCTTCACCAGCGCCCAGGACCTGCACGCGGAGCTGCGCCGGCGCGGCGGCGGGGTCGGCCTGACCACCGTCTACCGGCACCTCCAGTCGCTCGCCGACGCCGGCGCGGTGGACGTGCTGCGCACCCCGGAGGGCGAGTCGGTCTACCGCATCTGCGGCACCGGCGAGCACCACCACCACCTGGTCTGCCGGGCCTGCGGCCGGACCGTGGAGATCGAGGGCCGCGAGGTGGAGCGGTGGACCCGGCGGGTGGCCGAGGCCGAGGGCTTCGTGGACGTCGACCACACGGTCGAGGTCTTCGGCACCTGCGCGGCCTGCGCCGGCCGACCACCAGCGCGCTGAGCAGGTGAACCGCGGCCGCCACCAGCGCGTGCCCGGGCGCTACCGGGCGCTACCGGAGCAGCGGGGCCATGCTGGCCGGCTGGTCGACCCGCTCCCAGGCCGCCTCCGAGCCGAGGTGCCCGATCCGGATGACCAGCACCAGGCTGACCGCCGCGCCCACCGCCGTGACCAGCGCGGCCAGCAGCGCCACCGGCTTGATCCAGGCCGGCGGGGCGGCCGCCTCGGCCCGGTCGGGCAGCGCGGCCCCACCGCCGACGGTGGCCGGCACCGCCGGGGCGCCGGAGCGCCGGGCGCCGGCGGCCCGCCGGGCCAGCAACGGCGGCAGCACCGCCAGCGCGACGCCGACCAGCAGCACCAGGGCCCAGGGCAGCAGCTTGTGGGCGAGGTCGGCGTGCCGCTCCATCAGGGCGGCCTCGGCCACCTCGTCCGGGCCGAACCGGGCGGACTGCCGGTCGAACAGCCGGCTGCCGGTCCGCTCGGCGACCGGCACCGCCCCGACCGCGGCGATCGTGAGCAGCAGCACCACCACGCCATACCGCCGGCGGAGGGCGGGCACGACGGCGACCGCGAGGCCGGTCAGCGCGGCCATCGGCAGCAGCACGACGACCGCGTGCACGACCAGTGCATGCGTCGGGACCCCGTAGATGTTGTCCAGCACCCGCCCACCTCCGCCGGCGATTCCCCTCGCAGGCATACCACGGGCGGGCGGCCCGACCGGTTCAGCCGGCGCCGGTCCCGGTGTGCCGGTGCCCGCCGAGGCCCTCGACCAGGTCGGCCCGGGCCCGGGCCACCCGGGACCGGATGGTGCCGACCGGGCAGCCACAGACCTCCGCCGCCTCCGGGTAGCTCAGCCCGACCAGCTGGGTGAGCACGAAGGCGTCCCGCCGGTCCGGGTGCAGCGCGGCCACCGCCTGCCGCAGCGCCACCCCCTCGCCGAGGTCGGCGCCCGCGCCCGGCGTGTCCGGCACGTCCGCGGTGAGGTCCAGCCGGGGCCGCCGGCGGCGCTCCCGGACCGCGTCCGCGCAGGTCCGCCGGGCGATCGAGAGCAGCCAGGTGCGGGCGCCGGCGCGGGCCGCGTACGCCGGGAGCGCCCGGAAGGCCCGCAGGTACGCCTCCTGGGCCAGGTCCTGGGTCTCGCCCGGGTCGCCGAGGTGGGCGCACAGCCGCCACACGTCGACCTGGGTGAGCCGGACGAAGCGGGCGGCCGCGGCCGGGTCGCCGGCCCGGGCCGCCAGCGCGGCCGCGGTGACGGGGTCGGCCGGGACCGGCGCGTCGTGCGGGTGCACGGGAACCGTTCGCCTCCGTTTACCGACCTGGATGGACGTGGGCTGTGACCAGTATCGCGAAGCGCTCTCCGCCGACCTCGACGGGGAGCCGGCCGGCGTCGACGCCGCCGAGCTGGCCGGGCACCTGGACCGGTGCGCCGGCTGCCGGGACTGGTACGCGGCGGCCGCCCGGGTGACCCGGTTGGCCCGGCTGGCGCCGGCCGAGGCGGTGCCCGATCTCGCGCCCGCGGTGCTGGCCGCGCTGCCGCCGGCGCGGGAGGCGTCGCCGGTGCGTCGCCGGCTGCCGGGCGCGGCCCGGGCCGCGCTGGTCGGGGTGGCCTTCGTGCAGGCGCTGCTGGCCTGGTCCGGCGCGCTGACCGGGCGGGACGCGATGGCGACCGGGCACCTCGCCACCGAGGTCGGCGCCTGGAACCTGGCCCTCGCGGTGGCGTTCCTCACCGCCGCGAGCCGGCCCCGGACCGCGGACGCGCTGGTGGCGCCGGTCGGCGCCTTCGTCGCGGTGCTGGCGGTGTCGGCGGTCGCCGACGCGGTGGCCGGGCAGCTGGGCGCCAGCCGGCTGGCCGCGCACCTGCTGGTGGCGACCGGGCTCGCGCTGCTGGTGGTGGTCGGCCGCACGCAGCCGGCGGCGCCGCCGGCCGGCGACCGGCCGCTGCTGCGCCCGGCCGGTCCGGACCCGGCGGACGGCCCGGACGCCCCGCCCCGCGCCCGCCTCCTCGGCCCGGTCCCGGTGCCGTCCGCGCCGGTCCTGGCCGTGCCGGCCGGAGGTGCGGCGGCCGGGGTGCCGGGCGGCCGGGGTGCCGGGCGTGCCGGCCGGGGTGCCGGTCGTGCCGGCCGGGGTGGTGCCGGCCGGGCCGGTCGGGGGCGGGATTGCGGTCGGACGAGCGGAACCACCCCCGGTGCGGGCAGGATCGGCGGCGTGAGCCCGTCCCTGACCGTGCGCCGCCGGACCGCGGCGCTGCTCGCCCTGCTCGCCGGCTGGGCCGTGCTGGCCGTCGCCGCGGCCGCGCCGGCGCTCGCGCACGCCACCGTGGCCAGCTCCGACCCGGTCGACGGGTCGCGGCTGGAGGCGGCGCCGGGCCGGGTGTCGGTCACCTTCACCGAGGACGTGTCGGTCCGCTCCGGCTTCCTCAAGGTGGTCGACGGCGACGGCAAGCAGGTCAGCGGCGAGCTGACCTCGACCGGCCCGACCATCTCGGTGCCGCTGCAGTCCGGGCTCGGCGACGGCAGCTACATCGTCAGCTACCGGGTGGTCTCGGCCGACTCGCACCCGATCGGCGGCGCGCTGTCGTTCGTGGTCGGGGACGGCCCGCTGGTCGCCGCGTCCGGCGCGGTGATCGGCGGCACCACCGACCCGGTGGTCGACGCGGTCTTCACCGTCGCCCGCTGGATCGCCTTCGTCGGCGTCGTGCTCTTCGGCGGGCTGGCCTTCCTGGTGCTCTGCTGGCCGGCCGGCCGGACCGACCCGCGGGCCCGCAAGCTGGTGTGGACCGGGTGGGGTGCGGCCGCGGCCGGCGCGATCCTCGGCCTGCTGCTGGAGGGGCCGTACGCGGCCGGCACCGGCCTGGCCGACGCTCTCGACCCGTCGCTGCTGTCGGCGACGCTGTCGACCACGTACGGGCGGATGCTGTGCGCCCGGCTGATCCTGCTCGGCGTGCTCGCCGTGCTCACCGTCCGGCTGCTGCGCGACCAGGAGGAGCTGCCGGAGAAGAGCCGGGCCCGGGACGAGGACCTGGCCGCGATCGCCGGCCTGGGCGTGCTGGCCACGTACGGCGGGGTCGGGCACGCGGCGGCCGGCAGCCAGCCGACGCTGGCGCTGCTGTCGGACACCACCCACCTCGCCGCCGGGGCGGTGTGGATCGGCGGGCTGACCGTGCTCCTCGCCTGCCTGCTCCCCGGCCGGCGGACCGCGGAGCTGGCCGAGGTGCTGCCCCGGTTCTCCCGGATCGCGCTCGGCGCGGTCGCGGTGCTCGTGCTGACGGGGACGTACCAGGCCTGGCGGGAGGTCGCGCCGCTGGCGGCGCTCTGGACGACCGAGTACGGCCGGCTGCTGCTGCTGAAGATCGCCCTCTTCCTGGTGCTGGTCGCGCTGGGCAACCTCAGCCGGCTGGCGATCCGCCGCCGCTACCTCACCCCCGTGGTGCAGGCGATGTCCACCTCGGACACCGCCGAGCTGTCCGAGTCCGAAGAGGACCGGCTGGTCAGCCGGATGCGCACCTCGGTGGGCCTGGAGGTGCTGATCGCGGCGGCCGTGCTGGCGGTGACCGCGCTGCTGGTGTCGACCGCGCCGGCCCGGGCGACGTATGCGAAGCCCTTCGACGCGACCGTGCAGCTGGCCTCCGGCGGCTCGGCCGCGGTGTCGGTGTCGCCGGCCCGGGCCGGCTCCAACTCGATCCGGGTGACCGTGCTGGGCCCCGACGGCACGCCGAAGGACGCCACCGAGGTGACGATGACCGCGGCGCTGCCGGTGGAGCAGATCGGCCCGCTGCCGGTCGGCCTCAACCGCACCGGCACCGGCGTCTACACCGCGCAGGCCGCGGCGCTGCCCCGGCCGGGCACCTGGGAGCTCGTGCTGCGCGTGCAGATGTCCGAGTTCGACCGGGACGTCGCCCAGGTCGACGTCCCGGTGACCTGACCGCCGAGGACGCCGGGCTACCGTGGTGAGCCCCGCCCGCGAGACCGCACCCACCGGAGCGACGTGACCCTGCCGACGCCGACGCCGATCCGCGCCGGGGACGACGGAGGCCCCCGCCGCGGCCGTCGCGTCCCGGCCGGTTTCGTCGCCGCCGCCGTCGCGATGGCGCTCGGGGTCGGTGGCCTGGTGGCCGGCGCCCGGGAGCAGGCCAGCGGGCCGGTGCCGGCGGGCGCCGAGGCGCCCGCGGACCCGGCCGCCGCGGCCGGCAGCACGGTCGGCGACCTCACGGTCAGCAATGTCTACATCCGACAGCCGGCGTCCCCGGAGGTGGCCGCCGCCTACCTGTCGGTCCGCAACGCCGGGGCCGAGGCCGACTCGCTGGAGTCGGCGTACTGCGGGGCGGCCGAGAAGACCACCCTGCACGGCCTGCCCGGCGTGGTCGAGCCGGGCGCGCACCAGCCGTCCGGCCCGATCCCGGTGCCGGCGAACGGGACCGTCACGCTCGCCCCGGGCCGCGGCCACATCATGCTGGAAGGGCTGACCGGGACGCTGCGGCCGGGGGACAAGGTGAGCCTGCTGCTGCGCTTCGCGCGGGCCGGGCAGGTGCTGGTGGAGGCGCCGGTGATCGCGATCGGCGCGCCGGCCCCGGGCGGGGCCACCTCATGACCCGAGTGGTCGCCCTGCTGGTCGGTGCGGTGCTCGCCGCCGGGCTGGCCGGCTGCGGGGGAGCGGAGCCGGCGGCGCCGGTCGCCGCGTTCTCCACGGCCCCGACCCCGGCGGGGACGTACCGGGGGACCGAGCTGGACCCGCCGCAGCCGCGGCCGACCTTCACGCTGGCGGACACCGCCGGGGCCCGCTTCGACTTCGCCGCCCGGACCCGGGGCCGGCCGACGCTGCTCTTCTTCGGCTTCACCCACTGCCCGGACATCTGCCCGGCCACGATGGCCACCGTGGCGGCCGCGCTGCGGGGGGTGGACGAGCCGCTGCGCCGGTCGGTGCAGGTGGTCGTCGTCACCACCGACCCGGCCCGGGACACCGGCCCGGTGCTGGCCCGCTGGCTGCGCAACTTCGACGCCGACCTGCCGGACCGGTTCGTCGGGCTGACCGGGACGGTCGCCGAGGTGGAGGCGGCCCAGGCCGCCTCCCGGGTCCCGGTCGCCGACGACGGCGGCCGCAACCACTCGGCGGAGCTGCTGTTCTACGGCCCGGACGACTACGCCCGGGTGGCGTACCTGGCGGACGCGGCGCCGGACGACCTCCGGCACGACCTGCCGATCGTCGCGAAGGGAGCGTGAGATGGCGCGGCTCGCGGTGCCGCCGGCGGTGCGGCCGTGGCTGGCCACCGCCGCCCGGCTGCTGCTCGCCGGGGTCTGGCTGTGGGCCGGGCTGGCGAAGATCGGCGACCCGGCCGCGTCGGTGCGCGCCGTCCGGGCGTACCGGCTGCTGCCGGAGTGGCTGGCCCAGGGCGTCGGCTACGGGCTGCCGTACTTCGAGCTGACGCTGGCCGCGCTGCTGCTGGTCGGGCTGGCCGTGCGGGTGAGCGCGGCGGTGTCCGCCGGGCTGCTGGCCGTCTTCCTGGCCGGGATGGTCTCGGCGGCGGCCCGCGGCCTGCAGATCGAGTGCGGCTGCTTCGGCGGCGGCGGCGACCTCGCGGCCGGCCAGTCCACCGCGTACACCGGGGAGATCGTCCGGGACGCCGCGCTGCTGCTGGTCGCGCTCGCGCTGGCGCGCTGGCCGCGCAGCCGGTATGCGGTGGACAACGCGATCCGGGCCGCGGCCGAGTCCGGTGTGGACGCCGGCCGGATCGGCCCGCGGCGGACCGCGGAGGCGCGCCGCCGGCTGGCCGAGCTGGCCGAGCGCCGGCGCCGGCAGGGCGAGCAGCGGCTGCGGCTGACCGGCGCGCTGGCCGGCGTGCTGCTCGTGCTGGTGACCGGCGTCGGCATCGGCATCCAGGCGGCCCGGGCGTCCACCGGGGACGGTCCGACCCCGCAGGCGGTCACCCTCGCCGACGGGATCACGATCGGGCGGCCCTCCGCCCGGATCGCCATCGACGTGTACGAGGACCCGCAGTGCCCGGCGTGCCGGCAGTTCGAGGCCGAGTCCGGCGCGGCCATCGCCGACTGGATCGAGGCCGGCACCGTGAAGGTCAACTACCACATCCTCTCGTTCCTGGACAGCGCGTCGACCGACCGCTACTCGTCCCGCGCGGCCAACGCGCTCTACTGCGGCGCGGACGCCGGCATCTTCGAGCGCTACCACCAGCTGCTGTTCGCCAACCAGCCGCCGGAGGGCGGCGCCGGGCTGAGCTACGACCAGCTGGTGCAGCTCGGCCAGCAGGCCGGCGCGCCGGCCGGCGGGGACGTTCGAGACGCTGCGTCCGCGACCGGTCGTACGCGGACTTCGTGTCCCGGATCACCGACCAGGCCTCCCGCAACGGGATCCTCAGCACGCCCACGGTGCTGGTGGACGGCGAGCCGGTGCAGCCGGCCACGCTGGCGAACCTGCGGGCCGCGGTGGACCGCGCGACCTGACCGGCGCCGTCAGCCGCCGGCCGGACGGTCACGCGGTCAGCGCCGCCACCGCGGCGTCCACGTCGGACTCGGTCGTGTAGAGGTGGAAGGACGCCCGCAGCGAGCCGGCCCGGGTGGCGGCCCGGATGCCGGCCGCGCCGAGCCGGTCGGCCGCGTCGGGCCAGTCCACCGAGACGATCGCCGAGTCGCCCGGCGGCAGCCCCAGCCCGGCCCGGAACCGGTTGGCCAGCGTGACGTCGTGCGCGTGCGCGGCGGCGACCCCGATCGACTCGACCACCGCCAGCGTCGCCGCGGTGCCGACCCAGTCGAACCAGCCGGAGAAGACGTCGAACCGGCGGGCGCCCCCGGCCAGCCGCATCGGCAGCCCGTAGTAGGAGGCGTGCGGATCCTCGCCGGCGGTCCAGCCGGCCGCCAGCGGGGTCAGCCGGTCCGCCAGCTCCGGCGTGACCACCATGAAGGCGGTGCCGCGCGGGCACATCAGCCACTTGTACGCCGCGCAGACCAGGACGTCCGCGTGCCGGGCGTCCACCGGCAGCCAGCCGACCGCCTGGGTCGCGTCGGCGACCGTGATCGCCCCGACCGCGCGGGCGGCGGCGGCGATCGCGGCCGGGTCGGCCACCTCGCCGGTGGCCGACTGCACGGTGCTGTAGGCCACCGCCGTGGTGCGCTCGTCGATGGCGTCGACCAACTGTCCGGTCGGGACGGTCACCACCTCGACGCCGCGGTGCGCGTGCGCCGCGAAGGGGAAGAGGACGGAGGCGAATTCGATGTCCGGCGCGACCACCCGCGCCCCGTCCGGCAGCGCCGCGGCGACCAGGCCGACCAGCGGCGCGACCTGGTTGCCGATGGCCACGTCGGCCGGGTCCGCGCCGACCAGCCGGGCGAAGGAGAGCCGGGCCGGGTGGCCGGCGTCGGCCCATTTCTCCCAGGAGGTCCGGCCGGCCCGCCAGTCCGCCAGCGCGGCCTGGAGGGCGACCCAGGCCGGCCGCGGCGGCAGCCCGTAGCTGGCGGTGTTGAGGTAGCCGGGCTCGGCGTCCCACAGGTCCGGGATGCGGTGGGTCGTCACCGCCCGACCCTACGAGGTCTGCGGCGGCGCCTCGTAGTGCTTTCCCCACCACGCGGTCCAGCGGTCGGTCAGCGCGGCGACGGCCGCCTCGTCCAGCCCGTACGTGCTCAGGATGGCGCCGGCGGGCCGCCGCCGGTCGGTGACCACGAGCAGCCCGTCGTGCCAGGAGTCCACGGTGACGGCGAGCTGGTGCTCGGAGCGGAACCACACCGTCCCGGTCACCTCCTCCCCGGTCGGCAGGCTGACCGTGTACGCCTCGCCGGCCGGGCCCACCTGGTCCAGGCCGAGCAGCGTGGGCAGCTCCGGCTGCGCCGTGTCGAGCGGCACCCCGGACAGCAGCACGGTGCGCCGGTCCTGCCCGCGGTGCCGCTCCACGAAGAAGCGCAGCTGCTGGACGAAGGTGTGCCACCCGTGCCGGATGTCCTCGTACCAGCCGTGCCAGGCCTCGCTCTCCGGCGGCTCGGCCATCACCACCCGGACGACTGTGGACGGCCCGCGGCTCTCCAGCTCGAAGATGCTGCCGCCGCAGACCAGCCGGCGGTCCGGCCCGTCCGGGTTTTCCTCCCGGGACTCGTTGAAGTAGATGATCTCGATCTCTTCGTCGAGGGTGGGGTCTTCCCAGCCGTGCCAGCGGCGCAGGTCGTCGCGGTCGCGCAGCGCCCGCCAGACCGTCTCGATCGGCGCGGCGATGGTCACCTCGACGGCGACGTCACGGTGCTCGGTCATGCATCCTCCTGCTGCCGGGCGGCCGGGTGGCCGCCGATGACGACTCGGTAGGGACGGCCCGGCTGGCCCGAGTGCCGCCGGCCGATCTCCTCGACCGCGCGGGCGAGGTCGAGCACGAAGGCCTCGACGTCGCCGGGCCGGGCGAAGCCGACCTCGGTCTCCAGGGTGAAGGTGAGCAGCCGGGTGCCCTGCTCGGCCGCGGTCGCCTGCATCCGGGCCACGTCCCGGACCAGCCCGGTCGCGGTGTCGAGCAGGTGCTCGGCGGCGAACCGGTCCTGCACCCGCGCCGGGTCCGCGGCCGGCGCGGCGATGGCCGGGTCGACCAGGAAGGCGCCCGGCCGGGTCCGCACCACCCGCTCGGTGAAGCCGCGCCGCTGCCGCTCCTCGACCAGCTCGACCAGCCCGGCGTCCTCCAGCGCGCGGAGGTGGTAGTTGACCCGCTGCCGGCTCACCCCGAGCTCGGCCGCCAGCCGGGTCGCCGAGGACGGCTCGCGGAGCCGGTCGAGCAGCTCGCGGCGGGCCGGGGAGAGCGCGGTCCGGACCCGCTCCGGCTCCTCCAGCAGCTCCACCCGCGCGGTCACCGACGCAGCCTCTCAATAGGAAGGAAAAACTGTCAATAGGCGCCTGGTCGGTATCGCGCGCCTGCTTGCTCAGACCAGGCCGGGCAGCGGCGGCTCGCCGCCGGTCCAGTCCACCCGGCGCCGGGCCTTCCCGATCTCCACCCGCGGCACCGTGCCGGCCGGGACGACCACCACCTCGGCGCGCAGCCCGAGCCGCTGCTGCAGCGCCCCGGACACCGCCTGCCGGGTCTCCTCGGCCGGACCGTCCACTTCGCACGCCACCAGCAGCCGGACCGCGGCCTCCCGCCGGTCCACCACGACCAGGTAGTGCGGCGCCACCCCCGGGTGGGCGAGCAGCACCGCCTCCACCTCGCTCGGGTAGACGTTGACGCCGCGGACCACGACCATCTCGTCCACCCGGCCGGTCACCTTGCTCATCCGGACCAGCGTCCGTCCACACACGCACTGTCCGGAGTGGAGGGAGGCGAGGTCGCCGGTGCGGTAGCGCAGCAGCGGCAGCGCCTGCTTGGTCGGCGTGGTGAAGGTCAGGTCACCCGGCGTGCCTTCCGGGGTCGGCTCGCCGGTGACCGGGTCCAGCGTCTCCACCAGGAAGTGGTCCTCGTTGACGTGCAGCCCGTCCTGCGCCTCGACGCACTCGCAGGCCACCCCGGGGCCGATCACCTCGGACAGCCCGTAGATGTCCAGCGCCTTGACCGGGAGCAGCCCCTCGATCTGCGCCCGCAGCGCCTCGCTCCACGGCTCCGCCCCGAAGACGCCGGCCTTGAGGCTGGTCGCCTCGACGCCGGCGGCCCGCAGCGCCTCGCCGAGATGGATCGCGTACGACGGGGTGCAGGTCAGGATGTCCGGCTGGAGGTCCTGGAGCATGGTGATCTGCCGCTGGGTCATCCCGGCCGACAGCGGCAGCACGGTCGCCCCGAGCGCGATGCCACCCTGGTGGATGCCGATGCCGCCGGTGAACAGCCCGTAGCCGTAGGCGTTCTGGATGATCGAGGCCTTCGTCGCGCCGGCGGCGGCCAGCGCCCGGGCGCACATCGCCCCCCACAGCGCCAGGTCGTCCCGGGTGTAGCCGACCAGCGTCGGCCGCCCGCCGGTGCCGCTGCTGCCGTGCACCGCCACCACCTCGTCGCGGGGGACCGCCAGCATGCCGAACGGGTACGTGTCCCAGAGGTCCTGCTTCCGGGTGGTCGGCAGCGCGGCCAGGTCGTCCAGAGTGACATCGTTGCCGCCGGCCACGCCGGCGCCCTGCAGCCGCCGCCCCTGCACCCCGTCCACCGCGACCAGCCGGTCGACCAGCTCCCGCAGCCGCCGCTCCTGCAGCGCGGCCCGCTCGTCCGCGGACATCGCCTCGGCCGCCGGATCGAACATCGCCCACCCTCCCGCCCCGCTGCCGCGTCCGCCTCAGCATGTACCATGACCGGGCACCAAGGGGCTGTGGCGCAGCTGGTAGCGCACCACACTGGCAGTGTGGGGGTCAGGGGTTCGAGTCCCCTCAGCTCCACCCTTGTTGACCTGCGGAAAGACGCTGTCGGGCGTCTCCGCGGTGCCCGCTGACAGCAGTGGGTGACAGCAACGCATCAGTGGTCGCCCTCCTCGCTGTCGTCGAGCAGGTCGTTCACCGCCAAGCTGGCCTCCGCCCGCACCGCTTGTCGGTGACTACCGCTGGCCCGGACCGCACCACCACTACGGCCAACTCGACGGTCGGAGACTTGAGCCGCCGACGCCAGCCCGTCAGTGGCTCTGGCTCACCCGGTATGGGCGGAATCTCAAGCAGCCGGCGTAGCCGGCCGACGTGGCTCCTCCTGGTTGGAGTCTTAGCTCCTGTGTTCCGTGGACCTAAAGGGGTGTGTGACCCGGAAGTGAGCATCGGAAGACTTACTGCAACGGTCCCGCTCCAACGGCGGGAGCGGGGCCGGGAACCGCATGATCCGTCTCCGCCGCCGGCGTACCTCTCGACCAGCTCGCCGAGCAGGGCAGCAGCGGCCCGGGAGGCGACCGTCTCAGAGAACCTGCGGAGGCGAGCTCGAACGCGGCACGAGCTGCCCGCTCAAGCAGCCGATGAGAGTGTGTCGCCCGGTACCGCACCGCTGGGCGGTGGCGCAGCGGGGAGCTGTCAGTGGAAGGTGATGCGCGAGCCGTTGCCGGAGCAGGATGGCGTATGAGCCGACGCTCTCTACAGGTTCCCAGCATCGTGCGAGCACGGGCTGCGGCGGCCGGTCCGGCAGGTGAGCGGTGGCTGGCAGATCTTCCGGACACGATCGCCGCGGTGGAGGCCGGCTGGTCGGTGGTCGTGGGAGAGCAGCTGGGCGGGGGCACGGCGGCCTTCGTCGCGCGGGCCGTGACCGCGGCCGGGGCTGCGGCGGTGGTGAAGATCGCCGTGCCGGAGCTGGGGTTCCCTCGCCGGGTGCGGACTCTGGCGGTGGCTGAGGGCCGCGGCTACGTGCGGTTGCTGGCGCAGGACCTGGAGCGCGACGCCGTCCTGCTCGAAGCTCTCGGGGTGTCGCTGGACCGGTCGGGGCTGGCACCGGAGAGGCAGCTGGCGATCCTGTCGGCCTTGCTGCGCCAGGCCTGGACGGTGCCGCCGGCGGACGGCGAGGCGGTGCAGGACAAGGCGGCCGACCTGGCCGAGCTGGTGCAGCGACTGTGGGAGGACCTGAGCCGCCCTTGTCCTGAGGCCACCATCCGCTACGCCCTGGGCTGCGCGCGGCGCCGTTCGGGGGCGCTGGAGCCTCATCGGTGCGTCGTCGTCCACGGTGACGCGGCCGCCGCCAACGCGTTGCAGGTCCTCCAGCCCCGGCCAGGGGCCGAGACCGGTTTCGTCTTCGTCGACCCCGATAGCTTCCTCGGTGATCCCACCTACGACCTCGGCGTCGCGCTGCGCGACTGGACCAAACAGCTGCTCGTCGCAGGCGACCCGGCCCGGCTGCTGCGCCGGTACTGCCAGCTCCTCGCCGCCACGAGCGGGATGGATCCCGCGGCGATCTGGGAATGGGGGTTCCTCGAGCGCGTGTCCACCGGCCTGTACGTCCTGTCCTTCGGCGCCGATCAGCTCGCTCGGTCCTTCCTCGCCACCGCCGAAGCGATCACCCCGCACAACTCCCACTACGACTGACGGAACGAACCGGTCCCACACCGCACATAGACCCGGGCTGTTGGCCGCAGTGCGCGGGACGCGCGACTCTGGCCGCTGTTCGCGCTCCGGGCGACCATGCCGCAGCGTTCGTCGCCCGGCTCGTCCCGCCGGGGGAGCGTGCGCCCATGCGGGAGGGCGGTCTGGTGGTCGCATCTTTCCAGCGCCCGGCCGGGGCGGTCTGGTCGTAGCAGCGTCGGCGACGGTGGGTGTCATGGTGACGCTTACGCCGGTGTGTTCGTCACGGTGCTCGTCCTGCTGGTGGCGGCTGCGGGTGACGCTGGACCAGCTGGCCGCCGGCTGGGCGACGGCGGGCACGCTGCCGGTCCCCGGCGCCGATGACGACGGCGACGTCGGTCTGGGGTGGCCGGCGCCGCCTCCGGTCCCACCCATGCGGCGGGCGGACGGCCGGTCGTGGGGAGGCTGATCGGCGCCGCGGTGGGACCGCGTGACATCTCGGCGGGCGTCGGGATGATCTTCGTGTGTCCGAGCCTGATGCTCCGTCGTATGCGCAGTTGGTTGCGGCAACAGGGTCGAGATCGCCGCGTGGGCATGGCGGACGGGCGTCGTCACCGGGTGACCCCGGGTCAGTCCTGCATGGCTTCGGTGAAGAACTCCGGTGGTGCCTGCAGGTCGTGGGCGCGGAACAGGACGGCGTGCTCGACGCCCATGGCCTTGCCGCTCATCGCGGTGAACTTCGGGATGATGTCCTCGGGGGCGGGGTGGCCCGGGAGCGCGGCCAGGTACGCCGCGTGCGCCTCGAGCGAGGCGACGCCGCGGCGCAGCGGCTCACCGGTGACCTCGACGCCGTGGGTCACGCCGAAGCCGGCGAGCCCGGGGACGATGAGCCAGCGCACGGAGTGCGGTTCGAGGTCCTCGTCGTCGACCTGCTCCGGGAAGACCCACCGGTTGCCCGCGTCGCGCACCGCGTCGAGCGTCGCGAGGCCGGCCGCGCGGTGGTCGGCCTGGTCGAAGCCATAGGGCGTCTCGATCTCGTGACCGGTGCTGAGTACGACGTCGGGCTTGAACCGGCGGATCTCCCGGCAGATGTCCCGGCGCAGGCCGAGGCCGTAGACGAGCACCCCGTCCGGATGTTCGAGGACGGTCAGGTGCTTGACGCCGACGACGGCGCAGGCGGCCTGCTGCTCGGCGACGCGCAGGCGTGCGGTCTCCTCGGGAGGGTTCGGCATGCCGGCCTCGCCGCGGGTGAGCAGGAGATAACCGACCTCGATGCCGCGCTCGGTCCAGCGAGCGACGGCCGCGGACGTGCCGTACTCCATGTCGTCAGGGTGCGCGACGACGCAGAGCATGCGCTGGAAGGACTCCTCGGGGAGGGCAGGCAATGTCATGTCGGCCATCCTTCCGCGTTGAGGGCCCGCCGTCCGCCGCTTGGACGTGCCGCTCAGCCTCGCCAGCGGACCGCGAGCCCGGGGCGAGGGCGAAGAAGACCTCGAAGCCGGCGACGGCGGCGGAGTGCCACAGCTCGCCGGTCGCGTGGATCACGACCGCGGTGAGCATCAGCGTGGCGGCGACCCACGCCGGCACACCCGCGGTGAGTGAGATCAACGAGCAGGAGGCGAGGAATGCCACGCCCGAGCGCCGGTAGGCGTGGCGGGCTACGGCCTTGACGCCCGCGGGCTGCGGCCGGTCCACGAGTGGACCGGCGGGTTCGAGCGGTTCCGGAACGAGAGCTTCGACCGGCTGGACGTACACGTGCAGGACCTCAAGCAGGCAAGGCAGGAGCAGTAGCTGATGAGTGCACCACGACGAGGAGCGCCTGCGCAGTCCGCGACGGCCGACCGCAGATCGTCATCTCCCAGGTCATCGACGCCCCACGAGAGCCGGTGTTCGAGGCGTTCACCGAGGTCCGGCACCGGACTGTTCAAGACCGAACTGATCCGCCGCCACGGCCCCTGGCGCACCGTCGACCACGTCGAAGCCCGCTCCACGCAGTGGCTGACCGTCATGCGCGGAACGCGCGACTCTGCCGCCGTGCGCGCTGCGCGCGACCATGCCGCTGGTCGGACTCTTGGCAGCGGATCCTGGTTCTGCGCCGTGGCCAGGTCTGTGACTAGCCCGGAGCCCGAGCAACTGCCATGATTTCGCGGACGAGCCGGTCACCGGCCAGGAGCTCCCAGTCGTTGTGGCCGGTGTCGGGGATCTCGACGTACCGCTTCGGCTCGGCCGCTGCGTCGTGGAGCCGGCGGCTCTGCCGGGCCGGGACGATGGTGTCCGCGCCCCCGGCCACCACCAGCAGCGGGCAACGTACGGTGTGGATCCGGCCGATAGAGTCGTACCGGTCTCTGAGCAGTGCCCGGACCGGGAGATACGGGTAGTGCACCTGTCCGACGTCCGTGAGGCTAGTGAACGGCGAGCGCAGCACCAGCGCGGCGGGAGGGTGCTGCACCGCCAGCCCGATCGCCACGGCGGCGCCGAGCGACTCCCCGAAGTAGACGATCGATCCGGGCCGGACGTCCGGACGGGACGCAAGTAGCTCCGGGCCGCTCTGGCATCGGCGGCCAGCCCAGTCTCAGTGGGATGCCCGGGGTTGCCGCCGTAGCCGCGGTAGTCGAACAGCAGCACCGACATCCCGACCCCGGCGAGTGCACCGGCCAGCGGCGCGCGGCCCGCGCGGTTTCCGGCGTTGCCGTTGAACACCAGCACCGTCGGGCCGGCGGCGCCGGCGCCACCCGGGACGAACCAGCCCCGCAGCCGCAGCCCGTCCTCGGTGTCGAAGGACACCTCCTCGCCGCCGGGCAGCAGCGCGTCCAGCGCCGGCGCCGGCCCCGAAGCAGGCAGGTAAATCAGCCGGCGTTGCAGCGCCCAGGCCAGCACCAGCAACGCCACCAACGCCACCACCACCGCCGTCACCACCCGAAGCAGCACCAGCGCCGGGCCGTTCACACAACTGACGCTACCGGCGGGCGCAGGCTCGAGCACTCGCCGACGGCGGGGAACTGGCATTATCCCCACACCAGTCGGTCAGCGGGGCGAGCAGGGCCATCCAGCTTCGACTACCTCCCGGCCGGGCGGCCAGCCGCTAGCTTCGTCCCACGGCCGTGAGCCCCCCAAGGCAACATCCGATCTATGCCGCGGGTCGGGCGAGCGCTTGGGCGGGTTCCAACTGCATGGCGGCGTTCGCGTACGAGGTCGGTGAGCATCCCGACCTCACCGCCGAGCGCATGCGCCGGGTCGGCCGTGCCGTCACCGCCTTGTATGGCGGTGGAGGCTGACTGACCTTCCGTCAGCGGCCGGGCGGTCCTCGCCCTCGACGCCGGCGAGGGCGAGGACCGAGGGGTCCTATCGGGTCTTCACCGGCACGTAGCTGTAGAGGTAGCCGAAGCCGCGACTGAGGTCCTCAGTCGCGGTGCTGTCGAACAGGCAGAACTGCAGGAACGCCGGCCCGGCGACTAGCGACTCCCACGCCTCGGGGTGGTAGCCGGGGATACCCATCTCCCGGTACACGGTGAACTCCTGGATCTGCCACGTGCCGTTGCAGACCACGCCCTCGGGGTGACTGTCGTACCAGGAGGCAGCGATGCCGCTGGTGCCCTCCTGCGCGGCGAGCTCGTCGGCCGGCCCGCTGATGCCGCCGCCCTGCTTGAGTGACACCCACAGGTGCGTGCCATCGTTTCCGCCCCAGCAGCGGTACTTGGCGATGAGCGTCGCCGAATCGGCAGTGGCCTTGACGTTGTGCACCCAGGCCACCTGCGGATCGGCGTAGTCGACCTGCGCCGCCTGCGCTGACGCCGTCCCGCCTGCCACGACCGCCGCCAGACTCGCCGCCGCCGCTAGCACCAGACGTTTGATCATCGATTCCTCCGTCACTGCGGTCGAGCCCCCGTGGCCCGCTCATCGAGTCAGACTGCCCAGGTCACCCGACTGGCGCAGCGACATCACCGAACTGGGCGCGGACTTTACTGTACGTAACGGGATCCAGCTGGGCCCTCAAGCCAGCCCCGAACGACGACGCGCTACGACCGGGCCCGCAACCCGCTCGACCGTCACCCCAACTGCATCCTCGCCGCCCTACCCGGCCTTCGGCACCTCCAGGGGCCACCGCCAGCCAGGACCAGTACAGCCCATCGCCCGAGCTTTGCCGAGAAGAGTGCGTTGTATTGGATCTTGCGCATGCCGATGAGGGGTCGTCAGTAGAGGGTGTCTTCGTCGCCGCCGATCGGAGGCTCACCGGGTGGCGACGATGACGCGATGACGCCGAAGTTCATGCGGATGAGTGTCGGGACTGCTCCAGGTTCGACTGGTGGGCGCCGGAGAGCCAGTCTTGACCCAGACGCGCGTCGACCGGTTCCTCTCCTCGCCGCAGCGCGTCGATGTAGGCATGATCGGCGGCCAGGCGGGCCGCCACCTCGGGACCCTCGGCAACGGCCCCGTGGCTAGGAACCAGGATATCAACGTGCCGGGCGGCCTCACCCAGCCGGTCGAGTGCCGTCTCGTAGGCGCCCACCTGATCGGGGCTGCGCGGGTCCACGTAGCGCGGCGCGTCGCCGAACCGGGGATGCCAGAGCAGGTGGTCCCAGTGGGGATGGGTGGAGAACCCGGCGACCACCGGAAGGCCGAGCCGGTCAAGGTCATCGGCGAGCTGGTTCAGATCGGAACCGTCGATGCCGGGATCGACCAGGAGCAACCCGCCCTCCCCGCGCACCGCGATGGCATTGCTCCAGACATCCGTGCCCTGCAGGGATCTGGGATGTCGGTGCTCAGCACGGACGATGCGGCGGTCCGATCGCGGCTACCCGGATCGGCGCGGCGGGAGCGACACTGATCGGCGTGACGACCGTGGGTGCGGCCCAGGGCACCCGGTTGACGGGGCGGGAGGGCGAGGTCCTTGCCCTGGTCGCCCGGCATCTGACGAATGCGCAGATCGCCGACGCGCTGTTCATCTCGCAACGCACCGTGGAGAGCCATGTGTCGGCGATGCTGCGGAAGCTGCAGCTCCCCGACCGCCGCAGCTTGGCCCGGCACGCCGAGGCCATCCCGGGCCTTCTGGTCAACTCCGGCCGGCGCGGGCTGCCCGTGCCGGCCACGCCGTTCGTCGGTCGCGCCGCGGAGCGGACGGCGCTGGCTGTGGCGCTCGCCGAGCACCGCGTGGTCACCGCGACCGGTCCGGGCGGCGTCGGCAAGACCCGGCTCGCCCTGAGCGTCGCCGCCGACCTCGCCTCCGAGCGCCGCGACGGCGTGTGGTTCGCGGACCTGGTCCGCGTGACGGACCCGGGGATGGTCACCGCGGCGGTCGCCGAGGCGGTCGGCGTCCCCGAGCAGCGGACCACGTCCGTCGACCTCGCGCTGGTCGCCTCGCTCGCCGAGAGCGACGCAGTGCTCGTCCTGGACAACTGCGAACACGTGCTCGACGGCGTCCGGTCCTGCGTGGGGCGGATCATCGCGGGCTGCCCCGCGGTCACCGTGCTGGCAACCAGCCGGACCCGGCTCCTGCTCCCGTACGAGCGGGTGTACGTCGTACCGGGACTGTCGGTCGTCGGCGGCGGCGGCGATGCTGTCGACCTGTTCGCCGCTCGGGTCGCGGCCGCGACCGGCGACGCCGCGCCGCCGGACGCCGGGCGGGTGGCCGCGCTGTGTCGGGCGCTGGACGGCATGGCACTGGCCATCGAGCTGGCCGCGGCCCGGTTCCCCGCGCTCGGCCTCGACGGGCTGGAGTCCGGCCTCGACCAGCGGCTGCGGTTCCTCACCGTCGGCACCGGCCGAGCCGACCGGCACAGTTCGTTGCGCGAGGCCATCGGCTGGAGCTACGACCTGCTCTCGTCCGCTGATCGCGCGCTGCTGCGCCGCGTCGCCGTGTTCGCGTCGTGGTTCGACGTCGACGCGGCCCGCGCCGTCGCAGGGGCCGGCCGCGAGCGTGCGGAGATCGCCGACGCGTTGGCCCGCCTCGCCGAGCACAGCCTGCTCGTCGTCGATCGCGGCGAGCCGACCAGCTACCGAGCACTGGAGACGATCCGTCAGTACGGCGTCGAGCGGCTGGGCCAGGCAGGTGAGCTGGACCGGATCCGGGCCGAACACGAGCGGTGGTGCCGGCTGGCCGTCGCCGCGCTCCGCCGGACGGAGACAGCCGAGATCGACGAGGCCTGGTGCGACCGGTTCGACCGGGTCGCCGACGACGTCGCCGCCGCCCTCACCTGGTGCGCCGGCGACCAGAGCCGGCGGGGGCCGGCGGCGGAGCTGGCCGGCGAGCTTGCCGGTCTGCTGTTCGTCCGCGGCCGGCCGGCGCGGGCCCAGCGACGGTACCAGCAGGCCGCCGATCTTGCCGAGGCGGTGAGCGAGCGGGTGGCCTGGCTGAGGCTCGCCGCCGGCTCGGCCGCCAGCCGCTTCGTCGGCGACGACGCGCTTCGGCTGTTCCGGATGGCGGCCGACGCCGCGGTATCGGTCGGCGACCGAGTCCGGCGCGGCGCGGGACCTGGCCACGATGGCGATGTACATCAACCGCGCGCCCGGGATCATGGCCACCCGGCATTCGCGAGCCGAAGCCGACCTGCTGGTCGTCGAAGCCCGAG
>CAWKIV010000012.1:0-76796 GCA_963849885.1 uncultured Actinomycetota bacterium | reverse complement strand
CGACCAGGACGTGACCGGCGGCCGGGTCGGGTTCGCCGGCGTCGCTGCCGCGGACGATGACGACAGGACAGGAAGCGTGGGCGGCGGTCTGGACTCCGACGGAGCCGACGAGCAGCCCGGTGAACCCGCCGAGGCCGCGGTGACCGACGACCACCAGGCCGGCGTCGTGGGAGGCCTCGATCAGCGCGGCGGCCGGGGCGCACACCGGCAGGTCGGTGCTGATCTCCAGGGCGGGCGCGGCCTGGCGAGCGCGGTCGGTGGCGGCGACGAGGGTGTCCTTGGCGGCGTTCGCCAGCCCGGCGTCCGGTGGACCCCCGGCCGGTGGTCCGAGCGGTACGTTCAGCAGCGGCCACAGGAACGTGTGCAGGATATGCAACGGGCATCGGCGCGCGACGGCCTCGCGGTTGCCCAGTCGACGGCGTACATGCTCTGCGCCGAGCCGTCGACGCCCACGACGATCGCGGCGGTCGGGCTGGTGGTCATGGTTTCTCTCTCTTCTGCTGGCGTGCGCATCCCGGTACGCCTGCCTCGTTCACGCGCGCCGTGGCACACAGAGATGCGGCTGATCGTTCAGCCGATCGGGTGCGCTGACAGGGCACGCAGAACGGCGCCTGCGGCACGGTCTGCAGCCGTTCGAGGGGAATGCTGACGGCGCAGCGTTTGCAGGTTCCGTAGGTGCCTTCGGCCATGCGTCGTAGCGCCGCCGCGGTGTCGCCAGCGCTGGCGGGAGGAGACGGTCAGGGCGATGAGGGTCTCCTCGTCGTACCCGCCGCGGTCGGGCTGCTGCGCGCACAGGATGAGCTCGCCGAGCTGGCCGGTGTGCCGCTCGAACTGCTCCTCCAAGATGTCGCGGAACAGCTCGACCGGATCGTGCACGGTGCTGGTCACGTGACGAGTCCTTTCGATGAAGCGCGCAAGTGGGCGCAGAAGACCTTCAGTGGATTGGCCAATCGAGCCCGCAGCTTTGCGCGGTCGCCGCACGGTCGGACCCCAGCGTGAGCCGGCCGGAACGGACGGATGGGCCGCCTCCGGCCAACTACCGCGCGGATGTTGCCGACTGCCGGCAGCGAGAGCTGGTTCTTCCGACGGTCCGGCGAAACGCGGTCGTCGCCGCCTCCCCGGAGCGATCAAGAGCCGTGACAGGAACGGCGCGGCGGCGGTCGCTCATCGGAGCTTGCCGACCACCGGCAACGGCTAGTGCAGAGGATGTCCGGCAACGGGCGTTGGAATTTGGTTGCCTTCCTGCCAAGTTGGACCTGAGACAAGGGCCGCACGGCCGTACGTCGGATGCCGGGCGGCTACACCGCCGAAGAGGAACGACTCTGCGGGCCAGTCCTGTGCCGGTCGAGGCCTGGGCCGGCCGAATACCGGCAACATCCGCTGTGTCGCTGAGGAGCATCATGACCAAGGAAGACCTGCGCACGCCCATCACCGGCCGCCAGGGCGCAGCCGAATATCAGGACCTGAGCAGGCAACTGCATCGAGACAGGATCAGCCTTACCCGCGCGCTCGAGGACCGCGATACGAGCTCGGTCATTCGAGAGTCTGACGCCGATCTTGACCGTGCTCTTGACCGGGCGATCGTGTACATCGGCGCCGGGTACGCGCACCGCATCCGACGTCGACTGTGCCGGTGCCGCCGCCGCTCGACAATGCCGCGGCTCAGGCCTGGCACGGCGAGTTGCGGTGGCTTCGGGACTTGCGATAACGCCTGCGCTTCAGGGGGGGGAGGGGGAGGGGGGGAGGGAGCCCTGACGATCCGCGGAGCGAAGTGGCAGGCACGTTCCGGTTCGCGACGCCAGCGGCAAGGCCCCCACCTCCAGGGTTCCGGGTCGAGGAGCACCGCGCGACCTTGCCGGCCGGCAACGGAGCGGGCATGGACGTCGCGGCTGCGCTCGACGGCGTCGCCTCAACGGACGGGTGTTCACGCCGCGAACCGAGTGGCGCCGCACGGCGGTAGACGTGGTCGCGCCGACGCTCGCGGCAGAGCGGCTCGGTAGCGCAAGGTCGACCAGGAGGGGTGAGGAATTGGCAGTGTATGTAGGAGTGTCCGGGTACCCGCCTGGCTTGCGGGCGGCGGGCAACGGCGTACACGGCGTGCCGGGCACCCAGCGTACCGTCGAGCGTCGCTACCGCGGCGAGGTCGAGTTGCTCTTCCTCCGGGGGTGGATCCCCGAGCCGGGTCCGCGGCCCGCATCGACGCTGGCGCGCCCGTTCGGGTGCTTCGGTCAGCAAGATCAGGATCACGGACCGTCAGGGGCCTGTCTGGCCGCGGTGAGCACCGCGGTCGGCGGACTGCAGGTGAGCCCGGTCGTTCCAGCGTGATGTGCTGGCGGCGATGGGCTCGTTGGGGTGCCGCGGCGGTTCGACCAGCGGTCATGCTCGCGAAGCAGCTCCGACATCAGGTCCCGAGGGGGAGGGGGGGGGGGGGGGGTGGCGTGTTGTCCTAGCTTCCGTCGATGCCGGCGACGAGCAACCCAGGAAGGTGGTCGCGTTCTGGCAGAGGGCCCGCA
This sequence comes from uncultured Actinomycetota bacterium, assembly GCA_963849885.1. GTDB lineage: Bacteria > Actinomycetota > Actinomycetes > Mycobacteriales > CADCTP01 > CADCTP01. The sequence goes on along the minus strand of CAWKIV010000012.1, from coordinate 74,283 downwards.
TCGACTGGATGCCACCGAGCGCGGCGAATGGTGCCGACCCGCGGGCCCAGGACTTACGCAGGGCTTGGCGACCCGCGGAGCGCAGGAGCAGGAGGCGCGGTACGTCGCGCCGCACTGCCTTGAAGCACCTTCCGCGGCGGGTTCCTGCCGCGGACGGCGAGGACGGCGTGCACCTGCGGCGTCGCTGAGCGGCATCGTCAGCCACGGCGCCAGCGGTTGCTCCCCGCGAGCAGGTGGCGACCTACACCAGGCCGGCTTGGCGACCACCGGGACGACGGTCACCCCCAGCCGCGTCGGGTGGTTCGCCGAAGCACGGTCGCCACGTCGGGGGCGTCGGGGTCGACCAGCCCCCGTGCCGCGAGAGCCGGGGGGCGCAGGGGGGACGGAGAGGCGCGCACCCAGTCCAGGGCGGACACTAAGAAGAGGCAAGGAGAATCCCAGAAGCCCGGTTCAGAATCGCTCACGCGACATAGGGGGGCGATGCCCGCCCGTTGGGGGGGGCGGCACGGGTCCCATAGAGGGTCGGGAGCCGGGATTGCGGCCGGTAGGAATGAGCATCGACGTGGCGGCATCGCGGTCGTAGACGAGGACTTCCCGGGCGTGGCGGCGTAGGCCGTACAGACCGATCAACGCCGCGACGACGACCGCCACCGCGGCCACATCGATGATGTCCTGGCTGGTGAAGATCCGGGCGAGCACCAGCGCGACGGCCGCGGCCAGGACCGCCCCGACAGTCGACGCCAGCGCGAGCAGCCGCTTCCAGGAACGCATGGGTTATCTCCTTTCCTACGGTCTCGGCAGACTGGTCCTTCCGGACCGGTAATCAACCGCGGTACCGGCGCTCTCTGAGTTCGGCAGCTGGGGTCGTGCCCGGTTCGCATTCCCTCGGGCTCACCTCCATCGTGACCCCGCCATGGCGATCCGGCAGGTGTGCAGCGCACCGACATGAACGGGGCTAGACTGCCGGCGTTCGGCAACGAGTGCCGACGCGGCCATGGACTGCCAAGCCATGACGGGTCCGATGGTTCTCGGCAGGCAGGCACGTGCGTTCTGGCCTGACCGGCTCCCGGAGGTGGTGGGTGTGACCGACAGCAGTCGGCGGCGGCGGGCGCCGGCCGTCGACGACCGGAGCGGACGACGCGTGGCTGGTCGACGTCGCCGAGGGCGCCAGCCGGGACGCCGGCGGGGTCCCGGTGGAGCTGCTCGGCGACTATCTGCCGCTGCTGGCCGACGCGGCCGTGAACGGACGCCGGCCCAAGCGCGCCGAGCTGGACGCGGTGGGGCTGCTCGGCCGGCAGGCCGCCGAGCAGGGCATCTCCGCCGGCCGGGTGGTGCAGCTGTACCTGTCGGCGGCGCGCCGGCTGTGGCAGGACCTGCCGATGGTGGTGCGCTCCCGCGACCGGGAGGCGGTGCGCGCCGCCGCGACGGCCGTCCTGCAGGTCGTCGACGACGCCGTCGCGACGCTCGCCGAGGGATACGCGGTCGCCCGCCGCGACCTGGTCCGCCGGGAGGAGACCCTGCGCCGGGAACTGATCGACGACCTGCTGCGCGGCGACTCCGACCTCGGCGCCCTGGTGGAGCGCGCCGAGCCGTTCGGGCTCGACCTGGCCCGGGTCCATCAGGTCGCGCTGGCCGCGCCGAGCCGGCGGCTGCCCGACCCGACGCGGCGATCAGCGCGCTGGAGGCGGTCATCTTCGACCGGCTCGGCGACCGCGACGTCCTGGTCGCGACCAAGGACGGCCTGCTCGTCGTGCTGGCACCGGCCGACCCGGCCGCGGCCGACGACCTCTCACCCGCTGCCGGAGCCGGCAACGAACTCGGCCGGCTCATGCACCGCGAGCTCAGCCGGCTGCGGCGCGGGCGGCCCTGGCGGGTCGCCGTCGGCCGGGCGCACCCGGGCCTGTACGGCATCGCCCGCTCCTACGAGGAGGCCCGCGAGGCGCTCACCATGGCCGGGCGGCTGCACGTGGACACCCCGGTCGTCAACGCCCACGACCTGCTCATCTACCGGGTGCTGCTGCGCGACCAGCCCGCCATCGTCGACCTGGTGCACGCCGTGCTCAGCCCGCTCGTCCAGGCGCGCGGCGGCGCCGGGCCGCTGCTCGCCACCCTGGACGCCTACTTCGCCACCGGCGGGGTGGCCACCGAGTCGGCGAAGCGGCTGCACGTCTCGGTGCGCACCGTCACCTACCGCCTGGACCGGGTCAAGGCGTTGACCGGCTACGACCCGGCCGACCCGGCCCACCGGTTCACGCTGCAGGCGGCGGTGCTCGGCGCCAAGGTCCTCAACTGGCCCCGAGAGCCACTCCCCACGCCCGGCTGAGCTGCGACGAAAGCCGCACGAATGGCGACTGAACCGAGCTAGCGCGCCGACATGTGGCCCACACCTCGGCCCAGGGGCGCGGAGCGCCTACGGCTCGCAAGGCGCAGAACGCTGGCAGAGTCATCTTGCCGGTTGTCGGCAAGCAGCACCGGTGAATATTCGCCGTCGCCGCACCTACTCCAAACCAGTCCGCACAGGCATGCTGAGTTGGGTTGGTTCGTCGCTTTGATCGAAGACGGGACCGTCCCGTTCATTCCGGCGAGCCCAAATGGAGGTGTGAGGCAATGTATTGGCGAGTCAGCGATGTGATGACCCCTGATGTGGTCACCGCCTCTGAAGACGCACTGGTCGGGGAGATCGTCGACAAGTTGGTCACCCACCGCGTCAGCGGACTGCCGATCGTCGATGACGGCGACCGGCTGGTCGGCGTCGTGTCGCAGGCCGATCTGCTGCCCAGGGTCGCAGCCACCCGCCCGGCCGGTGGGCGCACACGGCGCGGTCGCCGGGCAGCCAAGGCGGCCGCCACCTCCGCCCGGCAACTGATGACCGCCCCGGCCCTGACCATAGGCGCGGACGAGCCGCTGTCCGCGGCCGCGAGGAAGATGCAGCTGAAGAAGGTCAAGCGGCTGCTCGTCACCGGCGACGACGGCCAGCTGCTGGGCATCGTTTCCCGCGCCGACCTGCTGCGCCTCTATGCGCGCGCCGACACCGCGATCCGCGGAGACGTGGTGAACACGTGCTCCGGCGCACCCTGTGGATCGACACCCGCCAGGTGCAGGTCGACGTCGATGCCGGTGTGGTCACCCTCAGCGGCGCCGTCGGCCGCCGCACCACCGCCGCCATCGCCGCGCGGCTGACCGCGGATGTGCCGGGAGTCGTGGCTGTGAGGGACGAGATCCGCTACGACTTCGACGACTCCGCCCTTGCCGATCACGGCTCCACCGGACCGACCCGTTCAGCGCCGAACCGCGGCAACTGCACTTCGGCCGCGGCCGACCGGCTGACCGACCGGAGGGAGCGACGGAGCCGAGGAGACCGACGTCATGATGAGCAGGATCGATGTGCGGGTTCGCCGGGTCTACGACGAGCCGGCGGATCATGATGGCACCCGGGTGCTGGTCGACCGGATCTGGCCGCGTGGCCTTACCAAGGCCAGAGCGGCTCTTGCCGAGTGGTGCAACCGGGTCGCTCCATCGACGGCGCTGCGCAGGTGGTATGGCCACGACCCGGCGAAGTTCGAGGAGTTCGTCAGCCGCTATCGAGCCGAACTCGAGCAGCCCGAACGAGCCACCGCGCTCGAGCACCTACGCGATCTGGCTGAGGACCGTCCGCTGACCCTGTTGACCGCGACCAAGCATCCCGACATGAGCGAGGCGGCCGTGCTCGCCGACCTGCTGCGCCACTGACATGGCACGCTCGCCTGGACTACCGCTGTCCGGATGGGCCCGTGACGGATCGCTCGCGCGGCTGCTGCCGGCGATCACCATTGGTAGATGCGCCGCAGAATCTGCCGGCGCGGTACGTCCTCAGGACCGGGGTAGGCCACCAACACGGGCACGCCGTCCGGTCCACGGCCTTCGACCACGGTGAATCCGTCGACGGTCTGACTTGTGACGTGTTCGGACCATGCTCGGAGCACCTGCTCACACCGGCGGAGGTCATCCTCTCCGTCGGCGGTCCAGATGAGGTACTGGATGCCCACGTTGCCCAAGGGATGGTGAGCCCCCGGCCCCATGCTGCGCAGATACAGCTGGAACCCGTCCGGGCTGACAAGCAGCGCGGCAGTGTCGTCGTGGACCGCGACCTCCAGCGCCAGGAGCTCGCGGTAGAAGCGCACCGACCGCTCGAGCTCGCGGACGAACATGACCGCCGAGGACAACCGCAGCCGCGGCCGCTCCCGAGGTCCAGGTGGCTCCCCATCCTGGGCCGGCCCGGTACCGGGAATCGCCGGCTCGCCAGATTCCGTCGACACAGCCAGCCTCTCGAGTCGGTCGATCGCTCTCCGACAGTACCGGCCTCGGCGCGCGGGCCGACGACATCGTCGTCGACAGCGCCCGGGCTGTGGCCGATCGACGAGGACCGCACCACCTAGGAGTTGCCATCCGGTGGCTCTGCCGCAGCGGCGGCGCGGCAGGTGCCGTGGAGCCACACCCGATCGGAGGCCAGAATGCGAGCCATAGAACTCATGAGCACACCGGTGGTGACTGTCGTGACCGACGCGACCACCAAGCAGGCCGCCAAGATGCTCGTCGACAACGACATCACCGCGGCGCCGGTCGTCGATGACAACGGCCGGCTGGTGGGGATCGTCAGCGAAGCAGACCTGATCCGCGGGCAGATTCAGCCCGATGCTCGGGCACACCTACCAGCCTCACCGAGCGGACCGCCCCGCAACCGCGAAGCGTCGCCGAAGTGATTACCCGTGACGTGATCTGCGTTCCTCCTCCGCTGACGCCGCCGACATCGCTGCCCTGATGCTGAAGGAGGGCATCAAGAGCGTTCCCGTCGTCAAGGACGACGCCCCGGTCGGGATGGTCAGCCGTCGGGACCTCCTTGCGACACTGGTGCGCGACGATGGAGCCATCGCCGCCGAGTAACCGCCCGGCTCACCGACTACGCAAACGGGCCCTCGCCCTTCACAGTCGCCGTAGCCGACGGGATCGTCACCCTGACCGGCGACACCACGATCGACGAGTTCCGCATCGCCCGGCTGTTGACCGGCACCGTCATCGGCGTCAAACGAGTGCACCCCGGACCGGCCCACCGGCAACGTCCCGGCCCGGCACCCGGGTCTGCACCACCGCTGACTCGGCGCACGCCGAAGGAGGCCAGCCATGCTCAGCGACGCCGAGCAACGACGACTGACTGAGTCGAGTTGCAGCTCCGACCGACGACCCCGCTTTCGTGCAGCGATTCGATGAACGGCAACACCGGCCGGGTCACAGTTGGCGCGGTCTGGCCGCATTGCTGGGACTCAGCTTCGCCGTGACGGTGGCTGGCTTCGGCTTGGTCCTGGGTGATGTCGGAACAGTCATCGTCGGGTTGACGGCCTTGGTCGCCGGCACCACGATGTGGATCCGCCGCCGGCACCGAACCTAGCTCGTCCGGGCGCCGCAGTCGAAGGACCGTGGGCCGCGACGATACGGCGGTGCCGGTGAGGTCGCCTCCCAGGTGCGCTGCCTCGCCAGCGTCAGGCGTGTTTGGCAACGGTGAGCAACACGACTGCATTTTCGACGGCGTCCAGGGCGTGGCGGGACGGGGGAATGACGATCAGGTCGCCTTCGCGGCCGTCCCAGGCCTCGCCGCCGGCGAGGAGGCGCACTCTGCCGGAGAGGACCTGAACGGTGGCTTCGCCTGGGTTCTCGTGTTCGGAGAGGGAGGTTCCGGCGGTCAGCGCGATGAGTGTCTGGCGCAGCACCTGCTCGTGGCCGCCATAGACGGTGTGCGCGCTGCGGCCACTCGACGCCGCAGCGGCCTGCTGCAGGTGTCTGTGGGCGAGCGCCTCCAGCGACATCTTCTGCACGCAGGTCATCCTCTCCGCATCGGGTTGGCGGCCGGGCCCGGATCGATGCGTCGCCTAGTGTGCACGAGACTTCCGCGTGCGCCGTCGGACAGCCCGCCCACCACCACCCTGGCCACCGAGGGGCCGGGCGGCAGGATCCGGAGCGGCAGGATCCGGAGGGCGTGACTGCGGCGACGGGACAGGTGGTGACGGCCCGGGCGACGTCTACGCCGGCTAGGTGTGTCTCCCTAATGGGAGCGTGGTGATCGTCGATCGTGTCCGGATGTCGCGGATGCGGGTGCTCAGTGAGGTGGACTGGGGCCGGTTGGAGCCGTTGTTGCCCAGCTCGGATGGGCTGCGGGGCCGGCCGTTCCGTGATCACCGGCAGGTGGTCGAGGGGATCGTGTTCCGGTATCGGACCGGGTGTGCGTGGCGGATCTGCCGGCTGAGTTCGGGCCGTGGCAGACGGTGTGGAAGCGGCACCGCCGGTTCAGCTTGGACGGGACCTGGATCGGATCCTTACTCGGCTGTTGACCGAGGCGGACGCTGCCGGGCAGTTGGACTGGAACGTCAGCGTGGACTCCACGATCAGCCGGTTCATCAGCACGGTGCGTCCGCGTCGAGGTCTTCTCTGCCGGCGGCAGGCGCACAGGGGGCACGGCGAATGACAAGGAACCGCTACGGCTGCGTGACGAACCGACGACCACGCCTCGCCGACGTCCTCGAACCCGACCGGACTCGCTGGCGGCGGACAAGGCGTACTCGTCCAAGGCGATCCGCGCTCACCTACGCAGCCGGCGGATCACCGCGGTCATCCCCGAACCCGCCGACCAGATCGGCCACCGCCGTCGCCGAGGATCCGCTGGTGGACGCCCCGTCAAATTCGACCCGGCTGCCTACGCGGCCGCAACGTCATCGAACGCGCCTTCAACCGGCTCAAGCAGTGGCGCGGCATCGCCACCCGCTACGACAAGCACGCCGCCACCTACCGCGGAGCCGTCGTCCTCGCCTCCATCCTCACCTGGCCCCACCATAGGAGACACGCTCTAGTCTCGCGGAGCAGTGCTGGCTACGGTCACGAGCGATGAGCGAGACACCGGAGCGGTCGGAGGAGCTGAAGAGCTGCTCGACGTACCCGCGGCGTCGGCGGCTGCGGGGAGCTGTTGCACCGTAGCGGCGTTCATCCCACGATCCATCCCACGAGCTGGCACGGACGCTGGAGACGTCAGAGAACGTGCAGGTCAAGCGTGGTGCCCCCAACGGGATCCGAACCAGATGGTTGCGCCCATCCGGCGACCTCGATAGCAGTTGAAGCGACAATGTCCTGCTACAGGCACTCCCCAGCCGGCGAGTCCTGTCGCGTCTTGTGCGTTTTTGGTTGAACAGTTCTTGGCATTGGCCGAGAAAGTGCCATTAGCTCAATGGTACTAGGCGAAAGGCTGTTTGTTCAACTAGTAGTTCAGCCCGGAAACGACACCATGGCGGCCCAACTTCAGGACGCCGACGGGGGTGTGCAAAGGCAGTACACCGGTCCCGCCGGCGATCGAGAACGCGCGGCTGGAGGTGTTTGCGTACGCCTCCCGGCACGGTACACGCTGATCGACCGGGAGATCTACCTGCCGCGGTGCTGGAGCGACGATGGCCCGGTGCGCGGCGGCAGGGATACCCGAACATGTGCTGTTCGCCATAAAGATCGCCCCGGTCCGGCGGATGCTGACCCGCGCCGGCCAGGTCACCGCCGCCGTCACTCATTGACGGCGCTCTGTCGGCGGTCGACTGGCTCGGCCGGGCCAGGTCCACAGCCCGACCAGGTCGCGGCTGCCCGCGCTCGTGGTCAGCGCCGGAGTGAAACGGGTAGCCTGCTGGCGGTTGTCCGGGCATGAATGCGGATCCGCGGTGACGGCCTTCTGGGTGGGAGAGCCGATGGCCATGGCCGAAGGAGAGCATGCGCTCGGTCGTGGGCGGGCGGCCTTCGGGCGCCAGGCGTGGGGGGATGCGTACGCCCAATTGTCGGCGGCGGACAGGGAGGTGCCGCTGGAGCTCGATGATCTGGAGCGGCTGGCGATGGCCGCGTACCTGGTCGGGAGGGACGACGACAGCATCGACATCTGGGCCCGCGCCCACCATGAGTGCGTGCGTCTGGGAGATCCTGTCGGCGCCGCCCGGTGCGCCCTGCGGCTGGGTACGGAGCTTCTGTTGATGGGCGAGATGGCCCAGGGCGGGGGCTGGCTCGCCCGGGCCGGGCGCATTATCGAGGAGGGCGACCTCGACTGCGTCGAGCGTGGGTGGCTGCTTGTGCCGGCCGCGATTCAGTGCTTCGACGAGGACCCCACGGCGGCGCGCGCCACCTTCGGTCAGGCCGCCGAGATCGGCGCCCGCTTCGACGATCCGGACCTGGTGGCCATGGCCCGGAACGGTCAGGGCTGGGCGTTGATCCGGTTGGGGCAGACGGCGGCCGGCCTGATGTTGCTCGACGAGGCCATGGTTGCCGTCACCGCCGGCGAGGTGTCTCCCTTCGTGGCCGGCGGCGTGTACTGCGCCGCGATCGAGGCCTGCCAGGAGATCTTCGATCTGCGGCGGGCGCGGGAGTGGACGGCGGCGCTGACGCGCTGGTGCGAGTCGCAGCCCGACATGGTCCCGTTTCGGGGGCAGTGCCTCGTGTATCGGGCGGAGATCATGCGGCTGCACGGTGACTGGCCTGACGCTATGGAGGAGGCGCAGTGGGCGCGCGAGCGGCTCTCCGGACACCCTGCGGTCGGGATGGTCTCTCTACCAGCAGGGTGAGCTGCACCGGCTGCGGGGGGAGTTCGCCGAGGCTGAGGAGGCCTACCGCCAGGCCAACCAATGGGGATACAGCCCGCAGCCCGGCCTGGCCGAACTGCGGCTGGCCCAGGGCGACGTGGCGGCCGCCGCGGCGGCGATTCGCCGGGTCGTCTGCGAGGCGCAGGACCGAATCGCCCGGTCCAGGGTGCTGGCCGCCTACGTCGAAATCGGGCTCGCCGTCGATGACGTTGCTGCGGCCCGCGGCGCCGCCGACGAGCTGTCGCACATCGCCGCCGACCTCGACGCGCCGCTGCTGAAGGCGGTGGCGGCCAGGGCCACCGGCGCGGTTCTCTTCGCCGAGGGGGATGCCCGAGCCGCTTGTGAAACGCTGCGCCGGGCGTGGACGGCGTGGCGGGAGCTCGACGCGCCGTACGAGGCTGCTCGGGTTCGGGTCCTGGTCGCCCTGGCCTGTCGGGCGCTCGGGGACGAGGACACCGCGGGGATGGAGCTCGACGCGGCCCGCGTGGTCTTCGAGCAGTTGGGCGCCGCGCCGGAGCTGGCGCGGGTGGATTCGCTGGTTCGGCGGGCGACGTCCGGTGAACCCCATGGGCTGACGCCGCGTGAGTTGCAGGTTCTGCGGCTGGTCGCCGCTGGCCGGACCAACAAGGCCATCGCTGCCGACCTGGTCCTCAGTGAGCGGACCGTGGATCGGCACGTCAGCAACATCTTCCCCAAGCTGGGCGTGTCGTCGCGGGCTGCGGCTACCGCGTACGCGTACGAGCACCGGCTTGTCTGACCTAGCTGGGTGAAACCACCCAGCCGCGATGAGGCGACGTTTGGGTAGTTCGCTCGATGCGGGCCCCCTCGGCTGCTCGTACCGTGCGTGCATGGCAACGTTGCACAGAGCCCAAGCCTCGACTCAACGTTCGGCCGGTGAAGATGCCCGGGCGCGGCTGCTGTCCGGTCTGCCGGTCACCGAGCGACGGCTGCAATCGGCTGGAGTCTCCACGGCCGTGCTGGAAGGCGGTGATGGCCGACCGATGGTCTTGCTGGCAGGGGAGTTCGCAGCCGTGTGGATGCGGGTGATCCCGGACCTGGTCACGACCCACCACGTCATCGCCCCTGATCTGCCTGGTCTCGGAGCGTCGGAGATGCCCGACGGTCCTCTCGATGCCGACGCCGCCATGGCGTGGCTTGGTGAACTCATCGACCAGACGTGTGGGATCCCGCCGGTGCTGGTGGGCAAGGGCGCAGGCGGCGCCCTCGCCGCTCGCTTCACGATCGACCACGGCGACCGTGTCGATCGACTCGTCCTGGTGGACACCTATGGGCTGGATCGCTTTCGACCCCCGCCCGGGATGGCACTCTCCTTCATCGGGATCCTGTTACGACCGAGCGAGCGTGGGCTGCAGCGCAGCTTCCGGAACTACTGCTTCGTAGATTTGGATGGCGTGCGCGCCGCGATGGGCGAGCGCTATGAGTGGATGGCGGCCTACGCCCTGGACCGTTTCCGCACGCCGAGCGTCAAAGCGGCCATGCGCAGCCTCTTCAGGGTGCTCGCGTCGACCATCCCGTCGGAGGATCTGGACCGCATCGCCGTTCCGACGTCCTTGATCTGGGGCCGATATGACGTGGGGATGCGGCTGAGCGTCGCCGAGGCAGCCAGTGTCCGCTACGGCTGGCCGCTGCACGTGATCGAGAACGCCCGCGATGATCCCGCCGTCGAGCACCCGGCAGCATTCCTGGAAGCGCTGCGCACCGCGCTCGGAAGCGGCGGAGGGAAATTATGACTGGTCAGGTGGGCGAGGTGAGCGGGACCCCAGAGCCAATCGAGACCATCGTCATCGGTGGGGGCCAGTCCGGCCTGGCCGTCGGCTACCACCTGATGAGGCAAGGTCGACCCTTCGTGATCCTGGACGCGAACGAGCGGATCGGCGACTCCTGGCGTAAGCGCTGGGACTCGCTCCGAGTGTTCACCCCGGCTCGCCTCGATGGGCTGCCGGGCATGCCGTTCCCCGCGCCGGCGTCCTCGTTCCCCACGAAGGACGAGGTGGCCGACTACCTGGCGGCCTACGCGGCCCGCTTCGATCTTCCCGTTCGAACCGGCGTCCGGGTGGACGGGCTCGCCAGATTCGGTGACCGGTTCGTGGTGACCTCCGCCGACCGCCGGTTCGAGGCCGACAACGTGGTGGTGGCCCCGGGCGCATATCACAACCCCCGGGTCCCGGTGTTCGCGCCGGAGCTCGATCCGGCGATGGTGCAGATGCATTCGAGCGAGTACCGGAATCCGTCCCAGCTGCGGGAGGGCGGCGCCCTCGTCGTGGGTGCCGGCAACTCGGGGGCCGAGATCGCATTGGAGGCGTCCCGCCGTCATCGGACCTGGCTGTCGGGGAGGGACACCGGGCGGGAGCCGGTCCGCCCCGGTACTGGGCCGGACAGGCTGGTCACCCCCCTGATGTGGTTCGTGGCCATGCACGTCCTGACGGTGAGGACGCCCGTCGGCCGGAAGGTGCAACGGATGTTCCGATCGAGAGGCATCCCCCTCGCGCGCGTCAGGCGGAAGGACCTCACCGCCGCGGGGGTCGAACTCGTGCCGAGGACGGCGGGCGTCCTCGACGGCTCACCGGCACTGGAGGACGGACGGGTCCTCGACGTGGCGAACGTGATCTGGTGCACCGGATTCGCACCGGATCTCACGTGGATCGATGTTCCAATCTTCAACGAAGATGGGGACCCGGTGCACGACCGCGGGGTCGTGGAATCTGAGCCTGGTCTGTACTTCGTCGGGATGTACTTCCTGTACGCGTTGTCCTCAGTGCTGATCGGGGGGGTCGGAAGGGACGCCGAGCGTGTCGCCAGGCATATTGCGTCTCGCCAACCGACAGGTCGACCCGAGTTACCGACGCCAGCGGGCGCGTGATGTCCTTCGGCGCCGGATCGCCCTGCGGCTCCTCTCCAACATCAAGGACGCCGCCTTCCCCCTCGACGATGCCGAAGCGCTGGCCCGGAGGATCGCCTTCTTCCTGTCGAACGGGTGGGGCGGGCGGCCCGTTGAGCGCAGTGAGCGCGAGATTGCCAAGGGTGTGCAGGAGGGATTCGCGCAGCTCGGCGACGGTGACATCCGGCTCGCTGCGCCTGCGCTGGACGCGTCCGCATGGTCTCCAGCACGACCGCGGACCCAGGCGCATCAGCCGGCACGGCCCCTCGGTGAGCGGACGCGACCTCCGGCGCTTGCCTGAGCACTTGAGGTAGGTGGTTCGTCGCGGTGACCCTGAGCGGGCAGGCGGAGAGGTGAGATCAGGCGGCCCCGCCGGAAACGAACCCGTGCTCGCCGATCGCGCCGAAATTCCAGCTCAGATGGGGTGCCGTGGCCTCCGAGTGCCCCCAACGGGATTCGAACCCGTGCTACCGCCTTGAAAGGGCGGCGTCCTGGGCCACTAGACGATGAGGGCGGCGTGCCCAGGCTACCGGGACGGCGTACGGGGGCTTGGACCGGCGTCCGGTGTCCGCGGTGTCCGGGCCGGCCGCACCGGCCGGCCCGGACACCCAGCGGATCAGCTGAGGTCGAAGCGGTCCAGCGTCATGACCTTGTCCCACGCCGCGACGAAGTCCCGGACGAACTTCTCCTTCGCGTCCGCGGAGGCATAGACCTCGGCGATCGCGCGGAGCTGGGAGTGGGAGCCGAAGACGAGGTCGACCGCGGTCGCGGTCCACTTCACCTTGCCGGAGTCGCGGTCCCGGCCCTCGAAGACGTTCTCGGCGGTCTCCGCGGGCTTCCACTCCGTGCCGCCGTCGAGCAGGTTGACGAAGAAGTCGTTGGTCAGCGCGCCGGGGCGGTCGGTGAGGACGCCGTGGTCGTCGCGGCCGGCGTTGATGTTGATGGCGCGCAGGCCGCCGAGGAGGACGGTCAGCTCCGGGGCGGTCAGCGTGAGCAGGTTGGCCCGGTCCAGCAGCCGCATCTCCGGCGACAGCTTGTCGCCGGCCCGCGCCCAGTTGCGGAAGCCGTCGGCGACCGGCTCCAGCACCGCGAACGACTCCACGTCGGTCTGCTCCTGCGTGGCGTCCGCACGCCCCGGCGTGAACGGGACCGTGACGTCGTGCCCGGCGTCCCGCGCGGCCTGCTCGACGCCGGCGCAGCCGGCCAGCACGATCAGGTCGGCCAGCGAGATCCGGGCGCCGCCGGCGGTGAAGTCCTGCTGGATCCGCTCCAGGGTCTCCAGCACGGGGGCGACGCCGGAGTTGACCTCCCAGCTCCGCTGCGGCTCCAGGCGGATGCGGGCCCCGTTGGCGCCGCCGCGCATGTCGGTGCCGCGGAAGCTCGCCGCCGACGCCCACGCGGTGGCCACCAGCTGGGCGGGGGACAGCCCGGACTCGAGGATCTTCGCCTTGAGGGCGGCGATGTCGGCCTCGCCGACCAGGTCGTGGTCGACCGCGGGCACGGGGTCCTGCCACAGCTGCGGCTCCGGCACCCACGGGCCGAGGTAGCGCGTGACCGGCCCCATGTCGCGGTGCAGCAGCTTGTACCAGGCCTTGGCGAAGGCCAGCGCGAACTCGTCCGGACTCTCCAGGAAGCGCCGGGAGATCGGCCCGTACGTCGGGTCCACGCGCAGCGCGAGGTCGGTGGTGAGCATCGTCGGGCGGTGCCGCTTGGCCGGGTCGTGCGCGTCGGGCACGGTCTCCTCGGCGTCCTTGGCCACCCACTGGTGGGCGCCGGCGGGGCTCTTGCTGAGCTCCCACTCGTACCGGAAGAGGTTCTCGAAGAAGCTGTTGCTCCACCGGGTCGGCGTGACGGTCCAGGTGACTTCGAGGCCGCTGGTGATGGTGTCCGGGCCCTTGCCGGTGCCGTAGGTGTTCTGCCAGCCCAGGCCCATGCCGCTGACCGGGCAGGCCTCCGGCTCGGGGCCGACGTAGTCGCCGGACGCCGCGCCGTGGGTCTTGCCGAAGCTGTGGCCGCCGGCGATGAGCGCGACCGTCTCCTCGTCGTTCATGGCCATCCGGCGGAAGGTCTCGCGGATGTCCCGCGCCGCCTTCAGCGGGTCGGGCTCGCCGTTGGGACCCTCCGGGTTCACGTAGATCAGGCCCATCTGGACGGCGCCGAGCGAGCCGGCGAGGTCGCGGTCGCCGCCGTAGCGCTCGTCGCCGAGCCAGGTGTCCTCGGGACCCCAGAAGACCTCCTCCGGCTCCCAGACGTCCGCGCGCCCGAAGCCGAACCCGAAGGTCTCGAAGCCCATCGACTCCAGCGCGCAGTTGCCGGCGAAGACCAGCAGGTCGGCCCAGGAGATCTGCTGGCCGTACTTCTGCTTGACCGGCCAGAGCAGCCGGCGCGCCTTGTCCAGGTTGGCGTTGTCCGGCCAGCTGTTGAGCGGAGCGAAACGCTGCTGGCCGCTGCCGCCGCCCCCGCGGCCGTCCTCGATCCGGTACGTGCCGGCGGCGTGCCAGCTCATCCGGATGAACAGCGGGCCGTAGTGGCCGAAGTCGGCCGGCCACCAGTCCTGCGAGGTCGTCATGACCTCCATGACGTCCCGCTTCAGCGCCTCGACGTCCAGGCGCGCGAACTGCTCCGGGTAGCTGAAGCCCTCGCCCAGCGGGTTGGACCGCGGCGAGTGCTGGTGCAGGACCTGCAGGTCGAGCTGGTTGGGCCACCAGTCCTGGTTGGTCCGGGGCCGCTGCGGTGCCGGGGTGGGGGAGGCAATTGCCGGGTTCTCGCTCTCAGACACTCGGTCCTTCTCCTGTCTCGCGGGTCGGGTCGTACGTCGGTGGTCGGGGATGGGGATCAGCCGGCCGGCCCGGGGTGGTCCGCGGCGACGCAGCCGGGACACCGCCCCCAGTAGATGACCTCGGCCTCGCCGACCTGGTAGCCCGAGTCGTCCGGGGCGGTCAGGCAGGGGGCGTAGCCGACCGCGCAGTCGACGTCGGCGATGGCTCCGCACGCCCGGCAGACGACGTGGTGGTGGTTGTCGCCCGACTGGAGCTCGTAGCGGGCGACCGAGCCCATCGGCTGGAAGCGCCGCAGCAGGCCGGCCCCGGTCAGCGCGCGCAACACGTCGTAGACGGCCTGGTGGGACACGACCCCGAGATCGTGCCGGACCAGGCCGATGATCGACTCGGTGTCGGCGTGCGGGTGGGCGCCCACCGCGGACAGCACCGCGAGCCGGGGCCGGGTCACCCGGAGACCCACCTCGCGCAGGGTGCGCTCGAAGTCCGTTCCGGGTGCCATCACCCGGAGTCTTACCGATTATCTGGAATCAATCAAGTAAGGCCCGACTGGGCGATCAAGACCCGATCCAGACCCTCTGTCCCATCCATGGCTCCGCGCGGACGGCGGGCACCGGTCCGGCCGGACGCCGATCCGGCGTCTCGATCCTAGGCCGACCCGGTCGGGTCGCCCCGGCGCCCGGCCGACCCGGTCGGGTCCCCCGGTGGGCCGGCGCCTCGCCCCGGCGGCCCGGCTCGCATGGCGGAACTTCCGGTCGATCTGCCGCCCGTTCTGCCTGGCCCGGCGTCGACCCGGCGCCGAGGCTTCGAGGTGACCGTTCCGACCGAAAGGGGTCCCGATGCCAGGACTTCTCCGCAAGCTTGTCACCGTCCTCGCGATGGCCGGCGCCACCCTGGTCCCCGCCGCCGTGGCCGCTCCGGCCGCCCATGCCGACTGCCTGATGGTCGGCAAGAGCGACCTCGGCGCCGGCTACGCCAGGCTGCACAACTACGCACTGCAGATGAACTGCGACGGCCAGCTGCGGATCAGGGGCTACCTCCAGGACATGGCCTCCGACAGCCGGTCGGCGAAGCTGCGGATCCGGGGCTACCGCTCGGACGGCACCAAGGCGTGGCAGAAGGACCTGACGGCCTCGGGCTACGGCAAGTCCGTCTACTTCGACTGGTACCAGGCGAAGGTGTACCGGATCTTCATCGAGGTCTGGGCGGAGAACACCTGGGGCAAGAGTGACGTCCACGAGCGATGGCACTACAACGTCTGAGCCCGGGGCTGTGACCGGGGCCGGCACCGCGGCGGCCGACCCGCCGCGGTGCCGGCCGCCGCGTCGTGGGAGCCGGTGACGGTGCCATGCCGCGGTGGCGCCCGCCGGCGAGCCAGGCTTCCGAACCCCTGCATTCAGAAATATGGTATGCATGGATAGGCGCGGAGGAGGGCTCGGCGGTGGCGGTCCTGGACGGCAAGGTGGCCGTGGTGACGGGTGCCGCCTCCGGGATCGGCCGGGCCGTCGCCGAGCGGTTCCTGGCCGAGGGCGCCGTCGTCGTGGCCGCCGACATCCGGCCCGTCGACGCGCCCGCCGACCCGCCCGCCGACCCGACTGCCGACCTGCCCGGCGACGCGCCCCGTGACTCGCCCGGCGACCCGGCCCGGTGGCGGTCGGTGGCCTGCGACGTCACCGTCGAGGACGACCTGGCGGCGGTGGCGACCGCCGCGGAAGCCCTCGGCCCGCTCGCCGTGCTGGTCAACTGCGCCGGCATCAGCGTGAAGATCCCGATCGACGACATGCCCGCCGCGGACTGGCAGCGGGTCCTGGACGTCAACCTCACCGGGTCCGCCTTCGCCGTCAAGCACGCCGTCCCGGCGATGCGGCGCGCCGGGGGCGGGAGCATCGTCAACATCGCCAGCCTGGCCGCGTTCAGCACGGCCTCCGCGCACAACACGGCCTACGCGGCGTCCAAGGGCGCGATCGTCGCGCTGACCCGGGCCCTGGTCTACGAGCTGAGCCGGGACGGCATCCGGGTCAACGCGGTCGCCCCCGGCATCGTCGACACCCCGATCCTGCGGGCGCACAGCGCCGACTGGTTCGCCGAGCGCGCGGCCCGGATCCCGCTCGGCCGGCTGGGCCGGGTGGCCGAGATCGCCGACGTGGTCACCTTCCTGGCCTCGCCGGCGTCCTCGTACGTCACCGGCCAGACCCTCGTCGCCGACGGCGGCCTCACCGCCGTCATGTACTCGGCCGACCAGCAGACCTGAGGAGCGGCATGGAGATCATCGACGCCCAAGTCCACACCTGGCTCTCCGACCGCCCGAGCCGGCCCTGGGTGCCGAGCTACCGCGCCCGGCACCGGGACAAGCTGCCGTACCTGCTGCACGCCGGCCAGACCAACACCCACGAGATGGCGTTGCTGGAGATGGCCGAGGTCGGGGTGGACCGCGCCCTGCTCAGCCCCAACGGTGTGTACGGCGCCGACAACAGCTACGAGTTCGAGGGCGCCACGAAGTACCCCAGCCGGTTCCGGGTGGTCGGCTGGATCGACTACCTGGCCGACGACGTCGAGGACCGGCTCGCCGCCGACCTGGCCCGCGGCATGGTCGGCGTGCGCGTCCCCGACCTGCGCGAGCGGGAGCGGCACGAGCGCGGCGACTTCACCCGGCTGCTCAAGGCCTGCCAGGAGCAGAGCTGCGTGATCGGGCTGATGGTCTGGCATCCGCTGCCGGAGCCGCTGGTCCGGATGCTGGAGGAGTACGAGGGGGTCACCTTCGTGCTCGGCCACCTCGGCGTCGGCATCGCGCCGCCGGTGCTCGGCACGCTGCCGGACGACCCGTTCGAAAACCTGCCGGCCGCCCTCGACCTGGCCCGGCTGCCCAACGTCCACATGAACCTCACGGGCGCGCCCTCACTGTCCCGTGCGGACTTCCCCTTCCGTGACGTGTGGGACGGCGTGCGACGGATCGTGGACGCCTTCGGCCCGGACCGGGTCATGTGGGGCAGCGACTACACCCGCACCGCCGGCCTGCACAGCTACTGGGACGGCACCCACTACCTGCGCGAGGTGCCCGGTCTCGGGCCGGAGGACCTGCGGAAGATCTACGGCGCGACCCTGCGCCGGGTGTACGGCTGGCCCGCGGAGTGACGAGCCTGCCGGACGCCGCGAAGCGCTGGCTGGACGAGGGCACGTACGTCACCGTCGGCACCGTCGACGCCGACGGCCGCCCGCACCAGTCGGTCATGTGGGCCACGTACGACGGGGACGACGTGCTGCTCTCGACCATCACCGCGCGCCGGAAGTACCGGAACCTGGTCGCGAACCCGGAGGTCAGCGTGCTCTGGTTCCCGAAGGACGCCCCGCTGGGCTACGTCGAGGTCCGCGGGACGGCGTCCCCGACGACCGAGGGCGCCCGCGAGCTGGCCGAGCGGCTGGCCCGGACGTACGTGGGTCGCCCCTTCCGGGAGGTGCCCGGCGACGTCGTGCGGGTCACCGTCCGGGTGACGCCGCGGCGGGTCTTCCTCCGGGAGCCGTGAGCACGGTCAGACCAGGGCGCCGTCCCGGGGCGCGATGAGCACGCTGAAGGTGTCGTACCGGTCGACCAGGGTGTCCGAGCGCCGCGTCGGCGGGTCGGCCGGGTCGAGCGCCACCTCGTAGCGGAACAGCTCCTCCATCAGCCGGACGAGCACGCCGACGGTGGCCTCGTCCGAGCCGCGCCGGACGGGCACCGCGGCGCCGACCGCGATCAGCCGGCCCGGGCACACGTGCGGCCCGGCCCCGAAGGACTCGCCGTAGCCGTGCACGCCCTTGGGCGGCACCCGGTGCGGGTTGAACTCGGCCGCGTCCGGCCCGAAGACCTCCGGGCTCCGGTTCACCGCGTTCAGGTCGAGCGCGAAGTTGACGCCGGCCTGCATGACCCGCCCGGTCGAGAGCCGGACGTCCTCCAGCGCGGCGCGCATCAGCGCCGGGGCGGGCGGGTGCAGGCGGAGCGTCTCGTGCACCGCCGCACGCAGGAAGCCGGGGTCGTGGACCTTGCCGGCGTCCTCCGGGTGGCGCTCGATCCAGGTCAGGATCTCGAAGAGCACGTGCGGCGCCGCCTGCGACGTGGTGGCCGACGACGCGCCGAGGTAGAAGATGCACTCGCGGAGCATCTCGTCCTCGTCCCAGTCGTCGTACGCCTTGAGCAGCAGCGTCAGCAGGTCCTCGGGCAGCTCGGCGGCGTCCGGCCCGCCCGCGTCGACCTGGCGGAGCAGCTCGGCGCGCCGGTCGCGCGCGGGCCGGAAGTACCGGTGCCGGAACTCCTCCCGGGCCTCGATCGAGCGCCGGACGGCCTCGTCCCGCCCCTCGGTCAGCCACTCCGAGGCGGTGCCCTCGCCGATGCGCTCGGAGATGGACCGCAGCGCCTCGGTGTCCTCTTCGGACTCGACGTCCAGCCCGACGATGCGGGCGGAGATGCGCAGCAGGGCGGCCCGCATGACGCCCTGGATCGGGACGCGGATGCGGCCGCCCGGACCGTCGGCCGGGGACAGCACCTCCCGCAGCGCCGGGCGGATGATCTCCAGCTCGTACGTCATCAGCGCCGGCCGGGCGAAGATGAGGATCTCGGTGCGCCGCCGGTAGGTGTGGGCGTCGCCCCACAGGGTGCCGAGCGTGTCGCCGATCACGTGCCGGGCCGGCCCGTCGTGCAGCGTGTTGCGGAACTGCTTGGACTTCAGGATCTCGTCGGCCTCCCGGAAGTCGGTGATCCACTCCATCTCGGCGTGGCCCGGACGGGTCTGCATGGTCGACCTCCGCTCGCAGGGGGATGCGACCACCGTAACCTTCCAGGAATATGATGCATAGCTTTATGATGGATGACGTGGCGTTCCCGCACCTGTTCAGCCCGGTCCAGGTCGGCACCATGGCCCTGCGCAACCGGGTGATGATGCCGCCGCACGGGTCCGCGATCGGCAACCTCTGGGGCTCCGACGCCGACGCCGAGCGCAACATCGCCTACTGGCAGGCCCGGGCCGAGGCCGGCGTCGCCTGGATCGACGGGGTGTCCGGGCACATCGACGGCCGGGCCATCCCGGGCTTCGAGCCGACCGGCGTCGGCGGGTTCCTCGACGGCTACTACCGGCTGCCGTTCTTCGTCGAGCGGGTGCAGCAGTTCGGCGACACCATGCGCGCGGCCGGGGCCACGGCCACCGCGCAGCTCACCATGCAGGGCGGCGTGCCCTTCGCCCCGTCGGCCACGCTCAGCTCCCCGGTCTGGAACGTGGTGCCGCACGTCCTGACCCGCGAGGAGATCCGCTGGTTCGTCGGGGAGTACGCGTACTCGGCCGGCCGCGCCCAGCAGGGCCGCCTCGACGGCCTGGAGCTGCACTTCAACCACGACGACCTGGTCGAGTGGTTCCTCTCGCCGCTGACCAACCGGCGGACCGACGAGTACGGCGGGTCCTTCGAGAACCGGACCCGGTTCGCCACCGAGATCCTGCGCGCCGTCCGGGACGTCGTCGGGACCACGATGACCGTCGGCGTCCGGATGAACCTGACCCAGGAGCTGCCCGGCGGCTTCGGCCTGGACGGCGCGGTCGAGCTGGCCCAGTTCTACGAGTCGACCGGGATGGTCGACTTCCTGCACGTGGTGATGGGCTCCCCCTGGGGCAATCCCAGCTACATCCAGCCGCACTTCTACGAGCCGGCGCAGTGGAGCGAGCTGGCCGGCACCGTGCGGGCCGCCGTGTCGCTGCCGATCGTCCACACCGGACGGATCACCGGCCCGGAGGCGGCCGAGCGCATCCTCGCGGCCGGGCACGCCGACGTCGTCGGGATGGCCCGGGCCCACATCGCCGAGCCGGAGCTGCTGGTCAAGGCCCGGGCCGGCCGCACCGAGGAGATCCGGCCGTGCGTCGGCGGCAACGAGTGCATCAGCCGCCGGTACGTCGAGGGCCTGCCCTTCGGGTGCGCGGTGAACCCGCACGCGGCCAAGGAGGTCGACGGCCCCTGGCCGGTCGCCGCGCGCCCCCGCACCGTCCTGGTGGTCGGCGGCGGCCCGGCCGGGATGGAGCTGGCCGCCCTGGCCCGGCGGAGCGGCCACCCGGTCGAGCTCTGGGAGGCGGCCGACGAGCTCGGCGGCCAGCTGCGGATCGCCGCGGCCGCCCCGACCTACGGCCCGTACCTGCGCTACCTGGACTGGCAGGCGCGTCGCCTGGCCGACCTGGGGGTGACGGTCGTGCTCGGCCGGCGCGCCACGGCCGACGCGGTGCTCGCCGCCGGCGCCGACGTCGTCGCGGTCGCCACCGGGGCCGTCCCGCGGGAGGTGGAGATCGCCGGCGCGGCGGCCCCGCACGTGCACGAGATCCGCGACGTCCTGTCCGGCCGGGCCGAGGTCGGCCCCCGGGTCCTCGTGGTGGCGCAGGACGACCACCTGGCGCCGCTCAGCGTCGCCGACCACCTCGCCGTCCGGGGCCACACGGTGACCGTCGTCCACCAGACGCCGGGTCCGGCTCCGCTCGTCGGCCGCTACATCGTCGGCGGCATCCTCGGCCGGCTCAGCGAGCAGGGCGTGCAGCTGCGGTTCATGGAGCAGGTGTCCCGCATCGGCGCCGGCTCGGTGACGATCCGCAACATCTACTCGGGCCGGGAGACCGAGCTCGACGGCATCGACTCGGTCGTGCTCGCCTGCGGCTCCCAGTCGGACTCGGCCCTCTACGACGAGCTGCGCGGGCGGCACCCCGAGGTGCACGTGCTCGGCGACGCGTACGCCCCGCGCCGGCTGGTCTTCGCGACCCGGCAGGCCTACGCGCTGGCCCGCGAGCTGGCCGGCTGAGCCGCCGGCGGGCCGGCGCGCTCGGTCAGCAGCACCGAGAAGCGGGCGTACCGGTCGGCCTGGGTGTCCTCCCGCCGCACCGGCGGGTCGTCCGGGTCGAGCGCGACGTCGTACCGGAACAGCTCCTCCAGCAGCCGCACCATGACGCCGATCGTGCTGTCCTCGGACGTGCGGGCCGTCGCCGCCGCGGCGCCGACGGCGATCAGCCGGCCCGGGCAGACGTGCGCGCCGGCCCCGAAGGACTCGCCGTAGCCGTGCACGCCCCTGCGCACCGGCACCCGGTACGGGTCGAAGGCGCCCGGGTCCGGGCCGAAGACGTCCTCCCGGCGGTTGACCGCGTTGAGGTCGAGCGCGAGGTACTCGCCCTGCCGGACCCGCCGGCCGGACCGCAGCGTGACGTCCTCCAGCGGGGCCCGCATCAGCGCGGGGACCGGCGGGTGCAGCCGGAGCGCCTCGTGCACCGCCTGCCGCAGGAACGTGATGTCCTGCAGCTTCGCCGCGTCCTGCGGGTGCGCCGCCACCCAGGTCAGGATCTCGAAGAGGGCGTGCGGGGCGAGCGAGGTCGTGGTGGTGGCCGAGGCGCCGAGGAAGAAGATGCACTCGCGCAGCAGCTGGTCGGGGTCCCAGTCGTCGTACGCCTTGAGCAGCAGCATGAGCAGGTCGTCGGGCAGCTCGTCGGCGCCGATCTCGCCGGCCCGGTGCCGGGCCAGCAGCGCGGCCCGGCGGGCCCGGGACGGCTCGTAGAACCGCGCGGCGAACTCGTCCTTGGCCGCGAGGGCGTCCCGCATGACCGCGTCGACGTCCCGGGTCGACCAGTCCGACGAGTTGCCCTCGCCGATCCGCTCGGCGATCGAGCGCAGCGCGGCGGTGTCCTCGGCGGTGTCGACGCCGTCGAGGCCGACGATGCGGGCCGCCACCAGCATCAGCGCGTAGCGCAGCACCTCCTGGATGGCGACCTTGGCGGTGCCGGTCGCACCGACCGCCCCGGCCAGGCTCTGCCGCAGCGCCGGCCGCACCAGCTCCAGCTCGTACGCGACCAGCGCCGGCCGGGAGAACATGAGGATCTCGGTGCGCCGCCGGTAGGTGTGCGCCTCGCCGTGCAGGGAGATGAGCGTGCCGGCCATGATCGGCGCGCTCGGACCGAGGCTGAGCGTCGAGTAGAACAGCGGGCTCTTGAGGATCTCGTCGGTCTCGTCGAAGTCCCTGATCCACAGCATCTCGCCGTGTCCGGGACGGCTCTGCTCGGGCATGGGGACTCCCCTCGGTCAGCGCCGTCAGCCGGTCGGGGCGCCGCTGCTCCGGCCCGCCGGGGCGGCGCCGGCGGCCTTGGCCGCCTTCGCCTTCGCCTCCGCGGCCTCGGCCTCCTCCTCCGCCACCACGTCCTCGATGATGTCGATGCCGAGGAAGGCCTCCAGGACCTCCGAGTTCTGCAGCTCCTGGGTCGCCACCCCGGAGTACGCGACCCGGCCCTGCTCGAGGACGTAGACGTAGTCCGACACCGGCATGGCCGCGGTGACGTTCTGCTCGACCATCAGGATCGCCACGCCGAGCTTCGAGATGCGGCCCACGGTCTCCATCACCGCGTTGACCATGATCGGCGCCAGCCCCATCGTCGGCTCGTCCATCACGATCAGCTTCGGCCGGGCCATCAGCGCCCGGCCGATGGCCAGCATCTGCTGCTCGCCGCCGCTGAGCAGCCCGCCCGGCACGTCCTTGCGGGTGCGCAGGATCGGGAAGAGCTCGTACATCTCGTCGAGCTCCTGGGCGAGCTTGCGCCGGCCGCCGATGGAGTAGCCGCCGAGCAGCAGGTTTTCCTCGACGGTGAGCGGGCCGATGATCTCCCGCCCCTCGGGCACCAGGACGAGCCCGGCCCGGGCCATCTTGTACGCCCGCCGGCGCTTGTACTCCTGGCCCAGGTAGCGGACGCTGTCGGCGGTCGACGGCACGGCGCCGCAGATCGCCCCCACCGTCGAGGACTTCCCGGCGCCGTTCGCGCCCAGCACGGAGACCACCTGGTTGGGCATCACCCGCAGGCTGACGTCCCGCACCGCCTGCACGGCGCCGTACGTGACGTGCAGGTTGACCACGTCGAGGACCGGGGTCGGCTCAGACTGAGACATCGGCACTGTGTCCTATGTAGGCCTGCTGGACCGCTGGTGTCCGCATCACCTCGTGCGGGTCGCCGCTGGCGATGCAGTTCCCGAAGTACATCACGAAAAGGTGCTCGCAGATCGACGTGATCATCCGCAGGTTGTGCTCGACCAGCAGCACCGTCATCCCGCCGGCGACCAGGCGCTGGCTCAGCTCCATGATGTCGGTGCGCTCGTCCTCGCGCATGCCCGCGGTCGGCTCGTCGAGCAGCAGCAGCTGCGGCTTCATCGCGATCGCGCGGGCGATCTCGACCCGCCGCTGCATGCCGTACGAGAGGGTCGACGGGTCGCGCCTGGCCATCGCGGTGAGGCCGACCTGCGCCAGTGCCTCCGCGGCCAGCTCGGACACCCGGGCGGTCTCCCGGCGGGCCGCGCGCCGGCCGAACCACCAGTCCAGGTTGCGCTTCCGGCCGCCGACCGCGTCGGCGCCGAGCTTCACGTTGTCCTCGACGTTGAGCAGGTTGAGCAGCCGGATGCTCTGGAAGGTGCGGGAGATGCCGAGGCTGGCCACCCTCGTGTCGGCGATCGTGGTGTAGTCCTGCCCGTTGACCCACATCGAGCCGTGCGAGGTCGGGACCAGCCGGGAGATGGCGTTGAGGAACGTCGTCTTGCCCGAGCCGTTCGGGCCGACGAGCCCGTACAGCCGGCCGGGCTCGAGGGTGAGGCTGACGTCGATGACCGCCTTCACCCCGCCGAAGGTGACCGACAGGCCGTCGGTGCGCAGCAGCTCGGTG
Source organism: uncultured Actinomycetota bacterium (assembly GCA_963849885.1). GTDB lineage: Bacteria > Actinomycetota > Actinomycetes > Mycobacteriales > CADCTP01 > CADCTP01. The sequence continues at coordinate 50,300 of CAWKIV010000012.1, read as the reverse complement.
GTCGGCCGGGCCTCGGTGGCGGTCATGCCGGCACCGCCTCCCGCGGGCGGAACCGTATCCGGGCGATGACCCGGCGGATGGCACCGAGCAGGCCGTCCGGGAAGAACATGATGACGACGATCAGCACCAGGCCGAAGACCAGGCCGCGCCAGGTGCCGACGAAGCGCAGCCACTCCGGCACCCAGGTGACGATGTAGGCGCCGATCACCGCGCCGACCCAGGAGTCCCGGCCACCGATGATCGCCATGGTCAGCGCGAGGGTGATGAGCGTGAAGCCGCCGCTGGCCGGGCTCACCGCCCGGAAGAGCATCGCGCTGAGCGCGCCGGCCAGGCCGCCCAGCGCCGCCGAGATCGCGAACGCGAGGTAGCGCTCCCGGGTGACCCGCACGCCCATCGAGCGGGCCAGGTTCTCGTCGCTGCGCAGGGCCAGCGACGCCCGGCCCATCCAGCCGCGCTCGATCTGGCTGACCGCGAGCACGCACACGACGACGATCACGAAGAGCGAGGCGGTGGTGATCGACAGCGGGATGGCGTAGAGCCCCAGCGCCCCGCCGGTCAGCTCGCCGCCGTTGATGAGCAGGACCGGGATGACGAGGTCGAAGGCCAGCGTGGCCATGGCCAGGTAGAGCCCGCGCAGCTTGGCCAGCGGCTTGCCGAAGGCGTAGCCGAGCAGGCCGGCGGCCAGCGTCACCAGCGGCAGGATGAGTATCGGTGGCCAGCCGCCCTCCTTGATGGCGATCGCGCTCGCGTACGCGCCGAGGGTGTAGAAGCCGATCGAGGCCAGCGAGACGACCCCGCAGCGCAGCACCACCTGCAGGCTGATCGCCAGCAGCACGTAGACGAGGGTCTGCTGGAAGAGGACCTCGTTGGCGTTGAAGTAGTCGGTCATGTCCGCTCCCACTTCTTCCGGGCGAACAGCCCGCTGGGCCGGAGCAGTAGGACAGCCAGGATGACGACGAAGGCGATCGCGTCGCGGTAGTTGGCGGGGCCGTACGCGACGACGGCGGTCTCGGCGAAGGCCAGCAGGTAGCCGCCCACCGCGGCGCCCAGGATGCTGCCCACCCCGCCGATGATGATGATGGCGAAGGCCTTCGTGAGCAGCGGGTCGCCCATGTGCGAGTCGACGTAGTTGAGGTGGATGGCGAGCAGGACGCCGGCCAGGCCGGCCATCGCGCCGCTGATCGCGATGGTGGTCGAGAAGAGCCGGTTGGAGTTCACGCCGAGCAGTTCGCACGTCTTGGGATCGACGGCGACGCCCCGCATCGCCCGGCCGAAGCGGGTCCACTTGACCACCATGGCGATCGTCACGGTCAGCAGGACCGCCACGACCAGCATGATCAGCTGGATGTTGGTCAGCCGGACGGTGTCCCCGATCCGGATCGTCTCCACCTGGAAGACCGAGGTGGGGACGAACTTGGACTCGCCCTGCGTCTCGCGCTGCACCAGGGTGATGGCCACGGCCGCGAGGCCGATGCTGGCCACCAGCATCGACAGCTCACTCTCGACGGGCGTGCCGGCCTTGGTGCGCAGCCGGCGGAACACCAGGTTGTCGGCCACGACGGACGTGGCCGCGACGATCAGCACCACGGTCGGCAACACGAGCCACAGGGGCGCCACCCAAGCGTTGCCGACCAGGTAGGCGAAGTAGGCGCCCAGCATGAACTGCGCGCCGTAGGCGAGGTTCAGGAGGTTGAGCACGCTCCAGGACAGGCTCAGTCCCAACGCGAACAGGACGTAGACCGAGCCCAGGATGAGGCTGTCTGCGATGACCTGGATCATGTCGGCTCCCGCGCTCCTCGCCTACGGCCGCCCGGCTAGGACGACTCGACCGACTGCACGGCCGTCCCGTCGAAGGTTTGCAGGTAACCCTCCTGGCGGAGGTCGTTGCCCTCGAACTTCAGCGGGCCGAGAGCTCCGTCGTAGCCGGCCTGGCAGGCCTGGACCATCCCGGCCTGGAGCTTGGTCCGGTCGGTGCTGTTGGCGTTCTTCAGCCCGTACGCCAGCAGGTACACCGCGTCGAAGCCCTCGGCCGCGTAGTTCACCGGGTCCGCGTTGAACATCGCCTTGTAGTCGGTCACGAACTTGCTCGTCTGCGGGAAGTCGCTCTTCGGGTCGAAGTCGGTCGCCCACACGGCGCCCTTGCCCAGCGGGCCGGCGGCCGCGAGGCTGGCCGCGCCGAAGGAGGTGCCGCCGAAGATGAGTCCCTCGTAGCCGGCGTTGCGCAGTGAGCTGATGATCGGGCTCACCTCCGGGTTGGTGACCTCGACGCCGACGGCGTCCGGGTTCTCGCCGACGACCTTGCTGGTGTACGCCGCGTAGTCGGTGGTGCCGAGCTGGAAGCCGTAGCTGCCCTTGATCGCGATGCCGTTCTCCTGCATCAGCGGCGGCATCGTCTTCTCGGTGAGGTCCTTCGTCGTGGGCACGGTCGAGTTGTAGATGAAGGACACCGTCTTGATGCCCTCCGTCTTGAGGTAGCGCGCCATCTTCGGCTGGTAGTACTGCTGCGGCGAGGTGACCCGGAAGACGTAGTCGCCGGCGTCGACGACGCCCTTCGACCCGGCCTGGGTGAAGATCATGGGGACCTTGGCGGACTGCCCGATCGGGGCGACGGCGACGGCTTCCTGACTGGAGACCGGGCCGAAGATCGCGGTGACGTCGGTCGAGACCGCCGAGCTCATCAGGCTCACGGCCTGGTCGGCCTTGGTCTCGGTGTCCTCGTAGCTGATCTTCAGCTTGGCCTCGCCGAGCATGCCGCTGTCGTTGATCTGCTTCTCGGCGAGCTTCATGCCGTTCTGGGTCGCGATGCCGACCGAGCCGACCGCGCCGGTGAGGTCCTGGATCGACAGCACGTCGATCGTGCCGGAGAGGCCGTCGCTCCCACCGCCGCCCCCGGAGTCCGAATCGGACGGGCTGCAGGCGGACGCTACGAGCGCCAGCGCCGCGACCGAGCCGACGACCCCGGCCAGCCGGCCGAGACGCGAGCGCCCGGCCGTGCTGTCCTTCCTGTCCTGCGTCATCTCTGGATCTCCGCTCGTTGCGAGTGGACCGGGAGCAGGGCGTCGGTTGCTTGGACTGTCCGCGTCACGCCCCGGGTGCGGTGTGTACTTGGTGGCGCGGTGTGGACCGCTGGAGCGGGACGCTCTGCTGAAGTCCATGCGCATGATACCAATGATCAGGTCCAATGAGTGTCGAAGTTAACAGTCGCAAAATCTCCGCGCAAGCTCTTCGAGACAACGATTCGAACTCAGCGGCCCGGCCGTCCGGCCGGCACTGACGCCGGCGGGGGCGTTGTTGACCCATGCGCGACAAACCGGTCTGTCACTGCGACGGGGCGCCGGCCCGGGCCGGGACGCGGACCCGCGCCGTCCCGGTCACCGGGGAGCCGCCGGCGGCGTCGTCGATACCGATCTCGAGGTCGACGTCCCCGGCACCGTCGCCGGCCGCCCCCGGCCGGGCCCAGACGGTGAGGACCGCGTCGGCGAGGACGGGCGCGTGGGTCTTGAACGTGATCCGCAGGACCCGGCTCTCCGGCCCGCCCCAGGCCATCACGGCCTCGCAGAGGTAGCTGGAGAGCAGGTTGGCCGGGACGAGCACCCCGGCGTGACCCTCGACCCCGGTCGCGTACGCCTGGTCGTAGTGGACGCGGTGCGCGTTCCACATCACCGCCGACAGCCGGAACAGGGCGACCATGGTGGGCACCTTGGCCAGCCGCACCTCGGCCCTCACTGCTTGACGACCAGGGTGTCGACGATCCGCACGACGAGGGTCCCCTCCTGGTTGACGACGAGGCTCTCCACGACGACGAACTCCAGCTCGCCGAAGCGCCGGGACGGGCGGCGGTAGTGGTCGGTCAGCGACCGGGTGACCTGCAGGGTGTCGCCCAGGTGGACGGGCGCCAGGAAGTCCACCTCCTGCCCGCCGCCGAGCAGGGCCGAGTCCGGCCGGACGACGCTGGGGAACAGGCCGGTGGCGACGCCGTCGGTCTTGAGCTCGCGCTCCGGCGGCCCTGCGGTGTGGTCGAACATCGAGCAGACGAACATCGGCGGGGCGATCGCGCCGCGGTAGCCGGCCCGCCGGGCCGCCTCGTCGTCGAAGTAGAGCGGGTTCTCGTCGGTGGCCGCGTAGGCGAAGCGGCGGGCCTGGAGCGGGTCGACGGGCAGCTCGAAGGTGCGCACGTCGGCGCCGGCGGGCGCCGGCGGGGGCTGCTCGGTTTCGGGCGAGTGGCTCACGAGGTCCTTCCCGGCCGGCGGCACGGAACGGCGGCGGCAATCCAGGGTCATGGTTAGCATTGACTCGACCCGGTCCGCAACGACCCCGCGACGGCCGCCGGTCAGGAGGAGCCGCATGAGCGACCACGACGCGGTCGACCCCGAGGTGCTGGGCCTGGGCCTCCCGGAGCTCTTCCTGCGGGCCGCGCGGCGCTGGCCGGAGCGCACCGCGGCCGCCTTCCCGGGGACGCGGCTCAGCTACGGCGAGCTGGCCGGGCAGGCGCTGGCGGTCGGCGAGCGGCTGGTCCGGGCCGGCATCGGCCCGGGCGACCACGTCGGCCTGCTGATCCCCAACTCCGGCCGCTTCCTGGCCACGCTGCTGGGCATCAGCCTGTGCGGCGCCGTCCCGGTGCCGCTGAACACCCGCTTCCGCACCGACGAGCTGCCGTACGTCGTCGCGCACGCCGACCTCGCCGGCCTGGTCACGGTGTGCGAGGCCGAGGTCAACCCGAAGGGCGAGCCGGTCGACTACCCGGCCCGGCTGGCCGAGGCGCTGCCCTCGCTCGGCGGCCCGGCCGCCTTCTGCGCCGAGGCGCCGCTGCTGCGCTTCGTCGCCGGGTACGGCCCGCCGCGGCACCCGTGGGTCACGCCTTGGCCGGACCCGGCCGGCCCGGCCGGCGCCACCCGCCGGCGCACCCCGGCCGGCGCCACCCCGGCCTGGGTGGTGCCGTCCCAGCCGCACGCCACCGCCCTGCTGCTCTACACCTCCGGCACCACGTCCCGCCCGAAGGGAGTGCGCAACACCCACCACGCCCTGGTCGTCACCGGCGTCCTCGGCATGGTCGGCCGGATGGGGATGACCGCCGACGACGTGGTCTGGAGCCCGGCCCCGCTGTGCCACATCGGCGCGTACGTCGCCCTGATCGGCGCGTTCGCCACCGGGGCGGCCTTCGTCAGCGCGCCGTACTTCGAGGCCGGCAGCGCGGTCGACCTGCTCGACGCGGAGCGGGTGACGATCGCGTACGCCGGCTTCCCGGCGTTCTACCTCGACCTGGCGAACGTGCTGCGCCGGACCGGGCGGGAGCTGACCCACCTGCGGGTGCTGACCACGGCCGCGGCCCCCGGCGAGATCGAGCGCGTGCGCGCGGGCTTCCCGAAGACCCTGCAGGTCTCGGTGACCGGCTCGACCGAGCTGTCCGGCGCGATCTGCGTCAACCACGCCACGGACACCCCCGAGCAGCGCGCGACCACGGCCGGGCTCCCGCTGGACGGCATCGAGGTGTCCATCCGGGACGAGGCCGGCGCCGAGCTGGCCCCCGGCGCCACCGGCGAGATCTGGGTCCGCGGCTACTGCCTGCTGGCCGGCTACCACAAGGACCCGGCCCCGGCGGTCACCGGCGAGCCGGATCCCGGCTGGTTCCGCACCGGGGACCTCGGCGCCCTGGTCGACGGCCGGCTGTCCTTCCGCGGCCGGCTGAAGGACATGATCAAGGTCGGCGGGGAGAACGTCGCCGCCGCCGAGGTGGAGAGCTTCCTGCTCCGGCACCCGGCGGTCGCGCTGGTCCAGGTGGTCGCCGGACCGGACCCGAGGCTGGGCGAGGTGCCGGTCGCCTTCATCGAGGTCGCGCCCGGCCGCAGCCTCACCGAGGCCGAGGTCCTCGACTTCTGCCGGGGCGCGATGGCGGCCTACAAGCTGCCGCGCGCCGTCCGGTTCGTGACCGAGTGGCCGATGTCCGCGACGAAGATCTCCAAGCCGGCCCTGCGCGGGCTGCTCACCGCGTCCGACGCCTGAGCGGCCGCGTCGTCACCCGCCGAGGCGTACCGGCTTCCGGTCCGCCCAGGTCCACTCGTCGGCGAGGATCTCGGCCGCGGTGATCGGCACCGGCTCGCCGTAGCCGCGGCCGGCGCGGACCAGCTGGATCAGGCAGCCGGCCGCGTCCCGCGGGTGGACGTAGACCTCGTGCCACATGTCGTCCGGCTCGGACCGGCCGGTCGTCCGGAACCCGGCCGCGGTGAGCCGGGCGATGGTCCCGTCGATGTCGTCGACGAGCACGGTGAGGTGGTGCACCCCGGGCCCGCGGGCGCCGACGAAGTCGCGGACCGGCCCGTCCTGCGTCGGCTCGAGCAGCTCCACCTTGCCGCCGCCGGCGAAGGTGACCTGGGCCGAGCGCAGTCCCGTCCGGGGCTCCAGCCCGCCGCTGAGCAGGGTGCCGCCGAGCACGTCGGTCAGCAGGTGGATCATCCGCCCGAGGTCCTCGACGGCCACGCCGACGTGGTCGAGCTCGGGCCGGGTGCCGTGCCGGTCCGTGGAGCGCAGCTCGACCCGGTCGAGGGTGATGTCCTTGGCGACCAGGCGCAGGCCGGCCGGGGTGGGCGCCGCGATGTCGTCGTAGTGACCCCAGGCCAGCCGGATCGACCCGTCCGCGAGGATGAAGGTCGCCGCCATCTCCGCGCGCACCGCGACGGTGGCGCCGGTCCGGGTGGCCACGACGTCCCGGCAGACGTGCGTGCTCCGGTCGTCGCCGGCGGCCCAGAGGCCGGTGAAGAACTCGGCCCGGCCGTCGGCGTCCATCAGCCGGCCGCGGGTGCGGAAGGTGCCGCCGGGGACGAAGAGCGACTGCAGCGCGGCCAGGTCGTGGGTGTCGACGGCCGTGCACCAGGCCGCCTGCAGCGCGGCGGCCTGCCGGTCCAGGTCCGGGTCCCGCTCGGTCATCGTGCCCCTCCTGTCCGGCGTTCGGCCCAGTAGCGCTCGACGCCGGCGCGGCGCTCCTCGTCCAGCCAGTACGCCACCTCGAGGAACTCGATCCGGATGCCGTCCGGGTCCTGGATGAAGGCGGTCCGCAGCCCGGCGAAGGGTCCGGAGTCGACCACGTTGACGTCGGTCATGAAGACCCCGCCGCGGGCCTCGATGGCGGCCTTCTCGGCGGCCAGGTCGGCGCACCAGAAGGCGACGTGCTGGGCCCCGATCGCGTGCGACGGGATCGGGCGCTCGCCCGTCCACTCCGGAGCCTCGAACTCGTGCAGCTCGACGCAGCTGGCGCCGGCCCGCAGCATGGCCCCGGCGTGCAGCCGGGCGCCGGGCAGGTTGAGGATCCGCTCGATCTGCGGGCCCTGGTTGGGCGGCGTCAGCTCGGCCATCAGCTCGAGCCCGAGGACGCCGGTGTAGAAGTCGATCGCCCGGTGGATGTCGGAGACGACGATCCCCGCGTGGTGGATGCCCAGCATCTCCCGCTCCCGTCAGGACGCCGCGGTGGCGGTCAGGTCCATCGGCTCGATCTCCGCGATGCCGGGCACCAGCTCCGTGCCCAGCGTGTCGAGGTAGGAGACGAACCAGTCCGGGTCCATGTCCGGCCAGCCGGCGCGCAGGATGAGCGGGTTGACCGGGACGGTCCGGGCGATCTGCCGGATCTCGGCGAGCACGTCGGCGGCGGCGCCGGCGAGGACGTGGGCGCCGACGGCGTCGGCGAAGCTCTTCTCGATGTCCTCGACCCGCCACTGCTCGTGGCCGTGGCGCGCGTAGTGCAGGTAGCGGTTGGCCGAGGCCCGCATGAACTGCTCCATCGCGTCCTGCCGGTCGGTGCCGAGGAAGACGTTGCGGCGCAGCGGCTGCAGCCGGGGCGGGAGCCCGCGCGCGGCCTGCTCGGTCCGGAAGATCTCCAGCAGCGGGCCGAGGTCGGCGATCTCCACGGCCGGCGGGATGATCCAGCCGTCGGCGACCCGGCCGGCCCGGCGTACCGCCCGCGGGGCGTGCCCGCCGAGCCAGACCGGCGGGTGCGGCTGCTGCCAGGGCGTGATGTGCGGCTCGGCCGCGTCCAGCTGCCAGAACTCGCCGGCGAAGGTGACCGACGGCTGCGTCCAGATGGCCTTCATCAGCTCCAGGCCCTCTTCGAAGCGGCGGACCCGCTGGTCGAAGGGCACGCCGAGGTACTCGAACTCCTCCGGCCGGTAGCCCAGCCCGATGCCGACGACGAGCCGCCCCTCGGTCATCACGTCCAGCGTGGCCAGGTCCTCGGCCAGCTGCACCGGGTGGTAGACGGGCGACATGATGATCGTGCTGACCAGCCGGACGTCCGGGTCGACCTCGGCGGCCAGCCGGGCGAAGACCGGGATCGGCTGCAGGCAGGTGTAGTCGCCGTAGAGGAAGTGCTGGCCCAGGCAGAGGTGCCGGAAGCCGTTGCGCTGGGCGGCCTCCACCTGGCGGAGCAGCTCCTCGAACTGGCGCTTCGGCCCCCAGCTCTTCGGGAAGTCGCTGAGCAGGACTCCGACGTCCACCGGGCCTCCTGGAGGTGGTTGCGCGCGCGAACCGGGGGTGGCGCCGAGGCTAGAATCTCTTATAATCAATGTCAACGCAGCGGGACCCGCGCGACTCCGCCCGGGGCACCGTCGCCGAGGGAGGATCGACGTGCTGGAGGATCGGATCTGCCTGGTGACGGGGGGCGGCCAGGGCATGGGCCGGGCCGCCGCGGTCGAGATGGCCCGGCAGGGCGCGCAGGCGGTGGCGGTGCTGGACATCCAGCGCGAGCGCGGCGAGGAGACCGCCGAGCTGGTCCGGGCGGCCGGCGCGAAGAGCGTCTTCGTCGAGTGCGACCTGCGGCAGCGCGACCAGATCTACGCCGCGGTCGACACCGTCACCGGCACGTACGGCGGCCTCGACGTCCTGCACAACAACGCCGGCGTCATCGAGCGGGCGTTCACCGACGACGTCGACTTCGACACCCTGCCCGAGGACCTGTGGGACTTCGTCATGGACGTCAACCTCAAGGCGGTGTGGCTGATGTCCCGGGCCGCGGCGCCGCACCTGCGCCGCTCCGAGCGCACGCCGGCGATCGTCAACGCCGCCTCCACGGCCGGCTACGTCGCGTACAGCCACGCCGCCTACGGCGTCTCCAAGGCCGCGGTGATCCAGCTGACCCGGACGATGGCGGTCTCGCTGGCCCCGACCGTCCGGGTCAACTGCTACAGCCCCGGCACGATCGCCACCGAGATGGGCACGCTCAACGGCTCGGACGACCCGCGGCTGGCCCGGATGACCGCGCCCAACCTGATCCCCCGCCGCGGCACGGTGGAGGAGGTGGCCAAGCTGGTCTGCTTCCTCGCCTCCGGCGACGCCACCTTCATCACCGGCGCGTCGTACCTGATCGACGGCGGCTCGCTGGCCTGGCGGGGTGAGCGTGCCTGACCCCGGGTCGTTCGAGGGCCGGACGCTGCTGGTGACCGGCGGCGGCTCGGGGATGGGCGCGGCCACCGCCCGGATGTTCGCCGAGCGGGGCGGCCGGGTCGCGGTGCTGGACTTCCGGGCCGACGCGGCGCGGGAGGTCGCGGCCGGCATCCCCGGCGCGCTGGCGGTGACCGTCGACGTCAGCGACGAGGAGTCGGTGCGGGCGGCCGTCCGTACCGTCGACGACGGCTTCGGCCGCATCGACTGCGTGGTCAACGCGGCCGGCCACCACGTCGCCGGCCCGATCGGGTCGTGGTCGTACGCGGAGTGGAACCGGATGCTGGCCGTGCACGCCGGTGGCGCGTTCCTGGTCTGCCGCGAGGTGCTGCCGGTGCTGCGCCGGGGCGGCCGCGGCGCGATCGTCAACATCGCGTCGATCGCCGCGCTGGTCGCCCAGCCGGCCAACGCCCCGTACGGCGCGGCCAAGGGCGCGGTGCTCGCGTTCTCCCGGCAGCTGGCCCTGGAGGTCGCGCCGGAGGTCCGGGTCAACGTGGTCCTGCCGGGGCGCACCCGGACGCCGATGACCGAGGACCTGATCCTGGCCCGCGGGGACGGCGACCTGGAGCGCGGGCTGGAGGTCACCCGGGGGCTGACCCCGCTGCAGCACATCTGCGAGCCGTGGGAGATGGCCGAGGCCATCTGCTTCCTGCTGTCGGACCGCGCCGGCTTCATCACCGGCACCTCGATCACCGTCGACGGCGGGGAGACCGCCGCCTAGCCGCGCACGTGAGGAGACCGGATGACGCAGCCCGACCTGGAGCGGCGGCTGGCCGACCTGGAGGCGAAGGAGGAGATCCGCGCCTTCGTCGCCACCTACTGCCGGCTCAACGACGCGCTGACGGAGCTGGACGCGCTGGTGGCGCTCTTCGCCGCGGACGCCGTGATGCGCAACCCGGCCGGTGTCCACACCGGACGCGAGGCGATCCGCACCTACTACACGAACTTCTTCGAGACCGGGGAGACCCGGTTCGCCCGGCACCATGTGATCAACCAGGTCATCACGGTCGTCGAGCCGGGCGTGGCCCGGCACGACGCGTACTTCATCGCCATGCTCGGCCGCGGCGGCGAGTCGAAGATCGTCTACGGCGCGTACGCCGACACCCTGGTGAAGCGGGACGGCGGTTGGCTGTTCCAGGAGAAGGTCAACGACATCGTCGCCCCCACCACGATCGAGGCCGGCTGGGCCGACGGCTTCGGGGCGCACGAGCCGATCCTCAGGAGCAGCTGATGGACTTCGGGATCATCCTGGGGGACACCCCCACCTCGGTCTCCGAGCGCGACCACTTCGACTCGATCCTGCGCCAGGTCGAGGCCGCCCAGCGGGCCGGGATGAACCACATCCTGATGGGCCAGCACTTCATGTTCGAGCGGTCCCGCTGGTTCCAGCCGGTGCCGGTGATGGCCCGGCTGGCCGGCGAGCTCGACCCGCACGTCCGGCTGGTCACCCAGATCATCATCGCCCCGCTCTACCACCCGATCCTGCTCGGCGAGGAGCTGGCCACGCTCGACGTGGTGACCGGCGGGCGGATCTCGGTGGGCGTCGGCATCGGCTACCTCCCGCGCGAGTACGAGGTCTTCGGGGTGCCCTTCTCCCAGCGCGGCTCGCGGCTGGAGGAGACCGTGCTGATCCTCAAGCAGATGTGGACCCGGGACCGGGTCGACCACGTGGGCAAGTACTTCACGCTCGAGGACGTGCCGGTGCACATCCGCCCGCTGCAGCAGCCGCACCCGCCGATCTGGATCGGCGCCGGCAGTGCCGCCGGCATCGAGCGGGCGGCCCGGCTGGACGCCCGGTGGCCGATCACCCCGCAGGTGCCGCCCGGGGACCTGGCCCGGCAGCTGACCGGGTTCTTCGACGCCCGCGAGCGGGCCGGGCTGTCCCGCTCGGGCCGCCAGCCGCTGCGCCGGGAGATCATGCTGGGCGCGGACCACGAGTCGGCGCTGGCCCGCGCGGTCGAGGTGGCCACCCCCTGGTACGTCAACATGGCCAAGACCGGGCACAACAAGTACGTCGACCCCGAGGGGCTGGTGAAGTCCATCCCCGGCGTGCTGTCGACGCACTGGGTGCTCGGCAGCCCGGAGGAGTGCGCGGCGCAGCTGCGGGGGATCGGCTCCACCGTGCCGGTCGACCCGGTCGTCACCCGGGCCAACTGGCCCGGCATGTCGCCGGACGAGTCGGTCGCGTACATCGACCAGCTGGGAGAGCAGCTGATCCCGCTGCTGGCCGACTTCGAGCCGGTCGACGAGGTCGCGGTGGCTGATCCGGTCGGGGGGCCGGTCGCGTGACGGACGCGGTCCCCTTCCACTTCGGGTACGCGGCCGTGGACCTGGACCGGGCGACGGCCGCGCACAGCGCCCTCGGCGTGCGCCGCTGGGTGCGCTCGGAGTGGCGCACCACCGTCTACTTCGACGCCGGCACCGGCGGGCTGGTCGAGCCGCGCACGAGGGTGGCGTACGGGCGGCTCACCGACGACATCGCGCTGGAGTTCATCGAGGTGGACCGGTCCGGCCCGGTGCCGCTGGTCTGGCGGCTGTCCGGTGACGGCGTCGGGCCCGGCCACCTCGGCCACTGGGTCCGCGACACCCGGCCGGTCGCGCAGCGGCTGGTCCGGGCCGGCGGCCGGATCGTGATGGCCCGGGCCAACTCCGACGGGGTCCGGGCGCTGACGGTCGAGGCCGCGGCCGACCCGGACGGGGTGCCGGAGGGGCTGGACACCTGCTACGTGCTGACCGCCACCGGCCAGCTGGTCGAGCTGGTGCCGGCGGCGATCTGGTCCGGCCGGCTGGTCACCACCTTCGGGCCGGACACGCCCGAGGTCATCCCGCGGCCGCCGTCCGAGCTGACATCAGCTGGGCCCGGTACGGCAGCGCCTGCTTGAGCGCGTCGTAGGCGACCGCGGCCTCCAGCCGGCCGTCGCGCCGGGCCAGCGCGACGAAGCGATCACCCTCCTCGAAGACCAGCTCGACCTCGTCGTCCGGCTCGATCCGGCCGAAGATCTGCAGCCGCCGGCCGAACTGGTCCGACCAGACGTACGGCAGCAGGGTGCAGGGCGTCGGCGTCCCGGTGAGGGTCGCGGCCAGCGCGGTGGCCTGCTCCCCGGCGCTGGTCCAGTGCTCCATCCGTACGGGCCGGTCGTAGTGGGGGTGGTGCCAGCGGGCGACGTCGCCGACGGCGTAGACCCCGTCGGCCGCCCGCAGGTAGCGGTCGCAGAGCACGCCGTCGTCCAGCGGGACGCCGGAGCCGCGCAGCCAGCCGACGTTCGGCACGGTGCCGATGCCGACGACGACCAGGTCGGCCTCGACCACCGAGCCGTCGCCGAGCGCCACCCCGCTGACGTGGTCGTCCCCGACCACGTCGGTGACCGCGCTGTCCAGGCGCAGCCCGACGCCGTGGCGTCGGTGCAGCTCGGTCATCCGGGCGCTGAGCCGCGGACCCAGACCGCGGGTCATCAGCGTCGGCAGCACGTCGATCACGGTGATCTCCACCCCGAGCTGGCGGGCCGCGGAGGCGATCTCGGCGCCGATGAACCCGCCGCCCACCACCGCGACCCGCCGGGCCTGCAGCAGCCCGGCCCGGATGGCGGCCGCGTCGGCGGCGGTGCGGAGCACGTGCACGCCGGGCAGGGCGCGCAGGCCGGGGATGCGGCGCGGCGCCGACCCGGTGGCGACGACCAGCCGGTCGAAACCCAGCGTGGTGCCGTCGGCGAGCCCGAGCGTGCGGGCGCCGAGGTCGAGCCCCGCCGCCGCCATTCCCAGCCGCAGCTCGACCCCGAGCGCCGCCAGCGCCTCGGCGTCGAGGAAGTGCAGGGAGCCGGCGTCCGCCGTGCCGAGCAGGACCGCCTTGGACAGCGGCGGCCGGTCGTACGGCAGCTCCGGCTCGTCGCCGACCAGGGTGATCCGGGCCGTGGAGCCCCGGCGGCGCAGGCCCTGGACCGTGCGCAGGCCGGCCAGGGACGCGCCGACGACCGCGATGTGCTCTCCCGCCACGGCGCGACCTCGATCCGGTTGTCTCAGAGCTTATAATCGTTATACTTGATTTCCTGCCGTACGGGCGAGCGCGAGGAGAACTCGTGAAGGTTCGAGTCGATCCGGAGATCTGCCAGGGTCACGCCGTCTGCTACATGACCTCGCCCGAGCTCTTCCGGCTGCGGGACGAGGACGGGCACGCGTACGTGGACTCCGAGGAGGTGCCGCCGGAGCTGGAGGACGCCGCCCAGCTCGGCGCCGACAGCTGTCCCGAGCGGGCCATCACCGTCTTCTGAGCGGCGCCGGCCGGGGCGGCTCAGCCGCGCATCCAGTCGTGCATGCCCTGCTGCATGTCGATGTGCACCAGCTCGAGCTTCCCGCCCTGCGGGTTGTCGTGGTAGCTGAAGAAGCCGGGCACCCCCTCGTCGGCGTCGTCGAGACCGCCGGCGACGACCGGGAGGCCGCTGCGGACCAGTCGTTCCGCCTCGGCGGCGACGTCGTCGGTCCAGAGCCCGACGTGGTGGATCTGCGGCCCGGCACCGAGCTCCCAGATGGTGCCGGGCGCCGCCTCGATCAGCTCGATGTGCACCGGCCCGTCGAGCGTGAAGGACGTGTGCAGGTCGACCTCGACCACCCGGCCGGCCGCATCGCGGTAGCGGGGGTGGACCACGTGGTCCACCCACCGCGCGCCGATGGCGTCGGTGAACTGCGCCATGGCCTTCGCCAGGTCCGGCACGACGTAGCCGACGTGGTAGATGCCGCTGGTGCCGAGGCCGAAGGCGGTCGCGGGAATGAACGTCATGGTGGCACAATAAATGCGATTCATAGATAGGGATAGTGGACGCGACGGAGGTGGCCGATGGTCTCGACCGGGCTGTTGATGACCGACATCCCGAAGTCGGTCAGCCCGCAGGAGCAGTTCCGCGACATCCTGCGGGTCGTCGACGCCGCCCAGGAGGCGGGCCTGACCTACGTCTCCTTCGGCCAGCACTTCCTCTACGGCGACCTCAGCTACCTGCAGCCGGTGCCGCTGCTGGCCCGGCTCGCCGCGCACGTCGAGCCGCACGTCCGGCTGGTCACCAGCGTGCTGATCACGCCGCTCTACCACCCGGTCATGCTGGCCGAGGAGCTGGCCACCCTCGACGTGGTGACCGAGGGCCGGCTGGTCTTCGGGGCCGGGATCGGCTACTTCCCGGCCGAGTTCGAGCACTTCCAGATCCCGTACGCGCAGCGCGCCTCCCGCACCGACGAGTGCCTGGACCTGGTCGTCCGGCTCTGGACCGAGGACGAGGTGACCCACGACGGCCGCTACTGGCAGCTGGACCACGTCCGGCCGCACCTGCAGCCGGTGCAGAAGCCGCACCCGCCGATCTGGATCGGCGCGCACAGCGAGGCCGGGGCCCGGCGGGCCGGGCGGGTCGGCGACGCCTTCACCGTCCCGCCGGAGACGACGGTCGAGGAGATGCGGGCGCGCTTCGAGATCGTGCGGGCCGGCTTCGCCGCGCGGGGCAAGCCGTTCGGCCCGCAGCCGGTGCGCCGCAACATCTTCGTCGCCGACACCCACGAGGCCGCGGTGGACGGCTACGCCCGGGTCTCCCAGGCCCGCTACCTCACGTACCGGGAGCGCGGCCTGGACGTCATGGCGGACACGGACCTGCGCGACGACTTCGAGAAGGCGGTGTCCGGGCATGCCGTGCTGGGCACGCCGGACGAGGTGGTCGGCAAGCTCACCGAGCTGGTCACGGCGCTGCCGGTGGACCCGTTGCTGTTCCGCCCGCAGTGGCCGTCGATGAGCGCCGACGAGGCGATCGCCACGATCCGGCGGCTGGGCCGGGACGTCATCCCGGCGCTGGCCGCGATCGAGCCGACCCCGACGCTGGCCGGCTGATCACTTCTGGTGGCAGCCGCAGGCGCACGTCGGCATCCGCAGCACGCTCGGGTCCAGCTCGGCGACCGATCGGCAGGCCAGCAGCCGCAGGGTCGCGTCGATGTTGCGGCGGTAGAGCGCGAGCAGGCTGGTCAGCGCGGGCTGGCCGCCGGCGGCCAGCGCCCAGATGTACGGCCGGCCGATGAGCACGGCCCGGGCCCCCAGGGCCACCGCCTTGACCACGTCCCCGCCGCGGCGCACGCCCCCGTCGAGGAGCACCTCGATCCGGTCGCCGACCGCGTCGACCACGTCGGGCAGCGCGCGGATCGTCGCCGGGGCGCCGTCCAGGCCGTTGCCACCGTGGTTGGACACCGAGACCGCGTCCACGCCGACGTCGACCGCGCGGCGGGCGTCCTCGGTGTCGGTCACGCCCTTGAGGACCAGCGGCCCGTCCCACTGCTCCCGGATCCAGGCGATGTCGTCCCAGGTCGGCGGATGCTCGCGCAGGGCGACCCCGCCCTCGGACATCGCCATCGGGCGGCCGTCCCGGCCGGGGGCGTTCGGCGCGACCAGCGACAGCCCGCCGCGCAGGAAGCTGGCCGCCCACCACGGCCGCAGGGCCATCTGCGGGGCGAACCTGACCGCGGTGGCCAGGTCGACCCGCCCCGGCGGAGTCGGCACCGGCCGGCGGTCGTTGCCGCCGGTGTTGTCGGCGAGGTCGGCGGTCACCACGAGCACCCGGCAGCCGGCCCGCTTGGCCCGGTCGATGGCGATCGCCGAGCCCTCCCGGCCGCCGATCATGTAGAGCTGGAACCACACGTCCGAGGCGGCCGCCGTGATCTCCTCGATCGCGATGCTGGCCAGGATGCTGATGCCGACGGCGATGCCGGCCTCCTCGGCCGCCCGGGCCACCGCCAGCTCGCCGGCCGGGTGGGCGATCCGGATGAAGCCGGCCGGGGTGGTGATGACCGGCATCGACAGCTCCCGGCCGAGCACGGTCGTGCGCAGGTCGCGGGGCAGGTGGTCCTGCGGGACCCGGGCCCGGAAGCCGATCTCCTGGAAGCCCTCCCGGTTGGCCCGCACCGTCCGGGACTCCTCGGTGCCACCCTCGATGAAGTCGTACACCGAGCGGGGCAGCCGGCGCTTCGCGAGGCGCCGGGCCTGCTCGGTGGAGTTGAGGGAGATGGCTCGCCGCACGCCCAAAGGCTAATAATGGTAATAAGGGTTGTCAACGCCGTCACCGTGGAGGAGACCGAGTGCCCGACGTCGAGATCGAGACCCGCGAGAACGCCCTGTGGATCCGGCTGAACCGCCCGGAGCGGCGCAACGCCTTCGACACGGCGATGGCGAACAGCATCGTGGCGGCCTTCGACGACGCGGCCGCCGCCCGGGCGGTCGTGATCACCGGCAACGGCGGCAGCTTCTGCGCCGGCGGCTCGCTGGCCAGCCTGGCCGTGCCGACGACCGGGCAGATGCGCGCGCTCTACCACGGCTCGGTGCGCCTCTTCGACGCGATCCGCAACTGCCCGCGGCCGGTCATCGCGGCGATCCACGGCCCGGCCGCCGGCGGCGGCAACGAGCTGATCATGGCCTGCGACCTGGCCGTCGCGACCCGGTCGTCCACCTTCGGCCAGACCGGCCCCCGGGTCGGCAGCGCGCCGGTCACCGGGGCCACGAACGTGCTGTCCGTGCAGCTGGGGGAGAAGCGGGCCAAGGAGATGGCGTTCCTGTGCCGCCGCTACACCGCCGCCCAGGCGCTGGAGTGGGGGC
The DNA here is from genome assembly GCA_963849885.1 of uncultured Actinomycetota bacterium. Lineage (GTDB taxonomy): Bacteria > Actinomycetota > Actinomycetes > Mycobacteriales > CADCTP01 > CADCTP01. The sequence continues at coordinate 33,271 of CAWKIV010000012.1, read as the reverse complement.
TGGTCAACGCGGTGGTGGAGGACGACGAGCTGGAGGCCACAGTGGACGCGTGGTGCGCCGAGATCGCCGCGCTCAGCCCGCGCTACCTGGAGATCACCAAGATCAGCTCGAACGTGTGGTGGAACTCGGCCCGGGACTCGTTCCTGCAGGGCATCGGCATGCTCACCCAGGCCGTCGGCAGCCCGGACATGCTGGAGGGCGCGAACGCGTTCCTGGAGAAGCGCCGGCCGAGCTTCCCGCCGCCGGAGTGAGGCGGCCGCGGGCCACCCCGCGCGCCCCGCGGGTCGGCCCGCGGGTCAGCGGCCGCGCCAGACCGGCGGCCGCTTCTCCTTGAAGGCGCGGGCGCCCTCCTTGGCGTCCTCGGAGGCGCGCACCGGCTCGCTGATCTCCCGCTGCCGGCTGAAGGCCTCGGCGGCCGGCCAGTCGACGCTCTCCACGATCGTCCGCTTGGTCGCCCGCAGCGCCAGCGGGCTGTTCGCCGCGACCGCCGCGGCCAGGGCGACCGCCTCGGCCAGCACGTCCTCCCGGGCGACCAGCCGGTTGACCAGCGACACCTCGTACGCGCGCCGGGCGGTGACGTACTCGCCGGTCAGGGCCCACTCCATGGCCAGGTGGTACGGGATGCGCCGGGGCAGCCGCAGCAGGCCGCCGGCCGCCGCGACCAGCCCCCGCTTCACCTCGGGCAGCCCGAAGACCGCGTCGTCGGCGGCGACCACGAGGTCGCAGGCGAGCACGACCTCGAACCCGCCGGCGATGGCGGGGCCGTTCACCGCGGCGACCAGCGGCTTGGCCGGCGGCTTCTCCACCAGCCCGGCGAAGCCGCGCTCCGGCGTCGAGGGGCGCTCGCCGGCCAGGAACGCCTTGAGGTCCATCCCCGCGCAGAACGCCGTGCCCGCCCCGGTGATCACGCCGGCGGCCAGGTCGTCGCGGCCGTCCAGCTCGTCCATCGCGGCGGCGATCTCGGCCGCGGTCGCGGCGTCGATCGCGTTGCGCACCTGCGGCCGGTTGATCGTGACCACCTGCACGCCGCCGGCGACCTCGACCAGGACGTTCGGGCCCGGCGCCGCCGTCATCGGGGGGTCATCCGGTTGGCGCCGTCCAGCCGGATGACCTCGCCGTTGATCATCGAGTTCTCGATCATGGCCAGGGCCAGGTGCGCGAACTCCTCGGGGCGGCCGAACCGGGACGGGTGCGGCACGCCGGCCTCGAGCGCGCCGCGGACCTTGTCCGGGAGCCGGTTGAGGATCGGCGTGTCGAAGATGCCGGGCGCGATCGTGGCCACCCGGATCAGCCGCCGGGACAGGTCGCGGGCCGCGACGATGGTCATGCCGACCACGCCCGCCTTCGAGGACGCGTACGGGATCTGGCCGATCTGGCCCTCGTACGCGGCGATGGAGGCGGTGAGGATGCAGACCCCCCGCTCGCCGTCGACCGGCTCGTTGGCCGCCATCCGGGCCGCCGCCAGCCGGAGCACGTTGAACGTGCCGAAGAGGTTGATCGTGACGATCTCGCTGTAGAGCTCCATCGACCCGGGCGAGCCGTCCTTCTCGACCAGCCGCACGTTGCCGCCGCGGCCGGCGCAGTGCACCAGGACCCGGATCGGCGCGACGCTCTCGGCCAGGTCGAGCGCCGCGGACACCGCCGCCTCGTCCCGCACGTCGGCCGCGGCGAACCGGGCCAGCTCGCCGAGCTCCTTCGCGGCCGTCTCGCCGGCCGACGTCGGCAGGTCGAGCAGGACGACCGGCACGCCCCGCCCGACCAGCGCCCGGGCCGTGGCCAGGCCGAGCCCGGACGCGCCGCCGGTGATGACCGCCGAGCCGCCTGCGAGATCCATTCGGTGTGCTCCCTCGGGTTCGGGTGGGGCCGCGGCGCGGGGCCGTCAGGTCAGGATCTCCACGATCGTCGCGTTCGCCATGCCGCCGGCCTCGCACATCGTCTGCAGGCCGTACCGGCCGCCGGTGGCTTCGAGCTGGTTGAGCAGGGAGGTCATCAGCCGGCAGCCGGAGGCGCCGAGCGGGTGGCCGAGGGCGATGGCGCCGCCGGCGGGGTTGAGCCGGGCCGGGTCGCCGCCGAACTCGGCCTGCCAGGCCAGCGGCACCGGGGCGAAGGCCTCGTTGACCTCGACCGCGTCCATCTCGGCGATCGACAGCCCGGAGCGGGCGAGCACCTTGTGGGTGGCCGGGATCGGCCCGGTCAGCATGAGCGTCGGGTCGTCGCCGCAGACCGCGGACGCGACGATCCGGGCGCGGGGCCGCAGGCCGAGCTCCCGGGCGCGCTCCGCGGTCATCAGCAGCAGGGCCGCCGCGCCGTCGGTGAGCTGGGAGGAGTTGCCGGCGGTGACCATCCACTCGGTGATCTCGGGGAAGCGCGCCGCGTACTTCGGGGTCTCGAAGGCCGCCGGGAGCGCCGCCAGCGCCTCGACCGTCGTCCCGGCCCGGATGGTCGAGTCCGCCTCGACCACGCCGGCCCCGGGCACCTCGACGGGCACGATCTCGCGCTTGAAGTGGCCGGACGCGCGGGCCCGGTCGGCGAGCTCGTGCGAGCGCGCCGAGTACTCGTCCAGCTGGGTGCGGGACAGCCGCCACCGGCTGGCCACCAGCTCGGCCGAGACGCCCTGCGGGACCAGGTCGGGGAACCGGGCCCGGACCCGCGGGCCGAACGGGTCGGCGCCCATCCGGGCCGAGCCCATCGGCACCCGGCTCATCGACTCGATCCCGGCCGCGACGGCGATGTCGTAGCGGCCGGCGAGGATGCTCGAGTTGGCGAACTCGATCGCCTGCTGCCCCGAGCCGCACTTGCGCTCGATCGTCGTGGACGGCACGTGGGTCGGGTAGCCGGCGGCCAGCCAGGCCTGCCGGCCCGGGGTGGCGGACTGCTCGCCGGCCTGGCCGACGCAGCCGACCAGCACGTCGTCCACCGTGGCCGGGTCGATCCCGGTCCGGTCGACCAGGGCGGTCAGGACCTGGGCCAGCAGGTCGACCGGGTGCACACCGGCCAGCTCCCCGGTGGCCTTGCCCTTCGCCATGGGGGACCGGACCGCATCGACGATCACCGCGTCTGCCATGTTCCTCCAATCATGCGCATGGTAAACATAGTCGAGCGGTGGAGAACCGGCAACGGCTCCCGTGACCCCGGAGCCCCGCCATCGCCACCGCCAGCCGCCGCCACCGTCGACCGGAGGACCAGCATGAAGCGATTCGAGGGACGGGTGGCCGCGGTCGTGGGCGCCGGCTCCGGGATGGGCCGGGCCATCGCCCAGCGGCTCGCGTCCGAGGGCGCGCACGTCCTCGTCGTGGACCGCGACCCCGCGCTGGCCGCGGAGACGACCGCCTCGATCACGGCGGCCGGCCAGGCCGCGGTGGCCGAGTGCGTCGACGCGACCGACCTGGCGGCGCTCCGGGATCTCTTCGCCCGGATCGACCGCGAGCACGGCGCGCTGCACGTCCTGCACAACCAGGTCGGCATCCCCGGCCCGGCCGGCATGGACATCACCGAGCAGGAGTGGGACCTCAACGTCGCGGTGAACATGAAGTCGATGTGGTTCAGCTGCGCCGAGGCCCTCGGCCTGCTGAAGAAGGCCGGCGGCACCGGCTCGATCACCCTGACCGCGTCCACGTCGGCGGTCATCGGCTCCCCGCTCGCCCCGCTCTACTCGATGACCAAGGGCTCGCTGCCGCCCTTCGTGCGCTCGCTCGCCCTGCTCGCCGCGCCGTCCGGGGTGCGGGCCAACGTGATCTGCCCGGGCATGGTCGAGACCCCGATGCTGTCCAGCTTCTTCACCCGGGTGCCCGGGGCCGACGTGGAGGCGATGCGGCGCCGGTCGCTGGAGGGCATCCCGCTCGGCCGGGCGGCCCGGCCGGAGGACATCGCCGGCGTGGTGGCCTTCCTGGCCAGCGACGACGCCGCCTACGTGACCGGGCAGACGATCGCGGTCGACGGCGGCGTGACCGTCGGGTAGTGCTCAGTCCGGGGCCGACACCGCGCGGGCGACCGGGGCCAGCAGCGGGCTGAGCAGCACCCCGCCGTCGACCACGACGTTCTGGCCGGTGATGTAGCTCGCGGCCGGCGAGCACAGGAAGAGCACCACCCGGGCGATCTCCCGCGGCTGCGCGATCCGGCCGAGCGGGATCCGGGACAGCCGGGGGTTGGCGGTCTCCGGGTCGGCGAAGGTCGAGGCGGTCATCGGGGTGTCGGTGTAGCCGGGCGAGACCGTGTTGGCCCGCACGCCGTACCGGCCCCATTCCAGGGCCGCCCCGCGCATGAGCATGGCCACGCCGGCCTTGGACGAGGGGTAGGCCGAGCCGCCGACCGTCCAGGCCAGCGACGCGGTGGAGCCGATGCTCACGATGCTGCCGCCGCCGTGGGCGATCATCTGCCGGCCGATCCGCTGGGTCATGATGAACGGGCCGGTGAGGTTGACGTCCAGGACCGCCCGCCAGTCGGCGACGTCGAGCTCCTCCAGCAGCCCCCGCCGGACGATGCCGGCGTTGTTGACCAGGCTCCGCGGCACGCCGTGGCGGGCCACCAGCCCGGCCAGCCAGTCGTCCACCGCGGCCGCGTCGGTGATGTCGACGACGGCGGTGTCGAGCCGGTCGGTGCCGAGGTCGGCCCGCAGCTCGGCCAGGCCGTCGGCGCGGACGTCGACGACGGCGACCCGGTGCCCGGAGGCGAGCGCCTCCTCGACGACGGCGCGCCCGATGCCGCGGCTGCCGCCGGTGACGACCAGCAGCGGCGCCGGCTCGGAGTGGTCGGCGGTCATCGGCACCCTCGCATCCGGCCGCGCGGCCGTGGACGATAATCTATGCTATTGGTTATAGTGATTAGCCGGAGGCGGGGCAAGCGAGGCAGAGGAGCGGGCGGCCGTGGGTCTGCAGGGCACGCCGTTCGACCTGACCGGGCGGGTGGCCGTGGTGACCGGCGGCAGCCGCGGTCTCGGTCGGGCGATGGTCGGCGCGTTCGCCGCGGCCGGCGCCGACGTGGTGATCGCCAGCCGCACCGAGCAGTCCTGTGTGGACTTCGCCGCCGAGGTCGAGAAGGAGCACGGCGTCCAGGCGTTGCCGTACGGGCTGCACGTCGGGCGCTGGGACACCCTCGAGCCGTTCGTCGAGGCCGTGTACGACCGCTTCGGCCGGGTCGACGTGCTGGTCAACAACGCCGGCATGTCCCCGCTCTACGACGGGGTGGAGAGCGTCACCGAGGCGCTGCTGGACAAGGTGCTCGACGTCAACCTCAAGGGTCCGTTCCGGCTCACCGCGCTGGTCGGCACCCGGATGGCCGCGGCCGGCCGCGGCTCGATCATCAACATCTCCAGCGCCGCCGCGGTGCACCCGCGGCCGGCCGTGCTGCCGTACGCGGCGGCGAAGGCGGCGCTGAACGCGCTCACCGTCGGCTTCGCGCACGCCTTCGGACCGGCGGTGCGGTGCAACGCGATCATGGCCGGCACCTTCCTGACCGACATCAGCAAGGCCTGGGACATGGAGGCGTTCGCCCGGCGGGCGCAGGGCTTCGCGCTGCGCCGCGGCGGCGAGCCGGAGGAGATCGTCGGCACCGCGCTCTACCTGGCCTCGGACGCGTCCAGCTACACCACCGGCGCGGTGCTCACCGTGGACGGCGGCCAACCCTGAGGGAGCACTGATGCGCACGTACACGGGTCTGACCGTCCCGCTGCAGGACGTCGACGAGTGGAGCCTCGGCACCGCCCTGCGCGGCCAGGCGGCGCAGCGGCCGGACGCCGTCTACCTGGACGCGCCGGACGAGGGTCGCCAGTGGACGTACGCGCAGGTGCTCGACATCGCCGAGAGCCTGGCCACCAACCTCTACGCCAGCGGGCTCGGCTACGGCGACCGGGTGCTCATCCAGGCGATGAACTCGTCCGCGCTGGTCTTCACCTGGTTCGGCGCGATGGTCGGCGGCCTGGTCGAGGTGCCGATCAACACCGCCTACGAGTACGACTTCCTGGCCCACCAGGTGCGCACGTCCGACCCGGGCGCGGCGGTCATCGACGACACCTTCGCGCGCCGCTTCGTCGACGTCGCCGCGGACTGCGGCGGGATCCGGAAGTTCTGGGTGATCGACACCGGCGAGCAGGAGAAGGCGATCGCGGCCCTGCGTGACCAGGGCTGGGCCGCCGCCCCGTTCGAGGAGCTGCTCACCCGGGCCCCGGGGATCGAGCTGCCGGCGGTGCACGGCCGCGACCTCGGCGCGATCTTCTTCACCTCCGGCACCACCGGCCCGTCCAAGGGCGTGGCCATGTCGCACGCGCAGTTCTACTTCGACGCCTGCGAGAACGTGTCGATGACCCGGCTCACCGCCGACGACGCGTACATGGTCACCACGCCGCTCTTCCACGGCAACGCCCAGTGGCTGGCGGCGTACCCGGCGCTGGTCGCGGGGGCCCGCTTCGTGCTGCGGCGCAAGTTCAGCGCCAGCCGGTGGATCGACTGGTGCCGCGATTCCGGCGTCACCGTGACCAACTTCCTCGGCGTGATGATGGACTTCGTCTGGAAGCAGCCGCCCCGCGAGAACGACGCCGACAACGTGCTGCGCTGCATATTCGCCGCACCGACCGCGTCGTCCATCGTGGACGGTTTCAAGCAGCGCTTCGGGATCGAGGCGTTCACCGAGGTGTTCGGGCTGACCGAGGTCTCGATGCCGATCATGTCGCCGTACGGGGAGGACCGGCCGCCGGGCGCGGCCGGGCTGCTGGTCTCGGAGTGGTTCGAGCTGCAGCTGGTGGACCCGGAGACCGACGAGGAGGTGCCGGTCGGCCAGGTCGGGGAGATGGTCGTCCGCAGCAAGTTCCCGTACACGATGAGCAACGGCTACTACGGGATGCCGGAGAAGACCGTCGAGACCTGGCGCAACCTGTGGTTCCACACCGGCGACGCGCTCCGCCGGGACGAGGACGGCTGGTACTACTTCGTCGACCGGTACAAGGACGCGCTGCGCCGCCGCGGCGAGAACATCAGCTCCTACGAGGTGGAGCAGGGGCTGCTGGCGCACCCGGCGGTGCTGGAGTGCGCGGTGATCGCGGTGCCGGCCTCGATCGAGGCCGGCGAGGACGAGGTGATGGCCTGCGTGGTGCTGTCCGCCGAGACGGAGCCGGCCGAGCTGTGGGAGTTCTGCGCCGCCCGGGTGCCGGCCTTCGCGGTGCCGCGCTTCATCCGGACCATGACCGCGCTGCCGCGGACGCCGTCGGAGAAGGTGCAGAAGCTGGAGCTGCGCCGCGAGGGCATCACCGCCGACACGTACGACCGGCTGGCCTGAGCCTCACTCCTCGCCGGGCGGCTTGCGCATGATCATGCCGGTCCGCTTGGTGATGCAGACGCACTCGTCGCGCTGGTTGTAGCCGCGCTGGTCGAACCAGACGATGCCCCGGGTGGAGTCCGACTTGGACTCCCGCTTGTCCAGGATCTCGGTCTCGGCCCGCAGCGTGTCGCCGGCGTAGACCGGCTTGGGGAACTGGATGTCGGTGTAGCCGAGGTTGCCCAGCGAGGTGCGGAAGACCAGGTCGGGCACCGTCATCCCGCCGATCAGGGCCACCGTGAAGAGGCTGTTCACCAGCGGTCGCCCGTACGGCAGGGTCTTCGCGTACTCGACGTCCAGGTGCAGCGGAGCCGGGTTCATGGTCAGCGAGGTGAACAGCACGTTGTCCATCTCGGTGACGGTGCGGGTGTAGGCGTGCTGGATCTTCGCCCCGATCTCCATCTCCTCGTAGTACAGCCCGCGCAGCATCGCTCAGTCCCTCCCGGCGCCCAGCGCCCTGATCTCCTCGGCCCGGGCCAGCCACTGGGTGGCCTTGTCCAGGTGTGCCTTGTCGATGTGCCGGCCGGCGTAGACGACGGCCCCGCTGCCCTCCGCCGCGGCCTTCTCGTACGCCTCGACCAGGCCCTGGTAGAAGGCGATGTCCTCCTCGGACGGACCGAAGGCGGCGTTGACGACCGGCACGTGTGCCGGGTGGATGACCACCATCCCGCGGAAGCCGAGCTGCCGGCCCTGCTCGCAGAACGCGGCCAGCCCGTCCAGGTCGTCCATCCGCTCCCACAGGCCGGTCAGCGCGTGCACGCCGGCCACCCGGCAGGCCAGCAGCACCCGGCTGCGGTGCGCGATCGTCTCCAGCCCGCCGGGGGTCCACTCGAAGCCGATCTCCCGGGCCACGTCGGCGTGCTCGGCGGTGGCGCCGATCACGGCGCCGATCCGCGGCGAGGCCTGCGCGATCGCCTCCACCTGGGACAGTGCCAGGGCGGTCTCGGTCGGGATGACCAGCTCGACCCCGCTGGCGTGGTTGCGCCGCTCGAACCAGTCGAGCAGCGTCTCGAACCGGACCACGTCGACCGGGCTCTCGACCTTCGGCGCGAACACGCCGTCCAGGCCGGACACGACGACCGCCTCCAGGTCGGCGCCGGTCTCGCCGGTGTGCAGGCCGTTGACCCGGACCAGGACGCCGACGTTCGGGGCGATCTCCTTGGCCCGGGCGATCGAGGCGGCGACCAGGCCGCGCGCTTCGGCCTTGAGCTCGGCCGGGACCGCGTCCTCCAGGTCGAGCACGATCGAGTCCGCCCCGGACCGGATGGCCTTCTCCACCCAGCTGGTGCGGTGGCCGGGCAGGAACAGCATCGACCGGTAGGGACGCATCGCTCTCCTCGACTGGCTCGGCGGCGAGTTAACCCTTATGATACGCATAAATAGCGACGGGCCGTCGAGGGGACCGATCCAGTGGTCGACATGATCAGCGCCGAGGACGAGCGGGACATCCGGACATCGGTGCGCAAGGTGCTGACCAAGTTCCCGGACGAGTACTGGATGCAGCACGATCTCGACCACGAGTTCGCCTGGGACTTCTACAAGGCGATGGCGGGCGCCGGCTGGCTCGGCATCACCACGCCGGAGGAGTTCGGCGGCGGCGGCGCCGGCGTGCAGGAGGCCGCGATCCTGATGGAGGAGGTCGCCGGCAACGGCGGCTGCCTCAACGCCTCCACCATCGTGCAGGTCGCCCTCTTCGGCCTGGAGCCGATCGTCAAGTACGGCACCCAGGAGCAGAAGGAGCGCTTCCTGCCCGCCGCCGCCAGCGGCAACCTGCAGGTCGCCTTCGGTGTCACCGAGCCGGACGCGGGCACCGACACCACCAGCATCACCACGTTCGCCACCAAGGTGGACGGTGGCTACAAGGTCAACGGCCGCAAGGTCTTCATCTCCCGGGCCGAGCAGGCCGAGCGGCTGCTGCTCATCACCCGGACCGCGCCGAAGGCCGAGGGCAAGAAGTCCACCGACGGCATGACGCTCTTCCTGGCGCCGATGGACCGGGACAAGATCGAGATCAAGCCGATCTCGAAGCTCGGCCGCAACGTGGTGTCGACGAACGCGCTGTTCATCGACGACCTGTTCGTCCCGGACGAGGACCTGATCGGCGAGGAGGGCCGGGGCTTCAAGTACCTGCTGGCCGGGCTCAACGCCGAGCGCATCATCGTCGCCGCGCTCACCCTGGGCATCGGCCGGGCCGCGCTGCGCCGGGCCGTCGCGTACGCCAAGGAGCGGGTCGTCTTCGGCCGCCCGATCGGGATGAACCAGGGCGTCCAGTTCCCGCTGGCCGACTCGCTGGCCAAGCTGGACGCGGCCGAGCTGGTCATCCGCCGGGCCGCCTGGCTCTACGACAACGGCGAGCCCTGCGCCAAGGAGGCCAACGAGGCCAAGCTGCTGGCCTCGGAGTGGGCCTTCGAGGCGGCGGACCGGGCCATCCAGGTGCACGGCGGCTACGGCTACACCTCCGAGTACCACGTCGAGCGCTACTGGCGGGAGGCCCGGGTGGAGCGCATCGCGCCGATCGCCAACGAGCTCGTCCTCGCCTACCTCGGGGAGAAGGTGCTCGGCCTGCCCCGGTCGTACTGATGCTGGGACCGCTCTACCTCTGCGCGTCGATGGTCGAGGACGCGTCCTTCGCCGACCGGGTGGACGCCGCGGCCGCGGCCGGGTACGCCGGCATCGGGCTGCGGCCCACCCACTACAAGAAGGCCCGCGCCGACGGGCTGTCCGATGCGGACATGGCCGCGCTGCTGGGCGCGCGCGGGGTCGAGCTGCTGGAGGTCGGCTTCGTCGCCGACTGGTGGGAGGCGGGGGAGAAGGCCGAGCGGTCCAGGGCGTACGAGCAGGTGCTGTTCCGGTTGGCGGACACCCTCGGCGGGCGGCACGTCGTGCTGCTCTCCGGACCGGCGAGCGCCGGCGTGGACGCGCTCGCCGAGCGGTTCGCCGGTGTCTGCGACCGGGCCGCGCAGCACGGGCTCAAGGTCGCCGTCGAGCCGCTGCCCTGGACGGACCTGCACGACCTCGCGACCGTCGGCGAGATCCTCGCGCTCGCCGACCGACCCAACGGGGGCGTCGTGCTGGACGCCTGGCACTTCCACCGCGGCGGGTCCACTCCGGACATGCTGCGGGCGCTGGGCCCGGAGCGGGTGGTGACCCTGCAGCTGTCCGACGGCCGGTACGAGCCGGTCGGCACCGACCTGGAGGACACCTTCCACCGGCGGGAGCTGCCGGGCCGGGGCGAGTTCGGCATCCCGGGCTTCCTGGCCCTGGTCGAGTCGCTGGGGATCGACTGCCCGCTCGGGGTCGAGGTGCTCCGGGACGAGCTGCGGGCGCTGCCGCCGGCGCGGTCGGCGGGGCTGGGCATGGAGGCGACCCGTGGCGGCGCTCGCCGCGGCGCGCGGCTAGCGGGACAGCGCCGCTGAGGCCCAGGACGCCAGGACGTCCGCGATCGGGGTGTCCAGGCGCTCGGCCGGGCCGGTCGGCGTACCGGTCGGGGTGCGGTCGAAGCGGGGCGCCGGCGCCGGCATCGCCACCCCGTCGCACTCCAGGAAGGCCCGCCGGGCCGCGGCGTGCGGGTGGGCCAGCGCCTCGGCGAAGGTGAGCACCGGGGCCACGCAGGCGTCGGTGTCGGCGAAGACCGCGGCCCACTCGTCCCGGCTCCGGGTGCGGATCCGGTCGGCCAGCGCGGCCCGGATCGCCGGCCAGGCGGCCTGGTCGTACTGGTCGCCGAGGTCCACGTCGGACAGTCCCAGCCCGGTCAGCAGGGCGGCGTAGAACTTCCGCTCGATCGGGGCGACGGCCAGGTAGCGGCCGTCCGCGCACGCGTACGTGTCGTAGAACGGGGCGCCGCCGTCGAGCAGGTTGGCGTGCCGGTCCTCCGACCAGGTGCCGGCACCGTGCATCGCCCACACCTTGGCGGCCAGCACGCCGATCCCGTCCACCATGGCCACGTCCACCACCTGGCCGCGGCCGGACCGGCCCCGCTCGACCAGGGCGGCGAGGACGCCGGTGACCAGGAACATGGACCCGCCGCCGTAGTCGCCGAGCAGCGTCAGCGGCACCGGTGGCGGCTGGTCGGCCGGCCCGATGGCGTGCAGGATCCCGGACAGCGCCAGGTAGGTCAGGTCGTGGCCGGCGGTCGGGGCCAGCGGGCCGTCCCGGCCCCAGCCGGTCATCCGGGCGTACACCAGGCCGGGGTTGCGCTCCAGGCAGCCGTCCGGACCGAGCCCGAGCCGCTCCAGCACGCCCGGGCGGAAGCCCTCCAGCAGCACGTCGGCGCGGTCGACCAGGGCGCACACCTCCCCGCGCTGGCCGGCGTCCTTGAGGTCGGCCACGACCGTGGTGCGGCCGCGCAGCACGTGGTCCACCGGGCCGGCCAGCTCGGACGTCGCCCCGCCGGGCCGGTCCACCCGGACCACGTCCGCGCCGAGGTCGGCCAGCTGCATGGCGGCGTGCGGCACCGGCCCGAGCCCGGCCAGCTCGACCACCCGCAGCCCGGCCAGCGGGCCGGTCACCCCAGCTCCGCCCAGGCGGTCAGGTGGACGTCCCCGTTGGGCCGGGTCACCGTGACCGTGTGGTCGGGCGACTCCGTGTAGCGCAGCGCGTCCCCGGGCCAGGCCTGGGCGTTCCACCGGACCCGCAGCCCGCGCACCGCGAGCGCCCCGTGCCGCTCCGAGAGCAGGTTGGCCGCGACCCCGGCGGCCAGCATGCCGACCGCGAACGGCCGGTCGAAGCCGCCGAGCCGGGCCACCGCCGGGTCGTGGTGGATCGGGTTGAAGTCGCCCGACGCGCCCTGGTAGCGGACGAAGTCGGTGAGCGTCAGCGGCGGCGCCACGTAGGCGCCGGCCGGGACCGGCTGCTCCTCCGGTGCCGCCGCGGCTCCGGTCACCGGCGGCTGCGAGGTCTCGATCGACAGCGACCGCAGCTCGGCCACCAGCTCGTCGCCCGCGGTGAACCGGGTCAGCACCCAGCTGAAGGTCATGGTGCCGCCGCGCCGGCCGGTCTTGGCGTACCGGTCGCCGATCGACTGGTGCCCGACCAGCTCGGTGCCGGCCACCGGCGGGCCGGCCGGCCCGAACCGGAACTCCTGCTCGCCGTGCAGCCGGTTGCGGGGATCCCGCTCGATCCCGCGCCAGGCGCTGTTCTCCTCAGCCATCCACAGTGCCGAGGAGATCAGGAACGTGACCGGGGAGACCGGATCGACGGCGCGCAGGTGGTCCGCGCACCGCGACCCGGTGGCCCGGGCGAACTCCCGGACCTTTCCCTCCTCGACCACGAACCGGAACGGCTCGGCCGGGGTGAACGGCAGCTCGGCTACCGGATCGGCCATTGCAGGTGCTTGACCTGGAAGAACTCGCGGTAGCCGTCCTCGCCCATCTCGCGGCCCATGCCGGAGAGCTTGAAGCCGCCCCAGGGGCCGTCCGGCCGCATGTACCCGCCGCCGTTGATGGACACCGCACCGGCCCGCAGCCGCTTCGCCACCTCGTACGCCTCCGGCGGCGGCCCGTACACCGCCCCGTGCAGCCCGTACGGCGAGTCGTGCGCGATCGCGATGGCCTCCTCCACCGTGTCGTACGGCAGCAGCACGCCGACCGGCCCGAACAGCTCCTCCCGGGCGATCTCGTCGGAGTTGTCGATGCCGCCGACCAGCGCCGCGTTCATGAAGTAGCCGGCGTAGCCCTCGGGCCGCCCGCCGCCGGCGAGGAGCGTCGCGCCGCGGTCCAGCGCCCGGGTCAGGTGGCCCTCGACGAAGTCCCGCTGCTCGGCCCGGATCAGCGGGCCGAGGTCGGTCTGCTCCGACCACGGGTCGCCGATGTGCAGGTTGTCGATGTACTGCCCGGCCCGCTCCGCGTACTCGTCGTACGAGGCCTGCGGCACCAGCGTCCGGGTGGTCGCGCCGCAGCCCTGGCCGGAGTTGCGGGCCCAGCGCATGATCGACGGCTCGGTCAGCGCCGGGATGTCCGCGCCGGGCAGCAGGATCGTCGCCGACTTGCCGCCGAGCTCGAGCACCAGCCGCTTGGTGGTCCGGGCCGCGGACTGCATGATCTTCCGCCCGACGGCCAGCGAGCCGGTGAACATGACCAGGTCCACGGCGTCGTGGTCGGTCAGCAGCTCGCCGGTGTCGTTGCCGCCGATGACGAAGTTGACCACGCCCGGCGGCAGGCCGACCTGCTCGACCAGCTTGACCAGCGCCATCGTGGACAGCGGCGTCCGCGGCGAGGGCTTGAACACCATCGTGCAGCCGGCGGCCAGTCCCGGGCCGAGCTTCCAGATCACCGAGTTGACCGGGAAGTTGTAGCCGGTGATGCCGGCGACCACGCCGACCGGCACCCGCTGCAGCAGCGACGAGCTGGCCGGCGCGTTCCAGCTCGGCGCCAGCGCCTCCTCGTAGCCGCCCTGCGGGCCCTTGAGCGCCATCTCGGCCGCCCACCGGAGGTTCGCGATCGGCATGCCGACCTGCATCGCCCGGGTCAGCTTCACCGGGGCGCCGACCTCGGTCACGACGACCTCGATCAGCTCCTCGGCATTGCGTTCCAGCACGTCGGCCAGGGACAGCAGCAGGTCGGACCGCTCCCGCGGGGTGACCCGGCTCCACGGGCCGGAGTCGAAGGCCCGGCGGGCGGCGAGGACGGCCCGCTCGGCCTGCTCGACCGAGGCGACCGGGACGTCCCGGATCGGCTCGGTGGTGGTGGGGTCGAGCGAGTGCAGCTGCTCGCTGCCCGCGCCGTCCTCCCACTTGCCGTCGATGTAGTTGGTCGGACCGTCGATCAGCGCGCGGGCCGCGGGGCCCATCCGGCGCTCCACTGTGGACGTCACTGTGCGAGGAACCCTCCGTCGACGGGAAGCGCGACCCCGGTCACCCAGCTGGCGTCGTCGCTGGCCAGGAACGCTGCCGCGCTGGCGATCTCCTCCGGGCGGGCGACCCGGCCCAGCGGCACGTTGGACTTGTAGGCGGTCTTCAGGTCTTCGATGTCGGCGCCGTGCTCCCGGCCGAAGAACTGGGACAGCATCGGCGTCTCGATCATCGCCGGCAGGATCGCGTTGGACCGGATGCCCTCCGGGCCGAGCTTGATCGCCAGCGACTTCATGAACAGCACGATGCCGCCCTTGGTCATCGAGTAGAGCGGGCTGAACGGCGAGCCGACCACGCCGGACACCGACGAGGTGAAGATGATCGACCCCTTGCCCTGCGCCTGCCGCAGCAGCGGCAGCGCGTACGTGGTGGCGTAGAACGCGCTGCGCTGGTTGATCTCGACCGTCCGGGTCCAGTCGTCCGTGCTCACGTCGAGCCCGGCCGCGCCGGGGATGCCGGCGTGGTTGAAGAGCACGTGCAGCACGCCGTGCTCGCGGCCGACCGCGTCGATCATGGCCTTGATCTGCTCGGTGTCGCCCACGTCGCAGCGGACCGCGGTGGCCGCGCCGCCGGCGGCCACGATGGCCCCGGCGACCTCCTTGGCCGCCGCCTCGTCGATGTCCGAGACCACGACGTGGGCGCCCTCGGCGGCGAAGCGCTCCGCACTGGCCCGGCCCATCCCGGACCCGCCGGCCGTGATCAGGGCGACCCTGCCTTCGAGCCTACGCATACGTACCCCCTATCCATGTGCATCATAGCTAGGTTTCGCTAGTATGAACATGGGCCAGCGACTTCAGGAGGACGGATGCCGGGACCTCTCGACGGCGTGCGGGTGATCGAGCTGGGGTCGATGTACGCCGCTCCCACCACCGGCCGGCTCCTCCGGGACTTCGGGGCCGACGTGATCAAGATCGAGGACCCGGCCGCCGGCGACTACGCCCGGCAGTGGCAGCCGGCGTACGAGGGCCAGTCGATCGGCTTCGCCCGGCTCAACTCCGGCAAGCGCTCGGTCGGCGTCGACCTGCGCTCCCCGCGCGGCCGCGACGTCGTCCGCCGGCTCGCGGCCGGCGCCGACGTGGTGGTGGAGAGCTTCCGCCCCGGCCGGCTGGAGGCCTGGGGCCTCGGCTACGACGCGCTGTCCGCGGACAACCCGCGGCTGGTGCTGACCCGGGTCAGCGGCTTCGGGCAGACCGGGCCGTACCGGGAGCGGCCCGGCTTCGGCACCATCGCCGAGGTGACGGCCGGGTACGCGTTCCTCAACGGGTGGCCCGACACGCCGCCGACCGCGCCGCCGTTCGGCTTCGCCGACTCCATCGCCGGGATCTCCGCCGCGTTCGGCACCAGCATGGCCCTCTTCCGGCGCGGGCTGTCCGGCCAGGGCTCGGTCGTCGACGTCGCGCTGTACGAGCCGCTGATGTTCATCCTCGGCGACGCGGTGCTCAACTACACCGCCAGCGGCGAGATCATGCAGCGGCACGGCAACTCCTCCGGCGCCGCCTCGCCGCGGGGCATCTACCAGGCCGCGGACGGCGGCTGGCTGGCCATCGCCGCCTCCAACCAGAGTGTCGCGATGCGACTGTTCGACGCGATGGAGCGGCCGGACCTCAAGACCGACGCGCGGTACGCGACCAACGTGGCCCGGATGCGCAACAACACGTCGCTGCAGCAGATCGTCATCGACTGGATCGGGGCCCGGAAGCGGGACGAGGTGCTGGAGATCTTCGAGCGCTTCGACGTCGTGGGCGCCGCCGTCAACGACGCCCGGGACATCACCCAGGACCCGCACTTCCTGGACCGCACGCTGACCCGGCTCACCAACACGATCTTCGGCGACGCCGCTCTCGTGCCCGGGCCGATCCTGCACGTCGACGGGTACGACGGCCCGGTCTACGACGGGGTGCCGGCGGTCGGCGAGCACACCCGCGAGGTGCTGGCCGGGGAGCTCGGCGTGCCCGACGCCGAGCTCGCCGAGCTGGCCGCGGCCGGGGTGGTCTCGGCCTGATCCGGCCGCTGGAACAGCTCCACGTGGAAGCCGTCCGGGTCGATCATGTAGACCGCCTTGCTGCCGGCGAGGGCGCCGTCCGCGATCGTCAGCACCTCGCCGGACCGGGACCGGTAGCCCCGCCGCACCAGCCGCTCGTGCAGCCCGACGAGGTCGTCCACGTACAGGCAGAGGTGGCCGTGCGCCGGGTCGCAGGGCCGGGCCGAGGCCGGGTGCGTCTCGATCCCGGCGAAGCAGGTCAGCTCGATCACCGCGGCGGTGCCGGGGATGGCGACGTACGCGACCTCGGCGCGCGCGCCGGGCAGGTCCCAGATCCGCTCGGCCACGGCGGTGGACGGCGCCCGCCGGACCAGCTCGAGGCCCAGCGCGTCGACGTAGAAGGCCAGGCTGCGGTCCAGGTCGGCCACCGTGATCCCGGTGTGCCAGAAGCCGGTGATCCCCACACTGCCTCCCTCGCCGCGGCGGCCGGGCTCAGCTCGGCGCTACGGCAGCGACCGGTCCCACTGGATGACCTGGTCGAGCACCTCGGGGAACTTGCGCTGCGCGTACCGCATGTACTCGTCGATGTGCTTGCGCATCCGCGCCTCGGACTCCTTCTCGTCCCGGGCGTGGAGGGCCTCGTAGATGCTCTCGTGGGCCTTGAGGATCGCGGCGCGGCGCGGGCTCGGGTAGTCGATCCCGATGATGGTGCCGTCCATGATCCCGAGCAGCGAGTCCACGATGTAGCCGAACAGCGCGTTGCCGGACGACCAGGCGATGATGTCGTGGAAGCGCTTGTTGGCGTCCAGGAAGGTGTGCTGGTCGCCGATGTTCTCGCGCATCTGCTCGATCGTGCCGGCCAGGTCCACGAGCGACTCGTCGGAGATCCGCTCGGCGGCCAGCGAGCTGATCATCGGCTCCAGCGCGGACCGGACCTCGACGATCGTCCGGAACGGCGCCTCCTTCAGCTGCATGAGCAGCACGACGGTGCTGGCCAGGTGGGACGCGTCCGGGTCGAGCAGGACCGGGCCGCCGCGCGGGCCGGGCTTCAGCGCGATGACGCCCTGGAACTCCAGCAGCCGCAGCGCCTCGCGCAGCGTGCCCCGCCCGGTCTCGTACTTCTCCAGCATGGTCCGCTCGGGCGGCAGCAGGTCGCCCGGCCGGAGGCCGCCGCGCACGACGTCCCGGACGATCCGCTGGGCGACCAGCATGGCCGCCTTCGGCGGCCTGTTCCCCACCGTCACGGGGCACTCCGATTCATGGACCGAGCGAAACCATGGTCACGATACATACTTGATGGCCGACCTGCTCACCGTGGCCGCAGCGGCGCGCTAACGGACATGTCACTGTGTTCCTGGTCCAGGCGTGACATACGACAACCCCCGACGACGCGAACTGCTTATCATGGTTAGCATACATTTGCCACCGCGGCGCTGGTGTCTTGACCCCTATCCATGTATACCAATATAATCTTTAGCGGTGGAAGGGGTGCTATGCAGCGTGACGACAACGCGGCGGACGCGTACCGGGAGATCCGCGAGGTCGCCCGCAAGGTCGCCCGGGAGCGCTACGCCCCCCGGGCCGCGGCCTGGGACGCCGACCGCACCCGGTTTCCCAAGGACGAGCGCGCCTACCTCGGCGAGCTGGGCTTCCTCGGCATCGCGCTGCCCGAGCGGTTCGGCGGGGCCGGCTCGCCGCTGATCGAGGCGCTGGTGGTGCTGGAGGAGCTGGCCAAGGAGTGCCGCCCCGCGGCCTTCCAGGTCTTCGAGGCCAACACCGGTCCGGCCCAGGTGATCAACCTGATCGGCACCGAGCAGCAGCGCGAGCGCTACCTTCCCTCGATCGTCACCGGCGCGACGACGATGGCGGTCGCGATCTCCGAGCCCGACGCCGGCTCGGCCGCCACCGACATGTCCACCCGGGCCAAGCTCTCCACCAACGGCAGCTACACGCTCAACGGCACCAAGCGGTGGATCTCCAACGGCGGCGAGGCCGACGCCTACCTGGTCTACACGCGACTGTCCGACGAGCCGGGCGCCCGCGGGATCGGCGCGCTCATCGTGGAGGCCGACCGGCCCGGGGTGAGCTTCGGCGCCCAGGAGCGGCTGATGGGCTTCCGCGGCATCCCGTCGGCGGACGTCATCTTCGACGACGTCGAGGTGCCGGAGGAAAACCTGCTGGTCGGCCCGGGCGGCTTCCGCCGGCTGTTCACCGCGTTCTCCATCGAGCGCCTCGGGAACTCGACCATGAGCCTGGCGCTCGGCCAGGCCGCGCTGGACCGCACGCTCGAGTACGTGCAGCAGCGGATGCAGTTCGGCAAGCCGCTCATCGAGTTCCAGGACGTCCAGATGAGCGTGGCCGACATGGTGCTGCAGGTGGAGGCGGCCCGGCAGCTGCTCTACCGGGCGGCGCTCGCCGCCGGCACCGGCCTGCCGGACCCGCTGCAGGTGTCGCTGGCCAAGTGCACCGCGAACGAGATGGCCAAGCGGGTCACCGACCTGGCCATGCAGCTGCACGGCGGCAACGGCTACACCGAGGAGTACGGCATCGAGCGGCTGCACCGGGACTCGCACGGCTGGGCGCTGGCCGGCGGCACCCCGACCATGCAGCGCATCCGCATCGTCTCCGAGCTGCTCGGACGGGGATTCGACCAGCGTCGCTGAAAGGGGACACCGTTGTCCGAGCTCTACGAGCTGCCGACCCGGTACCGCGAGCTGCAGCAGGAGGCCCGGGCGCTGACCGCGCGGGTCACCGGCTACACCGCCCGGGCCGACGAGAGCGACTCCGTCGATGAGGACATGCGCCGCGAGCTGTCCGCCAGCGGCCTGGCCGCGCTGACCGTGCCGGCCGAGTACGGCGGCCGGTTCGACACGGTGGACTCGCTCGCCGTGACCGTGGTGCGGGAGGTGCTGGCCGGGGAGAGCGCCCACCTGGACTCGCTGTTCGCCATGCAGGGGATCGGCAGCTACGCGCTGTCCACCGGCGGCACCGAGGCGGTGCGGAAGCGCTGGCTGCCGGCGATCGGCGCGCTGGAGGCGATCGCCGCGCTCGCCCTGACCGAGCCGCACGTCGGGTCGGACCTGCGGGCGCTGACCACCACGGTGGTCCAGGACGGCGACGAGCTGGTGGTCGACGGGCACAAGTCCTTCATCACCAACGCCGGGGACGCCGCCGTCTACTCGGTGCTGGCCCGGCAGGGCGACGGCTTCACCATGGTGGTGGTGCCGGCGACCGCGGCCGGCCTGACGGTGACCCGGCCGCACCAGATCCTGGCCCCGCACGTGCTCGGGGACGTCGTCTTCTCCGGCGTGCGGGTGCCGGCCGACCACGTGCTCGGCGAGCCGGGCCGCGGCTTCGCGCTCATGCTCGCCACGCTGGCGACCTTCCGGGTCTCGGTGGCCGGCGCCGCGGTCGGGCTGGCCCAGCGGGCGCTGGACGAGGCGTTGCGGCACACGGCCGGCCGGGAGCAGTTCGGCGTGCAGGTGGCCCGGCTCGGGCCGGTGCCGTCGATGCTGGCCTTGTCCTGGGTGGACATCGAGATGGCCCGCTCCCTGACCTACCGGGCGGCCGCGGCGGCCGCCCGTGACCCGCTGGCCAGCCTCAACCTGTCCTCGATGGCGAAGGTCGGGGCGACCGAGGCGGCGGCCCGGGTGGTGGACCGGGCGGTGCAGGTGATGGGCCGGTTCGGGCTGGTGCGGGGCAGCGTCATCGAGCGGCTCTACCGGGAGGCCCGGCCGATGCGGATCTACGAGGGCTCGACCGAGGTCATCCTGGACTCGCTGTCCAAGCAGCTGCTGAAGAAGCTGTCGTCGTGATCGTCGACGCGCACTGCCACGTCTGGCCGGACCACATCGCGCCCAAGGTGCTGGCCACCCGGCCGTCCGGGATGGACGCCCGGCACGACGGGACCCTGGCCGGGCTCACCCGGACGCTGGACGCGGCCGGCATCGACCGGGCGATGACGCTGGCCGTCGCCGGCGTCGCGAAGAACGTCTTCCGCACCAACGAGTTCATCGGGACGGTGCCCCGGGACCGGTTCATCCCGTTCGGAACCGTCCACCCGGGACTGTCCATCGACGACAACCTGGCCTCGCTGCGGGACAACGGCATCCGCGGGGTGAAGCTGCACCCGCTCTTCCAGGAGCTCTCGCTGGCCGACCCGGCCGTGCACGAGCTGCTGCGGGCGCTCGCCGACGACGGGGTCACCGTGATCACCCACGCCGGCGCGGGCGGCGACGCGGCCGCGAACGAGCGCGGCGCACCCGAGCACCTGCGCACCATCATCGACGCGATCCCGTCGCTGACGCTCATCGCCTGCCACTACGGCGGCTACCACCGCATCGACGAGGCGGAGGAGCGGGTGGTGGGAGCGCCGCGGGTGATCCTGGAGACGTCCTGGCCGCCGCGGTTGGCCGACTTCGACCCGGAGCGGCTGCGGGCGATCATCGCCCGGCACGGCGCCGACCGGGTGGTATACGGCTCGGACTGGCCGATGACCGATCCCGGCGCGGAGGTCGCGGCGATCCGCGCCCTCGGGCTGCCCGCCGAGGACGAGGCGGCCGTGCTCGGCGGCAACCTGGCCCGGCTGCTCGGGCTGTCCTGATCCGGCTGCCGGCGATCGCCGGCCCTCGACCGGCCCTCGACCGGCCTCGCCCGGCGCCCGCCCGGCGCCCGGCCGGCGATCGGCCGGGGGAGCCGGCGGCTCAGGCGGGCGCGTAGGGGAGGCAGGCGGAGCGGAAGGTCCGGGCCAGCTCCTCCGGCGGCCGCGTGCGCAGCGTCGCCGACAGCACCTCGATGCCGATCGGGCCGGCGTAGCCGATCCGGTCCAGGGCGGCGGCGTACCCGGCGATGTCGGCGGCGCCGGCGCCGGGCAGCAGCCGCCCGGCGCGGCTCTCCTCGGCCGGCCCGCCGGCCGGCCGGGCGGCGCCGTCGGCCAGCTGCACGCAGGCGATGTCGGCGGCGGCCAAGGTCTCCAGCTCCGCCGCGACGCAGCCCGACCGCAGCAGGTGCAGGGTGTCCAGGACGATCCCGCAGCCCACCCGGTCGCGCAGGACCCGGGCGTCGGCGAGCGTGCGCACGCCGGAATACGGCATGAACTCGACGCCCACCCGGGTCCCGGCGGCGGCGAAGACCGCCGCGATGGCCGCCAGCCGCGCGCACAGCTCGTCCGAGACCGGCGGCGTCGACGCCAGCACGCAGACGGGGATGCCGAGCTGTTCGCACCGCCGGGCCATCGACCGGGCCACCCGCTCGTCCGCCGCCGGGTCCGGACCGACCCCCATCGCGCACAGCTCGGTGGGCTCCAACCCGGTCTCGGCGAGCACGCCGGCGAGGTCGGCGCCGGTCCGCTCCGCGTCCCGGACGGTGAACCAGTCCAGCCCCACCCGGGTGAAGCCGGCCGCGGCCACGGCCGGCAGCAGCCGGTGCACGGGGTGCGGCACGACGGCCGGGCTGCCATCGGCGCCGGGCATCGTGACGCACGAGATCGTCGAGAACGACAGCTGGTCGGACCGCACCGCGTCAGCCCGCGGGGAGTCGGGGGTCCGTCGCCCGGGGGTCGTCGGTCAGCCGCCGGGAGTCGTACGAGGTCGGCCGGCCGACCGGCACCACCTCCACCACCACCCGCTGCGGCACGTCGAGATGCGCCGCGTACGGCCCCGGGTCGGCCGGCTCGTGCCGGGCCGCGAAGGCGGCGTAGAACCACTCCACTGTGGACCGGTCCTGGTGCAGCACCGCCCGGCCGCGCTGGGACACCATCCGCCGGCCGGTCAGGGGCGTGCCGCGGTTGTCGACGACCACGCTGACCCGCGGGTCGGCCCGCGGGCCCTCGATGTGCCGGCGCCCGGCGATCGCGCTGTACCAGAACGCCCCGTCCCGGGGCAGGTAGCTCACCACCACCGCCCGCGGCCAGCCGTCGGCGTCGACGAACGACAGCGTGCAGTAGAGCTGCGCCTCGATCAGCTCGGCCAGGTCGGCCGGCGCCAGCTTGGCCCCGGCCAGGGAGCCGTTGGTGGTCACCATGTGGGCAAGGTCTCCGGGTAGTCGGCGGGCTCGGGGACGGTGCCCGGCCAGCGGATCCGATCGGTCCCGGCCGGGAACGGCTGGTCGGCCGGCACCACGTAGGCGAATGCGATCTCCCGGCGACCGAACAGCCACCGGCCGTCCCGGCAGACGTAGGCGTCCCGGTACCGGTACGCCGCCCGCATCATCGTGCCGTCCAGCAGGAGCTCGGCCGTGCCGGCCTGGACGCCGGTCGCGGTCGGTCCGTCCACATCGACCAGATGCCCGTGGACGGTGTGCACGGTCAGCCCGTACCGGGCGGTCATCCGCTCGAAGAACGGCCGCAGCCCGGTCCCGGACACGGCCTCGCCGCGCCGGACGAAGACGCCGTCCGGCGCGAAGCAGGACAGCACGGTCTCGAGGTCGTGGTCGTCGACGGCCATCGCGTACCGCACCGCGAGGTCCGCAATCGCCTGCCGGGCGAGCAGCCGCTCGATCACGCCTCGACCAGCAGCCGCGGACCGGGGGTGAAGGTGATCGGGATGGAGCTGTAGCCGACGTTGGCGCCCTGGTTGCGGAACGGCTCGGTGCGCTCGAGGTCCACGACGTAGTCCGGCATCCGGGTCAGCAGCTGCCCGATCATCTCGTACGCCAGCGCCCGGGCGATGTGGGAGCCGACGCAGCGGTGGACGCCCACGCCGAAGGCGACGTGCCGGTTGGGCCAGCGCTCGATGTCGAGCTCGTCCGGGTCGTCGAAGCCGCCGGCCGGGTCCCGGTTGGCCGACGCCCAGGCGAGCAGGACGCGGTCGCCGGCCTTCAGCGGGCAGCCGTGGAACTCGACGTCGGTGGTGACCGTGCGGGCCAGCGCCTGGGTGGGGGAGAAGAAGCGGAGGAACTCCTCGGTCGCCCGCTCCCGCAGCTCCGGCTCGTCGATCAGCCGCTGCCGCACCTCCGGGTGCTGGTAGAGCCAGATCATCGCCTGGCTCGACCAGCGACGAGGTGGTCACGGTGCCGCCGGCGAGCAGCAGCTCGACCATCGAGAAGACCTCGTCGTCGGTCAGCGGCCGGTCGTCGACCTGCTGGGCCAGCAGGTAGCTGATGACGTCGTCGCGCGGCTGCTCCTTGCGGGCGGCGATGACCTCCTTGACCTGGTTGGTCAGGTACGGGAGGTCGACCTGGGTGGCCTGGATGTAGTCCGGCGAGCCCTTCGGCGCGGCCAGCACCATCCGGTGCTGGAACGAGTACCGGGCCCACTCCTCGGTCGGCAGGCCGAGCCACTCGACGGTGGTGATCGCCGGGATGCCGATGATCTCGGCCAGGTCGCAGTGCCCCTGCTCGATGACCTGGTCGATGAACCAGGTGGTGTGGTGCTTGATCCGCTCGGTCAGCGGGCCGATCGCCGCCGGGGCGGCGATCGCGTTGACGATCCGGCGGTACTTGCGGAACTCCGGCGGGTCGATCTCGATCGGGATGTGCTGGTGCATCGGCGTCTTCGGGATCACCACGGTCAGTCCCTCGCCACCGTGGCTGGTCCGGGCCGAGGAGAAGATGTCGTCGTCGCGGGCGGCCTCGAAGACGGGCTCGTAGCCGGAGAGGATCCAGTAGCCGCCGTGCGCCTCGCTGTACGCGATCGGGTGCTGCGCGCGCAGCGCCCGGTACGACCCCACCGGGTCGGCCGCGTGCTCGGGCGAGTTGTGGTCGAAGTGCACGACCGGACAGCGATCGTTGCTCTGCATCGACGGGCTCCTGGCTCTCGGCCGGCGGCATCTCTGTTCATGGTTATGATGAAGTGCCGAAGTGTCAACCGCCCGGCAGCAACAGACCGAGCGGCCGGCGGCGTCGCCGGTGGTCTGAGCGGCGGCGCCGCGGTCCCGTAGTCTCCGGCCATGGCCGACGTGGACCGCCGCCGCTTCCTCACCGCGCTCGGCCTGGCGCCGGCCGCCGCGCTGCTGCTGACCGGGTGCCCGGGCGGCGAGGACGACGGGGATGACGGCGACGGCGACGAGGGCGGCGAGGACGACGACGACTGAGCCGGCGCCAGACGCGGGCTCGGCGCCCGAGATGCCACCGGCGAACCGGGTCGAGCTGGACCGGCTCTTCCGGGCCGGTGGCATCGGCGACCTGCTCGGCCTGCGGCTGCTCGACTGGGGCGCGGGCGCCGCCCGGGTGTTGCTCGAGCCCACCCCGGAGATCGCCAACATCGCCGGCTCCGTGCACGGCGGCGCGCTCTACACGCTCGCCGACTCCGCGTTCGAGGTCGCCTGCAACTCGTACGGGCGGATCTGCGTCGCCCTCGACGTCACCGTCCACCACGCCTCCGCCGCGCCGCTCGGCGAACCGGTGATCGCCGAGGCCGCCGAGGTCTCCCGCTCCGCCCGCGTCGCCTCCTACCGCGTCACCGCCACCGGCGCCGCCGGCGCTGTCCGCGCCTGGTATCTCGCCACCGCGTACCGCACCTCCCGCTGGCACCTCGGCGCCGACCGCTGGCCCCAGACCTGGCGCGACGCCCACTGACCACCCGCCGCGTGTCCCGACCCGTCACACCGGCTTGTTCAGCGTCTCCCGGCGCTCGCCACTACCCTCCTCCGTGGGGCGTTAGCTCAACTGGCAGAGCAGCGGACTTTTAATCCGCGGGTTCCGGGTTCGATCCCCGGGCGCCCCCACCTAGGTCAGCGGCTTCCGGCCCTCTCGACCCGGTGGATCGTGGAGCCATTCGTGCTGCGAGCGCCGTAGTGTCGCACCATGGCCGCCCGCAAGGGCCGCCGCGTCCGCGGCCTCATCGAGACCCTGCCGAGCGGGTCCTTGCGCGTGAAGGTGTACGCCGGCATCGACCCGGTCTCCAAGAAGCGGCTCTACCTCGACGAGACCCTCCCGGCCGGACCAGGGCGGCCGAGCAGGCGGAGAAGGCCCGGACGAGGCTTCTTGCCCAGTCGATGAGCGCCGCAACCCGCGCACCCGGGCCACGGTCGACCAGATGATCGACCGGTACCTGACGTCCTCGACGTCGAGCCGACGACGCGTTCTCGTACGAGGGCTACATCCGCAACCACATCCGGCCGGTCCTCGGCGGGCTGCCGCTGGGTCGCCTGGAGACAGAGACCATCGAGTCGTTCTACGCGCAGCTGCGGACGTGCTCGGTGCGCTGCGGCGGCCAGCGGTTCGTCGAGCACCGGACATCTCGCGCGCATGAGTGCGACGGCCGCTGCCGTGACCATGTCTGCCAGCCGATGGCTGCCTCGACGGTCCGGCAGATCCACTGGATCCTCAAGAGCGCGTGCGACAACGCCATCCGGTGGAAGTGGATCAGCACAAACCCGTCCGCCGCCGCCCGGAGCCGAAGCAGAAGGCGCCGATCCGCAGCCCCGACGACCGAGCAGGCCGCGCGGATCTCCTCGGCCGCCTTGCGGGATCCCGACTGGGGGATGCTGGTCTGGCTGGCGATGATGACCGGCGTCCGCCGCGGTGAGCTTTGCGCGCTGACGTGGGACCGCCTGGACTTCGCGACCGGCATCCTCACGATCCGCGCGAGCATCGCCCAGGCGGACGGTCGCTCGTGGGAGAAGGACACGAAGGCCCACCAGCAGCGTCGGGTGTCCCTCGACCCGCCGACGTTGGAGCTGCTCCGCCTCTACCGCGAGCGCCGCCGCGAGCAGGCCGCGGAACTCGGCGTCTCACTGCCTGACGACGCCTACATGTTCTCGCGGGACCCGTCCGGCTCGACCTGGCTGCGGCCGGACTCGGTCAGCCAGCGGTACGCGAAGATGTGCCGCCGCCTCGGCTGGGACATGCACATCCACCAGCTGCGGCATTACTCGGCGACAGAGCTCATCGCCGCCGGCGTCGACCTGCGGACCGTCGCCGGCCGGCTCGGCCACGGCGGTGGCGGGGTGACGACGCTACGGGTCTACACCGCCTTCCAGCCCGAGGCGGACAGCCGCGCCGCGACCGCTCTCGGCGCTCGTCTTCCCGCCCCGCCTGCCCTCGTCGGAGCTGGTGGGACAACTCCGCCGCCGCTGCTCGACATGCCGGAGGACGCGAGCCCCTACCAGCGGATCGCCGCCGACCTGCTCGGCGCCATTGAGTGCGGCGCGCTGGTCGAAGGCGGCCCGATCCCGCCGATCAAGGCGCTTGCCAGCAGGTATGGCGTCGCCTTCGGCACCGCCCAGCGTGCTGTCGCCCTCCTCGCAGCGGACGGCCATGTCACCGTCCGCTCGGGCCGCCGCACCATCGTCAGCAAGCGACCGCGGCGCGGCAGTATCCGGAAGAACCGCTAGCACTGACATGCCGAGAGTCGGACGTTCGCCTGGGCTGCCTCTGCACCCTCTTGCCGAGATGAGTGCGTTGTAGTCGATCTTGCGCACGTGCCGAGAGTCGGACGTTCTCCTGCTCGCGCTGTCATCGGGCGGGAGGTTCTCAAGTCATGCAAGCCGCCTTGTCACTCGCTCGTCTCCGCGCGCCGCCACCAGATCGTCGACTACCCGTGGGTGCTCACTCGCCAGTTCCAC
The DNA here is from genome assembly GCA_963849885.1 of uncultured Actinomycetota bacterium. Taxonomy (GTDB): domain Bacteria; phylum Actinomycetota; class Actinomycetes; order Mycobacteriales; family CADCTP01; genus CADCTP01. The sequence continues at coordinate 6,633 of CAWKIV010000012.1, read as the reverse complement.
GCTGAACTGCATGATCCGCCGGTGGCTGCTTGGGACGGGCGCTCGTTTGGCAGGAGACTTGTCCGCGGGCGGCGACGTGGTCAGGCGGTGTCCGCTGGGCCTGGTTCGGGCTCAGGGTTGCTGGCTCGGATGAGGTCGGCGGCGCGTTCGGCGATCATGACGGTCGGCGCGTGGGTGTGGCCGCGGATGATCCGCGGCATCACCGAGGCGTCGACCACCCGCAACCCATCCAGGCCGCGGACCCGCAGCTGGCAGTCCACCACTGCGGCATCGTCGCTGCCCATGCGGCAGGTGCCGACGGGGTGGAATGCCGTCTGGGCGTGTTCCCGAATGAACGTCGCCAGCTTCGCATCATCGACGTTGCCCGGCCAGGGTGCCATGGGAGCGCCGACGTACGGGCGCAGCGCAGCGGTATCCAGATCTGCTGGGCGATGCGCAGGCCGACGATGAGACCGCGCAGGTCCGACTCGGCGGTGAGGTAGCCAGGGTCGATGACCGGCGGCTCCGCCGGGTTGTCACTGGCAAGGCGGATGTCACCGTGGCTGTCCGGTTGCAGAAGCTCCACCCCCAATGTCAGACCGTGGCCGGGTGGAGGTGTCAGGCCCTCGCCCAGCAGCGGTACCGGAAGCCAGACGAGCTCAAGATCGGGTGCGGCCAGGGCTGGGTCGCTGCGGACGAAGGCGACCGCCTCGTTCACGCTGGAGGTGAGCATCCCGCGACGCGCGAGCAGGAAGCGGGCCAACTGGGCCCGGGACTCGGCCGCGAAGAGGGTGACCGGCTTCGGGCAGTGAACGATGACGCGCGCAGGCCAGGTGGTCCTGCAGGTTCGCACCGACGCCCACCAGCTCGTGGCGCGGCTCCACGCCGACGGCGCGCAGCTGCTCGGGATCGCCGATGCCGGAGAGCATCAGCAGCTGCGGTGAGTTGATGGTGCCGCCGCTGAGGATCACCTCGCGGGAGGCGGTCACTCGCTGGGTCACCCCGGCCGCATCCCGGTACTCCACGCCGGTGGCACGGGTCCCGTCGAGCAGAATCCGCTGGACGTGCGCCCCGGTGAGGACGGTCAGGTTGCGCCGCCGCCTTGCGGGGCGCAGGTAGGCGTCCGCGGCGCTGTGCCGCAGCCCGCGGCGCTGGGTCACCGGCGTCGGCGCGATACCCGGTGTTGTCCGGCTCGTTCAGCTCGCCGAGCCGGCGCATGCCCAGCTCGGCGCACGCAGCCAGGAACGCCGATGTGGTCGGGTTGGGGTCGCGCAGCTCGGAGATGAACTGCGGGCCCGAGGTGCCATACACCCCGCCGGCGTTGCTGCCCACCCGGCGCTCGGCGCGCCGGAAGTACGGCAGCACCTCGTCATAGGACCAGCCCGGACAGCTTTCCGCCCAGCCGTCGTAGTCGGCGCGATGCCCGCGTGTCCACGCCTGCCCATTGATCGATGACGAACCGCCCAGGGTCTTGCCACGCGGCCAATACAGCTCCCGATCCGACAGCTGCGGCTGCCTGGTGGTGCGGTAGTTCCAGTCGTAGGCGCTCTGGAGCAGTTTGATGAACCCCACCGGTACGCGGATCTCCCGCGCCCGGTCCGGCCCGCCCGCCTCCAGCAGCACAACCCGGCACGCGGGGTCGGCCGACAGCCGGTTGGCCAGCACGCAGCCCGCCGACCCGGCGCCCACGATGACGTAGTCATAGTCTCCGGCAGCCATCACAACTCCTCACCTCCGCTCCAAGCACCCAGCAAACCGGCGGCGACCGGTGCACCGAGCGACTACGTGGTGCTGCGCCTCGGCAGCGGAGTCGACGACGCGTTGGTTGTCGGGAGCCTCCGGCGTGCCCGCCATGACCGGCGCAGGCCCGCGTCGCAGTACGCGAGCAGCCACGCCGGGTGCCAGCAATGCCTGGGGCGGGTCGACCAGCCCGGCGACTCTGAGGAACGCCCGTCCGAGCCGGGGATCGTGTGCCGCGCCGGCGAGCAGCTTGGCCAGGTACCCGTTGAGGAGCCGCATCTGGATGGTGCGCCGACCCACGACCTTCGGGAAGGCCAGGTCGCCGCCGGTGGCCATGCTCCAGGGAACGTCGACGATCCGACCGATCTGCCGAAAGAACCTGACCGGCTGCGGTGTGGTGTGCTGCTGGAGGTGGGCACGTAAGGCCAGTGCCTGCAAGGCCGCCACGCTCATGCCCTGGCCGTAGATGGGGTTGAACGTGCACATTGCATCGCCCATCACCAGGAGGCCCTCGGGAAACCGTCGAGAGCCGTTCGTAGCGGTGTCGCACGCTGGCGGGGTGGCGGAACGGGACGGGTTCGTCGAGCGGTTCTGCGTCGCGCAGGGCTTCGTTGATGTCCGGGAACTGCAGGGTGGCGGCGAAGTCGGTGAAGCCCGCGGGATCGGTCGGCGGGTGGTCGCCGAGGATGCCGAACAGGGTGACGAGGAAGCGATCGTTCTCGATTGCCGCGAGGGCTCCGCCGCGCGGATGATCGGGTGTCGGCGCGTTGAGGATTCCCAGGTCGCCGTCGAGCAGTCCGGGGACGAGCCGGTAGGTCCGGCTGGCGTACCCGATGCCGATCCGGACCCGATCCACCGGCGGACGCGGGTATCCGAGCATCTCGAGCCAGGCCGGGGTGCGTGAACCGCGGCCGGTGGCGTCCACGACCAGATCCGCGGTCAAGGTCTGCTCCGCGCTGCCGTCGAGTCTTCGGACCACCCGCGCGCCGGTGACGCGGCCGCCATCGGATGTGGTGGTGAGTCCGGCGACATCGCACCGGTCCATGAACTCCACGGACGGCAGCGCGCGCACTCGTGCGCGCAGGCCCGCCTCGAGCATCGGCCGGCTCGCCTGCAGCGCCAGCAGGCCCGACGGACCAGGTTGCAGTCGGTGACCCCCGAAGTAGGCCCGGAGGTGCTCGAGCATGTCGCCCGCCGGTGCCCCGAGATCGACCAGCTCGGCCGTGAGACCGTCGAAGAGCTCCTCCAGGGCCTGCTGGCCCCCGGCGAGCAGCCCGTGGATGTGCCGCGACTGCGGCACTCCGCGACGGTGCGCCGCGGCATGCGGAAGCTCATCGCGCTCGACCACCACGACCTCGGCGTAGGCGTCGGCAAGCACGCGGGCAGCCAGCAGACCTGCCATGCTTCCGCCGAGCACCACGGCCCGGTCACCACGTGTTGCCTGCATCACAACCTCCTCAGGTCCTGTTCTGGAGGTTGGTCCTGACGCCTGCTCGCCCACCAGGTCAAGAAGTGCTCACTTCTGCTCGGTCCTGTCCGTACACCTCCTGGTCCCACAGCACCGAGACGATGCGGGTCATGCCTTGGGTGAGGTGGCGTCGGTAGGTGCTGAACGGCAGCCCGAGGGCGGCGGCTGCCGCCTCCTGGGTGGCGGCTGGGCGCAGGTAGGTCCGGTCGACCGCCCGCAGCAGCTTGTCGTCGCGAGGGTGGTCGGCGAGCGTCGTGGCAGCTTCTCGCAGGACGGCTTCCAGTACGGCGGCACCCGATGCTCCCTCGTCCGGTGCGGTCGGCGACGAGCCGGGTTCGCAGCGAGCGGGTTGCGCGCGAGCAGGTCGGGGCGCCGCAGGTCCTTGAACCCTTGGCGGACGGCTGCCTCGAAGTCCGGATGGGAGAGCACGAGAAACGCCGGCGGCGTGCTCCCGTGGCGCCACGTCGACGTCCTGTGCCAGCGCGCGCTCGGTCCACAGCTCGATCCAGGCGTCCACCGGAACCTTTCGGAAGTCGTGGGCGAACAGCCCGTAGCGTCGACCCCCGACGGTGAAGTCGGCACCTTCGGCGCGCGGGAGATCGCCCGCGGCGAAGTACTCGTCCCACCGGTCCGGCTCGGCCAGGGCGACGAAGTCCCACGACAGGTTCGGTGTGGACAGCTGCTTCTGCAGTGTCAGGATCGGGACGGCGTTCAGCGTCGGCGAGGGCCCCTGATAGTTGTTCCGGTCGACCACGAACCGGCACAGCGTGACCGCCTCGCCGGGCCTCGGTGGCGCGCTGCCGTGCGCGAAGTCCCAGGCGGCGCGCGCGCCGGGGTCGGCGTCGACGTCATCCGGGGAGGACCGCGCCAGATCCAAGATCGCCAGCATCCCCGCGGACCTCGCCGTCGAGGTCGCGGATGACGAAGAACCCCTCCGGCTGTCGGTCCAGCCAACGCGCCGCGATGGCGGCCGACTGCTCGCCCTCCCAGGCCCGAACCAGCTCGAGGATCGGCCCACGGTCCTCGTCGCGGGCAGCGTTCTGGGTAGTACTCGCCCCAGGAACCCCACTCCACCGGCGACATCGCGGTGCGCGCCTGGCGGAACAAGAACTTCAGATCGAAGATCGCCCGCTGTTGCGCCCGCCCGGTGGTCGTTCTCGCCGAGGCGAGGCTGTGCTCGCGGACCTTCCGGAAGACCTGCTGTGTAGCTGTCGAAGTCACGCCATCGCAGGTCCGCGTCGAGAACGTCGCGAGCCAGGTCATGCGGCGCCACGCCATCCGGCCGGGGCTCGATGAAGGACAGGTCCCGCAGCCATGTGAACACGTCGTGTACGTCGCCCTCCTCGAGCACGTCCCGCAGCAGCGCCTCGGTGGTGCAACGGGCCACCGCACAGGCCCCCAGCACCCGACGGTGCCGACTATCGGGCACCGTCTCCACGAACCGCGGAAGCAGCACGTCGACCAGGTCCGAGGGGCAGCACGTCGGACTCCACCTGACCGCCCCGGGCGACCACATCGGTCAACAGCGCCAAACCGAGTGGATGCCCGTAGGTGAGGCGCACGATCCGCTCGTGCAGGTGCCGGTCGATGCCTGCTCTGCGGAGGAAGGCCCGGCTGTCGTCGGGGCTGAGATTGCGCAGCGACACCACGCGCAGCAGGGCTCCCCACGCCGGATCCGTCGCGCCACGCCCGGGTCGGCGCGTCCCGGCCGGCGATGACAATGATCGCCGAGGCGGGTAGCCGAGGGATGAGCCGCGCGCGGAACCAATGATCGAGCGGCGTCATCTGCTCGTAGGCGTCGACCAGCAGCACCAACCGTCCACCGCCCTCCGACAGGCCGATAGGACCGTCCCCTGCCGGGATCGCCAGCGTCTCTCTCGAGCGCTTCGAGCACACTCACCGGTGACGGGTCCAGATCACGACCGTCGAGACGGGCGACGGTGGCGCCGGCACCGGCGGCGACTGCGCCGAGGGCCTGCAGGAGGCTGGTCTTGCCGACGCCGCCAGGTCCATGGACGTGCAGCACCGAGAACGGCGGGTCGACGGCATCGTCCAAGGCGGCCCGGAACAGCTCGATCTCCGCTGACCGGCCCACGAAGCGTCTTCGTCGGTGCTCGGTCAGCACATCACCGAGCGTCCCCGAGGGGCGCCCGTCTACGCCCGTCACAGACTCGACCGTAGTGCGGATCAACTGCATACGACAGGGGTCGTCCGGGCTGCGTACGCCGGGGTTGTCCGGGACTTCGGCCGACGCCACCATGACCGCCTCAACGGCGATCGAGGCCGCAGCCGACGCCTTCGGAGGCCGGCACGTCAGCGCGGGCGAGTTCCGCGCCGACGCCGCACTGGATCTACACGTGGCCGCGGCCCGGCTGCGCACCCTGGCCGCGCGGCTGGCCGGACGTGGCCTGTTGGTGGCGGTGGAGGCATTCCCGTGGTCGGCTCTGCCCGACCCGGCCACCGCCGGAGAACTGCTGCGCCGCGCCGCCGCGCCGATGCCGGCCTGCTCATCGATGTCGGGCACTTCTCAACACGGCGGCGGGAACCCGGAGCAGCTCACCGGTCCGGTCGTCGCCGTCCAGCTCAACGACGGTCCGCGGGTCTCCGGGGACTACCTCACCCACGCCCGGGCCGCACGCCGGCTGCCAGGCGACGGTGACCTGGACGTCGTCGGCCTGCTGCGCGCTGTGCTTCGCACCGGCTTCACCGGGCCATGGTGCGTCGAGTCAACACCCCGGAATTCCGCGCGCTGCCGGTCTTCGTCGGTGACGTGCTGCTGAAAGACGCTCCCGATTCCTTCGCCAGCGCCGCTCCATCGGTGTGCGCGGGTGGATCTCGTCCTGCTCGATGCGGCGCAGCACGAGGCGCGTGTCGACGAAGGCGACCTCGGGATCCACGGCCGGGTTGAGCGGGCCGTGCACCGTCACCAGGTAGTTCGACCCGACGAACTGGTCGAGTTCGACGTAGTGCACGTGACCGCCGCTGCCCAGTTCGGGCGCGTGCACCACGGTGAAGACATGATCGTCGTAGAAGTGGATCTTCGAGATGTGGTTGCGCTCGACGCAGTCGCGCACCGCGAGTCCTGAAGCCGAAGAGGTCCAGCAGCACCGCGGCGTCGCGCATGAGGCAGACCGGCATGTCCACCCAGATCAGCGCGTCCGACCGCTCCAGCAACACCTTCAAGTCTTCGAGCGGACCGCTGCTCAACGCCCGCATCGGTGATCGAGTACACGTTCATGCCGCGTCCGCCCTTCGTTCGCGCCGATCGTAGCCACAGAACACGGAGGTCACGGCGCTCGATGACCGGGCCGCCGACCACATCAGCGCCCCAGCGCCGTGCCCCGGACGGCCCTCACGCCAGCCGCCGAATGTCCGAGCCGGCGCACAGGAACCCGGACCCATGTCCGGTCACCGCGGGAAGTCTGAACCGTCCCGGGATGGAATGC
>CAWKIV010000011.1:0-54656 GCA_963849885.1 uncultured Actinomycetota bacterium | reverse complement strand
GCATGTGCGAGCATCGATCGGCGTTCGTGTCGTGGAGCGGATCGTGGGACGAACCAGGGTCGGACGACGCCGCGACGGCCGGCGGAGCGCCGCTCACGGCCGGTCGAGCACGCTCGAGACGGCGAAGTCGGCGGGACTGACCGGTCTCCGGAGGCGGAGAGCACGGGCACGAGCGCCTCTCACGGCGCACGGGCTACCTCACCTGTCGGCCCGGGCGTGCGGGGGCCGGCGCGACGACGGCGCGCCGGCCGCGGGAGACCTTGATGAGGCCTTCGGACGCGAGCAGGGCGGTGGCGCGGTGGGAAGTCGCGATCGATACCCGGTGGATGGCCGCGAGCTCGGCGGTGGTGGGCACGAGCGCTCCCGGGGCCAGGCGTCCGTCCTTTATCTGCTGGCGCAGGTCAGCCGCGATGACCTCGTAGGGGCCGCGGGCCTGGCGCGGTGGTGAAGCGGCGATCGGCGGCATGATCCCGGCCATCGTGGTCGCAGCTCGCTGACCCGCCTCGTCGACCCAAGCGGCATAGATCTTGAGGGTGGTCGCTCCCCCGCTGCCGTGACCGAGACGGCCGGCGACCGTGCGGACGTCGGTGCCGGCGGCGATCAGCTCGGTGGCCGAGTAGTGCCGCAGCGAGTGCAGCCGCGTGCTACGCAGCCGGAGCTTGCGCGCCAGCCGGCCGTACCGGAGGGTGAGCGACCTCGGCAGCCACGGGGTCGAGCCGTCCGGAGCCGGCGAGAACACGTACGCGTCGGAGTCCAGGCTCGACACCGAGCGCCGCGCAGCGCCGCTCGCACTCGGCGCGGTGGGCGGCAAGGAAGCGCGAGCGTCTGCGGATCGAGCATCACGCGGCGCTGCTGGCGCGTCTTGGTCTCCTTCTCCCTCAGTCCGGCCTTCGGCTGGGCGTTGCTGCGGTGCAGGGTCAGCAGGGCGCCGTCGAAGTCGACGTGGCGCCACCGCAGAGCGCTGACCTCGCCACGGCGGGAGCCAGTCACCATCGTCAGCCAGAGCAGGAGTCCCCAGTCCGAGTCGGTGGCCCACGCCTCGCCCAGCAACTGAGCGGCCTCAGCAGCGGTCGGCGGTCCGGCTCGGTCGCCGCGGGCGCTGGGCGGCCGGCCAGCTGCGCCTTGTTCACCGCGATGTGGCCCCATCGGACCGCCCGGCCGAGCGCGGCGCTGAGGACGAAGTGGATCTTCCGCACGGTGCTGCTGCTCAGCGGCCGGCAGGCGTGGGCCGAACGGCCCCGGCCGTCACAGGCGGAGCGGCAGCGCTGGAGCCGGGCGTACCAGCGCTCCAGAATCTGGGCGTCCAGCTTCGCCGCCTTCATCGTCCCGAGCGTCGGATCGATGTAGATCCGGACGAGGTCGTCGTACCGGTCCCGCGTGGTGTCCTCCAGTTCGGCGACCTCGAGCCACTGGTCGATCACCTGTCGGACGGTCAGGTCGGACTTCGGGTGCCGATCCTCGTCGACCCGGGCCTGCAGCCGGGTCAGCGCAACCTCGGCGGCCTGGTACGGGTCTTCGCGGTCTCCCGCTCGTACCGCTCCTTGCCGGTCAGCGGGTCCTTGCCGGCGTACACGATCGCCTGGAAGCTCCCGGACGGGAGCTCGCGGATGTGCCCTCGGGCACGGCGACGGCGTTGTGCCATAGATGGGACGCTAGCACCGCTCCATGCACGAAACCTTGCACGAACCGTGCCCAATATGAGTCTGACCTGCCTTTCGGCAGGTCAGAGGTGTAGCCCCGACCGGATTCGAACCGGCGCTACCGCCTTGAGAGGGCGGCGTCCTGGGCCTCTAGACGACGGGGCCGTGCGGTGTTGCTGACCTGCGGCTTTGCGTTGAGCGCTGGGGTACCAGGACTCGAACCTAGACTAACGGAGCCAGAATCCGTCGGGCTGCCAATTACCCCATACCCCAATCAGAACGCCCACCTGCTCGACGCGCCGGAGGACGATGTTAGCCCATCGCCGGAGCCGACCCCAAACCGGCACGGGCCGCCCGCAGCCGGGCGAGGGTCCGCTCCGGGCCGAGCAGCTCGAGCGACTCGAACAGCGGCGGCGACACCGTCCGCCCGGTCACGGCGACCCGCACCGGCCCGTACGCGACCCGCGGCTTGAGCCCGAGCGTCTCCACCAGCGCCGCCTGCAGCGCCTCCTGGATGTCCTCGGTGGTCCAGCTGGACAGGCCCTCCAGGACGGACACGGCGGCGTCCAGGACCGGCTCCGCGGCCGGGACGCAGCACCTTCGCCGCGGCCGCGGGGTCGAGCTCGAAGTGGTGGTCGGGGACGAGCAGGAAGCCGAGCAGCTGGGCCGCCTCGACCAGGGTGCCGGCCCGCTCCTGCACCAGCGGGGCCGCGGCGGACACCAGCTCGAGCTGGTCGTCGCGGACCGGCGAGGGCAGCAGCCCGGCCCGGACCAGGAAGGGCAGCAGCCGCCGGGCGAACTCGGCCGGCTCCAGCTCGCGGATCTTCACCCCGTTGACCGCGGTGAGCTTCTTCACGTCGAAGGTGGCCGGGTTGCGGCTGATCTTGTCGACGCCGAACGCGGCGACCATCTCGTCGAGGGTGAACAGCTCGCGGTCGCCGCCGAGGGACCAGCCGAGCAGGGCGAGGTAGTTGAGGATCCCCTCGGGCAGGTAGCCCGCGGCCCGCATGGTGATCAGCGACGCCTCCGGCGTCTTGCGCTTGGACAGCCGCTGCCGGCCCTCGCCGAGCACCATCGGCAGGTGGCCGAAGCGGGGCATCGGCCCGGACGCGATCCCGAGCTCGCGCAGCGCGGCGTGCAGCGGGATCTGCCGGGGCGTGGACGGCAGCAGGTCGTCGCCGCGCAGCACGTGGGTGATGCCCATCACCGCGTCGTCGACGGGGTTGGTGAGCGGGTAGAGCGGGCTGCCGTCGGCGCGGGTGAGCACGTAGTCGGGCACGTTCTCCGGCTCGAACCGGACCTCGCCGCGGACCAGGTCCTCGAACACCACCGGCTCGTCCGGCATCCGGAACCGCACCACCGGCCGCCGGCCCTCGGCCCGGTACGCCTCGACCTGGGCCGCGGTGAGCTCCCGGTCGTGGTTGTCGTAGCCCTGGGTCTTGTCGCCGCGCTCGGCCCGGCGGGCGGTCCACTCCGGCTCGGTGGAGTACGACTCGTAGGCGTAGCCGGCGTCGAGCAGCCTGGCCACCGCGTCGCGGTAGCTGTCCAGCCGCTGCGACTGCAGGTACGGCGGGTGCGGGCCGCCGACCTCCGGGCCCTCGTCCCAGTCCAGCCCGAGCCAGCGCAGCTGCTCGACCACGCCCCGGTACGACGCCTCGGTGCTGCGGGCGGCGTCGGTGTCCTCGATCCGCAGCACGAACACGCCGCCGTGATGGCGGGCGAAGGCCCAGTTGAACAGCGCGCTGCGGACGTTGCCGACGTGCAGGTCGCCGGTCGGCGACGGGGCGAAGCGGGCCCGGACCGGCTCGGTCACGACCGCCCCCGCACCGGGTTGGTCAGCGTGCCGATGCCCTCGACGGTCACCGACACGGTCTGCCCGGCCTTGAGCGGCCCCACGCCGGCCGGCGTGCCGGTGAGCACCACGTCGTTGGGCAGCAGCGTCATGACGTGCGACACGTACGAGATCAGGGTGGCGACGTCGTGCAGCAGCAGGGAGGTGCGGGAGTCCTGCCGGACCTCGCCGTCCACCTCGGTGCGGACGGCCAGGTCGGCCGGGTCGAGCACGGTCTCGATCCACGGCCCCAGCGGGCAGAACGAGTCGAACCCCTTGGCCCGGGTCCACTGCCCGTCGGCCTTCTGCAGGTCGCGGGCGGTGACGTCGTTGGCGATCGTGTAGCCGAAGACCGCCTCCAGCGCCCGCTCCCGGGGCAGCTCGCGGGCCGGCAGCGGGCCGATCACGACGGCGAGCTCGCCCTCGTGCTCGACCTGCCGGGAGTCCGCCGGCAGCCGGATCGCGTCGTCCGGGCCGATGACCGCGGTGTTGGGCTTGAGGAACATCAGCGGCGCGGCCGGCGGCGGCCCGCCCATCTCGGCGGCGTGCTCGGCGTAGTTCTTGCCGATGCCGACGATCTTGGGCGGGAAGATCGGGGCGAGCAGCCGCACGTCGTCCAGCGCCCACCGCTCGCCGGTGAACGACGCCGACACCCACGGGAACTCGGTCAGCGCGGCCACCGTGGGCGCCTCCGGCCGGCCCTCCACCACGCCGAACAGCCGCTGCCCGGACGGGGCGGTGAAGCGGGCGATGCGCACGGTCGGCAGGTTACCCGCCGTGTCCGCCGGTCCGGCCGGGCCCCCGGCGGGCCGCCGGCCGGGAGAGGGATACTGGCGGGGTGACGGTGCGGGAGGCGGACCAGGCGCGCCGCCGGGCGGTGCTGCTGCTCGGGGTGCTGGCAGGCACGCTGGTGCTGGCCGGGCTGCTGCCGTGGGTCACCGGCGCGGAGACGATCGTCCGGATGTTCGCGCTGCCGATGCTGCTGGCCGGCCTGCTGGTCACCGGCGCCGCGATCCGGGTGGCGGTGGTCCGCCGGCCGGAGCCGGCGACGTTGGTGGAGCGCACCTGCGAGGGGTGCGCCTGCGGCGCCGGGGGGTGCGCCACGGCGCTCGGCGCCGGCCCGGCCGACGCGGGAGCGACCGAAGTGGACGGGGCGGCCGCGCCGGCGGATCCGGCGGAGCGCGCCGACGGGTTCCGCCCGCGGTGAACCCTGAGAGCCCCTGAGCCGCTGAGCCGCTGAGCCGCTGGAGCCGCGTGAGCCGGCGTGAGCCGCGTGAGCCGCGGGAGCGGGAGCGAGCCGGCGGCTCAGTCGCCGGCGGCCAGCAGCCCGTACCGGACCGCGTCGGACAGCGCCAGCCAGGACGCCTCGATGACGTTGGAGTGCACCCCGACGGTCGTCCACTCGCGACGGCCGTCGCCGGTCTCCACCAGCACCCGGGTGACCGCGTCCGTCCCCTGTCGACCGTCCAGGATGCGCACCTTGTAGTCCATCAGGGACAGCTGGGCCAGCGACGGGTGGTAGCGCCTCCAGCGCGCTGCGCAGCGCCCGGTCCAGCGCGTTGACCGGACCGTTGCCCTCGCCGGTGGCGACGATCCGCTCCCCCTTGGCGTGCACCTTGACGGTGGCCTCGCTGACCACCCGGCCGTCCTCGCGCCGGTCCACGATGACCCGGTACGACTCCAGCCGGAAGTGGGTGTCCACCGCCTCGCCGAGCTCGGCCCGCAGCAGCAGCTCGAAGGACGCGTCGGCGGCCTCGAAGGACCAGCCGTCGGCCTCGAGGTCCTTGACCCGCTCGACCGCGCGGCCGACCACGTCGGGCCGGGCGGACAGGTCCACGCCGAGCTCCCTGCCCTTGAGCTCGACCGATGCCCGCCCGGCCATCTCGGTGACGAGAATGCGCATGTCGTTGCCCACCAGCGCCGGGTCCACGTGGTTGTAGAGGTCCGGGCTGACCTTGATCGCGCTGGCGTGCAGGCCCGCCTTGTGGGCGAAGGCCGACACCCCGACGTACGCCTGCTGCGGGTTGGGCGCCTTGTTGGCGATCTCCGCGACGGCGTGCGCGACGCGCATCATCTCCGGCAGGCAGTCCTCGGGCAGGACCCGCCGGCCCATCTTCAGCTCCAGGTTGCCGATCACCGCGAACAGGTCGGCGTTGCCGGGGCGCTCGCCGTAGCCGTTCGCGGTGCCCTGCACGTGGGTGGCGCCGGCGTCCACCGCGGCCAGCGAGTTGGCCACCGCGCACCAGGTGTCGTTCTGCGCGTGCATGCCGACCCGGAAGCCGGTCCGCTCGACCACCTCGCGCACCACCCGGCCGATGCCCATCGGCAGCATGCCGCCGTTGGTGTCGCAGAGCACGCCGACGTCCGCGCCGGCGGTGAACGCGGCCTCCAGCACGCGCAGCCCGTAGTCCCGGTCGTACCCGTAGCCGTCGAAGAAGTGCTCGCAGTCCAGGAAGACCCGGCGGCCCTCGGCGACCAGGAAGCCGACGGTGTCGGCGACCATGGCGAGGTTCTCCTCCGGGGTGGTGCGCAGCGCCTGGTGCACGTGCCGCAGGTCGGACTTGGCGACCAGGCAGACCACCGGGGTCTCCGCGTCCCGCAGCGCGAGCACCTGCGGGTCGGTGGCGGCCCGGGCGCCGGCCTTGCGGGTCGCGCCGAAGGCGACCAGCTGCGCGTGCCGCAGCGACAGCTCGGTGCGGGCGCGGGCGAAGAACTCGGTGTCCTTCGGCAGCGCGCCCGGCCAGCCACCCTCGACGAAGCCGACGCCGAGCTCGTCGAGCAGCCGCGCCACCGCGAGCTTGTCGCCGACCGAGAAGGACATGCCCTCGCCCTGCGCGCCGTCGCGCAGGGTGGTGTCGTAGACGTGGAACGAGTCGTCGAGCATCGTGAGCCTTCCTGATGGGATTGGTCTTCGCGCGAGCGGCTCATCCGCACAAAGAAGAAGACCCCCCGCGGATGCGAGAGGTCTGCGCGCTGGCGGGGAGTCGCCGGCGCGCTAGGTGATAATGACCACGCTCAGGTGCTGCACGCGGGCAGTGTAGGCAGCCGACCGTCGAGTTGGGAAACGTGTCCCATCAAGTGGGACGAGCGGCGGCGAGCAGGGCGGTGAAGAGGCGGGGGTCGGTGCCCTGCTCGGGGTGCCAGAGCACGCCGACCCGGAAGCGGGCGGCCGGGTCCTCGACGCCCTCGATGCCGCCGTCGTGGGCGTGCGCGCTGACCGTCAGCGTGCCCGGGTCGGCCACCCCCTGGTGGTGGTAGCTGGGCACGTCGACGGTCTCGCCGAGGATGCCGGCCAGCCGGCTGCCGGGCACCGTGCGGACCGGATGCTGGACGTAGACCCCGGGCCGGCCGCGGTGCTCGCCGGACTCCAGGTGCTGCACCAGCTTGCCGCCCGCGTGCGCGGCCATCAGCTGCATCCCGCGGCAGATGCCCAGGGTGGGCAGGTCCGCCGCGATCGCCGCCCGCAGCAGCGCCACCTCGCCGGCGTCCCGGGCCGGCCGGACGCCGGTCGTGTGCGGGTCCGGCTCGGCGCCGTAGAGCGCCGGGTCCAGGTCGCTGCCGCCGGCCAGCACCAGCCCGTCCAGCGCGGCCACCACCGACGCGGCGCCCTCCGGGAACGGCGGCACCAGCACGGCCCGGCCACCGGCCGCATGCACCGCGGTGACGTAGACCTGCGGGAGCAGCGTCACCTCGCGGTCCCAGACCCCCCAGCGCGCCTGCTCGACGTACGCGGAGATCCCGATCAGTGGCGCCACCGGACCGAGGGTAGGGCCAGAATGTCCGGGTGCGCAGCGGGCGGGGGTTCGAGCGGCTGATCACCTTCGCCGACGCCGTCGTGGCGATCGCGCTGACCTTGCTGGTGCTGCCGCTGGTGGAGATCCCGGCCGAGCTCGGCGCGGACAGCAGCCTCGCCGACGTCTTCACCGAGCACCGCGGCCAGATCGGCGGCTTCCTGCTCAGCTTCGTCGTCATCTGGGTGTTCTGGACCGCTGGCCGCTGCTCGCGCTGGTGCTGGGCGACCAGCTGGAGGCGCTGTGGCTCAGGCTGGTGCCGGGCGCCGGCGGTGACCTCGGCGCCGAGCAGCGGCCGGCACGGCGCCAGCCCCTCGATCCGCACCGGCACCGTCCGGTGCGCCGCCCACCGGTCCCGGTCCAGCAGCAGCCGCTGCTCGGTCACCGGCCGGTCCCGGACCACGTGGCGGGCGGTGCCGTCCGCGACGTAGCCGAGCTTGCGCGAGACCCCGAGCGACGCGGCGTTGTCGGTGAAGGCGCCGGACCGGGCCCGCTCGGCGCCGAGGCCGGCGAAGGCGAGGTGCAGCACCGCGGCCCGCATCTCGGTGCCGTAGCCCCGCCCGTGGTGGCGCCGGCCGAGCCAGGAGCCGGTGTCCACCTCGCGGGTCAGCGCGAAGTCGGCGGCGGCGATCCCCTGCAGGCCGAGCACCGTGCCGCCGGCCAGCACGACGAACTCCATCGACCAGCTCTCCGGCGCGAGCCGGCCCCACTGGGCCCACTGGTACTGCATCACCGAGCGGGCCCGCTCGGCCGGCGGCCGGTCGGTCCAGGCCACGAAGAACGGCATCACGGCCGGGTCGTGCACGCCCTCGGCGGCCAGCTCGCCGAGCTCGGCCAGCTGCTCCAGCGAGGGCAGCCGCAGCTCCAGCCGCGGGGTGCGCAGCACGAGCCCGAACAGGGGCCAGACGTCGGTCAGCACGCCCCCAGTGTCACCGCGCCGTCATCCGCGTTTCCGGCCCGCCCGGCGACCGCGGCGACCGCGGCGGCCGCGGCGAGCCGCCGTCAGTAGTCGCGGAGCACGACCCGCCGGCTGACGTCGCCCAGGGTCACCTCGGCGGCACCCGGCCGCAGCGGCACCGGGTGCAGGAGTGCCATCCGCAGCGTGGTCCGGCTGGTCCAGGCCATGCCCAGGTAGCCGGTGTTGACCGCCCGCAGGCAGCTCGCGCAGTCCTCGTACCGGTTGACCTGGTAGCGGTCGGAGGTGCCCGCGGCCAGGTCGACGACGGTCAGCATCAGTTCCGGTCCGGCCTGGGCGAGATGCTCGTACGCGAGCGCGAGCGTCATGCCGTCCGGCGAGAGCTTCAGCCCGACCAGCCGGGCGCAGTCCGGGACCTCCAGGCGCCTGCTCCGGGAGGTCCCGACGTCGACGACCTGCGCCCAGCACCGGGGTGGAGCAGTGCCGGCCGGCGCGTCGACCCGGGGCGCGCCCCCGAACGCGAGGTGCCGGCCGGCGGCATCCCCGCGCGACACCGCCAGGCGGCTCTCGGTCAGGACGCGCTCCCGTCCCGACTCGAGGGACCTGGACACGACCCGCACGGGCCGGTCGCCGGAGACGGTCGGCGCCGACCGGGCGAGGAACACCTGCCCGCCGAGCAGGCCCAGCACGCTCACGTACTCGCCGCGGATCCGCAGGTCCTCGTCGACGACCCGGTCTCCCCGGGCGGAGAACACGAGCAGGGGGAACTCCAGGTCGGTCACGAACGGCCCGTCCGGGCGCTTGACGCCCGGCGCGAGGTCGCGGGTCGCGCCGATGGCGACCCGCCCGTCCGCGGCCGTGACCACCTGCTCGGCGGACTCATCCCGCCCGGTCGTGGCCAGGGCGGGGACGATCGACCCACTGGGCAGGATCTCGAACGACGGGATGACCAGGCGTGGCTCCGGGGAGTCGGAGCTCCTGGTGACGATGAAGGACCGATCCGGGACCAGGCGTTGTCCGCGGAACCTGAGCTGCTCCGCGGGAGGCGCTGGTGTCGATGCGGCGTCCGCCGCGTCCGCCCTGTCCGCCCGTCCGTGGGCCAGCGCGACCGCGCCGGCGGCCGACACGACCGACAGCGCCACACCGGCCGCCAAGACGACTCTGCGAGCTCTCATCGTCCTCGACTCCAGGCTCGGTCGTCGGGAGGTGGGCCCCGACCGGGCACGACACCCGGCCGGGGCCCGACTTCCCTCAGGGATCAGAAGCCGTGGTTCAGTCCACGTCCGCTGGGGTTCGTTCCCCAGCCGCAGTTCCAGGTGTTGTTGACGCAGAACATCTGGTACGCGCGGCGCATGGAGTTCCGGTACTCGAAGTGCACCGCGGTCCCGGTCGCGGCCGCCTGGTACCAGTTGTTCGGGTTGGTCGTCCAGCTGAAGTAGACGTAGACCGCGCGGCCGTCCTCCCGCTCGTCGTTGAGGATCGACTGGTAGAGCCCGTTGTCGTTGCAGGTGCCGGGGTCGGGATACTCCGCCGCCCGCTTGTGCCCGTCCAGCCAGTAGTCACTGGTCACCCGGTTGCCGACCCCGGCGCACCGGGCGCTCGCCGATCCGGTGGTCACGATGAGGCCGGCGGCGGTCAGCACCGCCGTGAGCAGGACGACCGCCAAGCCACGGGCACGTCGTCTGGTGAGGTTGCCGCGCACGAGTCCCCTCCTCCGGAGCCGGTGGGTCGAGCATCAGCTCGACCCGCTCGAACTACGGGATCAGGGTCATCCCGGCACAGAGGCCGGAACAGCGTCCCGGACTGTCCTGGACACTCTCGGACAGTCCCGGACACCCGGACACTGCCCGGGTCGCCTCCGCCCGGCGCCGGTCACGGACCGACGGACGCGCCTTACTCCTGCACGTACTCGTTCCACTCCTTGTAGCGGTCCACCTCGCCGCGGGTGGCCGCGGAGAAGATCTCCATGATCTCCCGGGTCACCGGGCCGGGCTTGCCGGCGCCGACCTTGCGGTCGTCGACCTCGGCGATCGGCACCACCTCGGCCGCGGTGCCGGTGAAGAACGCCTCGTCGCCGAGGTAGAGGTCGGTGCGCACCAGCGCGTGCTCGACCACCTCGTAGCCGTTGTCCCGGGCGATCTGCATGACCGAGTCGCGGGTGATGCCCTGCAGCAGGCCCTCCTGGACCGGCGGGGTGATCACCTTGCGGCCGTTGACGACGAAGATGTTTTCGCCCGTGCCCTGCACCACGTTGCCGGCCGGGCTGAGCAGGATCGCCTCGTCGTAGCCGGCCTTGAGCGCGGCCACCTTGCTCAGCGACGAGTTCATGTACTGGCCGGTGCCCTTGCCCTGCGGGGCGATCGAATTCTGGTTGATGTGCTGCCAGCTCGAGGTCATCGCCCGGCAGCCGGTCTCCAGCGCGTCCTGGCCGAGGTAGAGCCCCCACGGCCACACCGCGATCGAGGTCTCCACGTGGCTGGGCAGCGGGTTGAGCCCCATCTCGCCGTAGCCGAGGTAGACCACCGGGCGGATGTAGCAGGACTCGACCTCGTTGACCCGGACCGTCTCCTTCACCGCGGCGACGATCTCGGCCGGGGTGAAGCCCGGGTCCATCAGGTAGATCTTCGCCGACCGGAACAGCCGGTCGATGTGCTCGGTCAGCCGGAAGACCGCCGGCCCGCGGGTCGTCGCGTACGCCCGGATGCCCTCGAACACACCCCAGCCGTAGTGCAGCGTCGGGTTGAGGATGTGCACCTTCGCGTCGTCCCAGTCGACGAGCGTGCCGCTCATCCAGATCTTCTTGGTCGGCGTGATCGGCACGGCGACTCCTTCTTCCCGGCGCTGGTAGGACGTCCTACCATCCCACACCCGCCGGGGGCGGGGCCGCTACACCGGGGTGTGCTGGCTGGTCAGCGCGGCCAGCCGGTCCCCGATCGACTCGGTCCGGCCCGGGTCGGAGTGGTCCCGGGTGGCCAGGTCGAACGCGACCGCCGCCTCCACCCGGCGCGCCTGGTCGCCGTGGCCGAGGTGGTCCAGCAGCAGCGCCACCGACAGCACGGTCGCGGTCGGGTCGGCCCGCCCGGTGCCGGCGATGTCCGGCGCGCTGCCGTGCACCGGCTCGAACATGCTCGGGTTGGTCCGGCTGACGTCCAGGTTGCCGCTGGCGGCCAGCCCGATGCCGCCGGTGACGGCGGCGCCGAGGTCGGTGAGGATGTCGCCGAAGAGGTTGTCGGTGACGACCACGTCGAACCGGGCGGGGTCGGACACGAAGAACATGGACGCCGCGTCGACGTGCTGGTAGGCCACCGTGACCTCGGGGTGCTCCCGGGAGACCTCCTCCACCTTGCGCGACCACAGCGACCCGGAGTGGGTCAGCACGTTGGTCTTGTGCACCAGCGTGAGGTGCCGCCGCTCCCGGCCCGCGGCCCGCCGGAAGGCGTCCCGGACCACCCGCTCCACCCCGTACGCGGTGTTGACGCTGATCTCGGTGGCGACCTCCTGCGGGGTGTCCTTGCGCAGCGCGCCGCCGGACCCCGAGTAGGGCCCCTCGGTGCCCTCCCGGACCACCACCATGTCGATCTCCGGGTTGCCGCCCAGCGGGCTGCGCACGCCCGGGAAGAGCCGCACCGGCCGCAGGTTGACGTGGTGGTCCAGCTCGAAGCGCAGCCGCAGCAGCAGCCCGCGCTCCAGCACGCCCGGCGGCACGCTCGGGTCGCCGACCGCGCCGAGCAGGATCGCGTCCTGCTCGTGCAGCTCGCCGATCACCGAGTCGGGGACCAGCTCGCCGGTCCGGTGCCACCGGCCCGCGCCCAGGTCGTACGTCGTCGCCTCGACGTCGGACACCACCTCGCGCAGGACCTTGAGGCCCTCCGCCACCACCTCGGGGCCGATGCCGTCCCCGGGGATCACCGCGAGCCTCATGGCCGTGGAGGGTAGACGACCGCCCTGTCACCCCGCCCGCAGGTCACGCCCCCGCGCGGCGGGACCACCGGGACCGAGCCGGCCGGGGACACCCGGAGCTCGCGACGGGTGGACCCGGCACCCGGACGGCGACCGCGCCGATCGACCGGACCAGCCGGACCGCCGGCCGCCCCGGGGGTCCGGGGGCCGCCCCCGGAGTTACTCGGTCAGGTCGGCGCTGCGGACGGTGGTCGCGCCGATCGCCGAGGCGATGCCGCCGAGCACCTCCGCCGGCACCCCGTTGTCCACCGCGAGGGTCATCAGCGCCTCGCCGCCGCGCCGGGTCCGGGACACCTGGGCGCCGGCGATGTTGACCCCGGCGTCGCCCAGCCGGGCGCCGACCGTGCCGACCACGCCGGGGCGGTCCGCGTACCGGAAGAACAGCAGGTGGCCCTCCAGCCGCAGGTCCACGTCGAAGCCGTCCACCTCGGTCAGCTTCTCCACCTGCTTGGGGCCGGTCAGCGTGCCGGACACGCTCACCGGCTCGCCGGTGGCCAGCACCCCCCGCACGGTCACCAGGTTGCGGTAGTCGTCCGCGTCCGCGTACGTCGCCAGGCCCACGTCCACCCCGCGGTCCTTGGCCAGCAGCGGGGCGTTGACGAAGGTCACCTGCTCGGACACCACGTCGGCGAAGACGCCCTTGAGCGCGGCCAGCTGCAGCACGCTCACGTCGTACGCGGCGATCTCGCCCCGGATCTCCACCGTGATGCTCTGCGCGACGCCGCCGGCCACCGCGGTGAACACCCGGCCGAGCCGCTCGGCCAGCGGCAGCCCGGGCCGCACCTCCTCGGCGACCGGCCCGCCGGCCTGCACGTTGACCGCGTCCGGCACGAACTCGCCCTGCAGCGCCAGCCGCACCGACCGGGCCACCGCCAGCCCGGCCTTGTCCTGGGCCTCCACCGTGGACGCGCCGAGGTGCGGGGTGACCACCACGCCGGGCAGCCCGAACAGCGGGCTGTCGGTGGTCGGCTCGGTGGCGAAGACGTCGATGCCGGCGCCGGCCACGTGCCCGGACCGGAGCGCGTCGGCCAGCGCGGCCTCGTCCACCAGGCCGCCGCGGGCGGCGTTGACGATCCGCACCCCGGGCCGGGTCAGCGCCAGCTCGCGGGCGCCGATCAGGCCGAGCGTCTCGGCCGTCTTCGGCAGGTGGATGGTGATGAAGTCGCTCTCCGCGAGCAGCTCCTCCAGGCCGACCAGCCGGACCCCGATCTGGGCGGCCCGGGCGGGCTGCACGTACGGGTCGTAGGCGAGCAGGCGGACGCCGAACGCGGACAGCCGCTGGGCGACCAGCACCCCGATCCGGCCGAGGCCGACCACGCCGACGGTCTTGTCGGCGACCTCGACGCCGGTGAAGCGCGACCGCTTCCACTCCCCGCCCTGCAGGCTGGCGTCCGCGGCCGGCACGTTGCGGGCGACGGCGAGCAGCAGCGCGACGGCGTGCTCGGCGGCGCTGACGATGTTGGACGTCGGCGCGTTGACCACCAGCACGCCGCGGGCGGTGGCCGCCGGGACGTCGACGTTGTCCAGGCCGATGCCGGCGCGGGCGACCACGGACAGCCGGTCGGCCGCGGCCAGCGCCTCGGCGTCGATCTTCGTCGCGCTGCGCACCAGCACGGCGTCGACGCCGGCCAGGGCGGGCAGCAGCGCGGACCGGTCGGCGCCGTCGACGTGCCGGACCTCGAAGTCCTCGGACAGCACGGCGACGGCGGAGGACGCGAGCTCCTCGGCGATCAGCACGACGGGACGGCTGACGACCGGACGGCGGTCGGGCTGGGCCACTGCTGCTGCTCCTCAGGGCGGTCTCGGCCCATGGGCGCGGGGTGCGCTCACGGCGAGCGCCGGCCTGCGCCGGCGCCTCGCCCATCGTAACGACGCCCCCTCCCCCGCCCCCGGTGAGCCGCACCACCCCCTTGCCGATCACGTTTGCGCGCGCGGTCGCCGACACGCCGAGGGGACACGCCGGCCCGCGAACGAGCCGGCGCGCAAACGTGATCAGCCCGCCGGGTCAGTGGGCGGGCGGGCGGTCGTCGTCGCGGTCGGTGGCGGCAGGGCGCTCGACGTGCAGCGGGCGGAGCCCGGCCCAGAGCAGGAACAGCCCGCCCAGCACGAGCATGGCCAGCCCGAGCCAGAGGTTGATCCGGATCCCGTCCGCCTTGGCGATCTCCTCCTCGCTGTCGAACAGCCCGGCGACCACGAGGATCACGCCGTACACGACGAACAGAGGATCTCGATGGCGCCGAGGTTGGCCGAGACGAAGGCCAGCCCGGCGGGGCGGGCCGGCGCCCGGGGCGGGGCGCCCGGGGGGCGGGGCGGCGCCGGGGCGGGCGGGCGCCCGGGGCGGGGGCGCCCGGGGCGGCGAGGCCGGCGGGGCGGGGCGGCGCCCGGGGCGGTGGTCGGCCCCGGGCGCCGCGCGGCCCGCTAGGCGGTCTCGGTGATGGGGCGGTCCACCCAGGACATCAGCCCGCGCAGGTGCGCGCCGGTCTGCTCGATCGGGTGGCCGGCGCCCTTGTCCCGCAGCGCGCTGAAGTTGGGCCGGCCGGCGTCGTCCTCGGCCACCCACTCCCGGGCGAAGCTGCCGTCCTTGATCTCGGCCAGGATCCGCTTCATCGACTCCTTGACGTGCTCGTCGACGATCTTCGGGCCGCGGGTGAGGTCGCCGTACTCGGCGGTGTCCGAGATCGAGTAGCGCATCCGGGCGATGCCGCCCTCGTACATGAGGTCCACGATGAGCTTGAGCTCGTGCAGGCACTCGAAGTAGGCCACCTCGGGCTGGTAGCCGGCCTCGACCAGGGTGTCGAAGCCGGCCGCGACCAGCGCGGTGGTGCCGCCGCAGAGCACGGCCTGCTCGCCGAAGAGGTCGGTCTCGGTCTCCTCGGTGAACGTGGTCTCGATGACGCCGGCCCGGGTGCCGCCGATGCCCTTCGCGTACGACAGCGCCAGCGGCAGCGCCCGCCCGGAGGCGTCCTGCTCGACCGCGACCAGGCAGGGCACGCCCTTGCCGTCGGCGAACTGGCGGCGCACCAGGTGGCCCGGCCCCTTCGGCGCGACCATGGCCACGTCCACCCCCTCCGGCGGGGTGATCAGGCCGAAGCGGATGTTGAAGCCGTGCGCGAAGAACAGCGCGTCGCCGGGCACCAGGCTCGGCGCGATCGCCTCCGCGTACAGCCCGCGCTGGGCCGTGTCCGGCACCAGCACCATGATCAGGTCGGCCTCCTCGCAGGCCTCCGCGGGCGGCAGCACCCGCAGCCCCTCGGCCTCCGCCTTCTCCCGGCTGCGGGAGCCCTCGGCCAGCCCGATCCGGACGTCCACCCCGGAGTCCCGCAGCGACAGCGCGTGCGCGTGCCCCTGGCTGCCGTAGCCGAGCACCGCCACCGAGCGGTCCTGGATCAGCGCCAGGTCGGCGTCGTCGTCGTAGTACATCCGGGCTGCCATCGGTGTCCTCTCTGGACTGTCTGCTATGGACGGTGATTCAGGCGGTGCGGTCGAGCGCCCGCAGCGCGGTGCCGGTGATCGAGCGCGGCCCGCGGCCGACCGCGACCAGGCCGGACTGCACCAGCTCGCGGACGCCGAACGGCTCCAGCATCCGCACCAGCGCCTCCAGCTTGTCCGCGGTGCCGGTCGCCTCGACGGTGACCGACTCCGGGCTCACGTCGACCACCCGGGCGCGGAAGAGCTGCGCGGTCTCCAGCACGGCGCTGCGCACCGACAGGTCGGCGCGGACCTTGACCAGCAGCAGCTCGCGCTGCACCGACTGGGCCGGGTCGAGCTCGACGATCTTGAGCACGTTGACCAGCTTGTTGAGCTGCTTGGTGACCTGCTCCAGCGGCAGGTCCTCGACCGCCACCACGATCGTCATCCGGGAGATCTCGGTGTGCTCGGTGGGGCCGACCGCGAGCGACTCGATGTTGAAGCCGCGCCGGCTGAACAGGCCGGCCACCCGGGCCAGCACGCCCGGCTTGTTCTCCACCAGCACGGACAGCGTGTGCCTGGTCATCAGCCCTCCACCTCGTCCCAGACCGGGCGGACCCCGCGGGCGGCCATGATCTCGTCGTTGCTCGTGCCGGCCGGGACCATCGGCCACACCTGGGCGTCCTGCCCGACGATGAAGTCGACCACCACCGGCTGGTCGTCGATGGACATCGCCTTCTCGATGGCGCCGTCGACGTCCTCTTTGGACTCGCAGCGCAGCCCGACGCAGCCGAGCGCGTCGGCCAGCTTCACGAAGTCCGGGATCCGGTGCTTGTGGGTGCCGAGGTCGGTCTGGCTGTACCGCTCGGCGTAGAAGAGGTTCTGCCACTGCCGGACCATGCCGAGGTTGCCGTTGTTGATCACGGCCACCTTGATCGGGATGCCCTCCAGCGCGCAGGTGGCCAGCTCCTGGTTGGTCATCTGGAAGCAGCCGTCCCCGTCGATGGCCCACACGGTCGCCTCCGGGCGGCCCATCTTGGCGCCCATCGCGGCCGGCACCGAGTAGCCCATGGTGCCCAGCCCGCCGGAGTTGAGCCAGGTGTACGGCTTCTCGTAGGAGATGAACTGGGCCGCCCACATCTGGTGCTGGCCGACGCCGGCGACGTAGAGCGCATCCGGGCCGGCGATCGCGCCGAGCCGCTCGATCACGTACTGCGGGGCCAGCGAGCCGTCGGTCGGCTCCTCGTAGCCGAGCGGGTACGTCGCCAGCCACGAGTCGATCTGGGCCCACCAGCCGGTGAGGTCGGACCGGTGGCCGGTGTCGTACTCCCCCTTGACCGCCGCGGCCAGCTGGGTGATGACCTCGCGGCAGTCGCCCACGATCGGCACGTCCGCGGTCCGGTTCTTGGAGATCTCGGCCGGGTCGATGTCCGCGTGCACGACCAGCGCGTGCGGCGCGAAGGTGGACAGCTTGCCGGTCACCCGGTCGTCGAAGCGCGCGCCCAGGGTGATGAGCAGGTCGGCCTTCTGCAGCGCGCTGACCGCCGCCACGGTGCCGTGCATGCCCGGCATGCCGAGGTGCTGGCGGTGGCTGTCCGGGAAGGCGCCGCGGGCCATCAGCGTGGTCACCACCGGGATGCCGGTCAGCTCGGCCAGGACGCGCAGCTCGGCCGCCGCGTGCGCCTTGAGCACGCCGCCGCCGACGTAGAGCACCGGGCGGCGGGCCTCGGCGATCAGCCGGGCGGCCTCCCGGATCTGCTTGCCGTGCGGCTTGAGCACCGGGCGGTAGCCGGGCAGCTCCAGCGTCGGCGGCCAGCTGAAGGTGGTGCTGGCCTGCAGCACGTCCTTGGGCAGGTCGACCAGCACCGGGCCCGGGCGCCCGGTCAGGGCGATGTGGAAGGCCTCGGCGATCGTGCGCGGGATGTCCGCGGCGTCCTGCACCAGGAAGTTGTGCTTCGTGATCGGCATGGTGATGCCGCAGATGTCCGCCTCCTGGAAGGCGTCCGTGCCGATCGCGGCCGACGGCACCTGGCCGGTGATCGCGACGATCGGCACCGAGTCCATGTACGCGTCCGCGATCGGGGTGACCAGGTTGGTCGCGCCCGGGCCGGAGGTCGCCATGCAGACGCCGACCCGGCCGGTCGCCTGCGCGTACCCCTCCGCGGCGTGCCCGGCGCCCTGCTCGTGCCGGACCAGCACGTGCCGGACCGCGGTGGAGTCGAACAGCGGGTCGTACGCCGGCAGGATCGCGCCGCCCGGGATGCCGAAGACCACGTCGGCGCCGACCGACTCCAGCGAGCGGACCAGGGACTGGGCGCCGGTCACCGGCGGGCTGCTGTCTGTCATCGCTGGCCTGTCATGAGAGGGACCCTCCAGGGGTCGGATAGCGGGATCTGCCCAACAAAAAGCCCCTCGTGCCGGTGGCACGGAGGGGCGGCGCGTCGGCGGGAAGCCGGCGCGCTAGGGAAGTACGAGAGACAGGAAAGCGCTCACGAGGACGGACGGTAGTCAGCGACCGCGCACCGCGTCAACTTCATCTGGACTCCTATCCCAGATGCTGGGAAGTGAGAACGGGACTCCCGCCGAGCTCGGCCCGCTCCCGTTCCAGCGCCGGCAGCAACGGGCTGCCGATCTGCACGGCGATCGCCAGCGCGACGTCCAGGTGGTGGCGCGCCTCCTGGTCCGCGCCGAGCTGCCGCAGCGCGGCGGCCAGCCCGCGCCGGGACCGCATCTCCACGGGCCGCTCCCCCACCTGCTGGGCGAGCTCGATCGAGCGGCGGAACGCCGCCGCCGCGTCGACCGGCCGGCCGGTCCGCGCGTACAGCCCGGCGACGTCCTCCTCGACGTTGGCCAGGCCCTCGGTGTAGCCGACCTCCCGCAGCACCCGCGCGGACTCGGCGAGGTGCGCCTCCGCCTCGGCGAACCGGCCCTGGTCCCGCTCGGCCAGCCCGAGGTTGCCCAGGCAGAGCCCCTCGGCCATGCGGTGGCCGCTGGCCCGGGCGAGCGCGAGCGCCTGCCGCAGGACGGGCTCGGCCTCCGCGGGCCGCTCGCCGGTCAGGTGCATGGAGCCGAGGTTCATCGCCACCGCGGCGGCCTGCCGGCGGTCGCCCTGCCCCTCGTGCAGCACCCGGGCCCGGCCGTACCAGGCGACGGCCTCCTCGGTGCGCCGCAGCTGGGAGTAGGCGATCCCGAGCGCGTTGGCGGCCGAGGCCTCGTTCTCGGCGCTCCCGCGGGCCCGGGCCGCGTCCGTCGCCACCAGCTGGCAGTCGACCAGGTCGGCCAGGTACGACCCGCGGCGCAGGAACGTGGTGAGGTTGTGCGCGACATACCAGGCGGCGTCCCACGCCCCCCGCTCGTGCGCGCGCCGGACGGCGGCGACCAGGTTGGCCCGCTCCCGCTCCAGCCAGTCGACGGCCTGCGCGGCGGTGTCGAACGAGACCGGCTCCGGCACCGAGACCGGCGGCGGCGGCTCCTCCCGCTCCGGGAAGAGCACCCGCTCGGCCCGGTCGGTGGCGTCGGCGTACCAGTCGAAGAGCCGGGTCAGCGCGGCGCCGGCGTCCTCGCCGGCGGCCAGCTCCCGCGCGTACAGCCGGACCACGTCGTGCATCCCGAAGCGCCCGCCGCCGGCCGGCTCCAGCAGGTGGTCGGCGGCCAGCCGGTCGAGCAGCGCGGCGGCCCGCTCGGCCGGGATCCCGGCCAGCGCGGCCGCCGCCCGCGGCTCCACGTCCGGCCCGGGCAGCAGGCCGAGCAGCCGGAACATCGCGGCCGCGTCCGGCGGCAGCGCCCGCAGCGAGCCGGCCAGCACCGCCCGGACCGTGGTGTCCCCCTCCTCGACGGCGAGCGCGTCCAGCCGGCGGCGGTCGTCGGCCAGCTCGGCCGCCAGCGCGGCCACGGACAGCTCCGGGGCGCCGGCCAGCCGGACCGCGGCGAGCCGGAGCGCCAGCGGCAGGCCGTCGCAGAGCTCGACCAGCTGGTCGGTGGCGGCGACCTCGGCCGCCAGCCGGGACCCGCCGGCGACCCGGGCCAGCAGCTCCCGGGCCACCGCCGCGGAGACGACGTCCAGCCGCACCGCCGCGGCGCCGTCCCGCACCGACAGGCCGTCCAGCCGGCGCCGGCTGGTGACCACGGTCAGGCAGCCGGCGGACCCGGTGAGCAGCGGCCGGACGTGGTCGGACGAGCGGGCGTTGTCGAGCAGCACCAGCAGCCGGCGGCCGGCCGTCCGGGACCGGAACAGCGCGGCCCGCTCCTCCTCGCCCGGCGGCACCGCGTTCGGCTCCACCCCGAGCGCGCGCAGCAGCCGGGCCAGCGCCTCGTCCGCGGCCAGCGGGCCGTCCAGGCCGAACCCGCGCAGGTCGACGTACAGCTGCCCGTCCGGGTAGTGCCGGCGGGCCCGGTGCGCCCAGTGCACCGCGAGCGCCGTCTTGCCGATCCCGCCCGCGCCCTCGACCGAGGTGAGCACCGCCGTGCCGGCCCGGTCCTCCCGGTCCGCGGTCGTCCGGACGGCCTCCATCGCGGCCAGCTCGGCGGCCCGGCCGACGAAGGCGGTCGGGGCCGGCGGCAGCTGCGCCGGCGCCGGCCAGTCCGGCTCCACCCGCTCCGGCGACGCGGTCAGCGGCTCCCCGCGCACCACGGCCAGGTGCAGCCGGCGCAGCTCCGGGCCGGGATCGGTGCCGTGCTCGGCGGCCAGGTGGCGGCGGAACCGGTCGTACGCGTCCAGCGCCTCGGCCGGGCGGCCGGCCAGCGCCAGCGCGGTGACCTGGGTGGCCACCAGCCGCTCCCGGCCGGGCTGCTGCCGGACCAGCTCGGCCAGCTCGGGCAGCAGCTCGCGGTGCCGCCACAGCCGCAGGTCGACCGCGAGCCGGTCCTCCAGCGCCGACCAGCGCGCCTCCTCCAGCGCGGGCCCCAGCCGCTCCCGCGGCTCCGGCGGGAGGTCGGCCAGCGCCGGGCCGCGCCAGAGCGCGAGCGCCTGCCGGAACGCCTCGGCCGCCCGCAGGTCGTCCGGCTCGGCCCGGGCGGCCCCGACCAGGGCCCTGAACCGGTGCGCGTCGACGGTGGCCGGGTCCACCCCCAGCAGGTAGCCCGGCGGCCGGGTGAGCAGCCGCGCCTCGGTCCCGGCCAGCAGCCGGCGCAGCCGGGAGACCAGCGCCTGCAGCGCGTTGCGGGCCGACGGCGGCGGCTCCCCCGGCCAGACCAGCGCGACCAGCCGGTCGACCGGGACCACCCGGCCGGCCTCCAGCGCCAGCGCCGCCGCGACGGTCCGCTGCTGGGGAGGGCCGAGCCCGACCTGCCGGCCGTCGACCCACAGCTCGACGGGACCGAGCAGCTGTATCTCCACGGCACCTCCTGGACCGTCCCGGGCAGAGACGCCGCCCACCGTGCCCTAGGTTGCGGTCGTGGCGGAATTGTCCGGCCGAGCGCGCAGCGACCCGACACCGGGGGTCGGCGCGTCGCCGGCGGTGGCCACGGCGTCCGTCGCGCTGGGCACGGTGCTGCTGGTCGACGTCCTGCGGGTGTTCCTCCCGTCGGTCATCACGATCTTCGGCCAGGCGGCGGAGACGCCGGCCGAGCTGCTCGGCGCCTTCGCGCTGGTGTGGTTCGTGCTGCCGCTCGGCGCGCCGGCGCTGGCCCGGCGGGTCGGCCCGCGCCGGGTGCTGGTCGGGGCCGCCCTGCTGCTCGCCGCGGCCCGGCTGGTGCTGCAGGCGGCCGGCGGCGGGCCGGTGCAGCTGTGGACGGCCGCGGTCGGGGTGACCGCCGGGCTGGTCTGGCTGGCCCAGGTGGCCGCCCGCGGCACCCGCGCGGACGTGCGCGGGCTGGTGCTCGGGCTGGCGCTGGGCACCGTGCTGCACGGCACGCTCGGTGCCGAGGACCTGGTCTGGCGGTCCGGGGTGCTGCCGGTGCTCGCGGTGCTCGTCCTGGTGGCCGGCTTCGTCGCGACCACCCTGGCCGCCCCGGCCGGCGGCGTCCCGGTCGGCGGCCGGGTGTGGCCGCTGGCGCTGCCCGCGGTGCTGCTGTGGGGGGTGCTCAGCGGCTCGCCGGCGGTCGCCTCGGTCGCGGTGTCGTACGCGGCCGGCGCGGCCGAGGGGCTGGACGGGGTCGCCTCGTCCACCGGCGTGGGCGGGCTGCTCGGCCCGCTCGCGGTCAAGGCGCTGGTGGCCGCCGCGGTGGCGGTCTTCGTCGGCGCCGCGCTGGCCCCGCCGAGCCGGCCGCTGCGCTGGGCCGCCGCGGTGGCGCTGCCGCTGGGCGTGCTGCTCGCGGTGGCCGGCGACCCGGTCGCGCTGCCGGCGGCGATGCTGCTCGGCGCGCTCGGCCTGGGCGGCTGCCTGGCCGCCGCGGCGGCTGGCGACCCGGGCCCCCGGGCCCGCCGCGGCTACGCCCCCGCGCTCGGCGGCATCGGCATGGCGGTGGCCGCGGTCCTCTACTACGCCGCGTACGACCTGGGCTTCCCGAACGAGCCGGTGCTGGTCGCGGTCCCGGGAGCTCGGCTCCGGCGGCCGGCCGGTGGTGGTCGGCGGCGACCTCAACACCCAGCCGGACGACCCGGCCTTCCGGGCGCTGCGGGACGCCGGGCTGACCGACGCGCTGGCCCGCCGCCGGCCGCTGCCGACCAGCCCGGCCGACGCGCCGGCCAAGCAGATCGACCACGTGCTGGTGACGCCCGGGATCACCGCGTCGGACGCGGTGGCGCCGCCGTCGACCGCCTCGGACCACCTGGCCGTCGCGGTGACGCTGCGGCTGCCCGCTCAGACCTCGTAGGGCTGCTCGCCGCCGGTGCGGGCCAGCCACTGCTCCCAGGTGACCGTGCCGCGCGGCGCGTCCGGGGCCGGCAGCATCCCGCCGGCCCGCACCGCCCGGCTGAACGCGCCGGGCACCGGCAGCGTCAGCACCCGCCCGCCGCCGCGCACGGCCAGGTAGCTGCGGGCCAGGTCGGCGGCGTCGCGCACCTCCGGCCCGCCGAACTCCCGCACCCCGCCGGCCGGCCCGGCCGCGACCAGCTCGACCAGGTGCGCGGCCACGTCGGCGCAGTCGACCGGCTGCAGCGCCCAGCCCCGCCCGACCGGCAGCACCGGCCCGCGGTGGATCAGCTCGATCAGCAGCGCCAGGAACGGGTGGAACTGGCTGGCCCGCAGCACCGTGTACGGCACGCCGGCGGCGGCCACGATCTCCTCGGCCGCGTACTTGGCGTGGTTGTACGAGTAGGGCACGTCGTCCGAGCCCGGCACCGAGACCAGCAGCAGGTGGCCGACGCCGGCCTCCCGGGCGGCGACCGCGAGCCGCCGGGTGCCGCCGACGTCGGTCTCCCAGACCTCGTGCCGGGGCGAGCTGGCCAGGTGCAGCACCGTGTCGACGCCGGCCAGCGCCGGGGCGAGGTCGGCGCCCGCGGCCGGGTCGGACAGGTCGCCGACGACGTGCCCGTCACCCGGCTCCCGGGACAGCACCCGCACCTGGTGCCCGGCCGCCCGCAGCGCGGGCACCGCCTCCCGCCCCAGCACTCCGGTCCCGCCGGTCACCAACAGCTCGGCCATGCCCGACTCCTACCCCGGGCCGCGGAGCCGGACAAACCACCCGGGACGGTGACGTCAGCGGCCGAACCAGCGGCGGCGGGGGCGCCGGTGCCGCGCCTCCGGCCGGGCGGGACCGGCCCCGCCCGCGGGCGCGGACCCGACGGACTCCGGGTCGTAACCGGCGGCGACCAGCTTGAACGGCTCGACGTCGCCGGGCAGCGGCGGCGCCGCGGTCAGCGGCGGCAGCGGCACCCGCGCGGCGAACGCGTCCCGCACCCACACGGTCTGCTCGCACTCCCAGCTCCACAGCGCGGTCACCTCGCCGGGCGGGCCGAGCGGCCGGAGGCTGGCCGCGAGCAGCCCGCCGAAGCCCAGGTGCACGCCGTCCCACTGCCGGCCCACCGCCACCCAGTCGGGCGCGACGTCGGTGGCCAGCCCGACCGGGTCGGGGTTGGCCGGGCCCTGCTTGCGCACCGGGTGGGCCAGCGCCAGCGCCCGCCAGGCGTCCGCGGACTGCACCTCGAAGACCCGCGCGCCCGGCGCGACGGTCAGCTCGGCCTGCCACAGCGGGTAGACCGGGTCGAGGTCGCCGGTCTGCGCGGCCAGCGCCGAGTGCATCCCGCTGTGCTGGCCGTCGCGCCACTCGTACGGGGTGCTGGTCACCAGCCGGGGGTACGGGCGCTGCCCGTACTCGGCCCACGGCGCGGAGGCGACGGTGGGCACGTGGGTCGGGTCCGCCGGCCCGCCGATCGCGACCTGGCGGCGGCCGAGCGGCGCCCACCACCAGGCCGACCGCGGGTCGGCCAGCACCGCGCCGGCCAGCGCGCGCACCTCGTGCGCCCGGGCCAGCACCTCGGCCCGCGCCTCGGCCGCGTGCGACGTCCACGGGCCGAGCTGGATCGCCACCTCGGCGACCAGCGCGTCCGCCGTCGGCGGCCGGCAGACCTCGCCGACCGGCAGCTGCTCCCGGGCCGCGAGCAGGAAGAAGGCGCAGGCCAGCGGGGAGGCGAGCAGCTCGTCGGGGCCGGGCACGCCTCAGCCGCAGACCGCGCCGTTCGCCGCCGAGCCGACCAGCTTGGCGTACTTGGCCAGCACCCCGCTCTCGTACCGCGGCGCCCGCGGCTTCCAGCCGGCCCGGCGCCGGTCCAGCTCGGCCGGGTCGACCAGCAGGTCCAGCGTGCGGGCGGTCAGGTCGAGCCGGATCCGGTCGCCTTCGGCGACCAGCGCGATCGGGCCGCCGTGCGCGGCCTCCGGCGCGACGTGCCCGATGCACGGCCCGTGGGTCGCCCCGGAGAACCGGCCGTCGGTGAGCAGCAGCACGTCGTTGCCGAGGCCGGCGCCCTTGATCGCGCCGGTGACCGCGAGCATCTCCCGCATGCCCGGCCCGCCGGCCGGCCCCTCGTACCGGATGACCACGGCGTCGCCGGCCACGATCCGGCCCGCGGTGACGGCCGCCATCGCGTCCTTCTCGTCGTCGAAGACCCGGGCCGTGCCCTCCATCACCGCGGCCTCGAAGGACGCGCTCTTCACCACCGCGCCCTCCGGGGCCAGCGAGCCGCGCAGGATGGTCAGCCCGCCGGTGCGGTGGATCGGGTCGCTCATCGCGTGGATGATCTTGCCGTCCGGGTCCGGCGGGGCGATCTCCTCGAGCTCCTCGCCGAGCGTGCGGCCGGTCACGGTGAGCGCGTCGCCGTGCAGCACCCCGGCGTCCAGCAGCGCCCGCATGACCACCGGGACGCCGCCGATGCGGTCGACGTCGGTCATCACGTACCGGCCGAACGGGCGGACGTCGGCCAGGTGCGGGGTCCGGTCGCCGACCCGGTTGAAGTCGTCCAGGGTCAGCTCGACCCGCGCCTCGTGCGCGATGGCCAGCAGGTGCAGCACCGCGTTGGTGGAGCCGCCGAGCGCCATCACCACCGCGATCGCGTTCTCGAACGCCTCCTTGGTGAGGATCTGGCGGGCGGTCAGGCCGGCGTCGAGCTGGGCCAGCACGGCCTCGCCGCTGCGCACCGCGAGCGCCTCCCGGCGCTTGTCCACCGCCGGCGGGGCGGCCGACCCGGTCAGCGCCATGCCCAGCGCCTCGGCCGCGGCGGCCATCGTGTTGGCGGTGAACATGCCGCCGCAGGAGCCCTCGCTCGGGCAGGCGGCCCGCTCGATCGCGTCCAGGTCCGCCCGGGTGATCCGGCCGGCGGCGCAGGCGCCGACGCCCTCGAACGCGTCCTGGATGGTGACCACCCGGTCGCCGACCTTGCCGGGCAGGATGCTGCCGCCGTAGAGGAACACCGCGGCCAGGTCGAGCCGGGCGGCGGCCATCAGCATGCCGGGCAGCGACTTGTCGCAGCCGGCCAGCAGCACCATGCCGTCCAGCCGCTCGGCGTGCACCATCAGCTCGACCGAGTCGGCGATCACCTCCCGGGACACCAGCGAGGCGCGCATGCCCTCGTGGCCCATCGAGATCCCGTCGGACACCGCGATGGTGGTGAACTCCAGCGGGTAGCCGCCGGCCGCCCGCACCCCCTCCTTGGCGTGCTTGGCCAGCCGGTCCAGCGGGAGGTTGCAGGGGGTCACCTCGTTCCAGGACGAGGCGACGGCGATCTGCGGCTTGGCGAAGTCGTCGTCGGTCATCCCGACCGCGCGCAGCATCGCCCGGGCCGGGGCCCGCTCCATGCCGTCGGTGACCTCGGTGCTGCGCGGCTTCGGGTGGGGCCGTCCGGACGCTGTGGGCTCGCTCACGGGAGCGCACGTTACCCCCGGGGTGCCCGGTGCGGGCGGCCCGCACGCGGCTGCGGGAGGATGGGGGCGTGAGCGCGAGGGCTCGCAGCGCGAGCGCGGGAGCGACGACGGCCGACCGCCTGGCGCCTGCGCCCGGCGGTCTGTCGGAGGAGTGGACACTGTGAGCAAGTACGTCGCGCCGCCGGGATACGCGGTGGTCGCCCCGGACTGGGACCGGGAGCTGCGCCGGCCGGTGCTGCTGCGCTGCGACCGGTGCGCCGCGCTGGTGCTCGGCGCCGCCGACGCCGGCCGGCACGACGCCTGGCACGAGGACCTGGTGCCGCGCCCGCGGGTCACCCCGGCGTGACCCGGGCCGGGCCGACCGGGCCGACCGGGCCGCCGCGGCCGACCGGGCCGGCGGCCGTGCGGATCCGCACGCCGCGGACCACGCTGGTCGCGGTGGCGGTGCTCGCCGTCTGCGTGCTGCCGCTGGCCAGCGCGGCGCCGTGGCTGGCGGTGCTGTGGCTGCTGCCGGTGGCCGCGCTGGCCTGGGTGCTGCGCGCCGGGGTGGACGTGGACCCGGACGGGCTGACCGTCCGGGCCGTGCTCGGCCGCCGCCGGCTGCCCTGGTCGGAGCTGGCCGGGCTGCAGGTGAGCGGGCGCGGCCGGCTGGCCGCGGTGCTGCGCGGCGGCGGCTCGGTCCGGCTGCCGGTGCTGCGGGCCCGCCACCTCCCGCTGGTCGCCGCCGCCTCCGGCGGCCGCCTGCCGAGCGCGGAGCCGCCGGCTCAGTAGCCGTCGGAGACGATGTTCTGCAGCGGCTCGTCCCGGGCCCAGCGGGCCAGCTGCTCGCGGACCAGCGCGTACGCCCGGCGCGGGAAGCCGGTGACGGCCCCGCCGACGTGCGGGGTGAGCAGCAGGCCGGGCGCGTCCCAGAGCGGGTGGCCGGGCGGCAGCGGCTCCGGGTCGGTCACGTCCAGCGCGGCCCGCAGCCGGCCGGCCTGCAGCTCGGCGAGCAGCGCGGCGGTGTCCGCGACCGGCCCGCGGGCCGCGTTGACCAGCAGCGCGCCGTCCGGCATCCGGGCCAGGAAGTCCGCGTCCACCAGCTTCTCGGTCGCCGGGGTCAACGGCACCACCACGACGACGATGTCCGCGTCCGGCAGCAGCGCCGGCAGCTCGTCGACGCCGTGCGCACCGGCCCGGGCCCGGCGGGCGACCATGGTCACGGTCACGTCGAAGGGCAGCAGCCGGCGGCGGATCGCCTCGCCGACGTCGCCGGCGCCGACCACCAGCACCCGGCTGCCGGCCAGCTCGCCGGTGACGTGCTGGTTCCACCGCTGCCGGGGCTGGTCCAGCACGTAGCCGGGCAGCTCGCGGACCACGGCCAGGACGGCCATCAGCACCCACTCCGAGGTGGAGCTGCCGTGCACGCCCCGGGCGTCGCAGAGCAGCACGCCGGCCGGCAGCCGGCCGGCGAAGGACTCCGCGCCGGCGGTGAGCAGCTGCACCACCTGCAGCTTCGGCAGCGCGTCGAGCTGCTCGGCGAGGACCGCCCCGGCCAGGTGGCGCGGGACCCAGAAGCCGGCCTCCGCGGCCTGCGGCGGCGGGTCCTCGCCGGGCAGCCAGACGCTGACCTCGACCCCGTCCGGCGGCGGGTCGAGCAGCTCGAGGCCCTGCTCGCTGGGCACCAGCGCGTGGCGGGTCACGGTCGCAGCCTAGGCGGGCCGCCCGCCGGCCCGCGCCCTCGCCCCGGCTGACCCGGGCCGGCCCCGGGCTGACCCGGGCCGGCCCCGGGCTGACCCGGCGGACCGCGGCCGACCCCGGCGGCTCACGGGCAGCAAACGCGGGCTCGGGAAGACTGCCCGGCATGGGCCGGACCTCGCGCGGGCTGCTCGCCCGCGCCTGTGCCGCGCTCGCCGCCGGCGCGCTGGTCGCCGGCTGCGGCGCGGTGGAGGCGCTGCGACCGGACCCCACCTGGGTGCCGAAGCCGGAGGGCCCGCCGCCGGCCGAGCTGCCGCAGCCGGACCAGACCCGGGCCGCTCCCCCGCCGGGGCAGCCGGGCGAGCCGGGCGGCCCGGACGCCGGCACCGAGGGCGACCCCAACGTGGTCGCCACCGGGCTCACCCTGCCCTGGGGGCTGGCCGTGCTGCCGGACGGCACCGCGCTGGTCGGCGAGCGGAAGTCCGGCCGGATCCTGCTGGTGCAGCCGCGCCGGGCGCCGGCCCGCCCGCTGATGCGGATGCCCGGGCTGGACACCGCCGGCGACGGCGGGCTGCTCGGCCTCGCGCTGTCCCCGACCTACCGCGACGACCAGCTGGTCTACGCGTACATCACCACCCGCACGGACAACCGGGTGGTCCGCTTCGTGGTCGGCAAGCCGGTGACCCCGGTGCTGACCGGGATCCCGCGGGGGCGGACCGGCAACGGCGGGCGGATCCAGTTCGGCCCGGACGGGATGCTGTACGTCGGCACCGGGGACGCCGGCCGGCCCGCGCTGGCCGCGTCCCGGAGCAGCCTGGCCGGCAAGGTGCTGCGGCTGACCGCGTTCGGCCGGCCGGCGCCGGGCAACCCCGACCCGGCCTCGCCGGTCTACAGCCTCGGCCACGGCGCGCTGGCCGGGCTGTGCCTCGGCGGCCCCGGCCAGGTGTACGTCACCGAGCCGGCCTCGGCGGCCGCGGACGAGGTCAACCGGGTGCAGGCCGGCCGCGACTACGGCTGGCCGGCGACCGCCGGGCGGACCCGGACCGGCGCGGTGCCGGCGGACCGCACGCTGCCGGCGGCCAGCGCCGGGGTCGGCGGGTGCGCGGTGATCGAGCGCGGCCTGTTCGTCGCCACCCTCACCGGCCAGCGGCTGTACGCGCTGCCGGTCGACTCCAGCGGCCGCACCGGCCCGCCGACCGACCACCTGGCCGGGGCGTACGGGCGGCTGCGGACCGTGGTGGCCGGGCCGGACGGCGCGCTGTGGCTGACCACCTCGAACAAGGACGGCCGGGGCAAGCCGACCGCGCAGGACGACCGGGTGATCCGGATCCTGCCGCCGGCCGGGTCCACCAACTCCCCGACATGAGCGGCGGTCCGGCGCCGGCCCGGCCGGTGGGCGCGCCCGCGCCGGCCCGGGTCGGCACGTCCACGCCGGCCCGGCCGCGCGGCCGGCGACCGGCCCGAGCAGGAAGGCGACCATGACCCCGCACCACCCGACCGGCCGGTCCCGGCGCCGCGCGCGGGCCGGCGGCACGCCGCCCCCGGCCGCCCCGATCGCGGGCCCGGCGGCCGCCGGCCGCGGGGTCGGGAGCACGCCGCGGGCGGGGCCGCGGGGTCGCCGTCTTCCTCGCCACGCTCACCGCCGCCGGCCTCACCGCCTGCTCCTCGGACGGCCCGACCGAGGCGGCCGGCCCGCCGTCCCCGACCACCGCGCCGACGCCGACCAGCGCCGGCTCGACCTCGCCGGCGCCCGACCCGGGCGAGCAGGGCGTCCGGGTGCTCACCACCGGCCTGGAGGCGCCGTGGGGCCTGGCCTTCCTGCCCACCGGCGAGGCGCTGGTCACCGAGCGGGACACGGCCCGCATCCTGCGCGTGCCGGCCGGCGGCGGCACGCCCACCGAGGTGCAGCGACTGTCCGAGGTGGACGGTGGCGGGGAGGGCGGGCTGCTCGGCATCGCGGTCTCCCCCGCGTACGCCCGGGACGGCCTGGTCTACGTCTACTACACGACCGGCGAGGACAACCGCATCGCCCGGATGCGGCTCGGCCAGCCGCCGCAGCCGATCGTCACCGGCATCCCGCGGTCCGGCATCCACAACGGCGGCCGGCTCGTCTTCGGCCCGGACGGCTTCCTCTACGCCGGCACCGGCGACGCGTCCGAGCGCGGCCTGTCCCAGGACGTCGGCTCGCTCGGCGGCAAGGTGCTGCGGATGACGCCGGAGGGCCGGCCGGCGCCGGGCAACCCGTTCGGCGGCTCGCTGGTCTGGTCCAAGGGCCACCGCAACGTGCAGGGCCTCGCCTTCGACTCGGCGCGCCGGCTGTGGGCCAGCGAGTTCGGGCAGAACCGCTTCGACGAGGTGAACCGCATCGAGCCGGGCAAGGACTACGGCTGGCCGCAGGTGGAGGGCGCCTCCGACGACAGCCGGTTCGCCGCGCCGCTGGTCACCTGGTCCACCGGCGAGGCGTCACCGAGCGGGGCGGCCATCTCCGGCGACACGCTCTACGTCGCGGCGCTGCGCGGCGAGCGGCTGTGGGCGGTGCCGCTGGAGGGGACCCGGGTGGGCACGCCGCGGGCGCTGCTGGAGGGCGAGTACGGCCGGCTGCGCGCGGTGGAGGTGGCTCCGGACGGCTCGCTCTGGGTGCTGACGTCCAACCGCGACGGTCGCGGCGACCCCACCGACGACGACGACCGCATCCTCCGCGTCGTGCCCTGACCCCGGGCTAGCCGGCGCCGAGCTTGGCCAGCACCAGCTCGCGGACGACCTTGGCGTCGGCCTGGCCGCGGGTCGCCTTCATCACCGCGCCGACCAGCGCGCCGGCCGCGGCCACCTTGCCGCCGCGCACCTTCTCGGCCACGTCCGGCTGCGCCGCGATCGCCTCGTCCACCGCGGTCGCGAGCGCGTCCACATCGGACACCCGCCGCAGCCCGCGCCCGGCCACCACGGCGTCCACATCGGACCCGGTCTCGAGCACGCCGTCCACCGCCTGCCGGGCCAGCCCGACCGACAGCGTGCCGTCCGCGACCAGCGCCACCACCCGGGCCACCTGGGCCGGCGTGATGGCCAGCTCGCCCGGCTCCACCCCGGCCGCGTTGGCCTGCTGGGCGAGGTAGCCGAGCCACCAGTTGCGGGCCTCGGCCGCCGGCGCGCCGGCCTCCACAGTGGACGCCACCAGGTCGACGACGCCGGCGTTGGCCATCGACGCCATCTCGAACTCCGACGCACCCAGCTCGCCGGCCAGCCGGGCCCGGCGCGCCGCCGGCAGCTCCGGCAGCTCCGCCCGCAGCTGCTCCACCCAGGCCCGCGCCGGGGCCAGCGGCACCAGGTCGGGCTCGGGGAAGTACCGGTAGTCGGTGGCCTCCTCCTTGCTCCGCCCGGGCGTGGTCGCGCCGGTGTCCTCGTGGAAGTGCCGGGTCTCCTGCACGATCCGCCCGCCGGCGTCGAGCACCCCGGCCTGCCGGCCCATCTCGAAGCGGACCGCGCGCTCCACCGAGCGCAGCGAGTTGACGTTCTTCGTCTCGGTGCGGGTGCCCCACACCCCGGAGCCGGCCGGCGACAGCGACACGTTCACGTCGCAGCGCAGCGAGCCCTGCTCCATCCGCACGTCGGAGACCCCGAGCCCGCGCAGCAGCTCGCGCAGCTCGGTCACGTACGCCCGGGCCACCTCGGGCGCCGCGGCCCCGGTGCCGGCGACCGGCTTGGTCACGATCTCCACCAGCGGGATGCCGGCCCGGTTGTAGTCCACCAGCGAGTGGTCGGCGCCGTGGATGCGGCCGGTCGACCCGCCGACGTGCAGCGACTTGCCGGTGTCCTCCTCCAGGTGCACCCGCTCGATCTCCACCCGGACGGTCCCGCCGCCGACCGGCACGTCCAGCCAGCCGTCCGTGCACAGCGGCTCGTCGTACTGGCTGATCTGGAAGTTCTTCGGCATGTCCGGGTAGAAGTAGTTTTTCCGGGCGAAGCGGCACCACTCGGCGATGTCGCAGTGCAGCGCGAGCCCGATGCGGATGGTCGACTCGATCGCCGCCGCGTTGGCCACCGGCAGCGAGCCGGGCAGGCCCAGGCAGACCGGGCAGACCTGGGTGTTGGGCTCCGCGCCGAAGGCGGTCGGGCAGCCGCAGAACATCTTCGACGCGGTGCCCAGCTCGACGTGCGTCTCCAGCCCGATCACCGGGTCGTACCGCCCGGTGACCTCGTCCACAGCGGTCACAGCGCCGGGGCCTCCTCGGTGAGCGGGCCGCCGCGGTCCGCCTCCAGCGCGGCGGCCACCCGGTAGCAGCGGTCGTCGGCCAGCGCCGGCGCCATCACCTGCAGGCCGACCGGCAGACCCTCGGACAGTCCACTGGGGACGGAGATGGCCGGGACGCCGGCCAGCGAGGCGGGCAGCGTGCACAGGTCGGCCGCGTACATCGCCATCGGGTCGTCCACCCGCGCCCCGAGCGGGAACGCGACCGTCGGCGTCGACGGCGACACCAGCACGTCCGCGGACTCGAAGGCGGCCGAGAAGTCCCGCCCGATCAGCGTCCGCACCTTCTGCGCGGAGCCGTAGTAGGCGTCGTAGTAGCCGGAGGACAGCGCATACGTCCCCAGCATGATCCGGCGCTTGACCTCCGGGCCGAAGCCGGCCTCCCGGGTCAGCGACATGACCTCCTCCAGCGACCGGACCCCGTCGTCGCCGACGCGCAGCCCGTACCGCACGGCGTCGAAGCGGGCCAGGTTGGACGAGCACTCGCTCGGCGCGATCAGGTAATACGCCGGCAGCGCATAGCCGAAGCTGGGGCAGGACACCTCGTGCACGGTCGCGCCGAGCTTCTCCAGCCGGGCCAGCGCGTCCCGGGTCGCCGCCTCCACGCCGGGCTCGTAGCCCTCGCCGGACAGCTCGCGCACCACGCCGACCCGCACCCCGGTCAGGTCGCCGGTGGCGCCCTGCCGGGCGGCCGCGACCACCGGCGGCACCGGCGCGGCGATCGAGGTGGCGTCGCACGGGTCGTGCCCGGCCATCACCTCGTGCAGCAGGGCCGCGTCCAGGACCGTCCGGGCGAACGGCCCGGCCTGGTCCAGCGACGAGGAGAACGCGATCAACCCGTACCGACTCACCCCGCCGTACGTCGGCTTGTGCCCGACCAGGCCGGTGACCGCGGCCGGCTGCCGGATCGAGCCGCCGGTGTCGGTGCCGATGCCGAGCGGCGCCGCGAACGCGGCCACCGCGGCGGACGAGCCGCCGGAGGAGCCGCCGGGGATGCGGTCGAGGTCCCACGGGTTGCGGGTCGGCCCGTACGCACTGTTTTCGGTGGACGAGCCCATCGCGAACTCGTCCATGTTGGTCTTGCCGAGGATCACCACGCCGGCGGCCCTGAGCTTGGCGGTGATCGTCGCGTCGTACGGCGGGACCCAGCCTTCGAGGATCTTGGATCCGCAGGTGGTGGGCAGGCCGCGGGTGACGACGACGTCCTTGAGCGCGAGCGGGACGCCGGCCAGCGGGCCCTTCGCGGTGTCCCGGTCGGCGTCCACCGCGCGGGCGGCGGCGAGCGCGCCGTCGGCGTCGACGTGCAGGAAGGCGTGCACCCGGTCGTCCACCGCGGCGATCCGGTCGAGGTGGGCCCGGGTCGCCTCCTCCGCGCTGGTCTCCCCGGCGGCGATGGCGGCGGCCAGGTCGGCGGCACTGAGCCGGGTCAGCCCGCTGCTCATGCTTCCTCGCTGAGGATCCGCGGCACCCGGAACCGGCCGTCCTCGGCGGCCGGCGCGGCCGCGAGCACCTCGTCCCGGTCCAGGCACGGGGTGACCAGGTCGGGGCGCAGCACGTTGGTCAGCGGCACCGCGTGCGACGTCGGCGGGACGTCGGCGGCCGCGACCTCCTGGACGCGCGCGACCGAGCCCAGGATCACGTCGAGCTGACCGGCGAAGACGTCCAGCTCCTCCGCGGTGACGGCGAGGCGCGCCAGCCGGGCGAGGTGCGCGACCTCGTCCCGGGTGATGCCGGCTCCTGACTCGGGCATGCCGGCGAGTGTACGGCGGCTGCCTCCCCCGCCCCGACCCGGTTTACCGGCGCGGCGACCGCTGTGGCCGGCGACGGGTCCACTGCCGGCCCGGACCGAGGCCGCGGTGGTTCTGCCGGCCGCTCCCGCGCCCGACGGGGCAGGCGACTCAGATCGCCGCCTCCACCACGGCCTCGGCGCGCGGCCGCAGCTCGCCGGAGTCGATCTGCTCGGCCCAGTGGCAGGCGACGACGTGGCCCGGGCGCACCTCGCGCAGCGCCGGCACCTCGTCCGCGCACCGGGACTCCTGCACCCACGGGCAGCGGGTGCGGAAGCGGCAGCCGGACGGTGGGTTGGCCGGCGACGGCAGGTCGCCGTAGAGCAGGATCCGCTGCCGGGAGTCCTCGATCTCCGGGTCCGGGATCGGGACCGCCGACATCAGCGCCCGGGTGTACGGGTGCAGCGGCTCCGCGATCAGCCGGCGGGACTCGGTCTGCTCGACGATGACCCCGAGGTACATCACGCCGATCACGTCGCTGATGTGTCGGACCACGGCCAGGTCGTGCGCGATCACCAGGTACGTCAGGCCGAGCCGCTCCTGCAGCTCCTCCAGCAGGTTGACGATCTGAGCCTGGATCGAGACGTCCAGCGCGGAGACCGGCTCGTCGGCGACGATCAACTCCGGCTCCAGCGCGATCGCCCGCGCGATGCCGATGCGCTGCCGCTGCCCGCCGGAGAACTCGTGCGGGTAGCGGCCGGCCGCGTTCGCCGGCAGGCCGACCGTCTCCAGCAGCTCGCGGACCCGGGCGGTCCGCGCGGCCGAGCCGGAGACGACGCGGTGGGTCAGCAGCGGCTCGCTGAGGATCGACTCGACGCTCTGCCGCGGGTCCAGGGAGGACAGCGGGTCCTGGAACACCATCTGCATCCGGCGCCGGTGCTTGCGCAGCCCCTCGTCCTTGAGTGCCAGCACGTCGACGCCGTCGAAGTCGATCGAGCCGGCGGTCGGCTCGACCAGCCGGAGCAGGGCCCGGCCCAGCGTGGACTTTCCGCAGCCGGACTCGCCGACCAGGCCGAACGTGCCGCCGCGGGGCAGGTCGAGGTCGACGCCGTCGACGGCGCGGACGTGGCCGACGATGCGGTCGAAGATGAGGCCACGGCGGATCGGGAAGTGCACCTCGATGCCGCGGGCGGACAGCAGCGGCGGCGCCGGTTCGCCGGCCTCGGCGGCGCCGTCCGCGGTGGTGCTGCCCACCGGCCCCTGGGTGCCCGGGTCCGCCCCGCGCCCGCGGTCCGGCTCAGCCGGTCGATCCGTCCCCGCCGCGCCGCCGGTGCCGGCCCGGTCGGCCGCGTCCGGACCGCCGGTCGCGGTGACCCCGACGGCCGGCTCGGCCCCGGTCGGCCCGGGATACGCCCCGCGGAGCCACTGGTCCGGGTCGCGGTCGCCGGTGGGGTCGGCGGCGGCGTGCGCCGCGGCGGACTCGGCCGCGACGCCGTCCGGCCACAGACCGCTGCTCGGCGCGGCCGGGTCCGGCTCCCCCGCCGGGGCGGACCGGCGGCCGTCCGGCTCAGTCACCCGTC
This sequence comes from uncultured Actinomycetota bacterium, assembly GCA_963849885.1. Lineage (GTDB taxonomy): Bacteria > Actinomycetota > Actinomycetes > Mycobacteriales > CADCTP01 > CADCTP01. The sequence continues at coordinate 19,648 of CAWKIV010000011.1, read as the reverse complement.
GCCTCCACGTCCCTCACCTCGCGGCGGCCGGCCGCGCCCACCGCGGCGGCCTCCGCCTCCGGCACCGGGTTGTGGCACCGCAGCCGCCGCGGTCCGTCCGGCTCCAGGTCCGGCGACACGGTCGTGCACACCTCCAGTCGCCGCGTGCACCGCGGCGCGAACGCGCAGGCTGAGGCCCAGGGCAGGGTGTCGGTCGGCGACCCGGGGATCGGCAGCAGCGGCGCACCCTCCACCGAGTCCAGCCGGGGGATGGAGGCCAGCAGGCCGGTCGTGTACGGGTGCCTCGGCTTGACGAAGAGCGTGTGCCGGTCGGCCTGCTCGACGATCCGCCCCGAATACATGACGTTCACGCGGTCGCACAGCCCGGCGACCACGCCGAGGTCGTGGGTGATCAGCATCAGCGCGGTGCCCTGGTCGCGGACCAGTCCCTTGAGCAGCTCGAGGATCTGCGCCTGGATCGTCACGTCCAGCGCGGTGGTCGGCTCGTCCGCGATCAGCAGCCGCGGCTGGCAGGCCACCGCCATCGCCACCAGCGCACGCTGACGCATCCCGCCGGACAGCTGGTGCGGGTACTCCTTCAGCCGCCGTTCCGGGTCCGGGATGCCGACCAGGTCCAGCAGCCGGGTCGCCTCCTTGCGGGCGTCGCCGCGGGACAGGTCCCGGTGCCGGACCAGCACCTCGGTCACCTGGGTGCCGATCGGCACCACCGGGTTGAGCGAGGACAGCGGGTCCTGGAAGACCATCGCCATGTCCCGCCCGCGCATGTCGCGCAGCTCGTCCTGCTTGAGCTGGAGCAGCGACCGGCCGTCGAAGGCGACCGAGCCGCCCACCTGGACGCCACGCTTCGGCAGCAGGCCCATGATCGCCAGCGAGGTCACCGACTTGCCGGACCCCGACTCGCCGACCAGACCGAGCGTCTCGCCGGCGGCGATCGAGAAGGACACCCCGTCGACCGCCCGCACGTCCCGGCGGCCCCGGCGGGTGAAGACGACGGACAGGTCCTCGACCTCGAGCAGCATCGTCACCGCCGGAACTTCGGGTCGAGGGCCTCGCGCAGCGACTCACCGAGCAGGGTGAAGCCGAGTGCGGCGAGCACGATCGCGATGCACGGGTAGAAGGCCAGCGCCGGGCGGATCTCCAGGTAGTTCTGCGCGTCGGAGAGCATCGCCCCCCACTCCGGCCGGCTGTCGTCCTGGTTGCCGAGGCCGAGGAAGGACAGCGCCGCCGCGTCGATGATCGCGGTGGCGAGCGTCAGCGTCGCCTGCACGATCACCGGCCCGACCGAATTGGGCAGCACGTGCGAGAGCACGATCTTCCGCCGCGGCAGGCCGATGCTGCGCGCGGCGAGCACGTAGTCGCTCTCCCGCTGGGAGAGCATCGACCCGCGCAGCAGCCGGGCGAAGATCGGCACGTTGACGATCGCGATGGCGATCATCACCGAGGTGAGCGACTGGCCGAGGATCACCGAGATGGTGATAGCGGTGAGCAGCCCCGGGATGGACAGCATCAGGTCGGTGATCCGCATGATCACGTTGTCCACCCGGCCGCCGTACGCCCCCGCCAGGCAGCCGAGCGTCATCCCGATGATCAGCCCGAGGATCGTCGACACCACGCCGACCAGGAGCGACTGGCGGGCACCGTACAGCAGCCGGGACAGCTCGTCGCGGCCCAGCTGGTCGGCGCCCAGCGGGAATCCGGGCTGGGCCCCTGGGATGAAGTCCGGTCGCACCTCGCCGATCAGCAGCTGCTCGTTGGGGTCGTGCGGGGCGAGCAGCGGCGCGAATATCGCGACCAGCACGAAGACCAGCACCAGCAGCGCGCCGATGATGGCCATCGGGTCGCGCCGCAGCCGGCGGAAGGCCTCCTTCCACCGCCCTCCGACGACCTCCTCGGGGGTGAAGACGCCCGCGGCGTCGACCTGGGTCGCCGTTGTCACCGCACCCTCACCCTCGGGTCGAGGACTCCGTACAGGATGTCGACGACCAGGTTGATCAGCACGTACAGCACCGCGATGAACAGGATCGCACCCTGCAGCAACGGGTAGTCCTTGTTGAAGATCGCGTCGGCGATCTCCTGGCCGATCCCCGGGAACGAGAACACCCGTTCGGTGAGGATCGCACCGGACAGCAGCAGCCCGAGCTGCAGGCCGATGGTGGTGACCACCGGCAGCATCGAGTTGCGCAGCACGTGCCGGCGGCGGATCACCGCGGTGGTCAGGCCCTTGGCCTCGGCCGTGCGGACGTAGTCCTCGTTGACCACGTCGAGCACGGACGCCCGGGTGATCCGCACGATGATCGCGAGCGGGATCGTGCCCAGCGCGATGGCCGGCAGGATCAGGTGCCGGACCGCGTCCCACGCCGCGTCCCACTCCCGGGTCAGCACGCCGTCCAGCACGAAGAAGTTCGTGATGTGGGTGGCGTCGATGCGCGGGTCCTGCCGGCCCGACGGCGGCAGCCAACCGAGCTTCACCGCGAAGACGTACTGGAGCAGGAACGCCAGGAAGAACACCGGGATGGTGATCCCGATCAGCGACCCGACCACGGACATGCCGTCCAGCGCGCTGCCCTGCCGGCGGGCGGCGAAGTAGCCGAGCGGGATGCCGACCACCACCGCGAAGGACAGCGCCGCGATGGCCAGCTCGACCGTGCCCGGGAACTGGTCGAGCAGCACCTGGGTCACCGGCCGCCCGTCCTGGATCGAGTTACCGAGGTCGAGCCGGAGGATTCGCTGCAGATAGCGCCCGTACTGCACCCAGAGCGGCTGGTCCAGGCCGTACGCGCGGTTGATGGCGGCGACCCGCTCCGGCGTGGCCCGCTCCCCCAGGAGGGCCGAAGCCGGCCCTCCCGGGAGGAGGCGCAACCACGCGAACAGCAGGATCGACAGCCCGAAGAGGATCGGGATCAGCTGCAGCAGCCGCCGTACGACGAAGCGCAGCATTCTGCCGTCTTACTGCCCTTCGGTGTAGACGAGCGCGAACTCGTCGTTGAGCACGGGGCTGGGAACGAAGTCCTTCACGTTTTCCTGGAGGGCCACCGACGGCGGCGAGTGCGAGATCGGGACCGCCGGCAGGAACTCCATGATCTGCCGGTTGACCGCCTTGTACGCCTCGGCGCGGGCGGTCGCGTCCGGAGTCGCGTCCGCCTTGCTGATGGCGTCGAAGAGGCCCTTGTTGGTGAACCCGAACTCCGGCTTGTTCCGCCCGAAGAAGGTGCCGTTGAAGTTGTAGGCGTCGTTGTAGTCGCCGGTCCAGCCGAGCAGGTGGATGTCCGCCTTGCCGGTCTGCACGTCGGTCAGGTAGCCGGAGTTCCACACCTTCGACACCGGCGTGATCTTGATGCCGGCCTTCTCCAGGTCCGCCTTGATGACCTCGAAGATCTCCTTCGGGTTCGGCATGTAGGGCCGGACCACCTCGGTCGGCCAGTAGAACTTCAGGTTGAGGTTCGAGGCGCCGGCCGAGGCCAGCAGCGACTTGGCCTTGTTGAGGTCGTACGGGTAGGTGGTGACGTCGTCCGCGTAGCCGGACACCTCCGGCGGCATGAACTCCTTGGCCACCACCGCCGACGGCGGGAACTTGGCCTTGATCAGCGCCTCGCGGTTGATCGCGTACGCCAGGGCCTGCCGGACCGCCGGCTTGGCCAGCTGCGGGTTCTTCTGGTTGATGCCCAGGTAGAGGATGTTGAACGGGGGCCGGTCGAGGACCTGGTCGCCGGCGCCCTTCAGGGTGCTGATGTCACCGGGGGCGACCAGGTCGTAGCCGTCGATCCCGCCGGACTGCAGCTCCTGCTTGCGGGTGTTGTTGTCCGGGATGACCTTGAAGATGATCTTGTTGATCTTCGCCTTGTCGCCCCAGTAGTCCGCGTTGCGGACGATCGTGACGGTGTTGGCGGCCCGGTCGCGGCTCTCCAGCTTGTACGGCCCCGTGCCGGTCGGGTGCTCGGTCGCGTAGGCCGGGTATTCGAAGGTGTCGCCGGACTGCTTGACGTTGTCCGCGTCGTACTTCTTCAGCGCGTCGGGGCTCTGGATCGCGAAGGCGGGCAGCGCCAGCGCCGCCGGGATGCGGCCGGTCGCGTTGGCGATCGTCAGCACCGCGGTGGTGGGGTTGGTCGCCTCGCAGGACTTGAAGAGGCTCGGCGGCTGGTCGGCGCTCTCGTTCTTCGCGAAGCCGCCGAAGGTGTCCTGCCAGTACGCCGAGACGTCCGGGTTTTGCAGGACGCCCTTGAAGTTGTACCAGCGGTTGAAGTTGTAGCAGACCGCCTCGGCGTTGAACTCCGTGCCGTCGTGGAACTTGACGCCCTCGCGGAGGGTGAAGGTCCACTTGGTGCCGGTGGAGTCGCCCTCCCACTTGGTGGCCAGCGCCGGCTCGATCTCGGCGCTGCCCTGCTTGGTCTTGACCAGGCCCTCGTAGATCTGCTTCAACACACGGAACGTCTCGCCGTCGCTGGCGAAGGCGGGGTCGAAGAGCTTGGGCTCACCGGCCGCGCCGAACACGAGCGTGTCCTTGCTGCTGGCGGCGGTGCCACCGCCGCCGCCGCTGTCATCGTCGCGCTCACTGCTTGCGCAGCCTGCTGCTGCAAGCGCCAGCGCCGCGACCGAGGCGAGGACGATCGTCCTCCGCGCCGTCTTACCTCGCATGGATGGCTCCACTGGTCTCGGGGTCGCCGTCGACCCGGCGGTGCCGGGCTGGTGGCGACACCCTAGCGCCGGGACTGCACCTGGCCGAAGGGCACACCGGCCACGGTCTGGTCACGAAGCGGTCCTCTCCGCGACCGGTCCGGGGTCCCCGCCGAGCCCCGCGACTGACCAGTTACGCCGCCGACTGGTCAGTTCGCGGCACCGCTGAGCACCTGTAGCTGCTCAGGCGACCCGCGATGTGGTCAGCGGGCGGCCGATGTCCTCGGTCGGCGCGGTGGAGCGGCCGGCTCGGGGCCGAAACACGGCGTACACATCGGTGCGGCAGGCTGGGCGTCGGAGGTGACGCGGCGTGTCCTATCTGCTTCGGGTCCTGCTGCCCGACCGGCCCGGCATGCTCGGCGCCGTCGCGACGGCGTTGGGCGAGGCGGGGGCCGACATCCTCAGCGTGGACGTCGTGGAACGGGCCGCCGGCGTCGCGGTGGACGACCTCATCGTGGAGCTGGCCCCGGGCAAGCTGGCCGACAGCCTGATCACGGCGGCGGTCTCGGTGCCGGGGGTGAGCGTCGAGTCGATCCAGCACTACTACGCCGGCCTGGGCGAGGCGCACCGCGAGCTGGAGCTGCTGGAAGCGCTGGCCAGCGCGCCGGAGCGGGCCCCGGAGCTGCTCGTCTCGGGTGCGCCGCGGATCTTCCGGGCCGGCTGGGCGGTGGTGGTCCGCTACGACGAGCGGGGGCCGCTGGTGGAGGCGGCCAGCCCGGCCGCGCCCGAGCTCGGCGACGTCGACCTGCCCTGGCTGCCGCTGGGCCGGGCCCAGGTGCTGGACCCGACCGCCCGCTGGGTGCCGGCGGAGTGGGGCGCGCTCGGCACCGAGCTGGCCGCCGCGCCGCTCGGCGACCCGGACCGGGCCGTGCTGGTCGGCCGCCCGGGCGGGCCGGCGTGGCGGCCGGCGGAGCTGCTCCGGCTGGCGCACCTGTCCGGCATCGCCGTCACCGTGGCCCAGCAGGTGAGCGCGCCCCCGCCGGCGCACCGCAGCCGCCGCTAACCGCCGGCGGTCGCCGCCGGCTCCCCGGCCGGCTTCTTCGCCGCCCGCCTCCTCGGCTTCGCCTCGGCGGCCGGCTCGTCGCCCTCCGGCTCCGCCGCGGCGGCTGCCGCCTTCTTCGCCGCGCGCTTGCGCGGCTTCGCCTCGGCGGCCGGCTCGTCGCCGCTCCGGCTCCGGCTTCGCCTTCGCCGCCCGCTTCCTCGGCTTCGGCTCCGCCGGCTCCGGCTTCTGCGCCACCGCGAGCGCGGCGTCCGTGCCGTCGGCCAGCAGGATCCGGAAGCCGGCCTCGTCCAGCACCGGCACGCCCAGCTGCAGGGCCTTGTCGTACTTGGAGCCGGGGCTCTCCCCCGCCACCACGAATGACGTCTTCTTCGACACCGAGCCGGTCACCTTGCCGCCGCGGGTCTGCACCGCCTCGGTGGCGCCGTCCCGGCTGAACTCGTCCAGCGAGCCGGTGACCACCAGCGTGACCCCGGCCAGCGGGCGCGGCCCGTCGTCGGCGCCCTCGTCCTCCATCCGGACCCCGGCGGCCGCCCACCGGGCGACCACGTCGGCGTGCCAGTCGACCGCGAACCACTCGCGCACCGCCTCGGCGATGGTCGGCCCGACCCCGTCGGCGGCGGCCAGCTCCTCCCCCGACGCGGACCGGATCCGGTCCATCGACCGGAACTCGCGGGCCAGCGCCTGCGCGGCGGTCGGCCCGACGTGCCGGATCGACAGCCCGACCAGCACCCGCCACAGCGGCCGGCCCCGGGCGGCCTGGAGGTTGTCGTACAGCCGCTGGGCGTTGGCCGTCGGCGTGCCGTCCTTCTTGCGGAACAGGTCGACCTCGGCGATCCGGTCCAGGGTGAGGGCGAACAGGTCGCCCTCGTCCCGCAGCGCCGGCTCCCGGCCGTCCTCCCGCCGGGTGAGCGCGATGGCCGCCTCGTAGCCGAGCGCCTCGACGTCGAAGGCCCCGCGGCCGGCGACGTGGAAGACCCGCTCCCGCAGCTGCGCGGGGCAGGACCGCGCGTTGGGACAGCGGATGTCGACGTCGCTCTCCTTCTCCCGGCGCAGCGGCGTGCCGCACTCGGGGCACTCGGTCGGCATCTCGAACGGGTGGGCGTCGTCCGGCCGCAGGTCGACCACCGGCCCGACGATCTCCGGGATCACGTCGCCGGCCTTGCGGACGACCACGGTGTCCCCGATCAGCACGCCCTTGCGGCGCACCTCGTTTTCGTTGTGCAGGGTGGCCAGGCCGACCGTGGAACCGGCCACCCGGACCGGCTCCAGCTCGGCGAACGGCGTGACCCGGCCGGTCCGCCCGACGTTGACCTTGATGTCGAGGAGCTTGGTGGTGACCTCCTCCGGCGGGTATTTGAAGGCGATCGCCCACCGCGGCGCCCGCGAGGTGGAGCCGAGCCGGCGCTGCAGCACCAGCTGGTCGACCTTGGCCACCACCCCGTCGATCTCGTGCTCGACGTCGTGCCGGTGCTCCCGGTAGTGCTCGATGTAGGCCGTCACCTCGTCCAGCGAGCTGACCACCCGGTAGCGCTCGGAGACCGGCAGCCCCCAGCCCCGCAACGCCTCATACCACCCGCTCTGCCGGTCCGGAGCCTTGCCCTGGTGCGCGCCGACGCCGTGCACGACCAGGCGGAGCGGCCGGCTCGCGGTCACCCGGGGGTCCTTCTGCCGCAGCGAGCCGGCGGCCGCGTTGCGCGGGTTGGCGAACGGCGCCTTGCCCGCCTCCACCAGCGACGCGTTGAGCGCCTCGAAGCCGGCGACCGGGAAGTAGACCTCGCCGCGCACCTCGAGCAGCTCCGGCACCGCGCCGCCGGACAGCTCGACCGGCACGTTGTCCAGCGTGCGCAGGTTGGGCGTGACGTCCTCGCCGGTCCGCCCGTCGCCGCGGGTCGCGCCGCGGACCAGGCGACCGCGCTCATACACCAGGTCGACCGCGAGCCCGTCGACCTTGAGCTCGCAGAGGAAGTCGGTCACCGTCCCGGCGTCCCGCTCCACCCGCTGCGCCCAGCCGGCGAGGTCCTCGGCGGTGAACACGTTGTCCAGGCTGAGCATCCGCTCGACGTGGTCGACCGGGGTGAACAGGGTCGAGTAGGTCCCGCCGACCCGCTGGGTGGGTGAGCTGGGCGTGCGCAGCTCCGGGAACTCGGTCTCCAGCGCCTCCAGCTCGCGCAGCAGCGTGTCGTATTCCGCGTCGGCGAGGGTGGGCTGGTCGAGGATGTAGTAGCGGTATTGCGCGTCGTCGATGACCTGGGCCAGCTCGGCCGCCCGCTCCCGCGCCGCGGGCGTGGCGGCGCTGACCTCGGCCCCGGCCGGCTGGTCCACCCCGATCTCCGTCACGCCCCGCACGGTAGCCGCCGGCTACGACAGTTTCGCGCTACCCCTCGGGGTCGTCGGCGAGCGCCCGGGCGGCCTCGCGGACCCGGCGCAGCGCCGCCCGCGCGTACGCCGGGGTGGCGCCGGCCAGCCCGCAGGCCGGCGTGGGCACCACCGACGCGGGCAGGTCGGCGGGCGGGAAGCCGAGCCGGCTCCACGGCCGGCGCACCGCCCGCACGGTGTCCCCGAGGTCACCCAGGTCGGCGTCCACGCCGGGCACCACGCCGAGCCAGAGGCTCACCCCGGCCTCGACCGCGCTACCCAGCTCCTCGTCGGCGCCGCCGAGCAGGGCGGCGTCGAGCGACAGCGCCCGCGCCCCGGCGGCGCGGAACAGCCCGACCGGCGGCCGCGCGGCGCAGCAGTGCACCACGGTGGCCGCGGCCCCGGCGTCGACCGCGGCGGCCAGCACGTCGGCCAGGCCGGCCTGCACCACCGGCGCCTCGACCGCGGCCAGCGAGCCGAAGCCGCTGGCCGTCGGGACCCGGCCGGCCAGCACCACCGGCACGGACGGCTCGTCCACCTGGAGCACCACCCGGGCGCCGGGCAGCCGCGCGGCGACGTCGGCGACGTGCCGGCGGGTGCCCTCGGCCAGCGACTGGACCAGGTCCCGGACCGCGCCCGGGTCGGACACCGCCTTGTCCCCGTAGTGCAGCTCCAGGCCCGCGGCCAGCGTCCACGGGCCGGTGACCTGGAGTTTCAGCGGGCCCCGGTAGTCCTGGGCGGCCTCCTCGAGCGCGTCCAGGTCGCGGGCGAGCAGGTCGGTGGCGCGGCGGGCGTCCCGGCCCGGGCGGTCCACCAGCCGCCAGCCCGACGGCTGCACGTCGACCGGCAGGTCGACCAGCAGCGCGGCGCCGCGGCCGAGCATGTCCGCGCCCAGCCCGCGGGCCGGCAGCTCGGGCAGGTGCGGCAGGTCCGGCAGCTCGCCGAGCACGATCCTGACCGCCTCGGCCGGATCGGTGCCGGGCAGTGAGCCCACCCCGGTCGCCGCTCCGGGCGGCCACGGCAGATCGGTCACCGCGCCACCGTACGGGCCGGGGATTCTGTCGGTGGCAGGGGGCAGGATGCCGGTATGGGGACGTACCGGGAGCGCCCGGCGCCGGCCGACCTGGCCGGTCACCTGCGCTGCACCTGGACGGCGGTGACCGGGCCGCCGGTCGCGGTGCTGCCGGACGGCTGCCTCGACCTGATGTGGCTGGGCGGGACGCTGGTGGTGGCCGGGCCGGACACCCGGCCGGCGCCGAGCGGGCTGGCGGCGGGGACCGAGATCGCGGCGGTGCGGTTCCGGCCCGGGGCGGCGCCGGCGGTGCTCGGCGTGCCCGCGGCGGAGCTGCGGGACGCGCGGGTCCCGCTGGCCGAGCTGTGGGCCGGCGGCGCCGAGCTGGGCCGCCGGCTGGACGCCGCGGCCGGGCCGGCGGAGCGGGTCGCGCTGCTGGCCGGGGCGGTGCGCGGGCGGCTCGCGGACGCGCCGCCGGTCGACCCGGTCGCGCGGGCGGTCGCGGCCGCGCTCGACCGCGACGGGTCCGCCACCCGCCCGCTGCGCCCGCCCACCGCCGGCGGGCCGGCGATCCAGCCGCTGCGCCAGGACCGGCCCGGCGACGAAGTGGGCCGGGGCGGACCGGCCATCCGGCCACTGCGCCAGGACCGGCCCGGCGACGAAGTGGGCCGGGCGCGCCGGCCATCCGGCCGCTGCGCCAGGACCGGCCCGGCGACGAAGTGGGCCGGGGCGGGCCGGCCATCCGGCCGCTGCGCCGGGACCGGCCCGGCGCCGCGCCGGGCGGCGGGCCGGGCGTGGTGGCCGTGCTGGCGGCGCGGACCGGGCTGTCCGAGCGGCAGCTGCACCGGCGCTGCCTGGCCGCCTTCGGCTACGGCGCCAAGACGCTGGACCGGGTGCTGCGCCTGCAGCGCTTCCTCGCGCTCGGCCGCGCCCACCCGGCCGCGGGGCTGGCCGCGCTCGCGGTCGCCGCCGGCTACGCCGACCAGGCCCACCTCGGACACGACTGCCGCGCCCTGGCCGCGGCCACCCCGACCGAGCTGCTGGCCTGACCGCCGGCGGACCCGGCAGTGCCGGCGGCCCGCAGTCCCGGCGGACCCGGCAGTGCCGGCGGACCCGGCAGTGCCGGCGGTCCCGGCAGTGCCGGCGGACCCGGCGACCCGGCGGTCCCGGCCCGGCCGGGGACTACTCCTTGCCGGCGGGCGGCGTCCCGGCCGGCCGCAACCAGGACGGCGGCGGCGGGCTCATCTGGGCGGCGGTCTTGTCCCCCGCCGGGTAGCCGCCCTTCTTGTCGGCCGGGTCGACCTCACGGTGGTTGGTCGCCAGCCGGTAACCCTTGCTCTCGGCCACTGGCCCTCCCCTCACCCGTCGACGTACTCAGCGTAGAGGACCTCGTCCCATCTGATGAGCACGCCGACCCCGCGCAGCCGCGGCCGGCCGGACCCGTCCGGGTCGGGCTCGGCGCGGCCCTCCTCGTCGACCACGGCGGTGTCGCACAGGTAGAGGTCCTGCAGCTCCGGGTAGCCGGCGGCGTAGCTGCGCAGCGCCGCCGGCGCGGTCGACTCCCGGCCCCACACACCGAGCACCCAGGTGCCGTCCTTGAGCCGGAGCCGGATCCACCCGGTGAGCTCGCCGGCGGCGAACAGGTGGTCCCACGCGCGGGGGGCCGGCGCGGGCCCGGTGAAGACCCGCGTCCAGGGGTGCCGGGAGCGCGTCGCGCCGCCGAGCAGCCGGCCGGCGACGTACGGCAGCAGGACGTAGGCGAGCGGCAGGAACCAGATGACGCCCGGGAGCGGGGCGCCGGCCTCCAGCTTCCCGGTGACGACCAGCTCGCGGTAGGCCTGGTAGAGCAGCGGCAGCGCGAGGATCACGAAGATCGACGAGGCGCCGAGGAAGCGCAGCAGCCGGTCGCTCGTGTTCGCCCCCCAGCGCCCGGCCTGCTGCTCGTACGCCCAGGTGAACACCGCTCCGGGCAGGATCGCCAGCGCGACGACGGCGAGGGCCTGGAAGGTCTCGATCATGCGGCGGCCGTCCACGCGCGGCCCCGCTGCGGCGCCGGACCGGGACGGGATCGCTGTCTCACGGCGCGCCACGCTACGCCGCCCGCCCTGGGTGCCCGCCGGCCGGACCGGCGGTGTCCGATCCGGACAAGACGGCGCCGCCGGCCGCTGGCTACGGTCGCCGGCATGGAGATCCTCTTCATCGCGGGCTTCGGCCCGATCAGCCGGGAGGCGGCGCCCAGCCGCCGGTTCTACGCCGACGCGCTCGGCATCGCCTTCGAGGCCGACGGCGACTACCTGCACACCGGCGACCTGGACGGGGCCCGGCACTTCGCCGTCTGGCCGCTGGAACAGGCCGCCGAGTCCTGCTACGGCACCGCGGAGTGGCCGGCGGAGGTGCCGGTCCCGCAGGCGTGGGTCGAGTTCGACGTGCCCGACGTGGCCGCGGCGGCGGCCGAGCTGGAGGCCGGCGGCCACCAGCTGGTGCACGGCGCCAGGACGATGCCCTGGGGCCAGACGCTGGCCCGCCTGCTGAGCCCCGAGGGCCTGCTCGTCGGCATCGCCCACACCCCCTGGATGCGCGAGGGCGGCGCGGACCCCGGCTGACCTTCAGCCGCCGGAGCGGAGCCAGCCGCCGACCGGACTCAACCGCGGACCGGACTCAACCGCGGACCAGCGGGTTGCGGACCCGCAGGGTCGGAAAGCGTCCGTAGTCCCGGTCGGCGGTCCACAGCTCACGCACGCCGTGGGCGAGGCAGATCGCCGCGATCCGCGCGTCGTGCACGCGAGGTCCGGTCGTCTTCGCTTCGGCCAAGAGGGTCCGCAGTACCGACCAGGTGGTCGCGTTCTCGCCCAGCACCGCCAGGGTCGGCGCCTCCATCCAGACGTCGACCTGTTCGATCGCCTCGTCCGGCGCGGACGGCGGGTCGTAGTGCCGGGGCCCGGTGGCCACCGAGTAGAACTCTCCCAGGCATGGCCACGGTATGGCCCACGGGCTGCCGGACTCGGCGAGGTGGGCGACTGCGTCCCGCGCCACCTCATGCTGGAGGGCGTCGCGGCGGTGCGCGTAGACGAGGATGTTCGTGTCCAGCGCGATCACGCGCGATCCCCGTAGACGGCCTCGAGCCAGGCGTCGTGGCCGGCCCGCTGAGCGGCCGGCCTGAGACCGCGGCCGCCGACGCTGGCGTCCCGCAGGGTGAAGGGCTCGCTCTGCTGCTCCCTCTCCAGCACGATCCGCAGGCCGTCCTCGACCAGGGCCCGGACCGTGGTGTGCTTGCGCGCCGCGACCTTCTTCGCCTCGGCGAGCAGACCGTCCGTGATGTCGATGGTGGTCTTCATACTGCTCACCATACCCGGAGACCCATATGTATGGGTGCTCAGGCGGCCGGCTCGACACCCGCGGTCGCGGCGACGGTCGCGGAGCCCAGCACGGTGTCCCCGGCGTAGAAGACCGCGGCCTGACCGGTGGCGACCCCGCGCACCGGCTGGTGCAGCCGGACCTCCACCCGGTCGGGGTGCACCGTCACCGAGCCGGGGGCGACCGCCCCGTGCGCGCGCAGCTGGACGGCGCAGTCGAAGGCGGCCGCCGGCGGTGCCCCGGCGGTCCACACCGGACGGTCGCCGGTCAGCGCGGCCACGTCGAGCAGCGCCGCCGGGCCGACCGTGACCCGGCCGCCGACCGGCTCGATGCCCAGCACGTACCGCGGGGCGCCGTCCGGGCCCGGCCGGTCCAGCCGCAGCCCGCGCCGCTGCCCGACGGTGAAGCCGTACGCGCCGTCGTGCCGGCCGACCTCCTCGCCGGTGAGCGCGTCGACCAGCGGCCCGGGCCGGTCGCCGAGCCGGCGGTGCAGGAAGCCGCGGGTGTCGCCGTCGGCGATGAAGCAGATGTCGTGGCTGTCCGGCTTGTCGGCGACGGCCAGCCCGCGGCGGGCGGCCTCGGCCCGCACCTCCGCCTTGGTGGTGTCACCGAGCGGGAAGAGCGCGTTCGCCAGCTGGTCGCGGGTCAGCACCGCCAGCACGTACGACTGGTCCTTGGCCGCGTCCACCGACCGGCGCAGCACGCCGCCGGACAGCCGCGCGTGGTGCCCGGTGACCACCGCGTCGAAGCCGAGCGCCAGCGCCCGGTCCAGCACCGCGGCGAACTTGATCTTCTCGTTGCAGCGCAGGCACGGGTTGGGCGTGCGGCCGGCCTCGTACTCGGCCACGAAGTCGTCGACCACGTCCGCGGCGAAGCGGTCGGCCAGGTCCCAGACGTAGTACGGGATGTCGAGCACGTCCGCGGCCCGGCGGGCGTCCCGCGCGTCCTCCGGCGTGCAGCAGCCCCGCGCGCCGGCCCGCCCGGTCGCCGGCGCCCGGGCCAGCGCGAGGTGCACGGCGGTGACGTCGTGGCCGGCGTCGACCGCCCGGGCCGCCGCCACCGCCGAGTCCACACCGCCGGAGACGGCGGCCAGCACCTTCACCGGCCCACCGGCCCGGCCAGCCCGGCGCGGCGGGCGCGCTCGACCACCGGCGGCAGGGCGTCCAGCAGGGCGGCCACGTCCGCCCGGGTCGAGCTGTGCCCGAGCGAGAAGCGCAGCGAGCCGCGGGCCTGCTCGGGATCGGCGCCCATCGCGACCAGCACGTGGCTGGGCCGGGCCACCCCGGCCGAGCAGGCCGACCCGGTGGAGCACTCGACGCCGCGGGCGTCCAGCAGCATGAGCAGCGAGTCGCCCTCGCAGCCGGGGAAGGTGAAGTGCGCGTTGCCGGGCAGCCGGTCGGTCGGGTCGCCGCCGAGCACCGCGTCCGGCACCCGGGCCAGCACGCCGGCGACCAGGTCGTCGCGCAGCGCCGCCACCCGGGCGGTGGTCTCCGGGCGGGCGGCGACCGCGACGTCGATGGCCACCGCCAGCCCGACGATGCCGGGCGTGTGCAGCGTGCCGGACCGGACGTCGCGCTCCTGGCCGCCGCCGTGCAGCAGCGGCGTGCAGGGCACGTCCCGGCCGAGCACCAGGGCGCCGGCGCCGATCGGGCCGCCGAGCTTGTGCCCGGTCAGGGTCAGCGCGTCCACGCCGGCCGCGGCCACGTCCACCGGCAGCGCGCCGACGGCCTGCACCGCGTCGGTGTGGAACGGCACCCCGTGCCCGGCCGCGACCGCGGCCAGCTCGCGCACCGGCTGCACGGTGCCGACCTCGTTGTTGGCCCACATGACGGTGACCAGCGCGGCCGTGTCGCCGGCCTCGGCCAGCGCGGCGGCCAGCGTCTCCGGGTGCACCCGGCCGAGCCGGTCCACCGGCAGCCAGGTCACCTCGGCGCCCTCGTGCCGCTGCAGCCACTCCACCGCGTCCAGCACCGCGTGGTGCTCGACCGCGCTGGCCAGCACCCGGCGGCGGCGCGGGTCGGCCGCCCGGCGGGCCCAGAAGATGCCCTTGACCGCGAGGTTGTCGCTCTCGGTGCCGCCGCCGGTGAAGACCACCTCGTACGGCCGGGCGCCGATGGCCGCGGCGATCCGCTCCCGGGACTCCTCCACCAGCCGGCGGGCGCGGCGGCCGGAGGCGTGCAGCGACGACGGGTTGCCCCAGTCACGCTGCGCCGCCGCCACCGCTTCGGCCGCCTCCGGCAGCATCGGGGTGGTGGCGGCGTGGTCGAGATAGGCCATCCCTGTCAGCGTACGGCGCGCCGCCCCACCCGGCGCGCCGCCGTCAAGCGGGGGTGGGGGCGCGGACGCGGCCGGCGAGGGCGGCGCCGGTGACGGCGACGGCCACCATGACCAGGTTGAGGGTGCCGGCGGCGACCGGCAGCGGGAGCACGTCCCGGGCGCTCGCCGCGACCAGCGCGCCGGCCAGCCCGATGCACAGCGCGCTGCACACCGAGTCGCTGATCTGCAGCGCGGAGGAGTTCGCGCCGCGCTCGGCCGGCGGGGTGAAGCGGAGCAGCAGCACGCCGATGCTGGCCATGGCCAGCCCCATGCCGAGGCCGCCGGCCAGCCACACCGGGTAGACCAGCCAGGCCGGCGACCACGGCTGCTCCCCCAGCGCCACCAGCGCCATCCCGCCGGCGGCCACCGCGACCAGCACGCAGCCGGCCCGCACCAGCCGGTGCCGGGGCATGTCCGGGCGGCGGCCCTGCCACCAGGCCGCCGCCGCCCAGCCCACCGCGCCGCCGGTCAGCGGGACGCCGGCCGCGGTGGCCGAGTAGCCGTGCACGAGCGTGAGGGTGAGCGGCACCAGCGACTCGACCGAGAAGAACGCGCCGGCCAGCAGCCCGCGGAACGCGACCACCGCGGGCACCCCCCGGCGCAGCGCGACCGTGCCCCGGGGCAGCAGCACCCGCAGCCCGGCCGCGAGCAGGACCAGCCCGCCGACGGTGGCCGGCAGCCGCGGCCAGCTCAGCACCTGCACCGACCACTGCACCGCGGCGACGCCCGCGCCCACCGCGACCGCGGCGACCCACCGGCGCGGGCGGGCCGCCGGCGGGTCGACCGGCCGGGTCAGCCGCCGGGACAGCGGGACGAGCATGGCGCCGCCGGCGAGCACGAAGGGCACCAGCCCGAGGAAGACCCAGCGCCAGCCCGGCCCCTCGGCCAGCGCGCCGGCCAGCACCGGGCCGACCAGCGCGGGCAGCACCCAGGCGGCGGAGATCGCGCCGAAGACCGCCGGCCGCAGGCGCTCCGGGTAGGCCTCGCCGACCAGCACGTACATGACCACCGCGAGCAGGCCGACGCCGACGCCCTGCAGCGCCCGGCCGAGCACGAAGGCGGCCATGCCGCCGGCCAGCCCGGCCACCACCAGGCCGGTCAGGAAGGTGAGCACGCCGATCAGCAGCGGCCGGCGGGCGCCGACCCGGTCGGCCAGCTCGCCGGCGGCGACCATGCCGGTCACCGAGGTGACCAGCAGGGCGGTGAACGACCAGCCGTACCAGGCCAGGCCGCGCAGCTCGGCGACCGCGGTGGGCAGCGCGGTCGCCACCGCCATCGCCTCGAACGCGATGAGGCTGACCAGCCCGACGATGCCCAGCGTGGCCACCCGCCGGCCCGGCGCCAGGACGCCGCCGGCGCCGGGATCGGCGGTCGGCAGCGTCCGGGTCACCACCCGAACCTAGGGCGTGTCCTCATCCGCGGATGCGGACGGCGTCCAGGCGTCTCCGCGGCCGAGGAGGATCCGGCCGGCTCACCCCTTGCGCTTGGCGATCTCCTCGGTGAGCTGGGGCACCACCTGGAAGAGGTCGCCCACCACGCCGAAGTCGACCAGCTCGAAGATCGGCGCCTCGGGGTCCTTGTTGATCGCGACGATCGTCTTGGACGTCTGCATGCCGGCCCGGTGCTGGATCGCGCCGGAGATGCCCACCGCGACGTACAGCTGCGGGGACACCGTCACGCCGGTCTGGCCGACCTGCGCCTGGTGCGGATACCACCCCGCGTCGGTCGCCGCCCGGGAGGCGCCCACCGCGCCGCCCATCGTGTCGGCCAGCTTCTCCACCACGGTGAAGTTGTCGCCGGAGCCGAGCCCGCGGCCGCCGGACACCACGATCGAGGCGTCGGTCAGCGCCGGGCGGCTGCCCTTCTCCTCCACCACCCGCTCCAGCACGGTCGCCCCGCGGGCGGCGTCCGGCAGCGTGACCGAGACCTCCTCGGTGGTGGCCTGGGCCGGCGCCGGCGCCGCGGACACCGAGTTGGGCCGGACGGTGACGATCGGGGTGCCGGTCCGCACCCGGGACCGGACCACCACGGCGCCGCCGAAGATGCTCTGGGTCGCGGTGCCGTCCGCCTCCACCCCGACGGCGTCGGTGAGGATGCCGCTGCGGGTCTTCATCGCCAGCCGGGCCGCGACCTCCTTGCCCTCCGCGGACGAGGCGATCAGCACCGCCGCCGGCGGGGCCGCCGACACCAGCTGCGCCAGCGCCTCGGACTTCGGGGTCACCAGGTATTTGTCGGCGTCCTCGGACTCGGCCGCATACACCTTCGTCGCGCCGTACTCGGCGAGCTTGTCGACCAGCGGCGCCGCGCTGCCGGGCCCGCCGACGACGACGGCCGCCGGCTCGCCGAGCTCGCGGGCCGCGGTGAGCAGCTCGAGCGTGACCTTCTTGACGGATCCCTCGCCGTGCTCGACGAGGACCAGGACCTCAGCCATGTCTCGGCGCTCCCGCTCAGATCAGCTTCTGGGACGCGAGGAACTCGGCGAGCTTGACCCCGCCGTCGCCCTCGTCCTTGACCACCTGGCCGGCCTGCCGCGGCGGCCGGAGCGTGACGTCGACGACCTCGCTGGTCGCGCTCTCCAGGCCCATCGCGCCGGCGTCCAGGCCGAGGTCGGCGACCGTCACCGTGGTCACCGGCTTCTTCTTCGCCGCCATGATCCCCTTGAACGACGGGTAGCGCGGCTCGTTGATCTTCTCCACCACGCTGACCACGGCCGGCGTCGAGCCCTGCACCCGGTCGAAACCGGTCTCGGTCTGCCGCTCGATCGTCACCGTCGAGCCGTCCACCTCGACCTTGCGCGCGCCGGACAGCTGCGGGACGCCGAGCTTCTCCGACAGCAGCGCGGCCATCACCGACAGCCGGGCGTCGGTCGACTCCGAGCCGCAGACGACCAGGTCGTACGGCACCGTGCCGAGCGCGGCGGCGAGCGCCTCCGCGGTCTGGATGGCGCAGGCGCCGTGCAGCGCCGGGTCGCTGACGTGCACCGCCTTGTCCGCGCCCATCGACAGCGCCTTGCGGATGGTCTCGGCGGCCCGGTCCGGTCCCATGGTGAGGACCGTCACCTCGCCGCCGTGGGCCTCCTTGAGCCGGAGGGCCTCCTCCACCGCGTACTCGTCGATCTCGTTCATGACCGCGTCCACCGACTCGCGGTCGAGCGTCTTGTCCGAATCGGACAGCCGGCGCTCGGCCCACGTGTCGGGCACCTGCTTGACCAGCACGACGATGTCCACGCCTGGAGTCCCTCCTCCATGAGGTCCGCCGATGCTACCCACCGGTACGGCCGCCGGCCGCTCCGCCCGCGGTGATCCCTCTCACCCCCAGTCTGCCCTGTCGGGCGGCGATGCTTTCCGCCGGCTTTCCGGGTGGGCGGGTTCGCTGGGCTCATGCGGACGGCGACGGCGGCAGCGACGGGCTGGACGGCACCGCCCGGGCGGCACCCGCTGGCCGGCCGGTGCCGGCGGCCGGTCCCGGCAGCGGTGCGGCGGCCGGCCGGCTTCCGGGTGCTGGAGGACCGGCCGGGCCCGCTGGTGCTGCGCTACCCGGCCGGGGCGGTGGTGGTGGTCGCCGGGCTGCCCGGCGCGGGCAAGAGCACGCTCCTGCGCCGCGTCGGACCCGGCAGCTCCGCCGAGGTGCACGACCCGGAGCGGCTGCGCCGGCGCACCCGCGTGCCGTACGCGCTGGTCCGCCCGCTGGTGCACGCCCGGCACCGCCGGCAGGTCCGGCGAGCCCTGGCCGGCGGCGGGGCGCTGCTGGTGCACGAGCCGGCGTTCCGGCCCGGCGGGCGGCGCTGGCTGCTGCGGGCCGCGGCCCGGGCCGGCCGGCCGGTGCACCTGCTGGTGGTCGCGGCCAGCCCGGCCGAGGCCCGGGACGGCCAGCGGGTGCGCGGCCGGCGGGTCAGCCGGCGCCGGTTCGCCGCGCACGTGCGCGGGGCGGCCGCGCTGGGCGCGGACCCGGCCACCTGGGCGACCGGCCCGCTGGCCCGGGCCGGCGTGGTGAGCGCGACCGTGCTGCCCCGCCCGGTCGCGGCCCGCGTCGCCGCGATCTCCTTCGGCGGCCCCGCCGTGGTCGAGGCAGCGGTGAGGGCCGGTTGAGGGCCGGTTGAGGGACATCCCCGACGCGGCCGGCGGGCCGGCGGGGGCACGGTGATCGGCGACCACCCGATCCCGGAGGAACCCGTGCGCAGCCTGCTGACCCGTACCGCCGTCCCGCTCGCCTTCGTGCTCGGCGGCATCACCACCCCGGTCGCGATCGCCGCCTTGCCGGCGACCGCCGACGTCCCCGCCGCCTCGACCGCGGCCACCGCCCCGTACGGCGAGCCGTGGCTGCGGACCGAGCTGTACTTCGGCACCGACCGGGCGACCGGCCCCGACGTGTCGGACACGCAGTTCCGCCGGTTCGTCGCCAGCCGTGGTGACGCCGCGCTTCCCGGACGGCCTGACCGAGCTGACCGGGCAGGGCCAGTTCCGCGACTCCACCGGCGCGATCGTGCGGGAGCGCTCGCACCTTCTGGTCCTGCTCTACCCGCGCACGGACACCGCGGCGCACCGGGAGATCCAGGAGATCCGGGACGCGTACGAGAAGGCGTTCGACCAGGAGTCGGTGCTGCGCGTGGACAGCCCCGGCCGGGTCTCCTTCTGAGCCGGTGGCCGCGCGCCGGTGCCCGGATGCGCCGGTTGACCCGTATGCGAGGCTCCCCGGGTGCACCCGACCCTCGCGCTCACCGGGGAGCGGACGCTGCCGGGCATCCCGGCGGAGAATTACTGGTTCCGCCGGCACGAGGCCGCGTACGACGCGCTGGTGCCGTTCTGCCGCGGGGCGGTGGTGCTGGAGGCCGGCTGCGGCGAGGGCTACGGCGCGGACCGGATCGCCGCGGCGGCCCGGACGGTGGTCGGCTTCGACTACGACGCGTCGACGGCCGGGCACGTCGCCGCCACCTATCC
>CAWKIV010000010.1:0-346463 GCA_963849885.1 uncultured Actinomycetota bacterium | reverse complement strand
AAATGCATTGCGCGTGATCTCAGGGCGACTGGCCGTACGGTGCTCCGGCTCGGAGTTCTTTCGCCTCCTCAAGCACGTCGCCAAGGCCTACCCGCGAGTGAAGCTGCATCCTGGTCTGCGACAACTACGGCACGCACAAGCACCCGGCTGTCCAGGCGTGGCTGGCCAAGAACCCGCGCATCACGATGCACTTCACGCCGACCTCTGGATCCTGGCTGAACATGGTCGAGATCTTCTTCGGGATCATCACCCGCCAGGCGATCCGCCGAGGCGCCTTCACCAGCGTCAAGGACCTCATCGCCGCGATCGAAACCTTCATCGACGGCTGGAACGAACGCTGCCAGCCCTTCATCTGGACCAACGTTGGGGGCACCGTTCTGACCTGCGTGTATCACTCAACGTGGCGGTCAGTGTGTCCGGTTCATCCCGTTCCATGGAGCATTCATGGGACCAACCCCGTCCCACGCCGCGCCGATCCGGCGCCCCAGTGCACCTTCAGCACTGTGGAGCAGGCGATTCGGTCATCCCAGCAGGCCTGGCTCAGGCAAAGGACCGCTTCGACAAGGCGGCGTTCGACGCAGCCCCGGGCCGGCACGGCGGCTACCCAGCGCGACAGCCAGCTGCCACATCAGCGCTCCCTCGGACAGCTTTCGGCCGCACGTGATCCTCGCGGCGTCCGACGGACGCGATGACAGCCACTCACGCACTACACCCGGACCCACGCCGGCGCAGCAGTCCCGAGGTCCTGAAATCAGTGAGCAGCAGGTTCCGTGCTCCACAAGGACGAACTCGATCTCATCGGCGTGCCGGCGGAAGCCCTCCATCACCCCGTTGATCCGTCCCCGGCACTCCAGGCCACCGGGGGGGCCCGGGTCAGGTGCACCGCGCACCCGGCGTAATGGGGACCTCTCCGCCGACTGTTCGGGCAACGCAACGGCCGGATACGCGCGGCCCGCCGGTCAAACTCTCCTCGGCCGTTCGCTGGGCGCCCAGGCTCGATTCGTCCCACCGCCGAGGGGTACACCGGCGGGTTGTGCGGCCGAGCGACGGTGGAGTCCCGGCATTGGCGGGTGGTGACGTGGCACGACGGCGCCGCCGCCAGCAGCACGTCCGGACCTGATGGTCCGTCCACAAGGGAGAGAACGGAGGCTCGGTGCGGGACAAGCTCACGGTCGTGCTGCTGACGTACAACTGCGCACCCAGGGTGCGGGCGGTGCTGGCGCGGCTGGTCGGTCTCGACCTGCCGGTCGTCGTGGTCGACAACGGATCCCGGGACGGCATCCGGCAGGTGCTGGCCGAGTTCCCCGGCGTGACCTCGGTGCTGCTGCCGCGCAACATCGGCGCGGCGGCCCGCAACGTGGGCCTGCAGCGGGCGTCGACGCCGTACGTGGCCTTCTGCGACGACGACGGCTGGTACGAGCGCGACGGGCTCGCCGTCGCCGTCGACCTGCTCGACGCGCACCCTCGGCTCGGGCTGGTCAACGCCCGCATCCTGGTCGGCGACGAGGAGCGGCTGGACGTCATCAGCAGGGAGATGGGGGCGAGCCCGGTGCCGGACCGCGCCGGTATCCCCGGCCCCGTGCTGCTGAGCTTCATGGCCGGCGCCGCGGTCGTGCGGCGGGAGGCGTACCTGGACGTCGGCGGGTACGACCGGCGGTTCTTCATCGGCGGGGAGGAGGAGACGCTGGCGGTGAAGCTGACCCGGCGCGGATGGCAGCTGCGCTACGCCCCGCAGGTCGTCGTGCAACACCGGCCGAGCCTCGCCAACGCCGGCTCGCTGCGGCACGTCGGCCTGCGGAACACGGTCGTCAACGCCTGGCTGCACCGCCCGCTGCGCAGCGCGTTGCGGTGGACGGCGTTCAGCGTGGCCGACGCGCCGAAGAACCGGGACTTCCTGCGCGGGGTCGCCCTGATCGTGCGGGCGGTCCCGTGGATCCTGCGGGACGTTCGCCGATGCCGGCCACCCTGGATGCAGACTTGCGGCTGCTCGACGAGCGCCGGTTCCAGGCCCGGCGCAAGGTGCTGACCTTCCGTGAGGACCTCGGCCGCAGCGCGTACCCGACCGGTCCGTTGGCCGAGGTCGGCGACCAAGGATGATCGCCGAGTCTCAAGGACGTCGGGTTCAGCCTCGCGCCGGGTGTGGTCACGTACTGGAACGGCGAGGCAATGGGCAAGACCGACTACCAGGACCTGGACTCCACGCCGGAGTAGGTCGCGACCACCACCGCCATGCTGGCGACGAACGCCGCCCACCTGACCCGGCTTCTCACCGCCAGCCGGCGAGGTGTGGCGCTCATCGCAGTGGGCCCGGTTCGTCCCTGGGGGACGTACGGCCACCCGCTGGTCGCCGGCACAGTCGAGTTTCCGTGGCGCCGATTCGCGCTGGCGGCTGGGCTGAGAGCGGTCTTGTGGGGCATCTACAACGGGCTGGGGATCTGGCCACCCGGACGCTCACGTCCAGTCCCGCGACAGCTCCCCCGCGATCTCCAGCTCGTAGGACTTACGTCCCGAGAGCCCGCTCCAGCTGAGCCGACCTTCCGCTTGAGCATCGGCGTATCTCGCCGTCGTATTTTCAGCAGATCTTCTCCCGTGGGTTGGCCAGTGCGGTCTTCCCGCCTTCCAGTAGCCGTCCCCGCCACTGGTAGTAGAGCGTCTCGGCGATCTCGTACTCCCGGCAGACATCCCGCACTGCGCGGTCGCCGCGCAAGCCGGCCAGCACGATCTCCGCCTTCTGATCAGGGCTTGAACTGCCGGTACTTCCTCGTCTCGCTCACGAACCCTCCCGGGCAACGGAGCGACCGAGATCCCAAGCCTGCCGGCTCGAGGACCTGTCAACACGCCGCCGGGGTCCGCGTCAACCTGGTGGCGCAACTTTCGAGCCCCTCAGGCGGTCAGGTCGTCAAACGGCGTCCGCGCTGACACCGCACGGACCGTCCCACTGGCCGCGTAGCCCCGGCTATCCACAGCCCTCGAGAGTTGGCGACTTCGCCGCGCTCGGACACCGCCAGGCCGCCGAAACGGCGTACGGTCAGGCGGACGGCAGGCGTCGGGTCCAGTCGCAGAAGAGACCTCACGACTGGCACACCGCAGGTCGTCATGGACGGTCCCGTTTCGGCGGGGCCATCCTTTTCGGTATGGGATAGCCCAATGCCAGAGGTCTCGAGGACGCGTTGAAGGACCGCGCCGCATGTGCAGTGTCGTCTCACCATGGATGACAGCGGGTCCTCGGCAGCACCGGCCTCTACGGCGTGAGGGCGTCGGTGTTGGTGTTTCGCCATTCCAACAAGAGGAGGGTGGCGTCGTCGGTGAGTTGGCCTCTGCTGTGGTCGAGTAGGGCGTGGACGACGCGTCGCATGGTCTCCTGGGCGGGTAGGCCGGCGGCGAAGTTTCGCCTAGTAGGTCGATCAGTGCCTGCTCGCCGAAGAAGGCGCCGGTCGGGGAGCGGGCTTCGGTTACTCCGTCGGTGTAGAACAGGACTCGGTCGTTGGGTTGGAGCTGCTCGCGGCCGACGGCAACAGTGGCGGGCGGTCGCCCGGTGACGACGAGTCCGAGTGGCAGCGCGGGGCGGCTGTGCAGGGATCGGACGAGCTTCCCCTGTCGCAGTAGCAGCGGCGGCGGATGCCCGGCGTTGACCCAGGTGAGCATGCCGGTGTCGGTGTCCAGTTCCGCTAGCACAGCGGTGGCGAAGGCGGTGCCGCCGAACGCGTCGACGAGCGCGTCGTGGATAAGCGCGGCGGTATCGATCAGGGATCGGTCGGCGCGGCGGGCGTTGCGGTACGCCGCGACGGCCAGGGTGGCGAGCTGGGCGCTGCGCAGGCCATGGCCCATGCCGTCGAGGACGGCGACTCGCGCCCAGCCGGCGTCCACGGCGTAGTCGACGGTGTCGCCGGCGACCTCGTAGGCGGGCTCCAGGGCGGCGGCGATGGTCACCTCTTGGCAAGCGAAGGTCAGCGGCGGCAGCAGGGACCACTGCATCTCCGCAGCCAGACCCATCCCGGACTGTCGGCGCAGCCGCACGATGGTGTCCCCGTACATCGTCTTGGTCATGATCAGTTCAGCGACCAGGGTGGCGAAGCGGCGCAACCGCACGCCGAGCAGACCCGTGGCGATCTCCGATCCGCCGGAGGCGTCCACCGTCACGCCGAGTACACCGAGCCGCTCGATGCCGTCCAGCAGCGGAACCCAGACCCGGAGGCGGCGATCCGCCGCGTCCTGAGATCAGGACCTCCACGTGCTGAAAAGCCCGCCCCGGCAGGGTGGTGTCGACGTCGAGCGGCTCGACCAGCCGTCCCACCCCGGGGCCGCCCGGTCGAGGAACGGAACCAGAACCCGCTGCTGAAGATCGACCAGATACACCAACGCGTCATGCGCGCCCAGCGTCGCCGCCTGCCGCGCGACCAACCCTGCGAACTGGTACCGGGCGGCCAGATCAGCGTCCCCCAGCAACGCGTCAACAGCACGCTCCGCATCACTCATCTGTCCGGCGCCGGCCTCCCCGCACAGTACGGAACCGGCAGCGCTGGAGCGGGTGTCCTCGGTGGTCGTCAGAACCCGGGCGGCTGGGCGCAGAGGGAAAGGGTCATCGCCGGATCTCGACCGCCGCGACCGAGCCTCCACTGTTCTCGGCGGGAAGGTGGGATGGCGCCTCGGTGTACGCCGGACACGATCGGGTAGCCCTAACAGATGGCTGCCGACGACTTTGTCGCCCAGCGATTCCGTCCAGACCCGCAGGCGGTCTCCGCCGCCCGGCGTTTCCTGCGACGGGCCCTGGCGGCCATCGAGGGCGGACCGGCCGGCGACCTCGTCCACACCCTGGTCATGGCCGCGAACGAACTGGCGACCAACGTGGTGCTGCACGCCCGCACCGAATTCACTGTCCGCGTGCTGATCGACGCCTACCGGGTCCGTGTCGAGGTCAGCGACGGCAACACCCGCATGCCGCAGCCCTGCCTGACTCCCGCCGACGCGACCTCGGGCCGTGGCCTGGCGATCGTGGACGGCACCGGCCTGCAGTGGGGGGCGGAACGGCATGCCCGCGGCAAGACCGTCTGGGTCCAGGCTCCGCTTCAGCCCTGACGGGGCGTGTTGGATGTGGCGGGACGGACCCGTCGGCAGCTGGCCGCCGAGCTGCTCGCCGACCTCGTTGTGCTGGACCGCAAGCTGCACGACAGCGGCGGTGACCAGGCGAAGCGGTCGCGGCGACCGGCAGCGGGCCCGTCCGACCTCTACAGCACGGGACCGGTCGGCGCGGCGAGGATCCTCGGCGACGTCGGGGAGATGCGGCCCGGTAGTAGGGGGAGCCTGACCAGGTCCAGTGCCGCCAACAACGACCTCTCCGAGTCCCCGCGCTGGTCAGCCGCTCGCCGACGAGCTCTGGTCGCCCACCGCTGGATCCGCCCGCACCGGCCCTCGACGAACCAGTCGAGCGGCGAGGGTCCGACGAGCGGCAGGAGCGAGCCCTCGGCGACCGAGGAGCTTGAGCGTGCCGGCGTAGTTCGATGTTGGCTCGCCGCAGTCTAGGAAGAGACTGGAGGTGGCCTGCGCCGAGGAGGGTGGACGAGCAACCCGCCCCTCGGAGTGCTCAGTAGGGAGCGAGGTCAGCAGCAGTGGAGCGAGGATCGGGCGCCGGTTTAGGAAGGATCTCGGCTGGCGGTAACGGCACGGCGGCAGCGCCGGATCCGCTGGTCGGAGAGGTCCGCCGGGAAGCCACCTGCCCCGTCCAAGGTGGACCACATCGTGGTGCTGATGATGGAGAACCGCTCGTTCGACCAGGGTCTCGGCTACCTGAGCCGCGAGCTCGGCCGTCCCGACGTCGACGGGCTCAACACGCTGGGACCGGACCCGACGACCAATGCCCAGCACAACCGCCACAACGACCGGCTCTTCTTCCCGGAACGGGCGGAGCGCGACCGCCTGGCCGTCCTTCAGCGTGCCGGGACCCTGCCATGACACCGACTGCGTGCTCAGCCAGATCGACCAGAACATGGGCCGCTTCGTCGCCAGCTTCCACAAGCGCGTCGCGACGACCCGGCGCTGCTGCATCTGGTGATGGACTACTTCGGACCCGATCAACTTCCCGTCTACGCCATGCTGGCCAAAGAGTTCGGGATCTGCGATCGGTGGTTCACCTCACACGCCGGCCCGACCTGGCCCAACCGCTTCGTCCTGCTCACCGGCGACCTGAACCTCGACCCCTTCGGCAACGTCGAGGAGGACAACCCGGACTTCACCACGATGCTGCCGATCCAGACACCGACGCTCTTCGACCATCTCAACGACCTGAACGTCCCATGGCGGGTCTTCGAGCACGGCTACAGCTTCATCCGGCTCTTCGGCAGACACACCTTCGACACCACCAACGTCGTCGCCTTCGACGATCCGGTCCGCGGATTCGACGCGGCAGCACGGGGCGGCACCCTGCCCCCGGTCACGCTGATCGAGCCCGACTACATCGACCTGCCGCCCGGCAACGACGACCACCCGCCCGCAGACATGGCCGACGGACAACGCTTCGTCAACCGGGTCGTGCAGGCGCTGATGGCCGGACCCGCCTGGGAACGCACCATGCTCGTCATCACCTACGACGAACACGGCGGCTTCTACGACCACGTAAACCCGCCGACCGACGCGCCGCCGCTCCGGGGCAGCCGCCGCACCCTCGGCCCCCGCGTACCCACCTTCGTGGTCTCGCCGCTCGTCGAGCGCGGCCGAGCGATCCACGAGACCCTCGACCACACCAGCATCGGCGCCACGATCCTGCGCCGCTTCAGCGGACGGCAGCCACCGCCGAAGATCAGCGCGCGGCTCGATGCGGCGACCGACCTGCGGGTGGCATTGACACTCGACCAGCCCCGGCCGCGCTCGGAATCTGCGTCGATCGGGCTGCCGCCGCTCACCGCCGCCGCGCCGGCCTCCGCGCGCCGGGCGCTGCGCGCAGCTACGCGCAGCCGCATCGGCACGCCGAGCGGCGCTGACGACTTCCACTGGCTGCTCTCCGCAATGCGACTGGTGACCGGCGAGCCGCCCCGGTGACTCGAGGACTCTAGGGTCGCCCGACCCACCATGAGGGGCGGCGGTTGACAGCTGCTCAGTTGGCCTCGGTTCGACGGTTCGTTGCTCGTGCCCGTCCCATTTGGGCCTTTCTTGAGAGCCTTCTTGCGCACTGGTTACCGCGTATTGCTCCGATTCCGGCTGACAGTGGTCTCGCCCAATAGTCCCGACCCCAAGTTGAGCGCACGTCGGCCCGCCGCTACCTGACCATCGGCTGGCGCAGACGCTCCGGGGGCGCGCCGCGACGTCGTCCGGATGGAAGCCAGAGTCGCGCGTCCCACCCGCAGTGCCAGAGTCGCGCGTCCCGAGCGCAGGCATGAGCGCGCATTGCCCCTCGCGCTGGGCTGGCGTGATTTGCCACGCTGTCGGTCAGGACTGCAGGAAGGCCAGCAGGTCAGCGTTGATCGTTTCGGCCTGCGTGGTCGGCATGCCGTGCGGGAACCCCTCGTAGGTCTTCAGCGTCCCGTTCTGCACGAGCTTCGCGGACAGCGGCCCGGAGTCGGCGTAGGGAACGATCTGGTCGTCGTCGCCGTGCATCACCAGGACCGGCACCGTGATCTTCTTGAGGTCCTCGGTGAAATCGGTCTGGGAGAAGGCGACGATGCCGTCGTAGTGCGCCTTCGCGCCGCCCATCATTCCCTGGCGCCACCAGTTCTCGATGATCGCTTCCGAGGGTTCCACGCCGGGCCGGTTGAAGCCGTAGAAGGGGCCCGACGGCAGGGCCCGGTAGAACTCGGACCGGTTGGCGGCCAGCTGGGCCTGGAGGTCGTCGAACACGCTCTTCGGCAGGCCGCCGGGGTTGGCGTCGGTCTGCACCATGAGCGGCGGCACCGCACTGATCAACACCGCCTTCGCGACGCGGCTCTCACCGTGGCGGGCGATGTAGTGCACGACCTCGCCGCCACCGGTGGAGTGCCCGACGTGGACGGCGTCGTGCAGATCGAGATGGGCGGTCAGCGCAGCGAGGTCGTCGGCGTAGTGGTCCATGTCGTGACCGTCGCTGGTCTGCGTGGAGCGTCCGTGCCCGCGCCGGTCGTGGGCGATGACGCGGTAGCCGTGCTGGAGGAAGAACAGCATCTGGGTGTCCCAGTCGTCGCCCGAGAGCGGCCAGCCATGGCTGAAGACGATCGGTTGGCCCGAGCCCCAGTCCTTGTAGAAGATCTCCGTGCCGTCGGTCGTGGTGATCGTTCCCATGCTGTGACTCCCGTTGAACGCAGAGCCGGGACCTGAGCAGCGTCGCCGCACGCGACGCTGCCGGCCGGCTCCTCGACGGCTAGCGGACGGTGCGGGCGGCGGCGACGATCACTGCGGTGACGGCGCCAGGGCGGGAGATGAGCGAGACGTGTGAGGCGGTGATCTCGACGGTCCGCGAGCCGGCCCGCTGCGCCATGAAGCGCTGCCGGTCGGGCGGGATGACCGTGTCGCGGGTGCCGATGAGATACCAGGACGGGATCGTCTTCCACGCTGCCGCGGTAGCCGTCTCGGTGAAGCCGCCGGCCGCCGCCGGCCGTTGGGTGGCGTAGAGCACCGCGGAGGTCCGCCTCGGCAGGTCGGAGGCGAACTCCTCCTGGAAGAGGGTCTTCTTCAGGTACAGGTCGACGTCGCCGGGTCCGCTGCCGAAGGGTACGAAGTCGAAGACCGTGGCGGGGTCGCCGGCCAGGACGGAGTCCGGCCCGGCGAGCTGCAGGATCGACTCGCCGACCTCGGGCGCGAACACGTCGACGTAGACGAGGGCCTTCACGTTCGCCGGCGAGCAGGGCGACGATCGGCGTCACGCGCCGTCGGAGGGTCGGAGCGCTCACGGGCGCACCTCCTGGAAGCGGCCGACCCTTGTTCTAGAGCCGGCGGGCGGGGTCGCGCTGGTCCGGTCTCGACCGTAGACCCGCTGTCCAGGGCGGCAGGTAGCCGCCGGCCGTGGTCGCGCCATCCGGCTGGCGGGCAGGCGGGCCCCTCCGGCTGCCCGAGCCGCACGACGAGGAACCGGGAGAGCTCGACCCGTATCGTCGTCGGGTGGCCATGCCCCGCCCGACGCTGGCCTCGTCGGTGCGCAAGCTGACGGAGCAGGTGGGCACCCCCCCGGTTCGTGGAGGTGTGCATCGCCCTACTCGGGGGTGCGGACCGGGCAAGCTACGTCGGGGAACTGCGGGGGCTTACGGGCTTCGGATTCGAGCCAGGTGCTCCGGAACTCGATCCGGAGCGCTGGGAGGACTTCTGGGTCCGTACGTGGGGTGCGCGCGGGCTGTTGCACATCTGGGATGACGTCGCGGGGCCGGCGGTTCTCGCTGGTCTGCACGACGCCCATTGGCGGCCGGTCGAGATGTGCCTGAAGGTCGTGGCCCGTCACGACAACACGGGTGCGGGCGAGGCGATCGCTACGCTGGCCGAGCACGAGCGGTCACGAGTGCGCGCGCAGGTGGCCCGAGCACTGGCAGTCGTCGGTGACACCGAGCACGCCGACGTCCTACGGCGGTTGCTGAACGACCCGGACCCCGCCGTCGTCGCCGCAGCGGACCGCGCCCCTGCCGCGGCTGACGGAGCGGCTCGGGCTGTGACCTCTCCTGAAGCGGGCCACTGCGCGCGTCCCGCGCGCGGTCCGCGGCTAGAGTCGCGCGTCCGCATGGACGCGCGTCCGCACGGCGGCAACGGCGTAGCCGTGGCTGGCCGGTGCCGGCACAGAGACGTCGACGACCGCCGGTTGCCGGTCGCCCCACGTGCCCGGCCTGGCGGCACCACCGGGGATGGCACGATCACGCCGCCTGGGGCTTCGGTCAGCGGCGCCTTTCGCGTGGGCACTCGCGAGTCTCCTGGCAGTTCCGTTGACGGCCTGGAGGGGAGCGAAGATTGAGGAAACCTTTCAGGACACCACAAGGAAGTTCCATTCGGCATACGCGGGGACGGAGACCGCAGCCGACGGAGGCGGCCAGGACGGTTGAGCCCGGCATCGATTGCGCGGCCCAGTAGCCCCTCCCGGACGCCGCAACCGACGCCAGCCCAGGTCTGCCAGGTCAGTCAGGGCATCCCCGGCCACCCCCACCGCGTCCAGCCGGAGGCGTGAAGGCATGACCGGATCGCGGCAGGAGTGAAGATCTCGGTCTACGAGCCGGCGCTGCCCGGCGGCTTCATCTGGAAGAACTGGGTGATCCGGTGCGGGTTGCCGAGCCCGTCGACGGTCAGAGGCGGCGGCCACCGGACGATCCCGGCCGGAGGCCAGATCGAGGCGAACGCCCCGTCGCCAGGGCTGCCGGGGATCGGTCGAGCTTCGAGCCCGGGCCAGTCGTGGTGGAGGGCGAGGGCGAAGAAGTGCCCGATCTGGAAGACGGTCGCGTAGATCACGCCGCCCTGGTCGACGTACTCGTTCAGCTCCGGCGACACGGGGAAGCCGCGGGCCACGTTGGTCAGCGGCATGAAATGGGAGTCGAACAGCTTCGCCCGACCGGGGTGCACGGGGTCAGCGAGGTTGCTCCGCTGGCCAATCCAGACGTGCACGGCGCCCGCCGGCGCGCCCTTGGCCGAGTAGACGTCGCTGTAGTGCTGTTCCGGGATGGGCTGCTCGGTCGGGCTGGTCTGCACGGCGACCAAGCCCTTGAGCACGACCCAGTTGGCCACCATCTCCTGCGCCGTCGGGTCGAGGATCGCCGCGATGCCCCTCACCATCGGTCCGACGATCCGCTTGGCCGCCTTCTCGATGTCGCTCATCCACCCGGTGTTGCACGGGTCGCAGAACATGCGGACCTTGGCCTTGAGAAGCGGCTGGCGCCACTGGGTTCGGCCGGCGGCGCTGCTCCAGCGCTCGGAGTGGCCGAGGCGGGTGAAGCCTGGCATGAAGTCGTGGAGCCAGTCGGGCCAGACGTGCTCGTTGGTGATCTTCTGATCCGTGGCTCCGCAGAAACGGCACGGCTTCGGCACCGGATGAGGGTAGATAGAGAGCGGCGCGCAGAAGGTAACGGGAGCCAGAGTCGCGCGGCCCGCGCGCAGCGCCGGCAGAAGCGGACGTTCTCGGCTGGCCGCTGCAGGCGTCGCTGTGACTGGGATCCTGGCTGTCGGCCGGCGATGGTCGGCCGGCGATGGTCGGCCGCAAGGGAGGACGTGTGGACGTCTACCAGGATCAGAAGGACGCCTATCGGGGCGTCATCGCAGCGATCAGCGACGGGAACCTTGCCGCGCTCGACATGTTCTTGGCTCACGACATGATCGACCACAACCCGATGCCGGAGCAGGCGCCGGGAATTATCGGCTTCAAGCAGTGGGCGGCCGCCGTCCGCTCGGCGTTTCCGGACTTCCGCGGGAGTGTCGAGACCGTCCTCGCCGAAGGAGACCTGGTGGCGGGTCGCGTGACCTGGCGGGGCACCCAGCGGGGCTCCTTCCTCGGCGTCCCGCCATCCGGCACACAAGTCGAGATCCCCGCCTTCCACATCGTCCGTCTCTCCGCCAACCGAATCGTCAAGTGGTGGGGTGCCGCGGATCTCCTCGGAGCCCTGGAGCAGCTGGGCGCTCGCATCACTCCGCCGCCGGCCTAAGCTAACGAGCCTGCGGCGTACGACCGGGCCAGGCCCGCATCGGGCGCCCGGGCGGCAGCAGAGGTCCGTCCCGCGGTGCGGCCGAGGCACCCGATGTGCCCACATCGCGGCATGTGAGTGCGTTCCAGCCGGCGGAACCGTACGGTGCGGGAGGCGGACGGCGAGGAGCCGGGCGCGCTCGTGCGGCTCGCCGACGGCCCGTCGCTCTGCCGGAGGTGCGGGCACGTGAGGGCTGGGTCGACGTCCGACTCGGACCCGACGCCCTCCGCGACGTGTGGCTGGAGATGCTGGCCGGGCGCACCTCGCCGCGCGTCGGCCACGTCCTCACGGTCTGACCACGACCACGGCCGGTTTCGCCGGCGCGGGCAGCCGGCTCGCCGCCGCGGCTACGGATCCGGCTCGCGCGGAGGTGCTGGCCGCACGGGTCCGCCGGGGCGTTCGGGCTCGCGGCCGAGCGGTTCCGGTGGTGGCTGCGGAACGAAGCCGGGTGGCAGGTCGCCGTGGTGCTCGACGTACCAGCGGAGGTACGCCTGCACTGCGGTCGGCAGGGTCATGAACATGCGGTCCTCGCCCACCCGGTCGATGAGGCCGACCGCCTGCAGGTCGTCGCGCAGGTCCTGCTTGACCCTCGCCATCGCGAAGACCACCCCGCGCCGGCCCAGTTCCACCCGCAGCTCGTCCAAGGCATCCACGGAGGTGATGTCCACCTCGACGTTCGCCTCCGCATTGAGCAGGAACCACTCGACGGGTGCTCGGGAATCCGCGACCGCGGCGAGCGCGCGATTCTTGAAGTCCTCAGCGTTGGCGAAGAACAGGGGCGAGTCGTAGCGGTAGACCACCAGACCGGGCACCGGCTTCGCATCCGGGTAGTCGTCGACGTCGTGCATGCCGGGAACGCCCGGGGCGTATCCCAGGATGCCGTCATGCGGCCGGGCCACCCGGCGCAGCAGGTCGAGGATCGACAGCGCGACGGCGACGAGGATGCCGTACAGGATCCCGAACAGCAGCACAGACGCGGTCGTGGCGAGCGCGAGGATCAGCTCGCTGCGGCGGAAGCGGGCGATGCGCCGGAACTCGGCGACGTCGATGAGGCGCAGCGCCGCGTAGATGACGATCCCGCCGAGGGCCGCCGTCGGGAAGGTGGCGAGGACCGGCCTGAGCGCGAGCAGCGTGACGAGGACCGATGCGAGGGCCACCAGCGAGTAGACCTGGCTCCTGCTGCCCATCGAGTCGCCGATGACCGTGCGGCTGCCGCTGCTGCTGACGGGGAACCCTTGCAGCGCACCGGCCGCGACGTTGGCTGCACCGAGGGCGAGCAGCTCCTGGTTGGCATCCACCGCATAGCCGTTGCGGGTCGCGAAGGCGCGGGCGGTCAGGACGTTGTCGGAGTACCCGACGATCGCCACGCCGACAGCGGGGAGCAGCAACGCCGCCAGGTCGGCCGTCGAGACTCCGGGCACCCGCGGCACCGGCAGGCCGGCCGGGATGTCCCCCACGACGGCGACCCCCTGGTCCCGCAGACCGAGCGCGGCGACGGCGACGACGGCCAGGAGCATGGCGATCAGCGGCCCCGGTGCCTTCGGCAGGAACCGGTTCGTGATCAGCAGGAAGGCGAGCACGGCCGCCGCGAGTGCCAGCGTCGGCCGGTGGACGCCCGAGATGTTGTCCGTGAACGAGCGCAGCTCGGCGAGGAACGAGTCGCCGTCGACGGCGACGCCGGATGCCTTGCCGAGCTGGCTGACGATCATGATGACGGCGACGCCGGCCATGTAGCCGATCAGCATCGGTCTGGACAGCAGACTGGCCAGGAAGCCGAGGCGTGCCAGCCAGCCGAGGACGCACAGGACGCCCACGATCACCGCGAGCGCCGCGGCCATAGCCGCGTACCGGCCCGGATCGCCGGCCGCGAGCGGACCGACGGCGGCCGCCGTCATGAGCGCGGTGGTGGATTCCGGCCCGACGGACAGCTGCGGGGACGATCCCAGAACGGCATAGGCGGCCAGCGAACCGATGATCGCCCACAGGCCCGCGACCGCGGGCAGCCCGGCGACCTCGGCGTACGCCATGACCTGCGGCACCAGGTAGGCGGCGACCGTGATGCCGGCCAGGACGTCGCCGCGCAGCCACCCGCGCTCGTACCGCCGGAGCAGGTCGACACCCCGCAGGAGTCGCAGCAGGTGCGACCGCTCGCCTCCGCCCAGCGGCGCGTTCGTCACACCGCGCACGCTAGCCGGACCTGACCGGGCCACGGCGACGGCTACCGGGACGCCCACCGGCCCGGGACCCCGCCCGCGTCACCCCGCTCCGCGTACGGCACCCGGCACCCCAGTCGCCAGCCGCGCCCACCGCACCGCCCCGGCCACCCGAACCACCACCTCACCCACCGGCCACCCAGCATCCAGCACGAGCGCACAGGCGGCACGAGCGGACGTTTGAAGCGGCGTGGCCGTTGAGGCGACGGTCTGGCTTTCGGCGACTTTGGCGTCATCGGCCGGAAGACCTCTCCACGGCAGGTCGCCGAGCGGGCCGGCGATGTCGCGGCGGACGGCCACGGAGAGGTGCTGGTACGGACGGTCATGGCGCTCTAGGACCAGCCCATGAGGCCCATGACGGCCCGGTCGGGGACGCCGCACAGGAGGAGGGGTCGGTAGCCCTCCAGCGTCTTGAAGCGGACCACCGGCGCCCGCGGACGTTCCGGCGGTCGGGCCGGCCGTCGTCACGTACGCCATGTTGCTGACGCAGAACTCGTCAACCGCGCCGACGAGAGAGACGACCGCCCTACCTGGTACTCCCCGAGCCGCTTCTTCCGCCACAGTCGGATATGGTCGGCGACTTCGCTGCAGGCACCGGGTACGCGCTGGCCGTCTCCGCCGCGTCCAGGGCCGGCCGCCGGCCGGACCGATGACTTCGACCCCGGCGGGTGACCGAGCTGTCATGGGAAGCTGGCGTTATGACGGAACTTCCCAGGGGCCGAGTGGACCTGCGACAGCACGCCGAGGAGATCGCGCAGGCT
Organism: uncultured Actinomycetota bacterium; assembly: GCA_963849885.1. Lineage (GTDB taxonomy): Bacteria > Actinomycetota > Actinomycetes > Mycobacteriales > CADCTP01 > CADCTP01. The sequence continues at coordinate 331,883 of CAWKIV010000010.1, read as the reverse complement.
GGCGCGCGTGCCCCATCGCACCACAATGCGCAGCCCTGGGCGTTTCGCGTGCAGGCCGACGCCGTCGAGATCTACGCGGACCGCAACCGTCGGCTTCCGGTCGCCGACCCGGAGGACCGGCAACTGTTTCTCGGTGTCGGCGCCGCGGTGTACGGCGTACGGCTCGCGCTCGCCGTCCTCGGGCTCCGGCCGGTGGTCCGGCTCGCCCGGGACCATGCTCGGCCGGACCTGGCCGCGGTGGTCACGGCGTCCGGGCACGCCGACCCCGCCCAGGCCGCCGATCCGGCCGAGGCCGCCGACCGCGCCGATCCCGCCGAGGCTGCGGAGGCCGCCCACCGGCACGCCGAGCTGGGCCGCCGGCAGACCGTGCGCGGCCCGTTCACCGACGATCCGCTACCCAGCCCTCTGCAGGCGGAGCTGACGCGTGAGGTGGATCAGGAGGGCGCAGCGCTCTACTGGGTGGTGCGTGAGGAGTCCCAGCGCGACCTGGCCGCGCTCCTGGCGGACGCTGACCGCGAGCAGCGGGCCAACCGAGACCTGCGCAACGAGCTGGTCCGCTGGGTGGGGCCGGCCCCGGTCAGGCGCGGAGTCGGAATCCCCCTCACCAGCCTGGGCAGGGCGTTTGCGCCCACCGGCTCCGATGTGGGATTCCGGATGCGGGACTTCAGCGCAGGCGACCCGGACTTGGGTGCGCCCACCCACCGAGGGGAAGCCCATCCCGGGCTCGCCGTCCTGCAGACCCACACGGACGAGCGGGCGGACTGGCTGCGGGCCGGCCAGGCGATGCACCGACTCCTGCTGGCGGCCAGCACCGCCGGCTTCCAGGCCTCCTACCTCAACCAGCCGCTGGAGGTGCCGAGGCTCCGGGAGGAGCTCCGGCGTGCCCTTGGCCTACCCGGCCACCCGCAGCTCGTGCTCCGCCTGGGGCGCCCTCGGGATCCGCTACCGCCGCCGACCCCCCGCCTCCCAGTCTCCGACGTCCTCCTGCCGTGACGGAAGACGCTGGCAGTGTGGACGGCCGCCGGCCCGAGGCCCGCGCCTGACGCTCGCCTGTGAGCTAGAGAGTCCCGCCTGGTTGAGCTGTTCGCCGACGGCGCGGTGGTGGCCGGGTCGGGGCGCTGGACTCTCCTATGGCGCTGATGCTCCCGGATCTGAGCGACGGGCCGTCGTCGCCCGGCTGAACCGCGCGAGCGGTGCCAGCGCGAGGGCTCCGCGCGGCGGCGCTGCCCGTGACGCGCCAGCGTCCACGCCGTCCCCATCGATTTCTCCCCCGCCAGCGATAAGAGGAAAGGAAAGCACCTCACCGTCGCATCCCCCGAATCGGACCGCCCGGCCGGAGCGTGATCGACTGCGGTGCTGGCCGGCCGCGCACCTGTCGGGTAGGTAGGGCGGCCCCAGCCGCGTCGAGCAGCTGAACCCCGCCGTAGCCGTAGATCCGGCACGGGTGCGTCGACCGGTTGACCAGCGCGAGGTTAAGACCCGTGTGGCCCGTACCGGAGTCGGACTGGCCGACCTCCACGGCCAGGTCGGCGGTGTGGCAACGCGACGGCCCCGACGGGGCGGGTCGCGTTGAGCCGGTACCGCCGGTGCCGTCGACGTTCGGGTCCGACGCACGGCCGGTCGGGGTGCCGCCTCCCGGCGGGGCCGGCGGCCGGCTGCCGACCACGTCACCGGACGACGAGCTCGACGACGGGGAACCCTGCCCGATAGGGCACACGCCGCCCGGCCCGGCCGGCACGCGCTCCGGCGAGGACTGGCAGCCCACCGCCGCCACGGCGACGACGACACCGCCGACCGCCAACAGCCACCTGGACGTGACGCCCCTGATCCTGGTCATCCCCCCGTCACCCTCCTCAACGGCGAATCTGCCCCGCCCCTTGCGGCGGCTGCTGTGGACCCGGTTGGGTAGATGCGAGCCGGACCCGGCAGGTTGCCGGCCGGCGCCGGCCGGCCTGATCGACTACCGACCTCAGCGCTGGTAGCCCCGAAGCTCCTTCGAGGCCCAGTCATGAAGTTCTGTTGACAGCCGAGAACAGCGGGGTGAAGGGTCCGAGGGTGTCGTCCGCCGGGGCTGGCCGACCAGTCGTCGCTCATCAATTTCAGCTTGCGTTGCTGCGCTCACCGGTCGGCCGCCTCTTCGGCGGGCTGTGCGAGCTGCGGTTCGTCGGACGCGTCTCTGGCCGCCGTATCGCGCTGCCCGTGCAGTGCGCCCGCGAGGAGACACGGCTGGTGATCTACGTCGGTGGTTCGGCGGGCAAGCAGTGGTGGCGGAACTTCGTCGACGGCCGCAGCGTGCAGGTCCGCGTCGCTGGCGCCAGCTACCAGGGACATGGTCGGGTTGTCGACGTCGCGCATCCCGACCGCGCCCGGGCCGAACAGAGCTACCGACGCCGCTTCCGGAAGGCGAAGGTGGCACCGACCGATCCGATGCTGGTCATCGATCTTGCTGTTGGGCCTCCAGGGAAGGGGGAGTCCTCTGACCGGGTCAAGGGCGGGTAGCCAGACCCGGATTCCGGCGTGGCTTGCGCGTCACCCGGTGTTGGCCTTCACGGTGCTGGCCTATGCGATCTCATGGATCTGCTGGCTGCCGCTGCTTGCCGACCGGCAAGACTGGGTGAGCTGGTCGGCGTCGCCGTACTGGCATCTCAGCGGCGCTCTCGGGCCCGCCGCCGCCGCGCTCGCTGTGACCGCTGCCGTCGCCGGCCGCAGCGGCGTCACCGACATGTTGTGGCGGACTGTCGCCTGGCGGGGCCGGCTAGGGTGGCTCGGCCTGGCCGTCCTCGGTCCGCTGGTCCTGTTCGCCGCAGCCGTGCTGGTCGCCCGAGTCGTGGAAGGCAGCTGGGCGGATCTGAGCCGCTTCGGCGCCAGCACTGAGTATCCGGTGTTGCCGCTCGCGGTGTTCTGGGTGGTCAACCTGCTGTTCTACGGCTACGGCGAGGAGATCGGCTGGCGGGGCTTCGCCCAGCCCACCTTGCAGCGCAGGCACTCGGCGCTGAGCGCCGCGGTCATCGTCAGCGCGATCTGGGCTGCTTGGCATCTGCCGCTGTTCGGTATCACCGCCACCTACCGGGCGATGCCCGCCATCGGCTTCCTCGGGTTCTACTTCAGCCTGCTCGTCGGCTCATTCGTGCTGGCCTGGCTGTACCGGCGCAGCCGGGCAAGCATCCTGGTGGTCGCGGTCTTTCACGCTGCGTTCGACATCGCGACCACCACCCCCACCACGACAACGCTCATCCCCGCGATCATGGGTGCGGTGATCACCGTCGCCGGCCTGGCGCTAATCCCGAGTCTCGCCAAGACCCGTCCCACGGACCTCGCGGAACCGGCGCCACGTTCGTGACCAGTCGCTCCGCGGCGCGGGTTCGCGCGGCCAGCGAACTCGAGCGCCGCTTCGACGAGGAGCCGAGAGGTCACGGCAGCGCATACCAGGCCACTGCGCCGGCGCTTGGACCCCCGGATCGGTAAAGCACCTTTGTAGGCTCTGTGGAACGATCGCGCGGTGACACGACTGGGGCGCGCAGCTCTGCCCGTGGCGGCGTCGGTGGCCTACCTCGGTGTGGTTCGCCCGCGGCTGCGGACGTGGGGCGCGAGCTCGGATGAGGTCGACGGTGTTCTCCCCGGTGATGATCTCGTGCGGGACCGCTACCGCACGACGCATGCCGTGACCATCGGCAAGCCCCCTGCCGAGGTGTGGCCGTGGCTCGTGCAGATGGGCTACGGCCGCGGCGGGTGGTACAGCTATGACCGGCTCGAGCGGGCGATGGGGGCGGGTGACTTCGCCGAAGGCGGCAGCGCTCGGCGGGTAGTCCCGCAACTGCAGCTGCTCGCGGTCGGCGACACGGTCGGGCTGAGCCCGGCCGGCGGGCTGAGCGTTGTCGGTCTCGACCCGGCGCGGAGCCTCGTTCTGCACTACCGGATGGACCTGTTGACGTCGTCACCGGCGTCGGAGCGCTCTCGGGCGATCTTGGACTGGACGTGGGCCTTCGTGCTGGAGCCGGTGGATGACGGCTGCCGGCTTCTCGTCCGGGTCCGCGCCGACCCCTGGCCGTCCTGGTGCGCGCTGCTCCTACCCTTGCTGGAGCCGGTCCACTTCGGCATGGAGCGAAAGATGCTCCGCACGATCAAGCAGCGCGCGGAAGCCGGCAATGAGACTCCGACCATCGGGTCCGCCGAAGCGACGTGAGGCCCGCCCGCCTCGGTCAAGAGACACCCACGATCACGACGAAACGGTGCGAGATCCGTGCAGCGGACCGCTGGCCGGCCCTGGGCGTCGAGCGGCAACGATGGAAGGCTGGCAGGACTAAATCCGGAGGTGACGTCGTGTCGCGCGGTCGATCTCACGCTGGCGGTGACGGCGCCGTGGGTTCACCCGACGCCACCGATCGAGCAGGCCGTGAGCATGACCCGCTCCTGCGCGCCGGCCCGGCTCAGGTGCGGGAGCGCGGCGTCACGGTGCGGCCGTTCCCGTCCAGCCGCCGGCTGGTCACGGCGGCGGTCCGCGCCGGCCGCCGCATCGTGCCCATGCACGGCCTGTTCGACGTCGACATCACCACAGCCCGGCGGCTGCTCGCCGATGACGACCCGCCGCTGTCGCTCACCGCGTTCGTCGTCGCGTCGCTCGGCCGGGCAGCCGCGGCCCACCCGCAGGTGCACGCCTACCGCGACTGGCGTGGCCGGCTGGTCGAACACCATCACGTCGACGTGCAGACGCTGATCGAGGTGCCCACCGAGCAGGGACCGTTCGGGCTGGTGCACATCGTCCGCGATGCCGACGTCCGTAGCGTCGCCGAAATCAGCTCCGAGCTGCGGGCGGTGAAGACCGACCCTGTCGCCACCACGACCGGACGCCTGCTGAACACCGTCGCTCCCACCGCTGGGCGGATTCCCGGCCTGTACCGGGCTATGTACGCGGCGATGAGCCGCTCCCGCCGCGTCCACTTGGCCGCCGGCACGGTGCAGGTAACCGCCGTGGGCATGTTCGCCGACGGCGGCGGCTTCGCCATCGCCCCGCCCAGCCTGGCGTCCCTCGCCGTCGTCGTCGGCGGAGTCAGTAGCCGTCCACGCGCGATCGGCGACCGCATCGAGGTGCGAGACGTCCTCGACCTCACCGTCACCATCGACCACAACGTCGTCGACGGCGCCCCCGCCACCCGATTCGCAGCCGACCTCCGACAGCTCATGCACACCGCCGCCGCACTAGCACCCGCCCAGATGGCCGCCGTGGTCCCGCGGGAATCCAAGCCCCACTGACTGCCTATTGGGCGCGGATACCGCCCCGGCGCAACTGACATCCCACCCTCATGTCCCCGACCGTATGAGAATGACCGCACCTCCCCTGATCCATGAGATGCACCGCGTGGGCCTCACCAGCCCGGCCGGCCGCGGCCGATGTCGCCGGGGCAGCAGGAGCGCGACCCATGTTTACCGGGCCAGAGCACCGTCAATTGGTCGCGTGCAAGACGACGACGAAGACGCACAGGAGCAGTGCAACGCGACACTAGGGTCTGCGGTATGCACGAGGCGGACGGGAGCCGGTTGGCTGGGGTGACGATTCGGCATCGGCAGAACGGGGCATACGAGGGCGTTGCGGCGGTCAGCGCCGACGAGGGTCGGCGGCCGCCACCGGACCTCCGTCCCAGACCTCGACATCCTCGTCGCCGGGCTCCGCGACGCGGCGACCGAGCTGCTGTCCGACGACTGAACGTGCCCCGTGGCCGGCTGACACTGACCTAGGGATCGCCGCGCACAGGAGCTTCCGCAATCTGACATCCGCACACAGCCACGGTTTCCCGCGACGTCGCGACCCGCTGGATGTCATCGGGGGCGCCGGGAGCGGCTCAGCAGGCAGGACCCGGTCAGGCCTGCGGCCAGCAGCGGCCAGGGGTGCGCGTTCGCCCAGAGAACTCCCCTCAGCGCACGCCGGAGAAGGTCAGCGAGCCGCGCTCCGTTCGGTGTGGTCCCGGCCTGTCCCCAGTCGAACGAACGAAGCTGCGGTAGGAAGCCCTGCCACACGCACCCTTCCAAGCTGTGGATGTACAGGTCCTCGGACCAGTGGCGAGCCAGCCGCAGATCCCGGGCCAGCTCGTCCCAGCTCAGTGCCGGCATCTGGGGATGGCCGGGGACGTCCGGGCCGCCGCCGGTCGTGCCGACCGCGATCGCGGCCGCTTCGGGGCCGTAGCTCCAGAGGATCCCGGGGCCGATCCGGCGGATAAACGAGTTGTAGAGCATCCAGACCTCGCGGTCGGTATTGACGTCGACTAGTCCCATCGCCCGTTGCAGCAGGTTGGACCCTGCGCGGCGCTCGTCGGCGATCAGCGGGAACTGGTAGTTCTCCACCCCCCACCCATCGGCGTGTATCCGGTCGACCAGAGCGTTGTACGCGATCCGCGCCCGCAGCGGTTTCTCCCTGTCGCGGAGCCGCGGTGCCAGCAGAGGGAGGAGACCCCAGGGGTTCGCCAGAATCTGCTGGTAGAACCGGGCCTCCGGCTCGATGTCAAGGCCGACACCGTCCCAGCGCAGCCCGTGCCTCGCAGTCCAAGCCTTCCATTGCTCGTAACTCGCCTCCGCCTGCGGCACGTTGTCCGTGGTGAAGTAGTAGCCCGCGTCGGCGGACACCAGGGGAATGCCGACCACGGGAACGTCCGCCTGATTCAGCCTCGCCACCACAGCAGCCCTCTCGTCACTGAGATCGGACAGCATGAGCGTGACCCGCGCCCCCAGCTCCCGTAGATCGTGAATCACGGCATCGTCCGTGAACAACTCGACGAGGCGGGGAGTGTCCAACTCGCAGGCGAACGTCAGGCGCGGCCGCTCCCTCCCGGTATTCATAACCGCCACATCACTCCTCTGTCTTGGCTCGCTGCGGTCTGGGGCCGCCGCGGCCAGTCGGCGGACTGTCACCATTCCGCTGGAAACCGTGAAACCGGGCAGCAGGCGTACTGCCCGTCGCCTTCGCGCCTCCCACGGGACGTCATCGTAGGCGGCAGGGCTCTGTTGCGTTCTGGGCCCCGAGCACACGTCGGGCTCGGCCAGGTGAGCAGGTCAGACCGCCACAGCGAGTTCGGTGAAGGCTGCCGCGAGACGAAGGCCCGGCGGGGCGTCGGTGACGAGTTCGTAGTGGCCTCGGCGGAGGTTCTGAACGAAGGCGTGTCCGGCGGCGATCACCGCGACGGACCGGCGCCGTTTCAGTCCGCGCATCGGTCGTAGCCGAGCCTTCAGCCGGCCGTGGTCGGATTCGATCCTGTTGTTGCTGGACTGCTCGGTGACGTGGACAGCGGTCGGGACCAGTTCGGCCAGGACGCGCAGGTAACGGGGCGGCCCTATCGGTGGTCACCTCGACCGGCGCAGGCCGGTACCTCAAGGCACGAGTGAAGAAGCGGCGAGCGGCGAGCGGCGTCCCGGTGCTCGGACAGCAGGACGTCGATGACCTGCCCGTACTGATCGGCCGCCCGGTACAGGTACCGCCAGCGGCCGGCGATCTTGACGTAAGTCTCGTCGACGAACCAGCGGTCGCCGGTGGCGTGCCGCAGTGGCCGGGCGGCGTCGGCGAACAGCGGGGTGAACCGCTGCACCCACCGGTACACGGTGACGTGGTCGACGTCGATGCCGCGCTCGGCCAGTAACTCCTCGATGTCCCGATACGAGAGGCCCTAGCGCAGGTACCAGCGGACCGCGACTGTGATCGCCTCGGGCGGGAACCGGAACCCGGCGAACGCCGATCGCTGGACGCAGGGACGGGGGGTTCGAGGTCGACGCACCGGCCCAGCCTCCTCGGCCGGGCGTGACCGTCACGCCCGGGCGCGACCGGACGCAACAGACCCTGTACAGCTAGGGTCCGGGCTCATGGCAGAGATCGCGCTGCGCATCCGGCTGATCGGGGGCGACCACGTCGATGTCACCTACAGCGACCCGACACCGTGGAGGCCGAGGTCATCGAGCACGCCATCTCCGCTCTTGCCGAACACTCCGGTCTCCTCCGCTGCAGGCACGGCGACCGGCTCGTGGTGCTCTACGGCCGCGGCGTCGCCGGTCTCGAGGTGGCGCCCCGCGGCGCGGTCCTGTGATCTGTCACGTCGCATCGGCGGCGAATAGCCCACGCTGACGCGACAATTCCCCGATCTCGAACCAGATTCACCGCCCGACGATCCTGTCGCGTCGATCCGTCGGGCCCGTCGGGCCGTCGGTGGGCCGGCTTTCACGGCGGATCAACGCCGGGCATCCCCAACCGCTCCTGCTGCGAGGCGGCGGACTCGTCAGATTCCTACACGGCCGCCCGACCCTGCCACTTGGACTGGTCGTCAACGAGCGGCCGGCCACCACCATCGGCGCGCCGACGGCTGAGCACCTCGTCGAGAACGCATCGTTGGACACGAGTGACTCCTTCCGCGAGAACCGGCAGTCAGCACCAGCCGCCGACCCAGACGGCCTTCACCGCTGCCGCTTCACGACCGGTCCAGATTCGGGCCCGGGAATCGCCGCTACCCCTCCGTTGCGCGACGACGGGCCTCCTGGAGTTGGCGACGGGCGGCGGTGGCGGCCTGGCCGGCCACGGGATCGTCGGGATCGGCCGCCGCGATCGGCTCGAGCAGGACGGCCTTGCGCTCGTAGAAGGCGAACCGCTCGGCGAGGGACGCTCCGCGACTGGTCAGCTCCTGGCCGTCATGGCGGAGCTCCGACGCCGCCTGCAGCAGGCTCTGCGGCCCTTGCTGGCCGGAGACCGGGTGCTCGCCAGTGTCGAGGTCGCCAGGGTCCCGGTGCTGGATCACCCACCGGTCCAGCTGCTCTCCCCACCGCTCGGGGTTCTCCGCCCCGGGCTGGGCCTCGCCGTCGGGCCCGTCAGCGCGTCCTTCCACCGCCGCTCGACCTCCGCGAACCGTTCGTGAGCGGTCTGCCGGCTGATGCCGATCGCCGCGCCGATGGTCTGCCACGACGCACCCTGCTCCCGCTCGTAGACCACTGCCCGCTCGAGCACGGCACGAGCGTCATCGACCAGTTGCACCGCACGCTCGATGATCTCGCCTGCGCCGCTGCCGCGGTCGTCGGCCAACACCAAGCCGCGGGCCTGGTCGCTAACCCCCTTCGCGGCCGCGGACAACGCGAGCCGCGCCCGCGCAAGATGGCTGTACCGGGCACCCACAACGTCAGGCTACGCCTGACACATACACCCGAAGCCGCAATCAGGCTGCCCTGACAGCAGGAGAGGATCGGCCGAACAGTCCTCAACGGCGACCGCTCATCGGCAGACTCGGTCGTTGCGACCCGTAGCGAGCGTCATTCAGGTCCACCCACTCTGGTTACCAGGCGTGACCGCCCCGGGTGGGCCCGGTCCTCCGCCCAACACAGCGACGTCCTGGCCCGAGCCTGGCGCCGATCTTGTCGAAGGCACGCGAGCCCGGCCATCGCTGCGTCTCCGAACACTTACGTCGGGAACGAGACGCGACACTAGCGGCTAGGCAAATCGGGCGACCACCGCGCGAACATCCTCCAGCATCGACCGGAATTCCTTGAGTCTTGTGTCCTCCTTGCCCTGCTCACCGAACACCATCGCGGCCTGCAGGCCGGCGCTCACCTCAAGCGTCGAATCCGGGACGTCGATCGAGCCGTCCGGCATCCGCCGGGTCGTCATCCATAGATTCGTCTTGAAACGGGCCACCTCCGTGCCTTCGGCCATCGGCACTCCTTCGGGCAGATAGGTCACCTGGGTCACGGGCATCGGGATCGCGCGGTAGGCCACAATTTCGGGCTTGGCAATCATATTGGCAACTGCGGCGTGGATAAGCCGGTGCTTGTCCGCATTCGAAAAGCGTTCGAGGACAGATAGCCTAGCTACCCCGGTGGGCTTGTAGGGCTGCACCTCCTCGATCAGCGACACCCGGGCGGGATCGACGAAGTCAAGCATCTTGTCCCGTCGCTTGCCGCCGAACTCACTGTTCCACGATTGATCTGAGTCGAAGATCGGGAACTGGTGTCGCCTATGCGCTTGGCCTGGAGGAATCGTGGCGACGACCAGGTGGTCGAGCGCGCTGCGGAGGTTGTGGCAGACGTCGCCGACCACTACGCCCCACCGCCGCGGAATCTCCTTCGTGACGTGGAGGATCACCGAGTACGAGTCGTCCAGCCGATTCAGCCGCGACTCAAGTCGGATGTACGACGGGTCACCCACGAAGGCGTCGATCTCGGCCGCCAGGGCATTCAGGTGCTCCTCCGCCCGGTCGATCTTGAGGTTGACGCCTCCTAGATCAAGCGCGCCTGATCCAGTCACGAGCGTGGAGGGTACTTGGCGCCGACGAGGACCGGCAGCGGCGCGGGTCGTTCCGCGCATGTTCCGCGGGTGGCCGTAGGCGGTCGGTGCCGGTCGGACGTGGCCGGACATGGGAGAGCCCCTGCCGGCGGGCCGGACAGGGGCTCTGACGTGCGGATCAGCGCTGCGGGCCGGTGTGTGGCAGGTGTTGGGTTCGAACCAACGTAGGCTGAGCCGGCGGTTTTACAGACCGCTCCCTTTGACCACTCGGGCAACCTGCCGTGGGCCGACCGGGGCCAGCACCGAGCCAGCAGGATACAGGCCCTGCCCGACCCCGCTCCAACCGGGCGCCGACCCTGACGCGATCACCTTTGCGCGACGGCTCGGTGAGAGCGGCCGGCCAGGCGGCGTGTCGGAACGAGGACACGCGCAAACGTGATCACCGGCGCGGGGTGGGCGGCCAGGCGGGGTGGATGGGTGGGTGGGGAGGGGCGTTGGGTACGGTCGGGGTCATGGCAGACCCGTCCTTCGACGTCGTGAGCAAGGTCGACCGGCAGGAGGTCGACAACGCGCTCAACCAGGCGGCCAAGGAGCTGGCCCAGCGGTTCGACTTCCGCGGGACCAACGCGTCGATCGCCTGGGCCGGTGAGGAAGCGGTGACGCTGCAGGCGGACAGCGAGGAGCGGGTGAAGGCCGCGCTGGAGGTCTTCAAGGAGAAGCTGATCAAGCGCGGCATCTCGCTCAAGGCGCTGGACGCGGGCGACCCGCAGGCGTCCGGGCGGACCTACAAGGTGTCGGCCCGGATCAAGCAGGGCATCGAGACCGACCAGGCCCGCTCGATCGCCAAGCGCATCCGCGACCAGGGGCCCAAGGGCGTGCAGGCGCAGATCCAGGGCGACCAGCTGCGGGTGAGCGCGAAGAAGAAGGACGACCTGCAGGCGGTCATCCGGATGCTCAAGGAAGCCGACCTGGACGTCCCGCTGCAGTTCACCAACTACCGCTGACCCGGGTCGCGCCCGCGGTGGGCCGCGGCCGGGTGCTGCTGCTCACCGGTGCGCCCGGATCGGGGAAGACCGCGGTCGTTGCGGACCTCCGGCGGTTGCTGCCCGGCGTGGTCGTGCTCGACATGGACGACTTCCTGCCGGCCGGGAGCCGGCTCGCCGGGGTCGACCTCACGGACCCCTCGGCCGCCGAGCGGTGGCCGGCCTACAACGACCTCTGCCTCGGCTTCGCGGGTGCCGTCCTCGGCGCCGGGCACGACGTGCTGCTGCTGTCGCCGCTGACGCCCGCCGAGGTGGACCGGTCGAGCGCGGCACCGGTGCTCGGCGCGGCGCGGTGGGCGGTGCTCGACTGCGCGGACGCCACCCGGCGCCGCCGGCTGGCCGCGCGGTCGTGCTCGGAGCAGGACGTGGCGGACGCGCTGGCCGACGCGGCCGAGCTGCGGGCGCTCGGCCTGCCGGTGCTCAGGTCGGACGCCGGCGAGGTGGCCGAGACGGCCGAGCGGATCGCCGCCTGGGCCCGGGCGCCGCACGCCGGGGAGCGGTGAGGGCCGGGCGCCGCACGCCGGGGAGCGGTGAGGGCCGCGCGCCGCACGCCGGGAGCGGTGAGGGCCGCGCGTCACCCCCCGCTGGGGCCGAGCACGGACTCGGAGCCGCCGGCCGGGGCCGGCTCCTTCAGCTCCACGAAGATGCTGTGGCTGTCGGTGTCGCCGATGTTCTCGCCGTGGTGCTGCTGCGCGCCGACCCACCGGACCTCGCCGGCGGACAGCTCGACCTCGACCTCCCGGCCGCCCGCGCCGATCCGCCGGCGGAACGAGCTCAGCGTGTACATCACGCTGTCCGGGTGCGCGTGCGGCTGGGTCCGGTGGCCGGGCTGGTCCCGGTATTCCAGCACCCGGACGCGCTCGTTCTCGAAGAGGACCCGGTACGCCTCCGGGTTGGTCACGGTGGGATCGAGATCCATGGCCGGACCGTACCGGCGTGCCCGGGCCTCGCGGGCCGGTTCGGCCCTCCGGGCCGCGATCGGCTAGCGCGGCACCGGTAGGGCCTCGACCGCCGGGAGCCGCTCGAGCCGGACCGGACCGGGGCCGCCGACCGTGCCGTGCAGGACCCACGCGGCGGCCATGGCCATCGGGCTGTCGCCCCCGGTGGGGGCGGCCCCCGTCTCGGCCAGGTGGGCGAAGAGCAGCTGCAACGTCTCGCGGTGGGTGCACAGCACCGCCGCCGCCGTCTCGCTGTCCGCGAGGAGCCGCAGCAGGTCCCGCAGCCGGACCTGCGCGGTCAGCTCTCGGCACGGCTCCACGTCCACCAAGAGGTCTTGCGCGAGCGGGACGACCGTCTGCCGGCACCGCAGCGACGGGCTCGACAGGATGCGCTGGATCGGCAGGCCGCGGAAACTCTCGGCCACCGAGGCCGCCTGGGCCCGTCCGAGCGGCGTCAGCGCGCGCCAGTCGTCCGAGGCGGTCCAGCTCGACCTGGCCCCCGCGTCGGCGTGGCGGAGCAAGATCCTCATGGCGTCAGTAGCCTGACTCGTCGCCCAGCTCCCGCCCGTACACGGCGATGGCGTAGATGACCACGATGTCGAGGGCGATCACCACCATCGCGGTGAACGGGTTCGCGGCGAGGAACGCCAGGTGCACCACGGCGCCGAGCGACGCGATGACGATGCCGACGACGCGGGCCCACATCTTGCCCTCCAGCAGCCCGTAGGCCGCGACCGCCGCCACCACGCCCAGCAGCACGTGCGCCCAGCCCCACCCGGTGTAGTCGACGTTGACCACCAGGCGGGTCTCCGGGACGGTGTACGTCCCGCTGCGGAAGATCGCGGTGAGGCCGACGATGATCTGGAACACCGCGATCAGGCCCATCATCGTCGCGGCGAAGTGGACCCAGCCCGCCCGCTCGTACGACGCGCGCGCCCGGCTCCGCTCGCCGGCGACCTTCTCCTCGCGCCGGGTCTCTTCGGACAGACGCCAGCCCTGCGACCCTGGCTGCGACGCATCGGTCATCGTGTGCCTCCTGAAGGCGGGAGTCTTCGGGTCACACGGTCCGATCCAGCGGGGCGGTCGGGATCATCCCCGCCGGATGATTCGCCGGTGCTGCCGCGGGCCGGATCGCCGACCCGGCCCGCGGCGCCGGTCAGGGAGCGCTGAGCGCCAGCGGGGTCACCCCGGAGGCGCGCAGGCCCCGGACCACGGTGTCCAGCCAGGGCAGCTGGTCCGCGTCGAGCTGGCCGCGGTTGACCACGGCGAAGCGCACCGAGCCGGCTCCGGTCCGCCGCTCGTACGCCAGCCCGGCCCGGTCGAGCACCGCCGCGGCGGACCCGGCGTCGGCCGGGAGGACCGAGAGCCGGACCGGCCGCTGCAGCGCGGACAGCCCGCCGGAGGCGGCACGGGCCGTGGGCGCCGCCACCGCCGCGCCCCGACCGGGACCGAGGATCGCGTTGCGCAGGATCTCCTGGGTGCCGTCGGTGAAGGCGCGGAAGTTGGGCTCGAACGAGAAGACCACCGACCGGCCGGAGCCGACCCGCTCGTCCAGCACCGCGGCGGTGCCGCCGAGCTCCGCCTCGGCCCCCCGCTCGAAGCCGGACACGGCGAAGTCCGCGCTCCCGGCCGGCGGGAACGACACCGCGACCGCGGCCGGGTCCGGCGACCGCATCACCCGGTCGTACTCGTAGAAGGCCCACGCCTCCCGCCCCACGCCGCGGGCCAGCGGGCCGGACGCGACGTCGACGCGGAAGAGGCTGCCCGGCACGTCCGAGGTCGGCTCGGCCAGCTGGGCCGAGCTGATCCCGAGCCCGGTGGCGAGCTCGGTGCCGCCGCGCCAGCCGACGTACCGCCCGCCGGCGCGCACCCAGCCGGCCAGCGCCGCCGACCCGGCCGGACCCAGGGCTTCGGCGGCCGACGCGGCCGACCCGTTCGGCACCAGCAGGACGTCCACATCGGACAGCCCGCCGGCCGCGATGGACTCCGCCGTCACGTCCTCGTACGGCAGCTTCCACTTCTGCTCCAGCAGCCAGCGCAGCCAGCCGGACGACTCGATCGCCGAGGTGCCGGTGTCCAGCTGGAACAGTCCGACGCGAGGCCCGCGGGTCGGCCGCACCGGCGCCGCCGGCAACGTCGGCACCCGCACCGCGGCGGGCCGCAGCGCCGCCCCGGAGTAGCCGCCGGCGACGTTGAACAGCAGCGGGTTGCTCCACCCGGTCACGTCGTAGAAGTACGGGAACGGGGTGTACGTGTCCTCGTTGAGCATCGCCTGCACCCAGTGCTTCTGCGCCTGGGCCATGGTGATCCAGTACGTCCCCCTGGGCAGCACGGTGGACCGGGACGCCCGGTGGTACGGGGTGTAGTCCGGCACCCGCAGCGGCCGCACCAGCCGCTCGACCTTGACGTCCATCCGCTGCAGCCGGCGCACCAGCGCGCGCACCTCGTCCGCCTTGGCCGGGTCGTCGGCGCGCAGGAAGTAGTGCCGCACCGGCCGGTCCGGCACCTGGGTGACCAGCTCGTTGCCCGGGTTGACGATCTCGTTGGGCTCCAGGAGGCCGGCCCGGCCCTGCTGGTACGCCTCGACGTACGCGCCGTGCCAGGCGGTCAGCAGCTCCCGCTTGCGGGCCGACGCGGCGGACAGCGACACCCACTGGGTCAGGTACTGCTCGTACACCCGGCGCGGGGCCGGGTCCCCGTTGGCCTTCTCGAAGGTCATGCCGGCGGCGATGAAGCCGGTGGACGGCACCGTGTCGCCGTAGCCCATGTAGAAGAGGTCGTAGACGTCCCGGTTGAAGAACGGGATGCCCTGCCGGGTGAACTCGGCGATCAGCGCCCCGCCGTACAGGTCGTTGATCCAGGTCACCGACTCGTCGGTGATCTCGTGGTAGATCGGGTCCGCGTTCGGCGGGAAGAAGTAGGACTCGCGGCCCATCTCGTGCGCGTCGATGAAGAGCACCGGCGGGAGGCGACGCAGCAGCTGCAGCTTGCCGTCGGTCTCCGGCTGGGTGCGGGCGAACCAGTCGCGGTTGAGGTCGAAGCCGTACGCGTTGCGCCGGGCGTCGGCCTCCCGGCCGTCCGGGTTCTGCGTCGGGAGCAGCACCACGATCGCGTTGTCGAGGATCCGGTCGGCCGCGCAGTCCTCCCGGGCGGCCAGCTCGTAGAGCACCCGCAGCGCCGCGTCGGTGCCGCTCTCCTCGTTGCCGTGCACGTTGCCGGCGACCCACAGGATCGCCGGCGTGGTGGCGGCGAGCAGGCGGGCGAGGGCCGGTGGCGTCCGCGGGTCGCGCAGCGCGGCCGCGGCGGCGGCGATCCGGGCCAGCCCGACCGGGCTGACGTTCTGCGGCTTGCCGACCACCGCGTAGCGCAGCGGGCGGCCCTGGTGGGAGGTGGCCAGCGTGCCGCCGGCGACCCGCGGGCTGGCCGCGTCGACCGCCCGCAGGTACGTGTCCGACTCGGCCGTGGTGACGTCCCGCTCGCCGAGCGGGAAGCCGAGCACCTCGGTCGCGGTCGGCACGTCCGGGCGCAGCACCGGCGCGGTCTGCACCGGGTCGCAACTGGACGGTGCCGCCTGGACGGGCGCGGCCGGCAGCAGCAGCGCGAGCAGCACGGAGGCCGCGGCGGCCAGCGGGATCAGCGGACGACGGGTCATCTCGACCACCCCCGCCCGGACCGTACGGGCTGGCGGCCGGATCCGAAAGGGACAGAACGAGTGAGCCGGGGCGCAGCGTCGCCGACCGAGCAGTCCGCCGACCGACTGAGCAGTCCGCCGGCCGACTGAGCAGTCCGCGGGCCGACTGAGCAGCTACAGCGTCTCAGCGGGGCGCCGGACTGCTCAGTGGCGAGCGGGACTGCCCAGTCGGCCCGGTGCGGTCACTGCGCCGGCGGGGCCGGCGGGGTGGGCGGGACGGGCGGCGCGGGCGGCACCGGGGGCTCCGGCGGGGTCGGCGTGCCGTCGGCGAGCAGCTGGTAGGCCCGGCGGCGGGCGTCGGCGAGCACGTCGAGGATCTCGGTGCGCTGGGCCTCGGTGCCGGCCTGGGCGACCTGCCAGACCGCCATCGCGAGCTGGCCCATCTCCTCCCGGAACCGGTGCGCGACCTCGA
The DNA here is from genome assembly GCA_963849885.1 of uncultured Actinomycetota bacterium. Classification (GTDB taxonomy): domain Bacteria; phylum Actinomycetota; class Actinomycetes; order Mycobacteriales; family CADCTP01; genus CADCTP01. Next base: position 315,559 of record CAWKIV010000010.1, on the reverse strand, counting down.
AGGTCTCGTCCCGCTCCTGGTCGAAGGGCGAGCCGCCCTCGTGCCGGGCGGCCTCCTCGCGGCCGGCGTCGGTCAGCGTGAAGAGCCGGCGGCCGCCGCTCTCGTCACCGGTGACCAGACCCTCGTCCGCGAGCAGCTGCAGGCTGGGGTAGATCGAGCCGGGGCTGGGGCGCCACACGCCGCCGCTGCGCTCCTCGATCTGCTGGATGATCTCGTAGCCGTGCATCGGCCGCTCGGTGAGCAGCGCGAGGACGGCGGCGCGGACGTCGCCGCGACGGGCGCCGCGGCCGCGGTGTCGACCGCGACCCCGGGGACCGAAGCCGCCCCGCGGACCGAAGTCGCCGAACGGCGCGCCGTGCCGGCCCGGCTCGAAGCCCGGCGGACCCGGAGGGACCGGCGGGAACGGCGGACGGCGGTGCTGGTGGTGCTCGTGGTGCTCGTGGTGCCGGTCGGGACGGGGTCCCGGCCAGCTGTGTCGGGTGCGCATCGTGCGCTCCTCTCGTCGTAGGGACGAGTTGACGATATATCGCGAGCGTCGGCGATGCAACTGGTGCTATCGGAACAGATCGAAAACCGCCCCGCCCGGCGGAGGCCGGACGGGGCGGTGCGGGTCGGTCGGGCGGGTCGGTCAGGGCGGGTCGGTGGGGCGGGAGCTCAGTAGCGGCCGGCGGCCATCTGCTCGAGCCGGCGCACCCGCTCCTCCATCGGCGGGTGGGTGGAGAAGAGCTTCGCCAGGCCGGTCGGGCGGAACGGGTTGGCGATCATCAGGTGGCTCTGCGCCACGATCCGGTCGTCCTGCGGCAGCGGCAGCGCCTCGGTGCCGGCCTGCAGCTTGCGCAGCGCGCTGGCCAGCGCCAGCGGGTCCCGGGTCAGCTCGGCCCCGGACGCGTCGGCCTGGAACTCCCGGCTGCGGCTGATCGCCAGCTGGATGATCGACGCGGCGATCGGGCCGAGGATGATCAGCAGCAGGCTGCCGAGCACGCCGCCGCCGCCCTCGTCGTCGTCGCTGCGGCCGCCGAAGAGCGACGCGAACATCGCCATGTGCGACAGGAACATGATCACGCTGGCCAGCGCACCGGCCACCGAGGAGATCAGGATGTCGCGGTTGTAGACGTGCGACAGCTCGTGCCCCAGCACCGCGCGGAGCTCCCGCCTGGTGAGGATCTGCAGGATGCCGTCGGTGAAGCAGACCGCGGCGTTGCGCGGGTTGCGCCCGGTGGCGAACGCGTTGGGCTGGTTGGTCGGGCTCACGTAGAGCCGCGGCATCGGCTGCCGGGCCGCGGTGGCCAGCTCGCGGACCATCGCGTACATCTCCGGGGCCTCGGCCTCGCTGACCGGGCGGGCGCGCATGGCGCGCAGGGCGAGCTTGTCGGAGTTCCAGTACGCGTACGCGTTGGTGCCGATCGCGAGCAGCAGGCCGATGATCAGCCCGGTCTGCCCGAACAGGCTGCCGGCGCCGATGATGATCGCCGACAGCAGCCCGAGCAGGGCGGCCGTCTTCAGCCCGTTGAACTGTCGGTGCACAGTTGCCTCTCTTGACAGGGTTCGTACGCCCTGTCCAACGCCGCCGTCCCGGCCGGCGTTCCCCTCACCGGGCGAGGTCGAGCGCCAGCTGCGGAGCCACGCTCAGCACCAGGACGATCACCAGCGCCCCGCCGACGGCGACCGCGAGCGACGGCGCCAGCCGCAGCCGCGGCGCCCGCTCGCCGGGGTCGGCGACGGCCGCGGCGGCCAGCCGAAGGTAGTAGGCCAGCCCGATGACCGTGTTCACGGCGACGGCGACGGCCAGCCAGCCGGCGCCGCCGAGCAGCGCGGTGCGCAGCACCACCACCTTGGCCATCAGCCCGGCCAGCGCCGGCGGCAGCCCGGCCAGGCCGAGCAGGAAGACCACGAGCGCGCCGCCGACCAGCGGCGACCGCCGGGCCAGCCCGCGGAAGTCGGCCACGTCGGTCACCCCGGCCGCGGCCACGCAGGCGAAGGCGCCGACGGTCAGCGCGACGTAGAACACCAGGTAGCCGATGGTCGCGGTGACCGCCTCCCGGGTCAGGTCGGGCCGCGCCCCGACCGAGGCCAGCGGCACCAGCAGGTAGCCCGCGTGCGCCACCGACGACCAGGCCAGCAGCCGGACCGCGTGCCGCTGCCGCAGCGCGACCAGGTTGCCCCAGGTCATCGAGGCCACCGCGAGCACGGCCAGGGCCGGCGCCCACACCGCGGAGTACGGTCCGAACGCGACGGTGGTGACCAGCACCAGGCCGATCACGCCGCCCGCCTTGGACACCGTGGCCAGGTAGGCCGCCACCGGCACCGGGGCGCCCTGGTAGACGTCCGGCGCCCACCAGTGGAACGGCACCGCGGCCACCTTGAAGGACAGCCCGGCCAGGACCAGCACCACCGCGGCGGCGGTGAGCGGCAGGTCGCGGACGTCCTCGCGGAGCGCCAGCGCGGCCGCGACCCGGCCGAAGTGCAGGCTGCCGGTCACCCCGTACAGCAGGGCGACGCCGAGCAGGGTGACCGCGGTCGAGGTCACCGAGACGAGGAGGTACTTCACCGCCGCCTCGGCGCCCGCCGGATCCCGCCGGCGCAGCGCGACCAGCGCGTACGTGGGCAGGGTCAGCGTCTCCAGGCCGACCAGCAGGGTGACGAAGTCCCGGGCGCCGGCCAGGGTGAGCGCGCCGGTCAGCGAGGACAGCACCAGGAAGCCGTACTCCCCCGGCGGCAGCTCGCCGGAGCGGGCGGTGCGGACCGCGAGCAGCAGCGCGACCAGGGCGGCCGCGGACAGCAGGGCGAGCAGGCCGGCGGTCGTCGGGTCCACTGTGTACGAGCAGGGCTCGCCGACCTCGAGCGGGGCCCGCGGGGCGCAGAAGGTGGCGCGGGTCCCGCCGCGGAGCGCCAGCGCGGCGACCAGGGCGGCGGCAGCGCCGAGCAGCGCGGTGCCGAAGGCCGCCGTGGTGCGCAGCCGCAGCGGCGCGACCAGGTCGACCACCAGCACGGCGAGCGCGCCGAGCGCGGCCGCCAGCACCGGCGCCATCGCCGCGTAGTCGATGCTCACCGTGCCCACCGGTCTCCGCGCGGGCGGCTCGCGGAGTCATGGGCCTTCGCGCGGGCGCTCATCCGAAGACCCCGAGCAGCGCGCGGACCGGGGCTTCGGTCAGCCCGAGCACCAGCCGCGGGTAGAGCCCCACCACCAGGGTGAGCACGGCCAGCGGCGCCCACGCGGCCAGCTCCACCGGCCGCACGTCCACCGCGCCACCGACCCGCCGGTCGCCGGTCGGCACGTCCGGGCCCACCACGAGGGCGCGCAGCAGGCGGAGGAAGTACGCCGCCGTGATGGCGGTGCCGGCGGCCGCCACCGCGAGCAGCACCGCGTACAGCTCGCGGGACAGCCCGGGCGCCGGCCGGAACGCGGCCTGCAGCGCGAACGCCTCCCCCCAGAAGCCGGCCAGCCCGGGCAGCCCGAGGCTGGCCACCGAGGCGAGCACGAAGAGCGCGCCGAGCCGGGGCAGCCGCTCGGACAGCCCGCTGCCGAGCACCCGCAGGTCCGCGGTGCCGTACCGGTCCTTGAGCCCGCCGACCAGGAAGAAGAGCAGCCCGGTGACGAGCCCGTGGGCGATGTTGCCGAGCAGCGCCGCGTTCACCCCGGTCGGGGTCAGCGTGGCGATGCCGAGCAGCACGAAGCCCATGTGCCCGACCGAGGAGTACGCGATCAGCCGCTTCACGTCGGTCTGCACCAGGCAGCACAGCGCGCCGACCACGATGCCGGCCACCGCCAGCGTGCCGAGCAGCGGGGCCAGCGTGTGGGCGCCCTCGGGCAGCACCGGCAGCGCCACCCGCACCAGCCCGTACGTGCCCATCTTCAGCAGGGCGCCGGCCAGCAGCACCGAGCCGACCGTGGGGGCCTCGGTGTGCGCGTCCGGCAGCCAGGTGTGCACCGGCCACAGTGGACTCTTCACGGCGAAGCCGGCGAACAGCGCGGCGAACGCGAGCACCTGGGTGCCGGACGCGATGCCGGCGCCGCCGCGCTCGGACAGCTCGACCAGGTCGAAGGTGCCGGTGGCCGCGTACACGGTCAGGATGCCGACGATCACGAAGACCGAGCCGAGCAGCGTGTAGAGCACGAACTTGGTGGCCGCGTGCCGGGCCCGCGCACCGCCGCCCCAGATCGCGATGAGGAAGTACATCGGGGCCAGCACGACCTCGAAGGCGACGAAGAAGAGCACCAGGTCCAGCGCGACGAAGGTGCCGAGCAGGCCGACCTCGAGCAGCAGCACCAGCGCGGAGAAGACGGCCGCGCGGCCCGGGGCCGGCACCTTGCGGACGGTGGACACCGTGCAGAGCAGCGTCAGCAGCGCGGTCAGCACGACCAGCGGCAGGCTGATCCCGTCCACGCCGACGTGGAAGCGGACGTCGATCGCCGGGATCCAGGACACGTCGACCTCGTGCCGCGGGTCCACCGCCCGGCCGGGGGCGGGGGCCCGGGTCCCCGGCAGCAGCGCGACCGACAGCGCCAAGGTCACCGCGGCGACCACGACCGCGGTCCACCGCGGCACCGGGCCGTCCGCAGTGGACGGCCGCAGTGCCAGCGCGCCCAGCACGACCGTGCCGGCCAGCGGCACCAGCAGCAGCGCGACGATCACCGGGACACCACCACCACCGCGACCACGAGCAGCACCGCGCCGGCGGCCAGGCCGGTGAGGTAGCCCTGCACGTCGCCGCCGGCCAGCCGGGCCAGCCGCCGGCCGCCGCCGCGGGCGCCGGCGCCGGTGCCCTCCACCGCGCCGTCGACCAGTCGCGTGTCGACGGTGGCCACCGCGCGGGCCAGCGCCAGCACCGGCCGCACCACCAGCCGGTCCTGCACCTGGTCCAGGTACAGCCCGCCGCGCAGCGCGGTCACCGCCCGGGCCGGCAGCCGGAGCGGGTCCGCCGCCGGCGCGGCCCGCCAGGCGGTCAGCATGGCGCCGGCGCCGAGCGCGGCGAGCCCCAGGGCCAGCAGGGTGATGGTCAGGTGGGGCGCGACCGACTCGTCCGGGTGGCCGACCCAGCGCGGCAGCCAGTCCGCCCGCAGCCCGATCACTCCGATCAGGACGGTGGCCGCGCCGAGCAGCACCATCGGCCAGCGCATCAGGCCGCCCGGCTCGTGCGCCACCGCGTCGGACCGCGGTGTGCCGTGGAAGACCCGCAGCACCGCCCGGGTCAGGTACGCGGCGGTCAGCACCACGGTGCCGAGCGCGCTCACCAGCAGCAGCACGGCCACCCACCGGGCCACCGGCGCGTCCTCGTGCCCGGTCCCGGTCTCCCAGAGCACCTCGACGACCGCGTCCTTGGACAGCCCGCCGGCCAGCGGCGGCACCCCGACCAGGGCGAGCCCGCCGATCAGGAAGACCGTGTAGGTCACCGGCATCGACCGGCGCAGCCCGCCCAGCCGGCTCATCAGCACCGCCCCGGTGGCGTGCAGCACCGCGCCCGCGCAGAGGAACAGCGCGGCCTTGAACGCGGCGTGGCTGATCAGGTGGAAGGCGCCGGCCGCGATCCCGCCGACGGTCAGCGCGGCCAGCATGTACGCCAGCTGGCTGACCGTGGACCAGGCCAGCACCCGCTTCAGGTCGTCCTGGCCGAGCGCGGCGAGCGCGCCGAGCGGCATGGTGATCGCCGCGACCACCCCCAGGACGGCGAGCGAGACCGGCGCGGCCACGAAGGCCGGGTAGAGCCGGAGCACCACGTACACCCCTGCCGCGACCATGGTGGCCGCGTGGATCAGCGCGCTGATCGGCGTCGGGCCGGCCATCGCGTCCGGCAGCCAGGTGTGCAGCGGGAACTGCGCGCTCTTGCCGGCGACGCCGAGCAGCAGCAGGAGCGTCGCGGTGGTCAGCGTGGCGCCGGACAGCTCCGGCACCGCCGCCAGCACGTCCGGGATCCGGAACGAGCCGACGGACACCCCGAGCAGCAGGATGCCGAGCAGGAAGCCGACGTCGCCGACCCGGGTGACCAGGAAGGCCTTGAGCGCCGCGGCCGGCGCCTCCGGCAGGTCCCGGTAGTGGCCGATCAGCAGGTACGAGCAGAGGCCCATCACCTCCCAGCCGACCAGCAGCGCGAGCAGGTCGGCGGAGAGCACCACGGCGAGCATCGCGGCGGTGAAGAGGGAGACCTCGGCCGCGTACGTGGGGTAGCGGGTGTCCTCGCGCAGGTACTCCACCGAGTAGACCTGCACCAGCAGCGCGACCACGGCCACCATCAGCGCGACCACGCCGGCCAGCCCGTCGGCCAGCGTGCCGGTGGTGACGCCGACCCCGCCGGTCGGCGCGATGAGCACGGACGTCTCGCCGCTGCCGCCGCGGCCGGCGGTCTGCACGGCGAGCGGGATGGCCAGCAGCAGCGCCCCGGCCGCGCCGGCCACCGCGACGGCCGCGGGCCACCGGTGCGACCGGGCGCCGCCGGCCGCCGCGGACCGGCGCGGCCCCAGCAGCCCGACCACGGCGGCCAGCGCCGGCAACGCCGGCAACACCCACGCGGCCCCGATCACGCCTCCCCACCCCCGTCGCCGATCTTGGTCAAGTCAACGTCGGGAGAGCCCTCGGTGCGTTGACTCAACCAAGATCGGCGGGCGTCGGGCTCGTGGAGGAGGTCGAGGTCGTCGACGGCGACGGAGGTGCGGAGGCGGAAGACCTGCAGGACGATGGCCAGGCCGAGGCCGATCTCGGCGGCCGCGATCGCGATGACGAAGAGGGTCAGCGACTGTCCGGTGTGGAGCGTGTCGCGCAGCCACACGTCGAACGCGACCAGCAGCAGGTTGACCGCGTTGAGCATCAGCTCGACCGACATCAGCACGAGCACCGCGTTGCGCCGCAGCAGCAGGCCGTAGACGCCGACCGCGAACAGCAGCGCGGCCAGCACCAGCGGGTAGAGCAGGTGCATCCCGCTCACCGCCGGTCCGGCGTGCCGACGTCCCGGCGGGACAGCACGATCGCGCCGACCAGCGCGGCGAGCAGCAGCACGGAGACCACCTCGAAGGGCAGCACCCAGGTCCGGAAGACGGCCGCGCCGACCGCCTCGGCGCTGCCCTCCTCCACATCGGACAGGTCGACGTACGCGCGGCCGAAGGCGTCCACCAGCAGCGCCACCAGCAGGCCGCCGGCGGCCAGCGCGACGGCGAGGGCGGCCGGCCGGTTGCCGGTGTCCAGGTCGTCCACCGGGCCGATCGGCGCCCGGGTGACCATCACCGCGAAGAGCAGCAGGACCACCACCGCGCCGAGGTAGATGAGCAGCTGCACCACCGCGACCAGCTCCGCGGTGAGCACCAGGTAGCAGCCGGCCAGCCCGCCGAGCGCGACCACCAGCCAGAGCGCCGCGTGCACGATCTGCCGGGTGGTGACCGCGAGCAGGGCGGCGCCCAGCGTGACGACGCCGACGAGGCAGAAGACGACCTCGGCCGTGGTCACGAGGCCGGCTCCGGGGGCGCCGCCGGCTCCGTCGACCCCGTGGCCGCCGACCCCGTGGCCGCCGACCCCGCGGCCGCCGACCCCGCGGCCGCCGACTCCGCGGCCGCCGACTCCGCGGCGGCCTTCTCCGCCGCGGCGACCTCCTTCGCCGGCTGCCCGGCCGGGTCCAGCGCGGGCGGCGGCGGCACCGTCCACATCCAGTCCCGCAGCCGGTCCCGCTCGTGGGTCAGGTCGGCCACGTCGTACTCCGCGTACTCGAACTCCGGCGACCAGAACAGCGCGTCGAACGGGCACGCCTCGATGCAGATCCCGCAGTACATGCACAGCGCGAAGTCGATGGCGAACCGGTCCAGCACGTTGCGCTGCCGGGACCGGGCCGCGCCGGCGATCTCCACCGTCTCCTTGTGCGAGTCGATGTAGATGCACCAGTCCGGGCACTCCCGCGCGCACAGCATGCAGACCGTGCAGTTTTCCTCGAACAGCGCGATCACCCCGCGGCTGCGCGGCGGCAGGTCCGGTGGCACGTCGGGATACTGCCGGGTCGCGGCCCGCCGCGTCATCGTGCGCAGCGTGACGGCGAGCCCGCGGGCCAGCCCGGTCGCACCGACGCCCGGCTCGGTCATGCGATCGCCACCGCGACGACCGCGGTCAGCACCAGCTGGCCGAGCGCGACCGGCACCAGCACCAGCCAGGACAGCCGCTGCAGCTGGTCCTCGCGCAGCCGCGGGAACGCCACCCGGAACCAGATCACCACGAAGGACAGCGCGAACACCTTGGCCAGTGTCCACACCGGACCGAGCTGGTCGGCGAACGGGCCCTGCCAGCCGCCGAGGAACAGCACCGCGGTCAGCGCGGCGATCACCACGATCCCCGCGTACTCGGCCAGCAGGAAGAGCGCGAACCGGAGCCCGGAGTATTCGGTCAGGTAGCCGAAGACCAGCTCCGAGTCGGCCACCGGCATGTCGAACGGCGGCCGCCGCAGCTCGGCCAGCCCGGCCACGAAGAAGACCACCATCGCCGGCGCCTGCCACAGCAGCCACCACGGCTGCCACGCCTCGGCGATCCCGGTCAGCGACAGCGTGCCGGCCGCCATCGCCGGGGACACCGCGGCCAGCACCAGCGGCAGCTCGTACGCGAGCAGCTGGGCGGCGCCGCGCAGCCCACCGATGAGGCTGTACTTGTTCGCGCTGGCCCACGCGGCCATCAGCATGCCGACCACGCCGACCCCGGTGATGGCCAGCACGAACAGCAGCCCGGCCTCCAGCGGGGCGGCGACCAGGTCCGGGCCGAGCGGGATCACCGCCAGGGCCAGCAGGTACGGCAGCAGGGCGATCGCCGGGGCCAGCCGGTAGACCGGGCCGTCCGAGGCGACCGGGGTGACGTCCTCCTTCTGCACGAACTTCACCCCGTCGGCGAGCAGCTGCGCCCAGCCGTGGAAGCCGCCGGCGTACATCGGGCCGACCCGGGACTGCATGTGCGCCATCGCCTTGTGCTCGAGCTGGCCGACCAGCAGGGGCAGCAGCAGGAAGGCGGCCAGCACCGCCGCCGCCTTCAGCCCGATCTCGACCGCGTCACTCATCGGCGCCCTCCGCCGGACGCTCCGGACGAGGCCGCGCCGGACGGTCGGCCCGGTCGGCCCGGTCGATCCGGTCGGCCCGCGCCGGACTATCGGCCTCCCCGGCCCGGGCCGGGCGGTCGGCCCGGTCGGCCCGGTCGGCCCGGGCCGGACGCTCGGCCCGGTCGGCCCGGGCCGGGCGGTCGGCGCCGGCGGCCGGCTCGGCCGCCGCCGGACCCCAGTCGTCCGGGACGCCGGGCGGGCGCATCCGCCGCCGGGTCGCCCCGGTGTGCGACTCGCCCGGCTCCTTCGCCCCCGGCCACTCCTTGGCCACCCGGGCGGCGAGCACGAAGTCCTTGCGCAGCGGGTGCCCGGCGAAGCCGTCCGGCAGCAGCAGCGGCACCAGGTGCGGGTGCCCGTCGAAGCCGACGCCGAACATCTCGTACGTCTCCCGCTCGTGCCAGGCCGCCCCGGGGAAGACGCCGACCAGCGAGTCCAGCCGGGCGTCGTCCCGGGGCACCCGGGTGCGCAGCAGCGCGCGGTGCCGGTGGCGCACCGAGAAGACGTGCAGCACCACGGCGAAGCCGGCGTCCAGCTCGTCCACCCCGGACAGCCAGTCGAAGCTGGACAGGTCCAGCCCGGGGTCGTCCCGGGCCGCGGTCACCGCGGCCACCCAGCCGGCCCGCGGCACGTCGACGGTCACCTCGCCGAAGGTCACCGACGCGGTGCCGGCGGCCAGCGCGGCCAGCCGCTCGCCCAGCTCCTCGGGGGTCAAGGCCGGCGCACGGCCGGCGCGGTCAGCGCCGCCGCCCCGCGGGACCCGCCGCGCAGCGTCGCCGGCTCACCGGCGATCTTGTCCTGCAGCCGGAGGATGCCCTGCAGCAGCGCCTCCGGCCGCGGCGGGCAGCCGGGCACGTAGACGTCCACCGGGATGAGCTGGTCGACGCCCTTGGTGACCGAGTAGGAGTCCCAGTACGGCCCGCCGCAGTTGGAGCAGGCGCCGAACGAGATGACGTACTTCGGCTCCGGCATCTGGTCGTACAGCCGCTTGATGGCCGGGGCCATCTTGTCGGTGACGGTGCCGGAGATGACCATGAGGTCGGCCTGCCGCGGGCCGTGCGCGAACGGGATCACGCCGAACCGGATGAAGTCGTGCCGGGCCATCGAGGTGGCGATGAACTCGATCGCGCAGCAGGCCAGGCCGAAGTTGAAGACCCACAGCGAGTAGCGCCGGCCCCAGTTGAGCACGAACTTGATCGGGTCCCCCGTCGCGTCGCTCAGTCCCATGTCAGCACCCGCTTCCGCCACGCGTAGAGCAGCCCGAGCGCGAGCAGGCCGACGAACACGCCCATCTCGGCGAGCGCGGCGCCGCCGAAACCGGGATCGGTGAAGATCGTCGCCCACGGGTAGACGAAGACCGCCTCGACCGCGAAGACGACGTAGACGAACGCGTACACGTAGTAGCGGATGTGGGTCTGGGCCCAGTCGTGCCCGACCGGGTCGACGTCGACGCCGCACTCGTACGGCCGGAGGCCGGCCTCCGCGTAGCCGCCGCGCCGGACCGGCGGGCCGAGCAGCCGGTTGACCCCGGTCGCCGCCACCACCAGGGCGACCCCGACGAGCAGCAGCACCCCGACGACACCCCAGGCACCGGCGTACCCGTTCACACCCCGACCCTAGGGCATGCCGGGCCTGGAACGGACCAACCAGACGGTCGCGGTCGCCGGCTCGTGAGCGCCGCCTGGACCCCACGCGGTCGCCCACCCGGTCCGGCTGGTGGCCGGCCGGGTGCGCCGGGCCGCGCGGCCCTGAGCCGGTCAGACCGTCGGCACCACCGGACCGGAGGAACGCCCGACACCAGATGTAGTAGTGAAAACTGCTCGATGATCCACAGGTTGTGATGTTGGTCGCTAGGGTAGGGCACCTCCGAACCAGCGGCAGGGGAGGCGGGGCCTGATGTTGAGCGACCGGGAGCGGGAGCAGCTGGCCGGCATCGAGCAGGCGCTGATGGCCGGTGACCGGCGCCTGGCCGCCACCTTCGGCCCCGCGGCGCCGCGGCGGCAGCGCCGCTGGCCGCTGCGGGCGCTGTTCGTCCTCGCAGTGTTACTGCTGGTCGTGGGCGCGGTGGCGAGCGAGATCGGGCTCTTCCTGCAGGGCCTGGCCTGCCTGGCCGGCTGGTTCGGCTGGTGGCAGTGGCGCACCCGGACCAGGCCGCGGGCCGCGTCGGCGCCCGCCGACCCGCCGCGGGACGCCCGGCGGGACGGCACCCCACCTGGGTGGTTCCGCCCGGTCTGAGCTACTCTGTTCGCAGGGACGCCGCGCTACGGCAATTGCGTGTCATACCCGACCGGAGCAAGTTGCCCGTCGCCGACCGTAGGATGAGGGGTGGCGCGTCCCCCGCGGACCGCTCCACAGGAGGCAACCCACATCATGCGGAAAGAGGTCAGGCGCCTCGACCGGGTGGTCATCCGCTTCGCCGGCGACTCCGGCGACGGGATGCAACTGACCGGTGACCGGTTCACCTCGGAGACGGCCGCCTTCGGAAACGACCTGTCCACGCTCCCCAACTTCCCGGCGGAGATCCGGGCGCCGGCGGGCACGCTGCCCGGCGTCTCGTCCTTCCAGCTGCACTTCGCCGACCACGACATCATGACGCCCGGCGACGCGCCGGACGTGCTGGTGGCGATGAACCCGGCGGCCCTGCGGGCCAACGCGGCCGACCTGCCGGCCGGCGCGACGGTGATCGTCAACACCGACGAGTTCACCACCCGCAGCCTGGCCAAGGCCGGCTACGCCAGCAACCCGCTGGAGGACGGCTCGCTCACCCAGTTCCAGGTGCAGGCGGTGCCGCTCACCTCCACCACGGTCCGGTCGCTGGCCGACTTCGACATCTCCAAGAAGGACGCCGAGCGGGCGAAGAACATGTTCGCGCTCGGGCTGCTGTCCTGGATGTACAACCGGCCGACCGAGAGCACGATCCGGTTCCTGGAGGAGAAGTTCGCCCGGAAGCCGGAGATCGCGGCGGCCAACGTGGCCGCCTTCCGCGCCGGCTACAACTACGGCGACACCACCGAGGCCTTCGCGGTGTCGTACGAGGTGAAGCCGGCGCCGCTGCCCCCCGGCACCTACCGCAACATCTCCGGCAACCTGGCCCTGGCGTACGGGCTGGTGGCCGCGTCCGTGCGGTCCGAGCTGCCGCTCTTCCTCGGCGCCTACCCGATCACCCCGGCCAGCGACATCCTGCACGAGCTGGCCAAGCACAAGCGCTTCGGCGTGCGCACCTTCCAGGCCGAGGACGAGATCGCCGGTGTCGGCGCGGCGCTCGGCGCGGCCTTCGGCGGCGCGCTCGGGGTGACCACCTCCTCCGGGCCCGGCATCGCGCTGAAGTCGGAGACCATCGGGCTGGCCGTGTCGCTGGAGCTGCCGCTGGTGATCTGCGACATCCAGCGCGGCGGCCCGTCCACCGGGCTGCCGACCAAGACCGAGCAGTCCGACCTGCTGCAGGCGCTGTTCGGCCGCAACGGCGAGGCGCCGGTGCCGGTGGTGGCGCCGCGCTCGCCGGCCGACTGCTTCGACACCGCGCTGGAGGCGGTGCGGATCGCGACCACGTACCGGACGCCGGTCTTCCTGCTCTCCGACGGCTACCTGGCCAACGGCTCGGAGCCGTGGCGGGTCCCGGACGTCGACACGCTGCCGGAGCTCGGGGTCACCTTCGCCACGGAGCCCAACGGCCCGGACGGCGACTTCCTGCCCTACCTGCGCGACCCGGAGACGCTGGCCCGGCCGTGGGCGGTGCCCGGCACGCCGGGGCTGGAACACCGGATCGGCGGCATCGAGAAGGCCGACCGGACCGGCGTGATCTCGTACGACCCGGACAACCACGACCTGATGGTCCGCAGCCGGCAGGCGAAGGTGGACGGCATCGCCCGCTCGCTGCCGCCGCTGGAGGTGGACGACCCGACCGGGGACGCGCGCGTGCTCGTGCTCGGCTGGGGCTCGACGTACGGGCCGATCGGGGCCGCCTGCCGGCGGGTCCGGCGGGCCGGGCTGTCGGTGGCGCAGGCGCACCTGCGGCACCTCAACCCGTTCCCGGCCGACCTGGGCGAGGTGCTGCGCCGCTACCAGCGGGTGGTGGTGCCGGAGATGAACCTGGGCCAGCTGGCGCTGCTGCTGCGCGGTCGCTACCTGGTCGACGTGATCGGCTACAACCAGGTCCGCGGGCTGCCGTTCCGCGCTTCCGAGCTGGCCGAGGTGTTCAAGGGCGTGATCACGGATGTCTGACCTCAAGCTGACGGCGAAGGACTTCAAGACCGACCAGGAGGTCCGCTGGTGCCCCGGCTGCGGGGACTACGCGATCCTGGCCGCGGTGCAGGGCTTCATGCCGGAGCTGGGCATCCCGAAGGAGCGCATCACCTTCGTCTCCGGGATCGGCTGCTCGTCCCGCTTCCCGTACTACATGAACACGTACGGGATGCACTCGATCCACGGCCGCGCGCCGGCGATCGCGACCGGGCTGGCCGTCTCCCGGCCGGACCTGTCGGTGTGGGTGATCACCGGTGACGGCGACGCGCTGTCCATCGGCGGCAACCACCTGATGCACGCGCTGCGCCGCAACACCAACCTCAAGATCCTGCTGTTCGACAACCGGATCTACGGGCTGACCAAGGGTCAATACTCGCCCACCTCGGAGCTGGGCAAGATCACCAAGTCGACGCCGATGGGGTCGCTGGACACCCCGTTCAACCCGGTCTCGCTGGCGCTGGGCGCGGAGGCCACCTTCGTCGCCCGCACGCTGGACTCCGACCGCAAGCACCTGCAGTCGGTGCTGCGGGCGGCGGCCGCGCACCGGGGCACCGCGCTCGTGCAGATCTACCAGAACTGCAACATCTTCAACGACAACGCCTTCGAGCTGCTCAAGGACGCGGGCACCCGGGACGACTGGACCATCCGGCTGGAGCACGGGCAGCCGGTCCGGTTCGGGCGGGACGGGTCGAAGGCGGTCGTCCGGGAGCCGTCCGGCTCGCTGGCCGTCCGCGAGGACGTGCCCGAGGACGACCCGGCGGTGGTGGTGCACGACGCGCACAACGACGACCCGTCGTACGCGTTCGCGCTGTCCCGGCTGTCCGGCTCGGACCTGCGCCACACGCCGATGGGCGTGTTCCGCTCGGTCGAGCGGCCCACGTACGACGACCTGCTCAACGAGCAGGTGGACCGGGCCCGGGCGGCCACCACCCCGGACCTGGCCGGCCTGATCGCCGGCGCCGACACCTGGACCGTCTACTAGCTACGGCCCGAGCCGGTACGGTCGGCGGCCGTGGCCGAGCTGACCTCGCTGGAGCAGGCGCTGGTCGCCGCGGTGGCCAGCGGCGAGCTGCTCAACGTCACCGGCCGGCCGGAGCGGGAGATCCGCGCCGAGGTGGTCCGGGACGTGCTGCTCGGCCGGATCGGCGACCGGCCGGACCCGCGCGGGCTGCGGCTGCGCGGCGCCGTGGTGCTCGGCACGCTCGACCTGGACGGCATGCGCACCGCGGTCCGGCTGCGGATGCGCGGCTGCCGCTTCGCCGAGGGGATGCTGCTGCGCGGGGCCTCGCTGCCGCTGCTCGACCTCGGCGGCAGCACGGTCACCGGCCTGCTGGCCGACGACGCGGTGGTGGAGGGCTCCGCGCTGCTCTGGCAGAAGTTCACCGGGCTCGGGCCGATCAGCCTGGTCGGCGCGCGGGTCGGCGGCAAGCTCGACCTGTCCACCGCCCGGCTGGACGGGCAGGGCGGCGTGGCGATGGTCGCCGACCGGATCACCGTGGGCAGCGACCTGGTGCTCGACGACGTGGTGGCCACCGGCGGCGCGGCCGCGGGCACCATCCAGCTGGTCGGCGCGCACGTCGGCGGCCGGCTGTCCGCCCGCCGGATCCAGGCCACCAACTCGGCCGGTCCCGCGATCACGGCCGCCAACCTGCACGTCACCGACCTGGTCGACCTGAGCAAGGGCATCGAGGTGCGCGGGCACGGGCCGGACGGCGCGGTCCGGCTGGTCGGCACCCGGGCCGGGTCGATCTCGCTGGGCCGGGCCCGCCTGGTCAACCCGGACGGCTGGGCGCTGGCCGCCCACTACCTCGACGTCACCGGCACGGTCTACCTGGACCGGATCGAGGCGGTCGGCGGGCTGCGGGTGTCCGGCGGCCGGATCGGCGGCCAGCTCACCCTCGAGCAGACCGAGGTGGCCGGCGGTGCGCGGCCGGCGCTGGCCGCGACCCGGCTGCAGGTCGGCCAGGCGGTGCTGCTGGACGGCGCCGAGCTGCGCTGCGCGGAGCCGGACGCCGCCGCGGTCGACCTGCGCTCGGCCCGGGTCGGCGGTGACCTGGAGATGCGGCACACCCGGGTGGCCAACCCGGGCGGCATCGCGCTCCGGCTGAACACCGCGACCGTCGAGGGCCGGGTCGTCGTGGACGACCTGGAGGTCGAGTCCGGCGGCCTCGACCTGCGCGACTCCACCGTCGGCGCGCTGCACGACGACCCCGCCCGCGCGCTGCCGGCCGCGGACGGCTGGGTGGAGCTGGCCGGGCTGGTCTACCGCGGGGTGCCCGGCCGGCCCGGGGTGACCGTCCGGCAGCGGCTGGCCTGGCTGGGCCGGATGCCGGCCTACGCGGCCCAGCCGTACCGGCAGCTGGCGGCGGCGTACCAGGCCGCGGGGCACCCGGAGGAGGCCCGGCGGGTGCTGGTCGCCCAGCAGCGGCACCTGGCCCGCGGCGACGAGCTCACCGGCTGGGCCCGGCTGCGGCACCGGCTCTTCGGCCTCACCCTGGACTACGGCTACCAGCCGCTGCGGGCGGTCGCGCTGCTCGGGCTGACGCTGCTCGTCTCGATCGGCCTCTTCCTCGCGCTGGCCGACGGCACCACGGCCGAGCCGGGCGGCGGCCGGTGCGCGGCGGTGGACCGGGTCGGCCTGGCCATCGACACCGCGATCCCGCTGGTGTCGACCGGCGCGGAGGACCGCTGCCGGCCGGCCACCGGCACCGGGGCCGGGCAGACGCTGGTGGCGGTCGGCTGGCTGCTCACGCTCGCCGGCTGGGGATCGGCGACGCTGGTCGTCGCCGGCTACACCGGGCTGGTGCGCCGGCCGTGACGAGCCGGCCACCGGCCGTACCCGGACTTGGCGGGACGGCCGCGGCGGCGTGAGATCGCCCGGCGCGCCGCCTGGTCCTGCCGCCTGACCGCCGGGGGAATGCCGCCCCGACCCGCCGGGGTTGGCCCGGGGATGTCCGGGACCGAGCAGGGCGCCGATCGGCAGGGACTGGCCTACGGCGCCGGCGCCTACCTGCTGTGGGGGCTGTTCCCGCTCTACTGGCCGCTGCTGGAGCCGGCCGGCCCCGGCGAGGTGCTCGCCCACCGGGTGCTCTGGTCGCTGGTCTTCGTGGCCGGCCTGCTGGCGCTGCGCCGCCGCTGGGTCTGGGTCCGCCGGCTCGGCGCCCGGCGCACCGGCCTGCTCGCGGTGGCCGCCGCGGTGGTCTCGGTCAACTGGCTCGGCTACATCTGGGGCGTCAGCAACGGGCACGTGGTCGAGACCTCGCTCGGCTACTTCATCAACCCGCTGGTGACCGTGCTGCTCGGCGTGCTGGTGCTGGGCGAGCGGCTGCGGCCGGTGCAGTGGGCCGCGCTCGGCCTGGGCGCGGTCGCGGTGCTCGTGCTCACCGCCGACTACGGCCGGCCCCCATGGCTGGCGCTCCTGCTGGCCTTCAGCTTCGCCACCTACGGCTTCGTGAAGAAGCAGGTCGGCATCGGCGCGGTGGAGAGCCTCGGGGTGGAGACCGCCCTGCTGGCCGTGCCCGCGCTGGCGTACCTGGGCTGGCTGGCCGCGACCGGCGGGTCGACCTTCGGCGCCGGAGGCGGCGGGCACGTGCTGCTGCTCGTCCTCGCCGGTCCGGTCACCGCGGTGCCGCTGCTGCTGTTCGGGGCGGCGGCGCGGCGGCTGCCGCTGTCCGTGCTCGGGCTCCTGCAATACCTGGCGCCGGTGCTCCAGTTCGGCTTCGGGGTGCTGCTGTTCCACGAGCCGATGCCGCCGGCCCGGCTGGCCGGCTTCGCGCTGGTGTGGCTGGCGCTGGTGGTGCTCACCGCGGACGGGCTGCGCTCCGCCCGCCGCACCCGGCGGGACCGGCGCGACCGGCGCGACCGGGTGCCGGCCGCGGTCACGGCAGGATGAGCAGCGGCTTGCCGGTCGCGTTGGTCACCACGAAGCGGTCGATCTGGTCCCGGCGCAACGGCGCCACCACGGTCATCCGGTAGTCGTCGGTGGACAGCACCGGCCACGAGCCCAGCTCCTGCGAGTGCCCGGACTTCGGCTCGACCAGCAGGACGTACTCCCGCTCGCGCTCGTCGATCCGGCCGCTGTAGCGGCAGGTCATGTCGATCCGGGTGCCGCCCGGCACGTCGGTCAGCGTCGCCTCCGCGGACGCCGGGATGTCCGGCTCGGTCCGGGTGAACGCGAGCGGGGCGGCCTGCTGCTGCTGGGCCGGCGGCCGGTCGACGGCCCCCACCGCCACGGCGCTGCCCAGCGCGGCCAGCCCGGCCGCGGCCGCGCCGACCAGCACCGCCTTCCACCGCCGGGTCCGCCGCTCGGCCCGGGCCCGCACCAGCAGCGGCGAGAGCAGGGTCGGCGGCTCCGGCAGGTCCTCCGGCTCGGACAGCACCTCCTCCGCGGGCAGCCGGGACAGCAGGCCGGGCAGCCCGGCGAAGGCGTGCACCTCCGCCGTGCAGTCGGCGCAGCCGGCCAGGTGCTCCTCGAAGACCCGCCGGTCGTCCGGCGCGAGCGCCCCGAGGACGTAGGGGGCGGCGTCGTGGGTGAAGCGATCGGTCATGCCGTCACCCCCTTCTCCTCCAACGTGAGCTTGAGCGCGCGCAGCGCGTAGTAGGTCCGGGACTTCACCGTGCCGGGCGGGACACCGAGCCGGGCCGCGGCCTGGGCGACGCTGCAGCCGCGGTAGTAGCACTCCAGCAGCACCTCCCGGTGCTGCTGGCTGAGCGACCGCAGCGCCTCGGCCACCAGCCAGGACTGCACCGCGGTGTCGGCGTGGTCCGGGCTGGTCTGCTCCGGCAGGTCGTCGGTGACCACCTCCGGCCGGACGCTGCGCGCCCGCCACTCGTCGATCAGCACGTTGCGCAAGGTGGTGAAGAGCCAGGCCCGGGGCGAGCCGTGCCGGACGTCCAGCGCCTCCGGGTGCTTCCAGGCGCGCAGCAGCGTCTCCTGCACCGCGTCCTCGGACCGGCCGGCGTCACCACCGGTCAGCCGCATCGCGTAGCCCCACAGCGCCCGGGCATGCTCGTCGTGCAGCAGTCTGAGCACCTGCTCGTCCGCACCCAGCCCGGCCACCCCCTTCCGTTCCGGTCCACGGCCCGCGCCGGCATCCGGTTCACCGGCCCGGCCGGTGAACCGGATCGGGCGGTCGACCGTATCGGGATGCATGACCCGACTTCTCCGACTCCTCGTCGCCGCCGCCCTGGCCGTCCTGGCCGTCGCCGCCTGCTCCTCGGGCGACGACGACCCGCCGGCCGCGGCCGGCACCCCGGCGCCGGCCGCCCCGTCCGCGACCAGCGCCCCGGCCACCGGCACCAGCGCCCCGGGTGGGGGCGAGGGCAGCAGCAGCGGCTCGGGTTCGCAGGTCAGCGGCGGCACCATCACGATCAAGGACTTCAAGTACGGCGCGCCGCTCACCGTCGCGCCCGGCGCGCGGATCGAGGTGGAGAACGAGGACACCGCCCGGCACGACGTCGTGGCCGACACCGGCGAGTTCAGGACGCCGCTGCTCGGCCAGGGCGAGAAGGCCACCTTCACGGCGCCGACCAGGCCCGGGACGTACAAGTTCAGCTGCAGCGTCCATCCGGGCTCGATGTCCGGTATCGGGACGCTCATCGTGCAAGGCTGACCACCGCCGGTGCCGTACTGGCAGGATGAGCAGGTGCCGCCCGACGACCTCTCCCGCCGGCTCGACGAGGTCCACTGGTCCACCGAGCGGCTGCTCGCCGCACTGCGCCATCCACCGCGGGACGAGGCGCACCTGAGCCGGCCGTCGCTGCTGCCCGGCTGGACCCGGGCGCACGTGCTCGGCCACCTCGCCCGCAACGCCGACGCGCTGGTCCGCACGCTGGAGGGCGCCCGGCGCGGCGAGCGGGTCCCGATGTACGCCGGGGAGGCCGAGCGGGCCGCCGACATCGAGCTGACCGCGCAGCTCGGTCCGGCCGAGCTGGTCGAGGAGGTCGCGGCCAGCGCGGACCGGCTGGAGCGGACCTGGTCCCGGCTGACCCCGCTGGACTGGGAGTCCGAGGCGGTCACCCGGACCGGGCCGCAGCCGGCCCGGCGGCTGATCGGGGCCCGCTGGCGCGAGGTGGAGATCCACCGGGTCGACCTGGACGAGGGCTACGGGCCCGGCGACTGGCCGGCGTCGTTCGTCGCCCCGCTGCTGCCGGCGCTGCTCGACCCGGAGCAGCTCGGCCCCCGACTGCCGCCCGGCCTCACCGTCGAGGTGGTCAACACCGACTCCGGCCAGCGCTGGTCGGTGTACGGCGGGCCGGCCGGGGTGGCCGCGCGGACCGCGGCGGTGCGCGGCGGTGGCCGCGCCGGCCGGACGGCGCGGCCGGTGCTGCCGGTCGGCTCCCGGCCGGTGCGGGTGGTCGGGCCGTCCTGGGCCCTGGTCGGCTGGCTGCTCGGCCGGGCGCAGGCGGTGCGCCAGGAGCTGGACGACCCGCCGGAGCTCGCCCCCTGGCTGTGAGCCCGGCTGCCGCCCGGTCCGGCCGGGCGAGCCGCGCCGCTCAGTCGGGTAGGGCGAGCCCTGCCGCTCAGTCGGGCAGGGCGAGCCGCTCCAGCCCGCTGCGGACGTCCGCGGCCTGCCGGTCCAGCTCGCCCCGGGACGGCTTCCCGGCCTTGTAGCCGAGCTTGAAGCCGTCGCCGCGCCAGCGCGGCAGCACGTGCAGGTGCAGGTGGAAGACCTCCTGGAAGGCGGCGGCGCCGTCGGCCAGGAAGAGGTTGACCCCGTCGCAGCGCAGGCCGGACCGGCGCAGCCCGGCGGCCATCCGCTGCGCCACCCGGAAGACGTGCCCGCCGAGGTCCGGGTCGAGGTCGGCCAGGCCCGGCGCGTGCACCCGCGGCACCACCAGCAGGTGCCCCGGCGTGACCGGCGCGATGTCCAGGAAGGCGACCACCCGGTCGTCGGCGTACGCCACCGACGCCGGCGCGGTCCCGGCGGCGATCCGGCAGAAGACGCAGTCAGGGCTCACCCGCGGAACTTATCCCGCTCTTGAGGTCCGGCTGGGGTCGGCTTGGCCCGGCCGCGGCGAACGTGGTCCCCGACAGCAGGACCACAGACCGCAACTCAGGAGACGGACATGGCACTCGCACGCAGGACGTGGATGACGGCGCTGGCGGCGACCGCGATCGTGGGCACCGGCATCGGGGTCGCGGCGGCCTCCGGACCGGGCGTGGACGACACCCCGACCCGGCCGGCCAGCAGCACCTCGGCGCCCGGCGTCGACGACGACGGCACCGCCGACCAGGGCCGCGGCGACCGCCCGGCCACCCCGACCGGCTCCCCCAGCGCCACCCGCGGCGGCGACGACGACGGCACCGCCGACCAGGGCCGGGGTGACCGCCCGGCCACCCCGCGGCCCAGCGGCTCGGCCAGCGCCACCAGCGGCCGGCACAGCGGCGACGACGACGGCACCGCCGACCAGGGCCGCGGCGACCGCCCGGCCACCCCGACCGGCTCGGCCAGCGCGACCAGCGGCGGCGACGACAGCGGCCGGGGCGGCGACGATGACAACTCCGGCTCCGGCCACGGCGGCGGGGACGACGACGACGACAACTCCGGTCCCGGCGGCGGGGACGACGACGACACAACTCCGGTCCACGGCGGCGGGGACGACGACTGACGTCTCAGCCGGACCCCTGATCAGGCGGGGGGCCGAGCCAGACCACGGCGCGCAGCCCGGACGGGCGGGCGGCGGCCAGGTCCAGCCGGCCCCCCGCCGCTTCGGCGGTCCGGCGGACGATGTCCAGCCCCAGCCCGGTGGACGTGCCGCCGGACCGGCCCCGGTCCAGCAGCGCCGGGTCGGCGATGCCGGGCCCGGTGTCCTCCACCACCAGCACCGGCACCGGCTCGGCGGTCACGCTGACCGTGAAGCCGGCGCCCACCGGGGTGTGCGCGAAGACGTTGCCGAGCAGGGCGTCCACCGCGGCGGCCAGCTCGTCCGCGCCGACCGGGACCGGCACCGGCCGGTCCGGCACCGCCCCGCCGACCGACCGCTCCTGCTCCTCGGCCAGCACGGACCAGAACGCGACCCGCTCCCGGACCACCGCCGCCGCGTCGGCCGCCATGTCCGCCCGCCGCCCGCCGGGGCGGCGGGCCTGCGTGATCACGTGGCTGACCATCCGCTCCAGCGAGTCGACCGCGGCCAGCATCCGCTCGGCCTCCTCCGGCCGGCGCAGCCCCTCCGCGTCGAGCCGGAGCGCGGTGAGCGGCGTACGCAGCCGGTGGGACAGGTCCGCCGCCTGCTCCCGCTCCGCCTGCAGCAGGTCGGTGATCCGCTCGGCCAGCCCGTTGAGCGCCTCGGCGATGCGGCGGACCTCCGGCGGCTCGGCCGGCGTCGCGCGGGCGGACAGGTCGCCGCCGCGGAGCGCGTCCGCGGTGCCGGCCACCGACAGCAGCGGGCGGACCATGGACCGGCCGAGCAGCGCGGCCAGCCCGAGGGCGGCCAGCAGCAACGCGAGCCCGAGCAGGCCCAGCTGGGTCCAGGCCTGGCGGACGCCGCGGGTCAGCGCCTCGTCCGGGACGAAGGTGCGCACCACCACCGGCTCGGTCCCGTCCAGGACCGGCGTGAACACGGCCTTGCCGCCGGGCACCGTGGCGGTGCCGGCCCGCAGCGTCGACTCGGTCCGGTCGACCAGCGCGTCCCGCTGCGCCGGCGCACCGACCACGCCCTCGTCCCGGAACACCGTGGTCCGGCGCCCGCTGCCGTTGCCGTTGACCTGCGCCAGCACCGCGTCCAGCCCGTCGGCGGCGACCGCGGCCGCGACCGTCTGCGCTTCCGCGTTGGCCTGGGACATCTCGCGGGCGTCGGCCACGTCCCGGACCAGGAAGAGCAGCGGCACCAGGAACGCCAGCACCACCAGCGACGTGGTGGCGAGCGTCAGCAGGACGATCCGGCGGCTCATGTCCGCTCCTCGGGCAGGCCGGCAGGCGCAAGCGCCGGCCGGCCGGCCCTCCTCGCTCCCCGCTCGCGCTGCGGGCCCTCGCGCTCGCTCACGGACCGGCGTCCGGGTCGACCAGCTTCACCCCGACCCCGCGGACGGTCTGCAGGTAGCGCGGCTCGGCCGCGGTCTCGCCGAGCTTGCGGCGCAGCCAGGACAGGTGCACGTCCACGGTCTTGTCCGCCCCGCCGTACGGCTGCTGCCAGACGTCCGCCATCAGCTGCCGCTTGCTGACCACCCGGCCGGCCCGCCCGGCCAGGTGGGCGAGCAGGTCGAACTCCATCCGGGTCAGGTCCAGCGGCCGCCCGTCCAGCGTCGCCGCCCGGGCCGACCGGTCCACCGACAGGCCGCCGACCACGAGGGCCGGCTCGTCCTCCTCGCGCTGGGAGCGGCGCAGCACCGCCCGCACCCGGGCGTCGATCTGCTCGGCCGAGTACGGCTTGACCACGTAGTCGTCCGCGCCCCGATCCAGCACCCGGACCATCTCGGCCTCGTCGTCCCGGGCGGTCGCCACGATGACCGGCACCGCGCTGACCTCGCGGATCATGCCGAGCAGGCGGACGCCGTCGACGTCGGGCAGGCCCAGGTCGAGCACGATCGCGTCGGGCGAGCGGTCCACCACGGTCTCCAGGCCGGCCAGCGCGGTCGCGGCGGCGTGCACGGTGTGCCCGCGGCGGCCGAGCGCCCGCTCCAGCGCGACCCGGATCGCCGGGTCGTCCTCGATGATCACCAGCACCGGCACGGTGCCGACCCTACGGGGCCGTCGCCGCGGCCGCCGGCAACCTTTACCCCGGCTTAGCGCGCGGCCGGCCGGACGCCGGCAAGGATGGACGCATGCGCACCGGACCGCTCGCCGCCGCCGGCTGGGTCGTGGCCGCGACCCTGACCCTCGGCGTGTCCTGGTCCGCGATGCAGGCCGTCCGCAGCGCGGTCGCGCCGGAGGGCCTCGAGCTCTCGGCCGCCGAGTCGCTGCCGGCGCCGCCCGAGACCGGCAGCAGCTCGACCAGCGCCCGTCCCACGCCGACCACGCCGCGGGCCACCACCCCGGCCGCCGTCATCCTCACCGAGGTCGGCGTCGGCGGCACCGTCCGGGTGCGCTGCACCGGCGGCGTGCCGGTGGTGGTCAGCGCGATCCCCAAGCAGGGCTTCTCGGTGAAGGCGGACGACTCGCCGGGCGAGGTGAAGTTCACCTCCGGTGGGCACCGCACCGAGATCAAGGCCTCCTGCGCCGGCGGGGAGCCCCGGTTCACCCGGGAGGAGGACGACCGCGGCGACGACGACTCCGGCCCGGCGACGACGACAACTCCGGTCCCGGCGGCGGGGGCAACTCCGGTCCCGGCGGCGGGGACGACGGCTGACCCCCGCCCCCGCCGGCGGTCAGCCGCCGGCGAAGAGCGAGGCCCGGTCGGCCAGGTCGAGCAGCGGCTGCGGCACCAGCCCGAGCACCAGCGTGGCGGCCACCCCGACCGCGATCGCGGTCATGGTGAGCGGCGACGGCAGCGCGATCGTCGGGCCGTCCTCGGCCGGCTCGGAGAAGTACATCAACACCACGATCCGCAGGTAGAAGAACGCGGCCACGGCCGAGGCCACCAGCGCGATCACCACCAGCGGCGCGGCCACCTGGTAGCCGGCCCGGAAGACCACGAACTTGCCGATGAACCCGCTGGTCAGCGGGATGCCGGCGAGCGCGAGCAGGAAGAGCGTGAAGACTCCGGCCAGCAGCGGCGACCTGCGGCCCAGGCCGGACCACTGGGACAGGTGGGTGGCCTCGCCGTCCGCGTCCCGCACCAGCGTCACCACGGCGAACGCGCCGATCGTGGTGAAGCCGTACGTCAGCAGGTAGAACATCGTCGCGGACAGCCCGGCCTGGTCCAGCGAGATCAGCCCGACGAGCAGGAAGCCGGCGTGCGCGATCGACGAGTACGCCAGCATCCGCTTCACGTCGGTCTGGGTCAGCCCGATGATCGCGCCGACCGCCATCGTGATGATCGCGATCACCCACACCACCGGCCGCCAGTCCCACCGGGTGGTGGTGAAGGCGACGTAGAGCACCCGCAGGATCGCGCCGAACGCGGCCACCTTCGTGCAGGACGCCATCAGCGCGGTCACCGGCGTCGGCGCGCCCTGGTAGACGTCCGGCGTCCAGGCGTGGAACGGCGCCGCGCCGGCCTTGAACAGCAGCCCGATCAGCAGCAGCGCGAGGCCGAGGAAGAGCAGCAGGTCGTCCTTCTCGCTGCCCGACGCCGCCTGCAGGATCTGCGGCAGGTCGGTCGAGTCGGCGTAGCCGTACAGCAGGGCGACGCCGTAGAGGAAGAACGCGGACGCGAACGCGCCGAGCAGGAAGTATTTGACCGCCGCTTCCTGGGACAGCAGCCGGCGCCGCCGGGACAGCCCGCAGAGCAGGTAGAGCGGCAGCGAGAGCACCTCGAGCGCGACGAACATGAGCAGCAGGTTGTTCGCGCTGACGAAGACCATCATGCCGGCCAGCGCGAAGGTGGCCAGCGGGAAGAGCTCGGTCTGGATCCGGGTGGAGGTGAGGTTGCGGCGGTCGGTGGGACCGCCGGCCACCACCGCGGCCTGGGCCACGAAGGCGCCGCCGCCGACGTCGACCGACTTCTCCGCCAGCAGCAGCACCGACAGCAGCCCGAGCACCAGCAGGCTGCCCTGCAGGAAGAGCGCCGGCCCGTCCACGGCGAGCGCGCCGGCCGCGGTCAGCTCGGACGTGCCGGCCGCCAGCACCACCGCGACCAGCGCGGCGGCCAGGCCGAGCAGGGCCACCCCGGTCTGGATCGCCCACCGGCTCTCCCGCGGCGCGACCGCCTCGACGAGCACGCCGAGGCAGGCGGCGCCGAGCACGATCAGGATCGGGGCCAGCCCGGCGTACGAGATCGACGGCGCCTGGATGTCCGCCGCCCCGAGGATGACCGGCGTCACCGTTCGCCTCCGCTCTCCGCGCCTGCCGGCACCGTCGGGGCCGGGTCGGTCTGCCCGGCGTCCTGCATGGTCCGCGTCACCGCGGGGTTGATCACGTCCAGCACCGGCTTCGGGTAGACGCCGAGGAAGAGGATCAACGCGAGCAGCGGCGCCACCGCGAACGCCTCCCGGCCGACCAGGTCCCGGAAGCCGGCCCGGTCGCGCACCGCCGCGCCGTCCGGCGGACCGTGCATGGTCCGCTGCACCAGCAGCAGGATGTAGAGCGCGGCCAGGATGATCCCGGCCGTGCCGATGATCGCGTAGGCCGGGTGCCGGGCGTAGACGCCCAGCAGCACCAGGAACTCGCTGACGAAGGTCGACATCCCGGGCAGCGCGAGCGAGGACAGGCCGGCGAGCAGGAAGACGCCATACAGCACCGGCGCGATCTTGGACACCCCGCCGTAGTCGGCCAGCAGCCGGCTGCGGCCCCGGGCGATGAGCACCCCGACCAGAATGAAGAGCGCGCCGGTGGAGAGCCCGTGGTTGACCATGTAGAAGGTCGCCCCGGTCAGCCCCTGGGTGGTGAAGGCGAAGATGCCCAGCCCGATGAAGCCGAAGTGGGCCACCGAGGTGTACGCCACCAGCCGCTTCATGTCCTTCTGGCCCATCGCCAGCAGCGCCGCGTACAGGATGCCGATCACCGACAGCACCAGCACCATCGGCGCGAAGAACCGGGACGCGTCCGGGAACAGCGGCAGGCAGTAGCGGATGAAGCCGAACGTGCCGACCTTGTCCAGCACGCCGACCAGCAGCACGGCCCCGCCGACCGGGGCCTCGGCGCCGGCGTCCGGCAGCCAGGTGTGGAACGGCACCAGCGGCGCCTTGATCGCGAAGGCGATGAAGAAGCCGAGGAACAGCCACTTCTGCAGACCGGGGTCGATGTCGCCGGCGACCAGCGCCTCGAACGAGAACGTCCGCTCGCTGGTGGCGAAGTAGAGCCCGATCACCGCGGCCAGCATGATCAGCCCGCCGAGCAGCGAGTAGAGGAAGAACTTGACCGCCGCGTACTGCCGGCGGGGGCCGCCGAAGCTCCCGATCAGGAAGTACATCGGGATGAGCATGGCCTCGAAGAACACGTAGAAGAGGAAGACGTCGGTGGCCGCGAAGACCCCGATCATCATCACCTCGAGCAGCAGCAGCAGCGCGAAGAACGTCTGCGGCCTGCCGCGGCGGGTGCCCGGCACCCGGCGGCCGGGCCCGCCGGCCGCGTCGTCCGCCGCCTCCGGGGCGCCCGGCGCCTCGAGCACCGGCCCGTCCGGGCCCTCGCCGGCCGGGGTGGCGCCGAGCGCGGTCGAGCCCGCCGGCCGCTCCAGCACCGCGGTCGCGGTCCGGCCGCCGCCGGCCGCCGCCACCACCGCCGGGGTCGACGCCCCGGTCGCGGCCGCGCCGGCCTGGCCGCCCGCCGCGGTCTCGGCGGCCGCGTCGATCTCCCGGTCCCGGTCCGACCAGGACGCCAGCACCACGCACGGCACCAGCACCGCGACCAGCGCGATCAGCACCAGCGCGATGCCGTCCACGCCGAGCGCGAAGCGCACCCCGAAGGACCGGATCCACTCGTACGAGGTGATGAACTGGAAGCGCTCCGGCGCGTCCGGGTCGAAGGCGACGCAGAGCCCGATGGTCACCGCGAGCGTGGCCACCGAGAAGAGCAGCGTGAGCTGCTTGGCCAGCAGCTCCCGGCCGCGCGGCAGCGCGCCGACCACGACCGCGCCGACCAGCGGCAGGAGTCCGAGGACGAGCAGCATCAGACGAACCTCACTGCCAGCAGGGACGCCACGACGACCAGGGAGCCGCCGAGCATCGACAGGGCGTACGAGCGGACGAAGCCGGTCTGCAGCCGACGCAGCCGGCCCGACCCGCCCCCGAGGCCGGCGGCCACGCCGTTCACGGCGCCGTCCACCCCGCGGTTGTCGAACCACACCAGGAAGCGGTCCAGCCACATGCCCGGCCGCATGAAGACGGTCTCGTTGAAGGCGTCGGCGTAGAGGTTGCGCCGGGCCGCCACGGTGACCGCCGAGACCCGGGCCGGCTCGGTGGTCGGCACCGGCGACCGACCGAAGACGAACCAGGCCGCGGCCATCCCGCCGAGCGCGAAGGCCACGGTCAGCACGGACACCGACAGCTCGGAGATCTTCTGCACCACCTCCGGCTCCGGTCCGAACACCGGCTCCAGCCAGTGCACCAGCCGGTCGCCGCTGACCAGGAAGGCGCCGGCGCCGACCGAGCCGACCGCCAGGATCAGCATCGGGACGGTCATCACCGTCGGCGACTCGTGCGGGTGCACGTCGTCGGTCCACCGCCGCTCGCCGAAGAACGTCATGATCATCAGCCGGGTCATGTAGTAGGCCGTCAGCCCGGCGGCGAACAGCGCTACCCCGCCGAACACCCAGCCGGTCCAGCCCGGCCGGTCGAAGGCGGCGTGGATGATCGGGTCCTTGGAGAAGAAGCCGGAGAACGGCGGCAGCCCGATCAGCGCCAGGTATCCGGCCGTGAAGGTCCAGAAGGTGATCGGCATGATCTTCCACAGCCCGCCGAAGCGGCGCATGTCGACCTGGTCGTTCATGCCGTGCATGACCGAGCCGGCGCCGAGGAAGAGCCCGGCCTTGAAGAAGCCGTGGGTGAGCAGGTGCAGGATGCCCAGCGCGTAGGCGGCCGGGCCGAGGCCGACGGCGAGGAACATGTAGCCGATCTGGCTGACCGTCGAGTACGCCAGCACGCGCTTGATGTCGTCCTTGGCCGCGCCGATGATCGCGCCGTAGAGCAGCGTGGCCGTGCCGACGATGACCACGGCGAGCTGTGCGGCCGGTGCCGCGTCGAAGATCGGGTTGGCCCGGGCGATCAGGTAGACGCCCGCGGTGACCATGGTTGCCGCATGGATCAGCGCGGAGACCGGTGTCGGGCCCTCCATCGCGTCCGGGAGCCAGGCCTGAAGCGGGATCTGGCCGGACTTGCCGCACGCGCCGAGCAGGAGCAGCAGCCCGAGCGCGGTGGCCACGCCCTCGCTGGCCCCGCCGATCGCGCCGAAGACGCCGGAGAAGGACACCACCCCGAAGGTGGAGAACATCAGGAAGATCGCGATGGCCAGGCCGGCGTCGCCGACCCGGTTCATGATGAACGCCTTCTTCGCCGCGGTGGCCGCCGACGGGCGCTCGGTATACCAGGCGATCAGCAGGTACGACGCCAGACCGACGCCCTCCCAGCCGAGGTAGAGCACCACGAAGTTGTCGCCGAGCACCAGCAGCAGCATCGCCGCGACGAAGAGGTTGAGGTAGCCGAAGAAGCGGCGCCGGCCCGGGTCGTGCTCCATGTAGCCGATGGAGTAGATGTGGATCAGCGAGCCGACCCCGGTGATCAGCAGCACGAAGGTCAGCGACAGCGGGTCCAGCAGCAGACCCATGTCCACCTGCAGCGAGCCGACCGGAATCCACGACCACAGGTGCAGGTCGCGGCTGCGCTCCTCGGCGGGCAGCCCGCGGACGTCGAAGAAGAGCAGCAGGCCGTACACGAACAGCACGACCGGGATCGCGACCCCGAGCAGGTGGCCCCACTTGTCGGTCCGCCGGCCGCCGAGCAGCAGCACGGCGGCGGACAGCACCGGCAGCGCGACCAGCAGCCACGCGCCCTGCTGCAGCGACCCGCTGGCCTCGATCAGCTCGGGGGCCTCGCTGGCGAGCGTCACCGTCAACCCCTAGTACTTGAGAAGGTTGGCGTCGTCGACGGAGGCCGAGCGACGGGTCCGGAAGATCGACATGATGATGGCCAACCCGACCACGACCTCGGCCGCGGCCACCACCATCACGAAGAAGGCCAGCACCTGCCCGTCCAGCGTGCCGTTGATCCGGGCGAAGGTGACCAGGGTCAGGTTCACCGCGTTGAGCATCAGCTCGACGCACATGAAGACCACGATCGCGTTGCGCCGCACCAGCACCCCGACCGCGCCGATGGTGAACAGCGCGGCGGACAGCACCAGGTAGTAGGTCGGGCTCATCGCGCCGCCTCCCGGCCGGACTCCAGCGCCGCCGGGCTCACCCCGAGGTCGGGCTCGTCCGGCAGCCGCGGGTCGACGAGCGGCGAGATGCTGTCCTCGGAGACCGTGCCGTCCGGCAGCAGCGCCGGGGCCGCGATCGAGTTGGTGGTGGCGAAGACGCCCGGGCCGGGCAGCGGCTGCGGCCGGGCCGAGCGGTAGCGCTGCCGGGACAGCTGCCGCTGGGTGCGCCGCTCGCCCGGCTCACGCTCGATGTGCGCGAGCACCATGGCGCCGACCGCCGCGGTGATCAGCAGCGCCGAGGTGAGCTCGAAGGCGATCAGGTATTTGGTGAACAGCAGCTCGGCGATCCGGATGACGTTGCCGCCGCCCGCGTTCGCGTCGGCCAGGCCGACCATCGGGGTCTCGTCCAGGGCCCGGTAGATGCCGCCGCCGGCCAGCCCGGCGAAGCCGATGCCGAAGAGGGTGGCGGCCACCCGCTGCCCGCGCAGCGTCTCCACGATCGAGTCGCTGGAGTCCCGGCCGACCAGCATGAGCACGAACAGGAAGAGGATCATGATCGCGCCGGTGTAGACGATGATCTGCACCGCGCCGAGGAACGGCGCCTCCTGGACGAAGTAGAAGGCCCCGAGCGAGGCCATCGTCATCACCAGGAAGAGCGCCGAGTGGATCGCGTTGCGGGCCAGCACGGTGCCGAAGGCGCCGGCCAGCGCGACCGGGCCGAGGATCCAGAAGGTGACGGTCTCCCCGGTGGACAGCTCCGCGGCCGCCGCGAGCGTCCCGGTCACCGGTTTCCGTCCCGGTCGGACATGGCGAAGCTGTCGGGGTCCGGGTCGGTGTTGACCGGCAGCCCGGCCTGGGCCGTCTCCGCCGTGGGCACCGTCGGCTGCGGGCCGCCCGGGGTGGAGTCGGCGGCCCGGCTGGCGGCCCGGGAGGGCACGTCCACGTAGTAGGCCTGGTCGGAGTCACCCAGCCGCATCGGGTGCGGCGGCGCCTCCATCCCGGGCAGCAGCGGGGCCAACAGCTGCTCCTTCGTGAAGATGAGGTCCTGCCGGCTGCGGTCGGCCAGCTCGTACTCGTTGGTCATCGTCAGCGACCGGGTCGGGCACGCCTCGATGCACAGCCCGCAGAAGATACAGCGCAGGTAGTTGATCTGGTAAACGGCGCCGTACCGCTCGCCCGGGGAGAAGCGCGCCTCCTCGGTGTTGTCGCCGCCCTCCACGTAGATCGCGTCCGCCGGGCAGGCCCACGCGCACAGCTCGCAGCCGACGCACTTCTCCAGCCCGTCCGGGTGCCGGTTGAGCACGTGCCGCCCGTGGTAGCGCGGCGCGGTCGGCTTCATGACCTCGGGGTACTTGTCGGTCACGACCTTGCGGAACATCTGCGCGAAGGTCAGGCCGAACCCCTTGACCGCATCGAACATCAGCGGGTCTCCCCTGTCGGGTCCGTCTCGGAGTCGGAGCCGCCCCCGGTGGGTGCGCTGGGCACCGTCACCGGCTCCCGGGCCCGCAGCCGCGGTGACGGCGGCACCACCAGGTCCATCGGCGGGATCGGGAAGGCGGTGTGGCCGTCGCCGGCCCGGCCCCGGCCGACGCCGGCCGGCCGTGCCTCGTCCGCTTCCTCGTCGTCGTCCTCGTCGGCCCGGCCGCGTCCCTCGAACAGCGCCACGGTGAGCACCGCGAGCAGGCCGACCACCGCGACGACCAGCAGCAGCTCGCCGACGCTGCGGCCCTCGCTGCGCAGCACGCTGAACGTGCCGATCGCCAGGATCCAGCCCAGCCCGACCGGCACCAGCACCTTCCAGCCGAACTGCATGAACTGGTCGTACCGCATCCGCGGCAGGGTGCCCCGCAGCCAGACGAACCAGAAGATGCCGCCGATCACCTTGATGGAGAACCAGAGGATCGGCCACCAGCCGGAGTTGGCGCCCTCCCACACGGCCGTGATCGGCCACGGCGCCCGCCAGCCACCGAGGAACAGCGTGGTCGCCAGCGCGGAGACGGTGACCATGTTGATGTACTCGGCCAGGAAGAACAGCGCGAACTTCAGCGACGAGTATTCGGTGTGGAAGCCGCCGACGAGCTCGGACTCGGCCTCCGGCAGGTCGAACGGCGCGCGGTTGGTCTCCCCGACCACGGCGATCGAGTAGATGATGAAGGACGGGAACAGCAGCACCGCATACCAGGCCGGGGCGTCGAAGGTGGCGCCCAGCAGCTCGAAGGTGCCGCCGCCGGCCTGCGCGGCGACCACGCCGGAGGTCGACATGGTCCCGGCGTAGAGGAAGACCGCGACCAGCGAGAGCCCCATCGCGACCTCGTACGAGATCATCTGGGCGGCCGAGCGCAGCCCGCCGAGCAGCGGGTAGTTGGACCCGGACGCCCAGCCGGACAGCACGATGCCGTAGATGCCCAGCGAGCTGCAGGCGAAGACGATGAGCACGCCGACCGGCAGGTCGGTCAGCTGCAGCGGGGTCTCGTGGCCGAAGATCGACACCATCGGACCGAACGGGATCACCGAGAACGCGAGGAAGGCCGGCACCGTGGCCAGGATCGGGGCCAGGAAGAAGACCGGCTTGTCGGCGAGGGCCGGCATGATGTCTTCCTTGAAGGCCAGCTTCAGCCCGTCCGCCAGGCTCTGCAGCGAGCCCCGCGGGCCGACCCGGTTGGGGCCGACCCGGTTTTGCATGCGGGCGACGACCTTCCGCTCGAAGACGATCGAGAAGAGGGTCATCACGACCAGGAAGACGAAGACCGCGACGACCTTCAGCAGCACCAGCCAGAACGGGTCGTTGCCGAAGTCCTCCAGCGTCGGGTCAGCTGCCAGCATCACGCCGCACCTCCGCTGATCTCCACCACGGCGCCGGCCCCGACCCCGAGGGTGGGCCGCACCGCCGAGCCGGGTGAGTTGGCCGGCACCCACACCACGCCGTCCGGCATCGGCGCCAGCCGGGCCGGCAGCGTCACCGCACCCCGCCCGGTCCGCACGGTCACCTTGGCGCCGTCGGTCACGCCCAGCTCGGCCGCGGTGGCCGGGGACAACACGGCCACCGGGTCCTTCGCCGTGCCGGCCAGATGCGGCTCGCCGTCCTGCAGCGAGCCGCGGTCGAGCAGCTGCCGCCAGGTCGCCAGCACGGCCTGGCCGCGGCCGGCTCGCGCCGGCTCGGCCGCGGCCACCGACGGGTCGGCCGAGCGGGGCCGGCGGGTGGTGCCCACCCGGGCCAGCTCGGCCCGGATCGCCTCCACCGTCGGCAGCCCGAGCTCGACGTCCAGCTCGTCGGCGAGCGCGTGCAGCACCCGGCTGTCGGTCAGCGCGCCGGTGCTGCGCAGGGTCTCCGCGAACGGGCGCGACCGGCCCTCCCAGTCCACGAACGTGCCGGCCTTCTCCACCACCGGAGCCACCGGCAGCACCACGTCGGCGTGCTCGGTCACCGAGGACCGGCGGATCTCCAGGCTGACCACGAAGCCGACCCGCTCCAGCGCCGCGTGCGCCGCCCGCGGGTCCGGCAGGTCGTCGAGGTCGACGCCGCCGACCAGCAGCGCGGACAGCTCGCCGGCGGCCGCGGCGGCGACGATGCCGGCCACGTCCCGGCCGGGCGTGGTCGGCAGCAGCGAGCCCCAGACCGCCTCGACCTCGCCGCGGGCGGCGTCGTCGGCGACCCGGCGGCCGCCGGGCAGCAGCGTCGGCAGCGCACCCGCGTCCACCACCGGCCGCTCGCCGGCCCGCCGCGGCACCCAGGCCAGCCGGGCGCCGGTCGCGGTGGCCAGCCCGGCCGCGGCGGTGAGCAGCCCGGGCACCTCGGCCGCCCGCTCACCGACCAGGATCACCGCGCCGTGCACCCGCAGCGCGTCGGCGGCGGCGCGGACCGCGTCCTCGGTGACCGCACCGGGCCGGCCGGCCGCCATCGCGCCGGCGACCGTCTGCGCCGGCGGGTCGGCCGGCAGCGCGGTGACCGGCGCGTCGCCGGCCCGGCCGGGGACGGCGAGCGCGCGCAGCACCCGCGGCTCCTCCCCCGGCACGGTCGCCAGCAGCGTGCCGAAGGCCTTGCGCACCCCGCCGGTCAGCCACGGCGCGACCGCGAACAGCCGCTGGCCGCGCTTGCGGGCGGCCTTGCGCAGCCGGAGGAAGACGATCGGCGACTCCTCCTCCGGCTCGAAGCCGACCAGCAGCACCGCCGGCGCCGCCTCCAGCTCCCCGTACGTCACCGCGCCGGTCTCCGGCCCCACCCCGGCCACCCGGGCGGCCAGGAAGTCCAGCTCCTCCGACGCCGCGCCGACCGGGCGGGCCCGGCCGTCCACGTCGTTGGTCTCCAGCGCCAGCCGGGCGAACTTGGCGTACGCGTACGCGTCCTCGAGGGTGAGCCGCCCGCCGGGCAGCACGCCGACGCCGCCGGAGTCGCGCGCCTCGCGCAGCCCCTCCGCGGCCCGCTCCAGCGCCTCGGTCCAGGACGCCTCGACCAGCGCGCCGGACTGCTCGTCCCGGACCAGCGGGACGGTCAGCCGGTCGGTCTGGTTGACGTAGCTGAAGGCGAACCGGCCCTTGTCGCAGTTCCACTCCTCGTTGACCGCCGGGTCGTCGGCGGCCAGCCGGCGCATCACCTTGCCGCGCCGCCAGTCGGTGCGCAGCGCGCAGCCGGAGGCGCAGTGCTCGCACACCCCCGGCGTCGACATCAGGTCGAACGGCCGGGCCCGGAACCGGTACGCCGCGCTGGTCAGCGCGCCGACCGGGCAGATCTGCACGGTGTTGCCGGAGAAGTAGGACTCGAACGGCTCGTCCTCGTACACCCCGACCTGCTCCAGCGCGCCCCGCTCGAACAGCTCGATGAACGGGTCGCCGGCGACCTGCTCGGAGAAGCGGGTGCAGCGGGCGCACAGCACGCACCGCTCCCGGTCCAGCAGCACCTGCGAGGAGATCGCGATGGGCTTCGGGTAGGTCCGCTTGACGTCCCGGAAGCGGGAGTCGGCCCGCCCGTTGCTGAGCGCCTGGTTTTGCAGCGGGCACTCGCCGCCCTTGTCGCAGACCGGGCAGTCCAGCGGGTGGTTGATCAGCAGCAGCTCCATGGTGCCCTGCTGCGCCTTGTCGGCCACCGGGGAGGACAGCTGGGTCTTGATCACCATGCCGTCGGCGACCGTGGTGGTGCAGGAGGCCACCGGCTTGCGCTGGCCCTCCACCTCGACCAGGCACTGCCGGCAGGCGCCGATCGGGTCGAGCAGCGGGTGGTCGCAGAAGCGCGGGA
Organism: uncultured Actinomycetota bacterium; assembly: GCA_963849885.1. Taxonomy (GTDB): domain Bacteria; phylum Actinomycetota; class Actinomycetes; order Mycobacteriales; family CADCTP01; genus CADCTP01. The sequence continues at coordinate 281,149 of CAWKIV010000010.1, read as the reverse complement.
TCTGCACGCCGAGCTGCTCGGCGGCACGGATGATCAGGGTGCCCTTGGGCACCCGCAGCTCGAAGCCGTCCACCGTGACGGAGACCAGCTCCAGCTGCTCCGGCTGGGCCGGACGGTCGGGCGCCAGCGTCATGTCAGTGCGCTCCAGCGAGCTCGGCCGACCGCAGCCGGGGCGGGATGCGGCCGGAGATGTAGTCCTCGAACTCCGACCGGAAGTACTGCAGGGCGGAGGTGATCGGGCTGGTCGCCCCGTCGCCGAGCGCGCAGAACGACCGGCCCAGGATGTTGTCGCAGGTGTCCAGCAGGGTGTCCAGGTCCTCGGTGGTGCCCTCGCCGGCCAGGATCCGGCCCAGGATCTGGACCATCCAGTACGTCCCCTCGCGGCAGGGTGTGCACTTGCCGCAGGACTCGTGCGCGTAGAAGGTGGTCCACTTGTAGACCGCGTAGACCACGCTGTCGGAGTCGTCGAAGATCTGCAGCGCGCTGGTCCCGTTCATCGAGCCGGCCTTGGCCACCTCGTCGAAGTCCAGCGGCACGTCCAGGTGCTCGGCCGTGAACAGCGGCGTGGAGGAGCCGCCCGGGGTCCAGAACTTCAGCTCGTGGCCGGGCCGGATGCCGCCGGCCATGTCCAGCAGCTCGCGCAGGGTGGTGCCCATCGGCGCCTCGTACTGCCCCGGGCGGACGACCCGGCCGGACAGCGAGAAGATCGAGGTGCCCGGCGACTTCTCCGGGCCCATCGCCTTCCACCAGCCGGCGCCGCCGAGCACGATCGCCGGCACGCTGGCCAGCGTGCCGACGTTGTTGACCACCGTCGGCGACGCGTAGAGCCCGTGCGTGGCCGGGAACGGCGGCTTCAGCCGGGGCTGGCCGCGGTAGCCCTCCAGCGAGTCGAGCAGGGCCGTCTCCTCGCCGCAGATGTACGCCCCGGCGCCGCAGTGCACGACCAGCTCCAGGTCGAAGCCGGACTTCAGGATGTTTTTCCCGAGGTAGCCGGCCTCGTACGCCTCGCGGACCGCGTGCTGCAGCCGGCGCAGGCAGTGCACCAGCTCGCCGCGCAGGTAGATGAACGCGGTGTTGCAGCGCACCGCGTACGACGCGATGACGATGCCCTCGATCAGCGAGTGCGGGTCGGCCATCATCAGCGGCGCGTCCCGGCAGGTGCCGGGCTCGCCCTCGTCCGCGTTGACCACGACGTAATGCGGTTTTCCATCGTTTTGCGGGATGAACCCCCACTTCATGCCCGTGGGGAAGCCGGCACCGCCGCGGCCGCGCAGGCCGGAGTCCTTGACCAGCTGGATGATCTCGTCCGGGTGCATGCCGAGCGCCTTGCGCAGGCCCTGGTAGCCCTCGAGCTTCTCGTACGTCTCCAGGGTCCAGGACTTGGGCGACAGCCAGCGCTTCGTGAGGACCGGGGTCAGGGGCATGCCTCAGCCCTCCCTTCGGGGGGTCTTGCGGCCGCGGTTGGTCGGCCGGGGCCGGTCCGGGCCGGGGCGGCCGGGTGGGGTGTCGCCGGCCGGTGGCCCCGCGGTGCCGGCATCGGTGCCGGCAGGGATCGGTGCCGGCGTCGGTGGTGGCCGTGGCGGCCGGCTCGGCCGCCGCCGGGGTCGCCGGGCCGGAGCCGGGGTCGCCGCCGGTGGCGGCAGGCTGGGGCGAGTCGGCCTTGGCGCTGTCCGCTTCGTGGGTCACGCCCGAGCCGGGGCTCGAGTCCGGGTCGGAGGCCGAGGTGTCCAGGCCGCCGGTGCCGCCCTCGCCGCTGCCGCTGGACGGCTCGTCCGGCTGGCCGCCGTAGCCGGCGGTGCCGGCCGCCGCGGACCGCTCGGCCGCGGTGCCCGTGCCGGACGCCGGGCCCGTGGCCCGCTCGCCCGACTCCGCCGTCGTCGACCGCTCGCCCGCATCCGGAGCCGCGGCCGCCGGCGCGCCGGCATCCGCCGCCGAGCCGGCCGGCGCGGTCCCGGCCGGAGCCGGAGCAGCCCGCTTGTCGCCGTCCAGCGGGGTCGGGTCCCCGTACGCCGGGGCGGTCTCGCCCCGCTGCACGGCCAGCCGGTTGCCGATCAGGGTCGGCTCACCGGCCGGGCCGGCGTCCAGCGCGCCGGGCCGGTCGTCGATGAAACCGGCCAGCTGCCGGCTGATCTCCTTGAACGTGCACAGCGGCGCGCCCCGGCTGGGCATCGGCTGCCCGCCGGCCTCCAGCTCGCCGACCAGCCCGAGCGCCGACTCCCGCGACTGCTGGTCGAAGAACTCGTAGTTGACCGTCACCACCGGCGCGTAGTCGCACGCCGCCAGGCACTCGGCGTGCTCCAGCGTGATCCGGCCGTCCGCCGTCGTCTCGTCGTGCCCGACGCCGAGGTGCTCGGACAGCGCCCGGTAGATCTCCTCCCCGCCCAGCACGTCGCAGAGCGTGTTGGTACAGACGCTGACCAGGTAGTCCCCGGCGGGCCGCCGCTTGTACATGGTGTAGAAGGTGGCGACCGCGCCGACCTCGGCCTTGGTCAGCCCGAGCTCCTCGGCGCAGAAGCGGACCCCCTCGGGCGAGACGTAGCCGTCCTCCGACTGCACCAGGTGCAGCATCGGCAGCAACGCGGACCGCGGCCGCGGATAGCGGGCCACGATCTCCTTCGCGAGGACGCGGGTCTGGTCGGTCAGCGGCATCGGCTACCTGTCCACTCCACCCATGAGCGGGTCCACCGACGCGATCGAGGTGATCACGTCCGCAATCAAGCCGCCCTCGGCCAGGGCCGGGACGCACTGGAGGTTGACGAAGGAGGGCTCCCGGACGTGCACCCGGAACGGCCGGGTCCCGCCGTCGGAGACGACGTGGTAGCCCAGCTCGCCGCGCGGCGACTCCACCGGCACGTACACCTGGCCCGGCGGCACCCGGAAGCCCTCGGTGACGAGCTTGAAGTGGTGGATCAGCGACTCCATCGACTGGCCCATGATCTTCTTCACGTGGTCCAGCGAGTTGCCCAGGCCGTCCGGGCCGAGCGCGAGCTGCGCCGGCCAGGCGATCTTGCGGTCGGCCACCATGATCGGGCCCGGCTCCAGCCGGTCCAGCACCTGGGCCACGATCTTCAGCGACTGGCGCATCTCCTCCACGCGCACCAGGTAGCGCGCCCAGGAGTCGCCGAGGTCCGAGGTCGGCACCTCGAAGTCGTAGGTCTCGTACCCGCAGTACGGCTCGGTCTTGCGCAGGTCCCAGGGCAGCCCGGACGACCGCAGCAGCGGACCGGTGACGCCGAGGGCGATGCAGCCGGGGACGTCGATGTGGCCGACGCCCTTCATCCGGCGCTGCCAGATCGGCTGCCCGGTGAGCAGCTTCTCCAGGTCGTCGATCTCCCGCTGCATCTTGCCGAGCCAGGACCGCAGCTCCTCCATCGCGCCGGGCGGGAGGTCCTGCGCGACGCCGCCGGGGCGGACGTACGCATGGTTCATCCGGAGGCCGGTGATCAGCTCCAGCACGTCCAGGCACCACTCGCGGGCCCGGAAGCCGTTGGTCATCGCGGTGAGCGCGCCGAGCTCCATGCCGCCGGTGGCGAACCACACCCAGTGCGAGGAGATCCGGTTGATCTCCATCAGCAGCACCCGCAGCATCGTGGCCCGCTCCGGCGCCTCGATGCCGAGCAGCTTCTCCACGGCCAGGCAGTAGCCCGTCTCGTGGAAGATCGGGGCCAGGTAGTCGCTGCGGGTCAGGAAGGTGACCGCCTGCGTCCAGGTGCGGAACTCGACGTTTTTCTCGATGCCGGTGTGCAGGTAGCCGATCACCAGCCGGCACTGGGTGACGGTCTCGCCCTCCAGCTCCAGCACCAGCCGGAGCACGCCGTGCGTGGACGGGTGCTGCGGCCCCATGTTGAGGACCATGCGCTCGCCCTCGATGGGGTCGCCCCCGGCGAAGCCGTCCCGGAAGTCGCCGCCGGTGACGGTGTAGACCCGGCCCTCGGTGGTCTCCCGGGCCGCCGCGCCGCCGTCGGTGAAGAGGGTGTCGTCGGTGGACGTGCTCATGAGTACGACCGCCTCTCGTCCGGCGGGGGGATCGTGGCGCCCTTGTACTCCACCGGGACGCCACCGAGCGGGTAGTCCTTGCGCTGCGGGTGGCCCTCCCAGTCGTCCGGCATGAGGATCCGGGTCAGCGCGGGATGGCCGTCGTAGACGATCCCGACCATGTCGTACGCCTCCCGCTCCTGCCAGTCGGCGGTCGGGTAGACGCTGGTCACCGACGGCACGTGCGGGTCCTCGACGGTGGTGGACACCTCCACCCGCAGCCGCCGCCGGTAGGTCATCGAGGTCAGGTGGTAGACCGAGTGCAGCCGGTCGGGGGTGCCGAGGTAGTCCACCCCGGACACCGCGGAGAGCAGCTCGAAGCGCAGCGCCGGGTCGTCCCGCAGCGTCCGGCAGAAGTCGACCAGGTGGTCGCGCTGCACGTGGTAGGTCAGCTCGCCGCGGTCGACCACCACCTTGGTCACCGCGTCGTCGAAGGCCGGGTAGGCCGCCTCCAGCGCGTCCGCCACCTCGTCGAAGGGCGCCCCGTACGGACGCTCGGCCGGCGGCGCCGCCCACTGCCGGCGGACCAGGCCGCCGAAGCCGGAGGTGTCGCCGGAGCCGTGCGCGCCGAAGGAGCCGCGCTCGACCACGCCCGGTGCCGCCTCCCCGGGCGCCGGGCGGCGCTGGTCGGGCAGGGAGCCGGCGCTGTCCGGGCCACTGTTCGGGTCGGTCATGTCACTTCCCGTACTTCACCGACGAGGCGACCAGCTCCGGCTGCGGCACGCCGCCGAGCGCCTTGATCCGGCGCGGGCCGAGCGGCTCGTGCTTGATCTGCTCGTGGATCTTGAGCAGCGCGTCGATGAGCATCTCCGGCCGCGGCGGGCAGCCCGGCAGATACATGTCCACCGGGACGATGTGGTCCACGCCCTGGACGATCGCGTAGTTGTTGAACATGCCGCCCGAGCTGGCGCACACGCCCATGGCGAGCACCCACTTCGGCTCCGGCATCTGGTCGTAGATCTGCCGCAGGACGGGCGCCATCTTCTGGCTCACCCGGCCGGCGACGATCATCAGGTCGGCCTGCCGGGGCGACGCCCGGAACACCTCCATGCCGAACCGGGCCAGGTCGAACCGCGGCGCGCCGGATGCCATCATCTCGATCGCGCAGCAGGCCAGGCCGAACGACGCCGGCCACAGCGAAGACCGTCGGCTCCAGTTGACCAGCTTCTCCACGTTGGTCAGCAGGAGCCCGCTCGGCACCTTCTCTTCCAGACCCATTGCCAGCCTCCTCGGGGTCTAGTCCCAGTCCAGACCACCGCGTCGCCAGACATAGGCGTACGCGATGAACACGGTCACGATGAACAGGACGATCTCGATCAGCCCGAGCAGGCCCAGGTTCTTGCTGGCCACGGCCCAGGGGTAGAGGAAGATGATCTCGATGTCGAAGACGATGAAGAGCATCGCGGTCAGGTAGAACTTGACCGGGAAACGCCCCCCGCCGACCTGCTGCGGCGTCGGCTCGATGCCACATTCGTAGGCGTCGAGCTTCGCGCGGTTGTACCGCCGCGGCCCCACGTACGGGGCGACCGTCACCGAGAAGACCGCGAACGCCGCCGCCAGCGCGAACAACACGACGATCGGGACGTAGGGCGAGAGCATCCGCGTCCTCCCTCCTTCTTGGGCGGTTGCAGGGTACGGACTGGGTCGGACAGTTCAGACGGCGGGGGCGAGCCTGGTCAGCGCGGTGATGACCCGGTCGAGCGCGTCCCCACCGCGGGTATCGGTCAGGTTTGCCAGGAGCTTGAGCACGAAGCGCATCAGCAGCGGGTGGGGCAGGCCGTACTGCGTCGCGATGCGCATGACGTGCGGATTGCCGATCAGCTTCACGAAGATCCCACCGAGCCGGTAATACCCGCCGTACTCGGCCTTCAACGTCTGCGGGTACGCCGCCAGGGCCCGCTCCCGCAGCGGTCCGGCCGGCCGCGCCAGCGCCTGGACCACGTGGTCGGCGGCGATCCGGCCGGTCTCCATCGCGTACGCGATGCCCTCGCCGTTGAACGGGTTGACCGCGCCGGCCGAGTCGCCGGCCAGCAGCAGCCCGCGGGTGTAGTGCGGGGTGCGGTTGAAGCCCATCGGCAGGCCGCCGCCGCGCGCGGGGCCGGTCGCGTTGGGCTCGACGAAGCCCCACTCCTCGGGCAGGCCGCCGAGCCAGCTGGACAGCAGCTTGCGGTAGTCCACGCTCTGGAACGCGGCGGACGAGTTGAGGATGCCGAGCCCGACGTTGGAGGTGCCGTCGCCGACGCCGAAGATCCAGCCGTAGCCGGGCAGCTGGCGGCGGGTGCCGTCCGGGCGGGCGTCCCACAGCTCGAGCCACGACTCCAGGTGGTCGTCGTGGGTGCGCGGGCTGGTGTAGTAACGCCGGACCGCCACCCCCATCGGCCGGTCGTCCCGCTTGGCCAGGCCGAGCGCGAGCCCGAGCCGGCCGGACACGCCGTCCGCGGCGAGCACCAGCGGGGCCCGGAAGTCGCGCGGGCCCTCCGGGGTGCGGGCGCGCACCCCGAGCACCCGGCCGGACCGCTCGTCCAGCAGCGGCTCGGTCACCGTGGTCTGCTCGTGCAGCCGGGCGCCGGCCTTCTCGGCGTGCCGGATCAGCACCTCGTCGAAGTCCAGCCGGGGGCGGACCAGCCCGTAGTCCGGCCAGCTGGCCAGGTCCGGCCAGGGCAGCTCCAGCCGGTGGCCGCCGCCGAGCACCCGCAGCCCCTTGTTGCGGATCCAGCCGTCGCTCTCCAGAGTGGGCACGCCCATCGCGACCAGGCTGTGCACGGCGCGCGGGGTGAGCCCGTCGCCGCACACCTTTTCCCGGGGGAAGCTGGTCTTCTCCAGCACGAGCGCGTCGAGGCCGGCCTGCGCCAGGTAGTAGGCCGCGGTCGAGCCGGCGGGGCCGGCGCCCACGACCACGACGTCCGCATCGATCTCGGCCACCATGACGTCCCTCTGATTGTGAACGCGTTCACGAGCTGACATCCACAGTGTAAGCCGTGCGTCGCCACCCGCGCGCTCACGGTCTCCCCGCCCGGGGCCGATCACCTTTGCGCGTGTCCTCGTCCCGACACGCCGCCCCAAAGACCCGCTTCCGCCGACCCACCGCGCAAACGTGATCACCACCCGGCGAGCGCGCCGGGGGTGCGGGGGTCGGTCCCGGAGGAGCTACCCGTGCCGGGCCATGAGTTGGGCGACGTGGATCCGGGACGGGCAGTCCAGCTTGCGCATGATGTGCCGCACGTGGTTGACCGCCGTCCACTCCGCGATGCCCAGCCGGCGGGCGATCTGCCGGTTGGTCAGCCCGCGGGAGATCAGCGCCGCCACCTCCTGCTCGCGCGGGGTCAGCGGGGCGGTCCCGGCCGCCTGCCGGGACGCGGCGCCGGGCGCCGGCATCCGGCAGTGCAGCGCCTTCTCCACCACCTCGGGCAGGCTGGCCCGCCGGCCCTGCGCGGTGGCCTCGGCGACCACGGTGGCGCCGAGCCGGCCGCGCAGCCGGTGGTTGGTGCGCTCGGTCGCGGCCCGCTCGGCCGGCGACGGGTGCACCTGGGCCAGCTCGCGCAGCCCGGCGGCGGCGCCGAGCAGCACCGCGGCCTGCGGCTGGGCCCCGCCGGCGGTGGACAGCAGGTCGGCGACGACCTCGAGGGTGGTCGGCAGCTCGGCCCGGTCGCCGATCTCCCACTGCACCCGCAGCGCGGACCGGGCCAGGTCCGCGGCCCGGTCGGGCTCGGCCCGCTCGGCCGCGACCCGGGCCAGCAGCGACCGGGTCCGGGCCAGCTCCCGGCGGTCGCCCATCTCGGAGAACAACCGGGCCGCCTGGCTGGCCCGGGCGGTGGCGCCGATCGGGTCGCCGTCGGTGGCCAGCGCGGCCGCGGTGTGCATCAGCGCCAGCGCCTGGGTGGCCCGGTCGCCGCGGCGGTTGGCCAGCAGCAGCGCCTCCTGCAGCGCCACCCGGGCGGTCCCGGTGTCGCCGGCCCGGGTCGCCACCAGCCCGAGGTGGGCCAGCGAGTCGGCCAGCCCGGCGTCGTCGCGGAGCACCCGGTGCAGCTCGACGGCCCGGCGCAGCGCCGCGACGGCCACGTCCAGCTCGCCCTGGACGGCGGCGAGGATGCCGGACAGCCGCTGCGCGGCCGCGGTGGCCGGCAGGTCGTCGGCCGCCTCGCAGGCCGCCACCGCCTCCGCCACCCAGCGCCGGGCCTCGGCGACCTGGCCCTGCATCACCCAGTAGCGCAGCAGCTGGCCGAGCAGGGTGACCGCGGCCGGGCCGTCGCCGTCCCGCAGCAGCCAGCGGACCACCTGGGCGATGGTCTCCCGCTCCGCGGTCAGCGAGGCCAGGAACGGCCGCTGCCGGGCGCCGGACAGCGCCGCGGACGCCCGCTCGGCGATCGCCTGGACGTAGTCGGCCTGCCGGCGCTGGCAGTCGGCCAGCTCGCCGGACCGGCGCAGCCGCTCGTGGGCGATCGCGCGGACCGTGCGCAGCAGCCGGAACTGGGGCTCCCCGTCGCAGGTCTCCCGCGCGGTGAGCAGGCTGACGTCCAGCAGCGTCTCCAGCAGCCGGTGCACCGGCGCCGCGGTCGGCCCGACCACGGCCTCGACCGCCTGCAGGCCGAAGCCGCCGGGGAAGACCGCGAGCCGGCGCACCACGGCCTGCTCCTCCGGGCCGAGCCGCAGGTAGCTGGCCTCGATCGCGGCCCGCATCGAGCAGTGCCGGGACAGCGTGTCCGCCGACCGCGCCTCCAGCACGTCCAGGCTCTCGGTCAGCCGCTGCAGCAGCGCCCGGGGCTGGAAGAGCCGGACCCGGGCGGCGGCCAGCTCGATCCCCAGCGGCAGCCCGTCCAGCTGCCGGCAGATCTCGGCCACCGCGTCGCCGTTGTCCTCGCTCAGCGCGAAGCCGGGGGACGCCGCCCGGGCCCGCTGCACGAACAGCGCGACCGCCGGCACCTGCTCCAGCGCCGCGGTGGGCAGCCCGGGCGCCGGCAGCGGCAGCGGGCTGACCGCGAAGCGGCGCTCCCCGTAGACCCGCAGCGGCTCCCGGCTGGTCGCCAGCACCTTGAGCGTCGGGTCGGCGGCGAGCAGGCCGGCGATCTCGCCGGCGAGCCCGTCCACCACCGGGTCGCAGTTGTCCAGCACGAGCAGCACCGGGTCGTCGACGTCGGTCTCGTCGGCCGGGTCGGCCAGGTCGAGCCGCCCGAACGGGTCGGTGCCCTCGGCGGACCGGCGGGACGCCAGCGCCGCCCGGGGCAGCTCCAGCACCGGGCCGGTGTCGGCCGCCGCCCCCAGGTCGATGACGTGCACCGAGCCGCCGGTCTCGGCGAGCAGGCACTCCGCGGCCGCCACCGCCAGCCTGCTCTTCCCCGCGCCGACCGGTCCGGTGACCGTCAGCAGCCGCACCTGGGGGTCGGTGAGCTCCGCGCGCAGCGCGGCCAGCTCCACCTCCCGCCCGAGCAGCGGAGTGGGAACCTGCGAGACGCCCCGTCTCTGCACCGCTGCCCGGACGGGCGCCGGTGTCACCTCGCGGACCACCGCGTGCATGAGTGCCTCCACTTGGGCGTGCCCACCCCCGACACCGCCGGGTGCTACGCCGCGGAGATCGTAAACAGGCGAACCGGACAGGAGGAACCGCCATGCGGGTTAAAGGGACATACGGCTCCAATTACTGCCCGTTTGGGTGACGAATCATTGACGCTCGGTTGATACGGCGGTGGACATACCCCCGCGAACGGCTCAGCGGGCCGGCGCCAGCCCGGCCAGGGCGAGCTCGGCGACCGCGGCCGCGTAGTCCGCGGACAGCGGCGCGGTGCCCAGCAGGAGCCGGAACCACAGCGGCCCGAAGGCGAGGTCGATGCCGGCGTCCACGTCCACCTCGGGGCGCAGCTGGCCGGCCGCCCGGGCCTGCTCGAAGCGGCGCCGGGACAGCATCCGGTTGGGCTTGAAGACCCGCTCGGCGAAGGCCCGGGCGATGACCGGGTCCCGGCCGGCCGCGCCGGCCAGCGCGACCAGCCGCGGCCCGACCGCCGGGTCGGCGAACACGCCGGCGATGGCGACCAGCTGGGCCCGCAGGTCGGCGGCGAAGTCGCCGGTGTCCGGGAAGACCAGCGCGGGTGCCACCTCGCCCTTGAGCGCGTCCAGCAGCACCGCCTCGGCGGACGGCCAGCGGGCCAGCACGTCGGCCTCGGCCACCCCGGCCCGGCCGGCGATGGCGGCCAGGTCGATCCGGACCGGCGGCTGCACCCGGCACAGCTCGAGCGTCGCGGCCAGCACGGCCTGCCCGGTGGCGTCCGGGCCGTCCGTGCCGCCGCCCGGCCGGCCGGTGCCCTCGGTCGTGCTGGTCGCGCTACCCATGTCGGCTGTTCCTCTCCGTCAGCCGGCCACCGCGGCCGGCGCCACCCTGGTCACCGCCACCCGCTTCGCCAGCGGGGCGGCCATCGCGGTCGACACCAGCGCCATGATCACCAGCATGGTGAACAGCTCCGGGCCGATCACGCCCAGCTGCAGCCCGATGTCGAGGACGATGAGCTCGGTCAGGCCGCGGCAGTTCATCAGCACGCCGATCTGCACGGCCGGCCCCCAGGCGGTGCCGACCGAGCGGGCGGCCAGCAGCGCGCCGCCCAGCTTGCCGGCGACGGCGAGCACCAGCGCCAGCAGGCACCACAGCCACAGCACCGGGTCCGCGCCGAGCAGCCCGATCTCGGTCTTCAGCCCGGTGGAGGCGAAGAAGAGCGGGAGCAGCAGCAACCCGGTCAGGCCCTGGAAGGCGTCCCGCACCTTGCGGACCATCTCGTTCCCGGTCGGGAAGACCAGCCCGAGCAGGAACGCCCCGAAGATCGCGTGCACCCCGATCCACTCGGTGGCCGAGGCGGCCGCGAACACCGCGACCAGCACCATCGGCACCGCCACCGCCGGCCGCGGCAGCCGCCCGGTCCGCTCCAGCCGGACCAGCGCCGGGCGCACCACGCCGAGCAGCAGCGCGGCGAAGACGGCGGCCAGCAGGACGGTCCACAGCACGCCCAGCACCGAGCTCGACACCACCAGCGCCACCACCAGCGCGAGCAGGCACCACGCGGTCGCGTCGCCGATCAGCGCGCAGGTGAGCGCGAGCGTGCCGATCTCGCTGCGCAGCATGCCGATGTCCTGCAGGATCCGCGCCATCACCGGCAGCGCGGTGATGCTCATCGAGACCCCGAGGAAGAGCGCGAACGGCAGGAAGCCGACGCCGGCCGGCGCCAGCCGCCCGTACGCGGCCAGCGCCAGCAGCACCCCGAGCAGGAACGGCAGCGCGATGCTGACGTGGCTGACCACCAGCGCCAGCCGGCCGTTGCCGCGCAGCATCGCGCCGTCCACCTCGGTGCCGGCCAGGAAGACGTAGAGCACCACGCCGATCTGCGCCAGCACCCCGATCTGCGGCAGCGTGGACGGCGGCACCAGGGCGTCGGCGACCCCGGGGGCGAGCGCGCCGAGCACCGACGGGCCGAGCACGATGCCACTGAGGATCTCGCCGATCACGGCGGGCTGACCCAGCCGGGCCACCGCCCGGCCGGCCAGCTTGCAGGCCGCCACCACCACCGCGACCGCCAGCAGCAGCCGGGCCAGCGGATGGTCGGCGCCGTGGGCGCCGGGCACCGCGCCGCCGCCGTCGCCGCGGCCGGCGTTGACCACGAGCAGGACGACCGCCAGCGTGGCCGGCACGGCCACCAGGCCGACGTACACGGCCAGCATGCGGCCGCCGGCCGGGCCGCGCCGGTCGACCGCCGCGGCCCGCTCGCGGTCGGCCGCCGCGGCCCGCTCGCGGGCGTCGACCGTCATGCCCCGGCCGGACCGCCCAGCCGGCGGTCCGCCCAGTCCCGGACCACCGCGAAGAAGTCCGGGGCGGTGCGGTGGATGGTGAGCGCGTGCCCGCTGCCGGCGACGACCGCGAGCTCCAGCTCGGCGGCCGGCGCGAAGCAGGCCCGCTCCCGGTCCAGCGCCGGCTGGATCTCCGGCCGGCCGTCCTCGCCGGCGGAGAAGAGCTGGTCGGACTCCCCGACCACGACCAGCGTCGGCACGTCCACGGCCCGGGACAGCGCCGGGTCGTACGTCTGGGCGAGCGTGTCGCCCTCCCCGATGGTCGCGGTGGACTTGATCTCCTCGTTGTACGCGGAGATCTCCGGGTCCACCCCGCCCGGCGCCTCCAGCAGCAGGGCCCGCTTGCCGGGCAGGTGGGTGGCGTAGTCCGCCGGGTAGTCCCCGCCGCCGAGCTGCGGGTCGTCGTTGGCCTGGTGGAACATCTGCCGGGCCCGGGCGTGCAGCGGCGCCTGGGTGTGCAGCATGCCGGTGACCACCACCGCGGCCACGTCGTGGTGCCGGGCCGCCTCCATCAGCACGATGCCGGCGCCGTACGAGTGGCCGACGGTGACCACCCGGTCGAAGGCCGGCAGCCCGGCCGCGCCGGCGCGCAGGGCCTGCACCACCTGGTGCAGCACCGCGGTGTTGCTGTCCGCGGTGACCTCCCGGGCGGCCGGCCGCGAGCTGGCCCCGGTGCCGATCCGGTCCAGCGCCAGCACCGCGTAGCCGGCCCGGACCATCGCCGCGGCGTAGTGGTACGGCCCCGGCACGGTCCAGTAGCGGTGGTCGTAGGTGAAGCCGGGCACCAGCAGCTGCACCGTGCGCGGCAGCGGCCCGTCCGGGCGGAACAGCTCGGCGTGCACTTCGTGCTCGACCGCGCCGCCGACGGACAGCGCCACCGGGATCGTCACCGGCACGCCGGCCGGGTCGGCCGCGGCGGCGGGGGCGGCCGGGGCGGTGGCCGGGGCGGTGGGTTGCGCAGTCACGGGGGACCTCCTGGCGTCGGGGAGTTCAGGGGGAGGCGGGTTCGCCGGCCGGCACCGGCTGCCGGCCCGACCGGGGCCCGCGCAGCGGCGGCCCGGCCGGAGCCCGGCGCGGCCCGCGCAGCGCGGCCGCGACGACCCGCGGCCGGAAGACCGCGGTGGGCGGGGCGACCATCTGGTTCATGTCCAGCAGCACCCGGGAGGCGGCCTCGCTGGTCGGGCAGACCGCGAGGATCCGGTAGAGGTAGCGGATCGCGACCCGGGTGCGCAGGTCGTTGTCGCCGGGCGCCCACGGGTAGGCGAGGTCGGCGTTGGTGGCGATCTGCCAGGCCGGGTCGACCGCCCGGGCCACCACCCGGCGCAGCCCGGCCGCGGCGCCGCGCACGGTGCCGGCCGCGGTCAGCGCCTCGTCCAGCGCGGTCGCGGTCTGCGCGGCCACCGACATGCCCTGCCCGTACGACGGGTTCAGCGCGCACACCGCGTCGCCGAGCACGAGGTAGCCGTCCGGCCACCGGCGCAGCCGCTCGAAGAACCGCCGCCGGTTCTCGGTGCGGCCGGACCGGGAGATCGCGGTCAGCGGCCGGGCGTCGCGCAGCGCCTGCCACATCAGCGGGGAGCGCAGCGTCCGGGCGTACTCCAGGAAGCCCTCGGGGTCGGTCGGCGGCCGGACCCCGCCCAGCGCGGACAGCGACACCATCCACCGGCCGCCCTCGATGAGGTTGATGATCCCCTGCCGGGGCGCGTCCGGCGCCGGCTGCAGGAGCATGCAGCGCCAGTCCGCGCTGTGCCCGATCGGCGGGGCGAAGACGCAGGTCGCGTACGCGGTGCGGGCGTCCACGACCTGGTCCTCGGGCGGCTCGTAGCCGAGCGCCTGCAGCCACTCCGCCGCCCGCGAGGTCCGGCCGGTCGCGTCCACCACCAGGTCGGCCGGCAGCTCCCGGACCGGGGACCAGCCGCTGCTGCAGCCGGCCTCCCGGGACCGGACCCGCACCCCGCGCACCCCGCCGTCCGGTCCGGGGACGAGGTCGACGGCCTCGGTGCGCTCGTGGATCTCGATCCGGCGGTCCCGGCGGACCCGGCGCAGCACCACCGCGTCGATCAGCTCGCGGGAGGAGGTGAGCATCTCCAGCGGGGTCGGGAAGCGCGGCATCCAGCCGCCCGCGGTGAGCAGCAGCATGTCCTCCGGCATCCGGACCGACACCGCCCCGGCGGCGACCAGCTCGTCCCGGATGCCGGGCAGCAGCCGGGACATCGCCTGGTGGCCGCCGGTCATCAGGTTGTGCGCGTGCCGGGCCTGCGGCACGCCGCGCCGCCACTGCGGCTCCAGCGGCAGCCGGTCCCGCTCGACGAGCACGACCCGGTCGACGTGCCGGGCCAGCGCCGCCGCGGCGAACAGGCCGGCGAGGCTGCCCCCCAGCACCACCGCCCGGGTGCCGTGCTCGTCGTAGGCCACCGTCGTCCCTCCGTTCCGGTCAGTCCGCGGCCTGGGAGAAGCCGTGGTAGCCCCGGCGCCAGTGCACCAGCGGCCGGTCCTCGGCCGCTTCGTCGCCGGTCGCGGTCTCCGGCACGTCCCGGCCGTCCACCACCAGGCCGATCAGGATCGTGTGCGAGCCGGCGGCCAGGTCGGCCACCAGCCAGCAGTCCACGAAGGCGAGCGAGTCGTCCAGCAGCCAGGGCAGTCCGGTGCGCGGGCTGGGCCGCCACCGCACCCGGGAGAACTTGTCCGCCGACGGGGACGCGAACTCGGCCGACACCGCGCTGCGCCCGGCCCGCAGCAGGTTGACGGCGAAGCCGCCGCTGGCCCGGATCGCGGCCAGGCTGCCGTTGCGGCGGTTGACGCAGGCCAGCATCATCGGCGGGTCCATCGACAGGCTGCACAGCGAGCTGCAGGTCAGCCCGCGCGGCCGGCCCTCCTCGTCCCGGGCGGTGACCACCGACACCCCGCTGGGGAAGGCGCTCATCACCCGGCGGAACTCGTCGCCGAACGCGGCCGGCGCGGGCACGTCCAGCTCGGTGGTGTACGGGATGCCGGGCCGGCGCCCGATCCGGCCGCGGGCCATCTCGGCGACCAGCCGCATGGTGCCGACGGTGCGGGAGTCCGCCGCCCCGACCGGCCCGGGGGCCCGCAGCTCACCCATCAGAAGATCCTCCGGCCGCGCAGCCGGGAGCCGACCGCGTGCTGGACGTTGCCGACCAGCAGCTGCCGGACCTGCGGGTCGGCGCCGGTGCGGGCCCACCGCAGGGACCGGATGATCTTCTTCGGGGTCGGGTTGAGGAAGCGCTCGTCCCGCTCGGCGAAGCCGAGGTGCTTGGGCACGAAGTCGGCCGCGTCCAGCATCCCGAACAGCTCCCGGGCCGCCTCCCGCCCGGTCAGCGTGCCGGCCCGGTGCGCCTCGCAGCGGGCCACCATGTCGTCGAAGAGCGCCTTGAAGCCGTCGTGGTCCGGCCAGCAGAAGCCGACGTGCGGCACGTCCTCCAGCGCCCGGAAGTGCTCGTCCTTGCCGTCGGCGACGAACCGGGTGAGCGCCGACTGCAGCCGGAAGCTGCCGCTGCCCGAGCCCCAGGCCCAGATCCGGAACACCGCGTTCCACAGGTCGTAGTCGTCGAAGGACGCGTACGCCGAGCGGACCAGGTCGTCGTCGAAGGTGAGCAGGCCGTGCTGCAGCCGCTGCACGTAGTCGAACCGGTCGGCCGAGAAGTCGTCGTCGCCGATGGCCCGGATCAGCCGCCAGGCCAGCGCGTTCACCGCCTCGGTGGTGTCGGACAGGCTGCGGGAGAAGAGCGGGTCGACGAAGCCGGCGCTCTCCCCGAGCAGGCACCAGCGGTCCCCGACCAGCGGCCCGGAGGCGTACGGGACCTCCTCCACCACCTCCCACTCGCGGAACGGGGCGGCGCCGTCCAGCTGCCGGGCGATGTCCGGGAAGCGGGCGGTGACGGCGGCCACCTCGTCGGCGCCGGGCCGCCCGGTGGCCGGGTGCTTCGCCGGGTCGAGCACCAGCCCGACGCTGCACAGCGGGTTGCGGGAGCGCGGGGTGTTGTCGAACGGGGTCACCCACACCCAGCCGCCGTCGAAGAGGTGGTGCACGCTGCCCTGGTGCCACGGCACCGGCGGCAGGTCCCGGGGGCCGCGGGGGGCCAGCACGCCGTCGGTGGGGCGGACCCCGATCAGGTGGCTGGAGATCATCCGGGACCGGTGCCGCAGCGGCGACGGCCCGTCCCGCAGGCCGAGCTTCTCGGCCAGCGGCGACCGCCGGCCGCTCGCGTCGACCAGGTAGCGCGCCTTGTACTCGGTGCCGTCCTGGCCGGCCACGGTGACCCCGTCGCCGGCCAGCTCCAGGCCGGCCACCCGGAAGCCCTGCCGCGTCGTGCAGCCGTACCGGACCGCCGTGTGGTAGACGTGCGAGTCCGTCTCCTGCCGGTAGAGGTGCGCGGCGGTGTGCATCAGCGCCGGGGTCACCGACTGGGTCACCTCGCGCGGGTCCTGCCGCTCCCCCTCCCGGTGCCGGAGGAAGCCCCAGTG
Organism: uncultured Actinomycetota bacterium; assembly: GCA_963849885.1. GTDB lineage: Bacteria > Actinomycetota > Actinomycetes > Mycobacteriales > CADCTP01 > CADCTP01. The sequence goes on along the minus strand of CAWKIV010000010.1, from coordinate 264,811 downwards.
CCGCTGGATGCCGAACTGCGGGCCGAGGATCCGGCTGAGGTTCTCGAACGAGGTCAGCGTCTTCAGCTCGGGCACCCCGTACCGCTCGGCGACGCTGCGCAGCGCCACCATCGACCGCGGCGTGGGCACCTCACCGTGCGCGAAGCGCGGGTGCGACTCGGCGTCCAGCAGCAGCACCCGGGCGCCGTGCCGGGCCAGCACGGCCCCGAGCATCGAGCCGCCGAGGCCGGAGCCGAGGATGGCGACGTCGTAGGTCCGGTCGGAAGCAGTGCTCATCGGTCCTCCAGGACGGGGCACGGTGACGAGGTGGGGACCCGGCGGTCAGCGCGGACCGGGGACGCGCAGCCGCCGGCCCAGCCGCGGCCGGCGGGCGATGGCGTGCTTGAGCTCCTCGCCGAGGTTGTATTCCTGGCGGGACAGCCGGTGCCGGATGAAGAGCGTCAGCCCCTCGACGAAGAGCTTGCCGATCTCCGGCGGCGCGTCGTTGCGGGCCCACCGCAGCGTCTTGGCGGCGACCGCGGGGGTGCCGTTGTAGAAGCGGACGTCCGGGTCGGGCAGCCCGATCGGCCGGGGCACGAAGTCCGCCTGCAGCAGCTGCATGATCTTCTTGGCCGCGACGTCGGCGCCCTGCCGGCCCTCCTGGACGTCGATGACCTCCTGGCTGACCTGGTTGTACATCTGCCGCAGCGGCCCGTACGAGGGCAGCGCGCCGTCCGGGGCGATGGTCTCCAGCCGGGCCAGCACGGCGGTGTCGCCGGAGTCCAGCAGCTTCGCGTACGCCCGGTTGATCTCCATCGTCGCGGCGAGCTGGCCGAACGACCACACCCGGCACCACGCGTCCCACAGCGGGTAGTGCGAGAAGGACGTGTACGCGTTGGCCACCAGGTTGTCGTTGAAGTCGAGCTGGCCCTGCTCCAGCCGCTGCACGTACTCGAAGCGCTCGACCGAGAAGTCGTCGTCCTTGAGCGCGGCCAGCAGCCGCCAGGTCAGCGCGTTGATGATCTCCAGCGTGTTGGACATGCCGCGGGAGAACAGCGGGTCGATGAAGCCGGCCGCGTGCGAGGTGAGGCACCAGCGGTAGCCGATGGTCTGGCGCGGCGAGTACTGCAGGCGGCCGGTGGACACCCACTCGCGCACCGCGCGGGCCGGCCGGAACTGCTCCTCGATGCTCGGGAACCGGGTGATGAACTCGCGGAACTCCTGCTCCGGGGTCACCCCCTCCGGCTTCCAGCCGTGGATCCGCGGGTCGAGCTGCAGCCCGATGCTGACCAGCGGGTTGGTCGCCCGCGGGTGGTTGTTGAACGGGATCACCCAGAGCCAGCCGCCGGGGAAGATGTGGTGCAGGGTGCCCTCGCTCCACTTGTCCGGCGTGCCGTGGATGCCCGCCGGCACCGTCTCCTCGTACGGGGTGACGTCGATCATGTGGGTGAAGATCGACCGGGAGTGGTGCCGCAGCCGGGTCGGCTCCTCGCGCAGCCCCAGCTTGGTGGCCAGCGGCGCCCGGAAGCCGCTGGCGTCCACCACGAACCGGCTGCGCCAGGTGGCGCCGGTGTGCGCGGTGACGGTGACGCCGTCGTCGGCGGTCTCCACGTCCACGATCCGGGCCTGCTGGATGACCTTCGCGCCGTACTTCACCGCCACCGACAGCAGCCAGGCGTCCAGGTCCTGCCGGAAGTAGTGGTTCTCGGTGTGGGTGATCTTCGGGATCGGGAACTCGTGGCACTCGGCCGGGTTCTGCCGCTCCCCCTCCCGGTGGTAGAGGAAGCCGAAGTTCTTCTTCACCCCGCCGTCGGTGGTGATCAGCGCCTGCGCGTTGTAGAAGGTGGTGAAGCCCTTCAGCTCCGGCACCCCGTAGCGCTCGGCCACCAGCCGCATGAGCATCGACGTGTACGGGATCGTCGACTCGCCGATGGCGAAGCGGGGGTGGCTGCCCGCGTCCAGGATCAGCACCTTGGCGCCGTTGCGGGCCAGCACCGAGGCCAGGATCGTGCCGGCCATCCCGGAGCCGAGGATGGCGACGTCGTACTCGGGTCGGCCACCAGCGGTGTCGGCCATGATCGCTCCCGTCATCGTGTCGGATGTCGGTCCGGGCTCGAGGGCACCGGGCCCTCAGGGGCGCGCGATGCCGAACGGCTCGAGCGCGGTGAAGTCGACGGTGTTCCAGTGCTCGACGAGCTTTCCGCCGGCGATCCGGTACAGGTCCGAGGTGTGCAGCAGCAGCGGGCGCCCGGTGCCGGCCTGGCGCCCCCGCCAGACCCAGAAGACGACCACCTGGTCGGCGTCGGCCAGCACGTGCTGGATCTCGAAGGTCATGTCCGGGAAGCCGCCGAAGTAGCGGTGGAAGCACTCCTGGAAGCCGGCCAGCCCGGGCGGGATCGTCGGCTCGTGCTGGATCAGGTCCGCGGCCAGGTAGACCCCGGCCCGGTCCAGCCGGCGCTGCTGCAGCACCTCGGTGGTGAAGTCGAGCACCAGCCGGGTGTTGGCCCGGTCGGCCCGGCTGCCGCGCCGGTCGACCGGGGTCGCCGGCTGCATCTGGTCCGGCACCGGGACGCCGTGGTCGTCCAGGCCCGAGTAGTCGATGACGTCCCAGTGCTCGGCGATCCGGCCCCGCTCGAACCGGTAGATGTCCGCCGTGTGCAGGGTCAGCGGCCGCCCGGTCACGGCGTTGGTCCCGGTCCAGGTCGCGTACGTGGCCACCCGGTCGTTCTGCGCGACCAGGCTGGTGATCCGGGCCCGCACGTCCGGGAAGGCGGGGAAGAAGACGTCCCGGTAGAACGCGGTGAAGCCGGCCAGCCCCTGGCCCACGGTCGGGGTGTGCTGGGTGACGTCGCGGTGCAGGTACCAGCCGGCCCGGTCCAGCCGGTGCCCGCTGAACACCTCGGCGTAGAGCGCCCGCACCCGCAGCGAGTTCAGCCGCTCCTGCAGGCTGCCGCCGCCCCACCAGCCGGCGCTACCGGCGCCGGCCACGGCCGGGGCCGCCGCCGGGGCCGCCGGCGCCGCCGGGGCGGCGGTCGCCGACCCGGACAGCGTGGGCAGCAGCAGGCCGGCCGCCAGCACCGGCACCAGCAGCAGCGTCCTGCTCCGCCGGCCCATCACCGGCCGCCCGTGATGATCTGCTTGGGGTGGTAGCCGTACAGCCGCTTGACGTACGTGTAGTCCGCCCGGTCCCAGTGCTCGGCCAGCATCCCGTCCTGCAGCCGGTAGATGTCCGAGGTGGGCACCACCACCGGCAGGCCGGTGCCGTCCTGCTTGCCGGCCCAGTCCCAGATGGCGCCGAGGTAGACGCTGCCCACGATCAGCTGGTGGACGACCACGTGCATGTCCGGCGCCAGCGCGCGGAAGATCTCGCAGCACGCTTTGAAGCCGTCCAGGCCCGGCGGGATCATCGGGTCGTTCTGCAGGAAGTCCGGCCGGATGTAGAGGTGGGCCCGGGAGTAGTCCTGCACCGTGACCTCGTCGGTGTAGCGGTGCAGCAGGGCCATGTTGGTCCGCTGGGCCTCGGTCCCGGTCCAGTCCGGCTCCGAGTCCGGCTGGTCCTGGTCCGGCCGGGGGAAGCCGAACGGCTCGATCTCCTGGTATTCCACGATGTCCCAGTGCTCGACCAGCTGGCCGTCGCGCAGCCGGTAGAGGTCGGCCGTGCCCAGCTCGATCTCCTCGCCGGTGGGGCCGTGGTGCCCGCGCCAGAAGAGGTAGGCGAGCACCCGGTCCTGCTGGGCGATGACCAGCTCGATCTCGACGGTCAGGTCCGGGAAGGTGGTCAGCAGCGGGCCGGTGAGGAAGCGCTCGAGCCCCTCCCGGCCGGTGCCGTAGAGCGGGTTGTGCTGGACGAAGTCCTCGGCGACGAAGCCGGCGACGGCCGACGCGTCCCGCTTGTCCACCACGGTGGAGTAGAAGTCGAGCACTCGCTGGACGTTGGCCTGCTCGGCCGGGGTGCTGGCGTCGATCACCGGAACGGCCATCAGCCGGCCACCACCGGCAGCGACTTCAGCCCGCGGACCAGCATGGACTCCTGGTATTCCAGCGACTCGGTGGCCAGCTTCAACCCCGGCGCGCGGCGGAAGAGCGTGCTCAGCGCCACCCGGCCCTGCAGCCGGGCCAGCGCGGAGCCGACGCAGATGTGCCGGCCGGTGCCGAAGCTCAGGTGCCGGTTGTCCTGGCGGTCCAGGATCAGCTCGTTCGGCTCGGAGAACGCCGCCGGGTCCCGGTTGGCCGCGCCCCGGACGACGAGCACCTGCTCGCCCGCCTGGATCAGGTGCTCGCCCAGCTGCACGTCCTCGAAGGCCACCCGGTACGACATGTGGGTCGGCACGTCGTAGCGCAGCAGCTCCTCGATCGCGGCGGGCTCGAGGTCCGGCTCGGCCGTGAACCGGGCCAGCTGGTCGGGGTTGCGCAGCAGCGCGACGGTGGCGTTGCCGATGAAGTTGGTGGTCGTGCTGTGGCCGGCGACGAACAGCACGATGCAGGTGCCGAGCAGCTCGTCGCCGGTCAGCTTCTCGTCGCTGTGCGCGGCCACCAGCGCGGTGAGCAGGTCGGCGCCGGGCTGCCGGCGGCGCTCCGCGGAGAGCGTGCCGAAGTAGGCCTTGAGGTCGACCAGCGCCGCGTCCCGGGCGACCTCCTGCTCCTCGGTGACCGAGAAGGTCGGCCCGATCCCGGCGAGGTAGATCTGCGCCCAGCGCATGACGTCCGGCTGGTCCGCGTCCGGCACGTCGAGCAGCTGGCAGATGGTGCCGAAGGGCAGCGCGTGCGCGTACGACGCGATCAGGTCGAACTCGCCGTCCGGCAGCGCCGCGTCGAGCAGCCGGTCGGCCGCCGCCTGCACGTACGGCCGGAGCCCGTGGACCACCTTGGGGCTGAGCGCGTCCCGCACGATGGCCCGGATCCGGGTGTGGTCCGGCGGGTTCTTGAAGAAGAAGAAGTCCCGCTGGCTGGTGAACCCGGCGGCCGTCTCGTCGGCCTGGGCGGCCTCCGCGTCGGTGCGCGGGTAGCCGAACCGGTCGTCGCCGAGCACCGCGTGGCACTCCGCGTACCGGGTCAGCAGCCAGAAACCCGCCGGGCTGCGGAAGACCGGCTGCTGGTGCCGCAGCATCTCGTAGAACGGGTAGGGGTTCTTGCGGAAGGCCGGGTTGCCGGTCAGCGCCTGCATGCCCGGCGCCTGGGGGCGTGGCTTGGCGGCGGTCTCGGTCATCGTCGATCCGTTTCGCTCGCGGGCCGGGGACTCAGAACAGACCGTTGCCGTGCGGCACGTGCTCGGGCTCGGGCAGCTCCGCCACCACGTCCCAGTGCTCGGCGATCTTGCCGTTCTCCACCCGGAAGAGGCTGCTGAAGGCGTGCGGCTTGCCCACGCAGTCGCCCTCGGACTGGGTGAAGACGAAGTTGCCCTCGGCCACCACGCGGTGCAGCGCGCGGTACGTCATCGGGGTGCCGGCGGCCTCCAGCAGCGCGAACGCGGCCGGCACGCTGGACGCGCCGTCCGGGATGTGCGGGTCGTGCTGGAGCAGCCGGTCGCTGTTGACGTAGGCGTCCAGGTTGGACCAGTCGCCGCCGATGAAGGCTTCCTCGGTCAGCTGGGTGACCATCTTCTTGTTGGCCTCGGTGGCCTCGAGGTCGGTCACCTCGGTCGGGCCGTCCACCATGTCCCGGCCGCCGACGGTGTCCGTGATCTGCTCCATCATCGCCTCCCAGTGCTCGGCGATGAGGCCGTCCTCGATCCGGAACAGGTGGAAGATCACCACCGGCACCTCGGCCAGCCCGTGCGCGCGGGCGTGCACGGCGACCAGGTCGTCCTCGGCCACCACCCGCATCAGCTCGTACTTGACGCCGGCGCTCTTGAACGCGGTGAACGCGGGCACCAGCGAGTCCCGGCCGGCCGGGAGCATCGGGCTGTGCTGGACGAAGTCCGGCGAGTAGAACCGCTCGACCGCGGGCGCCGGGTCGTCCTCTTCCGCCAGCGTCGTCAGTGCGGTGGTCACGAGCGTCTTGGCGTCCACGTCGGAATCCTCCCGGTGCGGGTCGAGATGCAGGTTCAGCCTGCGGTCCGGCCGCCTTTTCCGGGACTCCAACAACTTGTCATGCGTCGAGGCAGATTTGGCTGGTATTGCTATCGGGTCCGGCTGTCCAGCGCGGCCAGCGCGGCCGGCAGCCCGGCCGCGAACGACGGATACTTCGGCGCCCAGCCCAGCTCGTCGCGGGCCTTCGCGTTGCGGGTGCGGAACGACGTGACCAGCGAGGCCACCGCCGGCGCGCCGGCGGCCAGCGCCATCAGCCGGGGCGGCGCGCTGCCCACCCGGCGGCGGCCGAGGGCGTCGGTGAGCTGGTCCACCATGGCCCGCAGCGGCAGCGGCTCGTCGTCCACCACCGCGTACTCGGCGCCGGCCGGTGCCCGCTCCACCGCGGCCACGAAGGCGGCCGCCGCGTCGTCGGCGTGCACCGGCGACCAGTAGTTGTCCCCGGGCCCGAGGCAGCGCAGCAGGCCGCGCCGGGCGGGCTGGTAGAACGCCTTGCGGAAGGTGCTGCCGGGCCCGTAGACGAAGCCGAGGTGCAGCACCACCGAGTCCAGCCCGCGGCTCCGCATCGCCCGCAGCTGCCGGGTCACCGCCGCCTTGCCGGCGCCCAGCGGGGAGGGGGTGAGCGGCATGTCCTCATCGATCCAGCGGTCCCGGTGGTCACCCCAGACGAACGCGCCGCTGGTGTAGACCAGCCGGGAGCCGGCGGCCAGGCAGGCCTCGGCCAGCGCGGCGGTGGACACCCGGTCGGCCGCCTCGATCCGGCGCAGCGCGCCGGCGCCGGCCCGCCGCACCCGCAGCTGGGCGGCGTGCACCACCGCGCCGCCGGCCGGCACCGCCGCCCGCAGCGTCTCCGGGTCGGTGATGTCGCCGACCGCCAGCCGGGCGCCGGCGGCGGCCAGCGGGGTGGCGCCCGCCTCCGACCGGACCAGCGCCACCACGTCGTGCCCGGCGCCGAGCAGCGCCCGGGTCACCGCCTCGCCCACCAGTCCGGTCGCGCCGGTGACCAGCACCGGGCCCTGCGCGCGTGCGCCTGCCATCCGCGTGCTTCCTCTCCTCGCGGCGGCCCCCCGCCCGGCGTCTCCGGCCGGCCGCTCTCACAGCAGCTCGACGGCCTCCCGGCGGGCCAGCCGCCGCCGGCAGTCCAGGACGAACGCGGACCGCTCGGTGACCAGGTCCCAGTCGAAGCCGTCGTGGTCGGTGAGCACCACCACCGCGTCGGCGGCGGCCAGCTCGTCCGCGGTCAGCTCGACCCGGACCAGCCGGCGGTCCACCGGGATCGGCTCGACCACGTGCGGGTCGGCGGCGTGCACCTCGGCGCCGAGCTCGAGCAGCAGCTCGGCCACCCGCAGCGCCGGGGACTCCCGGGCGTCGCCGGTGTTGGCCTTGTAGGCCAGGCCGAGCAGCAGCACCCGGGACCCGTTGACCGACCGGCGGCGCCGGTTGAGCGCCTCCATCAGCCGCTGCACGACGTAGTCCGGCATGTGCTCGTTGACGTCGTTGGCCAGCTCGACGAACCGGAACCGGCGGCCCAGCGCCCGGCTGACCCGCCAGGACAGGTAGACCGGGTCGACCGGCAGGCAGTGTCCGCCCACCCCCGGCCCGGGGGTGAAGCGCATGAAGCCGAACGGCTTGGACGACGCCGCGTCGATCGCCGACCAGGCGTCGATGCCCAGCTCGTGGGCGAACATGGCGATCTCGTTGACCAGCGCGATGTTGATGTGCCGGAACGTGTTCTCCACCAGCTTGGCCAGCTCGGCCACCTTCGGCGACGGCACCGCGACGGTGGTGTTGACCACCCGGTCGTAGAAGGCGCGGACCGCGGCCAGCGACCCGTCGTCGACCCCGGACACCAGCTTGGGCGTCTCCGCCAGCCCCCACACCCGGTTGCCCGGGTCGATCCGCTCCGGGCTGTAGCCGAGGTGGAAGTCGCGGCCGGCGCGCAGCCCGGACCCCTCCTCCAGCAGCGGCCCGACCAGCTCCTCGGTGGTGCCCGGGTAGGTGGTCGACTCCAGCACCACCGTGCAGCCCGGCCGCAGCCGCGGCGCCAGCGTCCGGGCCACCGCCTCGATGTGGCTGAGGTCCGGCTGCCCCTCCCGCAGCGGGGTGGGCACCGAGACCACCGCGACGTCGAAGCCGTCCAGGTCGCGCACGTCCGCCGTCGGCCGGTACGTCCCCGCGGCGAGCACCGCGGCCAGCCGCTCGCTGGGCACGTCCTCGACGTACGACTCCGCGGCGGCGAGCTGCTTGATCCGGGCCACTTCCACGTCGTAGCCGACGACGTGGAAGTGGCCCGACTCCGCGGCCAGCACCGCGAGCGGGAGACCGACGTAGCCCTGACCCGCGATGACGACCGTCTCTGTCATTAGACCCCTAACGGACCTCGGCGGACGTCCGCTCGGGGACCGCCGCCTCGCTGGGCACCGGCTCCGCGTGCTCCCGCAGCCCGAAGCGGGCGTGCAGGCGGCGCAGCGGGCCGGGCGCATACCAGTTGGCGCTGCCGGCGATCCGCATCAGGGCCGGCAGCAGGAGGCCACGGATCAGGGTGGCGTCGACGAGGATCGCGATCGGCATGCCGACCCCGATCGCCTTCATGTAGCTGATCCCGGAGGTGATCCAGACGAAGAACACGATCGAGATCAGCAGCGCGGCGTAGGTGACCACGCGGCCGATCCGCTCGATGCCCATCGCGACCGCCGCCGTGTTGTCCCCGGTCCGGTCGTACTCCTCGCGGATCCGGGACAGCAGGAACACCTGGTAGTCCATGGACAGGCCGAAGCCGAGCGCGAAGACGAGGATCGGCACCGTCCAGGTGATCGCGCCGGTGACGTTGAAGTCGCCGACGATCGACTGCAGGTGGCCCTCCTGGAAGATGAACACCAGCGCGCCGAAGGTGGCGGTCAGGCTGAGCAGGCTCAGCACCATCGCCAGCACCGGCAGCAGCAGGCTCCCGGTCAGCAGGAACAGCAGCACGAACATGCCCAGCGCCAGCACCACCAGGAAGAGCGGCAGCGTGTCGTAGATCGCCTCGAAGGTGTCCACCGACACCGCCGGCGTGCCGCCGACGATGACCGGGAACGGCCGCTCGGTGTCCCGGACCGCCCGGACGAGGTCCTCGCCCTCCTGCGAGTAGCCGTCCACGGTCGGGATCACGGTGAGGAAGGTCGCGTCCGGGGCGGCGAAGCGCTGGGACAGCTGGCCGGCCGGCGCGACCTGCTGGCCGCGGGCGAAGGTGCCGGTGAGCGCGTCCACCCGGGCCACGTCGGGCAGCTGGGACAGCCGCTGCGCGTACGCCGTGATGTCGGCCGACCGGGACGCCGGGTCGCCGATGCCCTCGGCCACCACCTGCACGGCATCCTGCTCCCGCGAGGCGAACTCGGTGCGCACCACGGTGGCGACCTGGGCCGCCTGGGCCGAGCTGGGCAGGATCTGCTCGTCCGGCAGCCGCAGCTTCAGGCCCAGCGCGGGCGCGCCGAGCAGCAGCAGCACCGCGATGACGGCCACCGCGACCGGGACCGGGCGGCGCATGACGAAGGTGGCCAGCCGGTGCCAGAAGCCGGACTCCAGCCGATCCTCGGCCCGGTCCTTGCGGTGGAACAGCCGCCACTTGTCGATCCGCGGGCCCATCCAGACCAGCAGCGCCGGCACCACGACCAGCGAGGCGACCGCCGCCAGCAGCGCGGTGGCTATCGACGCGTACGCCATCGAGTCGAAGATGGTGAACGGGAAGACCAGCAGCGCGCCGAGCGCGACCGCCACGGTCACCGCGGAGAAGACCACGGTCCGCCCGGAGGTGCGCAGCATGGTCCGGATCGCGGCCGGGATGTCCTGGCCGCGGCGGAGCTCCTCCCGGTAGCGGCTGACCATCAGCAGGCTGTAGTCGATGGCCAGGCCGAGGCCGAGGAAGACGGTGATGTTGGTGACGAACGACGACGGCTCGGTGAACAGCGTCAGCATGAACATCAGCAGCATCGCCAGCAGCATGGTGACGAACGCCACGGCCAGCGGCACCAGCGCGGCCAGCAGGCTGCCGAAGATCAGCACCAGCACCACGAGCACCAGCGGGAAGACGATCGCCTCGGCCCGGCTGATGTCCTTGGCCGAGGTCTCGATGTTTTCGTCCCAGGTCATCGCGGAGCCGCCGACCTGGACCCGGGCGCCCTGGAAGTCGCCGCTGTAGGCCGGGGCGAGGGTCTTGATGCGGTCGAGCACCGCGTCGAAGTCACCACCGATGGTCGCGGTGACCAGCGCCTTGTCGCCGTCCTGGCTGCGCAGCTGCTCGGGCCGGCCGAGCGACCAGTAGGACGCGACGTTGGCCACGTCCGCCTCGCCGGCGAGCCGCTGGGTGAGGGCCTGCCCGGCCGCCTGCGCGGCCGGCGAGTCGACCCCGCGCTCGTCGGTCACCAGCAGGACCAGGTTGGGGTCGCCCTGCTCGAACGTGTCCTGCAGGACCTGGGTGGTGCGCTGGGACTCCGAGCCCTCCTTCTCGTAGCCGCCGAGCGTCACCCGGGAGTTGAGGCCGGACGAGACCGCGCCGGCGGCGAGGACGAGCAGCAACGTGACGACGAGGACCGCTCGGGGCTTGCGCAGGACCAGGCCTGCCAGCCGGTCGAACATCCGTTCCTCCTACCGGGTGCATACCGATCGGACATGTGTCGTCGGGGTAGACGGGACAGCCGGGCCGGTCGTGACATCCCGGGGCGATCCGCCGGCCGGTCCGGCCGGCCGGTGTCCCGGGCGCCGCGCGGTCAGGTCCAGCGGCCGGTCCCGAAGGTCTCGGTGGTGTGCAGGATGCGTTCCCGCAGGTCCGGCCGGCGCACCTTCCAGGTGCCCGTCCGGGGGAAGTCGTCCCAGCCGATCAGCCGCGGCTCGGCCAGCGGCGGCAGGCCGGCGGTGGCCCGCTGCCAGGCGGCCGGGTCCAGCCGGTCGCCGCGCATGCTGACCACCGGGACCGGCAGCCCGCCGGGGTTGCCGAGCACGATCACCTCGGTGGCCCCGTCCAGCCGGTCCAGCAGCAGGCTCTCCAGCTCGATGCCGCTGGTGCCGGGGATGGAGTCGACCTCCCGGTCCAGGATGCGCAGCCGGCCGGACCGGCGGTGCACGCCGATGTCCCCGGTGTTCCACCAGCCGCCCCAGTCCTTGGCCCGGTGCCGGTCCTCCTCGCCCAGGTAGGTCAGGCAGCGGCCGCGGCTGCGCACCAGCACCAGCCCGCGCCGGCCGCGCGGCAGCTCCTGGCGGGTCTGCGGGTCGACCACCTTCCACTTGATGACGCCCGGGATGGGGAAGCCGACGTCGGTGGTGAAGGCCTGGTCGGCGGACGCGCTCCGGCGCCGCCGCACGCTCAGCCGGGTGTAGACGGCCAGGCTGGCCGGGCCGAACTCGCTCTGCCCCCAGCTCTGCCCCCAGACCGGCAGCCGGCGCTTGGTCGCGCCGAGGAAGGCGCGCACGGTCGGCGGGTGGATGGCGTCGAACGTGCTCAGGTACGCCCGGACGTTCGCGAAGAGCTCCGGGTGGGTCTCGGTCAGGCCCTCCCACAGCTGGTAGATGTTCGGGCAGGCCTCCAGCGTGGTCGGCCGGTGCCGGGTCAGCGTCTCCACCACCGTGGCCGGCGTCGGGTCGGCGATGACCACCACGTCCTTCGGCGGCAGCGTCAGCTGGGCGACCGTCCAGGTCAGGCAGCGGACGTGCACGAAGGCGATGCTGGAGACGATCACGTCGTCGTCCCGGGTGGACAGGAACGGGATCCGCATCGTCTCCAGCCGGGCGTTCGTCCCGATGGAGGTGTTGGCGGAGTGCACCACGAATTTCGGCATCCCGGTGGTGCCCGAGGTGTGCGTGCACACCATCGGCTCGTCGTCCGGGCGGGGCCGGGCCGGCGGCACCGGCGACCCGGTGAGGTCCGCGAAGGTCGGCACGCCGGCCGGCGCCTCGGCGACGCCGCCGACCACGACGGTCGGCACCCCGGCCGGGACCAGCTCGACGCCCTGCGCGGCGGCGTCGGCGAGCAGGGTCGAGCTGGCCACCAGCACCCGCGGCTCCAGCCGCTGCATCATCCGCTGCAGCAGCGCCGGGCGGACGGTCGCCGAGCAGAGCGCCGGGATCGCGCCGATCCGGGCCGCGGCCGCGGCGATGAGCACCGAGTCGAGGTGGTTGTCCTTGATGATGGCCAGCCGGTCGCCGTACCGGAGGCCGACCTCGTGCAGCGCGGCCGAGGTCTCCTCGACCAGCTGGGCCAGGTCGGCGACCGTGTAGCGGGTGTCGCCCTTGGGGGTGAGGTCGAACGGGCGGTCCACGTTCCAGCTCGCGCCGTCGCTGCCGGCGAAGTGCTCGAAGACCAGGCCCAGGTTGTTCGGCCGGGTCGCGGTCCGCCCGCGGGCCTTCTTCGCGGCACCCATCTCAGGTCCACCGGCCGGTGCCGAAGGTCTGGGTGGTGCCGAACAGCCGCTCCCGCAGCACCGGCCGGCGCACCTTCCAGGTGCCGGTCCGGGGGAACTCGTCCCAGCCGATGAGCACCGGGTCGTCCAGCTGCGGCAGGTCCGCGGTGGCCCGCCGCCAGGCGCCCGGATCGATGGTGCCGTCGGTGGTGCTGAGCACCGGCACCGGCGGCCGGCCCGGCACCCCGAGCACGATCACCTCGGTGGTGTCCGGCAGCCGCTCCAGCAGCACGCTCTCCAGCTCGATGCCGCTGACCCCGGGGATCACGTCGACCTCGCGGTCGATGATGCGCAGCAGGCCGCCGCGGCGCTGGACCCCGATGTCGCCGGAGTTCCACCAGCCGTTCCAGAGCTTCTCCCGGTGCCGGTCGTCCTCGCCCAGGTACGTCAGGCACCGGCCGGCGGTGCGGACCAGCACGATCCCCTCGGTGCCGCGCGGCACCTCCTTGCGGGTCTGCGCGTCCACCACCTTGACCCCGGTCACGAACGGGATGGACCGGCCGACGTCGCTGGTGACCGCCTTGCGGGAGCCGCGGCTGCGCTTCAGCCGGCCCCGGGTGTAGAGGCCCATGCACACCGGGCCGACCTCGGTCTGCCCCCAGACCTGGCCCCACACCGGCATCCGGTGCCGGGACACGTCCAGGAAGGTCCGCACCGTCCGCGGGTGGATCGCGTCGAAGGTGTTGATGTACGCCCGGCACGGGGCGAAGACGTCCGGGTCGGTGCGGGCCATGCCCTCCCAGCGCTGGAAGATGTTCGGGCAGGCCTCCAGCGTGCTCGGCGGGTGCCGGCGCAGCGTGGCCGCCACCGTGTCCGGAGTGGACTCGGCCAGCACCACGACCTGGCCCGGCGGGCGGGCCAGCTGGGCCGCCGCCCAGGTGATCGCCCGGCCGTGCACGAAGGAGATGCACGAGGCGACCGTGTCGGTCGGCCGGATCGACAGGAACGGGATCTTCATCGTCTCGAGCTTGGTCAGCACCCCGAGCAGCGTGGTCGCGGAGTGCACCACGTACTTCGGCACGCCGGTGGTGCCGGAGGTGTGGGTGCAGATCATCGGCTGGTCGTCGGCCGCCGGGCGGGCCGCCGGCACGTCCGCGTCGAGCAGCTCGGCGACGGTCGTGACCGTGCGGTCCAGCGCCTCCGAGCCGGCGCCGGCGACCAGGACCCGGCCCCGCGGGCCGGCCAGGTCGACGCCGGCCTTCTCCGCGCCGGCCAGCACCGCCGGGCTGACGACCAGCACGCCCGGCTCCAGCCGCTCCATCATCCGGCGCAGGATGTCCGGCTCGATCGTGCCCGAGGTCATCGCCGGCAGGGCGCCGATCCGGGCCGCCGCGGCGGCCAGCAGCACCGTGTCGAAGTGGTTGTCCTTGATGATCGCCAGCCGGCCGCCGGGCCGCAGCCCGGCCTCCCACAGCGCCGCCGAGGTCCGCTCGACCAGGGTGGCCAGCCCGGCCACGGTGAAGCGGACGCCGGAGTCCGGCGCGATGTCGAACGGGCGGTCCAGATGCCAGACCGGCCGCGGCGCCGAGGCGAAGTGCTCGAACACCATGCCGATGTTGCGCGGCGGCTTCGGGCCCGCAGTGCGCACAGCCATCGTCTCTCCTCGGGCAGTCGGGTCAGCGGACGGCCAGCAGGGTGGCGACGAGGACCACCAGCACGCCGCGCCGGTGGGCCTGGACGCCGAGCTTGCGGGCGCCGAGCGGGTTGTCCTGCCCCAGCCCGGTGCGCAGCTGGCGGGCGCGCAGCCAGAGCACCGGCAGCAGGAAGAGCGGGTACCAGGCCGGGATCGCGCCGAGCGCGAGGGCGAGCAGGATGGCCGCGGGCTCGCTCACGGTGAGCGCCACGATGACGCCGCGGTAGACCCGCCGCGGGGCGCGGACCGCGAGGCTGCGCCGGCCGGCGGCCCGGTCCCCGGCCACGTCGTTGAGGTTGGAGTAGACCGACACCATCAGGCTCCACAGCCCGAACAGGTAGGTCAGCAGCCAGACCAGCCCGGTCGACCGGCCGGTGGCCAGCCCGTACGGGATCGCGATGGTCAGCCCGGTGGTGGTCAGGATGACCAGCTCCTGGAAGCCGCGGTAGGACAGCTTCAGGCCGTAGGAGTAGTTGGCGCCGAGCAGCAGGACGGTCGGCACCAGCAGCACCGCCCACAGTGGACGGTGCGGCGCGGTGAGCACGGCGGTCCCCAGCGCGAGCACGGCCAGCCCGACCGACGCCCAGCCGAAGCGCACCGCCGCCGACACCGACAGGTGCCCGTCCAGCAGCGGCTTGCGGGCCCGGTCCCGCAGCGCCTCCTGCTCCGGGTCGTAGTTGCGCGCGTCGCTGCCGTCCCGGTAGCCGGTGACGTCGTCGAAGGCGACGGTGGCGGCGACCGTGCCGAGCCAGCCGACGGTGCACAGCACCAGCACCAGCAGCGCCCGCGGGTCGGTGCGCAGGTCCGGCGGCAGCAGCGTCCAGACCACCAGCGCGGACAGGTAGTAGTCGAAGAAGGCCAGCTTGGCCAGCTTGGAGTAGGCCCACAGCCGCCCGTGCCGGGCCACCTCCCGGTCGACGGCGGTCATCCCGGCATCCGCCCGTACGAGGAGATGAGGACCTGGCTGGTCCACCAGTGCGCCGGGTCGCTCATCTCGGCCTGCGCCTCGTCGATGCGCGCGTCGGACAGCAGCCCGGCGTCGACGATCCGCGGCCGCATGAACTCCAGCCACAGCTGGTAGTGCCGGGCCTGGTCGGAGCCGCCCCGCATGACCACGACCCGGCCCTCGGCCGACACGTCGACCAGCGGCCCGGCCAGCAGCAGCTGCAGGTCGAAGTGGCCACCGCGCGGCTCGTGCCCGCTCTGCCGCATCAACCCGTACCCGGCCGCGCGGATGTCCTGCAGGAAGTCCTCGGACACGGCGCTGCGGAACAGCGGCAGCGAGTCGGTGTCCTCGAGGAAGAGCCAGCCGCCGGGCCGGAGGGCCGCGGTGAGCCGGGCCACCGCCGCGGCCCGGTCCGGCAGGTGCTGCACCACCATCCGGGCGTGCACCAGGTCGAACTCGCCGGCCGGCAGGTCCTCGCTGCGCAGGTCGTACCGCAGCACCTCGACGCCGCGGTCGGCCAGCGGGCCGAGCCGGCCGATCTCCAGGTCCGCCGCGACCACCCGACCGGTCCGGCCCACGCGGTCGGCCAGCCAGACCGCCGCGCCGCCGGCGCCGGCCCCGACCTCCAGGCAGGACCAGCCCGGCGCGACCCCGAGCCGGTCGAAGCGCTCCAGCGTGCCCGGGTCCCAGACCGCCTCGTTGGTGACCAGTCGCTCGGTCTCCCGTTCCCAGGTCGGGGAGAAGACGTACTCGCCGGTGCTCATGCGAAGAACTCGCAGACCGCGTCGGCGATGTACTCGACCTGGGCGTCGGACAGGTGCGGCCAGATCGGGATGGCCAGGTTGCGGTCGCTCACCTGCTGCGCGTTCGGCCAGTCCGCACCCTCCGGGGCCCACGCCGAGAACGCGGGCTGCCGGGGCAGCGGCACCGGGTAGTAGATGTGGGTGCCGATGGACCGCTCGGTCAGGTACGCCCGCAGGTCCTCGCGGCGCTGCACGAGCAGCGAGTAGACGTAGTAGCAGCGGCCGTCCCGGCCGGCCGGCGGGGCCAGCACGCCGCGGTCGGCCAGCGGCGCGAACCGCTCGGTGTAGTAGTCGGCGATGCGCGCCCGCCGCTCCAGCCGCTCGGCGAAGGTGGGCAGCCGGTGCAGCTGGAAGGCGGCCAGCACCTCGTCGAAGCGGCTGTTCTGGCCGATCACGTGGTGCCGGAAGCGGTGCACCCCGTCCTGGCCGTGGTTGCGCAGCATCCGCACCCGCCGGCCCAGCTCCGCGTCGTCGGTCAGCACCATGCCGCCCTCGCCGGCGGTGCCGAACGCCTTGACCTGGAAGAAGGAGAAGACGCCGAGGTCGCCCCAGCGGCCGGCCGGGGTGGTGCCGAGCACCGCGCCCTGGGCGACCGCCGCGTCCTCGATGACCGGCAGCCCGTGCCGGCGGCCCAGGTCCATGAAGGCCGGCATGTCGGCCATGATCGAGAACACGTGGGCCGGCATGATCGCCTTGGTCCGCGGGGTGATCCGCCGCTCGGTGTCGGCCGGGTCCATGACCATGGTCCACGGGTCGACGTCGGCGAAGACCGGGGTGCCGCCCGCGTTCGCCACCGAGCTGGCCACCGGCTGGCAGCAGAAGGCCGGCACGATCACCTCGTCGCCGGGCCCGATGCCCAGCGCGGCGACGGACAGGTTGAGCCCGCCGGTGCCGCTGGAGCAGGCGATCACGTCGCCGGCGCCGGTGTCCTCACGCAGCGCCCGCTCCAGCTCGGCGGTCCGGGTGCCGAGGATGAACTTCTGGTCCGGACTGACCGCGACCTCGTGCAGGATCTTCAGCAGCGCCTCCCGGTCGGCCTCGAAGAGGTCGGGCGGGAAGAAGGGCAGCGTCACGCCGACCTCCCGGCGTAGAAGGAGCGGATCGCGTCGCAGACCACGTCGACGTCGGAGTCGGCGAGATCCGGGTAGAGCGGCAGCGCGACGGTCCGCGTGCAGGCCGCCTCCGCGACCGGGAACTGGCCGGCCCGGTAGCCGAGGTCGGCGAAGCACGGCTGCAGGTGCAGCGGCGACGGGTAGTAGGTCTCCGTGCCGATGCCGAGGCCGGTCAGGTGCTCGACCAGCTCGTCGCGGCGCTCCACCTCGACCACGTAGACGTACCAGACCGGGTTGGTCGCGGCCGCCCGCGGCACCACGGTCGGCACCCGGAGCACGCCCGGCACGTCCCGCAGCCGCTCGCCGTACGCGGCCGCCAGCTCGGCCCGGCGGGCGATGTCCCGGTCCAGCCGGTCCAGCTTGGCCAGCAGCACCGCGGCCTGCAGGTCGTCCATCTTGCTGTTGGTGCCGGACACCCCGGACAGGTTGGAGATGCCGGCGATGTGGTCGATGGTCTTGCCCAGCCGGCCGTGGTGGCGCAGCACCCCGGCCCGCTCGGCCACCTCCGGATCGTCGGTGAGCACGAGGCCGGCGTCGCCGAGCGCCCCGAGGGTCTTGGTCGGGAAGAAGGACAGCACCCCGCCGGTGCCGAGCAGGCCGGCGTGCCGGCCGTCCCAGCGCATCCCGATCGCCTCGGCACTGTCCTCGACCATGACCAGGTCGTGCCGGCCGGCCAGCTCGCCGAGCGCGGCCATGTCCGCCATCTGGTGGAACAGGTGCACCGGCATCACCGCCCGGGTCCGGGCGGTGACCGCGGCCGCCGCCGAGGCGGGGTCCAGCGCGTAGCTGACCGGGTCGATGTCGGCGAAGGCCGGCCGGCCCCGGGCCAGCGAGACGGAGGTGGCGGTCGCGACGAAGCTGAACGCCGGGACCACCACCTCGTCGCCCGGCTGCAGACCGGCCGCCCGCAACAGCAGCACCAGTGCGTCGGTGCCGCTGTTCATCGCGATCGCGAATCGGGCCCCGGTGTAGCCGGCGAGCGCCTTTTCGAACTCGCCGACCTTTCGCCCGTGCGAATACTTTCCGCGGTCCGCGACGTCATTGACATGGCGGGCCACCGACGGCCAGATCTCCTCGAAGGAAGCCGCCTGGGAAAAGAACGGAACTGCGCGGGTCAATTCCGCGTCCGGCCGGCGCGGCGCCAGCGCCGCGGCCGCCGGCGCGCCGGCCGGGCCGTCCATCAGCTCGACTGCGGCAGGTCCTCGAGGGCCTGCACGATGCCGTCCCAGAGCCGGACCCGCGCGTTCAGCGCGGTGTTGATGGTGGCCGAGCACTCGTCCCACCGGGCGTCGTCGTCGCCGCACAGGTCGGCCACCATCTGCATGGCCATCGGGCTGTGCTCCTCGCCGTCGACCTCGATGTGCCGGGCCAGGTAGTCCCGGAAGGTGGCGAGCTTGCCGCCCTGGTCGTCGATCTTGATGACCTGGTCGAACATCTCCGGGATCAGGTCCTCGCGGCCGAACGCGAACGCGGCCGCCTGCGTGTGCAGCGGGGCCTGCTCGAGGATCGTCCACGTGGTCCGGACGAACTCGGCCGCCGGCGCGGGCACGGAAGCGCTGGTCAGCGCGTCAGGGACCGGGGTGCCGGCGTACAGCTGCTCGAGGAAGGCGGTGACCGCCTTGGTGTCCGCGCCGGACTCCTGCATGCCCTGCAGGTAGAGCTCGAAGTGGCTGGTGAAGCCGTTGCCGAGCTCGTCGCTCTCCTCCACCAGCACGATGTCGTTGATCAGCCGGCGGCTCGCGGTGGTGCCGCGCGGCACCCAGGGCACCTCGACGCAGGTCAGGTGCCGCTGCAGGTTCTTCAGCAGCGACATGAAGTCCCAGACCGCGTAGACGTGGTGCTCGACGAACGTGTTGACGTCCTGCAGCGTGTCCAGTCGCCGGTAGATGGGGTGCTTCAGGACGACTTGGCGGGCGTCGCCGATCTGGGTCCGGAGCCGGTCGATCCCCGGGTGCTCCTGACCCCAGTCGTAGCGGGACATCGCTTCTCCTCATCTGCCGCTGTGAACGCCAAAGTAGGTCGCCGCGGCAGAGGGGGTCCATAGCAAGGAGCATGGCAAGGTGGGGTCCGCCGGGATGACAAACAGCGGCTCCCCACGGCCCTCCTGACAGGTTTCCCGGGAATCCTTGACAGCGAATAGCGGGCCGATCAGCGTCGAGTCGAATAGCCGAATGCGGCACCGCGGGCCGGTGCCCCCCTCGACGGGACGAGGACGTGACGGAGCAGCTCCAGCGCACCGCGGCCGGCCGCGGCCCGGGCGGCGACGGCGTGGTCGTGCTGGCCGAGCCGCGCGGCTTCTGCGCCGGCGTCCGCCGGGCGATCGGGGTGGTCGAGCGGGCCCTGGACCGGCACGGCCCGCCGGTCTACGTGCGCAAGGAGATCGTGCACAACGCGCACGTCGTGTCCGTGCTCCGCCGCCGCGGCGCGGTCTTCGTGGACTCGGAGGAGGAGGTCCCGCCCGGCTCGGTGTGCGTCTTCTCCGCGCACGGCGTCTCGCCGGCGGTGCGGACCACGGCGGCCGGCCGGGAGCTGCGGGTGATCGACGCGACCTGCCCGCTGGTGTCCAAGGTGCACCAGGAGGCCCGCCGGTTCGCCCGGGCCGGGCGCACCCTGCTGCTGATCGGGCACGCCGACCACGAGGAGGTGGAGGGCACCCGGGGCGAGGCGCCGGAGCGCACCATCGTGGTCGAGTCCGAGGCCGCCGCGGAGCGGCTGGACCTGCCGGTCGACACCCCGCTGGCGTACCTCACCCAGACCACGCTGTCGGTGGACGAGACCGCCGGGGTCGTCGCGGTGCTGCGGCGCCGGTTCCCGGACCTGGTCGGGCCGGGCACCGACGACATCTGCTACGCCAGCCAGAACCGGCAGGACGCGGTCAAGGAGCTGGCCCGGCGGACCGACCTGGTGCTGGTGGTCGGCTCGCCGAACTCGAGCAACTCGGTCCGGATGGTGGAGGTCGCCGAGCTCGCCGGCGCCCCGGCCCGGCTGGTGCCGGACGCGACCCACCTGGTCCCGGAGTGGTTCGCCGGCGTGCGGTCGGTCGGGCTCAGCGCCGGCGCCAGCGCCCCAGAAGTGCTGGTCGAGGAGGTCCTCGACCGGTTGCGGGACATGGGCTACGGAAAAGTGCAAATGGCCACGGTCGCCACCGAAGACGTGGTGTTCTCGCTGCCGCCCGTTGCCGCCGACCCGCGCGGCGGCGGAACGTGACCTACGGGGAGTGGGAGGCAGCGGCATGACGATGTCGAGTACGGCGCGTACGGAGACCCGGAACGCGACCCAGCCGGCGGTCCGCGGCCGGCTGCTGGCGCAGGTGGAGGACCGGCTGGCCCGGTTCATCGCGGACGAGCGGGCCCGCTGGTGCGCGGTGGCCCCGCACGCGGCGGTCCCGATCGACGCGGTCGAGGCGCTGCTGCAGGCCGGCGGCAAGCGGATCCGGCCGGTGTTCTGCCTCAGCGGCTACCTCGCCGTCGGCGGCGACCCGGCCGACCCCGGGGTGGTGGACGCGGCCGCGGCGCTGGAGCTGCTGCAGGCCTTCGCGCTGCTGCACGACGACGTGCTGGACGACTCCGCGATGCGCCGCGGCCAGCCGACCGCGCACGTCCGGTACGCCGCCGAGCACGAGCGGCGCGGCTGGAGCGGCGAGGCCCGCCGGTACGGCGAGGGGGTCGCGATCCTGGCCGGCGACCTCGCGTACGCGTGGGCGGACCGGCTGGCCACCGGGCTGAGCCCGGCCGCCCGGGCGGTCTGGGACGAGCTGCGCACCGAGATGATCATCGGCCAGTCGATCGACATCGTGGTGGCCGCGCAGCGGGCCGCGGACCCGGAGCTGGCCCGCTGGATCGCGCTGTGCAAGTCCGGCCACTACACGATCCACCGGCCGCTGCTGCTCGGCGCGACGGTGGCCGGCCGGCCGGACCTGACCGCCGCGTTCGAGGACTACGGCCTCGCCGTCGGCGAGGCGTTCCAGCTCCGGGACGACCTGATCGACGCGTTCGGCGACTCGGCCGCGTCCGGGAAGCCGGCCGGGCTGGACTTCGACCAGCACAAGATGACGCTCCTGCTCGCTCTCGTCATGCAGCGCGACGAGCAGGTGCGCGACCTGGTGACCGGGTGGGACCAGGGCGGCTGCTGGGACGCCGCGGCGCTGCGCGGGCTGCTCGAGGCGGCCGGCGTGCGGGCCGACGTCGAGCGGCACATCGACGACCTCGTCCGGACGGCGCGGCAGGCGATCGCCGGCGCGCCGCTGGCCGGGGTCTGGCGGGACGAGCTGGCCGACCTGGCCGGCCGGATCGCCTACCGGGACCGCTGACGCGGCACCGGGAGCCCACCCGACGTCGAGCGAGGGAGCGCACCGTGCTTCGGACCCTGATCGTCGGCCTCGGCCACGCCGGACTGGACCTGCACTGGAAGGTCCTGCGCCGGCTGCGGGAGTCGGCCGGGGACCGCGACCTGTTCGCCTCGGGACCGGCGTACGGGTTCGACCTGCGCGAGCACGCGGCGCCACCGCCCGGCGACGACCTCACCCCGATCCGCTCGCTGGCCGAGGCGGCCCGGCGCCTGGATCCCGCCGAGACCGTGGTGCACCTGTGCACTCCGCCGGTGGCCCGGCTCGACCTGCTGCACAGCTTGGCCGACCTCGGCTTCCGCCGGATCCTGGTGGAGAAGCCGCTGGCCACCGACCTGGCCTCGGCCGAGGCGATCGCCGACCTGCGGAGGTCCGCCGGGCTGGACCTGACCGTGGTCGCGCACTGGCTGGACAGCGCGCTGACCGCGCAGTGCACCGAGCTGATCCGGTCCGGCCGGCTCGGCGAGCTGCGGGCCATCTCGTTCATCCAGCGCAAGCCGCGGCTGAGCCGGACGATCATGACCCACGGCCACCCGACCGCGTTCGACGCGGAGCTGCCGCACTCGGTCGGGGTCGCGCTGCGGCTGGCCGGCGACGCCCGGCTGCTCGACGCGGCCTGGACCGACATGCAGGTCGGCGACCAGCTGGTGCCGCGGATGGGCACCGCCCGGCTGGTCGCCCGGCACGACAGCGGCGCGCACACCGAGATCTTCTCCGACCTGACCTCGCCGGTCCGGGAGCGCCGGGTCACCTTCGAGCTGACCGGCGGCCGGGTGGTCGGCCACTACCCGGGCAGCCAGGACGACGACTACGCCCACCTGCGGCTGCTGGTGGACCGCCGGGAGCTGCGCAGCGTCTTCCGGGACGACTCGCTGGCCACCTTCCTGCGCCGGGTCTACCGGCAGTACGCCGAGGGCCGCGACGGCACCGAGGAGTTCCTGCACAACATGCGGGTGACCACGCTGCTCAGCGAGGCCAAGAGCTGGTGCCTGGCCCGGGAGGCCGGCGCCGCGGACGCGGCCGGCGGCCCGCTCGGGCTGCGGGCCGCGAACGGCACCGCGCCGGTGACCGACCTGACCACCACCCTGAACGGCCGGACCGGGGGGATGGAGCGTGTCTGACCCCGCCCCCGCGGCCGGCCCGGCGGTCCGCTTCGCCGCCATCGGCGACGAGGCCGGCCCCGACCTGGACAGCCAGCTGGCCGCGGTCGGCCGGCTCGGCTGGGACCTGATCGAGCTGCGCGACGTGGACGGCCAGGCGCTGGCCGACCTGCCGCCGGCCGCCTTCGACCGGCTGGTCGACCGGCTCGCCGCGGCCGGCCTCGGCACCGTCTGCGTGGACTCCCGGATCGCGAACTGGGCCCGCCCGGTGACCGGCCCGCTGGATCTCGACCTGGCCGAGCTGGACGTGCTGGCCGAGCGGTGTGCCGCGCTCGGCACCCGGTACGTGCGGGTGATGTCGTACCCGAACGACGGGCTGGCCGAGGAGGACTGGGGCCGGGAGGCGGTCCGCCGGCTGCGGCTGCTGACCGCCCGGGCCGAGCGGGCCGGGCTGGTGCTGCTGCACGAGAACTGCTCCGGCTGGGCCGGCCGGGACGCCGACCGGGTGCTCCGGCTGCTGGCCGCGGTGGACAGCCCCGCGCTCGGCCTGGTCTTCGACACCGGCAACGGCGTCGAGTACGGCTACGACGCGTACGAGCTGCTGGCCGAGCTGGTCGAGGCGGTGCCGGACCGGATCCGGCACGTCCAGGTCAAGGACGCGGCCGGCACCGCGGACCGGCCGGACTACTGCTACCCGGGCGAGGGCCGGTGCCGGGTGGCCGAGTGCCTGCGGCTGCTGCTGGACCGCGGCTACCGCGGGGTGCTCTCGATCGAGCCGCACATGCTGGTGCGGCCGCACGACCGGGACGCCGCACCGAGCGCGCCGGCCGGGCCGGCCGCCGACGGCGTCGGCACGGTCGTCGAGTACGGCCGGCGGCTGGCAGCGCTGGTCGCCGGTCCTCGGGTGCGCGGCGGGGTCGGGGCGGGAGCCGCCCGGTGACCGTGCTCGACCCCGCCCCGCCCGCCACGGTGCCGCTGTCCGGCACCGAGCTGGACCTGCTCACCGCGCTGCTGCGGCTGCCCACCGCCGGCCCGCTCGAGGTCGGCGCCGGGGTGCCGGTGGAGCTGTGGGCGGCCCAGCGGCTGTACGCCCGGGCCGCCGCCGAGCTCGGCTTCGCGGTGCTCCGGCACGCCGCGCCGCGGCCGGAGGAGCTGCCCGCCTTCACCCCGCGAGCGGTCCTGGACGCGCTCGCCGCCGACCCCGGCTTCCTGGCCGCGCAGCCCAGCCTGGTGCTCCGGCTCGGCCCGCCGGCGCCGGCCGCCACCGTGATGTTCAACGTGCACCTGGACACCGTGGCCGGGCTGGAGCCGGTCCGGGTGGACGGCGGCCGGGTCTACGGCCGGGGTGCCACCGACGCCAAGGGGCCGGCGGTCGCGCTGCTGGCCGGCGTCCGGGCCGCGCTCACCAGCGAGCCGGCGGTGGCCGAGCGGCTGGCCGTGCTGGTGCAGGCGGTGGCCGGCGAGGAGGGCGGCGCGCTCGGCGTCTTCGGCACCCGGCCGCTGGTCGAGCTCGGCTTCACCGGCGACCTCAACGTCTTCTGCGAGCCGACCGGCCGCCGGCTGCTGGACCGGTGCACCGCCGCGATGACCGCGTGCGTCCGGGTGGACGGCGAGGACGCGATCGACGACGAGCCGGCCGCCGGGCACAACGCCACCGTGCTGCTCGGCGCGCTGGCCGGGCACCTGGCCGGCACGCTGCCCACCGTCCTGACCGACGCCGGCGGGGACGGCCAGGTCTGCGTGGCCGGCCTGCACACCGGCACCCTGCACAACCGGGTGTACGGCTCCGGCCGGCTGCTGCTCAACCTGTCCTACGGCTCCGCGGCCACCGCCGACCGGTTGGCCGGCGCGGTGGACCGGGAGGTGCGGGCCGGGCTGGCCGCGTTCGCCGCCGAGCACGCCGGCACCCCGCTGCTGGCCCGCACGGCGGCCGACGCGGCCGCGGTGACCTCGGTCGAGTGGCTGAAGCGGGGCCTGCCCGCGCTGGCCCCGGCCGGGCCGGCCCGGGCCGCGGTCGAGCGGCTGGCCACGGCGGCCGGGCTTGCCCGGTGGCCGGCGGACAAGCCGGCCTTCACCTGCGACGCGATCTGGGCCGGCCGGTGCGGGGCGCTGACCGTGGTGCTCGGCCCGGGCGACCTGGCCGCCAACCACGCGCACGCGGCGGGCGAGTTCGCCGAGCTGACCGAGCTGGAGCGGTTCGCCGCGGACGTGGCCCGGCTGCTGGGGCTGCTGGCCCGGCAGCCGGAGCTCGTCCGCGCCGACCCGCGGACGTCCCGGGAGGAGAGCTGATGACCGACACCGTCTCGGCGACCATCGCCGCGGCCGCGCCGGAGCGGGCCGGCGCGGACCGGGTGCTGGTCGCGTACCCGGAGCTGGTCGGCTTCACCGCGGAGGTGTTCGCCCGCCGCGGGCTGCCGGACGCGCGGGCCCGGGTGGCCGCGGAGGCGCTCTGCTACGGCGACCTGACCGGGCTCAGCTCGCACGGGCTGGCCAACCTGACCCGGCTCTACCTGCCGCTGCTCGCCTCCGGCCGGGCCGACCCGGCGGCGGAGCCGGCCGTGCTGGCCGACCGCGGCGCCGCGGTGCTGCTGGACGCCCGCCGCGGGCTCGGGCTGTGGGTGGCCCGGGAGGCGATGGACCTGGCGGTGGAGCGGGCGGCCGCGTACGGCGTCGGGCTGGTCTCGGTCCGGGACGGCACCCACTTCGGCTGCGCCGGCCACCACGCCGCGCAGGCGGTGCGGCACGGCATGGTCGGCGTGGTCGCGTCCAACTGCGGCCGGCAGCGGATCATCCGGCCGCCCGGCGGCCGGCCGGCGCTGCTCGGCACCAACCCGTTCAGCGTGGCCGCGCCGGCCGGGGCCGGGCACCCGCCGTTCGTGCTGGACATGAGCACCACCGTGGTGCCCACCGGCAAGGTGCGGCAGGCCGCCCGGGCCGGCCGGCCGATCCCGGAGGGCTGGCTGGCCGACGCGACCGGCCGGCCGGTCACCGACCCGGCCGAGCTGGACCGCGGCGGGGCGTTCCTGCAGTGGCTCGGCGGCCGGCCGGAGACCGGCGCGTACAAGGGCTACGGGCTGAGCCTGATGGTCGAGGTGCTGGCCGCGCTGCTGCCCGGCGCCGGCCTCGGCCCGGCCGAGGAGGCGCTGGACGGCGACGGCCGGCCGTCCGGCCGGGACGACGACATCGGCTTCCTGGTGCTGGCGCTGGCGCCGGGGGTGCTGCGGCCGGCCGGCGAGGTCGACCGGGACGCGGCCGGACTGTTCGGCGCGCTGCTGGACTGCCCGCCGGTGCGGCCGGACGCGCCGGTGCGCTACCCGGGCTGGCCGGAGGCGCGGCACGCGGACCGGGCCCGGCGCGACGGGGTGCCGCTGGCCGCCGCGCTGCACGGCGAGCTGGTCGAGGTGGCCACCGAGCTGGGCCTGCCGGCCCCCGAGGGGCGGGGGGCACCATGAGCTCGCCCGAGCGCTCGCAGGGCGAGCGGGGAGCGACGAGGGCCGAGCGCGAGCGGACGCACAGCTCAGGCTGGGGATCGTCGGGTTGGGTGTGATCTCCCGCTACTACGTGGCCGCGCTCACCGGCCCGGACGCGCCGCCGGACCTGCGGCTGACCGCGGTCTGCGACCTCGACCCGGGGGTGCTGGAGCCGCACCGGGACCGGCTGGCCTGCTACTCCGACCACCGCACCCTGCTGGCCGGCGGCGGGGTCGACGCGGTGGTGGTCAACGTGCCGAACGACGCCCACCACCCCATAGTGAGCGACGTGCTGACCGCCGGGCTGCCGGTCTGCGTGGAGAAGCCGCTGGCGACCACGCTGGCGGACGGCGAGGAGCTGGTCGCGCTGGCCCGGCGGCGCGGGCTGCCGCTGCTCACCGCGTTCCACCGCCGCTACAACGACAACGTGCTGGCCCTGCTCGACCGGGTCGGCCGGCGGCCGGTGCGGCACCTGACCGTGCGCTACCACGAGAGGATCGAGGAGCACGTCGGCCGGGACCGGTGGTATCTCGATCCGGCGCGGTGCGGCGGCGGCTGCGTCGCGGACAACGGGCCCAACGCGATCGACCTGGTGCACCTGGTGCTCGGGCCGGTCGAGCTGGTCCGGGCCGAGGTGGTCCGGGACGCCGGCGGGGTCGACCGGCAGGCCACCCTCGAGCTGCGGTCCCCGTCCGGCGCCACCGCCCGGGTCGAGCTGGACTGGTCCTACCCGTACGGCGAGGCCAAGGACGTCCGGGTCGAGCTGGCCGACGGCGGCACCGACGGTGCCGACATGCTGGCCGGCCATCAGGCCTTCAAGAGCTCGCTGGCGCACGAGTACGTCGGTGTACTCCGTCACTTCGCCGACGTCCTGCGCGGCCGGGTGGCATCCTGGCCAGACGGGCTGGAACCGCTGCGGCTGGTCACTCAGGTCTACCGGAGCGAGCGGGCGGTCCGTCCGGCGTCGCCGGCCGGCCTGGTCGGGGGTGGCGGATGACCCGCCACCTGACCGCGCTGCCGCACCCCTCCGGTGCGGCCGAAGACGGGCCAAAGCGTACGGTAGAGGGCATTGTGGTGAAGGTGTTGATCCACCGCCGTGACGACCGCGGCATGAGCCTGGAGCCGTATGCCAGCCGCTGCGTGCGGGTCGGTGAGGTGCACGAGCTGGTCACCACCGACCACCACGACACCCGTCCCGGCGCCCGGATCGACCGGGTGGCGTTCCTCGGCTTCGCCGAGATCACCCGGGCCGGCGTGGTCGACCGCGGCGACCGGCTCTGGGTGGGCGACCGCCTGGTCGGCACCGTGCTCGGCTTCGACGCGTGCCACTACCCCAACCACTACAACGTGCTGATCGCCACCGACGAGACGCTGACCGGCTCGGAGCTGGGCCTGCTCCCGGAGACCGGGGTGCGGTTCGAGCCGGCCGATGTGAGCTTGCGCACCGATCCCAGGAGGAGCAGATGACCGTGCTGGAGCAGATCCGGGAACCCGCCGACCTGCGGCAGCTGACCCGGCCCCAGCTGGACCGGCTGGCCCGGGAGATCCGGGACTTCCTGGTCGCCGAGGTCACCCGCACCGGCGGCCACCTCGGCCCCAACCTGGGCGTGGTCGAGCTGACGCTGGCGTTGCACCGGGTCTTCGACTCGCCGCGGGACCGGATCGTCTGGGACACCGGCCACCAGTCGTACGTGCACAAGATGGTCACCGGCCGGTGCCTGGGCTTCGCCAACCTCAAGCAGACCGGCGGGCTGTCCGGCTACCCGTGCCGGGACGAGTCCGAGCACGACCTGGTGGAGAATTCGCACGCCTCCACGTCGCTGTCCTGGGCGGACGGGCTGGCCAAGGCGTACGAGCTGACCGGGCAGGACCGGGCCGTGGTGGCGGTGGTCGGCGACGGCGCGCTCACCGGCGGCATGTGCTGGGAGGCGCTGAACAACATCGCCATGGCCAAGGACCGGCCGCTGGTCATCGTGGTCAACGACAACACGAGGTCGTACGCGCCGACGACCGGCGGCTTCGCCGACCACCTGGCCACGCTGCGGACCAGCAAGGGCTACGAGCGCTTCCTGGAGTGGGGCAAGCAGACCGTGCGCAGCGCGCCGGTGGTCGGCGACACCGTCTACGGCGCGCTGCACGGGGCCAAGAAGGGCCTCAAGGACATGATCGCGCCGCAGGGCCTCTTCGAGGACCTCGGCCTGAAGTACGTCGGCCCGGTGGACGGGCACGACGTGGAGGCGGTGGAGACCGCGCTGGTCGCCGCCCGCAACTTCGGCGGCCCGGTGATCGTGCACTGCATCACCGAGAAGGGCCGCGGCTACGCGAAGGCGGAGCAGCACGAGCTGGACCGGTTCCACCAGATCGGCGCCGCCCCGTCGCCGGGCAAGCCGGCCGCCGGCCGCAGCTGGACCTCGCTCTTCAGCGAGGAGCTGGTCGCGGTCGGCGCGGAGCGGTCCGACGTGGTGGCGATCACCGCGTCCATGCTCGACCCGACCGGGCTGGCGGCGTTCGCGAGGGCGTACCCGGACCGGGTCTACGACGTCGGCATCGCCGAGCAGCACGCGGTCACCTCGGCCGCCGGGCTGTCCCTGGGCGGGCTGCACCCGGTGGTGGCGATCTACGCGACCTTCCTCAACCGGGCCTTCGACCAGGTGCTGATGGACGTCGCGCTGCACAGGCAGGCGGTCACCTTCGTGCTCGACCGGGCCGGCGTCACCGGCAACGACGGGCCCAGCCACAACGGCATGTGGGACCTGTCGATCCTCCAGGTGGTGCCGGGCCTGCGGATCGCCGCGCCGCGGGACGGCGACCGGCTGCGCGAGCTGTTCCGGGAGGCGGTCGCGGTCGAGGACGGCCCGACCGCGGTCCGGTTCTCCAAGGGCCCGGCCCCGGCCGCGGTGCCCGCGGTGGACACGGTCGGCGGCCTGGACGTGCTGCACCGCTCGGGCGCGCAGGACGTGCTGCTGGTCTCGGTCGGCGCGATGGCGTCGGTCTGCCTGGGCGCCGCGGCGATGCTGTCCGAGCAGGAGATCGGCGTCACCGTGGTCGACCCGCGCTGGGTGAAGCCGGTGGACCCGGCGCTGCCCGAGCTGGCGGCGCGATACCGGCTGGTCGTCACGGTGGAGGACAACGGCCGGGTCGGCGGGGTCGGCGCGGCGGTCGCGCTGGCCCTGCAGGACGCCGGGGTGGACACCCCGGTGCGCACCCTGGGCGTGCCGCAGGCCTTCCTGGACCACGGCAGCCGGGCCGACGTGCTGGCCGCCGTCGGGCTCACCCCGTCGGGCGTCGCCGAGAAGGCGATGGCGGCGCTGGGCCCGCGCGCGAGCCGGTCCGCCGGCCGGGCGCTGGCCGAGCGGGGTGCCCGATGACCGGGGTCTCGCTGGGCATGCCCAAGCTGCCGCCGCCGGTCCTCGCGCCGCGGCGGAAGTCGCGGCAGATCCGGGTCGGCTCGGCGCTGGTGGGCGGCGACGCCCCGGTCTCCGTGCAGTCGATGACGACCACGCTGACCGCGGACATCAACGCCACGCTGCAGCAGATCGCCGAGCTGACCGCGTCCGGCTGCGACATCGTCCGGGTCGCGGTGCCGTCCCAGGACGACGCCGAGGCGCTGCCGGCGATCGCCCGCAAGTCGCAGATCCCGGTGATCGCGGACATCCACTTCCAGCCGAAGTACGTCTTCGCCGCGATCGACGCCGGCTGCGCCGCGGTCCGGGTCAACCCGGGCAACATCAAGGCCTTCGACGACCGGGTGGGCGAGATCGCCCGGGCCGCCGCGGCCGCCGGGGTGTCGCTGCGGATCGGCGTCAACGCCGGCTCGCTGGACAAGCGGCTGCTGGCCAAGCACGGCAAGGCCACCCCGGAGGCGCTGGTCGAGTCGGCGCTGTGGGAGGCCTCGCTGTTCGAGGAGCACGGCTTCCGGGACTTCAAGATCTCGGTCAAGCACAACGACCCGGTCGTCATGGTCCGGGCGTACGAGCTGCTGGCCGAGTCCTGCGACTACCCGCTGCACCTCGGGGTCACCGAGGCCGGCCCGGCCTTCCAGGGCACGATCAAGTCGGCCACCGCGTTCGGCGCGCTGCTGTCCAAGGGCATCGGCGACACCATCCGGGTGTCGCTGTCGGCGCCGCCGGTCGAGGAGGTCAAGGTCGGCATCGCCATCCTGGAGGCGCTCAACCTGCGCCAGCGCGGGCTGGAGATCGTCTCCTGCCCGTCCTGCGGCCGGGCCCAGGTGGACGTCTACACGCTGGCCGAGAAGGTCACCGCCGGGCTGGACGGGCTGACCGTGCCGCTGCGGGTCGCGGTGATGGGCTGCGTGGTCAACGGTCCGGGCGAGGCCCGGGAGGCCGACCTCGGGGTCGCCTCCGGCAACGGCAAGGGCCAGATCTTCGTCCGCGGCCAGGTGATCAAGACCGTGCCCGAGGCGCAGATCGTGGAGACGCTGATCGAGGAGGCCATGCGGCTGGCCGAGGAGATGGGCGAGGCCGTCGAGGAGGCCGGCGAGCCGACCCCCGAGCCCGGAAAGGTGCAGGTCACGGTGTCCTGAGCCGGCCGTCGCCGGTCGGCTCCGGACGGTGGTGGCATAGAATCGACCCCGTCCGCCAGCGGAAGGACGTCCGCCTGTGTACGCCGAAGAGCACGTCGGTGCCTCGCCGGACCCCATCGGCGTCGACACGTTCTCGCAGCACCGGGATGTCCTGTTCGCGATCGCCTACCGGATGCTCGGCAGCGTCAGCGACGCGCAGGACGCGGTGCAGGACGCCTGGCTGCGCTGGGCGGCGACCGACCACACGACGGTCCGGCAGCCCCGGGCGTACCTGATCCGCACCATCAGCCGGCTCGCGCTGGACCGGCTGCGCAGCGCGACCAGCCGCCGCGAGGTGTACGTCGGGCCCTGGCTGCCCGAGCCGCTGGCCACCGACCCGGACGTGGCCGAGGAGGTCGCCCAGGCCGACTCGGTGTCGATGGCGCTGCTGGTGGTGCTGGAGACGCTGTCCCCGCTGGAGCGGGCCGTGTTCGTGCTGCGCGAGGCCTTCGACCTGCCGTACGGGGAGATCGCCGAGGCGCTGGGCAGCACCGAGCCGGCGGTCCGGCAGCTGGCCCACCGGGCCCGCACGCACGTGGCCGCCCGCCGCCCGCGCTACGAGTCCGACCCGCGGCTGCACCGGACGGTCAGCGAGCGCTTCCTGGCCGCCTGCTCCAGCGGCCAGCTGACCGAGCTGGTCGGCGTGCTGGCCCCGGACGTGACGCTGGTCGCGGACAGCGGCGGGGTCACCCCGGCGCCGAAGGGGCCGCTGGTGGGCGCGCAGACCGTCGCCCGCTTCCTGCTCTACGGCATCCAGGCCTCGCCGGACGACGTGCGGATCGTGCCGCGCAGCCTCAACGCCGGGCCCGGGCTGGTCGCGTTCAGCGGCGGCGCGCCGCTGGCCACCCTGGTGCTGGACAGCGACGGCGGCCGGATCGCCGCGATCTACCTGGTGTCCAACCCGGGCAAGCTGGGCTCGGTGGCGGCGCAGCCGGACGACTCCAGCGGCGGCGGCCTCAGCGCCTGACCTTCAGCTCGCCCGGTCGGCCCCGCCGGCCCGGTCGGCCCGGCCGGTCGGGCCGGTCGGCCCGGTCGGGCCGGACGGCCCGGTGCAGGGCCACGATGCCGCCGGTGAGGTCCCGCCAGCCCACCCGGGTCCAGCCGGCCGCGTCGATCCGGGCGGCCAGCGCGGCCTGGTCCGGCCAGGCCCGGATCGACTCGGCCAGGTAGACGTACGCCGCCGGGTTGCTGGACACCCGCCGGGCCACCTGCGGCAGCGCCCGCATCAGGTACTCGGTGTAGACCACCCGCCACGGCCGCCAGGTCGGCCGGCTGAACTCGCAGACCACCAGCCGGCCCCCCGGTCGGGTGACCCGGGCCAGCTCGGCCAGCGCGGCGTCCGGGTCGGCCACGTTGCGCAGGCCGAAGGAGATCGTCACCGCGTCGAAGGCGCCGTCCGCGAACGGCAGCGCGAGCGCGTCGCCGGCCACCAGCGGCACCCGCCGGTGCCGCCCGGCCCGCAGCATGCCGAGGGAGAAGTCGCAGGCCACCGCGGTGGCCCCGGTCGCGGCCAGCGGCACCGTGGACACCGCGGTGCCGGCGGCGAGGTCGAGCACCCGCTCCCCCGGCCGGACCGCGAGCGCGTCCACGGTGGCCCGCCGCCAGGCCCGGTCCCGCCCCGCGGACAGCACCGTGTTGGTCACGTCGTACCGTCGGGCGACCCGGTCGAACATGGCCGCGACCTCATGTGGCTGCTTGTCCAGCGAGGCCGCCATCCGCTCGGTCACGCAGTCATCCTGGCTGATGGGCGGAGCACAGGTTCGGCGGGTACGTTGATCCAGGGCCCGTCGGGCCGGAGAGGTGTGGACTCGGTCGATGCACGCGCATCCCTCCAGCAGGTCGGCCGGCCGGCCGGTGGGCATCTCGATGGCCATCGCCGCCGGGTCCGCGCTGCTGCCCGGGCTCGCCCACTGGATCGCCGGCCGCCGCCGCACCGCGCTGGGCATCGGCGCGCTGGCGGTGGTCCTGCTGATCGGCATCGGCGTGCTGGCCGCGACCACGTCCCGGGTGGAGCTGCTCCGGCTGGCCGTCCGGCCCGGCTGGCTGGCCATGGTGATCGGCGTCTCACTGGCCGTCGCGCTGGCCTGGGTGGTCCTGGTGACCGGGTCCTACCGGGTGCTCGGCCCGGTCCGCAGCACCGGCGTCGCGCAGGTCGGCGTGGTGCTCACGCTGGCCGTGCTCAGCCTGCTGGTGGCGGCCCCGCCGGTGGCGGTGGCCCGCTACGCGTACCTGCAGCGGGACCTCATCACCGACCTCTTCCCGGACGACCCCAACGGCGGGCTGGCCGCCGGCGAGGGCGGCTCCGGGCAGTCCGACCCGTTCGCCGGCCGGGACCGGGTGACGATCCTGCTGCTGGCCAGCGACGCCGGCCCGGACCGCAGCGGGGTGCGCACCGACAGCATCGTCGCGGCCAGCATCGACACCCACACCGGCGACGTGGTGCTGCTCAGCCTGCCGCGCAACCTGCAGCAGGTGCCGATGCCGCCCGGGCCGCTGCGCGAGCAGTGGCCGAACGGGTTCCCGGAACTGCTCAACGGCGTGTACGAGTACGTCACGGAGCAGCCGGACCTGCTCGCCGGCGCCCGGGACCGCGGCGCCGAGGCGGTCAAGCAGGTGGTGTCGTACGTGCTCGGCATCCCGATCGACTACTACGCGATGGTCGACCTGGCCGGCTTCGACAAGTTCGTGAACGCGCTGGGCGGGGTCACCGTGACGGTGACCGAGCGGCTGCCGATCGGCGGGCTGCTCGCCGACGGCACCCGGGTGCCGCCGGTCGGCTACATCGAGCCCGGCACCCAGCTGCTCAAGGGCGACAAGGCGCTCTGGTATGCGCGGTCCCGGCGCGACTCCACCGACTACGACCGGATGCTGCGGCAGCGCTGCCTGATCGGCGCGATGGTCCGGCAGGCCGAGCCGCTGAACGTGCTCAAGCACTTCCAGGAGCTGGCGTCGGCGACGAAGAAGCTGGCCCAGACCGACATCCCGCGCTCGGTGCTGCCCGACCTCATCACGCTCGGCGACCGGATGCACAGCAACGGCTCGATCCGGAGCATCGCCTTCGTGCCGCCGGTGATCTCCACCGGCAACCCCAACTACGCCCGCATCCGGACGCTGGCGAAGGCCGCGCTGGCCAAGCCGGCCGCCCCCGCCCCGAAGCCGTCGGCCACCGCCAGCCCCTCGGCCAGCCCGAAGCCGGCGCCGACGACGCCGCGGCCCGGCTCCAGCCCCACGCCGCGGGCCGGCTCCACCCCGGTGGACGTGGAAGCCAGCTGCGGGCTCGGCTGAGCAAAACTGTTGGTCGCCGGGGGTCCGGCGGCTCCTGACTGCAGCGCACCCCAGCCTGCAGAGGAGCCCGCCATGTCCACCCGCACCGCACTGCTCCGGTCCGCCCTCGTCGCCGCCGTCGCGGCCACCGCGCTCGGGGTCGCGGCCCCGCCCGCCGCCGCCGGCGGCGGACCCGGCCTGTACTGGAGCGCCAGCCCGCTGACCACGGACCCGGTCAAGACCTGGTTCCGCACCTGCCCGAAGGGCACCGTCGCGGTCGGCGGCGGCGCCGTCCTCATCGGCGACTTCGCCGGCGTGCACATCGACATGCTCCGACCCGCGGCGGACGGGTCGCTCTTCGAGGCCGGCGCCTCGACCACCGCCGACCGGCGCGGCCGCGCCGAGTGGGGCCTGATCGTGCACGCCATCTGCGTGCCGCCGCCGTCCGGCCTGGTCTACGTCCCGCCGGTGCCGTCGGACTCGTACGACTCCCCGCTGCGGACCGCGGTGGCCACCTGCCCGACCGGCAAGCAGCTGCGCGGCTTCGGCGGCCGGGCCGCGGTGGAGCCGTCCCGCAACGTCGCCCTGCACGCGATGCTGCCGTCCGTCCAGCTCGACCGGGTCGTCGTCCAGTCGTGGGCGCTGGAGGGCGGCGAGACGGACGACTGGACCGCGGAGGCGTACGCGGTGTGCGCGGACCCGGTGGCGGGCGCCGCGATGGTGGTCAGCACCGCCGGGCCGGACTCGACCGCGACGAAGGTCGCCACCGCGTACTGCCCGGCCGGCCAGCAGGTGCACTCGGCCGGCGGGGCGATCTTCAACGCCGCCGGCCAGGCCTGGTCCCCCGCCATCTACCCGGCGAACGACCTGCACTCGGCGAGCGCGGTCGCGTTCGAGGACCAGACCGGCTACGTCGGCTCGTGGTTCCTCAACGCGTACGCGATCTGCGCCTGAAGCCCCGGCCTTAAGCCTGCGCTAAGCCTCCCGGCCACGCTGCCGGGAGGCTCGCGCACGAGGAGGACCCATGTCCCTGTCCCTCCGGCGGCTGGCCGCCGGCACCGTCTCCCTGCTGGCCGTGCTGGCCGGCACCGCGGCCGTCGCGCACCCGCCCGGGCCGCCGGCGAGGACGGCACCGGGAACCCGGAGACCGTGCATGCGCACGCGCTCTGTCTCTGAGCTCGCCGGCCGGGTCCTGCTGGCCGGGCTGCTCGCGGGCGCCGGAGCGGTGGTCACCGCCGCCCCGGCGCACGCGGGCGGCCTGGCCGGGGTCACCCGGGTGGCGCACTGGACCGCCAAGGACTACAGCACGGTCAAGTCCTGGCACGTCGCCTGCCCGGCCGAGACGGTGGTCATCGGCGGCGGCGCCGAGATCGACGGCCCGGACGGCGGGCGGCTGGAGATGCTGCGGCCCAACCCGTTCGGCAACCGGTTCGAGGCCCGGGCCCGGATGGTGCAGCCGCGCGGGATCGTGTCCTGGCGGCTGATCGTCTACGCGGTCTGCGCGGTCGCCCCGCCGGGGCTCACGTACGTCGCCGCCGAGTCGCAGTCCCCGTCGCCGACCACGACGCTGCGCACCGCGGTCGCCACCTGCCCGGCCGGCACCAAGGTGCTCGGTCTGGGCGCCCAGGCGGCGAAGGAGGCCGGCCGCAACGTGGTGCTGCAGTGGATGTATCCCAACGCGAGCCTGACCAGCGTGGTCGGGATGAGCCACGAGCGGCCGTCCGGCGAGGACCAGGAGTGGACGCTGGCCGTCTACGCCGTGTGCGGTGCCGTGCCGTCCGCGGAGGTGGGCTTCACCGAGATCGAGTACACCACCGACCACATCGTCTCGGTGACCTCCAGCTGCCCGGGGGACGGGCTGCGGCTGACCGGCCCCGGCTTCCGGTACTCGGGCTACGCGGCGTACGGCGACGGCTGGCTGCACACGCTGCGGCCGGACGCGAGCCTGGGCAGCATGTACCTGCACGGGCGGCGGGACGCGGACAGCACCGCGGACTGGTGGCCGGAGCTCTACCCGGTCTGCGTCTAGTCAGCGGGCGTCGTGGACGACGCGGCCGGCCAGCACGGTGCCCACGCACCGGCCGGCCGCGCCGGCCAGCGCCGCGTACGGGTCGGGACCCGGGTCGACGGCGAAGACGGCCAGGTCGGCGCGGCCGCCCGGGACGATGGTGCCGGCGTCCAGGCCCATCGCCCGGGCGCCGCCGGCGGTGGCCGCCTCGACCAGCCACCGGTCCAGCCCGGCCGCCGGCGAGCCCTGGCGCAGCGCGGTCTCCCGCAGCGCGGCCAGGTCGGCGAGCAGGTCCAGCGACGGGGCGGACGCGCGCGAGTCGGTGCCGATCGCGACCGGGCTGCCCTCGGCCCGGTACGCGGCCACCGGCGCCTCGCCGACCCCCAGCACGGCGTTGGAGCGCGGGCAGAGCGTGACCGTGGTCCGGTGCGCGCGCAGCAGCGCCCGGTCGGCGGCGTCGCAGTGCACGCCGTGGGCGACGTGCACGTCCGGACCGAGCGCGCCCAGCTCGGCCAGCTCGGCGGCCGGCGTGCGGGCCGAGCCGCCGGCGGTGATCAGCTCCATCGCGAAGCCCCAGCCGGTCATCGCGTCGGCGAACGGGCCGGTCCCCTTGGCGACGTACTCCACCTCGTACGGGGACTCGGCCAGGTGCGGGTGCAGCCGCAGCCCGCGCTCCCGGGCCACCGCCACGCAGTCCCGGACCACGCCCGAGCCGAGTGTGTAGAGGGTGTGCGGGCTGATCCCGACCGTCCGGTCGGTGCGGGCGGCCAGCCGGTCCAGGAAGGCCGGCCGGCGGGCCGGCCAGCCGGCCCCGTCCACGCCGACCGCCTCCAGGTAGCTGACCCCGGCCAGCGGCTCGGTGGCGGTCACCACCGCCGAGCGGTTGGCCACGTCGGCGACCGCGGTGGTGCCGGTGCGCAGCAGCTCGGCCACCCCGGCCGCGGTGGACGCCTGCCAGTCGGCGTCGGTCATCGTCTGGTTCCGCGGGGCGAAGACGCTGATCCAGTCGAGGAAGTCGACGCCCGGCTCGTACATGTCCGCGTACGCGGTGTACTGCAGGTGGCAGTGCGCGTTGACCAGGCCCGGCGCGAGCAGGCCGGGCCAGGTCTGCACCGGGCCGCCCCCGGTCCAGTCCCGGCGCGGGCCGACCCAGACGACCCGGTCGCCGTCCACCGCGACCGCGCCGTCCCGCACCGGCGGCCCCGCCACCGGCAGCACCACCTCGGCCGCGTGCAGCGTGCCGGTCATGCGCCCG
Organism: uncultured Actinomycetota bacterium; assembly: GCA_963849885.1. Taxonomy (GTDB): domain Bacteria; phylum Actinomycetota; class Actinomycetes; order Mycobacteriales; family CADCTP01; genus CADCTP01. Next base: position 227,857 of record CAWKIV010000010.1, on the reverse strand, counting down.
GGGCGGGCCGCCCGGCGGCGAGGTCGCCGGTGCGGGCGGTCGCCCGGAGCAGCCGGCGGGCGCCGTCGACCACCGGGTTGGGCTCGGTGCGGGTGGCCAGCTCGACCAGCGCCATCAGGTCCAGCGCGCGGGCGACCTCGAGCCAGTCCGCCGGCACGTCCGGGGCCCGGTCGGTGTAGCCGGCCGCCACCGCGCCGGTGAAGTCCGGGTCGGTCTCGAACCGGAGCAGGTTGCCCACGTCGCCGAGCGGCGCCCCCGCGTACGCGAACTCCCAGTCCAGCACCCCGGTGACCCCGCCGGTGGCCGGGTCGACGAGCAGGTTCTTCGGGTTGAGGTCGCCGTGCACGAGCGCCACCCGGGTGCCGCCGGCGGCCAGCTCGCGGGCCCGCGCGGCGACCGCGCGCAGCGTCTCCCGCTCGGCCCGGGGCAGCCGGGCCAGCCACGGCCGGTCGGCGTGCGCGGCCAGCCACCGGGCCGGATCCGCCGCGGCTGGCGGGAACGACTCCGGCTCCAGCCGGTCGTCGGCGAACCAGCCCGGCCGCGGCATCCGCTCGGTGGCCAGCAGCACCAGCACGCCGGCCACCGCCTCGCCGAGCCGGCGCCGCAGCAGCGGGTCGGCGGCCGGCAGCACCACGTCCAGCCGGTCCCCCGGCAGCGCCTCCAGCAGCAGGAACGGCGGCCGCCCGGGGCCCTCCGGGACCGTGGCCGCCTCCAGCACCCGCGGCACCGGCAGCAGGCCGCGCACCCGGTCCAGCAGCGCCCGGTCCACCGCGGCCCGCTCCGGGCGGCGGGCGTACAGCCGCAGCACCGCCTGGTCGCCGCCCGAGGTGACCAGGAAGGTCTCGCCGGAGTAGCCCCCGGACAGCGGCGCCACCTCGGCGCCGGGGAAGAGCGCGGTCGCCCGGCTCACGGCGCCGGCACGAGCGGCAGCGCGGTCGAGGAGAAGTGCGACACCACGGCGTCGTCGGTCGGGTCGTCGGCCGGGTCGCGGTGCACCGCCAGGTGCCGGTAGCGGGTGTCCCGCTGCGCCGGGATCCGGCCGGCGGTGCGGATCAGCGAGATCAGCTCCAGCCGGTTGGACCGGTGCCGGGCGCCCGCCGAGGACACCACGTTTTCCTCCAGCATCACCGAGCCGAGGTCGTCCGCTCCGAAGTGGAGGGTCAGCTGCCCGGCGGCCTTGCCGGTGGTCAGCCACGACCCCTGCAGGTGCGCGATGTTGTCGAAGAACAGCCGGGCCACCGCCACCAGCCGCAGGTATTCCAGAGTGGACGCCTGGGTGCGGCCCTTGAGGTGGTTGTTCTCCGGCTGGTACGTCCACGGGATGAAGGACCGGAAGCCGCCCGTCCGGTCCTGCACGTCGCGGATCATCCGCAGGTGCTCGATGCGCTCCATGGTGGACTCGCCGGTGCCCATCATGAAGGTGGCGGTGGACTCCACGCCCAGCTCGTGCGCGGTCTCCATGACCTGCAGCCACACCTCGCCCGGCTCCTTGAGCGGGGCGATCGCCCGCCGGGCCCGGCCGACCAGGATCTCCGCGCCGGCCCCGGCGAAGGAGTCCAGCCCGGCCGCGTGCAACCGCTCGATGACGGTGCGGAAGTCCAACCCGGACACCCGGGCGATGTGCACCACCTCGGAGCCGCCGAGCGAGTGCAGCGCGAGCTGCGGGTAGGTCCGCCGGATCGCGCCGAACGCCTCCTCGTACCACTCGATGCCGAGGTCCGGGGAGTGCCCGCCCTGCAGCATGATCTGGGTCGCGCCGAGCTCGACCGCCTCGCCGCAGCGGCGCAGGATCTCCTCGACGGAGTGGGTCCAGCCCTCCTCGTGCTTCGGCGGCCGGTAGAACGCGCAGAACTTGCACGCGGTGACGCAGACGTTGGTGTAGTTGATGTTGCGGTCGATCAGGTAGGTCGCGATGCCGTCCGGGTAGCGGCGGCGGCGGACCGCGTCGGCCGCCCGGCCGAGCGCGTGCAGCGGGGCGCGGGTGTAGAGCTCGTGCGCCTCGGTCGGGCTGATCCGCCCGCCGGCGGCGGCCCGGTCGAGGACGGGCTGAAGGTCGGCCACGGGTTCGAGGGTAACGAGTCACCGTCGGTGACGGCTCAGCGCAGGCGGACCGTCACGCCGCCGGAGGCGATGCCGTCGTGCAGCTCCAGCGCGACCGCCTGCCGGTCGGCCGGGATGTCGAAGACCATCGTCCCGCTCACCGACCGGCCCGGCTTCACCTCGTCCCAGATCGTCTGGTCCCGGAAGTAGAGCCGGGCGGTGATCGCCGCGCCGTGCTTCTGGCCGGCCGAGTCGTGCAGCTTCTGGACCGGCTCGAAGAGCGTCCGGGCGTCCTGCTTGACGTTGCGGACATCGACCCGGGCCAGGCAGAACTGGCCTTCCGGGCTCTTCGCGAGAGGCCCGCTGCCCAGCTGCGGGACGCCGCAGCGCACGTCCCGGACCACGAACTCGAGCTGCCCGTCCCGCACCGGCTCGCCCAGCCCGGGCTCACGCGCCGCCGGCGCCGGGTCGCGCTCCGGCAGGAAGGCGAGCAGCACCAGCAGGGCGAGCGGGATGAGCAGCCGCTTGCGCCGCCACCAGCGCCGGCGCGGCCGCGGCTCCGGCACCCGGTAGGCCGCCGGCGGGACGGTGTACGGGGGCGGCGCGGCCGGCGGGGCGGCGCGGCGCCGCCCGGGCCCGAAGCGGCGCGGGGCCGGGGCGGGCGGGCCGGCCGGCGGCCCCGGGGGCATGACGCGGGTCGGATCCGGCTGGGCGCCGCCCCGCGGCCGCGCCGGCAACACCCGGGTCGGCCCCGGCCCGGCCGCCACCGGCGGCCCCGCGACCGGTCCGCCCGACCGTCCCGGGCCCGCTGCCCGTCCCGCTGCCGGTCCCGCGCCCCAGCCGGGACCGCCGGCTCCCGCCCCCGCCGACCCGGCCGCGGCACCGGCGGCCCCCGCCGCGGCCGCCGCGCCGGGCCAGCCGGCGCCCGGAGCGGGTCGGCCGGCGCCCGGAGCGGGCCGGCCGGCCGGCGGGGCCGGCGCGGGCCACCGGCCTGGCCGGGCCGTCCCGGTGCGGCGGCCGACCCGGGCGGGCCGGTGAAGACCGGCAGGCCGGTCCAGGTCCGCTCCACCAGCTGGGACGCCGCCACCGTGGGGTCGGCCGGCCCGCGGGTCCCGCCGAGCAGCTCGTCCACCAGCTGGCGGGCGGTCGGCCGGCGGGCCGGGTCCTTGGCCAGCGCCCGCTCCACCAGCCCGCGCAGCGGACCGTCCAGGCCGGCCAGGTCGGGCGTCCCGGTCAGGATCCGCTCCGCCTGCTCGGCCGGCGGCAGCGACAGCCCGCCGGCGGTCCCCCACGGGTTGCGCCCGGTCGCCGCGTACGCCACCAGGCTGCCCCAGCTGAAGATGTCCGACGCCGGCCCGACCGCCCCGCCCCGGAACTGCTCCGGCGCCATCCAGCCGGGCGTGCCGACCAGCATCCCGACCTGGGTGTGCGCCCGGGCCACGTCCAGGGCGCGGGCGATGCCGAAGTCGATCACCCGCGGCCCGGACAGCGACAGCAGCACGTTGCCGGGCTTGAGGTCGCGGTGCACCACCCCGGCGGCATGCACCGCGGCCAGCGCGGCGGCCACCCCGAGCGCGACGCCGTGCAGGGTCGACGGGTCCAGCGGCCCGCTCTCGGTGACCGCGGCCGACAGCGGCACCCCGTCGACGTACTCGGTCACCAGCCACGGCGGGTGCGCGGCCGGGTCGGCGTCCACCACCCGGGCCGTGCAGAAGGGCGCCACCCGGCGGGCGGCGGCCACCTCGTCGGCGAACCGGGCCCGGAACTCCGGGTCCCCGGCCAGCTCCGGGTGCACCACCTTGACCGCGACCAGCGGCCCGCCGCTGTCGGCCCGGCCCAGGTAGACGGTGCCCATGCCGCCGGCGCCGAGCCGCCCGGAGAGCTGGTAGCGGCCGACCTGGCTCGGGTCGCCGGGCTGCAGCGGCCCGACCGCCCCCAGCCGCGGCGCCGGAGCCCGCTCGCCGGTGCCCGCCACCCCGACCCCCTCGCCCGCCGTCCGTCGCGTCCAGTGTCCCCGAGACAGGACGAGCCGGCCGGGGCGGGCGTTCCAGCCGCCCGCCGAGCCCGGTCAGAGCTCGGCGAAGACCGGCTCCACCCCGACCGGCACCACGCCGAGCGCCGCCGCCCGCCGGGCGAACTCCCGCAGCCCGGCCAGCTGCCGGTCGCCGAGGGAGAAGTCGAGGGTCTCGAAGTACGCCCGCAGGGTGGCCGCGTCGAACGGCTCCCACCGGGCCGCCCGCCCGGCCACCTCGTCCAGCGCGGCCAGCGCCCGGTCCCGGCTGTGCAGGAACGCCTCGTGCACGTCCTTGACCAGGCCCGGCTGCCGCTCGGCGAAGTCCCGGCGGGCCGCCCACACCGCGAAGACCATCGGCAGCCCGGTCCAGTCCCGCCAGGCCGCGCCCAGGTCGTGCACGGCGAGCCCGCGCCGGGGCGCCTCGTACGTCGCCCGCAGCGCCGCGTCCCCGATCAGCACCGCCGCGGCCGCCTCCTGCAGCATGGCGCCGAGGTCGGGCGGGCAGCGGAAGTAGTCCGGGCGCACCCCGTGCACCTCGGCCAGCCACATCCGGGCCAGCAGCACGGTGGTCCGGCTGGTCGCGCCGAGCGCGACCCGGGCGCCGTCCAGCTCGGCGAGCGGCACCTCGGAGACCAGCACGCAGGACAGCACCGGCCCGTCGCTGCCCACCGCCAGCCCCGGCAGCAGCCGCAGGTCGTCCGCGTACCGCAGCGCCTCCACCAGGCTGACCGGGCCGATGTCCAGCTCGCCGGCGACCAGCTGCTCGCCGAGCCGGTCCGGGGTGTCCTTGGACAGCTCGACGTCGAGCAGCGCGCCGCTGTGCACCAGCCCCCAGTAGAGCGGCAGGCAGTTGAGGAACTGGATGTGCCCCACCCGGGGTCGACCGCTCGGCGTCACTCCTGCACCGTACGGGCCGGGTCCGTACGATCGCCCGGTGAGCCGGGTCACCCGGTGGGCGCCGTACGGGGTGGCCGCCGCCTTCGGGATCAGCGGCACCCTGCATCTGCTGCGGCCGCGGATCTTCACCCCGCTGGTCCCCCCGGCGCTGCCGCGACCGACCGAGATCGTGTACGTCAGCGGCGTCGCCGAGCTGGCCTGCGCGGCCGGGCTGGCCCGGCAGGCGCGCTGGGCCGGGCCGGCCAGCGCGGCGCTGCTGCTGGCGATCCTGCCCGGCAACGTGCAGATGGCGCTGGACGCGACCGCGGCGGCCCGCCGCCGGCGGACCCCCCGGCGGGTCGGCTACGCGGTGGCCTGCTGGCTGCGGGTGCCGCTGCAGGTCCCGCTGATCCGGGCCGCGCTGCGGTCCGGCCGCCCCGGCGACTGACCAGGTCCGCTCACGACTGAGCAGTCCCGCCCGTCGCTGAGCAGTTGCTGCTGCTCAGTGACGGTCGGAACTGCTCAGTCGGTCAGTGGTCTGCTCAGCGGCCGATCAGCACACCCAGCACGAAGGCGGCCGCACCGACCGCCACCGGGTTGCGCCGGGTGTGGTCGCGCAGCGTCTGCCACGCGCCACCGGCCACCGCGGTGGCCACCTCGCGGTTGTCCGCGGTCTGCGGGTCCAGCCCGGCCCGGGCCGCCGCCTTCTCCTTGGCCGTGGCGACCAGCGGAGCCGCCTTGTCGCGGGCCGTGGCGGCCAGCGGAGCGGCCTTCTCCTTCGCGGTCGCCGCGAGCGGGGCCGCCTTCTCCTTGGCCGTGCCGGCCAGGCCGGCGACCTTCTCGCCGAGGCCGCCGGACTGCCCGTTGGCCGCGCCGACGGCCGGGTCGGCCGGGTCGGACCCGCCGGTGACCTTCTCCTTGGCCTCGCCGACCTTGCCGACGACCTTGTCCTTGACCTCGGCCGCCTTCTCCTTGGCCCGGTCCACGGACCGGTGCGCGACCTTCTTCGGGTTGACCTTCTCCTCGAGCGCGTCCAGGTCCTCGCCGAGCTTGGCCCGGGTGCGCTCGATCTCCCGCTCTATCCGTTCCGGGTCTTCGCCCACTGCACGTCCTCCTTCACGGTCTCGATCGTGCGCTCGGGCTTGGGGTTGAACTTCTTCAGCCGGCTCCGCCCGACGGCCGCGAGCACGGCGGCGATCACGGCCCACACCGCGGCCACGATCACCGCGGCCCAGCCGAGCGGCATCCAGGCGTCCAGGCCCCACATCAGCCCGAGGGACAGGAACACCAGCACGAAGTAGCCGGCGAACCCGGCCCCGCCGAGGGCACCGGCCGCCACCCCGGCGGTCTTCGCCTCCTGCTGCAGCTCCGCCTTGGCCAGCGCGATCTCCTGCCGCATCAGCGTGGAGAGGTCCTTGGCGACCTCGGAGGCGAGCTGGCCGGGGGAGGCGTCCGCCCGGTCGGTCACGCCCTGCTCGTCACGCGCCACGTCCGCCACCTCAGCTCTCGTCCTCGTCGTCGTCGTCGGACGAGCCGAGCAGCTTGCCGACCAGCCAGCCGGCCACCAGCGCGGCGGCGAGGAACGCCGCCGGCCGCTCGTCCGCGAACGCCTTGACCTTCGCCAGCACCCCGGCCGCGCCGGCCGGCTCGGAGTCGACGGTGGTGAAGCCGGACTCGGCGGCCAGCTCGTCGTACGCCGGGGTCGGCGCGACCAGCTCGCTCTCCTCCACGTCCGGGATGGCGTCGAGCAGGTCGGTCGGCTCGTCGTAGGCCGGGGCGACCGGGTCGATCAGCTCGGCCGGGTCGTCGTACGCCGGCGGGGTCGGCCGGGCCGGCGGCGGCGTGCCGGCGGTGAGCGGGTCCGGCTCGGACGATCCGTCGACCGGCAGCGCGAAGTCGGTCGAGGTCGCGTGCTGGGTGCCCGACTCGGGCAGGCCCATGCCGGCGTCCGGGCCGGCGAGAGCGCGCTCGTCCTCGCCCGGGGGGCCTGGGTTGCTCATGACTGTCCTTCCGGTCCGCGTCGGTCGGGGGCTGGTACGACCACTACCCGGAGTGTGCGCGCGCAACCCGTCAGGCGGCCGGCTCGTCGTCCCCCCGCAGCCGGGACCGCAGGTCCTCGCGGCGGGCCCGGCGCTCGGCCACCCGGCGCTCCACGTCCGCGGCGAAGTCGGCCCGGATCCGGGCCAGCACCACGTACGACACCGGCAGGCTGACCAGCAGCGCGGCCAGCACCAGCAGGAAGCCGCGCAGGCCGGCGACGTAGAGCAGGGCGGCCACGCCGGCGAAGACCAGCACCCGGCCGGCGGAGTAGACGGCGAACGCCCTCACCGGTCCACCGTACGGCGTGAGCGGGCCAGCGTGGAGAACGCCACCTGCGCGCCGCCGACCAGCGCGCAGGCCAGGCCGAACGACACCGCCGACCGCCACCAGGCCTCCGGCCGCAGGCTGGCCAGCCCGAGCCAGGTCGCCGCGATCGCGGCCAGCAGCGCGACGAGCACGAGCAGCCGCGGCCCGAGCCGGGCCGGCAGCGCGTCCCAGAACGGCAGCGCCAGCACGATCAGCAGGTGCAGCGCGGGCCGGCCGTCCAGGCCGCCGACGAGCCGGTCGCCGGCGAGCGCGACCGCGGTCCCCACGGCCGCCACCGCGACCACCCCGCCGACCCCGGCCCACCGCCGCCGACCCACCGCCCCGCGTGCCGCACCAGCCGGGTCCACGTCGGCCGCCGTCGACCCGGCGGGGGGCGGGCGCCGGGCTGTGCCGGGGGCGCCGGCCAGCCGGGGGCCGCCGAGCCGGCCATCAGCAGGCACGCCGGCGCGCGAACCCGCCGCCGGCGAACCCGCCAGGAGCGGCGCCGCGCCCGGGGCGCTGTGCGTGCGGGCGCCGCGGTCGAAGCCGCCGGAAGCGAGGACGGTCCGGGCGGGGGCGTCCGGGTCGAGGCGGTCCGGGTCGGGGCGCTCCGGGTGGGGCGCTCCGGGTCGGGGCGCTCCGGGTGGCGGCGGTCCGGCCGGGGGCGGGGCGGCGGCCGGGGGCGGGGCGGATCGAGGCGGGGCGGGCTGCCCGGGCGCGACGGTGGTCGGCGCTCGGGCGGCGGGCGGGCCGGGTCCGGCCGGCGGCCCGGCGACCGCCGGACCCGCGGGAGCCCCCGCTACCGCCGGCGCCCCACCTCCGGGCGAACCACCGTCCCCGTCCGCCGCGCCCGGATCCGCCGGCGCGGCTTCCGCCTCGTCGTCGCGGACGACGCGCAGCCACCGCTCCCGCGGTCGGCGCGCCTCCGGGTCCACCACGCGGCACATCGTGCCGCATCACCACGAGCCGGGGCGAGACCGGGCGGACCGGGCGAATGGTCCCGGTTCGCCCGGCACCGCCGTCCGTCCCACCGCCGCGACATCGAGCCGCGGACGAGCGGACCGCGGCCGGACGGAGCGGACCGCGGCCGGTCAGGCGCCGATCGGCTGCGGCTGCGCCCGCCGGTCCGGGTCGGGCCCGTCGTACTCCCGGAGCGTCTCGTACCGGGTGTTGCGCTCGACCGGCCGGAAGCCGGCGTCCCGGATGAGCTCGAGCAGGTCGTCCCGGGTCATGGTGTCCGGCGTCCCGTACCCATCGGCGTCGTGGGTGATCTTGTACTCCACCACCGACCCGTCCAGGTCGTCCGCGCCGAAGTTGAGCGCCAGCGTGGCGGTGTCCAGCCCGTGCATCACCCAGAAGCACTTCACGTGGTCGACGTTGTCGAAGAGCAGCCGGGACACCGCGAAGGTCTTCAGCGACTCCGCCGGGGTGGCCATCGGCAGGTGGGACAGCCGGTTGTTGTCCGCGCCGTCCGGGTCGCCGTGGAAGCGCAGCGGGATGAAGACCGCGAAGCCGCCGGTCTCGTCCTGCAGCTCCCGCAGCCGGAGCACGTGGTCGACCCGGTGCCGCGGCTCCTCGATGTGCCCGTAGAGCATCGTCGCCGGGGTGCGCAGCCCCTTGGCGTGCGCGAGCCGGTGGATCCGGGACCAGTCCTCCCAGTGGGTGGCGTGGTCGACGATCTGCTTGCGGACCTCCCAGTCGAAGATCTCCGCACCGCCGCCGGTCAGCGACTCCAGCCCGGCGTCGATCAGCTCGTCCAGGATCTCGTCGGCGGGCAGCCCGGAGATCTCCTCGAACCAGTGCACCTCGGTGGCGGTGAAGGCCTTCAGCGCGACCCCGGGCAGCGCCGCCTTCAGCTCGCGCAGCACCCGCGGGTAGTACTTCCACGGCAGCGTCGGGTGCAGCCCGTTGACGATGTGCAGCTCGGTGATGCCGGCCGGCTCCATCGCCTTGGCCAGCGTGACCGCCTCCTCGACCCGCATCGTGTACGCGTCCTTCTGCCCCGGCTTGCGCTGGAAGGAGCAGTACGCACAGCTGGCCGCGCACACGTTGGTCAGGTTGAGGTGCCGGTTGACGTTGAAGAACGTCCGGTCGCCGTTCCTCGCCGTGCGCACCGAGTGGGCGAGCCCACCGAGCCAGGCCAGGTCGTCGGTGGCGTAGAGGTCGACGCCGTCGGCGTAGGTCAGCCGCTCGCCGGCGGCGACCTTCTCTTCGAGCTCCTGCTGTCGGGAGGTCAGCACACCGCTGACTCTACGATCCGCGTCCGAGCGGTGTCGCTGCGCAGTCTGCCCGGCCGGGCAGCAGGACGACCCGATCGGCTACCCCGCCGCCCCTGCCGGCCGGCGCGGCGCGCGCCTAACGTCCGGGCGTGGGGAGTCGGTCGGCGACAGCGGTGCGTGCGGCACACTGGTGCGTGACGCCCGCTGTGAAGGGACCGATGACCGACACGTTCAGCGCGACCGCCTCCCTGCTCGCCCGCGCGGCGCAGGGGGACGAGCGCGCCTGGGCCGAGCTGGTCGAGCAGCACAACACCCTGCTCTACGCGGTGGCCCGGTCGTTCCGGCTGGACGTCGCGGACGCCGGCGACGTGGTGCAGACGACCTGGCTGCGGCTGGTCGAGCACCTGGACCGGATCGAGGACCCGACCCGGCTGGTCGGCTGGCTGGTGACCACCGCCCGCCGGGAGGCGCTGCGGGTGCTGCGGCGGGGTGGCCGGGAGCGGCCGGCCGGCGAGGAGTCGGTGCTCGACCGCGCGGACGACGCCGCCCCCATCGACGCCGGCCTGCTGCTGGACGAGCGCAACACCGCGCTGTGGGAGGCGTACCGGAAGCTGCCCGAGCGCTGCCGGCAGCTGCTGCGGGTCGCCGTCTACGAGCCGAAGGCGTATGACGAGATCTCCGAGGCGATGGGTATGCCGGTAGGCAGCATCGGGCCCACCCGGCGGCGCTGCCTCACCCAGCTCAAGGCCCTGCTCGCCGGGACGGTCCTCACCGACGCGGAGACCGGGGAGGCGCGGGCATGACCAGTGCTGAGCCGTACGAGACCGACGAGGCGCTGCTCGGCCGGCTCCGGCTGGTCGTCGACCAGCTGGACCCGGTGCCCGCGCACCTCGCCGACGGGGCCAAGGCGCTGCTCGGGCTGCGCCGGCTGGACGAGGAGCTGGCCGAGCTGGTCCGCGACTCGGCCGAGGAGCAGGGCCGGCTGCTGGCCGTCCGGGGCGAGGGCGACGTCCGGCTGATCTCCTTCGAGACCGGGCCGGTGACCGTGGAGCTGCAGGTGACCGAGCGGCAGGGCGTGCGCGACCTGGTCGCCCAGGTGTCCGGCACCGCGGTCGTCCGGGCCGAGGTGGAGACCGCGGGCGGGCGCACCCCGGTGCCGGTGGAGGACAGCCTCTTCACCGTGGAGGGCGCGCCGGCCGGGTTGCTGCGGCTGCGGCTGCTCACCGCGGCCGGCCGCGACCTGGTCACCAGCTGGGTGAAGATCTAGGTCACGGCCGGCCGGGCGGCGGTCAGGACTTCGGGTCGTCCAGCGGCATCGGCTTGCCGCCGTCCTTCTTCGGGTCGTCCAGCGGCATCGGCTTGCCGCCGGTCGGCTGCGGCGCGGAGGGCGTCGGCGGGGTGCTGGGCTGGGTCATGGCGCTCCTGTCTGAACGTCAGATGAGGCCCTGGCGGACCGCGAACGCCACCGCGTGGGTGCGGTTGCGCAGGTGGAACCGGGACACCAGGTCGTGAATCGAGTTTTTGATCGTACGCTCCGAATAGGCCATCTGGGTGGCTATTTCGCTCGTGCTGTAACCGTCTGCGATCAAACGCAGCACGGTCAGCTCCCTTTGGGTGAGTCCGCCGAAAGTGAGCCCGGTCGGCGCGGTCGCCCGGCGCTGGGCGTCGCCGACCTGCTGCAGCAACCGGCCGAGCAGGTCGGGGGGCAGGTGCCCGTCGCCGGTGGCGGCGGCCCGGATCGCGGTGCACAGCCGCTCCGGGGTCGCCTCGGCGCGCCGGACGATCGCGGCGACACCGGCCTCGACCGCGGCCAGCACCTCGACCCCGTCCACCGCGCCGACCACCAACACGGCGCGGGGACCGCCGGAGTCGCGTGCCGCCCGGATGGCCGCCGCCGTACGCTCGTCGACGCGGTCGGCGACGAGCACCACCACGTCCGGCCGGGCGGGCGAGTCGGACGAAAGGACCTCCAGGTCGTGCTGGACGCGGAGCTGGCTGGAGACGCCCGCCTCCGACACCGGGTCGGTGGCGCGGACGCGGACGCGGGTCGACACTGCGGCTGCGGACACGGATCCCCCTCGAAAACGGCTGTCGGCAGCAAGAGCACGCCCTCCGGGGCACTGATACATCGCCGAGCGGGCAACCTCTCCGGACATCGGGCGCGATGAGCCGACGGGAGGCGGCCGGCGGCGGGGGCGGCGCCGGCGACCCCGCCGGCCGGGCCGAGGCCGCCGCCCGGCTGGTCGGCACCAACCCGCCGCAGGCGCAGGCGGTCGCGCTGGAGGCGGTCGCGCTGGCCCGGGCGGCCGGGGACGCCGGCACCGCCGCCCGGGCGCACCGCGCGCACGGCCGGGCCGCGCTCGAGCTGGGCCGGCTGGACGAGGCGACCCGGTCGTTCCGCACCGCGGTCCGGGCCGCCGAGCGGGGCGGCGAGCCGGCCACCGCGGCCGAGTGCCGGGTGAGCCTGGCGTACGCGCTGGCCGAGCGCGGCCGGACCACCCCGGCCCTGCAGGAGCTGGACCGGGCCGCCGCGGTGCTGCGCGGCCAGCAGGCGGCCGCGGTGCTCATCCAGCGCGGGCTGGTGCTGTGGCGGTGCGGGCGCACCGAGGAGGCGCTGGAGAGCTACCGGCGGGCGCTGCCCACGGTGCGCCGCGGGCCGGACCGGCTGGTCGAGGCGCGGCTGCACAACAACCGCAGCCTGGTGTACGTGGACCGCGGCGAGCTCGCCGCGGCCGAGACGGACCTGCTCAAGGTGGCCGAGCTGTGCCGGGCCGAGGGCCAGGACGTGCTCGCCGCGGACGCCGAGACCAACCTGGGCTACGTCGCGTTCCGGCGCGGCGACGTGCCGGCCGCGCTCGGCTTCCTCGACTCGGCCGAGACCACGTACCGGGCGCAGGGGGTGCGGCCCCGCGAGCTGCTGCTCACCCGGGGCGAGCTGCTGCTGTCGGTGGGCGCCTTCGACGAGGCCCGGCAGACCGCCGAGCGGGCCATCGAGCAGTTCGCCGCGGCCGGCTGGCGGTCGCTGCTGGCCGAGGCCCAGCTGCTGCTGTCCCAGGCCCAGCTGGCCGGCGACGACGTGGCCGGTGCGCTGGCCGCGGCCAGCCGGGCCGCCACCCTGCTCGGCCAGCAGCACCGGCCGGGCTGGGCCACGGTGGCCCGCTACACCGCGCTGCGGGCCGAGGAGCGGGCCGGTCAGCTCACCCCGCGGTTGCGCCGGCGGGCACTGCTGGAGGCCCGGCGGCTGGCCGCCCGCGGCTGGCGGGCCCAGGAGCTGGACGCCCGGCTGATCGCGGCCCGGGTCGCGCTGGCCGCCGGCGACCTCGGCACGGTCCGCCGGGAGCTGGCCCAGGCCGCGGCGGCCCGCACCCGCGGCGGCACCGAGCTGCGCATCCGGGCCTGGTACGCGGAGGCGCTGCTGCGGCTCGCGGACGGTCGGGAGCCGGCGGCCGAGCAGGCGCTGCGGGCCGGCTTCCGGGTGATGGAGCAGCAGCGGGCCACGCTCGGCGCCACCGAGCTGCGGGTGCACGTGGCCAGCCACGCCGGCGACCTGGCCGACCTGGGCATCCGGCTGGCCCGGCAGAGCGGCTCGCCGCGCAAGGTGCTGGACTGGGCCGAGCGGTGGCGGTCCGGCTCGCTGCGGCTGCGGCCGGTGCGCCCGCCGGACGACGCCGAGCTGGCCGCCGCGCTGGCCGAGCTGCGCGGGGTGTCCGCGGAGGCCGAGCAGGAGCTGCTGGCCGGCCGGTCCGCCGCGCGGGCGCTGGCCCGCCGCCGGACGCTGGAGGAGCGGGTCCGCCGGCTGTCCCGGCGGGCGGCCGGGCCGCTGTTCGCGCCGCCGGCCGAGCCGCCGACGGTGGAGCGGCTGGGCGCGGCGCTCGGCGACGCGGTGCTGGTGGAGCTGATCGCGACCAGCACCGACGGCGTGCTGTCCGCGGTGACCGTCCGGGACGGTGCGCCGCGGCTGCACGACCTGGGCGACCGGGACGGCCCGCGCCGGGAGCTGGACGCGCTGCTGTTCGCGCTGCGCCGGCTGGTGCTGCGGCACGGCTCGGCCGCCGACGCCCGGGCCCAGGTCGCCGCCCGGGCGGCCCGGCTGCAGGACGCCGTGCTCGGCCCGCTGACCGGGGTGCTCGGTGACCGGCCGCTGGTGGTGGTGCCGACCGGGTCGCTGCGGTCGGTCCCGTGGGCGCTGCTGCCGGCCTGCGTCGGCCGGTCGGTCACGGTGGCGCCGTCGGCCGCGGTGTGGCTGCGGGCGGCGCAGCGGCCCGGCCGGCGGGGCGGCCGGTCCCGGGTGGTGCTGGTCTGCGGCCCGGGGCTGGAGGGCGCGGCGGCGGAGATCGACCAGCTCGCCGGGACGTACCCGGCGGCGGTCCGGCTGGACGGCGCCGCGGCCACGGTGGAGTCGGCGCTGAAGGCCCTGGACGGCGCGGACGTCGCGCACGTGGCCGCGCACGGCACCCTGCGCGGGGACAACCCGCTCTTCTCCGCGCTGACCCTGTCCGACGGCCCGCTCACCGCGTACGACCTCGAGCGGCTGACCCGGGCGCCCCGGCTGGTGCTGCTGCCGGCGTGCCAGTCGGGGGCCGGGCACGTGCACGCCGGGGACGAGGTGATGGGACTCACCTCGGCTCTCTTCGCGCTCGGCACGCGGACCGCGGTGGCCACCGTGGTGCCGGTCCCGGACGAGGCGACCCGCCCGCTGATGGTGGCGCTGCACGGCGGGCTGCGGCGCGGGCTGCCCACCGCGGCGGCCCTGGCGGCGGCGCAGGAGGGCACCGACCGGAGCGACCCGGTGGCGCTGGCGGCGGCCGGCGGCTTCGTCTGCTACGGGGCCGGCTGAGCGCGGCCGGCCCGGGACGCGACCGGGCCGGGTGGGCAACCCCCCGCCGCCCACCCGGCCCTGCCGGCCCCCGTTCGGGGTGGATCGACGGTGACCCTTCCCCCTGGGTCGCCGCCAGCCCCCGTCGCCACACCCGTGACCGGTCCGAAGCGGCGTCCCCTCCCACCGCCGGGCCGGTCATCCGTACAGAGCACGACCGGCGGGCGGTGATACAGCGGGTTTCAACGTTCCTCGGGCGGGGCGGCGTCCGTGGCCGCCTCCGTGGCGGGCCTGACGCGGCCCTCGAAGCGCGTGGAGAGCACGACGGTGGTTCTGGTACGGGCGACGCCCCGGATGCGGTTCAGGGCGCCGATGGTCTGTTCCAGGGCGGCCACGTCCGGAACCCGGACGCGGACCACGAAGGTCTCCTCGCCGGCCACGAACCAGCAGTCCTCGATCTCCGGCATCCCGCGCAGCGCGGCGAAGATGCGGTCGGAGTCGGCGCGGTCGCCCTGCAGGACGCCGACCAGCGCGCTGACCCCCAGACCGAGCGCGGTCGGGTCGACCGAGGCGTGATAGCCCGTGATGACCCCGGCCGCCTCCAGCTTGGCCACCCGCTCGTGCACCGCCGGGGCGGACAGCCCGACCCGTCGGGCCAGCTCGGCGAAGGTCGTCCGGCCGTTGGCGCGGAGCGCTTCGATCAAGGTCCGGTCGACCTCGTCGACGTGTCGCAGAGAACTCACGCTCTGCCTCCAAAGGGACTGGCTCATTCCGACATCAGAGTGTTCGGAGGACAGGAGGTGCGGGAAGTGGTTCACTGTGTGTCAGCGCACGCGGAGCCCTGACCCTGTACCGCGTGGCTGTCAAGTCCCAGGGGGAGTGAATGGACCCACGCGAGCGACTGCTCACGCCGGGCGAAGTAGCCGCACTGTTCCGCGTCGATCCCAAAACGGTGACGCGCTGGGCCGCGGCTGGCCGGATCCACAGCATCCGGACACCCGGTGGACACCGGCGGTTCCTGGAGTCGGAGGTGCGCAACCTGCTGCACCAACTCTCCAGCGAGAGCGTCGGGCCCCGCGCCAGCGCCTGATCGGCCGGCTCCCCGCTGGACCGGCTCACTCCCGGCCCTCCCGGGCCTCCCGGGCGGCGCCGAGACGGCCGGTCCAGCGGTGGAGCAGGTCGTGCTCCACCCCGATCGCGTCCAGCACCTTGGCCGCGATGAAGTCGACCAGCTGCTGCACGTCCTTCGCGCCCGCGTAGAAGGCCGGGCTCGCCGGTAGCACGGTGGCTCCCGCGTCGTGCAGGGACAGCAGGTGCTGCAAGGTGCCCCTCGTGTAGGGCGTCTCCCGCGGCACCACGACCAGCGGTCGCCGCTCCTTGAGCGTGACGTCGGCGGCGCGCTGCAGCAGGTCCTTGGACAGCCCGAGCGCGATCCCCGCCACCGCGGCCGTGCTCGCCGGGACCACCACCATGCCCCGGGTCGGGTACGACCCGCTGGCCGGTCCGGCGGCGAGGTCGCCGGCCGGGTGGTAGGCCAGGTCGGCCCCGGCCAGGTCGCGCTCCAGCCAGGCGGCGAGGTCGTCGCGCCAGTGCGCGTCCCGGACGCTCAGCCCGGTCTCGTCCAGCAGCGTCAGCCGGGCCGCCCGCGACACCACCAGGTCCACCGGCACACCCCGGGCCAGCAGCCCGCCCAGCACCGCCCGGGCGTACGCCGTCCCCGAGGCCCCGGAGACGCCCACCACCCACGGCCGCCTCACGGGCGCAGGCCGCCGGTCACGACCAGGTCGGCCACCGTCAGCACCAGCAGGCCCAGGCCGACCACCCCGTTCGCGGTGAAGAAGGCCCGGTTGACCCGGGACAGGTCGTCGGCCCGCACGATCGCGTGCTCGTACGCGAAGGCGGCGGCGGTCAGCACCAGCCCGGCGTACCAGAGCGGCCCGTAGTCGGCGAGCACGCCCCACCAGACCAGCAGCGCGAAGGTGACCACGTGGGTGGCCGTGGAGGCCCGCAGCGCCGCCCGCACGCCCCACCGGGCCGGCACCGACCGGACCCCGATCACCCGGTCGATCTCCGCGTCCTGGCAGGCGTAGATGAGGTCGAAGCCGCCGATCCAGGTGCCCACCGCCAGCCCCAGCACCACCGGCGCCCAGTCCCACGACCCGGTCACCGCGATCCAGGCGCCGACCGGCGCCACCGCCTGGGCCACGCCGAGGACCCCGTGCGGCAGGTCGGTGAACCGCTTCGCGTACGGGTAGAGCACCAGCGGGACCACCGCGACCGGGGCCAGCGCGAGGCAGAGCGGGTTGAGCGCCGCCGCGGCGCCCAGGAAGACGGCCAGCGCGGCGACGGCGCCCGACCGTGGCGGTGCGCACCGAGACCGCGCCGGTGACCAGCTCGCGCCGGGCGGTGCGCGGGTTGCGGGCGTCGATCCGCCGGTCGATCACCCGGTTGGCGGCCATCGCGAACGTGCGGCCGGCCACCATGGCCAGCGTCACCAGCCCGAGCGTGGCCCAGTCCACCCGGCCGGTCGCCTCGGACATGGCGGTCAGCGCGGCGACGTACGCGAACGGCAACGCGAAGACCGAATGCTCGATCGCCACCAACCGCAGGAACGCCCGCACCCGCCCCGGCCCGCCGATCTTGGTTGAGTCAACCCCGCGCGGGTCCGGTCGACGTTGACTCGGCGAAGATCGGCGGGGGGTGGCGGTCACAGGCCGAGCTCCCGCCACCGCTGGTCCACCCGGGCGACCACCGCCGGGTCCATCACCGCCTCGGCCGGCCAGCCGCCGGCCCGCCGGTAGCCCTCGGTGGGCAGCTTGCGGGTCGCGTCGAGGCCCAGCTTGCCGCCCCAGAACTGCTCGTACGACGCGTGGTCCAGGTGGTCGACCGGGCCCTCGGTGTGCAGCACGTCGCGCGCGTAGTCGACGTTGCCCAGCGCCCGCCAGGCCACCTCGGAGTAGTCGTGCACGTCGCAGTCCGCGTCGACCACGACCACCAGCTTGGACAGGGAGAGCAGGCCGGCGCCCCAGATCGCGTTCATGACCTTCTGCGCGTGCTTGGGGAAGCGCTTCTCGATGGAGACGATCACGCAGTTGTGGAAGACGCCCTCCACCGGCAGGTCGTAGTCGACGATGTCCGGGATGGACAGCCGCAGCAGCGGCAGGAAGATCCGCTCGGTCGCCTTGCCGATCGGGCCGTCCTCCTGCGGCGGCCGACCCACGATGATCGTCTGGTAGACCGGGTCGCGCTGCATGGTCATGCAGTCGATGGTGAGCGCCGGGAAGGGCTCGACCGGCGTGTAGAAGCCGGTGTGGTCGCCGAACGGGCCCTCCGGCAGCCGCTGCCCCGGCTCCAGCCAGCCCTCCAGGACGACCTGCGCGTTCGCCGGGACCTGCAGCGGCACGGTCAGGCACTCGACCATCTCCACCCGCTTGCGGCGCAGGAAGCCGGCGAAGAGGTATTCGTCGATCTCGGCCGGCAGCGGGGCGCTGGCCGCGTACGTGACCGCCGGGTCGCAGCCGAAGGCGATCGCGACCGGCAGCCTCTGCCCGAGTCGCTCGGCCACCGCGTGGTGGGCGTTGGAGTCCTTGTGGATCTGCCAGTGCATGCCGACGGTGCGCTGGTCGTGCTGCTGCAGCCGATACATCCCCAGGTTGCGGGCACCGGTCTCCGGGTGCTTCGTGTGGGTGAGGCCCAGGTTGAGGAAGACGCCACCGTCCTCCGGCCAGGCATGCAGCCCGGGCAGGATGCCGAGGTCCACGTCCGCGCCCTTGAGCACGACGTCCTGGCAGGGCGCGGACTTGGTGCGCTTCGGCGGCAGCGCGCGCAGCTGGGCGGCCTTGCCGAGCGCCTCCCGCAGCCCACCCAGGCCGACCGGCAGCTCCGGCTTGAGCAGCTCGGCGATCCGGGCGCCGACGTCGTCCAGCTTCTCCACGCCGAGCGCGGTGGCCATCCGCCGCTCGGTGCCGAAGAGGTTGATGGCCAGCGGCAGCCGGCCGCGGGTCGGCCGCTCGAACAGCAACGCCGGTCCCTGCGCCCGGACCACCCGCTGGACGATCTCGGTGACCTCCAGGGTGGGGTCCACCGCAGCGGTCACCCGGCGCAGCTCGCCGTCCTTCTCCAGCCGGGTCAGGAAGTCCCGCAGATCGTCGTACGCCACCTCGCCAGTATCGCGGCGCGCAGTCGTATGCTCCCGCCGAGGGGTGAGGACAGTGCTGGTGCGCTTCGGCGGGATCCTGTTCCTGGTCGCGCTCGCCGTCTGGCTCTACTGCCTGCTGGACGCGATCACCGCGGACCGGGAGCAGGTCCGCGGGCTGCCCAAGGGCGTCTGGATCGCGATCGTGGTCCTCACCTTCGAGATCGGGGCGATCGCCTGGCTGGTCTGGGGACGGCCGCGGGAGCGCGGCGCCGCGCCGCGGACGCGGCCCCGGCTCGGATCGACCGGGCGCACCGCCTGGCCGGCCCGACCGGGCGGTGATCGGCCGCGGTCCGGGTCGTTCGGCCGGCCCGGGCCGCTGGCGCCGGACGACGATCCCGAGTTCCTGGCCCGGTTGGACCGGCAGGCGGCGCAGGACCACGAAAAACTGCTCGGCACCTGGGAGGAGGACCTGCGCCGGCGCGAGGACGAGCTGCGCCGCCAGGCCGACGACCCGGGCGAGCCGGAGCCACCGAGCTCCACCTGAGCCGCCCGCCCGACCACCTCGGATGGGGGTGGGGTTGTGGATGGACGGGCATGATCATGGCCACGCGGTTACGCTGGCCAGGTGCCAGCCCTGCTCCTCCTCCTGACCGTGCTCCTCATCGTTCTGGTGTGGCGCTTCACCGCCGCTCGGAAGGCGGCGGGTCCGCAGCCCCGGCCGCCCTTCGTGGCGCCCGACGACGACCCCGAGTTCCTGCGCGATCTGGACCGGCGGACCCGGCGCGACGACGAGCAGCCCTAGCCGCCGTCACCGCTCCGGCGGGCCGGCCTGCCCCGCGGGCGTGGCCGGCCCCGGATAGGGCGCCGCCATCGGCCGCGGGTCCCGCGGGAACGCGTCCGCCACCTCGGCGGCCAGCTCCAGCAGCGCCGCCCGGGTCGCCGAGGACAGCTCGCCGAGGTCCACTTCGGCGCCCTCCTCGAGGTGCGGGTCGTACGGGATGCGGGTGACCGCCCGGCAGCGGGCGGCGAAGTGCGCCTCCAGCTTGTCCAGGTCGACGCCGCCGGACTTCGGCCGCACCGAGTTGATCACCGACACCGAGTTGCGCACCAGCTCGCCGCGCCCGTGCGCCTCCAGCCAGTCCAGCGTGGCGCTGGCACTGCGGGCGCCGTCCACCGACCCGGAGCTGACCAGCACGATCTGGTCGGCCAGGTCGAGCACCCCGGCCATCGCCGAGTGCAGCAGGCCGGTGCCGCAGTCGGTGAGCACGATGTTGTAGAAGCGCTCCAGGACCGCGGCGACCGTCCGGTAGTCGCTCTCGCTGAAGGCGATGGACACGGCCGGGTCGGACTCCGAGGCGAGCACCTCCAGCCGGTCCGCGGACTGCGAGGTGTAGCGCCGGACGTCGAAGTAGTGGTGGATCGAGTCGACGTCGTTGAGCAGGTTGCGGACCGTCGCGACGGTCTCCAGCGGGATCTTGCCGGACAGGGTGCCGCGGTCCGGGTTGGCGTCGACGGCGATCACCCGGTCGCCGCGCAGAGAGGCCAGCGTCGCGCCGAGCGTCACCGTGGTCGTCGTCTTGCCGACGCCGCCCTTGAGGCTGATCACGGCGATGCGGTAGCACCCGCGGACCGGCACGGACGCCCGGGCGATCAGCTCCTGCCGGCGGCGGTCCTCCGGCGACTGGCCCGGGTTTACCGTGTGCGCGGTCAGCGTGTAGACCGCGCGCCGCCAACCGGTCTGCGGGGTGACGCGGCGCTGCCGGATCAGGGACTGGGCGGTGAGCTCGTCCACGGTCGGCGGGGGCGGCGGCGGCCCACCGGGCGGGCCGCCGTACTGACCTCCGGGCTGGGCGCCGTACCGACCGCCGGGCTGGGCGCCGTGCGGGCCGCCGGGCTGGGCGCCGTACTGGACGCTGTCCGGGCCGGCGGGCTGGGCCGCCGTGCGGTGCCGCGCGGGCTGGCCGCCGGGCTGGTGGGCGTCGCCGGGCCGGCGCGGACCGCCGGCTGGTCGCCGGCATGCCGCCGTGCTGGGCAGCGTGCGGGCCGCCGGGCTGGTGGGCGTCGCCGGGGCGGCGCGGACCGCCGGGCCAGCCGGGTGCCGGACCGCCGGGCTGCTGAGCCAGGGGCTGGCCCTGCGGGGCGGCGCTCCACCCGCCCGGCTCGGCCTGGCCGCGGCCCGGGCCGCCGTACGCACCTCGCGCGCTCTCCGAGCCGGGCGGCCCGTACGGACGCGGCGCGTCGTGCGGGCCGGGGACACCGGCCGGGCCGGTCCAGGACGGGCCGGCCGGTCCGGGTGGCGACTGGGGGCTGTTCGTCCAGCCGGCGTCGCCGGGCGCGATCGGCGCGGCCGGCTGCGGGCCACCCGCCGCCACCGGCTGTGGGCCGCCGGACCGGCCCTTGGGATCCGCACCCGGGCCGCCGGTCCAGCGAGCGTCACCGGCCTCGCCGGGCATCGTCGGCTGCGAGCCGCCGGTCCAGCGAGCGTCGCCGGCCTCGCCGGGCGCCGCCGACTGTGCGCTGCCGCCCCATCCGGCATCCGGAGCCGCGAACGGCCGACTTCCTGCACCCTCCGACGAGCCCGATCCGACCGGCGACTGCGGGCTGCTCGACCACCCCGGGTCACCCGCCTCGGTGGGCGCCGCCGGCTGCACACCACTGGACCACCCGGCATCCGGCTGGGCCACGGGCTGAGCACCGCTCGACCACCCGGCCTCGGGCTGCGCCGCGGGCTGAGCACCACTGGACCACCCAGCGTCCGGCTGCAGCACAGGCTGAGAGTCGCTCGACCACCCGGCATCCGGCTGGGCCGCGGGCTGAGCACCACTGGACCAGCCGCCATCCGGCTGCGGCGGCGGCTCCTCCTCGTCGGCGGCCGCGTCCGCGTCGACCGGGCGCCGGCTGCGAACCGGTCGACCAGTCAGGCTCCTGGGAGCCGGACCCACCTGAGGGAGAATCGACGACCTCTTGGGCGGCTTCGGCGCCGGCCGGCCAGTCGGCGTCCTGGGAACCGGCTGGCACCGCCGGGTTGTCCGGGCGGCTCGCCCACCCGGAGTCGTCGTCGGCCGGTGAGTCGGTCGACCAGTCGCCGTTCTGCGCCCCGGACCTGCTCGCGGGGGAATCGGTCGTCTCCTCGGCGTCCTCGGAGCCGGTCGACCAGTCGGTGTCGCGCGAGCCGAACTGGGCGGCCGGGGTGTCCGAGGGGCTCTCCCAAGCTGAGTCCCCGGACTCGGCCGGCGCCGACGGCTCCGAACCGGTCGACCAATCGGCGTTGCGGGAGCCGAACTGGGCGGCCTCCGGCTCGGCGGCGGCGCCACCCTCCGCGGGAGCGTCGGAACCCGACGGGCCGGGCGCCGGCGCGGCCCACCGCTCGTCGACCGCCGGCCCGTCCGAGGCGGACTCCGGTCCCCCACGCTGCCACTGCTGACTCACTGGCTCACCGCCGTTCTCGGTGCGGCCGCTCCACGGCCCGCGGGACACCGGCCACTCCTCCGGTCGGCTGGCGCCGCGCGGGTCGGTCCACTTCGGACGGTCCTGGGACATCGGCGATCCATTGGTCGAGGATGGCGACGGGTCATTGACGTCCGACCACACCGGATAGCCGGACCCGTCGCCCATGGTCCAGTGCGGACTGTCCACTGCGGATGGTGGGGGGTCGGGCTCGGGGTTGCGCGCCGAGCTGGACCACCCGGACGAGGCGGGCCGGTCCGGCGCCGACCAGGACGGCGGGCCGATGGGCTGGCGCGCCCACTCCGGCCGGCTGCTGGTCTCCTGCTCCGGCCCGGCACCACGCAGGTGGGCCAGCCACTCGTCGTCGGTCAGCTCGGTGGCCGGCTGCGCCTCCGCGCGGGCACCACGGTCGGCCCCGTGGGAGGACCAGCTCCCGGTCTCCGCGGCGGAGCCGAGCTCGGCCGGGGACCAGCCGGTCGGGCTCGACTCGGCCGCGCCCAGCTCGACCGCGGACCAGCCGGTGTCGGCGAGCGGTGCCGGAGCGGGCTCGTCCTCCCCGACCGGCCACCCGAGCCCGGCGGCCGGATCGCCACTCCCGACAGCTCCGGTCCCGGACGACGCATCCGACTCCCACGACGTACCGGAGCCGGGCGGCCCACCCGCCCCGGGCCACGCAGCCGCCGCCGACGCTTCGGCCGGTCCGGACCCACCCAACCACCACGACGAGTCCGACGACTCGGACGCTCCCTGCGGGCCGGAGCGGCCGGGCGGCGGAGTCGAACCCGTCCACACCGGGTCATCAACCGGGGACGAGCGGTCCGAGGGCTCGGTCGCGCGGTCGACCTCCTCGCGTCGGTCGCCGGCGCCGTCCGCCGGCCGAGCCGATGCCGGCGGGTCAGGCGGCGTCCACAGCTCCTGCTCGGGATCGTCCAGCCGTCCCAGCGCCCCGGCCGAGGGCGGCCCGGCCGCCCATGGGTCGTCGTCGCGGGACGGGCTCGGCTCGGCGGAGAGCACCGCGTCCCAGCTGTCCGGGCCGGACGGCGGGCTGGGCAGCGAGTCACCGTCGGACTGCCGCCAGCCGGGGGAGCCACCCGTCGGCGGCGTCGAGGACGACGGCGCCGACGACGGTCGGGAGAAGAGCGGCAGCGCGGCGGGATCGCTCCAGGGCGCGGACTCGGTGTCCGCCGGCTCCTCGGGGCGGCCGGTGTCCTCGGGACGCGGGGTCGGCTTCATCCAGCTCTGCGCCGTGTCCCAGCGGGCGAGCGCGTCCGCGAGGCCCTCCGGACGGTCGCGGTCGTCCGCCGCATGACGCCGAGCGCACACCGGAGACCCCTCCCCTCGTCGCCTCGCGGCAAGCCTAGACGCTGCATTCCCTCGCAGGGACAATCAGCTCAAACCGGCGTAAGAGTGCAGGCCGGAGATGACGATGTTGACCACGAAGAAGTTGAAGATCATCGTCGCGAAGGCCACCAGGTTGACCCGGGCGGCCGCGGTGCCGCGCCAGCCCGCGGTGGCCCGGGCGTGCAGGTAGGCCGCGTACACGACCCAGGTGATGAAGGCCCAGGTCTCCTTCGGGTCCCAGCCCCAGTAGCGACCCCAGGCGGCCTCGGCCCAGATCGCCCCGGCGATGATCCCGAACGTGTAGATCGGGAACCCGAAGGCGACCGTCCGGTAGGCCATCTTGTCCAGCACCTCGGCGGAGGGCAGCCGCGAGCCGAGCGTGACCGGGAAGCGCTTCGGCGTGCGGCCGGCCTCGACGGCCTGCTCCCACCGGCGGCGGATCAGGTAGAGCAGGGTGCCGACGAAGCTGACCAGGAAGATGCCGGTGCCGATGGCGATCGTGGTGACGTGGATGACGATCCAGTAGGACCGCAAGGCGGGGACCAGTGGCGCGGCGTCCGAGTAGAGCACCGTCCCGGCGAGGAAGAGCAGCACCACCACCGGCATCAGCAGGAACATGCCGAGGTAGCGCACCTGCGGCAGCCGCACCAGCACACCGAGGAAGGCCGCCACGCCGGCCGCGCCGACCACCGAGGCGAACTCGTACATGTTGCCCCAGGGCACCCGGTCGGTGGCCAGGCCGCGCGTGGTCAGCGAGGCGAGCTGCAGCGCCAGGCCGACGGCCGTGGCCGCCACCCCGATCCGGCCGAGCCGGTCGGCCTTCGTCTGCCGGACCTCCGGGGACCGGGGGGCCTTGGCCGGGCGGTCGACCGAGACGGACTCAGGCGCGGACCCGGCGGCGACCAGCGCGGGTGCCTCCGCTGTCGCCGCGACCCGCCCGCGCCGACCGAACGCGTATTCCGCGCAGAAGCTGACCAGGGCGACGCTGTAGATCAGGATGGCCCACACGAACAGCTGGTCGGACAGGGCGGCGAGGCCGGCGTCGACGGGCACGGTCAGTCCTTCCTTCCCTCTGCGGGGTCGCGGAGGCGCTCGACGACGCGGGCGAACTCGGAGCCGAATCCCCCGGCGTCGGTGCGGGCGAGCCCCCCGACCGCGACCACACTACGGGCCGGCCCGGTTTCGGGCGCGCCGTCCTCCACAGATCCCGGACCGTCCCCAGATCGGTCCGCACCGCTTGACGCACCCACTGCCGGTGTGATCCGGAGGAAGACCCGCCGCCGGCGCACCGCCAGCGACAGCAGCAGCCCGAGCACGACCGCGGCCGCGGCGAGCAGCACGCTGAGCTGCCCGGGATCGCGGTTGACCTGGATGGTCGCCCACTCGCGGTAGCCGTCGAAGGTGATGGTGGTGCCGTCGTCGAGCTTGGTGGAGCTGCCCGGGGCGAGCGTCGCGGTCCCCACCTCCTTGAGCGCTCCGCTGTCCACCTGCCGCTGGTCGATGCTGTAGACCGACTGCGGCCGACCGCTGTCCAGCCCGAGGTCGCCGCGGTAGACCACCACCGCGACGCCCGGCGCCAGCGGCTGCGACGACGCCGACCGGATCGTCCCGTCGCCCCGGCTCACCGCCGCCGGCGCGAAGAAGCCGAACAGCGCCAGCTGCGGCCGCACCTCGTCCAGCAGCTTGACCGCGCCCTCGCTGAGCAACGTGCCGTCCTGCGGCAGGAACGGCGCGGCGACGTCCGCGGCGACCTTGCCGTCCGGCGAGCGGACCGTGAAACGCGGCGAGAAGCCGTGGCTGACCAGGTAGATCCGGACGCCGTCCACCCGGAGCGGCTCGTTGACCTTCAGCGCGTACCGCTGGGGGGCCCCGTCGTCGCCCAGCGTGTACGTGATGTCCGCGCGGAATTCCGACGGCGTCCCGTCCGGGTCGTACGTCGCGGTGAAGTCGTCCAGCTTGTCGATGCAGAACGGGGCCAGCCCGGACCCGTCCACCAGCCGCCCCGGCCGGAACGAGTCGTACAGCGGGACGGCGTTGCAGATGCCGGCGTCGCCCTCGGTGACCAGCACCGTGCCCTGGTAGCCCCACAGCCGGCCGGCCGCGATGCCGGCGAGCAGCACCACCAGCGCGGCGTGGAAGAGCAGGTTGCCGGTCTCCCGCAGGTAGCCGCGCTCGGCGGCCACCGTGACCACCCCGCCCGGCTCCGGCCGGGTCACCGACCGCCAGCCGCGCAGCCGCCGCGTCGCCTCGGCCGCGACGGCCTCCGGCGTGCCGACCGTCTCGTAGGAGACGGACTCAGGCAGCCGCTCCAGCCGCCGCGGTGCCACCGGCGGCGGGCTGAGCATCGCCTTGGCGTGCAGCCGCAGCCGGGGCAGCACGCAGCCCAGCAGCGAGATGAACAGCAGCAGGTAGATCGCGGCGAACCAGGGCGCGGCGAAGACGTCGAAGAAGCCCGCGGCGTCGAGCACCTTGGCCAGCTGCGGGTGGTCGGCGATGTAGCTGTCGACCTTGATCGGGTTGAGCGGCCGCTGCGGCAGCAGCGAGCCCGGCACCGAGGCCAGCGCGAGCAGGAAGAGCAGCACCAGCGCGGTGCGCATGCTGGTCAGCCGGCGCCAGCCGTTGCGGGTCGCGGCCAGCATGCTGCCGGCCGGACCGGGCCGGACCGGCTCCGGTTGGGTGGACAGCTCGGCCGGCTGCACGTCCGCGACGGCGACCGCGCCGGGGTCGTCCGGCCGGACCGGGGTGTCCGGCGTCGCGGTCACAGTGACGTCCCGATCCCGGTCGCGCCGGCCCAGGACCGGAGCTCGATCATCAGCTCGCCCCAGAGCCCGGTCAGCAGCAGCAGGCCGAGCAGCACCAGCAGCCCTCCCCCGACGTACGTCACCATGGCCGCGTGCCGGCGGACCACGCCGAGCGCGCCGATCAGCCACCGGGTGCCGAGCGCGACCAGCACGAACGGCACGCCGAGACCCAGGCAGTACGCCACCGAGAGGAGCGCGCCGCGGCCCGCACCGGCCTGCGACAACGCCAGCGACTGCACCGCGCCGAGCGTCGGGCCGATGCACGGCGTCCACCCGAGCCCGAAGACCACGCCGAGCAGCGGCGCCCCGGCCAGCCCGGTCGCCGGCAGCCGGTGGATGCGCAGGTCGCGGGACAGCCCGGGCAGCACGCCGAGGAAGGCCAGCCCGAGCAGCACCACCACGACGCCGAGCACCCGCTCGAGCGTGCGCTGGTGCTCCATCAGCAGCGCGCCCAGCCGGCCGAAGAGCACCCCGTACGCGACGAAGACCGCGGTGAAGCCGAGGACGAAGAGCCCGGCGCCGGCCACCACCCGGGTCCGCGCCGGCACCTGGGTGAGCACCGCGGTCCCGCCGCCCTGGGCGTCGCCATCGCGCTCCGGCCGGGTCGCGGCGGCGTCCACACCGGACAGGCCGGTGACGTACGACAGGTAGCCCGGGACCAGCGGGAGCACGCACGGGGACAGGAAGCTGATCAGCCCGACCAGCGCGGCCACCAGGGCGGCCACCAGCAGGGGGCCGTCGGTGACGATGTCGGCGAAGGTCTCGCCGGCGCCGGCCGCGAGCGTCACCGCTCCGCCGCCAGCCGCGTGACCACCGGCTCGATGTCCTCCCGCACCAGCACGGTCGGGTAGACCGCCGCCACCCGGCCCTGCTTGTCGACCACGATCGTGTACGGGAAGCCGTTGGCCCGGAAGTCGCGGAAGCGCAGGATCACCTTCCCGGCCGGGTCGAAGAGGCTGGGATAGGAGATCTTCTTGTCCGCCAGGAAGGCGGCCGCGGCCTGCTCGCGGTCCTTCACCGCGACGCCGAAGAACTCCACGCCGGACGCCTTGGTGGCCCGGTAGGCCTGGTCGAAGTCGGGTGTCTCCACCCGGCAGGGGGCGCACCAGGAGCCCCAGAAGTTGAGCACGACGACCTTGCCGCGCTGCTCGGCCAGCGCCCAGGAGCCGCCGCCGACCAGCTCGCCGGTGACCGCCGGCGCGGACCGGCGGTCCGCGACCGGGATGACCTCGCCCTTGCCGGTCCCGGCGACGAACCGGAACTCGCTGCCCGCGGCCTGGTCGACCGCGTCCGTGCCGCCGGTGCAGCCGGCGACGGCCGCCGCCAGCAGCGCGGTCAGCAGGACCGGCAGCAGGCGGCGGAGCGGGCGCACCGCTCCAGTGTCACCGCAGGCCATCGGGGTCACGCACCGGGGGTGGTGCCCTCGGGCTCGGGCCCGGCGGGCTCGCTGTAGACCACCCGGAGCACCCGGTCGCCGTCGAAGGTGATGCTGGTCAGCGAGGCCAGCCCGCACTGCCGCTGGGTGGGCACGTGCGCCAGCGGCTTGCGCTCGACCAGCCGGCGCAGCGTCCAGATCGGCAGCTGATGGCTGACGCACACCGCCTCGTGGCCCTCGGCCGCGTCCCGGGCGGCCCAGGCGGCCGCGAGCATCCGGGAGGCGATCTGCCGGTAGGGCTCGCCCCAGGAGGGGCGGAACGGGTTGCGCAGCCGCGGCCACGCGGTGGGATGCAGCCAGGCCCGGTCACCGGGGCCGAACGGCTTGCCCTGGAACGAGTTTTCCGCCTCCAGCAGCCGGTCGTCGACGTGCACCGGCAGCCCGAGCGCCTCCGCCAGCGGGGCCGACGTCTCCCGCGCCCGCTCCAGCGGCGAGGACACGAGGTGGACGATGTCCCGGTCGGAGATCCGCTTGGCGACCCGCTCGGCCATGCCGCGGCCCAGCGCGGACAGGTGCCAGCCCGGCAGCCGCCCATACATGATGTGGTCCGGGTTTTCGACCTCCCCGTGGCGCAGCAGGTGGACGATCGTCGGCGTCACCGGACCCCCTCGGGTGTGGCGGCCGCCGCGGCGCGGGCGGCCTCGGGCAGCGCGTCGGCCACCCGATCGAGCACCGCGTCGTCGTGCGCGGCGGAGACGAACCACGCCTCGTACGCCGACGGGGGCAGGTAGACCCCGCGCGCCAGCATCGCGTGGAAGAACGGCGGGTAGCGCCAGGCCTCCTGGGCCCGCGCGCCGTCGTAGTCGAACACCGGGTCCTCGGTGAAGAACACGGAGAAGAGGTTGCCCGCGGTCTGCACCTGGTGTGGCACGCCCTCCTTGGTCAGGGCCTCGGCCGCCAGCCGGGCCACGGTCGCCGCGGCGGCGTCGACCCGCAGGTAGACCTCGTCGGTGCAGGCGCGCAGCGTGGCCAGCCCGGCCGCCACCGCCACCGGGTTACCGGACAGGGTGCCGGCCTGGTAGACCGGGCCGGCCGGGGCCAGCCGGGACATCACCTCGGCCCGGCCGCCGAACGCCGCCGCCGGCAGCCCGCCGCCCATCACCTTGCCGAAGGTGAACAGGTCGGCCTCGACCGGATCCAGCCCGAACCACCCCGCCGGGGACACCCGGAAGCCGGTCATCACCTCGTCCAGGACCAGCAGCGCGCCGTGCTCGGCGGTGATCCGGCGGAGCGCGGCGTTGAAGCCGGCGCGGGGCGGGACCGCGCCCATGTTGGCCGCCGCGGCCTCGGTGATCACGCAGGCGATGTCGTCGCCGTGCTCGGCGAAGGCGGCCTCGACGGCGGCCACGTCGTTGTACGGCAGCACGATGGTGTCGCCGGCCTGCGCGCCGGTCACGCCGGGGGTGTCGGGCAGGGCCAGCGTGGCGACGCCGGAGCCGGCGGAGGCGAGCAGCGCGTCCACGTGCCCGTGGTAACAGCCGGCGAACTTCACCACCCGGGTCCGGCCGGTGACCCCGCGGGCCAGCCGGATCGCCGACATGGTCGCCTCGGTCCCGCTGTTGACCAGCCGCACCTGGTCGACCGGCG
This sequence comes from uncultured Actinomycetota bacterium, assembly GCA_963849885.1. Lineage (GTDB taxonomy): Bacteria > Actinomycetota > Actinomycetes > Mycobacteriales > CADCTP01 > CADCTP01. The sequence goes on along the minus strand of CAWKIV010000010.1, from coordinate 198,797 downwards.
CCACCCGGGACACGATCTCCTCGGCCAGCTCGACCTCGCCCATCGTCGGGGTGCCGAAGCTGGTGCCGCGGGCCGCCGCGTAGGAGATCGCCTGCACCACCGCCGGGTAGGCGTGACCGAGGATCATCGGCCCCCAGGAGCAGACCATGTCCACGTATTCCCGGCCGTCGGCGTCGTAGAGCAGCGCGCCGGAGCCGGCGATCATGAAGCGCGGGGTGCCGCCGACGGCGCGGAACGCCCGGACCGGCGAGTTGACCCCGCCCGGGGTCACCACGCCGGCACGGTCGAAGAGTGCCTGCGAGGCCGGGGCTTCGTACGGGTGGGTCACCGGGCCAGTCTCGCAGTCCCGGCCCGCTCCGCCAGGGCCGGGACCGGGGCTGTGGACAACGGACGGTAATCCACAGTCACCCGGACGGGCGATGGCACCTAGGGTTAGGGTCGTTGGGGCGTTGGGAGAGCCGGACGGAGGAGGCGAGATGCGCGGGTTGGCTGAGCGGTGGCGACGGCGTGGGCTACGCCCCCCGATGCCGTCCGGCCGCCAGACCCTCCCGCTCGCGCTCGCCGGCATCGCCGTGATCGCCGCCGCGTCCACGACCGCGTCCGCCGCGCGCGTGACCACGCCGCCCGGCGAGGCGCCGCTGCCCGTCACGATCGGTCAGGCGCAGCAGCCGCTGGTGCCGCCGCCGTTCCTGCCGCCGGCCGGGTCCACCACCGCGCCCGGGGCGCGCACCACCACCCCGGGCGGCATCCCCGGCCAGCCGGGCGGCGGCGGGACGAGCGGAGAGAGCGCCGACGAGTTCGCGGCCAACGGGATCCCCGTGGTCGCCCTCGAGGCTTACCAGGCGGCCGAGCGGACGATGGCCGACCAGGCCCCGTCCTGTGGTGTGCAGTGGTCGCTGCTCGCCGCGATCGGCCGGGTCGAGTCCAACCACGGCCGGTTCGCCGGCTCGACGCTGCTGCGGGACGGCCGGTCCGACCCGCCGATCGTCGGCATCCCGCTGGACGGCCGGCCCGGCGTCGCCCGGATCGGTGACACCGACGGCGGCCGCTACGACGGCGACTCGACCTACGACCGGGCCGTCGGGCCGATGCAGTTCATCCCCGGGACCTGGGCGATGTTCGCCGTGGACGGCGACTCCGACGGCAAGTCCGACCCGTTCGACATCGATGACGTGGCGCTCGCGGCGGCGCGTTACCTGTGCCAGGCCGGTGGCAACCTGCGCACCGACGCCGGCCTGCGGGATGCGGTCTACAGCTACAACCGCTCCGAGGAGTACGTGCGACTGGTGCTGGCTCTCGCGAAGGAGTATGCGCGGGGCGCCCGGGTCGACACCCTGCCGGCGCCGGACCGCAACCCGCAGCCGCTGCCGCCGGTGAAGAAGCCGACGCTGCCGCCGGGCACGGTCGGCCGGCCGCCGGCGGCGACGCCGTCCCCGACGCCGAAGCCGACGACACCCGGGCCGACGACACCCTGCGCCCACGACACCCGCGCCCACGACGACGGCTCCGAGCACGACGCCGAGCACGACGCCGAGCACCACGCCACCGACGACGCCACCGACGACGCCGCCGCCTACGTGCACGCCGGTGCCGACGCCGACGGAGACGCCGACCGGGTCGCCCACGGGCACGCCGACCGCGACGCCGACGACTCCGTCGCCGACTCCCACGGAGACCCCGACGGGCACCGCGACGCCCACGCCAACGCCGACCGGGTCGCCGACGCTGCCGCCCTGCCCGACGCCGTAGCGGTCCGGGCCGACCGAGCGGCGGGCGACGCGCCGCACCAACCCGAGAGCGCCCGCCGTGGCACCGGGATCAACCGGTAGCCGCAGCCGGGGGTCGCCGGCAGACCAGCGCAGCCAGCTGGGTCAACGCACCCGCCGGGGTCCAGCGGGTGCCGCCGGGACCTGCGCCGCCGCGACCAGCGCGGCACCGGCGGGGTCAGCGCAGGCGGCGCCCGCCGGGCTCCAGCGGGTGCCGCCGGGACCGCGCCGCCGCGACCAGCGCCGGCACCGGCGGGGTCAGCGCAGGCGGCGGGCTACCTCGGCGGCCCAGTAGGTGAGGATCAGGTCGGCGCCGGCCCGCCGTACGGCGGTCAGCGTCTCGGTGATGATCCGCTCCCGGTCGATCCAGCCGCGGGCGGCGGCCGCCTCCACCATCGCGTACTCGCCGGACACCTGGTACGCGGCCACCGGCAGGTCGACCGCCGCCCGTACCGCGGCCACGACGTCGAGGTAGGCCAGCGCCGGCTTGACCATCACCGCGTCCGCGCCCTCGGCGACGTCCAGCGCCACCTCGCGCAGCGCGTCGCCGACCGAGCGGGCCGGGTCCTGCTGGTACGCCGACCGGTCGCCGAACTGCGGCGCGCACTCCGCCGCGTCCCGGAAGGGACCGTAGAACGCCGACGCGTACTTGGCCGAGTAGGCCAGGATCGCCACGTCCTCGTATCCGGCGCTGTCCAGGGCGGAGCGGATCGCGCCGACCTGCCCGTCCATCATCCCGCTCGGCGCCACCACCTGCGTCCCGGCGGCCGCCTGGGCGACCGCGATCGACGCGTACCGCTCCAGCGTGGCGTCGTTGTCGACCGCCCCGTCCGGGGTCAGCAGTCCACAGTGGCCGTGGTCGGTGTACTCGTCCAGGCACAGGTCGGCGATCAGCACGGTGTCCTGGCCGACCTCCTCGGCCAGTCGGCGCAGCGCGACCTGCACGATCCCGTCCGGATCGTCGGCCGCGGACCCCGCGCCGTCCTTGACCGCGGGCACGCCGAACAGGACCAGCCCGCCGACCCCGGCGTCCACCGCCTCGTACGCGGCCTTGGCCAGCGACTCGACGGTGTGCTGGACGACCCCCGGCATCGACGCCACCGGCGCCGGCTCGGAGATCCCCTCCTTGACGAACAGCGGCAGGATCAGGTCCGACGGGTGCAGCCGCACGTCGGAGACCAGCCGCCGCAGCGCGGGGGTGCGCCGCAGCCGCCGCGGCCGCACCACCGGGAAACCGCCCGGCCGGGAGACAGGCACCGGGCGCGCCGACTCCGAGCGACCCAGCCCGCTGACCGCGGGCCACCCGGCCCGGCCCGAGTCCGGCTCCGACGGGTCGCCCGCCGCTCCGGGGCCGGTCACCGCTGCCGTCCGGTCGCGCGGCGGGTCTTCTTCGGCGGCGGGGTGGCGTCCCCGGACTCGCGCCGCTGCGCGGCGAACGCGGCGAGCGCGTCGACCAGCGTGTCCACCGCCGCCACCTCGGGCTCGACGTCCGAGCGCAGCCCGAACTCCCGCGCCGTCGCCGCGGTCTGCGGCCCGATGCAGGCGACCACGGTCCGGGCGTGCGGCTTGCCGGCGATGCCGACCAGGTTGCGCACCGTCGAGGACGAGGTGAAGCAGACCGCGTCGAACCCGCCGGACTTGATCGCGTCCCGGATCTCGGCCGGCGGCGGCGCCGCCCGGACCGTCCGGTAGGCGGTCACGTCGTCGATCTCCCAGCCGCGCTCGCGCAGCCCGGCGGCCAGCGTCTCGGTGGCGATGTCGGCCCGCGGCAGCAGCACCCGGTCGATCGGGTCGAGCACCTCGTCGTACGGCGGGAAGTCCACCAGCAGCCCCTCCGAGGACTGGTCGCCCGAGGGCACCAGCTCCGGCTGGATGCCGAAGGCGCGCACCGCGTCCGCGGTGGACTCGCCGACACAGGCGATCTTGACGCCGGCGAAGGCCCGCGCGTCCAGCCCGAACTCGTCGAACTTCTCCCGCACCGCCCGCACCGCGTTGGTCGAGGTGAAGACGATCCACTCGTACCGGCCGGTGACCAGGCCCTTGATCGCCCGCTCCATCTGCGCCGGGGTGCGCGGCGGCTCGACCGCGATGGTCGGCACCTCGACCGGCACCGCGCCGTACGCCCGCAGCCGCTCGCTCATCGCGCCGGCCTGCTCCTTGGTGCGCGGCACCAGCACCCGCCAGCCGTACAGCGGGCGCGACTCCCACCAGGACAGCCGGTCCCGGTCGGCGACCGCGGCGCCGACGGCGACCACCAGCGGCCCGGCCAGCGCGGCCGCGTCCGCCTCGACCGAGCCGAGCGTGCTGCTGATCGTGCGCTGACCGGCGCCGGTGCCGTCCGCGGTCACGCTGACCGGGGTGTCGCCCGGCCGGCCCTGCTCCAGCAGCGCCGCGGCGACCTTGCCGAGGTGGGCCTGGGTCGCGGTCAGCACCAGCGTGCCCGGCGCCGTCGCGACGCCGCTCCAGTCGACCTCGTCGTGCGCGTCCACGGTCAGGTGCGCGGACCCGACCGGCACCCCCGCGTACGCCGGGACGCCGGTCGCCACCGGCACCCCGGGCACCACGTCGAAGGGCACCCCGGCGGCGGCGACGCAGACCGCCTCGCGGACGACCGCGTCGGCGGACAGCGGGTCGCCGGCGACCAGCCGGACCACCGCGGACCCGGACCGGGCCTCGGCCACCAGCGTCCCGGCGACCGCCTGCGGGTCGCCGATCGCCGGCCGCACTTCCGCCTCACCGGACGCCGCGGACCCGACCAGCTCGGACACCGCGGCCGGCACGTCCGGGTCGACGAGGACCAGCACCGCGGATCGGAGCGCTTCGGCGGCCCGGACCGTGAGCAGGCCCGGGTCGCCGGGTCCGGCCCCGACGAAGGTGACACGTCCGATGGTCTTGCGCGCGCGGCTCATAGCCCGCTCCCCAATAGTGAGTCAGCACCAGCGTCGATCAGGTCGGCGGCCAGCCGCCGCCCGATCGCGGCGGCTTCGGAAACCGGCCCGGTGGCGGACAGCCGGACGGCGTCGGAGCCGTCGGCCGCGACCACCGTGCCGCGGAGGAAGATCTCGGGTCCGTCGTCGCCGAGGGCGACCTCGGCGAGCGCACCGACCGGGGCGGTGCAGCCCGCCTCCAGCGCGGCGAGCAGGCTGCGTTCCGCGGCGACCGCGGCGCGGGAGTCGGCGTGGTCGAGCGCCGCCAGCTGCGCGACCAGCTCGGCGTCGGCCGCGCGGGCCTCGATGGCCAGCGCGCCCTGCCCCGGCGCCGGCAGCATCTGCAGCGGGTCGAGCAGCTCCGTCACCGCGACCAGCCGGTCCAGCCGGGCCAGCCCGGCCCGGGCCAGCACCACGGCGTCCAGCTCGCCGCTGGTCACCTTGCCCAGCCGGGTGTCCACGTTGCCGCGGATCGGCACCACCTCGACGCCGAGGCCGAGCGCGCGCAGCTGCGCCGCCCGCCGCGGCGACCCGGTGCCGATCCGGGCACCGGCCGGCAGCTCGCCGAGGGTCAGCCCGTCCCGGGCGACCAGCACGTCCCGCGGGTCCTCCCGCGGCGGCACCGCGGCGATGACGAGGCCGTCGGCCGGAGCCGTCGGCAGGTCCTTGTACGAGTGCACCGCGACGTCGATCTCGCCGGCCAGCAGCGCGTCCCGCAGCGCGGAGACGAAGACGCCGGTGCCGCCGATCTGGGTCAGGGCGGCCGTCGACCGGTCCCCGTGGGTGACGATCTCGACGGTCTCCACCTTGCGGTCGAGCTCGCCCACGATCGCGGCGGTGACCAGCGCGGTCTGCGACCGGGCCAGGGCGCTGCCGCGGGTGCCCACCCGCAGCGCGCTCATGCCGGGCCTCCCTCGGTGGGCAGCGAGACCGAGACGACGGCCGCGGTGGCCGCCGGGTCGAGGTCGAAGAGCTCCCGGAGCGCGTCGGCGTACGCGTCGCCGCCGGGCCGTTCGGCGAGCTGCTTCACCCGGACGGTCGGGGCGTGCAGCAGCGTCTGCACCACCCGGTGCACGCTGCGGGCGACCTCGGCCCGGGTCATGTCGTCCAGGCCGGGCAGCCGGGCGTCCAGCCGGGTCAGCTCGGCGTCCACCACCTCGGCGGCCCGGGCCCGCAGCGCGGCCACCGTCGGGGTGACCGCGGTGGCCCGGCGGGCACCGAGCTGGCCGGCCACCTCCGCGGCGACCAGCCGGCGGGCCTGCTCCACGCCCGCGTGCGCGCCGATCCGGGCGGCCGGCTCCTGCAGCGCGGCCAGGTCGAAGTAGTGCACGCCGGGCAGCGCGCCGGCGGCGCCCTCCATGTCCCGGGGCAGCGCGAGGTCGAGCAGCACCAGCGGGCGGCCGGCCCGGCCGGGCAGGGTCGCCTCGACGAGCTCGGCCGGCACCACGGTGCCCACCGAGCCGGTGCAGCCGACCACCACGTCCGCGCGGACCAGCTCGGCGGCCAGGTCGTCCAGCGCGGCGGCACGCACCACCGGGAATCCGGACCCGTCGCCGAGCTGGTCGGTCAGCCGGCGCGCGCGCTCCGGCGTCCGGTTGGCCACGGTCAGCTCGGCCACCCCGGTCCGCAGCAGCGTGGTCGCGGACAGCGCGCCCATCGAGCCGGCGCCGATCACCAGCGCCCGCCGGCCGGCCAGCGGGCCGAGGATCCGAGCCGCCTCCTGCAGCGCGACGGACACCACCGAGGCGCCGGTCTTGTCGATGCCGGTCTCGGCCTGCACCCGCTTGCCCACCCGCAGCGCCTGCTGGCACAGCTCGTGCAGGCCGCGGTTGACCGCGTCCAGCTGGGCCGCGGTCGCGTACGCCGCGCGCAGCTGGCCGAGGATCTGCGACTCGCCGACCACCATCGAGTCCAGCCCCGCCGCCACCGAGAACAGGTGCAGCACGGCCGCGTCCTCGTAGTGCACGTACAGGTGCTCGCCGAGGGACGGCACGTCCAGCCCGCACCGGCGGGCGAGCACCGTCGAGGTGTCCTGCAGGCCGCCGTGGAAGCGGTCGACCTCCGCGTACACCTCCACGCGGTTGCAGGTGGACAGCACCAGCACCTCGGCGACGTGGTCGCCGCGGAGCAGCTCGTGCAGGACGTCCGGCAGCTCGGCCGCGCCGACGCTGGCGCGCTCCAGCAGCGAGACCGGGGCCGTCCGGTGGGACAGCCCGACCACCAGCAGGCTCATCCGACGCCCTCCAGCTTGGGACCGGCGAGCGCGGCCACCCCGCCGTGCCCGACCACCGGCCGCAGCTTGCGCTGCTCGTGGAAGGACAGGATCTGCAGCTCGATGGCCAGGTCGACCTTGCGGACGTCCACCCCGTCCGGCACCACCAGCACGGTGGGCGCGAAGTTGAGGATGCTGGTGACACCGCAGGCCACCAGCTGGTCGCAGACCTCCTGGGCCGCCGGCGCCGGGGTGGCGATGACCCCGATGGCGATGTCGTGCTCGCGGACCACGTCCGGCAGGTCGTCGATGTGCCGGACGGCCAGCCCGACGATCTGCTCGCCGACCCGGCCGTGGTCCGCATCGAGCAGCGCGGCGATGTGGAAGCCGCGGGTGGCGAAGCCGCCGTAGCCGGCCAGCGCGTGGCCGAGGTTGCCGATCCCGATCAGCGCGACCGCCCGGTGCCGGGTCAGCCCGAGGGTGCCCTCGATGCGGTCGACCAGCACCGCGACCTCGTAGCCGACGCCGCGCGTGCCGTACGAGCCGAGGTGGGACAGGTCCTTGCGCAGGTTGGCCGAGTTGACCCCGGCGGCGGCGGCCAGCTCCTCCGAGGAGACGGTGATCACGCCCTGCTCGGCCAGCGCCGACAGCACCCGCAGGTAGACCGCGAGCCGGGCGACGGTGGCCTCCGGCACGCTCCGCTCCGCCCGGGCCGGGCGAGCCGGCTCGGCGCGCACGTCGGCCCGGCCGGGCAGCGTGGAACGGACCGCGCGGCTCAACGCCCCGGCCGCCGCCCGCGCCCGGCCGACCCGCGGCCCGTCGCCACCGGGGCCGCTGTCGGCCGGCGTCGCGTCGTGCTGGTCGGTCACGCGGAGACTCCCGGGAATGACGGTGCGACGGACCCGCTGGACGGCCCGCCGTCGCACTGTGATATCGGCACGCTGTACAGAGACACCGTAACGACTTGTGAATACCTTCACAAAATCGCGATCACGCGGCGACGCACCGTCGCCGGTCGGAACGGTGCGACCCGCACCCCCGACCCGCCCCCGCCGGGCCGCGGCGGCGGCGCCCCCGGCTAGCTGAGCGCGCGGCGGAGCCGGGCCTCCTCGATCCGCCAGTAGCCCAGCTCCTTGCCGTCCACCAGCACGACCGGGACCAGGTCGCCGTACTCCGCGCGCAGGGCCGGATCGCCGTCCACGTCCCGCTCCCCCCACGGCAGGCCGGCCTCCCCGGCGACCCGCTGGACCAGCCTGCGGGCGTCGTCGCAGAGGTGGCAGCCGGCCCGGGTGAGCAGCTCGACCTTGCGCTGGGCGGCGGGCACGGCCGGCAGTGTACGGGCCGGGAGCCGGGTAGCGGCCGCGTCGCGGGGGTAGTCCCTGGACACCCACCACGGAGGGAGCAGCGATGACCGCCGCCCAGCCGAACAACATCGGCCCCCTGGCCGACGCGGCCGCCCAGGACCACGCCGCCGAGGCGGCCGCGCGGGACGCCGACCGGCAGAAGGAGTACGTCGGGGACCTGCCGGACGACCCCGAGCAGGCCCGGACCTACCGGCCGGGCGACGACCAGCCGGACGAGGGCTCCGCGTGAGCGAGCCGCGCCCGGAGCCGGACAGCGAGGTCGCCGGCGAGTCCGAGTACGGCAACGACACCGGCTTCGCCGCCGAGGCGACCGGCCCGGCCGCCGGCCCGGACAGCTCGGACGCCGCCGCCGGCTCGGCCGGCTCGGACGCCGCCGGCCCGGCGGCTCCGACGGCGCGGACGCCGACACCGCCGGCCCGGCCGCCGGCTCCGACTGGGCCGGACCGACCGGCTCCGACCCGGCCGGGCAGTCCGCCGAGCAGCCGGCCGCCGGGCCGGCGCCGGAGGACGCGGACGACGACCCCGGCCGCGGCGCCGACTGAGCAGCCCTCCGCCCGACTGAGCAGCTCGCACCCCGACTGAGCAGCTACAGCTGCTCAGTCGGCAACCGGACCGCTCAGTCGGCAACCGGACCGCTCAGTCGGCAACCGGACCGCTCAGTCGGCGAGCCGGACTGGTCGGTCGGCACCCGGGCTGGTCAGGGGTGGGTGGGGGTGGGGGTCTCGTCGCGGAGGCGGGCCTTGCTGACCTTGCCGGTGGCGGAGTGCGGGAGCTCGGCCACGAAGACCACCGAGGACGGCAGCTTGAACCGGGCCAGCGAGCCGGCCGCCCACTCCAGCAGCCCGGCCTCGGTCAGCTCGGCCCCCGGCCGGGTCACCACGTACGCGAGGACCGTCTCGTCCCCCCGCTCCGGCGCCGGCCGGCCGAGCACCGCGGACTCGAGCACGTCCGGGTGGCGGCCCAGCACCGCCTCCACCTCGGCCGGGTAGACGTTGAACCCGCTGACCAGGATCAGCTCCTTGCGCCGGTCGACCAGGTGCAGGTCGCCGTCGTCGTCCGCGTACGCCACGTCGCCGGTCGCCCACCAGCCGTCGGCGTCCGGCCCCTCGGCGCCGTCCGGCCAGTAGCCGGAGAAGAGGTTGGGCCCGCGGACCTGGATCTCGCCCGGGCCGTCGTCCGGCTCGTCGTCCGGGTCCTCCGGGTCGTCGGGGAGGTCGACGGCCAGCCGCAGCTCCACCCCGGGCAGCGGCCGGCCCACCGACCCGGGCTTCGGCTCGCCGCCGATCAGCGTGGAGGTGACCACCGGCGCGGCCTCGGTCAGCCCGTATCCCTCCCACACGGTGACGCCGGCCTCCGCGAACCGGGCCAGCACCGGCGGCGGCAGCGGCGCCGCCCCGGACAGCGCCAGCCGGACGCTGGCGAAGCCTTCGGCCAGCCCGGGCTGGTCGGCCCACTGCACGTACATCGCCGGGACCGCCGGCACGTTCGTCACCCGGTGCCGGGCCATCAGCTCCAGCGACCCGGCCGCGTCGAACGAGTCGACCAGCACCCCGGTCGCCCCGGCCCAGGCCAGCATGCCCAGGCCCGGGTTCAGCCCGTACGCGTGGTAGAGCGGGATGGCCAGCAGCAGCACGTCCGCCGGGGTGGCCACGGTCGGGCGGATCTCGCCGCACTGCTCGAGATTGGCCAGCAGGGCGCGGTGGGACAGCATCGCGCCGCGCGGCTTGCCGCTGGTGCCGCTCGTGTAGAGCAGCATCGCCAGCTCCTCGCCGGAGGCCGGCCGGTGCCGGGCCGCCGGGTCGGGCGTCGCGCCGGCCAGCAGGTCCGGGAGCGGCACGGTCCCGTCCGGGCCGGACGGCGCCGCGATCAGCACGTGCTCGAGCGCCCCCGCCCGCAGCCCGTCGGCCGCCGAGATGACCTGCACCGAGGAGGTGACCAGGGCCCGGGCGCCGGAGTCGGCCAGCAGGTGGGCCAGCTCGGGCCCGGTGTAGCCGGTGTTGGCCGGCACCGCGACGAGCCCGGCCCGCAGCGCGCCGCAGTAGAGCACCGGGAAGTCCGGCGTGTTGCCGAGCTGCAGCACCACCCGGTCGCCGGGGTCGAGGCCGAGCCCGCGCAGCGCCGCGGCCGCGCGGTCGACCCGCTCGTCCAGCTCGCCCCAGCTCAGCCGGGACCCGTCGTGGACCAGCGCGAGGTGGTCGGGATCGCGCTCGGCGGCCCGGTGGACGAGGTCGGCGACGGTGTGCACGTCTACGCCGGCACGCTCCTGCATGACGGCCGAGTCTGACACATCCCCACCCGGGCGATCACACGCGGTACCGTTCGCGCTCGCTGACTTAGCGTGCACTGATGCGCACGGGGAGTGGTCGTTCGGTACGGGGTGGTGGGGAGCAGGACGTCGTACGTCGGGGCGACGCCCATGCCGGAAGTGGGACTGCGGACCTGCTCGACGGGCTGCTCGACAGCATCGCGCTCGGCGGCTGAGCCGGGCCGAGCGACTAGTCTCGGGCGGGACCAGGCACCCCCAGCGCCGAGAAGGGACTGCATCGCCGTGGCCCGCCTGAAGCTCCGCTCCCGCGACTCGCGCGAGGCCCGGGCGGCCCTCGCCGGCACCGCGTCCGCGGCGGTCGCCGAGGTCGAGGCCGCGCTGACGGTCCCGCCGGACCCGACCGCCGGCGCGTTCTTCGACGTGGACAACACGGTGATCGCCGGGGCGTCGATCTACCACTTCGCCCGCGGGCTGGCCGCCCGGAAGTTCTTCTCCAGCCGCGACCTGGCCGACTTCGCCTGGCAGCAGGTCAAGTTCCGGGTCGGCGGCCGGGAGACCGCCGAGGGCATGTCCTCGGCCCGGGAGGCCGCGCTCGCCTTCGTCGCCGGCAAGCGGGTGGACGAGATCGTCTCCCTCGGCGAGGACATCTACGACGAGCTGATGGCCGAGCGGATCTGGTCCGGCACCCGGGCACTGGCCCAGCAGCACCTGGCCGACGGCCAGCGGGTCTGGCTGGTCACCGCGACGCCGGTGGAGCTGGCCTCGATCATCGCCCGCCGGCTCGGCTTCACCGGCGCGCTCGGCACGGTGTCCGAGGTGGTGGACGGGGTCTACACCGGGCGGCTGGTCGGCGAGCCGCTGCACGGTCCGGCGAAGGCGGCCGCGGTGATCGCGCTGGCCGACCGGGAGGGACTGGACCTGGCCCGCTGCTCGGCGTACAGCGACTCGATCAACGACCTGCCGATGCTGACCTCGGTGGGCACCGCGGTGGCGATCAACCCGGACTCCGCGCTGCGGATGGAGGCCCGGGCGCGCGGCTGGCCGGTGCGCGACTACCGCACCGGCCGGAAGGCGGCGAAGGTGGGGGTGCCGACCGCGCTCGGGCTCGGCGCGGTCGGCGGCGGCGTCGCCACCGCGCTGGCGCTGCGCCGCCGCCGGCACTGACGGCAGCCGCCGGGCCGGCCACCGCCGCCGGCACTGACGGCCGCCGCCGGGCCGGCCACCGCCGCCGGCACTGACGGCGGCCGCCGCGCCGGCGGCCGCCGTCCGCCCGCTCAGGCCAGGGCCGGCTCGGGCACCCGCTCCCGCGGCGGCTCCGGCGGGGCGCCGTGGTCGTCCGCGCCCTCGATCCGCACCCGCGGCAGCAGCCGGTCCAGCCAGCCCGGCAGCCACCAGGTGGCCCGGCCCATCAGCTGCATCGCCGCCGGCACCAGCACCATCCGGACCAGGGTGGCGTCGATGAGGATGGCCGCGGCCATCCCGACCCCGATCACCTTGAGGAAGACCTGCGGGCTGGGCACGAAGGCGGCGAAGACCGCCACCATGATCGCCGCGGCCGCGGTCACCACCCGGGCGGTGGCGGCCAGCCCGCCGGCCACGCTGGCGGAGTTGTCGCCGGTGCGCAGCCACTGCTCCCGGATCCGGGTGACCAGGAAGACCTCGTAGTCCATGGACAGCCCGAACAGCACGGCGAACATCAGCACCGGCACGAAGGACGGCAGCGGCGTCTCGGTGTCGATGCCGATCAGCTGGCCGGCCCAGCCGCCCTGCAGCACCAGCGCCACCACCCCGTACGCGGCGGCCAGCGACAGCAGGTTGAGCAGTGCGGCCTTGACCGCGATGGTGACGCTGCGGAAGACGGTGAGCAGCAGCAGGAAGGACAGCCCGACCACGCCGCCGACCAGCAGCGGCAGCCGGGCCGCGGTGTCGTCGGTGGAGTCGATGCCGGCCGCGGTCACCCCGCCGACGTGCACGCCGGTCCCGGCCACCTCGGCCCGCAGCGTGCGCACCAGCTGCTTGGTCTCCTCGGACTGCGGGCTGGTGGTGGGCAGCACCGTCATCACCGCGGCGTCGCCGGCCGGGCTGGTCTGCGGCGGCAGCACCGCGGCCACGCCCGGGGTGGCGGCGATCCCGTCCCGCAGGCCGGCCAGGACGGCCGGGCCGCCGTCGGCGACCAGCAGCAGCGGGCCGTTCGCGCCCGGGCCGAAGCCGTCGGCGAGCAGCTCGTACGCCTGCCGGGTGGTGGTCCCGGCGCGGTCGTTGCCGGCGTCCGGGAAGCCGTACCGGACGCCGAGGAACGGCAGCGCGAGCACGCCGAGCACGAGCACGCCGGCGGTCAGCGCGGTCCACGGGCGGCGCTGGACGACCCGGCTCCAGCGGGCGGCCAGCCCGGTGCCGGTGTCGGCGGCGGCCGGCCGCAGCCCGGGGACGCGCAGCCGGTCGATCCGCCGGCCGACGAAGCCGAGCAGCGCGGGCAGCAGGGTCACCGCGGCCAGCATGACCACGCCGACGGCCAGGATCGTCACCAGCGCGGCGCCGCGCATCGCGGTCAGCCCCATGGCGAACAGCCCGAGCAGGCTGATCACCACCGTGCTGCCGGCCACCAGCACGGCCCGGCCGGCGGTGTCCGCGGTGGCCATGGTGGCGGCACGCGGCTCCAGACCGCGGGCCAGGAACTCCCGGTAGCGGGTGACCAGCAGCAGCACGTAGTCCACCCCGACGCCGATGCCCATCATCGCGGCCAGCGAGGTCGACCAGTCCGGCACGTCGACCAGCGCGGCGACCACGCCGACCAGGGAGGCGCTCACCCCGAGCCCGACCACGGCGACCAGGATCGGCAGCCCGGCGGCGACCACGGAGCCGAAGACGAGCAGCAGGATCACCGCGGCGGCGGCCAGCCCGATGCCCTCGGAGCCGATCTCGCCCTGCTGGGCGGCCTGGACGGTCTGGCCCCCGGCCGCGACCTGCAGGCCGGGTCGCTGCGCGTCCTCGACCAGCGCGATGATCCGCTCGGTGTCCTCGACCGGCATCTCGGCCGGGGTGGCCGCGTCGAGCTGGACGGTGGCCCGCAGGGTGCTCCCGTCCGCCGAGACCGCGCCGGGCGCCTCGTACGGGCCGGGCACGCCGCGCACGTGCGGCACGGTGGCGATCTCGGCCAGCAGCCGCTCCACCTCGGTGCGCACCGCCGGCGCGGTGACCGGCCCGGCGTCGGAGCGGACCACCACGTCGACGTGCTCGCCGGACATCGCCGGGAAGCGCTCGGCCAGCAGGTCCTGGGCGGCCCGCGAGTCGGAGCCGCGGACCGTGTAGTCGGCCCGGAACTCGCCGCTGGCCACGGCGGACAGCCCGACCGCGCCGGCGACCGCGGCCAGCCAGAGGACGACGACCAGCACGCGATGCCGGTACGCGGAGCCGGCCAGGCGTCCGAGGGCGCCCACCCGGGGTTCGGTGCTCGGAACCGGGACCATCCTTGCCTCCTGTTACGAGTCTTCGCAGTGCGATGTGCCATAGCAGAAGGCAAGGGTCGTAACATTGTCAAGGGGCTTTGCTGATGAAATGCTGAGAGGGGTAGGACCCAGTTGGAGGTGGCGGTCGATGCAGACCCGTCGGGAGGCGACCCGCGAGGCGACGATCCGGGAGATCAAGCAGACCGCGCTGGCCCGGATGCGCGCCGAGGGGACCATCGACGTCCGGCTGTCCGACGTCGCCCGGGACATGCGGATGTCGGCGCCCGGCCTCTACCGCTACTTCGACGGCCGGGAGGGGCTGCTCACCGCCCTCATCACCGACACGCTGACCGACCTGGCCGTGCAGATCGAGAAGGCGCGCGACTCGGTGCCGGCCGGGGACGCCGGCGGGCGCTTCCTGGCCGTCGCCCGGGCGTACCGGACCTGGGCGCTGACCGACCCCCAGGGCTTCACGCTGGTCTTCGGGCCGCCGCTGACCGGGGTGCCCCGGGGCCACCAGGAGAGTGCGGACGACCCCGGCAAGGCCGCGGCGCTGCGGGCCATGGAGGGCCTGCGCAGCCTGATCCGGGAGGCCGAGGAGGCCGGCACCCGGCAGCCCCGCCCGCTGTCCGTGCCGCCGGTGCTGGCGGAGGCCTTCGCCGACACGGTGCTGCACGGCGCCGACCCGGCCACCGAGGTCGCCCTGGTCCACACCTGGGCGGCCCTGCACGGGCAGGTCACGCTGGAGGCGTACGGCCACCTCGGCTGGCACGGGCCGGAGGTGCAGGAGTCGCTCTTCCTCGGCCTGGTCCGGCTGCTCGCCGAGGCGATGGGCCTGCCCGAGCCCGTCGCCGGCTGGCCCCCCGGCACCCCCCTGCCGGCACCCGCCGAGCGCGCCCCGATCTGATGAGCTAAGTTTGCGGCTTCGGTCGGGGCTGGCCGGAGCCGGAGGCGGGACCGACGGCCCAAAGCAAAACCCCGGAGACATGACCACGTCGTGGTCAGAGGCCTTCCGGGGTGTCCGGTAGGCAACCCTACCGAGGACCTGGCCGAGTGACAACGCCCGCCGTCGAGTCCCTGCCCGCAGCGGCTCTGGAGCGCTACCTGACCGCCGAGCGGCTCGTCCCGTACCGGGCGGCCGCCGGTGGCGGGCTGGCCGACGCCGTCCGGCTCCACCAGTGGAACGGCCTGGCCAGCGGCGCCATGTACGAGACCATCGGCAGCGTCGAAGTGCTCGACCGCGGCACGACCGGCTGGGACGGCGACGGCCGCGGTGCGTGGGCCGCTGGCTGCCAGCCTTCGGCTTCTGGCGATATCTCCTGTCCAGCCGGTACGAGGCCACCCTGTGGACCCCTGTACTGCGGCATGCCTTCCCGCTCCTGCAACCCTCCACCCGCGAGCGGCTGTACCGGCCGCTCGACCGGCTGCACCGACTCCGCAATCGGATCGCGCACCACGAGCCGGTGCATCACATGGACCTGTCCGCGCTGGAGGACGACGCGGTCTTCACGGTGGAGTGCATCGATCGTGACCTGGGCGAGTGGCTGCGGGCTTCCAGCCGGGTCACGCAGGTCCTGAGAGAGCGGCCACGGCCCCGGGCGGCGGGCGTCAGCGGAAGACGGACTGGCGTTGGAGGAGGAGGCGGTAGAGCGTCTGCTGGATGGTCTCCCGCACCTGGTCGGTGAGGTTGAAGACGAGCATCGGGTCGTCGGCGGCGTCCTCCGGCAGCGCCGAGGTGTCGATCGGCTCGCCGAACTCGATGAGCCACTTCGACGGCAGCGGCACCAGCCCGAGCGGGCCGAGCAGCGGGAAGGTCGGGGTGATCGGCAGGTACGGCACGCCGAGCAGCCGGGCCACCGTCTTGGCGTTGCCGAGCATCGGGTAGATCTCCTCGGCCCCGACGATCGAGCACGGCACGATCGGCACCCGGGTGCGCAGCGCCGCGGACACGAAGCCGCCGCGGCCGAAGCGCTGCAGCTTGTAGCGGTCGGCGAACGGCTTGCCGATGCCCTTGAAGCCCTCCGGCCACACCCCGACCAGCTCGCCGGCGGCGAGCAGCCGCTCGGCGTCCGGGTTGCAGGCCAGCGTCTGCCCGGACTTGCGGGCCAGCGCGCCCAGCCCGGGCGTCCGGAAGACCAGGTCGGCGCCGAGCATCCGCAGCGGCCGGTGGGCGGGGTGGTGGTCGAGCAGGGCGAGCGCGGTCATCACCGCGTCCACCGGCACGGTGCCGGAGTGGTTGGCCACCACCAGCGCGCCGCCGGTCGACGGCACGTGCTGCAGGCCGGTCGCCTCCACCCGGAACCACTTCTCGTACAGCGGGCGGAACGGCGGCGCCAGCAGGTGCTCGGTGAGGTCGCGGTCGAAGCCGAAGTCGTCCACCTCGTAGTCGCCGGTGATCCGGCGGCGGAGGAAGGCGAGGCCGCCGGCGATCCGGCGCTCCCACTCGGTCTCCGGGCGGCCCGGCGGGTCCCCCGGGCTCTGCTCCGCACCGGCGGCACCGGCCCGCCCCGACTCGCCCGCCCGGCCCGGGTCGGCGACCCGGTCGGCCCCGTCGACCCGGTCGACCCGGTCGGCACGGTCGGCACGGTCGCTCGGGCGTGGCTCGGCGGTCCGGCCCGGGCCCCGGCGGGAGCCGGCGGCGCGCCCGCCGCCGCCGGTGCCGGTGCCGGGCCAGTGCGGTGCCAGTGACGGTCCGCCGGGGCGGCGGGATCGGTCGGGGCGGCGCCGGGCGGGTCGGTCTCCACCGCCCGGCGGGCCCGCCGGCGGGGCGCCGCCCCGTTCGGCGAGCGGGCCGCCCCGCGCCGGCCGGGATCGCCGTCGCCGTGCAGGGGGATCACCCGGGCGTCACCCATGGCCGCCTCCCGGCCGGGCCGTCGCCGCCGCCAGGTGCACGACGTCGAGCAGCCCGCGCTCCACCCGCTCCACCACGGCCGGCTGCACCGGCGGCGGCACCGACCGGGCCCGGAGGAAGTCGTCGAACGCCTCCGCGGTCGTGTAGCGCGGCACGTACCCGAAGTCCTCCCGCAGCCGGGTGGTGTCCACGACCCGGCCGAACTCGAGGAACCGCACCTGCTCGGGGGAGAAGTCGACCAGGCCGCTGCGCCGCACCGCCCGGCCGACCAGCTGCACGGCCGGCGCGGGCACCGGCACCGGCACCAGGCCGGCCCGGCGGATGAGCTGGGACAGCAGCAGCACCCCGGCGCCGCCCACGTTGAGGATGCCGGAGGTGTCGGACACCGCCGCCCGCCGCAGCACCTCCAGCGCGTCGTCGACGTGCAGCAGCTGCACCCGCGGGTCGAAGCCGAGCACCGTCGGCACCACCGGCAGCCGCAGGTAGCGCACCAGCGGGCTGTCGATCCGCGGGCCGATGAAGTTGGTGAAGCGGAGCAGGCCGACCGCGACGTCCGGCCGCCGCCGGGCGAAGCCGCGGACGTAGCCCTCCACCTCGACCGCGTCCTTCGCGTAGCCGGAGCGGGGCAGCGCCCGCGGCTCGGTCTCCTCGGTGAACAGCGCCGGGTCGCGGGAGGACGACCCGTACACCGCCGTGGTCGACTTCACCACCAGCCGCCGCACCGACGCCGCCTTCTGGCAGGCGGCGAGCAGCTGCATGGTGCCGATGACGTTCATCTCCTTCATCGACGCCCGGCCGCCGGCGCCGCGGGGCAGCGCGGTGATGCTCAGGTGCACGACCGTGTCGACGTCGGCGGCCGCGATCACCTTCGCGATCAGCGGGTTGCGGATGTCGGCGCGGACGAACTCGGTGCGCCCGAGCAGGGTCGCGACCTCCCGGGGCGGCGGCAGCGTGTCGACGCCGACCACCCGGTCGATCGTGGGGTCGGCGGCCAGCAGGCCGGCGAGCCGGCCGCCGAGCGGGCGGCTGACCCCGGTGACCAGGACCACGGCAGGTGGCACGACGCGGCATCCCCTCCCGTGGCAGCTTCCCGGAAGGATGGTACTCAGCCGGCTAGCTGGGCCGCCCGTCCACGACGGAGACCTTGGTCGCAGCGCTCCCGATCAGCCGGTGCACCCGGCCCAGCACCACCGGGTCGCCGGAGCCGGCCCGCAGCTCCCGGTCGGCCCGGCCGCCGTTGACCGCGACCGTGATCGCCCGGAACGAGTCCTCGCAGACCACCGTCCGCCCCGGCGGCACCTCGCCGAAGGCCAGCGCGAACGGCACCTCCAGGGCCCGGCCGCCGCAGCGCAGCTCCAGTATGTCGCCGAGCTGGATGCCGGCCGCCTCCAGGTCGGACCGGCGCACGTTGAGCGCGAGGTTGCCGAAGTGGTCGATCATCCGGATCGCGCCGTGCACGTGGTCGCCGTGCACGGACGGGACCTGCTTCTCGGCCTGCACCAGCGAGCCGACCGGCACCGGCGGGCCGACCTCGGTCAGCGGCACGCCCCGGGCGAGGTGCGCGGCGACCGGCGCGAAGATGTCGCGGCCGCGGAAGCTGCGGGCCGGGTTGGTCGCCCACAGCTCGCGGTTGGCCAGCTCGTACGCCTCCTCGGCGCCGCCGACCACCTCCCAGCCGCGGGAGGCCACCCCGTTGTCCGGGGAGACGAAGACCGAGCCGTCGGCGCAGCGGACCGCCACCCCGCGGGCGTGGGTCGCCTTGAACGGGTCGACCAGGGCCAGGTGCACGCCCACCGGCAGGTAGGGCACCGCCTCGGCCAGCATGGTGGCGCCGATCCCGACGTCCTGCGGCTTGACCTGGTGGCAGACGTCGATGATCCGCACGTGCGGCGCGATGCGCGCGATCACGCCTTTGCAGACCCCGACCAGGTGGTCGTCGAGGCCGTAGTCGGAGAGGAACGTGATCCAGTCCCGGCGGTCCGACGACGCTGTCGGCGCGGTCATGGTCCGGCCGCTACTTCTTGTTGCGCCGCTGCACCCGCGTGCGCTTCAGCAGCTTGCGGTGCTTCTTCTTCGCCATGCGCTTGCGGCGCTTCTTGATGACCGAACCCATGCCGGCAGCGTACGCGACCGCCGGCCGGGTCCCTCAGCCGGTGGCGAAGTAGGCGTCCCGGAGGTAGTCGTGGACGGCCTTCTCCGGGACCCGGAACGACCGGCCGACCCGGACCGCGGTCAGCTCGCCGGAGTGGACCAGCCGGTAGACGGTCATCTTGGACACGCGCATCAGCGCGGCGACCTCGGCCACCGTCAGGAACTTCACCTGCCCCAGGGGGGCGTCGGGCGGCTGTGCGGACATGCGTCACCAGACCTCGGCACGTGTCGCGGCGCCGGCTTCCCCTCCGGCGACGACGGACACGCACGTGCTAGGGGGAGCGTAGCGGTACTCGTGTGACTGGTGCGAACTCCGGCCACGACCTGCAGCTCACTCGGTACGCAGCGCGGTCACCGGATCCATCCGGCCGGCCCGCCGGGCCGGGGCCACGCCGAAGAACACGCCGACCGCGACCGACACCCCGAAGGCGAGCAGCACCGACCACCAGGCGACCACCGTGGGCAACGGTGACACCTGGTTGACCAGCAGCGCCGTCCCCACCCCGAGACCGATGCCGAGCACGCCGCCGATGGTGGTGAGCAGCACCGCCTCGATCAGGAACTGCACCAGCACGTCCCGCTGCCGCGCCCCGACCGCCTTGCGCAGCCCGATCTCCCGGGTCCGCTCCCGCACGCTGACCAGCATGATGTTGGTGATCCCGACGCCGCCGACCAGCAGGCTGATGCTCGCGATGGCCGCCAGCACCAGGGTGAGCAGCCCGAGGATCCGGCCGACCACGCCGAGGATCTGCTCCTGGGTGACCGCGGAGAAGCGCTCGCCCGGGTAGCGGTCCTCCAGGGTGGCCACGATCCGGCCGCCGAGCGCGTCGATCTGGTCCAGGTCCGGCGCCTTGACGGCGAGACCGTCCACCCGCTGGGTGCCGAGCAGCCGCTGCGCGGCGGTGATCGGGATGTAGACGGTGAGGTCCGGGTCGGCGCCGGCCAGCGACGACGAGCCGGTCCGCGCCAGCACCCCGACCACCCGGAAGCGCACCCCGGCGATGGTCACCTGCCGGCCGACCGCGTCCCGGTCGCCGAACAGGGTGTCGGCCGCCGACGCGCCCAGCACCACCACCCGCCGCCGGGTGTCCACATCGGACCGCCGCAGGAACTCGCCCCGCCCCACCGGCCGGGTGAACACCTCCGGCACCGTCTCGGTGACGCCCTGCACGGTGGCGAACAGCTCGTTGTTGCCCGCCCGCAGCGTCTCTCCACTCGTGACGGTCGCGGCCACCCGCTGCCGGTCCCCGGCCAGCCGGGCGATCTCGTCCACATCGGACAGCGTGAGCCGGGACGAGGTCGGCGCGCTGCCGAAGGAGATCTCCCCCGGCACCACCAGCAGCAGGTTGCTGCCCAGGCCCTGCACCTGACTCTCCACGTACTCCTTGGCGCCGGTGCCGATGGCCACCAGCATGACCACCGCGGAGACGCCGATGATCACGCCGAGCATGGTGAGCGCGCTGCGCAGGCGGTTCGCCCGCAGGGCGGTGACCGCGACCCGCCAGGCCTCCCCCAGCCTCACGGCTGTGCCCGCTTCTCGGACAGACCGCCAGGCGCAAGCGCCGGGCGGTCGGCCCTCGTCGCTCCCAGCTCGCGCTGCGAGCCCTCGCGCTCGCTCTCGACCAGCCCGTCGCGCATGCGCAGCTGGCGGTGCGCCCGGGCGGCCAGCTCCAGGTCGTGGGTGACCACCACCAGGGCGACGCCGCGGTCCGCGTTCAGCGCCTCCAGCAGGCCGATCACCTCGGCCCCGCGCCGGGTGTCCAGGTTGCCGGTGGGCTCGTCGGCCAGGATCACCTGCGGGTCGCCGACCAGCGCCCGGGCGATCGCCACCCGCTGCTGCTCCCCGCCGGAGAGCTGGTTGGGCAGGTGGGCCAGGCGGTGGCCCATGCCGACCGCGTGCAGCGCCGCCTCCGCCCGGCGCCGCCGCTCGCCCTTGCGGATGCCCCGGTAGACCAGCGGCATCGCCACGTTGTCCACCGCGGAGGTGCGCGGCAGCAGCTGGAAGGCCTGGAAGACGAAGCCGATCGTCTCGTTGCGGGCCCGGGCCAGCTCGTCCTGGCCCAGCGAGGCCACGTCCCGGCCGCCGACCCGCAGGATGCCGGTGGACGGCCGGTCCAGCGCGCCGAGCAGGTGCATGAGCGTGGACTTGCCGGACCCGGACGGCCCGACCACGGCCACGTAGTCGCCCCTCCCGACCGCGACCGACACCCCGCGCAGCGCCTCCACCGAGACGCCCTCCAGCTCGTACGTCCGGGTCACCTCGACCGCCTCGAGCGCCGGGGCGGCGGTGGGGACCGTCGGAAGCTGGGTCGCGGTCAGGGCAGCTCCTGCCCCTCCCGGACCCGGTCGGCGCCGCGGACGACCACCCGGTCCCCCTCCTGGACGCCGTCCCGGATCTCGACCACGTCCTCGCCCTGGGTGCCGACGGTGACGGTCCGCTTGCGGGCCACCTGGCCGTCCTGCACCCAGACCGCGTCCCGGTCGCCGTCCCGGACCACCGCGGACGCCGGCACGGTGACCGCGTCCTTCGCCGTCCGCACCCGCAGGTCGGTCACCGCGCTCATCCCCGGCCGCGGCTTCGGCGCCGGATCGCCGTCGGCCAGCGTGCCGGCGCGCGAGCGCCAGCCGGACCCGGTAGCTCACCCCGCCGCGGGCCGACGACGTCGGCGACAGGTCGACCGCGGCCACGGTCGCGCCATACTGCGCGCCGGGCACCGCGTCCAGCTCCGCGACGGCCTTGATCCCGGGCCGCACCAGGAAGACGTCGGTCTCGTCCACCTCGGCGACCAGCGACAGCACCGAGTCGTCCACCACCGTGGCCAGCGGCATGCCCGGGGTGACCGGCATCCCCTCCGTCACCGGCCCGACCGTCTGCACCGAGGCGCCGCCGCCGGTCGCGGCCGACCCGCCGAGCGCGGAGGACGCCTGGTCCTGCACGTCCGCGGGGAGCTGGCCGAGCACCGAGTCCAGCCCGCCGGTGCCGCCGGCCGCACCGGTCCCGGCGCCCGACGAGCTGCCGCCGAGCTGCACGGTGCCGCCGATCGGGGTCCGGACGTCCAGCGCCTCGACCGCCCGCTCGGCCGCGTCCACCGCGGCCCGGGCCTGCACCTGCTGGGCCACGGTCAGCGAGGCCAGCGCGGCCGACAGGTCGCCGATGCCGGAGTTGATCGCCGCCACCGCGGACCGGGCCTGCGCGGCGGCCAGCGCGTACTGCCGCTCGGCCGCGGCCACCCGGATCAGCGCGGCCGCGCGCAGCCGCGGGTCCGGGATCTGCTCGGCCGCCTTCCGGGCCCCCTCGAACGCGCCCTGCGCGGAGCTGTCCGCCTCGGCCAGCGGCCCGCCGGAGACGTACGCGGGGGCGCCGGGCGCGGACGACTCGGCCTGGGCCAGCGCGGACCGGGCCTGGGTGAGCCGGCCGGTGGTCTCCGGCGAGGAGATCCGGACGATCAGCGTGCCCGGGCCGACCTGCTCGCCGTCCTTGACGTACACCTGGGCGACCTCGCCGGCGGCCGGCGCGGTCAGCGTCGTGGTGGCCCGCGCCTGCACGGTGGCCGGCGCCTCCACCACCTCGGTGACCGTGGACCGGGCCGCGGCGGCGACCTCGATCCCCGACTCGTCGCCGGTGCACCCGGTCAGCACGACGGCAGCCACGGCGACCGCCGCGGTGGCCCCTCTGCGCGGCAGCCTCACCCGCTCATCCTAGGAGCGCGCCCCCGCCCCGGCCCGCCCACGCTCTCAGCCCCCGCTCAGGGGACTACTCGTGCAGGCGGCCGAGCTCGCGGGAGCGGTCGCGGGCCGCCTCGATCGCGGCCAGCAGCGCGGCCCGGACGCCGTGCTTCTCCAGCTCGCGGATCGCGTTGATGGTGGTGCCGGCGGGTGAGGTGACCGCCTCCCGCAGCTTCACCGGGTGCTCGCCGGAGTCGCGCAGCATGACCGCCGCCCCGAGCGCGGTCTGCACCAGCAGGTCGGCCGCCACCGCCCGGGGCAGCCCGAGCAGGATGCCGGCGTCGGTCATCGCCTCGACCAGGAAGTAGAAGTACGCCGGGCCGCTGCCGGACAGCGCGGTCACCGCGTCCTGCTGCGCCTCCGGCACCCGGATCACCTTGCCGACCGGGGACAGCAGCTCCTCGGCCAGCAGCAGGTGCCGCTCGGCCGCGTGCGAGCCCGCGGACAGCGCGCTCATCGCCTCGTCCACCAGCACCGGCGTGTTGGTCATCACCCGGACCACCGGGGTGCCGGTGGCCAGCCGCTTCTCGTAGTACCCGGTCGGGATGCCGGCCGCCAGCGACACCACCAGCGTCTCCGGCGACACGTGCGGCACCAGGTCGTCCACCAGCGCGTCGATGTCCTGCGGCTTCACCGTGACCAGCAGCACGTCGGCGGTCGCCGCCTCGGCCGCGGACACCGCGCGCACCCCGTACCGCTCCTCCAGCTGCTTGCCCCGCTCCGCCCGCCGCACCACCACGACCAGGTCGTCGGCGGGCCGCCCGGCGCGCAGCATCCCGGACAGCAGCGCCTCGCCGAGCTTGCCGGCGCCGAGGACCGCGAGCCGGCTCACGACCGGGTCGCCAGCGAGCGCAGGAAGAAGGCGACGTTCGCGGGTCGCTCGGCCAGCCTTCGCATGAAGTACCCGTACCAGTCCGTGCCGTAGGGCAGGTAGACCCGCACGGTCTTGCCCAGCCCGACCAGCCGGCGCTGCTCGAGCGGGCGGATGCCGTACAGCATCTGGTACTCGTACGTCTCCGGCTTGCGGTCGTGCCGGTCGACCAGGTCGGCGGCGATCGCGACCAGCCGCGGGTCGTGGGTGGCCACCATCGGGTAGCCGGCGCCGGCCATCAGCACCGACAGGCACCGCACGTACGACAGGTCGACCTCGTGGCGCTCCTGGAAGGCGACCGACTCGGGCTCGTCGTACGCCCCCTTGCAGAGCCGGACCCGGGAGCCGGCGGTGGCCAGGTCGCGGCAGTCGGACTCGGTGCGCCGCAGGTAGGACTGCAGCACCGCGCCGGTGGCCGGGAAGTCGCGGCGCACCTCCTGCAGGATCCGCAGCGTCGAGTCGGTGGTGGTGTGGTCCTCCATGTCGAGGGTGACCGTGGTGCCGGCCCGCTCGGCCGCCGCGCAGACCAGGTGCGCGTGGTCCAGCGCGATCCGCTCCCCGTCGCCGGGCAGCGCCTGCCCGACCGCGGACAGCTTGAGGCTCACCTCCGCCGCCGGGGTCAGCCCCTCGTCGGCCAGCCGCTCCAGGATCGTCAGGTAGGCCTTCGCCGCGGCGGCCGCCTGCTCCTGGTCGGTCGTGTCCTCACCGAGGTGGTCGAGGCTGACCTGCAGGCCGTCCGCGACCAGCCGGCGGGTCACCTCGACCGCGTCGTCCGGCCCCTCGCCGGGGATGAAGCGCTTGACCACGCTGCGCGTGAGCGGTGCGCCCGCGATGACTTGCTTGACCCGGTTGTCTCGCGACGCTGCGAGGATCACCGATCGCATGCCGCCAGCGTACGGCTCAGCCGACCGGCTGGGCCGTCGCCACCAGGTGCAGACGGGTGAAGGCGAGCGCCTCGGCCAGGTCGGCCTCCCGCTCCTCCCGACCGGTCGCGCGGCGGGTGTTGACCTCGACCACCACCGAGCCGCCGAAGCCGCGGGTGGCCAGCCGCTCCAGCAGCTCGCCGCACGGCTGGGTGCCCCGGCCCGGCACCAGGTGCTCGTCCTTGGCCGCGCCCGAGCCGTCCGCGATGTGCACGTGCGCCAGCCGGTCGCCCATCGTGTCCATCAGGTCGATCGCGTCCGAGTGGGAGGTCGCGGTGTGGCTGAGGTCCAGCGTGTACGCCCGGTGCGGCTCGGTCGTCGGGTCCCAGTCCGGCGCGTACGCGGAGACCTCGCGGCCGCGGACCCGCAGCGGGAACATGTTTTCCACCGCGAAGCGGATCGGGGTGTCCTCGGCCATCCGCTCGATGCCGCGGCGGAACCCGCGGGCGTAGTCGCGCTGCCAGCGGAACGGCGGGTGCACCACGACCGTGTCGGCGCCGAGCCGCTCGGCCGCCGCCCGGGCCCGCTCCAGCTTCACCCACGGCTCGGTGCCCCAGACCCGCTGGGTGATCACCAGGCAGGGCGCGTGCACGGCGAGGATCGGCACCCCGTGGTAGTAGGACAGCTTGCGCAGCGCCTCCGCGTCCTGGCTGACCGGGTCCGTCCAGACCATCACCTCGATGCCGTCGTAGCCCAACCGGGCGGCGATCTCGAACGCGGTCGCCGTGCTCTCCGGGTAGACCGACGCGGTCGACAGGCCCACCCGCGCACGCGGGACGGTCACCGGTCTGCTGGTCACTGCATCCAGGGTAGCTAGGCCAGACCTTGCAGGGTGAACGCGGCGGGCAACACCGTGAGCACGGTGCCCACCCCGATGGTGACGATCGCGGTGAGCAGGTCCAGCTCGTGGCCGTACCGGCGGCGCAGCGTCCGCGCGACCACCAGCATGCCGATCAGCGCGGCGCCGACCGCCGGCGCGGCGTAGAACGGCCAGGTCGACCAGAGCCGGTAGAAGCCCAGCCAGACGCCGAGACCGACCGCGGCGCCGGTGAGCGTCTGGGCCAGGAAGATGCCCCACTGGAGGACCAGCGACGGCTCCTCGGCGTACCCGTCCTCGGCGTACGGGTCCTCGGCCGGCTCGGGCGCGTCGGCCAGCCGGAACGTGCTGCGGGCCCGGCGGGCGCCGGTGTCGGTGACCTCGTCCGGGTCCGGGAGGCGGGGCTGCAGCGCGGTGGCGCCGGCGGTGTCGGGGCGGACCAGGTCGGCGCGGGTGGCGCCGGCGCGGCGCCGGCCCCGGGCCGGCGCCTCCTCGGCGGGGGCCGACCCGCCGAGCGGGGCCAGGCCGGCGCCGGAGTCCGCGGACCCGCGCCGCCGGGAGCCCCCGCCCCGCGCACCGGAGTCAGCGACCCCCGGCTGGCCCAGCCGCGACAACCCGGCGCCGGAGTCGGTGACACCGGGCGGACCGAGCCGCGACAACCCGGCACTGGAGTCGGTGACCCGGCGGACCGAGCCGCGACAACCCGGCACTGGAGTCGGTGACCCCGGCGACCGAGCCGCGACAACCCGGCGCCGGAGTCGGTGACCCCCGGCTGTCCCAGGTGGGACAACCCTGCCCCGGAGTGGGTGACCCCCGGCGGACCGAGCCGCGACAGCCCGGCACTCGAGTCCGTGACCCGCCGGGACAGCCCGGAGCTGGAGTCGGTGACCCGCGGCTGGCCGAGGCGGGACGGCCCGGCGTCGGCGCCGCCCGGCGGCCGCAGCCGCGTGCTGGCCTCCGCACCACCCAGCCGGCTGAGGCCGGCGCTGGAGTCGGTCAGACCCGCCGGGCCCGGCCGCGGCAGACCGGCGCCCGAGTCGGCGACCCGCGACTGACCCAGCCGCGGCAGACCCACGCCGGAGTCGGTGACCCGCGACTGACCCAGCCGCGGCGGGCCCACACCGGAGTCGGCGGCCCCCGATGCCCCGAGCCGCGGCAGCCCGCCGGAGTCGGTGACCCGCGACTGGCCCGGCCGCGGCAGACCGGCGCTGGAGTCGGTCAGACCCGCCGGGCCCGGCCGCGGCAGCCCGGCGCCCGAGTCCATCGCCCCGCGGCTGGCCGAGCCGGCGCAGCCCAGCGCCGGAGTCGGCGCCTCCCGGCGGCCGCAGCCGCGAACCGGTGTCGCCGGGATCGGGCCGGCGCAGCCGGGAGCCGGTCTCCGTGCCGGGGAGCCGGCTCAGCCCGGCGCTGGAGTCGGTGATGCCCGCCGGGCCCGGGGGCGGCAGCCCGGCGCCCGGGTCCATCCCCCGCGGCTGGCCGAGCCGGCTCAGCCCGGCGCTGGAGTCGGCGATGCCCCCGGGCCGGGCGGCAGCCGCGAGCCGGGTCGGCGGGATCCGGCCGGCGCAGCCGGCGGCCCGTGACCGCCCGGCGACTGGAGTCCGCCGCGACCGCCGGGCGGCACCAGCCGTGCGAGCCGGTGTCGGCGGGGTCCGGCCGGCGCAACCGGCTGCTCGTGTCCGCCCGCGACATCGCCGCCTCCGCCGCGGCACCACGCCGATGCGAGCCGGTGTCGGTGGCGGGCGACGGGGTGACCAGTTCGGCCCGGGTGGCTCCGGCCCGCCGCCGCCCCCGCCCGCGCTCGGGCGCCGGCTCCGGAATCGGCCGCGGCTCGCCCCGCCCGCCGGACAGCGGGAACGCCGCCGCGGGGGCGGACGCCGGCGGCGGCCCGTCCACGACCGGCGGCTGGCTGCCGGTCTTCTCCCACCACTGCTCGCCCCAGGGCCCGGTGTCCTCCAGGGACCGCGCGCCGCGGGCCGGCGCCCCGGGAGCCGGCGGTGGCGCCGCGGTCTGCCGCGGCACGTACGGCGGGGGCGACGGGTACATCGGCCCGCGCTCGGTCGGCAGCGCCGTGGGCGGCGCAACCGTCCCTCGCGTGTCGGACCGCGAATGTCGTCCCATCCCGCACTCCCCAGCCACGTCGGTCGACGGAGAATGACACCCTTTCCGAGCCCGGAGAGCAAATCCCGGCGCGCCGAGTGCCGTACCGTGGCCGCGTGACGCTGGCCCTCCGGCCCGAGGTGGGCCTGGACTTCGCCCGGGAGTGGGTCGAGTTCGCCGACCCGGCTGACGCCGAGCACCTGGTCCGGGCCGACCTGACCTGGCTGTGCTCGCGCTGGACCTGCATCTTCGCGCGCGGCTGCCGGGGCATCCTGGAGGACCGCCCGGACGACGGCTGCTGCAGCCACGGCGCCTTCTTCTCCGACACCGCGGACGAGAAGCGGGTGTCCCGGGCGGCGCGCGAGCTGACCCCGGAGGAGTGGCAGTTCTACAAGGCGGGGACCAAGCGCGGCATCACCGTCCGGGACAGCGTCGGCGACGACGACCGGCGGCGCCGGACCCGGACCGTGGACGGGGCCTGCATCTTCCTCAACCGGCCCGGCTTCGCCGGCGGCGAGGGCTGCGCGCTGCACGCGCTGGCGCTGCGCACCGGGCGGCACCCGCTGGAGACCAAGCCGGACGTGTGCTGGCAGCTGCCGGTGCGCCGGGAGCAGGAGTGGGTGGACCGGCCGGACGGGACGCGGGTGCTGGTGTCCACGGTCACCGAGTTCGACCGGCGGTCGTGGGGGGAGGGCGGGCACGACCTGCACTGGTGGTGCACGTCGTCGCCGGAGGCGCACGGCGCCGGCGAGCCGCTCTACCTGTCGTACGCGGCGGAGCTGACCGCCCTGCTCGGCGAGCCCGCCTTCACCGAGCTGGCCCGCCTCTGCACCGCCCGCCTCACCGCCCCCCTCCTGGCCCCCCACCCGGCCGACCCCACCTGACGATCACCTTTGCGCGTGTCCTCGTGCCGACACGCCGCCTCACGGGCGTTCTCGGGCGAGCCAGCGCGCAAAGGTGATCAACGCTGCCGGTGGAGGGCGCGGCGGACGCGGGCGACGGTGGCGTCGGGCTGGCGGGTGACCTGCGCCCAGGTGACCCGGCGCACGACATAGCCGGCCTCGTCGATCCGCTCCTGGCGGAGCTTCTCCTGCCACAGGTCGCCCGGCTCGCCGTACTTCAGGCGACCGTCCGCCTCCACGACCGTCGCCGACTCGGGCCAGAGGAAGTCGACCCTGGCGTGCCAGCCGTCCCGCCGGTCGGCGACGACGCCCTGCAGGATCGGCGCCGGCAGGCCGTGCCGGACGAACAGGTCCCGGCACAAGGTCTCCAGCGGGGACTCGGACCGCCCGTCGGCGCACCTGACCACCCGGGCGGCTCGGCGGATGCCCGGCCAGGAGGCACAGCTGACCAGGACCTCGCCGAGCTCCGCCGGCCGGACGAGCCCGAGGTGGAGCGCGCCGTCGGCGGCCACCAGCGCGGCGGAGTAGGGCAGCCGCCGGGCCAGGTCGACGACGGTCCGCGCCGCCGAGGTGACCGCCAGCGGACCGACCGGGCGGACGTGGCCGGCAGGCAGCGCCGCCACGTGGACCCGCAGGCCGGACAGCCGCCGGCTCGACCCGCCGGCGCGGGTCACGACGAGCGTCCCGGGCTCGGCGAGCAGCGGGATCCCGAGCAGCTGCGCGGCGGTCTCGTGACTGACCACCACGTCGCCGCCGAGGGCACGCACCGCGGCGGCCGCCCGGGCGACCGCGCGGTCGGTGCGGCCGGCGGGCACGTAGACCCCGCGCCGGAGCGCCACCCACGACCCGTCCCGCAGCCGCCGGTCCACCTGGGCGCCGGTCAGGCCTCCGGCGACGGCCTCCGCCCGGGTGACCACATCCACCCCACCACCGTGCCGCACCCGCCCCCTCCCCCGCTCCCGCCATCCACAGCCGATCACCTTTGCGCGGCGGCTCGTACAGAAGTCCCGCCCGTACGGCGTGTCGGAACGAGGACACGCGCAAAGGGGTGGGGGTTAGGTTTCGAATTTGTAGCCGAGGCCGCGGACGGTGACGAGGTGGCGGGGGTTGGCGGGGTCGGGTTCGATCTTGGCCCGGAGGCGCTTGACGTGGACGTCGAGGGTCTTGGTGTCGCCGACGTAGTCGGCGCCCCAGACCCGGTCGATCAGCTGCCCCCGGGTGAGCACCCGCCCGGCGTTGCGCAGCAGCAGCTCCAGCAGGTCGAACTCCTTCAGCGGCATCGGCACCGTCCCGCCGTTGACCGACACGACGTGCCGCTCCACGTCCATCCGGACCGGGCCGGCCTCCAGCGAGGAGGCCGCCGTCTCGGTCTCCACCGCGCCGCGCCGGCGCAGCACCGCGCGGATCCGGGCGACCAGCTCGCGGGAGGAGAAGGGCTTGGTCACGTAGTCGTCCGCGCCCAGCTCCAGCCCGACGACCTTGTCGATCTCGCTGTCCCGGGCGGTGAGCATGATCACCGGCACCGAGGACCGCTGCCGCAGCGTCCGGCAGACCTCGGTGCCGGACAGCCCGGGCAGCATGAGGTCGAGCAGCACCAGGTCGGCGCCGGACCGGTCGAACTCGGTGAGCGCGTCCGGCCCGGTCGCCGCGACGGCGACCTCGAAGCCCTCCCGGCGCAGCATGTACGACAACGCATCGGAGAACGACTCCTCGTCCTCCACCACGAGCACGCGGGTCACGCGGTTCCTCTCTCCGAAGGCTCCAGGATCGGGGCGGGCGCCGGCTCCTCCGGCCGTGCGGTCGCGGCCGGCAGGCGGAGGGTGAAGGTGGAGCCGGAGCCCTCCACGCTCCACACCGAGACGCCGCCACCGTGGTTGGTGGCGATGTGCTTGACGATGGCCAGCCCGAGCCCGGTGCCGCCGGTGGCCCGGGACCGCGCCGGGTCGGCCCGGTAGAAGCGCTCGAAGACCCGCTCCAGGTCGGTCTCGGCGATGCCGATGCCCTGGTCGCTGACCGAGATCTCGACGGTGCCGTCGCGGCCGCGCACCCCGATCGCGACCCGGGTGCCGGGCGGGCTGTACGCCACCGCGTTGTCGATCAGGTTGACCAGCGCGGTGACCAGCTGCGGCTCGCTGCCGCGGACGGTGAGCCGGTGCTGCCCGCCGGCCACCACCGTGATGCCGGCGACGGCCGCGGCCAGCCGGGTGCGGTCCACCGCCTCGGCCACCACCGCGTCCACCGACACCACCGTCGGCGCCGGCAGCGGCTCGGCGCCCTGCAGCCGGGACAGCTCGATCAGCTCGGCGACCAGCCGGCCCAGCCGGGAGCCCTCGTGCTGCATCCGGCCGGCGAACCGGCGGATCGCCTCCGGGTCGTCGGCCGCGTCCTGCACCGCCTCGGCGAGCAGGGTGAGCGCGCCGATCGGCGTCTTCAGCTCGTGTGACACGTTGGCCACGAAGTCGCGGCGCACCTTCTCCAGCCGCCGGGTGTCGGTCACGTCCTCCAGCAGCAGCGCCACGTAGCCGGACTCGACCAGCGGCGCCACCTGCACGCTCACCGCGATCGGCTCCCGGCCGAGCCGGCCGCGCGGGGTGTCGACCATCGCCTGCCGAGGCTCGCCGTCGCGGCGGGCGGCCCGGGCCAGCCGGCGCAGCTCGTCCACCACCACCCGGCCGCCGCGGACGACGCCCATCCGCCGGGCGGCCGGATTGGCCAGCACCACCTCGTCGGCCTGGTCGACCACCACCGCGGCGGAGCCCATCACCTCGAGCACCCGGCGGGCCAGCACGGGCGGCACCACGCCGGCCGCCGGCTCGGGCGCGGGGACCGACGCCGGCACCGGGGCGGACCCGCGGCGGATCACCGCGAGCGCGACAGCCACCCCCGCGGCCAGCCCCAGGAGCAGGGCGGCGACCACCGCCACGACGTCCACGATCCGATCGTACGGTCGTGGCGGCAAGTATCCGCCCTGCTCAGCGACGGTTGGCCCGGCGCGGCTGAGGTATTCACCGGTCGTACGGGCATCGTTCACCGCGACACCGGCCGGCTGTGGCGTGCCCGACTACCCTCGAAACGGTCGGCAGGGAAGAAGGGGTGCGGATGCGCGAGACGTTCCACGGCGAGCTCGACTCGATCGGCCGCACGCTGGTCGAGATGACCGGCGCGGTCGGCGTCGCGATGCAGGACGCCACCGCGGCGCTCCTGGACGCCGACCTGACCGTCGCCGAGCGCGTCATCTCCCGGGACGCCGAAGTCGACCAGCTGCGCGACGAGCTGGAGCAGCGGGCGTTCGACCTGCTGGCCCGGCAGCAGCCGGTGGCCCGCGACCTGCGCACGATCATCACCAGCCTGCACGCGGTGGCCAGCCTGGAGCGGATGGGCGACCTGGCCCTGCACGTGGCCAAGGTGGCCCGGATGCGCTACCCGTCGTGCGCGGTGCCGGACGAGGTGCGCGGCTCCATCAAGGAGATGGGCGACGTCGCGCAGAACATCGTGGAGAAGACCCGCCAGGTGCTGGAGGGCCAGGACATCGAGCTGGCCGAGCAGCTGGAGCGCGAGGACGACGCGATGGACACGCTGCACCGGCGGCTGTTCACCCAGCTGCTGTCCGACGACTGGACGCACGGGATCGAGCCGGCCATCGACATCACGCTGATCGGCCGCTACTACGAGCGCTACGCCGACCACGCGGTCTCGGTCGCCCGGGAGACGATCTTCCTGGTCACCGGCGAGCAGCCGCCGGTGCCGACGTCGATCGCCAGCGGCGCCACGGAGACCGCGCTCGGCGTCTGACCGTCTGCGCCGCGGTAGTCAGCCTCGGCGCGACCGGGCCGCGCGGGTCAGCGGACCCGCTCGGCGAGGTGGACGCCGGTGAGCGACCCGGCCGACCGGACCAGGTCGGCCGGGGTGCCGGCGAAGACGACCTGACCGCCGTCGTGGCCGGCCCCCGGACCGAGGTCGATCACCCAGTCGGCGCGGGCCACCACGTCGAGGTTGTGCTCGACCACCACGACCGTCCGGCCGGCGTCCACCAGCCGGTGCAGCAGCCCGACCAGCCGGTCCACGTCGTCCATGTGCAGGCCGCCGGTCGGCTCGTCCAGGATGTAGACGCTGCCCTCGCCGGCCATCTCCGCGGCCAGCTTGAGCCGCTGCCGCTCGCCGCCGGACAGCGTGGACAGCGGCTGCCCGAGCGTGACGTAGCCCAGCCCGACGTCCTCCAGCCCGGCCAGCATGTCGGTCACCGCCGGGTCGCCGGACCACCAGGCCCGGGCGTCCGCCACGGCCAGCGCCAGCACCTCGCTGATGTCCTTGCCGTCCAGCTGGTACGCCAGCACCTCGGGGGTGAAGCGCCTGCCCTCGCAGGCCTCGCACACGCTGACCGCGGTGTCCAGGAAGACCAGGTCGGTGTAGATCAGGCCGAGGCCCTTGCACGCCGGGCAGGCGCCCTCGGAGTTGGCGCTGAAGAGGGCCGGCTTCACCTTGTTGGCCTTGGCGAACGCCTTCCGGATCGGCTCCAGCATGCCGGTCCAGGTGGCGGTGTTGGACCGGGACGAGCCGCGGGTCAGCTTCTGGTCGACCACGACCACGTCCGGGTGCTGCTGCGGCAGCACGCCGAAGACCAGCGAGCTCTTCCCGGAGCCGGCGACGCCGGTGACCGCGGTGAGCACGCCGGTCGGGACGTCGACGGTGACGTCCCGCAGGTTGTGCAGGGTCGCGTGCGCCACCCGCAGCGTGCCGGTCGGGGTCCGGACGTCGGTCCGCAGCGGGTGCCGGCCGCGCAGGTGCCGGCCGGTCAGCGTGCCCGACGCGCGCAGGCCGGCGACGGTGCCCTGGTAGACGATCTCGCCGCCGGCGCGGCCGGCGCCCGGGCCGAGGTCCACCACGTGGTCGGCGATGTCGACGACCTGGGCCTTGTGCTCGACCACGAGCACGGTGTTGCCCTTGTCCCGCAGCCGCTGGAGCAGCTCGTTGAGCCGGGCCACGTCGTGCGCGTGCAGGCCGATGGACGGCTCGTCGAAGACGTACGTGATGTCGGTCAGCGGGGAGCCGAGGTGGCGGACCATCCGCACCCGCTGCGACTCGCCGCCGGACAGGGTGGACGAGGAGCGGTCCAGGCTGAGGTAGCCGAGTCCGATGTGGACGAGGTCGCCGAGGTTGGCGGTCAGCGCGGTCAGCACCAGCTCCAGCCCGGGCGCGCGCAGCTTGGCGACGAAGTCGAGCAGCTCGTCCACCTGCATCGCGGCGCAGTCCGCGATGGACACCCCGTCGATCTTCGACGCCCGGACGGCCTCGTTGAGCCGGGTGCCGCCGCACGCCGGGCACGGCCCGGAGGAGGTGACCCGCTCGACCGCGCGGCGGATGTGCGGCTGCAGCTCGGCCGGCTCCTTGGTCAGGTAGAGCCGGTGCAGCTTGGGGATCAGGCCCTCGAAGGTGAGCGGGATCTTGTCGTAGCGGAACTTCCGCTCCGGGCCGCGCAGCAGCTGCTCCCACTCCGCGGCCGAGTAGTCGCGCAGCTTCTTGTCCGGGTCGAGCAGGCCGGCGGCCGCGTACGACCGCCAGTACCAGGAGTCGACGGCGAAGTTGGGGAACCGGATCGGGTCCTCGTTGAGCGACCGGTCCCGGTCCAGCAGCGCGTCGACGTCCACAGTGGACGAGCGGCCGAGGCCCTCGCAGGCCGGGCACATCCCGTTCGGGTCGTTGAAGGACAGCGACGAGGCCGGGAAGACCCGCGGCTCGCCGAAGCGGGAGTAGAGGATGCGCAGCAGCGAGTGGGCGTCGGTCGCGGTGCCCACGGTGGACCGGGCGTTGTTGCCCATCCGGGCCTGGTCGACCACGATCGCCGCGGACAGGTTGTCCACCGTGTCCACGTCCGGGCGGCCGTAGTGCGGCATGAAGCCCTGCACGAAGGACGAGTACGTCTCGTTGATCAGCCGCCGCGACTCGGCCGCGATGGTGTCGAAGACCAGCGACGACTTGCCCGAGCCGGACACCCCGGTGACGACCGTGAGCTTGCGCTTGGGGATGTCCACGGACACGTCGCGCAGGTTGTTCTCCCGGGCGCCGCGCACCTCGATGCACCCGTAGACCGCCTTCGCCATCCCACCTCCGTACGCTGTACGCCGTGCGGCCACCGTAGTGGCCGGCACCGGGCGGAGGCGAGCGGATGGCGACGGAGTTCACCGGCACCGGCGACCCGGCCCGGAGCATGGCGCTGCTGTGGCGCGACCCGGCGCCGGCCGGGCCCCGCCGGGGGCCGCGGGCCGGGCTGGACGTGGACCGGATCGTGGCCGCCGCGGTCGCGCTGGCCGACGCGGAGGGGCTGGCCGCGCTGTCCATGCGCCGGGTCGCCGCGGAGCTCGGCGTCGGCGCGATGACGCTCTACACGCACGTCCCGGGCAAGGGCGAGCTGGTCGACCTGATGCTCGACGCCGTGCTCGGCGAGCTCTATCCCGGGGGGGCGGACCAGCCGCCGGCCGGCGACTGGCGGGAGCGGCTGACCGCGGTCGCCCGGGCCAACTGGGACCTCTTCGTCCGGCACCCGTGGGCGCTGCACGTGGCCACCGGCCGGCCGCCGCTCGGGCCCAACCTGATGGCCAAGTACGAGTGCGAGCTGCGCGCCGTGGACGGCCTCGGGCTGACCGAGCTGCAGATGGACCTGCTGGTCACGGTGCTGACCGGGTTCGTCCGGGGCACCGTCGGCGGGCTGCAGGAGAAGGCCGAGGCGGAGCGGGCGACCGGGGTCACCGACGCCCAGTGGTGGGCGGCGACGGAGCCGTACCTGACCGCCGTGTTCGACCCGGACCGCTTCCCCACCGCGGCCCGGGTCGGCCCGGTGGCCGGGGCCGAGCTGCAGGCCGCGGAGGACCCGCGGCGGACCTTCGACTTCGGCCTGGAGCTGCTGCTGGCCGGGGTGGCCCGGCTGGTCAGCGACCCTGGTTCTTGACCGCCTCGATGGCCGCGGCGGCCGCCGCCGGGTCCAGGTATTTCCCGCCGCGCTCGGTCGGCTTGAGGGTGGCCGGGTCCAGGTCGTACCGCAGCGGGATGCCGGTCGGGATGTTGAGCCCGACCACCTCCTCGTCGCCGAGCTCGTCGAGGTGCTTGACCAGCGCGCGCAGCGAGTTGCCGTGCGCGGCGACCAGCACCACGCGGCCCAGGCGCAGGTCCGGGACCAGCGCGTCGTACCAGTACGGCAGCATCCGGTGCACGACGTCCTTGAGGCACTCGGTGCGCGGCACGATGTCGAGCAGGTCCGCATACCGCGGGTCGCCGACCTGCGACCACTCCGAGTCGTCGGCCAGCGGCGGCGGGGGCTCGTCGTACGACCGGCGCCAGCGCATGAACTGCTCGTCGCCGTACTTCTCCCGGGTGGCCGCCTTGTCCAGCCCCTGCAGCGCGCCGTAGTGCCGCTCGTTGAGCCGCCAGGACCGGCGGACCGGCAGCCAGGACCGGTCGGCGGCGTCCAGGGCCAGCTCGGCGGTCCGGATCGCCCGCCGCTGCAGCGAGGTGTGCACCACGTCCGGCAGCAGCCCGGTCTCCCGCAGCAGCTCGCCGCCGCGGATGGCCTCGGTCACGCCCTTCTCGGTCAGGCCGACGTCGACCCAGCCGGTGAAGAGGTTCTTCGCGTTCCACTCGCTCTCGCCGTGCCGCAGCAGCACCAGGGTCGCCGTCACGCGGTCCACCCTAGGGTGCCGCCGGCAGGCGCACCCTAGGACCGGGTCAGCTCGACGAGGGCGGTCAGGGTGCGCCAGTTGCGGGCGGTGCCGTCCACGCCGATCTTCTTCAGCGCCGTCGCGGTACGGCTGTTGCGGCTGGTCTCGGCGTGCGCGACGACCATCTCCATGCCGCGGACGGCCACGGCGTCCGGGGCGATGTCCGCGGCCAGCACCGCCTTGACCGCCGCCGCGGCCGGCTTCTCGAACAGGTGCACGACGTAGGTCAGCTGCGGGTGCTCGGCGGCCGCCTCGGGGAACGGGTTCCAGTCCAGCACCGCCCGCAGCTGCGCCCCGGTGCGCATCACGACCGGCGTGTCCACGCCGAAACGCTCGTGCACGACCCGACCGACCTCCGCGCCCACCTTCGCCGGCGAGCGCAGCGGCGAGTCGAGCACCACGTTGCCGCTCTGCACGTACGTCCGGATGTCGGTGAAGCCGGCCTCGGCCAGCGCCTCCCGCAGCACCGGCATGGAGACCTTGTTGACGTTGCCGAGGTTCACCGCGCGCAGCAGCGCGACCCAGGTTGGCACCCGCCGGATGTTACGGGCCGCCGCCGTCGGGGTCGGCGAAGCGGGCGAACGCGCGCAGGTTGGCCAGCGACTCGCCGCGCTTGACCCGCCAGGCCCACTCCCGCTTGATGGACCCGCCGAAGCCGATCTTCAGCATCGCGTCGAAGTTGTCGTCCGCGTACGTCAGCACCGCGCCGAGCAGCCGGTCCAGCTCGTCCGGGGTGACCGCGGCCAGCGGCAGCCGGCCGACCAGGTAGACGTCGCCGTCCCGGTCGAGGGCGAAGGCGACGCCGTACATCCGGCTGTTGCGCTGCAGCAGGAAGTCGTACAGCCGCTCCCGGTCCTCCTCGGCGTGCCGCATCACGAACGCCTCGACCAGCAGCGAGTGGTCCCCGACGACGAGCCAGCACGGGGTGGCCAGCCGGTGGGTGCCGGGCAGGCTGACCAGGTAGGCGCCCTCGCCGGTGCGGCGGAACTCCAGCTCCCGGTCGGTCAGCGTGGCCCGGACGACCTCGTCCAGCTCGGCCCGGGAGGCCCCCGCGGTCATGCGCCGCTCACCGCCGCCGGCAGCGCGGCGGCCGCCGTCTCCAGCGCCCCGCGGTAGGCGGCCAGCAGGCCCTCGGCGGTGCGCTGCCAGGAGAACTGCTCCGCGTGGACGCGGGCACCGGCCGACAGCGGCGCCCGGCGGGCCAGCGCCCGCTCGATCGCGGCGGCGAAGTCGGCCGGGTCGTGCGAGTCGACCAGCAGCCCGGACACCCCGTCCCGGACCGCGGTGGGCAGCCCGCCGACCGCGGCGGCGACGACCGGAGTGCCGCACGCCTGGGACTCCAGCGCGACCAGGCCGAAGGACTCGCTGTAGCTGGGCACCACGGTGAGGTCGGCGGCCCGGTAGAAGTCCGCGAGCCGCTCCGGCGGGGCCGGCGGCTCGAAGCGGACCAGGTCGGCGATCCCCAGGGCCGCCGCCAGCTTCTGCAGCGACTCCGGCCGGTCCAGGCCGCTGCCGCTCGGGCCGCCCACCACCAGCACCTGCAACCGCCCGCGCAGCTGGGGGGCCCGGTCCAGCAGCGCGGGCACCGCCCGCAGCAGCACGTCGGGCGCCTTGAGCGGCTGGATGCGCCCGACGAACAGCAGCACCACCGCGTCCGGCGGCACCCCCAGCCGGGTCCGCGCGGCCGAGGCGTCGGCCATCCGGAACAGCTCCAGGTCGACCCCCGGCGGCACGGTGACCACCTGGTCCGGCCGGGCGCCGTAGAGCAGCGACAGCTGCCGGGCCTCGTCCTCGGTGGACGCGACCAGCCGGTCCGCCTCGGCCACCACCCGGTCCTCGCCGACCAGCCGGACCAGCGGCTCGGGCCGGTCGCCGTCGGCCAGCGACGCGTTCTTGACCTTGGCCAGGGTGTGCGCGGAGTGCACCAGCGGCACCCCCCAGCGGGCCTGGGCGGCCCGCCCGACCTGGCCGGACAGCCAGTAGTGCGAGTGCACCAGGTCGTACCAGCCGGGCTCGTGCTGGGCCTCCACCCGGAGCACCTCGGAGGTGAACGGGCACAGCTGGGCCGGCAGGTCGCCCTTGTCCAGCCCCTCGTACGGCCCCGCGACGACGTGCCGGACCAGCACCCCGGGCGCGGCCTCGACCGCGGGCGGGAGCGCGCTGGAGGTGGCCCGGGTGAACACGTCCACCGCGACGCCCATCTCGGCCAGCCGGCGGGACACCTCGAGGACGTAGACGTTCATGCCGCCGGCGTCCCCGGTGCCGGGCTGGTCCAGCGGCGAGGTGTGCACCGACAGCGTCGCCACCCGGCGTGGCCGCGAGCGCGGGAACGGCACGACGGCCCTGCCGACACCAGCTGCGGCCACGGTCACCTCCAGGTCCGGCTCCGGGCGAGCCACCGAAGGTGGCCAACAGCGGACCTGCCCGAAAGCTGCCCGGACGAACCGGTCCGGTCACCCCGCAGTGACGACCGCCACGTCGTACGCCACCGGCACGTCAGGCCCGCCGCGCAGCCGGCCGGGTCGCGGCGTTGCCCGGCCGGCCGAGATCCGACCGCCCCGGTCGTCGGCCCGACGGGCCCGTGGCGGCTCAGGCCTGGTCCGGCGCCTCCCCGGTGACCGGGTCGAGCCCGGCCCGGCGCCGCCGGGCGCGGCGCACCACCAGGACCGCGACCACGACCACGGCGGCCCCGATGACCAGGTAGTTGAGGACGTCGCTGTACTTGCCGACCTCGGTCCACCGGTCCCCGAGCAGGTGGCCCAGGCCGATGAAGGCGATGTTCCAGATCGCGCTGCCGATGACGGTGAGCCCGGAGAAGAGCCACAGCGGCATCCGCTGCACGCCGGCCGGGATGGACACCAGGCTGCGCATCCCGGGCACCATCCGGCCGATCAGCACCGCCCACACCCCGTGCCGGGCGAACCAGCGCTCCGCCCGCTCCACGTCCCGGCCGTCCATCAGCGGGATCCGGTCGGCCAACCGGCACAGCCGCTCGGTGCCGAGGGCGGCACCGAGCCAGTAGAGGAACAGCGCGCCGACCAGCGAGCCGACCGTGGCCCACACGGTCACCGAGACGAAGCCGAGCCGGCCCTGCCCGGCCAGGAACCCGGCCAGCGGCAGCACGACCTCGCTCGGGATCGGCGGGAAGATGCTCTCCAGCGCGATGAGCAGCCCCACTCCGGGCGCGCCGAGCGCCTCGATCACGTCGAGCACCCAGCCGACCAGGCCGCCCAGCGGCTGGCCCGACTCGGCCGCGGCCGCCGTGGTCACCGGCGCCCCCCGCTCACAGCGTCACCCCGACCAGCCGGGGCTCCGGCCGCAGCTCGACCGCGAACCGGTCCCGCACACCGTCCCGGATCTCCCGGGCCAGCGCGACCAGCTCGGCGGTGCTGCCGCCGCCACGGTGGGTGAGGGCCAGGGTGTGCTTGCCGGACACCCGGACCGACTCCCCGCCGTAGCCCTTGGCGAAGCCGGCCCGCTCGATCAGCCAGGCGGCCGACAGCTTCGTGCCGCCCGACGCCGGCCAGGACGGGTACGGCCCGCCGGCCCGGGCCTCGAAGCCGGCCAGCTCGCCCGGGGCCAGCACCGGGTTGGTGAAGAACGAGCCGGCGCTCCAGGTGTCCCGGTCGGCCGGGTCGAGCACCATGCCCTTGCCCCGCCGCAGGTCGAGCACGGCGGACCGGACGTCGGCCAGCGGGGCCACCTCGCCGAGCTGGACGCCGAGCGTGCGGGCCAGCTCCGCGTACCGGACCGGGCCCGACTTGCCGGTCCGGCTCAGCGCGAACGCGACCCGCAGCACCACCCACCGGTCGGTGTGCTTGAAGAGCGAGTCGCGGTAGCCGAACCGGCAGTCCTCCGGGCCGAGCGTGCGCACCTGCCCGGCCTGCCGGTCGTACGCCTCGACCCGGACGACGGTGTCCGCGACCTCCTGCCCGTACGCGCCGACGTTCTGCACCGGGGTGGCGCCGGTGAGGCCGGGGATGCCGGCCAGGCACTCCAGGCCGGAGCGGCCCTCGGCCACGGTCCGGGCCACCAGCTCGTCCCACGGCTCGCCGGCCTCGGCCACCAGCACGTCGTCGGCGACGGTGACGCCGCGGGACCGGATCAGCACCGCGGTGCCGGGCCAGCCGGCGTCGGCCAGCACCAGGTTGGAGCCGCCGCCGACCAGCAGCAGGTCGTCGCCGGCGGCCCGGACCGCCTCGACGAGCTCCGCCGCGGTGGTCGCCTCGACCAGTCGGGCCGCCGGGCCGCCGAGCCGGAGCGTGGTCAGCGGCGCCAGCGGCGCTCCTCGGCTCGGCTGCACCGGCCCACCCTATGTGGGCCGGACGGCCGACCCGGCGGACGGCCGCACCGCTGCATGGGTCGTACGACAAAGGGGTTCATTCTTCGATCTGAACCGATGTTCATCCGATCGGGTGACGCAGCAGACCGGACCGCATGCTTGGTTGGGATATCCATAAAAGCCGGAAACGTCTGTTGTAGCGAGGGCCGGGATGCTGAAGAACCTCGGGGAGACCCTCGAGCGTGCGCTGGCCGCGGATCCGGACGCGACCGCCTACTCGTTCCTGCCGGACGGGGAGGAGCGCGCCGGCGGGTTCACCTTCGTCGAGCTGGACCGGCGGGCCCGGGCGCTGGCCGGGCAGCTGCACGAGTCCGGGCTGACCGGGTCGCGGGTGCTGCTGGTGCACCCGCCCGGGCCGGACTTCGTGGTCGCGCTCTTCGCCTGCTTCTACGCCGGGGTCACCGCGGTGCCGGTGGTGCCGCCGGAGAGCCGCTACCGGGCCGCCCGGGCCCGGGTGGAGGCGATCACCGCCGCCTGCGCGCCGGCCGCCCAGCTGACCTCGTCGGCCGGCGGGCCGGCGCTGGAGCCGGAGCGGCTGCCGGTGCTGGAGACCGACCGGGCGCCGGCCGACGACCAGGGGTTCACCCCGCCGGACGTCGGCCCGGAGTCGACCGCGATCCTCCAGTTCACCTCCGGAGCCACCCGGGCCCCGCGGGGCGTCGTGCTCAGCCACCGGTCGGTGCTGGCCAACCTCGACCTGATGGACGAGCGGTACGAGCGGCGCCGCGGCGTGGTCACGGTCAACTGGCTGCCGCTGCACCACGACATGGGCCTGTTCGGCGCGCTGCTGCGGTCGGTCTTCATGGTCGGGCACTGCGTGCTCATGCCGCCCGGGGCCATGCTGCGCAAGCCGATCCGGTGGTGGCGGGCGGTGGTCGACTACGACGCGACGGTCACCGGCGGCCCCGACTTCGGCTTCGACCTCAGCGTCCGGCGGACCACCGCCGAGGAGCGCGACGCCCTGGACCTGAGCCGGCTGTCGGTCGTCTACACCGGCGCCGAGCCGGTGCGGGCGGCCACCCTGGACCGGTTCGCCGCGGCCTTCGCCGGCGCCGGCTTCGACCGGCGGGTCTTCCTGCCGGTGTACGGGCTGGCCGAGGCGACGCTGATGGTCACCGGCGCCCACGTGCCGGACCCGCCCCGGGTGCTCACCGTGTCGGCGGACCGGCTGGCCGCCGGCGAGGTCGCCGCCGCGGCCGCCGGCGACCGGGCCCAGCGGCTGGTCTCCTGCGGCCCGCCCGGCAAGGCGACCGAGGTGTGCGTGGTCGACCCGGACACCCGGGAGCCGGTCGGGGCCGGCCGGATCGGCGAGCTGTGGGTGCGCGGGGACGGCGTCGGCGACGGCTACTGGGGCGAGCCGGAGCTGGACCGCGAGGTCTTCGGCGGCCGGCTGGCCGGCTGCCCGGAGGGCCCGCGCTGGCTGCGTACGGGCGACCTGGGCGGCCTGGTCGACGGCGAGCTGGTGGTCACCGGCCGGCGCAAGGAGATGATCA
The DNA here is from genome assembly GCA_963849885.1 of uncultured Actinomycetota bacterium. GTDB lineage: Bacteria > Actinomycetota > Actinomycetes > Mycobacteriales > CADCTP01 > CADCTP01. Next base: position 156,934 of record CAWKIV010000010.1, on the reverse strand, counting down.
TCGTCGCCGGGCGCAACGTCTACCCGCACGACGTGGAGGACTCCGTGCAGGCGGCGCTGGCCGGGCTGCGGACCGGCGCCGGCGCCGCCTTCGGGCTGCCGGGCGACGGCAGCGACGGACGGCGAGGGCGGTGCCGCCGGCGGCGAGCGGCTGGCCGTGGTGCAGGAGGTCCGGCTCGGGCCGGACGCCGAGCCGGCCGGGATCGCGGACCGGCTGCGGGCCGGGGTGGCCGCGGACTGCGGGGTGGCGGTGTCCCGGGTGGTGCTGGTCGCGCCCGGCCAGGTGCCGAAGACCTCGTCCGGCAAGGTGCAGCGCGGGCGCTGTCGCGACCTGCTCCGGGACGGGGCGCTCAAGGTGCTGCACGACGACGCGCTCCCGGTCGCGGCGCCGCCGGAGCCGGAGCCGGAGCCGGAGCAGGCGCCGCTCCTCGCCGAGCTGCGCGACCTGGTCGCCGACGTGCTGGTGGTGCCCGCGGACACGGTCGCCGGCGACCGCCCGCTCACCGCGCTCGGCCTGGACTCGCTGCGGGCCGCCGAGCTGCAGGAGAAGGTCCAGCAGCGGTACGGCGCCGAGGTCGACGTGGTCGAGCTGCTCGGCGGGCTGACCCCGGCCGAGCTGGCCGCGGTGGTCGGCGCCGCCGGCCCGGCCGCCGACCGGTCCCCGGTGCCGGCCCCGGCCCCGGCCGGCGCGGCCGGCGACCCGTTCCCGCTGACCGACCTGCAGCAGGCCTACCTGGCCGGCCGGACCGCCGGCTTCGAGCTCGGCGGCGTCGGCACCCACGCGTACCTCGAGTTCAGCCGGCGCGGGCTGGACCCGGAGCGGGCCGCGGCGGCGCTGCGCCGGCTGGCCGAGCGGCACGACATGATGCGGGCGGTCATCCTGCCCGACGGCAGCCAGCGGGTGCTGCCGCCGCTGGAGCGGTCGCCGGTCGCGGTGGACGACCTGCGGGCCGACCCGGACCCGACCGGCACCCTGGAACGGACCCGGGACCGGATGTCCCGGCAGGTGCACGACCCGTACACCGGGCCGGTCTTCGAGGTCCGGATCTCGCTGCTGCCGGACGGCGGCACCCGGCTGCACCTCAGCTTCGACCTGCTCATCCTGGACGCCCGCAGCATCCTGCAGGTGCTCACCGAGTGGGGCCAGCTGTACGACGGCGTCGAGCTGCCCCCGGTGACCGGGCCGTCGTTCCGCGACTTCGTGCTGGCCCGGCGGGCCCGGGAGGACCAGGAGCGGGCCGGCCGGCGGGCCGAGCTGCGCCGCCGGGCGGCCGAGCTGCAGCCGGGCCCGGGGCTGCCGCTCGCGGTCGACCCGGCCACCGTGGGCATGCCGCGCTTCGGCCGGCACAGCGCCCGGCTGGACCGGGAGCTGCTGGCCGCGCTGCGGGCGGCCGCGCAGGCCGAGGGGGTCACCCTGGCCGCGCTGCTCGGCGCCGCCTTCGCCGAGGTGCTCGCGCTGCACAGCGAGCGCCGGCCGTTCACGCTGACGCTGACCTCGTTCGAGCGGCCGGCGGTGGACGTCGGCCGGCAGGTGGCCGGCGAGTTCACCTCGCTGCTGCTGGTCGGGGTGGAGGCGGCCGCGCCGGCCTTCGCCGACCGGGTGCGCGACTTCTCCGCCGCGCTGCTGCGGGAGATGGCCGGCCGGGACATCAACGGGGTGGCGCTGCTGCGCGAGCACGCCCGCACCCACTCCGGCCCGGGAGGCGGGCCGCCGCGGCCGGTGGCCCCGGTCGTCTTCACCAGCCTGCTGGAGGACGCCGAGGTCCTGGACTGGCTCGGCGAGCAGGAGTATGCGATCTCGCAGACCCCGCAGGTCTGGCTCGACCACCAGGTGATGGTGCACCGCGGGGAGCTGGTGCTGCTCTGGGACGCGGTCGAGGACCTCTTCCCGCCCGGGTTCCTGGACGCGATGTTCGCGGCGTACCAGGAGCTGCTGCGGGCGGTCGCCGACCGGGAGCGGTGGCAGCGGCCGGGCCGGGAGCTGGCCGGCCTGCCCGCCGCGCCCGAGCCGGTGACGGTGTCCGAGCGCGGCGAGCGGCTGGACGACCTGGTCGCCCGCAGCGTCCGGGAGCGGCCGGAGGCCGAGGCGGTGGTGGCGGCCGACCGCCGGCTGACCTACGCCGAGCTGGACACCGCGAGCCGGCAGGTGGCCGCGGCGCTGGCCGCCACCGGCGCCGGGCCGGGCGACCTGGTCGCGGTGGCGCTGCCCAAGGGCTGGCAGCAGGTGCCGGCGGTGCTCGGCACGCTGCGGGCCGGGGCCGCGTACGTGCCGGTGGACCCGGAGGCGCCGCCGGCCCGGCTGGCCGAGCTGGTCGCCGGCAGCGGCGCCCGGGCGGTGCTCACCGCACCCGGGGTGCCGCTGCCCGCCGGCGTGCCCGCCCTGGTGGTGGACGAGCTGTGGTCCGGCCCGGACCGGGCCCCGGAGGTGGCGGACCGGTCCCCGGCCGACCTCGCGTACGTCATCTACACCTCGGGCTCGACCGGCCGGCCGAAGGGCGTCGCGGTGGCGCATGCCGCCGCGGCGAACACGGTCACCGACGTCAACGCCCGGTACGGCGTCGGCCCGGCCGACCGGGCCCTCGGGCTGTCCCCGCTGACCTTCGACCTGTCCGTGTACGACCTGTTCGGGCTGCTCGGCGCCGGCGGCGGGCTGGTGCTGCCGGACGCCGCCCGGCGGGCCGAGCCGGAGCACTGGGCCGAGCTGCTGCGCCGGGAGCGGGTGACGGTGTGGAACTCGGTGCCCGCGCTGCTCCGGCTGCTGCACGCCGACCGGGCCGGCGACCTGGAGTGGGCCCGGCACCTGCGGCTGCTGCTGCTGTCCGGGGACTGGATCCCGGTCGACTTCGCCGCCGCGCTGCGCCGGGAGCTGCCGGCCGCGCGGCTGGTCAGCCTGGGCGGCGCCACCGAGGGCGCGATCTGGTCGGTGCTGCACGACGTGGACGAGGTCGACCCCGACTGGGACAGCGTCCCGTACGGGCGGGCGATGCGCGGCCAGCAGGCCTGCGTGCTGGACACCGACTGGGGACCCCGGCCGGCCTGGGTGCCGGGGCCGCTCTTCCTGGCCGGGGCCGGGCTGGCCCGGGAGTACTGGCGGGAGCCGGAGCGGACCGCGGCCAGCTTCGTGGTCTCCCCGGTCACCGGGCAGCGGCTCTACCGCACCGGCGACGTGGCCCGGTGGCTGCCGGACGGCACGCTGGAGCTGCTCGGCCGGGAGGACGACCAGCTGAAGATCCAGGGCCACCGGATCGAGCCGGGCGAGGTGGAGGCGGCGCTGGTCGCCCACCCGGCGGTCCGGGAGGCGGTGGTCGGCGGGGTCGGGCCGCGGGACGGGGTCCGCCGGCTGGTCGCCGCGGTGCGGGTCAGCGACGCCGTCACCGGCGAGGAGGTGCGGGCGCACGTCGCCCGGACGCTGCCGCGCTACCTGGTGCCGGACGTGGTCCGGGTGGTCGACGCGCTGCCGCTGACCGCGAACGGCAAGGTGGACCGGGCCGCGCTGCTGGACGGCGCCGGCACCGACGGCTCCGCGGCGCCGGCCCGGGTGGCGGCCGCGGCGACGCCGCGCAGCCGCGAGGTCGAGCGGGAGCTGCTGCGGATCGTCGGCGAGGTGAGCGGGGCGACCGGGGTGGGGCCGGACACCCGGCTGTTCGACCTGGAGCTGTCCTCGGTGCACCTGATCCGGCTGGCCACCGAGCTGGAGCGGGCGTTCGGGGCCCGGCCCAGCCTGGAGCAGCTGTACCGGCTGGCCGACCTCGGTGAGCTGGTCGAGTTCTACGCGGCGGCGCCCGAGGCTCCGGAGGCGGCGGCGCCGGCGACCGAGGTGGTGCTGGACGAGGCGGCCCGGGCCGAGGTCAAGCGGCGGCGCCGGGAGCGGCCGGCGCCGGCCGGGACCGGCGTGGTGCTGCGGCTGCCGGCCCCGGACCCGGACCGGGCCGAGACGCTGCTCGGGCGGCGCACCGTGCGGTCGTTCGCGCCGGGCGGGCTGGACGTGCGGGCGCTGGCCGGCTGGCTGGAGTGCCTGCGCGAGCACGAGACCGCCGACGGGCCGCGGCACGGCTGGGCGTCGGCCGGCGGGGCGTACCCGATCGACTTCTACCTGCAGGTGCACAACCCGCTGCCGGGCCTGTCGACCGGGGTCTACCGGTACGACCCGCGCGGGCACGACCTGACCCTGCTCCGCACCGAGCCGGTGGTGACCCCGGAGCACCACTGGTCGGACAACCGGCGGATCCACGCCGAGGCCGCGTTCGCGCTGCTCATGATCGCCGACCTGCGGGCCATCACCCCGCTGTACGGCGACCTGGCCGAGCGCTTCTGCCTCATCGAGGCCGGCGGGGTGGCCCAGCTGCTGGCCGGCCACGGGGACGGGATCGGGGTGTGCCCGGTCGGGTTCGTCGACTTCGGGTCGGCGGCGGAGGCGCTCGGGCTGGGGCCGGACCACCGGCTGGTCTACACGCTGCTCGGCGGCGCCCCGGCCACCGAGCGGGGACGCCGGGACGCCGCCGGCGGACGCCGCCGGCGCCGGCGGCGGACGGCGCCGGCGAGGCGGGCCCGCCGCGGCGGGTGCCGGTCGCGCTGCCCACCGACGAGCTGCACGGCGACACCCGGCTCCGGCTGCCGGCGGTGACCCCCCGCGACCGCGCCGAGCCGATCCGCTCGGTGCTGCTGACCGGCGGCACCGGCTACCTCGGCCGGCAGCTGGTGGTCGAGCTGCTCGCCCGCACCGACGTCACCGTGCACGCCCTGGCCACCGCCGCGGACGCGGACGCCGCCCGGGACCGGGTGCTGGCCGCGGTCCGCGAGGCCGGCCTCACCCTCCCGCCGGGGAGCGAGCAGCGGCTGGTCGGGGTGGCCGGCGACCTGGCCCGGCCGCGGCTCGGGCTGTCCGTGGCCGACCACGAGCGGCTCGCCGAGGAGGTCGGCGCGGTCTACCACTCGGCCGCGAAGGTCCGCTGGCTGCGGCCGTACGAGGACCTCAAGGACGTCAACGTCACCGGCACCCGGCGGGTGCTCGACCTGGTCGCGGACGGCGCGCCGAAGCGGCTGGTGCACGTCTCCACGCTCGCCGTCTTCCCGTTCGGCGGGTCCGCGGCGGTGCCGGAGGACGGCCCGCTGGACCACGGCGGCCTGCTCTACGGCGGCTACCCGCAGAGCAAGTGGGTGGCCGAGAAGCTGGTCGCCGCGGCCGCCGGGCAGGGCCTGGACACCGTGGTGCTGCGGCCCGGCTCGGTCACCGGGGCCAGCGGCACCGGGGTCTTCAACCCGAAGTCCTTCGTGGAGCTGCTGCTGGCCACCGTGGTCGGGCTCGGCCGGGCGCCGCTGCCGTCCACCGGGGCGGACGTGCCGGTCGACCTGGTGCCGGTCGACTACGCGGCGGCCGCCACGGTCGCGCTCACCCTGTCCCCGACCGGGGAGGCCCGCGGCGACGGGGCGTACCACCTGACCAACCCGCGGCCGATCCCGCTGTCCGAGCTGTACGACACGCTCGGCCGGCTCGGCTACCCGGTGCGGACGGAGCCGTACGAGGCCTGGCGGGACCGGCTGCTCGACCCGGCGGTGATCGCCCGCACCCCGCTGGAGCCGTTCGCCGACTTCCTCGCGGCCGCGCTGGAGGAGTTCCTCCGGCTCCCGCCGTACGGGTCGGAGCGGGCCCAGCGGGACCTGGCCGGCACCGGGGTGGCCTGCGCGCCGGTGGACGCCGCGCTGCTGCGCACCTACTTCGCCGCCCTGCACCGGCAGGGGCTGATCCCGGCGGCACCGCGCGCCCAGCAGGGGGAGGACGGATGACCCGGACCTTGCGGCCGGTCGACGCCGACCACCGGGAGACCGCCCAGCGCTGGTTGACCGACTACCTGGCCCAGCCGCACCCGGCGGTCGGCCGGGACGGTGCGGTCTGCCCGTTCGTCGAGCCGGCGCTGCAGGCCGGCTCGGTGGAGATCCGGGTCCGCGACCTGCCCGCCGAGGTGACCGCGGCCGAGCTGGTGGCGGCGATCGACCAGGCGGTGGCCGAGTTCCGCGAGCTGGACTTCACCGGCCGCAACCCGACCCTGCACGCGCTGGTCGTGGTCCTGCCGGGGATCCCGGACGACCGGCTGGAGCTGCTCGACCAGGCGCAGGCCGAGCGGAAGACCGAGCTGGCCCGGGACGGGCTGATGCTCGGCCAGTTCCATCCGCGCTGCCCGGAGCCGGCCGCCCGCAACCCCGACTTCCTGGTCGGCCGGTCCCCGGTGCCGATGATCGCGCTGCGCCACATGGCGTTCCACGACGTGCTCTTCCTGCACGAGCGGGCCGACTGGTTCGAGGCGTACGCCCGCCGGTTCGGCTCCCGCTACCGGGTCGGGCTGGCCGCCGACCCGATGTTCGTCTCGCTCTTCTATCAGGCCGCCCGCCGGCACGGGCTGCCGCTGCCGCTGGAGAAGTGGCGGGCCGCGGCGCCCTCCGTGCACCGGGTGCCGGCCGCGTACGCGCAGCCCGGGCTGGACCGGCTGGAGGCCTGCCGGGTGCTCGGCTACGAGCTGCGCGCCATCGACTGGTCCCGCGAGGTGGACTGGCTGTGCGAGATGCTGCCGGCCACCGGCACCCCGGACGGCGACCGGTACGAGTACCACGACGTGGCCAACCTGGCCCTGGCCGCCCGGACCGGGCGGAGCATGCCGGAGCAGGCCGAGTCGATGGTGCTCCGGTTCGCCCGCAACGACCCGGCGAGCTGGACCGGCCCGCGCCGCTGGCGGGTGCAGCTGACCTGGACCTGCTCGGCCCCGGACTGCCCGGGCGGCGACTGGGCGCTGCCCACGCCGGCGCCGGAGCCGCCGGACCGGCTGCTGTCCTGGCAGGTCGAGGGCCGGACGGTGACCGGCGAGGTGGAGCTGCACGGCCGCGCCGGCGGGCTCGGCGAGGCCGCCGGCCGGCTCTACGACGACACGCTGGCCCGGCTGCGCGACGGCGACCTGGCGTACCAGTGGATGCCGGAGGCGATGCGCTGGACCCTGGACGCCGCGCTGGCCAACCGGTCGATGGACTGCGTGTCCACCAGCCTGCTGCTGGAGCGGGAGGCGGCCGCGGCCGGGCTGCGCAGCCGGGTCCGCCGCGGCCTGCTGCTCGGCCCGGTGACCATCGAGCACGTCTGGGTCGAGGTGGACCAGGACGGCGCCTGGGCGCCGCTGGACCCGGTCCTCGCCTTCCTGGACCGCCGGGTCAACCCCCGCCGCGCCGACGGCGGCCTGACCGCCTTCTGCCGCGGCTCGCTGGTCAACCGGCTGCTCCCGCTGCCGTACGAGCGGGGCCGGCCGCTGGCCCGGCACGACTGCCCGCGCGGCGGCACGCCGGTGCTGGCCGTGCTCGCCCACTCCCCCCGCCCGACCGCAGAGGAGAGCCGGTGACCCCGGGACGCAAGCTGCTCGAAGACGTCGTCGGCGACGCCGAGCTGGTCGGCTCGCTGGCCGACACCGACCTGCTGCTCACCTCGGGGGTCAACTCCGGGGACGTGATCCGGGTCAGCCTGGCGATCGAGGAGCAGCTGGGCCAGCCGCTGTCCAGCGACGCCGCGGAGAGCATCCGGACCATCGCCGACATCGACGCGGTGTTGGCCGGCGATCGGGGGCACTGACCGTGTGGCTGGCCGAGATCCTCACCCGCAACCGGCAGCAGCGGGCCGGCGCGCTCGCCGTCGTGGACGGCGAGCGCAGCCTGACCTGGGCCGAGCTGGACGCCCGGTCCCGGGCGCTGGCCGGCGCGCTGCGCGAGCGCGGGGTCGGCCCCGGCGGGCACGTCGGCGTGCTGTCCCGCAACCGGCTGGAGGTGCTGGAGACGTACTTCGCGGCGACCTGGCTGGGCGCCGCGTTCGTGCCGCTCAACCACGCGCTGGCGGCGGAGGAGCTGGCCGAGGTGACCGCCCGGGTCGGCGTCCGGCCGGTGCTCGGCGAGCCCGAGCTGCTGGACCGGACCGGGCTGCCGGCCGACGACGTGCTCGGCTTCGACGACCCGGCGTACGAGGCCGCGGTGAAGGGGCCGCCGCCGCGCGGCCTGACCGGCGGCGGGCTGGACGACCCGATGGCGATCCTGCTCACCTCGGCCACCACCGGCCGGCCCAAGGCGGTGGTGCAGACCCACCGGGCGATGATGCAGATGTCGCTGGGCTGGCTGGCCGCGGTCGGGGCCGAGCCGGACACGGTGCTGCTCAACCTCAACCCGCTCTCCCACGGCAGCATCCAGGTCACCGTCAACTACCTGGCCGCCGGCGCCACCGTGGTGCTGCTGCGGTCCTTCACCCCGCAGGGCGCGCTGGCCGAGATCGAGCGCAGCCGGGTCACCCACGTCTGGCTGGTCCCGCAGATGCTGCGCTTCCTGCTCAAGACGCGGGCGCTGGGCGGGACCGACACCAGCTCGCTGCGCGAGGTGCTGCACGGGGCCGCGCCGATCTCGGCCGCGCTGCTGCGGGAGGCCGGCGAGCGGCTGCCCTGCCGCTTCCGCAACGTCTACGGGATGACCGAGATGGGCGGCCCGTTCGCCACCGTGTCCACCGGCGAGCTGGCCCCGGACGCGGACAGCTGGCCCGGTGGCCGCGGCATCCCCGGCCTGCTGGTGCAGGTGCAGGACGCCGCCGGCGCCGAGCTGCCGGTCCGCGAGATCGGGGAGGTGTGCGTCCGCGGCCCCGGGATGATGCGGGAGTACTGGGAGGACCCGGAGGCCACCGCGGCCGCGGTCCGGCACGGCTGGCTGCGCACCGGCGACCTCGGCTGGATGGACGAGCACGGCTACGTCTACCTCGTCGACCGGGCCACCGACATGCTCATCCGCGGCGGGCAGAACGTGTACCCGGCCGAGATCGAGCGCCGCCTGCTGCAGCGGCCCGAGGTCGCCGACGCGGCCGTCATCGGGGTGCCGGACGAGGAGTGGGGCGAGAGCCCGGTCGCGTACGTGGTGCTCCGCGACGGCACCCCGGACGGCCGGGACACCGCGGCCGCCCTGACCCGGGACCTGCGCGGCCGGCTGGCAAGCTACAAGGTTCCGACCGAGCTGCACTTCATCGAGGAGATCCCCCGCAACGGCGCCGGCAAGGCGCTCAAGCGCGTCCTGCGCACCCGGCACGTCACCCGCCCCCGCACCGACTGAGGAGAGACCGTTGGACCCGACCGCCGGAGTCGAGATCCCGTACGAGGACCACGAGCTGGTCCAGGCCGGTGACGGCGCCGAGCTCTACTACGAGTCGTACGGCAGCACCGAGGACGGCGCTCCGGTCGTCACCACGATCAACAACTTCTACCTGCTGGCCCAGATCTGGCGCGGCTTCAGCACCCAGCTGGCCGAGCGCAACCGGGTGATCGCCTGGGACCTGCGCAACCAGGGCGGCTCCAAGCCCGGCTCGGTGCCGCTGACCTGGGACCACCTGGTCGAGGACCTGGCCAGCCTGCTCGACCACCTCAAGGTCGAGCGGACCTACCTGCTCGGCAGCTCGATCTCCTGCTTCATCGCCCGGGACTTCGCGCTGCGCTACCCGGACCGGGTCGCCGGCTGCGTCATGCAGGCCCCGGCCTTCTCCCCGTACGGTCCGCGCCGGCGCGAGATGATCACCAAGGCCTGGCTGCAGACCCTGGACGCGTACGGCACCGACGGGCTCTGGCAGCACATGTACGGCGAGGCGTACTGCGGGCAGACCCAGGAGATCATGGGCGTGGCCGGCTATCTCGGCCTGCGGCAGATGTTCAGCTCGGTGCACCGCAAGGAGCAGCTGCGCGAGTTCATCGAGCTGTCGCTGCCGGTCGAGGACGGGCCGGAGCCGCTGCGCCGGCTCGGCTGCCCGGTGCTGCTCCAGGTCGGCGACGGCGACTTCATGTGGAGCGCCTCCCAGGCCCAGGACGCGCTCGGCCTGCTGCAGCGCGGCAAGCTGGACGTCATCCCGCGGGCCGGGCACGTCGCCACGATGGAAAACCCGCACGACTTCGAGGCGTCGGTGCAGCGCTTCGTCGACGACGTCGAGGCCGGCACGCTGTGACGGTCACCCCGGCCGCGCTGGCCGACCTGCTCGCCGAGGCCACCGGCGGCACGGTGCGGGCGCCCGCGGAGGACCCGGAGCGGCCGCTGCGCGAGCTGGGCCTGGACTCCGGCGGCTGGGTGTCCTTCCTCGCGCTGGTGACCGCCCGCTGCGGGCACGAGTGGGACGACGAGACCCCGCCGGAGGCGCTGGTCTCGCTCGGCTCGCTGGCCCGCTTCCTCGCCGACCGTCCCGACCGTCCCGACCATCCTGACGCCTGAGGAGAGTCCGCATCGTGTTCGCCCTGCTCGCCAAGCTCGCCGCCACCCGCGCCCGGCTGGTCGTCCTGGTCGGCGCCGCGCTGTTCCTGGTCGCCGGCGGGATCGGCGGCAGCGTGCAGGCGCTGCTCACCACCAACCTGACCGACTACGACGACCCGGGCGCGCCCGGCGTGCAGGCCCGGGTGGACTTCGAGCGGGCGACCGGCATCGACTACCAGCAGGGGTACGTGCTGCTGATCCGGACCCCGGAGCCGATCGACCCGGCCGGGCCGCCGCCGGCGGCGGTGACCCGGGCGGTCGCGCTGCTGGAGTCCCGGCCGGAGGTGCGCGGCGTCGTCGACTACGCCGGCGACCAGCTGCCGGCGCTGGTGTCCGAGGACCGCCGCAGCACGTACGTGCTGGCCCAGGTGTCCCGGCTGGACGAGAAGGAGGCGGCCGAGTCGCTGGAGCGGGCGGTCGCGGACGACCCGCAGCTGCGGGACGCGGTCACGCTCGGCGGCCCGACCGTGGCCAACACCCAGATCGCCGAGCTGTCCAGCACGGACCTGGCCAAGGCGGAGTCGATCGCCTTCCCGATCATGGGAGTCCTGCTCTTCGTCTTCTTCCGCGGGCTGGTGGCCGCGGCGCTGCCGCTGCTCGGCGCGCTGGTGGTGTCCAGCTTCGCGCTCTTCGGCATGCGGCTGCTGGTCGAGGCGGTCGACCTGTCGGTCTTCTCGCTCAACCTGCTGCTCGCGCTCAGCCTCGGCCTGTCCATCGACTTCAGCCTGCTGATGGTGTCCCGCTTCCGGGAACACCTGGCCGCGACCGACGACCCGGCCGAGGCGGTCCGCCGGACGCTGCGCACCACCGGGCCGACGATCCTGTTCAGCGGGCTGACCATCGCGGTCGCGCTGGCCACCCTGCTGCTGTTCCCGCAGCGCTTCCTCTACTCGATGGGCTGGGCCGGGGTGCTGGTCACCGCCGCCTCGGTCTTCTTCGCGCTCGGCCTGCTGCCGGCGCTGCTGCGGCTGCTCGGCCACCGGGTCAACGCGCTGGCCCCGGCCCGGCTGCGCTACCGGGAGCCGGCCGACGTCCGGGACAGCCGGTGGTATCGCTTCTCGCACGGGGTGATGCGCCGCCCGGCGCTGAGCGCGCTGGCCGCCGCGGCCGTGCTGGTCGTGATCGGGCTGCCGTTCCTCGGGGTGCGCTTCGCCGGGGTGGACGCCAGCGTGCTGCCGCGCAGCTTCTCCGCCGGCGAGGTGGACGAGGCGATCGCCCGCGACTTCGCCGAGCCGCTGGCGACGCCGGTCCGGATCGCGGTCTACGCGCCGCTGGACGCCATGGGCGAGGTGCAGGACTACGCGGTCCGGCTCCGGGACGTCGAGGGGGTGGCCGGCATCGCCCAGCCGCGGCCGTACCCGCAGCAGGACCTGTGGGAGGTCGACGTCTACCTGGCCGACAACCAGATCTCCCCGGAGGCGCAGCGGACGGTCGAGCGGCTGGCGGACGTCGAGATCGGGCCCGAGACGCGGATGACCGGGCTGGCCGCCGACTTCGTGCAGCGGCAGGACTCGCTCGCCGACCGGCTGCCGCTGGCGCTGGTGGTCATCTGCGTGACCACCTTCCTGCTGCTCTTCGCCTTCACCGGCTCGGCGGTGCTGCCGATCAAGGCGCTGGTGATCAACGTGCTGACCATCACCGCGGCGCTCGGCGTGCTGGTCCTCCTCTTCCAGGACGGCCGGCTGTCCGGGCCGCTCGGCTACACCTCGCAGGGCGCGATCGAGTCGACCACGCCGATCATCCTGGCCTGCATCGTCTTCGGCCTGTCCACGGACTACCAGGTCTTCCTGCTCGGCCGGATCCAGGAGGAGCACCACCGCGGCCACGACACCCGGGAGGCGGTGGCGCTCGGGCTGGCCCGCACCGGCCGGATCGTCACCTCGGCGGCCGCGCTGGTCTGCGTGGCCATCGGCGGGCTGGTGCTGTCCCGGCTGATCTCCATCAAGGAGCTGGGCGTGGGCACCGCCTTCGGCGTCGCCGTCGACGCCACCCTGGCCCGGGCGGTGCTGGTGCCGGCGCTGATGGCGCTGCTCGGCTCGTACAACTGGTGGGCGCCGGGCTTCCTGCGCCGCCTGCACGACCGGCTCGGGCTGGGCCGGATCGAGGGCCCCCCGCCGGCGATCCCGTCCCCCGACCAGCCCCCGACCTACGCAGGGAAGCGACCGTGACCCGTCTCACCGCCCGCACCGGCCGGCTGCTCGGCCCCGGCGACCTGGCCGACCGGGCCCGGGCCGCCGGGTCCACCCCGCTGCGGCTGGACCGCCCGCTCGTGCTCTTCCCCGAGGACGGGGTCGAGCTGACCTTCGGCCGGGTCGCCGACCACATCGACGACCTGGCCGCCCGGCTGCACGCGGCCGGGGTACGGGCCGGCGACCGGGTGGCGATGTGCAAGACCAGCACCGTCGACCTGGTGCTGCTCGGCGCCGCGGCCGGCCGGCTGGGCGCGGTGCCGGCGATGGTGTCGGCGGCCCAGCCGGAGGACATCGTCGGCGCGCTGCTGCGCGCCCTGGAGCGGCCGTGGCTGGTCACCGACGCGGACACGCTGGCCCGGCTGCGGGCGGTGCTGCCGGGAGCCGAGCTGGCCGGGCTGGTCCGCGGCCCGGTGCTGGTCACCGACGTCGAGCCGCCGGCCGGGACCGCCTCGCTGGTGGCGCTGGCCGGCGCCGACCCGGTCACGCCGGTGACGCCCGGCCCGGAGGAGCCGGTGCTGATCACGCACACCTCCGGCACCACCGGGGTGCCGAAGCTGACCGTGCAGAGCCGCCGGTCGCTCGGCGGCCAGGTGCCGCAGCAGAAGCGGATGTTCCGGCTGTTCGGCTTCCGCGGCTCGATGGCGATGTGCGTGTCGCTGCTGCACGCCCGGATGGTGTCCGGCTTCGCGGTGATGGCCGAGATGCGGATGCCGACCGCGCTGCTGGTCGACCCCGCCCTGGACAACGTCGCCGAGGTGCTGGCCGACTTCCGGCCCGGCGCGCTGGAGGCGCACCCCAACATCTTCATCCGGTGGGAGGAGCTGGCCACCCACCCGCTGCGGCCGCTGGCCTCGGTGCGGCTGTTCATCAACGGCTTCGACGCGCCGCACCCGCGCACCATCGCCACCCTGCTCGGGGCGAGCAAGCGGCGCTTCCCGCTGTACGCGCAGGGCTACGGGCAGACCGAGATCGGGCTGATCACCGGCCGGCTCTACACGAAGGCCCGGGCCGGGCACGCGGACAGCCGGTGCGTCGGGATGTCGTACACCGGCTTCACCGCGGTGCGGGTGGTGCCGGCGAACGGCCGGAAGCCGTCCGCGACCGAGCCCGGCTACATCGAGGCCCGGTCCCGCGGCCGCGCGCTCACCTACGTGGGGCAGGACGAGCGGTTCCGCGGCCAGGTGCGCGGGGACTGGTGGCGGATGGGCGACATGGGCTACCGGTCCCGCTGGGGCTGCATCCACCTGCTGGACCGGGAGATCGACCGGGGCACCGGGCTGGACAGCAACCTCGCGGTCGAGGACCGGCTGATGGAGCGGCTGGACCAGCTGGTCGAGGTGGTGCTGGTGCCGGGCGACGGGCTGCCGCTGCCGGTCGTCTGCACCCGGGGCGACCGGCCGCTGGACCAGGCGGCGTGGACCCGGGCCACCGCGGACCTGCCGAAGATGGCCGAGCCGTGGCAGTGCCGCTTCGAGGATCTGCCGGTCACCTCGACCTGGAAGATCCGCCGGCCCGAGCTGACCCGCCGGATCGCCGCCGGCGAGCTGCCCCGGCTGGCCACCGCGCCATGAGCTCGCCCGAGCGCCCGCGGGGGGAGCGGACGCCGCCCGGCTGGCGGGGGTGGGACCGCGCCACCCTGGACCTGGAGTATTCGCCCAGCTCCCGGGCCCCGGACTTCGCCTTCACGCTGGCCGAGTACGGCCGGCGCAGCGCGCAGGCCCGGGACGAGCACCCGTGGCGGACGCTCCGGTACGGCGACGACCCGGCCGAGGCGGTCGACCTCTTCCCGGCCGCCGGCCCGGGGCCGGCGCCGCTGCACGTCTTCGTGCACGGCGGCTACTGGCAGGAGCTCAGCCGGCGGGAGTCCGCCTTCGCCGCGCCGGGCTTCCTCCGCCGCGGCGGCGCGTTCGCCGCGGTCGGCTACGGGCTGGCGCCGGCGTACCGGCTGGACGCGATCGTGGGCATGGTCCGCCGGGCGCTGCGCATGCTGCTGGACGCGGCGCCCGGGCTGGGCGTGGACCCGGCCCGGGTGGTGGTCAGCGGCAGCTCGGCCGGCGCCCACCTGGTCGCGATGGCGCTGGCCGACCCCGACCTGGCCGGCCGGCTGGCCGGCGCGGTGCTGCTCAGCGGGATCTACGACCTGGAGCCGATCACCGGGACGTACGTCAACGAGCCGCTCGGGCTGGACCCGGACACCGCCCGGGAGCTGAGCCCGCTGCGGCTGCTCCGCGGGCCGGACCGGCAGGTGCTGCCGCCGGTCGTGGTCGCCCGCGGCGGCGCCGAGACCGGCGAGTTCGTCCGGCAGCAGGACGAGCTGGTCGCGGGCCTGAAGGCGGCCGGGGTCGAGGTGGCCGACCTGGTGGTGGCCGAGTGCGACCACTTCGACCTGCCCTTCCGGCTGGCCGACCCGGACACCGCGCTGGGCCGGGAGGTGCTGACCCGGTCCGGGCTGCCGCTCGCCGCGCCCGGGGCGGGGGCCGGGGGCGGCACCGTGCCGGACATCGGTGTCTCGTCGGACGCGGAGCGGCGGGCCCGGGCCGAGCGGACCGGCGGCCGCCCGACCACGGACTTCCCGGCCGGCAGCACGCCGTACATCGACTACCAGAGCATCGACGTGCTGCTGTCCCTGCAGCACCACCGCACCGACGCCCCGGGCGAGCCGACCTTCTACGCCATGGGCCAGGTCAAGGAGCTGCTGTTCAAGCTGCTGCACACCGAGCTGCGCCGGGCCCAGCACCAGCTGCGGGACGACGAGGTGCGGGCGGCGGTGGCCACCCTGCAGCGCACCCAGCGGATCTTCGAGCTGCTCGCCGCCACCTGGAGCGTGCTGGACACGCTCAGCCCGACCGAGTTCGCCGCGTTCCGCGACCACCTGGGCGAGGCGTCCGGCTTCCAGTCGTACATGTACCGGCGGCTGGAGTTCGTGCTCGGCAACAAGGTCGAGGCGATGACCCGGCCGCACCGCGGCGTGCCGCACGTCTACCGGGACGTGCTGGCCGACTTCCGCTCCCGCGGCCTGTACGACGAGGCGCTGCTGCTGCTGCACCGGCGCGGGGCGGCGCTGCCGCCGGAGGTCGTGCAGCGGGACTGGTCGCTGCCGTACGAGCCGCACCCGGCGGTCGAGGAGGCGTGGGCGGCGGCGTACGCCGACCCCCGCCCGGACAACGAGCTCTACCAGCTGGCCGAGGCGCTGGTCGGGGTGGCCGAGCGGTTCTCCGCGTGGCGGCTGCAGCACCTGCTCACCGTGGAGAAGGTGATCGGCCCGAAGCCCGGCACCGGCGGCACCGGCGGGGTGCAGTGGCTGCGCCGGATCGCCGGGCACCGCTTCTTCCCCGAGCTGTGGACCGTCCGGGGCCGGCTTTGAGGGGCGCGAGGGCTCGCAGCGCGAGCGGGCACAGTGACTCCGGGCGACCTGGAGGCGTTCCTGGGCGACCCGCACGGGACCGGACCGCTGTCCTACCCGACCGCGGTGGAGACCGACGCGCGCGGCGAGCCGGACCCGGCGGCGTACGAGGCGCTGCAGGGCTGGGGCCTGCCCGGCCACCTGGTCCCGGAGTCGGCCGGCGGCCGGCTGCGCTCGCTGGCCGAGCCGTTCACGCTCTTCCGCTGCGTGGCCCGCCGGGACCTGCGGGTCGCGGTCGGCTACGGGTCGACCTTCCTCGGCGCGGTGCCGGTCTGGCTGTGGGGCACCGACCGGCAGCGGGCCCTGGTCGCCGACCGGATCGGCGCCGGCGGCCTCGGCGCCGCCGCGATCTCCGAGCGGGCGCACGGCAGCGACCTGGTCCGCTCCGAGTGCCGGGCCCTGCCGGCCGGCGACGGCTACCGGCTCCGCGGGGAGAAGTGGCCGATCGGCAACGCCACCCGCGGGGAGGTGGTCACGCTGCTGGCCCGGACCGGCGCGTCCGCCTTCTCGCTGCTGCTGCTGGACAAGCGGGAGCTGCCGGCCACCGGCTGGCGCTGCCTGCCCCCGGCCGGCACGGTCGGGCTGCGCGGGCACGACCTGTCCGGGCTGGCCTTCGACGACTGCCCGGTGCCGGCGTCCGCGCTGCTCGGCACCGACGGCGCCGGGCTGGCTCAGATCCTGCGCACCCTGCAGGTGACCCGCACGCTGGTCGCCGGGCTGTCCCTGGGCGCGCTGGACACCGCGCTGCGGGTGGCGACGGCGTACGCGGCCGAGCGCCGGCTCTACGGCGGCCCCATCGACCGGATGCCGGTGATCCGCGACCTGCTGGTCCGGGCGTACGCGGACCTGCTGGTCGGCGAATGCGTGGCGCTGCCGGCGGTCCGGGCGGTCGGCGCCGCGCCGGGCCGGCTGCACCGCTGGTCCGCGGTGACCAAGTATCTGGTGCCGGTGCTGGCCGAGGAGAGCATCGCCGGGCTGGCCACGGTGCTCAGCGCCCGGGCGTACCTGACCGGGGAGCCGGCCGGCCGGCTCTTCCAGAAGGTGCAGCGGGACCACGCGGTGATGAGCGTCTTCGACGGCACCACGCACGTGAACCTGGCCGCGCTGACCGGGATGCCGCCGCCGGGCCGGCCGGCCGCGGGCACCGGGCCGGACCGGGACCGGGTGCTGGCCGCGCTGTTCGGCATCGACGAGCCGGCGCCGGGCTGGCGGCCGGACGGCGGCGCGCTCGCGCTGAGCGCCGACGGCACCGACGAGATCACCCAGGGCTGGCCGGACGCGGTGGCCGAGCTGGAGGACCGCGCCGGCGGCTCGCCGGTGTGGCGGGAGCTGCTCGAGGTGGTGGAGGCCTGGCACGGCGTCCGGGCCCGCTACCAGGCCGGCCAGCGGGCGCTGCCGGCCGGCGCCGACCGGCACCCGCCGGCCCGGGCGTTCACGCTGGCCCGGACGCACTGCCTCTTCCACGCCGCGGCCAGCTGCCTGCACCTGTGGCGGCACGGCGCGGCGACCCGGCCGGAGCCGGAGTGGCTGCTGCTCTGCCTGCAGCGGCTGCTGCAGCGGCTGGACGCCGAGCAGGAGCTGTCCCCGGCCGCGGCGGACTGGGCCGAGGGCGCGCTGCGCGAGCAGCAGGCCAAGTCCCGGCTCTTCTCCCTGCAGCCGGTCCAGCTGGCCGGTTAGACCTCGCGCAGGACCATCGGCACGCCGTACGCGGGGCGCAGCGAGACGTCGCCGCGCGGGACGACCTCGGCCCGGGCGGCCAGCTCCGGCCGCCACCCCCGGCACAGCACGGCCAGCGCGAGCACCGCCTCGGTCCAGGCGAACGACATCCCGATGCAGATCCGGCTGCCCATCCCGAACGGCAGCCAGGCCCCGCGCGGCTGGCCCGGGGCGGCCTCGTCGAAGCCGCCGGCCGCGGTGAGCCACCGCTCCGGCCGGAACGCGGCCGGGTCGGCCCAGAACCGCGGGTCCCGGTGCAGCGCCCACATCGAGATCGCGCACACCGACCCGGCCGGCACCGGCCAGCCGTCCAGCGTGGTGTCCTCCAGCACGGTCCGGGAGAAGCCCCAGGCCGGCGGGTAGAGCCGCATCGACTCGGCGATCGCCGCCCGGGCCCGCGGCAGCCGGGCGAAGTCGTCCACGGTCGGCAGCCGGTCGCCGAGCACCGCCCGCGCCTCGGCCCGGACCGCGTCGGCCTCGGCCGGGTGCTCGGCGAAGAGATACCAGAGCCAGGTCAGCGCGAGCGCCACCGTCTCGTGCCCGGCGATGAGGATGGTGACCGCCTCGTCGCGCAGCTGCTCGTCGCTCATCCGCTCGCCGGCCGCGTCCGGCACCATCAGCAGGTCGAGCAGGTCCGGCTCGGCGGTCTCCGCGGCCGGGCGGGCGCGCCGCTCGGCGATGACCCGCCGGACCACCCGGTCGACCCGCTCGCTGGCCCGCCGGGTGCGCCGGCTGACCGGCAGCGGGGCGCGCAGCAGCGCCCGCCCGAGCGGGATGTAGCCGAGCGCGCGGAAGCCCTCCAGCGCCACCCCGAGCGAGCGGCCCATCTCGCCGACGTCGCCGCGCAGGTCGGCCCCGAAGAGGGTGCGGCCGACCACCGCCAGGGTGAGCGCGAGCATGTCGTGGGTCATGTCGAGCTCGCGGCCGTCCTGCCAGGTCCGCTCGTGCTCGGCCGCGGTGGCCACCATCTGGGTCGCGTACCGGGCGATGTGCTGGGCGTGGAAGGCCGGCTGGGCCAGCGCCCGCTGCCGCCGGTGCAGCGGCTCGTCGCTGGTGATCATGCCCTCGCCGAACAGCTCCTTCATGACCTGGAACGGCGGGCCCTTGCGCATCACCCGGCCCTTGGTGCGCAGCACCTCGGAGACCAGGTCCGGGTGGTTCACCACGTACGTGTGCCGGCGGGGGCCGCCGTAGAGGTAGCACAGCCGCGGGTGCTCCCGGGCGGTGCGGACGAACCAGTCGCCGGACGCCTCCGGCTCCCGCGAGGTGAACGCGCGGAGCAGGCTGGCGCCCGACGGGCCGGGCGGTCGCGGGACCCGCCGGGTGGGCACGACCCGGTCCAGGATCAGGGACATCCCGCCCAGTCTTGCAGAAAGCCTCCGCAGTGCCTACCAGCTATCCGGATTCGGTCACTCGCGGCGGCCACCGCCGGCCGCCGGCGGGGCGCCGCCTACGATCTGCCAGCGTGAAGAGGGCCCCGCGGTTGGCCGCCGGGCGGGCGCGTGCGCTCGGCCTGCCCACCCGGGGCACCACGGGGCCCAACCGGCTGCGCCGGGTCGACCGGTGGATCACCGGCACCCAGTCCGGCCGGCTGCGCGACGCGGTCGACCCGCTGGTCGTCGATCTCGGCTTCGGCGCCAGCCCGGTGACCACGGTGGAGCTGGCCGAGCGGCTCGCCGACGTGCGCCGGGACGTGCGGGTGCTCGGCCTGGAGATCGACCCGGACCGGGTGGCGGCCGCGGCCGGGCACGCCGACCCGCCGCGGCTGGGCTTCGCCCACGGCGGCTTCGAGCTGGCCGGCCGGCGGCCGGTGCTGGTCCGGGCGCTCAACGTGCTCCGGCAGTACGACGAGGCCGCCGCGGCGGCCGCCTGGACCGAGATGTGCGGCCGGCTGGCGCCCGGCGGTCTGCTGGTCGAGGGCACCTGCGACGAGCTCGGCCGGCGGGCCTGCTGGGTGGCGCTGGACGCCTCCGGCCCGCTCACCATCACCTTCGCCGCCCGGGTGTCCTCGCTGGACCGGCCGAGCGACCTGGCCGAGCGGCTGCCGAAGGCGCTGATCCACCGCAACGTGCCCGGCGAGCCGGTGCACGCGTTCCTCACCGCCTTCAACCGGGCCTGGGCGGCCGGGGCGCCGTACGCGCCGTTCGGGCCGCGGCAGCGCTGGCTGGCCGCGGTGGAGCGGCTGGCCGGGGACGGCTGGCCGGTGGTCGGTGGCCGGTCCCGGTGGCGACTGGGCGAGGTGACGCTGCGCTGGGCGGCGGTGTCCGACCGGCGTCCAGGGAGACCCGATCGGGGGAAGAACGCACCATACCCGTGACGTCGGACCATTTCCGATGCAACGATGCCCGCCGTGGTAGCCGAGGAGCACGGGTACAGCGCCCGGCCCGATCCCGGCTCCGCCCGCGCCCGCCGCGACTGGTGGGTGGCCGCGCTGCGCCGGGAGGGCGCCGAGTTCGCCGCCGCGGCGACCGCCGCCGACCTCGACGACGACGTGCCCACCTGCCCCGGCTGGACGGTCCGCCGGCTGATCTCGCACCTGTCCCGGGTGCACCGCAGCGCGCTGAACGGCGTGGTCGACGGCACCATCGAGATGCCCGCGCTGGCCGCCCGGCCACCGGAGGACGGCAAGCTGATCGGCTGGTACGCGGACGGGCTGGCCCGGCTGCTGGACGTGCTGGCCGACGCCGAGCCGCACCTGCCGGACTTCTGGCCGCGCCGGCTCGCGCACGAGACCACCATGCACCGCTTCGACGCCGAGCTGGCCGCGTACGCGAAGGCCGGCGGCTTCGACCCGGCGCTGGCCGCGGACGGCGTCGGCGAGGTGGTGGAGAGCATGCTGGCGCTGCGGGCCGGCGAGGAGCCGCTCGCCTCCGTCCGCGGCGACGTGCTGGTCGAGTGCACCGACACCGGCGACCGGTGGCTGGTCCGGCTGGAGCCGGGCACGGTCCGGGCGGAGCGGCCGGTCCGGCCGCCGCGCCGGCACGACGCCCGCATCGCCGGACCGGCGGCCGACCTCTACCTGGTGCTCTGGGGCCGGCTCGCACTGGACCCGGCCGAGCCCGGCCGGACCCGCCGCGGCCGGGTCGAGGTCAGCGGCGACCGGTCGCTGGCGGCGCTGGTCAGGACCGGCTGACCGCCCGGCGGAAGGCCTGGTGCGCGTCCGCGCCGAAGAGCACGAAGCGGACCTCCTCCACCGCGCTGTCGGCACCGCGGACCGCCTCCACCGCCTGCCGGGCGCCGTCGTCCAGCGGCCACCCGTACGCGCCGGTGGAGACGGCCGGGAAGGCGACCGTGCGCGCGCCGAGCTCGTCGGCCACCCGCAGCGACTCGACGTAGCAGGACCGCAGCAGGTCGGCCCGGTCCTCCCGCACCGTCCACACCGGACCGACGGTGTGGATCACCCAGCGCGCCGGCAGCTCCCCGGCGCCGGTGGCCACCGCGCGGCCCACCGGCAGGCCGTCCGGGTAGGTCGTGCGGCGCAGCTCCCGGCACTCGGCCAGGATCGCCGGCCCGCCGCGGCGGTGGATGGCGCCGTCCACCCCGCCGCCGCCGAGCAGCGACCGGTTCGCCGCGTTGACCACGGCGTCCACCTGCTGCTCGGTGATGTCGCCCTGTACCAGCGTCAGTTCCACGGGCCGTTCCTACCCGGGCCGGCGGGCGGCCACCGGAAGATCACCGCTGGGTGAACGTTCGGATCCGATACGTGCCCTGACGGGCGAACCGGACTACGGTCGGAGGGGTGGAACCCGTGCTCGCCACCGACCGGCTGGTCGCGCGCCCATGGACGCTCGACGAGGCCGACCTGGCCGCTGCGTACGACATCTATTCGCGGCCCGAAGTCGCGCGCTGGATCGGCAGCCCGGTGGAGCCGGCCGAGATCCGGGTGCGGATCGAGCGCTGGTCGCAGCCCATCACCGACCCGACGTACGGGGTGTGGGCGATCGAGGAGCGGAGCGCGCCGGGCCGGCCGATCGGCAGCGTGATGCTGCGGCCGCTGCCGCCGGACGAGGAGGACGTCGAGGTCGCCTGGCACCTGCACCCCACGCTGTGGGGCCGCGGTTACGCGACCGAGATCGGCCGGGCCGCGGCCCGGCGCGCGTTCGAGACCGGGATCGAGGAGGTCTTCGCGATCGTCCGGCCCGGCAACGAGCGGTCCAGCGCGGTGGCCCGGCGGCTCGGCATGGAGTATGTCGGGCGCACGGACAAGTACTACGGGCTGCATGCCGAGCTGTTCCGGCTGCGGCCGGGCGACCTGATCAGCGCGCTCGAGCTGCGCGACCTGACGGCCCGGCGGTAGCCGCGCGACCCGGCCGCTCGCCGGGAGCTGTGCGACCCGGCGGCGCCCGCTACCAGCGGTTGCCGCCGCCCTGGATCTCCTTGACCGCCGGCCGCACGTCCACCAGGTAGACGATCGAGGCGACGATCGCGACCAGGCCGAAGATGCCGAGCGGGCTGAAGAGCAGGCCGAGCCCGAGCGCGATGGCGGTGATGGCCAGCCACGCGGGCTTGGTCAGCTTGCCGGCCGCCTCGAAGGCGTTGGCCGGCCGGGTGATGCAGTCGACCAGTGCCCAGGCGTGCAGGACCAGGACGGCGAGGGAGATGGCCGCGAGCAGGGCGTTGGAGACACCGAACACCCCACCAGGGTAGACCCGCCGACTGACCAGTCCGAACGCCGACTGAGCAGTCCGACCACCGGCTGAGGAGCTACACCTGCTCAGTGGCCCGGGGAGTCCTCAGCCGGCGGCGCACCTGCCCGGTCGCCGGAGACGCCGCAGCCCCCGGCGGGAGGCCGGGGGCTGCGGGGTGGTGCGGGGTCAGGACTTGGCGGTCCGCTTCGCCGGCGCCTTGCGGGCGGCGGCGCGGCGCGGGGTGGCGGTCTTCACCGAGCCCGGCTTGGTCACCTTGTCCTCGGCCTGCCCGACCTTCTGGCCGGCGTCCGAGATGAGCTCCTCGGCCTTGTCGAAGGCCTCGCGGACCTCCGGGCTGCGGCGCAGCCGGCGGACCACCAGCTCGCCGCGGTGGGCCAGCGTCTGGTACTGCTCGCGGACCAGGCCGGTGTAGGCGACGTAGGTCTCCTTGGCCTGCCCGGTCGCGGTGCCGACCGCGGTGCGCAGGTTGGCCGCGTCCAGCTCGCCGGCGGTGCCACGGAGCTTGCGCACCCGCTCCTGCACCTCGCCCGGCAGCTGGGTCAGCTGCTTCTGGATCTGGTCGTACGCCAGGTCGCCGGCGCCGACCGCCGCATACCAGGGCTTGCGGGCCTCGTCGAGGACGGTCTCGCCGTACTTGCGCACGTCAGTGGTGATGGACATGTGTCTCACTCCTCAGGGGGTGGTGCTCGATCGGGGGTCGGGCCGGGCGGTCAGGACGCGGGGCGCTCCTGCGGCGGCACCGTGGCGGCGCCTGCCGGCTCGGGCTCGACGTCGATGTCGACGACCCGGGCCACGTTCTCCCGGCGGAACGACTCGTAGATCTCCAGCAGGACCTGCTTCTGCCGCTCGGACAGCCCGGCGTCGGCGAGCACGGCACCGGTGACGGTGTCGTCGCCGACGCGCTCGTCGAGGATGCCGGCCCGGACGTAGAGCTGCTCCGCCGAGATCCGCAGCGCCTTCGCGATCTGCTGCAGGATCTCCGCCGACGGCTTGCGCAGGCCGCGCTCGATCTGGGACAGGTAGGGATTGCTCACGCCGGCCGCCTTGGCCAGCTGCCGGAGGGAGACCTGGGCCACGTTCCGCTGCTCGCGGATGTAGTCACCCACGTCGCGCAACACCATCTGCCACTCCCGGTCGCTCCGGCTCGTCGTTCCGGTTCCGACTCTAGGTGGCGGTGCTAGCTCTTGCAAGCGCTGTGCTAGCAGTCGGGCCGTGACCTCGCTCACCGGGCGGCTCGGCCTGACGGCCCAGCGGGAGGCGGCACGCGGCGGCGGTGGGCCGGCGCCACTCATCGGATACTTCGGACATGAGCGGACCCGTCGCCGCGGTCGACGCCCCGCCCGCGAACGCCGCGGCCGGGCCGGCCCGGGCTGCCTGCGTGGAGATCGGCGACAGCCGCGAGTCCACCGTCGGGGCGATCCGGGTCCGGCGGGCGCTGCCCCGCCGGCGCCGGCGGACGGTCGGGCCGTGGTGCTTCGCCGACCACATGGGCCCGATGCCGGTCACCGAGACCGCCGGCCTGGACATCGGGCCGCACCCGCACACCGGCCTGCACACCGTCACCTGGCTCTTCTCCGGCCGGGTGCTGCACCGGGACAGCCTCGGCACCGAGCAGCTGATCGCGCCCGGCCAGCTCAACCTGATGACCGCCGGCCGGGGCGTGTCCCACTCGGAGGAGGCGACCCGCAGCTTCCGCGGCACGCTGGAGGGGGTGCAGCTGTGGGTGGCCCAGCCGGACGCCACCCGGTTCGGGGAGCCGGCCTTCGCCCACCACGCCGAGCTGCCCGGCGTCGAGCTGGACCAGTCCGAGCTGACCGTGCTGGCCGGCACGCTGGCCGGGGTGACCGCGCCGACCCGGCAGGACACCCCGCTGGTCGGGGCGGACGCGGTGCTGCACCCGGGCACCTCGACCTGGCCGCTGCGGCCGGACTTCGAGCACGGGCTGGTGGCGCTGTCCGGCACGGTCGCGGTCGACGGCCAGCCGGTCGCCGAGGGCCGGTTCGCCTACCTCGGCCGCGGCCGGCAGGAGCTGGCGCTCACCGCCACCGCGGACGCCCGGGTGCTGCTGCTCGGCGGCGAGCCGTTCGGCGAGCCGGTGCTGATGTGGTGGAACTTCGTGGCCCGCAGCCGGGCCGAGATCCTCGCCGCGTACGAGCAGTGGCGGGCGGACGACGGCCGCTTCGGCGAGGTGCGCTCGCCGCTGGACCGGATCCCGGCCCCGGCGCCGCCGTGGCGCCGGCCGTCGCGCTGACGCGGCCGGGCGACCCGCGCTAGCAGTCGTGCTCGACCTGGCGGGTCACCGACCGGACGGTCGACCCGTCGGCCCGGCTGGCGGTGACGGTCAGGGTCACGCCGCGCCCGGTGGGCAGCCCGGCCAGCTCGCCCGCCCACGTCCCGTCGCCGCCGGCCAGCGCGACCGTCCCGGCGCCGTCCGCGCCCGCCGTCACCCGGGCCACCGCACCCTGCTCCTGGCCGTACGCCCGGACCCGCAGGTCGGCGGCCCAGGTGGCGCCGCAGTCCCGGTCCGGCCGCACCGACACCAGCAGGGCGGTGCGCGGCCAGCCCTCGTCACCGGTCGCGCCGTCGGTCGCCGGCCGCTCGGCAGCGGGAGCGGCCGCCGGGGTGGTCGCCGCCGGGCGGCGGTCCGCACCCCGGTCCGGGGCCGGCCGCGGCCGCGCCGCGACCGTGGTCGCCGGCGGCGCGCCGAACGGGGCGGCCCGCAGCGTGGGCAGCGGCGCCGGCGTGCTGGCGACCGCGGCCGCGGCCGGCACCGCGGCGGCCAGCGCGGGCCCGGGCAGCGCGCTGGTCGGCCCGCCGCCGGGCGGCAGGGTGACCAGCATCGCCAGCGCGACCAGCACCGCGGCCGCCGCGGACCAGGCGAGCGCGCGGGCGCTGAGCCGGCGGGAGCCGACCGGGACCGGGAAGCCCTCGGGGTCGTAGGGGTGGGCGCGGCGGGCCAGCTCGGCGCGGCGGCCGGCCGCCTCGACCCCGAGGGCCGCGACCAGCTCGGCGCGCAGCCACCCGGGCGGCGCAGTGACCGGGACCGGCGGGCCCGGCTCGGCCGCCGGCCGGACCGGCCCGCCGAGGACCGCGGCCACCTCGGCGGCGGCCAGCCCGTGCCGGCCGGCCAGCTCGGCGGCCTCCTCCCCGGCCGCCGGCCAGCCCGCGGACCGGCGGGCGGCGGCGCGGAGGCACTCGTTGCGGGTGAGCGCGTAGAGCCAGGCCCGGGTCAGCGTCGGGTCGACCAGCTCGCCGGCCGTCTCCCCGGCCACCAGCAGGGCGTCCAGCACCGCCTCGGCCGGGCCGTCGTCCGCGGCGTGCCGGCCGGGGGCGAGCAGGAACCATCCGTACGCGTGCAGGTCGGCGGCGATCGCGTCGTGCACCGCGAGCAGGCCCGCGGTCCCGCCGGCCAGCGAGCCGGCTAACTCCGGGTCGGCGCCGGGATCGTCCACGGCGGGAGAAGCTACCTCATCCGCGACCACGGCCCGTCACCCCGACCCCGCCACGCCTCACACCGTCCCCCGACCGGCCCAACGCTCCCAACCAGGCCGCCCCGACAGCCCCCTCGCCGACCGCCCCGGGCCCCGGCCAACCCCGTTCGCTCGCCGACCCGGCCCGCCCGACCCCTCGCCCGGCCGGGCGTCATCGGCCGGTCCGGCGGCTGGCCCCGCCGGGCCTCATCGACCGTCCGGTGGCTGGGCCGGCTCAGCCCAGGGCGCCGGCCCGCAGCCGGGCCGCGCCGACCGGGCGGCCGCCGCCGAGCAGCGGCACCTCGGCCAGCTCGTCCAGCACCGGCGCGGTCAGCCCGAGCCGGCGCAACGCCCCGACCAGCGCCGGCATCCGGGCCCGCTGGGCGCCGTCCGCGATCTTCACCGCCGCGGCCGCGCCGTCGGGCAGGGCCGCCGCATACACGCCCTCGGCGCCGTCCTTGGCCAGCACTCCCGGCGCGCCGGCCATCAGCGCGGTGACGTCCCGCCCGGTGCCGCCGACCAGGTCGGGGTGCGCCCGCATGGCGTCGGCCACCCGCCGCTCCGGCGAGCCGGGCTCGGCGGTCACCAGCCGGGCGAACGCCCGGGCCAGCCCGGTCAGGGTCAGCCCGAACAGCGGCGCGCCGCAGCCGTCCACCGCCACCGCGCCGACCGGCTCGCCGGCCAGGTCCTCCACCGCGGCCCGGATCGCCACCTGCAGCGGGTGGTCGGGCGCCGCGTAGCCGGACGTCGGCCAGCCGTTGACCACGCAGGTCAGCACCATCGCGGTGTGCTTGCCCGAGCAGTTCATGAACGCGCGGGCCGGGCCGCCGCCGGCCGCCAGCACGACCCGCGCCGCCTCCTCGCCGAGCGGCAGCGCCGGCGGGCAGGTCAGCCCGCTCTCGGGCAGCGAGTGGCGATGCAGCAGCTCCCGGACCCGGCCGACGTGCGCCGGCTCCCCGGAGTGCGAGCTGGCCGCGACGGCCAGGTCCGGCGGCGGCAGGTCGAGCCCGGCGCGCAGCATGCCGACCAGCTGGAGCGGCTTGTTGGCCGAGCGCGGCAGGTGCGGCGCGTCCGGCTCGCCGACCTTGACCACCACCCCGCCCTGCGCGTCCAGCGCCACCACCGAACCCCGGTGCACGCCCTCCACGAAGCCGGACCGGACGACGTCGACCAGGTCGACGGTCATGAGGCGCGGGCCGGCCGGCGGTCCACCACGCCGAGCAGCGACCGGGTCTCCTCGACGCCGGCCGGCGGCCGCTGCGCGATCCGGGCCAGCCCGGCCGCCCGGGCCACCAGCTGGGCGTTGTCCCGGACCGGCTCGCCCCGCCCGTACGTCAGCGTGTCCTCCATGCCGACCCGCAGGTGCCCGCCGGCGGACAGCGCGGCGAACATCACCGGCAGTGTGGTCCGGCCGACACCGGTGGCGGAGAAGGTCGCGCCGGCCGGCAGCATCTGCACCGCGGCGATCAGCGCCGGCGCGGTCCCCGGCATGCCGCCCGGCACGCCCATCACGAAGTCGCAGTGCACGTGCCCGCCGTGCGGCGGGCCGTGCTTGTCCAGCAGCCGGTGCAGCGCGGCCAGGTGGCCGAGGTCGAAGATCTCGTACTCCGGCACGATCTGCCGCTCCTGCATGCGCTTGTGCAGCTCGACGACGAACTCCCAGCGGTTGAGGAAGACGTCGGTGCCGAAGTTGACCGTGCCCATGGTGCAGCTGGCCGCGTCCGGGCCGGCGTCCAGCGCGGCCAGCCGGTCGGCCTCCGGGTCGGTGACCGCACCGCCGGTGGACAGCTGGACGACCAGCTCGGTCGACTCGCGCAGCGCGGTCACCGTGTCGGTCAGCCGGGCCAGGTCGAGCGTCGGCCGGGTGTCCGCGTCCCGCACGTGCACGTGCACCACGCTGGCACCGACCTCCGCGCACGACCGCGCCGTGCGCACCAGCTCGTCCAGCGTCACCGGCAGCGCCGGAGCGTCCGCCTTGGCGGTCTCCGCGCCGGTCGGCGCGACCGTGATCATCGTGGTCGGGGGCATGCCCCGATCCTGGCACGCGCGGACCGGCCGGCGCCGCCGATGTCCACCGCCGGGCGGATCCGTCCACACCTGGCCGGACCGGTGTATCAGCCTGCGGTCTCCGCGCTCCCGCGGGCGCTGCGGAGCAGGGCGTCGATGGTGGCGGCGTTGTCCAGGGACTCGGCCAGCGGCATCTGCGGCAGGTCCGCCGCGGCGTCGTGCCCGGCCGCGACCAGGGCGGCGAAGCCTTCGGCCTCGGCCGTGTACTGGTCGACCGGCTCGAAGCGGATCTCCCGCGGCTCACCGCCCCGCGCGCCCGGCGTGTGCACGAGCACCGACGGCCGGTCCGGCGGCGGGGTGAAGGCGACCGGCACGTCGACGACGCCCTCGGTGCCGACCAGCTGGACGACGTGGTGGTGGCTGCTGACCAGGCTGCAGGACACCAGCGACAGTGCCCCGCCGGCGTGGTCGAGCGTGCCGGCCAGCGTCTCGTCCACCCCGCTCTCCGCCCAGCGCGCGGTCGCGGCCACCCCGGCGACCGGGCCGGCCAGCATCCGGGCCGCGTTCACCGGGTAGCAGCCGACGTCCATCAGCGCCCCGCCGGCCAGCTCCGCGGACAGCCGCACGTTCGCGGTGTCGGTCACGGTGAAGCCGAACGACGCCCGCACCAGCCGCGGCTCCCCCACGTCGCCGCGCGCGACCAGCTCGGCCAGCGCCAGCGTCCGCGGATGGAAGCGATACATGAACGCCTCCATCAGCCAGACCCCGCACTCCCGGGCCACCTCGAACATCGCCTCGG
Organism: uncultured Actinomycetota bacterium; assembly: GCA_963849885.1. Lineage (GTDB taxonomy): Bacteria > Actinomycetota > Actinomycetes > Mycobacteriales > CADCTP01 > CADCTP01. Next base: position 128,412 of record CAWKIV010000010.1, on the reverse strand, counting down.
CCTCGGCCGCGGACCGGCCCAGCGGCTTCTCGCAGAGCACGTGCTTGCCGGCCCGGGCGGCCGCGTCCGACCACTGCGCGTGCAGCGAGTTGGGCAGCCCGATGTACACCGCCTGCACCGTGTCGTCGGCCAGCAGGTCCGGGTACGACCCGTACGCCCGGGGCACGTCGAAGTCGTCCGCGACCGCCCGGGCCCGCTCCAGGTCCCGGCTGCCCACCGCCACCGCATGCTCGGTCGCCGACCCGGCCAGCCCGGTCAGGAACGACCGCGCGATCCGCCCCGGCCCCAGAATCCCCCACCGCATGCGCGCGCTCCGCTCAGTCGGCTCCGTCCACGGCTGCCGGGATGCCGGCGGCGTCGAGGACCGTACCGTCGGGGACGGAGCGCTTGAGGACGGCGAGGGCGACCGGGCCGAGCTCGTGGTGGTGCAGGGCGGTGCCGAGGAAGCCGACCGTGCGGCCGTCGAGCTGCAGCGGGGTGCCGGCCGGGGGGAGCTCGTCGCGCTCGCCGGACAGGTGCAGCAGCACCAGCCGGCGCGGCGGCCGGCCCAGGTTGTGCACCCGGGCGACGGTCTCCTGCCCGCGGTAGCAGCCCTTGTCCAGGTGCACCGCGGTGCCGATCCAGCCGACCTCGTGCGGGATGGTGCGGTGGTCGGTCTCCAGCCCGAGCCGGGGGCGGCGGTCGGCCAGCCGGAGCGCCTCGTACGCCCACAGGCCGGCCGGCGTCGCCCCGGCCGCGGTCAGCCGCTCGGCCACCGCGGCCAGCGAGCCGCGCGGCACCAGCAGGTCGGTCTCCCGCTCCCGGGTCCGGCGGGCGAAGCCGCCGCCGGCCAGCGGGAGCACCGCCCAGAGCGGGTCCGGGGCCGGCAGCCCGGCCGCGGTCAGCACGGCCGCTGCCGCCGGTCCGACCACGGTGAGCACGGCCAGCTCGGCGGTCGCGTCCCGCGGCTCCACCCGGAGCAGGAAGCGCATCGACTCCAGGTACGCCAGCAGGCCGGCGGTCCCGCCCGGCTCGGTGTCGAGCCAGGTGGTGCCGGCCAGCTCGGCGACCGCGAAGTGGTGCTCGACGTGGCCGTGCGGGGACAGCACGAGCCCCTCGGTGCCGGTGCCGTCGGGCAGCGCGGACAGGTGCTGGGAGGTGACCGAGTGCAGCCAGGACAGCCGGTCCGCGCCCGGCACCGCGATCACCCCGCGGGTGCTGCGGTCCACCCAGCCGGCGCCGGTGGCCAGCGCCCGCTGCTCCCGGGCCGGGTCGCCGCGGTGCCAGGCCACCCCGGCGTCGCGGCCCTCGGCGGGGACCGCACCGGGCAGGTCGGACAGCGGCGAGGCGAGCGGCGGGGCGGTGGTCACTCCCCCAGTATCCGCCGCGGGCTAGGGTGCCGGCCCGTGAGCAAGCTCCTCGGCATTCTCGGCACCGGCCTGGTCGACCCGGCGACCCCGCAGCTGCGCGCGGACGACCTCGGCGTGCTGCGCGGCGACGGCTGCTTCGAGTCGGTCCGGCTGCGGCCGACCGGCGAGCTGGACGACCTGGAGCCGCACCTGGACCGGCTGGCCCGGTCGGCGGCCGCGCTGGACCTGCCGGCCACCGACCGCGGGGCCTGGCGGGAGCTGGTCGCGGACCTGGTCGGCGCCTGGGACCGGCCCGGCGAGGGGGTGCTGCGGCTGGTGGTCACCCGCGGGGTGGAGGAGGGTGGCCGGCCGACCGCGTTCGCGCTGCTCGCCCCGGTGTCGGCGGAGCAGCTGCGGCAGCGCCGGGAGGGCGTCAAGGTGCTGACGCTCAGCCGCGGCCTGGTCGCCGACGCGACGGTGGCGGCGCCGTGGCTGCTCGGCGGGGTCAAGGCGATCTCGTACGCGGTCAACATGGCGGCCCAGCGGTACGCGCACGCCGCCGGCGCGGACGACGTGGTCTTCGTGTCCGCGGACGGGCAGCTGCTGGAGGCGCCGACCGCGACGGTGGTGTGGCTGCGCGACGGCGTGCTGTGCACCCCGCCGGCGGAGCCGCTCGGCATCCTGGACGGCGTCACCGTGCGGCGGCTGTTCGCCGGCGCCGGCGAGCACGGTTTCGGCACCGAGATCCGCCGCGGCACGGTGGGACGACCTGCACGCGGCGGACGGGGTCTGGCTGGTGTCCAGCATCCGCCTGGCGGCCGCGGTGACCACGCTGGACGGCAAGCCGCTGCCGGTCGATCCGGCCGCCGCCGCCCGGGTCCAGACGGCCTGCGGCGGCTGACCGACCCGCCGCTTTTGCCCGGGGCGAAAACCTTTGCGACGGCCTCCCGGAGCGACGTAGTCTTCTCGTACACGAGGAAGGAGGTGGTCCAGAGTTGCATAGATCTCGGACACGTGAGGTGGCTGTCAGCTAGCCGCCCCTCAGATGAGGACCCTGTGTGGCTCGCCACCAAGTCGCCCCTAGGGGCGGCGGCGAATCCCAGACAGCCACCGGGCCCCCGAGCCGCCGGCAGGTCCAGCCGGTGCGCTCCGTCCGCGGAGCGCAGTGCTCGGGGGCTTCCTCATGTCCGGACCCGGGTACGGGGCGGCGGTCAGGTCGAGCGGGCCAGCTTCGCCAGCGCCCGGTCCACCACCGTGCGGGTGAGCTGCGCCTCCTCCTGGCCGGCGCCCGCGGTGGCGATCGCGACCAGGGTGTCGCCGACCCGGACCGCGACCAGCTCGACCGGCCGGGCCTCCGTGAGCGTCGAGCTGACCCGGACGGCGGCCGAGCCGTCCCCGTACGCCGGCAGCCGCAGCGCGGTGACCTCGTACTCGGTCCCGTCCGGGCCGGTGAAGGTGGCGCAGTCGCGGGCGGCGCGGGCGAAGCCGGCGAGTGCGCTCGCGGCGCCGCCCCCGGGCCGGCTGCTGAGCGTCTCGTTGACGAAGGCGGCGCTGAGCGAGTGGCCGAAGGAGACCGCGGCCCGGGCCGCGGCGCCGGCCGGCAGGTAGACCTGGTCGACGCCGGCGCAGCCGAGCGCGGTCGCGTCCGGGGTGCCGTCCTGGGCCTGGAAGCCGAGCGGCAGGTCGGTCACGGTGAGCAGGGCCCGCTGCAGGGGCGCGGCATCCGCCGTCGGGCTGCCGGCCGGGGTGGTCGGCGCCGCCGCCGGCTCGCCGCTGCAGGCCGCCGCGGCGCCGACCAGCGCGGCCGCCGCGAGCACGCCCGCCGCGCGGCGCACCGGTCTCCTCACGCGCACGTTCCTACCAGCCGCTCCCGACCCGGAGCCAATCGCCGACCGCAGTCCGCGCCCGACTGCCACCCCGCCACCCGACTGACCACCCCGCCGCCCGACTGAGCAGCTAGCGCCGCGTCAGGCGGCCGCGGGACTTCTCAGTCGGCCGCGGGGGCGGGGGCGGGGCGGGCCGGGTGGGGACGGGTCAGCCGCCGACGCGCTCGAGGCGGGCTGACAGGTGGGGCTGGAGGGGCTGGCCGACGGCGGCCATGTCGACCGCGTAGAGCAGCGCCCGCTCCACGATCCCGTACAGCCGGTGGTTGCCGGTGACCTCCTTGGCCGTGCCGGTGCGGGCGACCACGTCGGTGCTCAGCTCCCACCGGGTCGGGCCGGTGGCGCGGCCCACGTACACCTCGACGATGCCGGTCGGGTGGGCGAGCAGCACCTCCAGCTCGCCGTCCGCGCCGCCCGGCCGCCACCAGCCGGTCTCCCGCGCGGCCGGCCGGAGCACCTCGCCGTCCGGGCCGAGGAGCCAGGCGCGCGACTCGTACCGGAGCACGCCGCGCCCGTCGTGCGCGAAGACGACCTGCTGCCCGTAGTCGAAGTCCTCGATCGTCGGGTAGCCGCCCTTGCCGGTGCCGCGCCAGGTGCCGACCAGCGGGAGCAGCGGCAGCAGGGCCGGGTGCAGGTCCGGCCCGGAGCGCAGGTCGGCGGTCTCGTCCGGGATCGGCAGGTCGGTCCAGCTCGGCGCGGCCATCCCGCGATCCTAGGGCGGCCGCCGGCCGCCGCCGGCCGGCCGGCGCGTCCCTAGGATGACGGGTATGGCCCGCTCGCTGGTCGTCAAGGTCACCGCCGGCGCCGACGCGCCGGAGCGGTGCAGCCAGGCCTTCACGGTGGCGGCGACCGCGGTCGCCGCCGGGGTGCCGACCTCGCTCTGGCTGACCGGGGAGTCGGCCTGGCTGGCGCTGCCCGGCCGGGCGGAGGACTTCACCCTGCCGCACGCGGCCCCGCTGGCCGACCTGCGGGACGCGGTGCTCGCGATCGGCCAGGTCACGCTGTGTACGCAGTGCGCGGCCCGGCGCGGCATCGGGCCGGACGACGTCCTGCCCGGGGTGCGGATCGCCGGGGCGTCGACCTTCGTCGAGGAGGCGCTCGCCGACGGCGCCCAGGCGCTCGTCTACTAGGGCGCGCCTAGGACTTGGGCCAGTCGCGGTACGCGTCGAACGCGGGGTCCTCCTCGCGGTAGCCGCCGAACCCGCCCTGGGTCACCGGCACCACGCCCTCCTCCTCGGTGAAGCCGGAGTAGCAGGCGGTGCCGAGCTCGCCGTGCAGCGCGGCCGCGGAGGTGCCCATGGCGGCCACGTACGCCGCGTCGTCGGGGAAGGCGCTGCGGGTGAGCTGCCACTCCGACACCCAGATCGGCTTCTCCCCGAGCAGCGTCGCGGCCCGCGCGACCCACGACTCCTGCGCCGCCGCGGTCGGCTGGTCCGGGTGGAAGCCGGCGTAGTCGACCCGGTCGAGGTAGCCGGCCTTGACGTACGCCTCGGTCACCGCGAGCGTCCAGGCCCCGGTGTTGCGCCGGTCCTGGGCCTGCTGCCACGGGGTGAAGGCGCCGCCGAGCACCTTCTTCCCGGCGTTCTGGTGCACCACTTCCCAGGCCGCCTTGAGCGGGCCGTCGACGTACCGCTGGGCCTGCTGGGCCCGGGTCAGCGAGGTGCTGAACGCGTCCGCGTTCGCCGCCTGCTCGGTGACCGGGCCGAGCACCTCGACCACGTCGACCGAGGCCGCGCCCGGCCGCTTCATCAGCCAGTCGAAGACCGCCCGGGACGACTGGTACGACGGCATCGCGCCGCCCTCGCTGTTGACCTGCAGCACCACCCGGAAGCCCTGCTTCTCCAGCGCGGGCGCCTGGTCCAGCGCGCCGTCGTACGCCGGGGAGCCGGTGTTGGCGGCCGGGCGGCCCCAGTCCTTGACGTCCACCCGCAACCGGACCGTGTTGACCCCGAGCGCGCCGAGCTTCGGGATGGCCCGGTCGACGTCGACCTGCGGGCCGACCACCATCCCGTAGAACGCGTCGTCGCCGGCGACGTCCCGGTCCGGCGCCACCCACTTGGTCAGCGCGGCCGCGGCGATCGCGCCGAGGAGCAGGAAGGCGGCCGACCTCAGCGTCGAGGTCAGCGGGCCGGTCTTGTTGTCCGCCACCGCGGCAGCCTCCGTCGCACTCGTCCCACCGGTGATCAGTGTGGCATCGGCCGGCCGGCCGCGGGTCGGGGCGCCCCGGCGAGTCCCCCGGTGGGGCGGCGGCCGCCGCCGGACCGCAGGAGGGCGACGTCCGCGGCCACCGCCGGATCCTGATCGTCCGCTACCACGCGGTGAAGGACTGCACGATCCAGGCCAACTACCCGCGCAACCCGGGCGACCGGCGGTGGACGATCCCGGCCGGCGGCACCATCAACTGGCGCTACAACGTGACGTCCCGGGTGGCGGCGGTGTCCGACCCGGCCGGGCACGCCAAGGGCTTCCCGTGGTGGGGCTTCGTCACCGACAGCAGCTGCATCGGCCCGTCGGTCGGGCAGACCGCCAGCTACCAGATCTTCCACAACGGGCGGTGGGAGACCCGCCCGATCAGCTACCCGGCCGGCCGGCCGATGCCGAAGCGGATCCTGTCCGGGCGCAGCCAGTTCGCGCCGTACTGGCGGGCGGTGGACTGGCGGCCGGCGCACGGCGCGATCCCGGCGGCGAAGCGGCGGATCACCCACAACGCGACGCTGCGGGACGCGGCCAACCGCTTCGTCATCGGCAACGTCTTCGCCGGCTGGCAGATCCGGCCGACGCGGTCGCACCGGGCCGGCATGACCAAGGTCTACGTCCCGGCGCTGCGCCGGTGGGGCTGGCTGCAGCCCTGAGCGGGCGGCCCGGCCCCGGCCGGGCCCCGGCCCCGCGGGACGTCCCGCGGGGCCGGTCGCCGGTCAGCCGATCTCGACCCGGGTGTCGGTGAAGCCGACGCCCGCCTCGACGTCCTGCGAGCCGCTGGCGCCGGGCGCCAGCGCCCGGACCGTCCACCGGCCGGGAGCGGCGAAGAACCGGAACACCCCGGTCGCGCTGGACACCACCTCGGCGGTGAACTCACCGCCGCGGTCGAGCAGCCGCACGTACGCCGCCGCCACCGGCTCACCGTCCCGGACCACGCGGCCCTGGATGATGCTCGCGGTCGCCGGGTCGACGTTCGACGGGAGCGTCCGGTCGAGCGTGTCGTCCTGGGCAGGGGCACCGCACACGGCTCAGCCCTTCTCGATCGGCACGCCGACCAGCGAGCCGTACTCGGTCCAGGAGCCGTCATAGTTCTTCACGTTCGGCTGGTCGAGCAGCTCGTGCAGGACGAACCAGGTGTGGCTGGACCGCTCGCCGATCCGGCAGTACGCGATCGTGTCCTGGCCCGGGTCGACGCCGGCCTCGGTGTAGAGCTTGCGCAGCTCGTCGTCGGTGCGGAAGGTGCCGTCCTCGTTGGCCGCCTTCGACCACGGCACGTTGACCGCGGTCGGGATGTGGCCGGCGCGCTGCGAGGACTCCTGCGGCAGGTGCGCCGGGGCGAACAGCCGCCCGGCGAACTCGTCCGGCGACCGGACGTCGACCAGGTTCTGCTGGCCGATGGCGGCGAGCACCTCGTCCCGGAAGGCGCGGATGGAGCCGTCCTGCTCGCCGGCGGTGTACTGGGTCGCCGGCCGCTGCGGGACCTCCTCGGTCAGCTCGCGGGAGTCCAGCTCCCACTTCTTCCGGCCGCCGTCGAGCAGCTTGACCTCGCGGTGGCCGTACAGCTTGAAGTACCAGTACGCGTACGCGGCGAACCAGTTGTTGTTGCCGCCGTAGAGCACGACGGTGTCGTCGTTGGCGACGCCCTTCGCCGACAGCAGCTTCTCGAACTGCTCCTTGTCGATGAAGTCGCGGCGCACCGGGTCCTGCAGCTCGCTCTTCCAGTCGAGCTTGACGGCGCCGGCGATGTGGCCCTTGTCGTAGGCGCTGGTGTCCTCGTCGACCTCGACGAAGACGATGCCGGGCTGGCCGAGGCGCTGCTCGGCCCACTCGGCGTTGACGAGCACGTCCGCACGGCTCATGCCGGGGACCTCCCTTGGATCGTGGGTCATGGTGAACTGGACGTGGCCGCCTGGGCCCGCACGAGGCAGGGGCAGGGGGCGAGCGGTGTCGGGGGCGCGGGGTCTCAGCGCTGGCGACACTGGCAGCTGCCCACGCGGCACAGGTCGACCGCGCGGCGTTGCGTGAGCAGCATGCTCATGGCCCCGAGACTAGCAGCCGGCCCCGCGGCGGTAAGGGGCTCGCGACTCCGGTGGTCAGCCGCCGGCCGGCAGCTCCTCGCGGCGCAGCACCGCGTCGTCGGACACGGCGGTGACCTCGAGAGCGGAGTCCCCGATGCGCAGGCCGGTGATCCGCAGCGACAGCGGCAGCCCGCTCGGCGAGACCCGGAAGGACAGCAGCCGGGCGGCGATGTCCAGCGCGGTCTGCGGCACCTCGACGCCGGCGATCTCGGCCTGGTCGGCGGTGATCACGATGTCGTTGCCGGCCACCTCGACCCGGCCGACCGCGCTCGCGTCGACCTGCTGGCCGAGCACCGGCACCGAGCCGGACAGCCGCAGCGAGTCCCCGTCCCGGGTGATCCGCAGCCCGGCGATGCCGCTGGCCCGGGCCAGCTCGGCGTAGCCGATGGTGAGGTCACCGGTGATCCGGTCCACCGGCACCTCGTCCAGCTGCCGGCGCAGCACGTCGCCGAGCGGCGCCCGGACCCCCACCAGCTTGGCGTCCACGCCGATGTTCTGCAGCGCGCCGGAGTCCACGTCCGGCAGCTTCACCCGCACCTCCCGGTACGACCCGCTGAGCGCCTGGGTGAGGAACGGGACGCCGCGGATGCTCACCTCCGGCGTCTGGTCCAGCTGCAGCTCGGTGCGGATCTGGTTGGCCAGCGCGCGCTGGGCCAGCACCACCCCGACGCGGTCGGCGACGACCAGCAGGGCGGCGAGGACGACCAGCGCGATCAGCAGGCGGCGCACGGCGGGTCACCCTGCCACAGCGAGGGCCACCAGGTAGCCGACGGGGGCGGCGAAGGCGAGCGGCACCACCACCCCGAGGTACGCCAGCGCCGGCGAGGTGGCCCGCCGCGGCTCCGGCACGGTGGCGGCGACGTAGCCGATGCCGACCGTGACCAGCGCGGCCAGCACCGCGACGACCGCGCCGAGCAGGGCGCCGCCGGCGGCGTCCAGGTGCCGGGCGTCGCCGGCGAGCAGCGCACCGGCCGCGGCCCCGGCCGGCCCGGCGGCGAGCACGGCGAGCAGGCCGTGCGCGACGTCGTCGGCGAGCCGCGGCGCCGGCGCCACCGCGTCGACCAGGCGGGCCACCGCGAGGCCGGCGCCGGCGCCGGCCACCAGCGCGGCCACCAGCCGCGGCCCGTCCACCGCCCGCGCCAGCGCGATGAGCGTGGCCAGGCCGACCACGGCGGTCAGCAGCAGGGCGATGCCGGCCAGCGACTCGGCCACCCGGACCCGCACCACGCCGCGGGTCAGCTGGTGCACCACCAGCGCCGGCAGCACCAGGGCGAGCACGCCCAGCAGCGCCAGCAGCGACACCCGGTCGCGCACGACCAGCGCGGTGTCGGCGGCCGCGGCGGCGCCGAGGCCGAGCAGGGTGCCGCCGATCCGGCCGGGCAGCGCGGTGCCGTACACCCAGGCCGGCACCAGCAACACCTGCAGCACGGCCACCGCGACCAGCACGCCGGGCCGCTCCCACCGGGTCGCGAGCAGGACGCCGGCGGCCAGGGCGGCGGCGAGCAGCGCGGCCAGCAGGTGCGCCCGCCGCACCGCCCCCGGCGGCAGCGCCGCGACCGGCGCCGCCCCCACCGGACCCGCGCCGACCCCGACGCCGCGCGGGCCGGCCGGCCCAGACGGACCGGCCGGACCAGACAGACCGGCCGGGCCGGCCGGGCCGGGGTGGCCGGACGGGCCGGGGTGGCCGGACGGGCCGGGCTGGCCGGTCCACGACGCGGCCGGCCGCGGGCCGCCGGACGGCGGCGCACCGGGCGGCGGGCCGCCGGGGTGCGACGCGCCGGCCGGTGGCGCGGCGGGCGGCTGCCCGGCGGCGCGGGCACGGCCACGCCGGCCCCGCGGCGCGGCATGTCGGCTCACTGCCGCATCGTGCCAGCCTGACCAGGTGTGATGTGCAGCGCAGCCCACCGCTTCCGGCGCGGATCGGATGGCTGAATCGATTCCTACCGGGTTATCCTCGGTGTCGAGCCGACGACGCCTCTCCCCACCACCCGCACCATCGACAGTGGAGGTGTCCGTGGATCTGCTGCTGATGACGTCAGCGTCACAGCCCACGGCCGAGGTGATGCCCGCGCTGGGCCTGCTGACGCACTCCGTCCGGGTGGTCAGCCCGGACGTCAGCGTGCTGATCGACACTCCGCCCGGCGACGTGGTCCTGGTCGACTCCCGGCACACCCTGGCCGAGGGCCGCGGGCTGTGCCGGCTGCTGCAGACCACCGGCGTCCCGGTGCCCGTGCTGGCCGTGCTCACCGAGGGCGGGCTGGCCGCGGTGGCGGCGGACTGGGGCGTCGACGACGTGCTGCTGGACACCGCCGGCCCGGCCGAGCTGGAGGCCCGGCTGCGGCTCGCGGTGACCCGCCGGGCCGCGGCCAGCGCGCCGGGCGAGGGCGGCGTGATCCGCGCCGGCGACCTGGCCATCGACGAGACGACGTACACCTGCCGGCTGCGCGGCCGGTCGCTCGACCTGACGTACAAGGAGTTCGAGCTGGTGAAGTTCCTGGCCCAGCACCCGGGCCGGGTCTTCTCCCGGGCCCAGCTGCTGCAGGAGGTCTGGGGCTACGACTACTACGGCGGCACCCGCACGGTGGACGTGCACGTCCGCCGGCTGCGGGCCAAGCTCGGCCCCGAGCACGAGCAGCTGATCGGCACCGTGCGCAACGTCGGCTACAAGTTCGTCCGGCAGCCCCCGACGCCCGCGCCGGGCATGGAGACGACAACGGTGGGTACTGTCGGCGCGTGATCGACGAGGGCGCCCGCCGACCGGGCGGCGCGCCCACCGGGGTGGAGATCGCCGAGCGGCAGCCGCCCGACGCCGGCGAGGTGGCCGAGGTGCTGGCGCTGCTGGCCGCCGCGACCGACGCCGACGGGGTGACCCCGGTGTCCGAGCCGGTGCTGCTCGACCTCGAGCACGCGCGGGACCCGCGGGCCCGGCACTTCCTGGCCCGCCGGGCGGGTGAGCTGGCCGGCTACGCCCACCTGGACGTCACCGACGTGGTCGCCGGCGCCAGCGCCGAGCTGGCCGTGCACCCCGAGCACCGCGGCCGGGGCGTCGGCGCCGCGCTGGTGGAGACGCTGGAGGCGGCGAGCACGGACGGCCGGCTCCGGCTGTGGGCGCACGGGCGGCACTCGCCCGCGGTCGCGCTGGCGCACGGCCGCGGCTACGTCGAGGAGCGGGTGCTCTGGCAGCTGCGCCGGTCCCTGCTCTCGCACATCCCGGCCGAGCCGATGCCGGCCGGCATCCGGCTGCGCCCGTTCCGGCCCGGGGCGGACGAGGCGGCCTGGGTGGAGGTGAACAACCGGGCCTTCGCCGACCACCCCGACCAGGGCGGCTGGACGGTCGCCGACGTCGAGGCGCGGGAGGCCGAGCCCTGGTTCGACCCGGCCGGCTTCCTGCTCGCCGAGCGGGTCGACTCCGGCGAGCTGGCCGGCTTCCACTGGACCAAGGTGCATGCCGGCCGCCCGCCGATCGGCGAGGTGTACGTGCTCGGCGTCGACCCGTCCGCCCGCGGCCTCCGGCTCGGCCCGGCGCTGACCGTGGCCGGGCTGCGCCACCTGCGCGGCCGCGGGCTCTCCCAGGTGCTGCTCTACGTGGACGAGTCCAACACCCGGGCGGTCCGGCTGTACGAGGGGCTCGGCTTCCGCAAGTGGGACGCGGACGTCCAGTTCCGCCGCGCTCGTCCGCGTCCGTAGGCTCGTTCACCGCTGTGACACCCCGGCGTGGCCGGCGGTTCCAGCCGTGCTGGCGATGAGTTCAGGCTGCGTTCACCGACCCCCGGCCACCGCGCAACCTGCCGTCCCTACCGTGCGCTCTGCAACCACCGAACGATTGCAGACCGACCCTTCGGAGGGAACGTACGTGAAGCTCCAGCGGCACGGCCTCGTCGCCGGCCTCGTCGTGGGCGTGCTCGCGCTCAGCGCCTGCGGCTCAGACAACGAGGGCGACACCGGCGGTGGTGGGGGGTCCACCTCGGGCGGCAACGCCGCCGGCATCGACTGCGCCGACGGCCAGTTGAGCGCGGCCGGCTCCAGCGCCCAGAAGGGCGCTTACACGGCCTGGATCGATACCTATCAGAACGCCTGCTCGGGCGCGGCGATCAACTATGACAGCCAGGGATCGGGCAACGGCCGGACCCAGTTCATCCAGAAGCAGGTCCCGCTGGCCGGCTCCGACTCCGCCCTGAAGGAGGAGCAGAAGACCCAGGCCAACACCCGGTGCGAGCCGGGCAAGGCGGTCGACCTGCCGACGGTGCTCACCCCGATCGCGGTGGCGTACAACGTCAAGGGCGTGGACAAGCTGACGCTGACCCCGACGCTGATCGGCCAGATCTTCGACAACAAGATCACCACGTGGAACGACCCGGCGATCGCCAAGGCCAACCCGGGCGTGACGCTGCCGGCCACGACGATCACCCCGGTGCACCGGGCCTCGGACTCCGGCACCACGGAAAACCTGACCAAGTTCCTCGCCGCGCAGGACAAGGCCGCCTGGCCGTACGAGCCGGACCAGGCCTGGCCGGCCAAGGGCGGTCAGGGTGCGGCCGACTCCGGCGCGATGGTCCAGCAGGTCAAGGGCACCGACGGCGCCGTCGGCTACGTCGACAACCCGGACGCGGTGAAGAACGACCTGAGCGTCGCCCTCATCGACACGGGCAGCGGTGGGGTCGAGATCAGCTCCGAGTCCGTCGGCAAGGCGATCTCCGCCGCCGAGCTCAAGGAGGACGCCGGTGACCTGGTCTTCAGCATCGACTACGGGCTGAAGGAGGCGGGGGCCTACCCGGCGATCCTGGCGACCTACCAGATCACCTGCACCGAGGGCCTGCCGGCCGAGCAGGCCAAGCTGGTCAAGAGCTTCCTGGCCTACCAGATCAGCGACGCCGGCCAGCAGGCGCTCGACAAGATCGGGTATGTCTCCCTGCCGCCCGAGCTCCGGAGCAAGGTCGCAGCCGCGGTCGACGGGCTCAGCGCCGCCTGAGAGCAGGACGCGACGCACCGGGTGCGCCTCGCCGCCGGACGGCGGCGGGGCGCGCCCGTGCGAGAGGAGCGCGACACATGAGTGAGCAGCCGACCCTCGGCGGTGCCAGCACACCGTCGGTGACGGGACCGCCGGTCGCCTCGGACATCAGCGGCGCATCGATCCGGCCCGGCGACCGGGTCTTCCGCGGCCTGGCAATGGTGGCCGGAGCCACCGTGCTCCTCGTCATGGCGGCGATCGCGGTGTTCCTGGTCTACCGGTCGGTCCCGGCGCTGCGGGAGAACACCGTCAACTTCCTGACCTTCCAGCAGTGGTTCCCGGACCAGGACCCGTCGCGGTTCGGCATCGCGGCGCTGCTCTACTTCACGCTGGTGACGTCGATCCTGGCGATGATCATGGCGGTGCCGGTGGCGATCGGCGTCGCTCTCTACATCACCTTCTACGCGCCGCGGCGGGCCAGCCAGACGTTCGGCTACTTCGTCGACCTGCTCGCCGCGGTGCCGTCGATCGTCTTCGGCCTGTGGGGTTTCGCCTTCCTGGCGAAGAACATGACCGGCCTGACGCTGTGGCTGGACCGCTGGTTCGGCTGGACGGTGATCTTCGACTACCAGCCGACCAACGAGCCGACCAACCTGTCGCCGTTCACCGCCGGCGTCGTGCTCGCCATCATGATCCTGCCGATCATCTCGTCGATCTCGCGGGAGGTGTTCCGGCAGGTGCCGCGCGACCAGGTCGAGGCCGCGCTGGCGCTCGGCGCGACCCGCTGGGAGATGATCCGGACGTCGGTGATCCCGTTCGGCCGGGCCGGGGTCGTGTCGGCCTCCATCCTCGGCCTCGGCCGGGCGCTGGGCGAGACGCTGGCCGTCACCCTCATCCTGGCCGCGGTCTACGACATCAACCTGCACATCACCGAGAGCGGCGGCGTCACCTTCGCCTCGAACATCGCGCTGAAGTACGGCGAGGCCGGCGAGATCGGCACCAACGCGCTGATCTTCTCGGGGCTCTGCCTGTTCCTGATCACCCTCGCGGTGAACTTCACGGCCGGCATGATCATCCGCCGGCAGAGGGAGGCCTGAGCCGTGGCCGTCGTCGACCGCCCCGCACCGCCCGACTTCGACGGCGGCCTGGCCGGGCAGAAGCTGCCCGCGTACGCGCTGCCGGTGCTGGGCGTGGCCGTCCTCGCCGTCACGCTGCTGCTGTTCGCCACCACCGGCTTCGCCGGCACCGCCGGCTTCGTCGTCGTCGCCGCGCTGCTCTACGTCGTGGCCCAGACCATGCTCAGCTTCTGGGTGGAGGGCCGCCGGCAGGCGTTCGACCGGCTGTTCACGACGCTGGTCTACGTCGCCTTCTTCCTCGCCGCGCTCCCGCTGGTGCTGATCACCTGGTACACGGTGAAGGAAGGCATCGGCGTCCTGTCCAGCGACTTCCTGCTGTCGTCGATGTTCCGGATCAACCCGGAGGGTCCGGGCGGCGGCATCTACCACGCGATCATCGGCACGCTGATCCAGTCGCTGCTGGCGACCTTGCTGGCGGCCCCGATCGGCATCCTCGCCGCGGTCTACCTGGTCGAGTACGGCGGACGGCGTCCGCTCGCGCGGCTGATCAGCTTCTTCGTGGACGTCATGACCGGCGTGCCGTCCATCGTGGCCGGCCTGTTCATCTTCGCCTTCTGGATCCTCGCGCTCGGCTTCCAGAAGTCGGGCTTCGCCGGCTCCCTCGCGCTGTTCATACTCATGTTGCCGATCGTGATCAGGTCGACCGAGGAGATGCTCAAGCTGGTGCCCGACGATCTCCGGGAGGCGTCGTACGCGCTGGGCGTGCCGAAGTGGCGCACGATCCTGCGGGTGGTGCTACCCACCGCGATGGCCGGCATCGTCACCGGCGTCATGCTGGGCGTCGCCCGGATCGCCGGCGAGACCGCGCCGCTGCTGCTGCTGGTCGGGCTCAACCAGCGGATCGAGTGGAACCCCTTCGCCGGGCAGACCGAACAGGTCCCCCAGGCCTCGCTGCCGACCTTCATCTACGAGCAGTTCCGGGTCGCCGTCGGCAACACCGAGTCGCCGGCCTTCCAGCGCGCCTGGGGCGCCGCGCTGGTGCTGATCATCATCATCGGCCTGCTGAACCTGCTGGCCCGACTCATCGCCCGGTTCGCCCGGGTCCGCGGTTAGGAGACCTGGGATGGCCAAGAGCATCGACGTCTCGGGGGTCGACATCTTCTACGGCACGTTCAAGGCGGTCGAGGACGTGTCGATGACCATCGAGCCCCGCAGCGTGACCGCCTTCATCGGGCCGTCCGGCTGCGGCAAGTCGACCGTCCTGCGCACCCTCAACCGCATGCACGAGGTGATCCCGGGCGCCCGGGTCGAGGGCAAGGTGCTGCTCGACGGCGAGGACATCTACGGCTCGCAGGTCGACCCGGTGAACGTCCGCCGCACCATCGGCATGGTCTTCCAGAAGCCCAACCCGTTTCCGACCATGTCGATCTACGACAACGTGGTGGCCGGACTGAAGCTCGCCGGCCGGCAGCGCAAGTCGATGCTGGACGAGGTGGTGGAGCGGTCGCTGCGCAGGGCGAACCTCTGGGAGGAGGTCAAGGACCGCCTGCCCAAGCCGGGCGCCGGCCTGTCCGGGGGGCAGCAGCAGCGGCTGTGCATCGCCCGGGCGATCGCGGTCGAGCCCCAGGTGCTGCTGATGGACGAGCCCTGCTCCGCCCTGGACCCGATCTCCACGCTCGCGATCGAGGACCTGATCAGCGAGCTGAAGGATCACTACACCATCGTGATCGTGACCCACAACATGCAGCAGGCCGCCCGGGTCAGCGACCGGACCGGCTTCTTCAACCTCAACGGGGTCGGTCAGCCGGGCCGCCTGATCGAGATGGACGACACCCAGAAGATCTTCTCCAACCCGTCCAACAAGCGGACCGAGGACTACATCACCGGCCGCTTCGGGTAGGTCGCTCAGCGGCGGTCGGTGGAGCTGGTCACGATGAGCGCGACGGCGGCGACATGACCGCGGTGGCCACGCCGGTCCGGGCGGACACCGCCTCGCCGAGCAGCAGCCAGCCCAGCAGCACGGCCACGACCGGGTTGACCGGCGCCGGCCGACCGGCGGCGGCCGACCGGCGGCGGCGTCGACCGGCGCCGGCGCGGCCGACCGGCGGCGGAAAACCGCTCGCCGGCTCCCGGCGCGGCGGGCAGCCTGGAGGCATGCGGGTCACGTTCACGCGGCAGGCGGGCGGGGGGTCGACGGCGGAGTTCGTCCGGCCGGACGGGGTGACCGTGCGGATGCGGTCGTACGACCGGAAGCACCGGATCCCGCACGACCTCGCGCACCTGGTCGCGGAGCGGGCGTTCCGGGTGGAGCGCGGGGTGTGGGGCAGCCTGGCCGGCGGCGTGCTCTTCGGCAGCGTCGAGGTGGTCGCCGGCCGGCGGCGGCACGACGACAAGGCCCGGTCCGCGGCGCTGCTCAAGGCCAACAAGGACGAGATCGCCATCGCCGAGCTGCTCGCGTACGTGGTCCAGCAGGGCGTCGACCAGGACCGGCCGACCGCGGCCCGGGCGCTGGCCGACGCCTGGGGCTCCCGGCGCCCGGGACCTCCGCCGTGGCCGGCGGACGTCCTCCCCCGCGCCGTCGACGAGCTCCGCGCCCTCGGCGACCAGTGGGCCCGGCTCCCTCCCGACGGCACCCTCACCACCGACTGGCCCCTCCCCGCCACCGCCCGCCGCCGCTGACGATCACCTCGCGCACCGTCCACCCCGCGCACCGTCCACCCCGCGCACCGTCCGCCCCGCGGATGATCACGTTTGCGCGCTGGCGCGTGCGACACGCCGTCCCGACACGCCGGCCGCCGACGACCCAGCGCGCAAACGTGATCGTCGGGCGGGGGGGGGCGGGGTCAGGTGCAGCGGGCGTCGGCGGCGGTGACGGCGGGAACGGCAGGCTTGGTCGGGGTCTTCTTGGGGGCGGCGGCCGGCTTGGCGGTCGCCGGGTCGCCCGGCTTGACCGTGACCACGCCGGTGTAGTTGTCGCCGACCACCAGGTCGAGGGTCGCGCCGGCGTCCGGCTGCAGCACCGCACCCGGCACCGCCGCGCCGAGCGTCTTGGCCGCGGCGGCCTGGTCGGGCCCGTACCGGACCGTGGTCGTGGTGGTCTTCGGCCCGTTGGTCGGCTCCACCAGCCGGAAGCCGGCGCTGGCCAGCTCGCCGCCGACCTTGCGGGCCAGCCCGTCGATGCCGACCCCGTTGAGCACCCGGACGGTGACGTCCTCCGGCGCCACGGTCAGCACGTTGGCCTTCGGGGCGGTGGACGGGGTCGCGCCGGTCTTCGGCGGGGCCGGCTTGTCGTTGATGATCGAGTCCCACAGCTTGCGGCCGGCGGTCTCGTCGAGCAGCACCTTGCTGCCGCCGCGGCCGGGCGGCGGCTCCGGGAAGCCGGGCGGGTTGTAGGCCGGGTTGGCGATCGGCGCGGTGAGGAAGCTGACCCGCTTCGGGTCGAGGTCGCGCAGCTGGTCGGCCAGCGTCTTGAGGTCGCCGAACGAGGTGGCCCGGTCCAGGGTGAGCGACTTGGTCGCGGCGCCCAGGAAGCGGGTCAGCGCGACCGGGTTGACCAGCAGCTTGGTGCTGGTCGCCTTGCGCACCATCGCGCCGAGGAAGCGCTGCTGGCGCTGGATCCGGCCGAGGTCGGAGCCGTCGCCGATGCCGTACCGGGCGCGCACGTACGCCAGCGCCTGCTCGCCCTTGAGCGTGCTGGTGCCGGCGGCGAGCCGCAGCCCGCTCTCCGAGTCCCGCAGCGGCGTGGTGCTGCAGATCGGCACCCCGCCGACCGCGTCCACCATGGTCTTGAAGCCGGTGAAGTCGACCTGCACGTAGTGGTTGATCTTGATGCCGGTGAGCTTCTGCACGGCGAGCACCGTGCAGGCCGGCCCGCCGGTGGCGAACGCCTCGTTGAACTGGCCGTCCCGCTCGGCCACCAGCGTGCCCTGGCGGTCCTTGCAGGCCGGCAGCCGCACCCAGGAGTCGCGCGGGAAGCTGACCAGGACCGCCTTCTCCCGGTTGGGCGAGAGGTGGGCCAGGATCGTGGTGTCCGACCGCTCGCCGGTGACCTGGCCGGCGTTGTCCTCGTACTTGCCGTTCGCGCCGGAGCGGGTGTCGGAGCCGATGAGCAGGTAGTTTTCCGCGTCCAGCTGCTTGGCCGCGTCCCGGATGGCGGCGTCGCCGGGGGCGAGCGCGTCGACGCGGCGGATGTTCCCGGACAGCTGGTGGTACTGGTAGAGCCCGTAGCTGCCGCCGGCCACGATCAGCACGCCGACGAAGGCGCCGACCCAGCCGAGGATGCGCAGCCAGCGCGGGCGCGGCCGGCGGGCGCCGGCGCGGTGCCGGCGGCGCGGCGGGCCCAGGTCGTCCGGGGCCTCCGGCTCCAGGTGTCCGGGTCGTCGGTGTAGCCGCCGTACGGGTCGTGGGTCAGCAGGTCGTGCTCGCCGAGCCGCGGCCGGTCGAGGACGGCGACGCCGGCCGGCGCGCCGGAGCTGAGCCACTGGGCGTACTCGCCGGTGTCGGCGAGCGAGGGCGGGGTCACGGCCCGGCTGGTGGGCGGCGGGGTGAGCAGCGCCTGGTGCAGCGCGGCGGCCGGCGCCGTCGGCCCGGGACCGTTCGGCGCAGGGGCGACCGGTGCGCGGCCGACCGAGGCGGCCCAGGCCGGCGGCGGCACGTGGTCGGGGCGGGCCCGGCGGCCGCCGGTGTCGTCCGGGTCGGCGCCGGCCGGCCAGTACGCGGTCGGCGGGCCGCCGTCGTCGCGGGTCCGGCGCCCGCCGGCGGCCGCCGGACCGCTCGGCCGGCCAGCTCGGGCCGTCGACCGGGCCGCCACCGTACGGGTCCGCGGAACGCCGGTCCCCGGCCCAGCCCCCACCCGGGCTCTCCGGAGGACGCCGGTCCCCGGCCCAGCCGCCGCCCGGGCTCTCCGGAGGACGCCGGTCCCCCGTCCAGCCGCCCGGGCTCTCCGGAGGACCCGGTCCCCGTCCACGCCGCCGGGCTCTCCGGAGGACGCCGGTCCCCCGTCCAACCGCCGCCCGGGCTCTCCGGGGTGGTGGGCACCGGGGGACCAGGCCGGTGTGTGCGGACCGGCGGCCGCGGAGTCCGGGGCGACGTGCCGGCCGGCGGACCAGGCCGCGGTGTCGGCACCGCCCGCGTCGGCGGGCTCCGGCGCGCGGCGGCGACCGGTGCGCGGGGCGTCCGGGCCGGCGTCGCCCGGCCAGCTCGCCCCTCCCGGGGACCAGCCCGGCGTGTCGCCTGGCGGACCGAGGCTCACCGGTGCGTAGCCTCCCGGCCGATCCCCCGCGGTGTGCCGCCCGCCCTTGAACGGGCCGTCCTGCGCCGCACCCCAGGAGGTCAGCAGCGCATCGAGATCCTGCCCTGGCTCGACCCAGGTGTCCCGGCCGGGACCGGCTCTCCCCCCGTCATGGCGCACGTCTGTCACGACGCGATGGCTCCCTGAGGGTCGGGGGACAGGACGGTGCCGGTCGCGGGGTGGCCCGGCGGGCAAACAGCAGGGATCGTACGGACCGGAGACGCTCGGTGGCCAACCTCTGATCCACTTTCCCCCCGGACGGAGTAACGCCGCGTAGCCGCAGTGGTGGCCCTCACCAGGACGAAGGGGTGCGTTCTGTGGCGCCGATCACCACGGTCCGCCGTCAAGCCGGCCGCCTGCGGGGGTCGGCGACCCAGTGCCGGTGAGCACCAATGCGGTCACCCTCAGTTACTACGTCGAGCCGGTCCGATACCTCCTCCCTCGTCCATTGACAAGCACCCGGTCGGGCGTTCAGGCTCCCGCTGCCGGCACCTCCGCTCGCCGCTGACCCTGGCGGGCCCGGACAGTGGCGACACCGATGGGACGACGCAGCAGGTGGGACGACACAGCAGGCGGGTACCGTGGCAACTCGGCCGTGAGCCGCTGCTGCTCAGCCTGCTCGTCCTGCTGGTCGTCGGTGCGTCGGTCGTCACCGTGCGGACCCTGTCGGCCGGATCGTCCGCCCCGGCCGCCGGCTGCGCCGGCCCGACCACCACGCTGAGCGTCGGCACCGACCCGGCCGCGGTGTCCTGGCTGACCGAGCTGGCCCGCTCGTACACCGACGAGAGCCGCCTGGTGGCCGGCCGCTGCGCTGCCGTCCGGGTCCGGCCGCTGACCGTCGACCAGGCCCAGCAGGCGCTGCAGCCGGTGCCGTTCCCGGGCGCCGGCTCGCCGCCGGACGTGTGGATCCCGGAGTCGACCACGTCGCTCAACCTGCTGCGGGCCCGGCCGCAGAGCGCCCGGGTGCTGGCCGCGCCGGCGCCGCCGGTGGCCACCTCGCCGATCGTGCTGGCCGCGCCGAGCGACGCGCTGCTCGCGCTGTCCCGGCTCAAGCCGGGCGGCCAGCCGGCGCTGTCCGACATCGTCTCGCTCACCCGGGACCCCCGCGGCTGGGGTCAGCCGCGCCTGGAGCGGCCGGACTGGGGCCGCTTCCAGCTGTCCACGCTCAACCCGGGCACCACCTCGCTCGGCGCGAGCCTGGTCGTGGCCGCGGTGGGCGCGCTGACCGGCACCCCGGCGCCGGACGTGACGGCCAAGGCATTCGAGCGGCCGCAGGCCCGGCAGGGTCTGCTCGGGCTGGTCCGGTCCGTCCAGTCCGCGCCGGCCACGGTGACGGCGCTGCTGGCCCCGCTCAACCGGGTCACCACCACCGCCGACGTGGTGTCCAAGGTCGGCGTGCTGGCCGCGTACGAGCAGGACGTCTGGCGCTACAACGGCGACCTGCCGGCGATCGTGCTGCGCGCCGGCTACCCGCTGCGCGGGCAGCTGGCCGCCGACTTCCCGTTCGTGGTGCCGGCGGCCAGCTGGGTGGACGGCGACGACAAGGCGGTCGCGGCCGACTTCCGGGACTGGCTGCGGTCGGCGCCGGTGCAGAACCGGCTCGGCTCGTACGGGCTGCGCCGCGCGGACGGGACCGCCGGGCCGGAGCTGGCCAGCGCGACCCAGGCGCTGTCCCCGGAGCCGATGCCGCCGGTCGCGCCGCGGGCGCTGGACGGGCCGATCGCGGCCCGGACCGCCTGGCGGCTGCTGACCCGCCGGGTCTCCCTGCTCGGCCTGTTCGACGTGTCCGGCTCGATGGCCGAGCCGGTGCCCGGCACCGGCAAGTCCCGGCTGGACGTGGCCCGGTCCGCCGCGCAGGCCGCGCTCGGCTTCTTCGACGACCGGGACGCGATCGGGCTGTGGGAGTTCTCCCGGCAGCTGGACGGCGACGCCGACTACCGGGTGCTGGTCCCGCTCGGACCGGCCGGGTCGCCGGTGAACGGCTTCCCGGACCGGCGGGTCGCCTCGGTCGCCGCGTACCGGGCGATGGTGCCGCGGACGGCGACCGGGCTCTACGACAGCATCCTGGCCGCCTACCGGAGCACCACGCAGGCGTACCGGGACGGGGCGGTCAACACGCTCGTGGTGATCACCGACGGGCGCAACGAGGACCCCGACAGCATCACGCTGCCCGCCCTGCTGGCCGAGCTCAAGCAGCGGTACGACCCGCAGAAGCCGGTGCACATCGTCACGCTCGCGTACGGCTCCGGGGCGGACGGGGCGGCGCTGGCCCAGATCGCGAAGGTGACCGACGGCCTGCAGTTCGCCGCGCCGGACCCGCGGCGGATCGGTGAGGTCTTCGTGACCGCGGTGGCCGCGCTCGCCGGCTGAGCCGTCCGCCGGGCGGCGGCACCTCGGACGGCCGGAAAACTCTGCCGAGTTTCTGTTGGCGGCGGGACGGGCGGCGGCTCCTACGGGTGACCGCGGGGCGAACGAGCCCCCGCCGAGCCGAGGAGCCCGCCGTGGCCGCCGAGACCAGCCTCTCCCTGAAGCCGATGCCGCTGACCGCCGCCGAGGAGGCCGCGGCGCTGATGACCGCCGCCCGCGCCGACGCCGTCCGGGCCGCCGCCGCGCGGGTGGCCGCCCGCCGCAACCGCCGCCGGCACGCCGTCCGGGTGGCACTGGTGCTCGCCGCCGCCGGCACGATCGTGCCGCTGGCCGGCGGCAACGCCGCCGCCGCGCCGATCGGGCCGACCGGCGTCGTGGTGTCCCAGCCGCCGCCGCAGCCGCCGGTCGGCCCGGTCGGCCCGACCGACATCGCGCCGCCGACGGTCTTCCCGGACCCGCAGCAGCCGGACCCGGTCGGCCCGACCGACCGGGTCCTGGACCCCGACCCGGACGACCCCACGCCCACGCCCGACCCGGACCCCGAGCCGGACCCGGGCACCGGCACCGGCGGCGGCGGTGGCGGTGGCGGTGGCGGCACCGGCCAGGGGAGCGGCGGCGGGACCGGTGGCGCCACGGCGCCGAAGCCGACCGCGACGCCCGCGCCGGTCGCCGACCCGGCCGGCACCGAGCCGGTCGACCTCCCGGCCGCCGGCGACGTCGCCCCGGCCCCGGTGGACGAGGGCTTCCCGGTGCTGCCGCTGGCCGGCGCGCTGACCGGCCTGGCGCTGGGCGCCGGCCTGCTCCTCCTGTGGCTCCGCCGCCGGCCCGAGGCCGACACCGGCTGGTGACGGACAAAGACCCGGTCCGGACCGGCGGGTGGAGGGGGCCCGCCGGCCCGGACCGTTCCGTGCCTACCGGCTCAGCGGCCGGGGGTGCCGCCGTTGACCGCCTGCGCCTCCAGCGCGAACAGCGCCTGGCCCTCGGTCCGGGTGACCGTCGCCGGGCCGGCCAGCGCCGCCCCGAACGCCTCCACGTTCCAGGTCAGCGAGACCTGGAAGTGCCACTGCTGGCCCGGCTGGCCGCCGGAGGACTTGTCGAAGGTGATCGAGCAGTCGGTGGCTCCGCCGCCCCCGTACGGCCGGCCGCCGCCGGCGCAGGCGGTCTCGGTGGCGCCGGGCACGCCGGACACGCTCACCCGGTCCGGCGTCGCGGTGACGCGCACCGAGTTGCCGCCGCCGGACGCGGTCACCGACACCGGCTCCCAGGCGGCCGGGTCGAACCACATCCAGGTCTCCAGGTTGACGATGGACCGCTGCGCCGGGTTGAAGCGCACGGTCGGCATGACGACCATGTCCTCCATCACGTCGTACGCGATGGCCATCAGGATCTCCGGCGGCACCGGGGGCTGCGGCGGCGCCTGGCCGGTCGGCACCCAGACCTGGCTCGGGTTGGCCGCGCTCCACTGGTCGACGTAGTCGAAGAACTCCTGGATGGACCCGTCGAACCGGCCCGAGTTGCACTGCCAGGACCACCAGTTGCCGTCGTCCTTCTCATGGTCGCGGAAGTCGTCCGGGAACCACTCGTCGAAGTTTTCCCCGACCCCATGGGCCAGGCGGCGCAGCTGCGGGTCGCTGTAGTCGTCGACCATCTCCTGGCCGGAGCGGCCCTTGGTGTACCAGCACGGCGGCGGCACCTGGTTGGGCACCTCGATCGGCCCGGAGCTGGACGGGTAGCTGCCACCCGAGGTCGTGATCGTGATGTACGAGACGCCGGCCGACAGCGTGCCGTTGTTGTTGCCGCCGCTGGTGGAGCAGACCACCGTGCCGTCGGCGCAGGCCAGCGCCGGCGGCGCGAAGCCGATCAGCAGCGCCGCCGAGACCACCGGGACCGCGGCGAGCCGCGCCATCATCCGTACACCCGTGAGCCGGCCCGCACCGGGCATCGGATCTCCCCTTCCCGAACGTCCCCTCAGCGGGGGATCGGACACGTTCCCGACTGGCTCGACGCGCGGGCGACCTTCCAGGCTCCCCCGTCCTTGCGGAGCTCGACCAGGAAGGCAGTCACCCCGCCCTGCGAGCCGGGTCGGGCGCGTCCGGACTTTTCGTACACCTTGACGAGACTCTGGTCCAGACAAGTTATGACATCTGCGGTCGAATCTTGGACAGTACGCACCGTGGCGGTGCCTCGAATGGGTCCGCGCTGCGACACTCCGGAGCCGGCGTTGGTGGTGAAGACCTTGACCAGCACGGAGCGTTGCGGATCGAGCACGATCTGGGTCAGCGCCGGGTCGGCCGGGTCGGGACGCTCGGCCAGCCGGATCACGGCGGCCCAGTAGGCCCGGGCGGCCCGCTGCACCGGGGCGGCCGACCCGGTGGCCGCCTTGTCCAGCCAGAGCACCGGCGACTTCTGGGTGCCGGTGGTGGCCGCCGGGGTCGCGGCCGCGGTGGCGGTCGGCGCCGGCGCGGCCGACGTGCTCACCGCCGCGGAGGTGGGTGCCGGCCCGGACGGCAGCGCGGTCGGGTCGCCGCTGCCGCCGCAGCCGGCCAGCACGGCGAGCAGCGCCACCGCGGCCACCACCGGCCCGGTGCGCCGCGCAGGCCACGGGGGGCAGGGCTGCCGGGCGGGCACGCGCGACACCTCACCGTGCCGCCGGCCGGCTGTCAACGCCGGCGTCCGGTGCCGGACGCCCGGAAACTGGTCGGCAGGTTTCCGTTGGCGGCGGGCCCGCCCGCGGCTCCTGCCGGTGAGCCGGGACCGAGGGGGTCCCGCAGCGCCCCGAGGAGACCCGCCGTGCAGACCTCCGCTCCCGGCACCACCCCCCGCCGCGGCACCACCCCCCGCCACCGCGCCGGCCGCGGTGCCACCGCCAGCCACCGCAGCGCCGGCGGCCAGCGCGGGGCCGGGGGGCGGCATCGCGCGGCGGGCGGGGCGGGCTCCGCGGCACGGCGTTGTGCGGCGCGGGTCGGGCTGGCGCTCGCGGCCGCCGCCGCGCTCGCGCCGCTGACCGCAGCGACCGCGGCCGGGGCGGCCGGGGCGGCGCCGCTGGAGCGGCCGGTCACCCCGGCGGAGTGCGCGCTCCCGGGCGGCTGCGAGCTGGTCCCGCACCCCGAGCCCACCAGCATCGCGCCGTCGCCGGACATCCGGGTGCTCTACCCCGATCTGTCGCTCTGCCTGGCGCTGCCGGAGCCGTGCGCCGTCCCGCCCGGCGACGCCGGCACCACCCCGCCGACCCCGCCCGTCACACCGGAGCCGACGACCGCGCCCACGACCGCCGCCTCGACCAGCGCGGCTCCGAGCAGCCCGGCCGCGCCCACCGGCGCCGGCGGCGGCGGGACGACCCGCGACACCGCCGGCACCCGGTCGACCGCCGGCGCCGGATCCACCGGCGCCGGTGACGGATCCACCACCCGGCCCGGCCCGGCCGCCGCGCCGCCGGCCGCCGGGCTCGGCACCGGGCTCCGCGCCAGCGCCGAGGTCGACGGCCCGCCCGCGCCGGCCGGCCCGTCGGTCGCGCTGTCGCCGGGCTGACCCTGCTCGGGGGGATCACGGTCGGCGCGGTGGTGGTCGGCGTGACCCGCCGCCGGGCCGAGCCGGCGGGCTGGTGAGGGGACGCCGGCGGTGCCGGCCCCGGAGGCCAGGTCCGGTCCGGCGGGTGGAGGGGGCCCGCCGGACCGGACCGTGCCGGCCCGCGAGACCAGGTCCGGCCCGGCGGGTGGAGGGGGCCCGCCGGACCGGACCGTCCGGCTGCCCGAAAGGTCCGGGTTCCCGGCGGACCGCCCCCGCGCGGCCCGCCGGACCGCTACCGTCCGAGTCGTGGACGACCGGGCGCTGGTCGCCGCGCTGCGGTCCGGCGACCTCCGCGGCCTGGCCGGCGTGTACGACGCGTACGCCGACCGGCTGCTGGCGTACGCCGTCAGCATGCTCCGGGACCGGGATGCCGCTTCCGACGCCGTGCACGACGCGCTGCTGGTGGCCCGGGAGCGGGTCGGCCAGCTGCGCGACCCGGACCGGCTCCGGCCCTGGCTGTACGCGATCGTCCGCACCGAGTGCCTCCACCAGCTGCGGGACCGCCGCCGGGCGGCGCCGCTGGACGAGGCGGCCGAGGTGATCGACGAGACCGTCGACGTGACCGCGGGCGCCCGGGCCGCCGAGCTGCGGGAGCTGGTCTGGTCGGCCGCGGCCGCGCTCAACCCGGGCGAGCGCGAGGTGCTGGAGCTGTCCGTCCGGCACGGGCTGGAGGGCACCGACCTCGCCGCCGCGCTCGGCACCGGGGTCAACCAGGCGCACGCGCTCAGCTCCCGCGCCCGGGCCCAGTTCGAGCGCTCGCTCGGCGCCCTGCTGGTGGCCCGGGCCGAGGGCACCGGCTGCGCCGAGCGGGACCGGCTGCTCGCCGGCTGGAACGGCACGCTGACCCCGCTGCTGCGCAAGCGGCTGGCCCGGCACGCCGACAAGTGCGACATCTGCGGGGAGACCCGGCGGCACCGGCTCAGCCCGGTGGCGCTGCTGGCCGGCGTGCCGATCCTGGCCGCGCCGCCGGCGCTGCGGGACCGGGTGCTCGGCGACGCCGACCTGGTCGCGTACCACTCCGACCTCGGCGACGGCGGCGGAGGCCTGGGCTGGTCCCGGCGCCGCGGCGGCCCGAGCGGCGCGGGCGGCGCGCCGGCCACGCTGGCTGCGGTGCTGGCCGCCCGGGCCGGACCCTGGCAGCCGGACGGCTTCCCGCGGCAGGGGGACCCGCACCGCCGCCGCGGCGGGCCGCTCGTCGCGGCCGGCGCGGTGCTGCTGGCCATGCTGCTCGGCACGGTCCTGGCGCTGCGCCCGGACGCGGCCACCAAGCCGCTGGCCGACGAGCTGCCGGTCACGACGGAGCAGGTCGACGCGCCGGCCGCGACCAGCACCGACCCGGCCACGGCCAGCACGCCGGCTCCGACCACGACGACCTCGAGCCCGACGCCGAGCCCGACGCCCACGCCGACCCCGCCGCCGACCACCGCCGGGCCGATCACCGCGGTGCCGCCGGCGCCGCCGACCGCGACCGCGACGCGGGTGATCCCACCGCCGCCCCGCACCACCACGCCGACCACCCGCCCGCCGCCCCCGCCGCCCCGGCCGGCCCTGGTGCTCAGCTCCGAGCTGGTCCGGGCCGCCTGCCCGCGGGCCTGGGTGGCCCGGCTGACCGCGACCGTCACCGGCGCGGTGGCCGAGTCGGTAGTGGCCACCTGGTCGACGGTGCCGGGCCAGCAGCAGAGCGGCCCGATGTCCCCGGGCCCGGGCGGCACCTGGACGCTGACCGTCACGCTGGTCCCGGACCAGCGGCTGCCGGCCAGCGCGACCGCGACCACCCCGGCCGGCCGGATCACCGGGGCGCCGATCGTGCTGACCCACGTGTGCCCGGAGCCGCCCGGCTGATCCGCCGGCGGGTTTGACGGCGCCGGGTGCGCTCGGAAGGCTGCACCCATGACCGACAGCGCGCAGATCGGGGTCACCGGCCTCGCCGTGATGGGCAGCAACCTGGCCCGCAACTTCGCCCGGCACGGGCACGCGGTGGCGGTGCACAACCGCACCGACGCGAAGACCCGCGCGCTCATCGACGAGTTCGGGCACGAGGGCACGTTCCTGCCGTCGTACTCGGCGGAGGACTTCGTCGCCTCCCTGGAGCGCCCCCGGCGGGTGGTGATCATGGTCAAGGCGGGCGCCGGCACGGACGCGGTGATCGACCAGCTGGCGGCGCTGATGGAGCCCGGCGACATCATCGTCGACGGCGGCAACGCGCACTTCGCGGACACCCGGCGCCGCGAGGCGGCGCTGCGGGAGCGGGGCATCCACTTCGTCGGCACCGGCATCTCCGGCGGCGAGGAGGGCGCGCTCAACGGGCCGAGCATCATGCCCGGCGGCACCAAGGAGGCGTACGAGTCGCTCGGCCCGCTGCTGGAGTCGATCTCGGCGCACGTCGACGGCACGCCCTGCTGCACCCACGTCGGCGCGGACGGCGCCGGGCACTTCGTGAAGATGGTGCACAACGGCATCGAGTACGCCGACATGCAGCTGATCGCGGAGGCGTACGACCTGCTCCGGCGCGGCCTGGGCATGGCCCCGGCGGAGATCGCGGACGTCTTCCGGGACTGGAACTCCGGGGACCTGGAGTCGTTCCTCATCGAGATCACCGCCGAGGTGCTCGGGCACACCACCGCGGACGGCACGCCGTTCGTCGACGTGGTGCTCGACCAGGCCGAGCAGAAGGGCACCGGGCGGTGGACGGTGCAGATCGCGCTCGACCTCGGGGTGCCGGTGAGCGGGATCGCCGAGGCGGTCTTCGCCCGGGGGCTGTCCGGGCACGCCGGGCAGCGGGCGGCGGCCCGGGAGCTGCCCGGCCCCACCGCGGACGGGTCGGTGGACGCGGCCGGCTTCGTCGACGACGTCCGCAAGGCGCTCTACGCCTCCAAGGTGGTGGCGTACGCGCAGGGCTTCGACGAGATCACCGCCGGGGCGAAGGAGTACGGCTGGGACATCGACCGCGGCGCGATGGCGACGATCTGGCGCGGCGGCTGCATCATCCGGGCCCGCTTCCTCAACCGGATCAAGGAGGCGTACGACCGCGACCCGGACCTGCCGACGCTGCTGGTGGACGACTACTTCGCGGCCGCGGTCGGCGAGGGCCAGGAGGCGTGGCGGCGGGTGGTGGCGACCGCGGCCCGGATCGGGGTGCCGACGCCCGGCTTCTCCTCGGCGCTGGCCTACTACGACGCGCTGCGCGCGGAGCGGCTGCCGGCGGCGCTGATCCAGGGGCTGCGCGACCTCTTCGGCGCCCACACCTACCGCCGGGTCGACCGCGAGGGCCTCTTCCACACCCAGTGGAGCAGCGACCGCGCCGAGGTCTCCGGCGAGTGACGGATCCCCCGCGCCGGATGACGGATCCCGGCGCCGGATGACGGCGCCGGCGGCGTCACTCGCGTGCGGAGGACGTCACTCGCGGGCAGGCGGGTAATCAGGGGGCATGGGGTTCCTCCGGCGGCTGGGGCGGCTCGCCGTGGACACGGTCCGGGCGCTGCGCGGGCACGACGTGGCGCTGTACGCCGCCGGCGTCACCTTCTACGCCGGCATCGCGCTGGTGCCGACCGTGCTGGTCGCGGTCTGGATGGCCGGCCGGCTGGTCGGCCCGGAGCGGGTCACCGAGCTGGGCGGCTCGCTCGCCCGGGCGCTGCCGGACGAGCTGGGCGCGCCCCCGGTCGCCGAGGCGGTGGTGCAGGCCGGGCTCCGACTGCCCCTGGTGGTGGCGCTGGCCGTGCTGCTGCCGGCCTCGTTCTACGGCGAGGGCCTGCGCCGGGCGTTCGTCTCGCTCACCGACGCGAAGGACACCCTGATCGGCTGGCGGGGCCGGTTGCTGGTGCTGCCGCTCTTCGTCGCCGCGCCGGTGCTGCTGCTGGCCGTCCTGCTGGTCACCCCGACGCTGGCCCGGCTGTTCGGCGAGGGCGGCGCGTCCGTGCTGCTGGCCATCGTGCTGGCCTTCCTGACCGACTGGGTGGTGCTCTGGGTGACGCTCACCTGGGTCTACCGGGTGGTCTCCCCGCGCCGGCCGGGCTGGCTGGCCAGCGTCTGGGGCGGGGCGGTGACCGGGTCGTTCATCGCCGGCTTCCTGCAGGGCTTCGTGCTCTTCCTCAGCCTGCCGCTGGACCTGGGGCTGCCGTTCGGCGGCTTCGTGCCGGTGGGCGCGATGGTCGCGGTCGGTCTGTGGCTCTACCTGCTGCACGTGCTGGTGCTGGTCGGCTACGCGTTCACCTTCGAGGTGGAGCAGCGCGGCGGGGTGCCGTGGCATCCGGTTGACAAGCATAGCCTTTTGGCTAATAGTGTTAGCCATGACGATGCAGAGGTTCCTGGAGCGGCCGGCCGGCCGGCTGGCGTACGAGCTGACGGGTGACCCGGCCGGGCCGCTGGTGGTCTGCTGCCCGGGCATGGGCGACCTGCGCACGTCCTACCGGGCGCTGGCCGAGCGGCTGGCCGCGGACGGCGCCCGGGTGGCGAGCGTGGACCTGCGCGGGCACGGGCAGTCCGACGTCGGCTGGCCGGACTACTCGCCGGCCGCGGTGGCCGACGACCTGCTCGCCCTGGTCGACTCGCTCGGCGGCCGGGCGGTGCTGGTCGGCAACAGCTACGGCGGCAGCGCGGCGGTGCTCGCCGCGGCCCGGGAGCCGGCCGCGGTGGCCGGCCTGGTGCTGCTCGGTGCGTTCGTCCGGGACGCGCCGCGGTCGCGAAGCCAGCGGCTGCAGATCGCGCTGATCCGCCGGGAGCGGCCGGGCCGGATGCTGTGGACCGCGGTGGCCTGGCCGTCGTTCTTCGGGCGCCGCCCGGCCGACTTCGCCGAGCGCCGGACCGAGCTCAAGGCGGCGCTGGCCCGCCCCCGCGGCTACGAGGCGGTGGCCGCCATGATGGCGCCCGGGCGGCACCGGGACACCGAGCCGCAGCTGGGCCGGGTGCAGGCGCCGGCGCTGGTCGTGATGGGCGGCGCCGACCCCGACTTCCCCGACCCGGCCGCGGAGGCCCGGTTCACCGCCGGCGCGCTCGGCGGGCCGGCGGAGGTGCTGCTGCTCGACGGGGTCGGCCACTACCCGCAGGCCGAGGCGGTCGACGAGGTGGCCCCCGCGATCGCCTCGATCGTCGAGAAGGTGTGGTGACCCGGGCCGGGTTGACCGCGGAGCGGGTGGTGGCGGAGGCGGCCGCGCTGGTGGACGAGCAGGGCCCGGCCGCGCTCTCGCTGGCCGCGCTGGCCGACCGGCTCGGCGTCCGGGTCCCGTCGCTCTACAAGCACGTCGGCGGGCTGCCCGACCTGCACCGCCGGCTGGCGCTGGCCGGCCTGCGCGACCTCACCGCCGCGCTGGGCGAGGCCACCGTGGGCCGGTCCCGCGGCGACGCGCTGCGCGCCTGCGCGGCCGCCTGGCGGGCGTACGCGCTGGCCCACCCGGGGCGCTACGCCGCGGTCCAGCGCGCCGCCGACCCGGACGACGCCGAGCTGGCCGCGGCCGCCGACCGGCTGGCCCGGCTGGTGCTGGCCGTGCTCCGCGGCTACGGCCTGGACGAGGACGGCACCGTGCACGCCACCCGGGCGGTGCGCAGCGCGCTGCACGGCTTCGTCAGCCTGGAGGCGGCCGGCGGCTTCGGGCTGCCCCAGGACGTGGACGCCAGCTACGACCGGCTGGTCGACCTGCTGGACGCCGGGCTCACCACCGGCAACCACTGAACCATTTCGGCCCCTACTCCGAATTACCAGACGAGAGGGAATCGGCACCTCTCGCATAACTCTGTGAGCAGGTGTTATCACTCGCAGTAGTAATTTGACTACGCTACGTTTCTCAGTAGTAAGTTCCCGAAAGAATCGCTCTTGCGTCACCGGCCACGCCGACTTATCGTCAGGGGCGAACGACCGAGTTGCATTCATTCGGTGACTGTCACGGTACAAGTGGTGATGATCACCGGGTGGGAGCGGCTGCGCTATTGGGGGATGGCAGGTGCCGCGCCGCGGCCCTGCCCTCTGTATCGGACAGCTGGGGGGCCGGTGCAGCACGAGACAGGTACGGCACATCAGGAAGTCCCGATTCCGGCCGGGGCGGTCGAGGGGTTCGCCCCGGCCGGGTTCGTGGCCGTCGTGGGCCTGGGATACGTGGGGCTGCCGACCGCCCTCGGCTTCCGGGACACCGGCCGGGGCGTCATCGGGCTCGACATCAGCCCGGAGCGGCTGGCCGCCATCCGCGGCGGCGACGTCGACCTGCTGCCCGCGGACCGGTGGCGGCTGCGCGGGGCGGTGCGGGACGAGAGCTTCGTGCTCACCCCCGACCCGGCCGCGCTGGCCGGCGCCGACGCGGTCGTGGTCTGCGTGCCGACGTCGGTGGACGAGCACTTCACGCCCGACCTGCGGGCGCTGCGGGCGGCGTGCGCCACGGTCGTCGCGCACGCCCGGCCCGGGCAGACGATCATCCTCACCTCGACGTCGTTCGTCGGGACCACCCGGACGCTGATCGCCGAGCCGCTGGCCGGGCGCGGCTTCACGGTGGGCACCGACGTCTTCGTCGCGTTCAGCCCGGAGCGGATCGACCCGGGCCGGCCGGACCACCTGCCGGTGCACACGCCGCGGGTGGTCGGCGGGATCACCGAGGCCTGCCGGCTGCGGGCGATGGACGTGCTGGCCGGGCTCACCGACGCCGGCCTGCACCCGGTCCGCTCGGTGGACGCCGCCGAGCTGGTCAAGCTGCACGAGAACTCCTTCCGCGCGGTGAACCTGGCCCTGGCCAACGAGACCGCGGACGTGTGCCGGGCCTTCGGCCTCGACCCGGTCGAGGTGATCGAGGCGGCCGCGACGAAGCCGTACGGCTACCTGCCGCACCTGCCCGGTCCGGGCGTCGGCGGCGAGTGCATCCCGTGCGACCCGCACTACCTGCTCTGGCAGATGCGGGAGCGGCGGGTCGCGGTGCCGCTGATGGAGCAGGCGATGACGGCCATCGCCGGCCGGCCGGGCAAGGTGGTGGCCCGGGTGGTGGAGTCGCTGGCCGAGACCGGCTGCGCGCTGCGCAAGGCGCGGGTGATGGTCGTCGGCGTCGCGTACAAGCCCGGCGTCGCCGACCTCCGCCAGTCCTCCGCGCTCGAGATCATGACCGCGCTGCAGGGCCGGGGGGTCGACGTCCACTACTGGGACCCGCTGGTGCCGGTGCTCCCGCTGGCCCCCGACCGGGTGCTGGTCAGCGAGCCGGAGCCCCGCGGCGAGGACTACGACCTGACCCTGGTGCACACCCTGCACCCGGAGGTCTGCCACGACTGGGTGCGGGCCTGCCCGGCGGTGCTCGACGCGACCTACCGGTACGTCGGCGCGGCCCACCGGGAGGTGCTGTGAACACCCTCGTCACCGGTGGCGCCGGCTTCATCGGCCGCTGGCTCACCCGCCGGCTGGCCCAGCGCGGCGACCGGGTGATCGTCCTCGACGACCTGTCCACCGGCTCGGCCGAGCGGCTGGCCGAGCTGGTCGCCGGTGCGGGCGGCGTGGAGTTCGTGCACGGCTCGGTGCTCGACGCCGAGCTGGTCGACTCGCTGGTCCGGCGGGCGGACATCGTCTTCCACCTCGCCGCCGCGGTCGGCGTGAAGCTGATCGTGGACTCGCCGCTGGACAGCCTGCGGACCAACATCCGCGGCACCGAGAACGTCCTGGACAGCGCGTACCGGCACGGCACCCGGGTGCTGCTCGCCTCGACCAGCGAGATCTACGGGAAAAACCCGGCCGACGGGATCGGCGAGGACGCCGACCGGATCCTCGGCTCCCCGCAGACCAGCCGCTGGTCGTACTCCGAGGCCAAGGCCGTGGACGAGAGCATGACCGACGCGTACGTCCGGGCCGGCCTGTGGGCGGTCGTCGCCCGGCTGTTCAACACGGTCGGCCCCGGCCAGACCGGCCGGTACGGCATGGTGGTCCCCCGCTTCGTCGAGCAGGCGCTGCGCAACGAGCCGCTGATCGTGCACGGCGACGGCTCCCAGACCCGGTGCTTCTGCTACGTCGGGGACGCGGTGGGGGCGCTGATCGACCTGGCCGAGTGCCCGGCCGCACGCGGGCTCGCCGTCAACGTCGGCCGTCCCGAGGAGGTCTCCGTCCTCGAGCTGGCCCGGCGGGTCATCGCGCTGACCGGCTCCCGCAGCGACCTCCACTTCCTGCCGTACCAGCGGGTGTACGGCGACGGCTTCGAGGACGTGCCGCGCCGGGTGCCGGACATCTCCCGGGCCCGGGCGCTGGTCGGCTTCGAGCCCCGGATGGACCTGGACGGCATCCTCCGCGCGGTCATCGCCGAGCAGTCCACCCGCAACCTCGAGCTCGCGGGGGGACCCCATGCTGGGTGACGACTTCCTGGGCCGGCAGCGGCTGCTGGTCATCTCGCCGCACGCCGACGACGAGACCTACGGCTGCGCCGGCACGATGGCGCGGGTCAAGGCGCTCGGCGGCGAGGTGCACGTGGTGCTGGCCTCCGTGGCCGACCTCGTGCACTACGGGACCGAGGGCGAGCGGGCCGCGGACGGCGACGCCCGGTCCGCGGTGCCGAGCAAGAAGCTGGTCACCCAGCGGACCCGGCTGGACGAGTTCGAGGCGGTGATGAAGCTGCTCGGGGTGGACGACTGGGACGTCCTGTTCACCGACGCGGCCACCCACCTGGCCCTGGACACCGTGCCGCGCAAGCAGCTGGTCGGGCTGCTGGAGGCGGACGGGCGGCTGAGCATCGACGCGCTCCGCCCGACCATGGTCATGATCCCGGCGCTGAGCTACAACCAGGACCACGAGGCGCTCTACCACGCCTGCGTGACCGCGACCCGGCCCGGCGCCTCGGGCGAGAAGTACACGGTCCCGTTCGTCCTCGCGTACGACAACACGTCGTTGTTCTGGTCGCCGGACCTGAAGCGCTTCCACCCGTCGATGTACGTCGACGTGTCCGACTACCTCGACGTGAAGATCGAGGCGCTGCGGATGCACCAGTCCCAGGTCCGCGCCCCGCTCTACCACGGCAGCCCGGAGGGCCTGGAGCTGGCGACCCGGGTGCGCGGCCGGGAGATCGGGGTGGAGGCCGCCGAGGGCTTCGTCCAGCTGCGGGGGGTGCTGTGACGGCGGTCTCCGTGCACCAGCCCAACTTCATGCCCTGGCTCAAGCTGCTGGACAAGGTGCTGGCCAGCGACGTCTACGTGGCCTACGACACGGTCCAGTACACGAAGTCGGAGTACCACGCCCGGCAGCGGGTGCGGACCCCGGACGGGCCGACCTGGCTGAGCGTGCCGCTGCTGTCCGGGCAGGGCGCCCCGCAGGACATCCGGGACGTGCGGATCGACCCGAAGCAGCCGTTCCGGCCCCGGCACCTCAAGCAGCTGCGGGTCGGCTACGCCAAGGCGCCGTACTTCGACGACGTCTACGGGCTGGTCGAGGACGTCTACCGGCGGGACCACGACATGCTGGTGGACCTCAGCGTGGAGCTGATCGAGGCGCTCTGCCGCTACCTCGGCAGCCCGGTCCGGGTGGTGCGGGCCAGCGCGCTGCCGCACGCCGGCGACAACACCGAGCGGCTGGTCCAGCTGGTCCGGGCCGTCGGCGGCACCGAGCACCTGACCAGCACGTACGGCACCGGCCGGCGGTACATCGACTGGCCCCGGATGCAGGCCGCCGGCGTCGCGATCCGGTCCCAGGGCTTCGAGCACCCCGAGTACGAGCAGCAGTGGCCGGGCTTCGTGCCGCACCTGGCCGCGGTGGACATGCTCTTCGCCTGCGGGCCGGCGACCGCGGACATCCTGGCCGAGCGCCGGAGCTTCGAGCTGGTCGACGCCGACGCCGCGCCGAGCTGGCCATCGCGGACAGCGGATAACGATCCATGGCCACCGTTCCGCTGCTGTTCGTGGTGGGGGTCAACCTCGCCTTCTGGAGCGTGGTGGCCGTGCTGCGGCGGCTGGCCGAGCTGCGGCGGCCGGAGCGGCCGGTGCCGCCGCATCGCCTCACCCCCCGCGACGTCGCGGTGATCATCCCGGCCCGGAACGAGGAGATGATCATCTCCGCGACCATCCGGTCGGTGCTCCGGCTGGTCAAGCCGGGCAACATCCACGTCGTCGCGGACGGCTGCGACGACGACACCGGGCTGATCGCGCTGTCCTGGGGGCTCAACGTGCTGGAGCCGATGCCGGCCCGCGGCAAGGCGGCCGGCATCGAGGCGGTCGTGCGGGACTTCGACCTGCCCGGCCGGTTCCGCGTGCTGCTCATCGTGGACGCCGACACCGAGCTGGACGAGCACTACCTGGAGCGGGCGCTGCCGCTGTTCGACGACCCGGAGGTCGTCGCGGTGGCCGGCTACGCCAAGGCCAGCTGGCGGCCGCA
Source organism: uncultured Actinomycetota bacterium (assembly GCA_963849885.1). Classification (GTDB taxonomy): domain Bacteria; phylum Actinomycetota; class Actinomycetes; order Mycobacteriales; family CADCTP01; genus CADCTP01. The sequence continues at coordinate 93,370 of CAWKIV010000010.1, read as the reverse complement.
GGAGCTGACCCTGATGGGCCGGCTCCTGGTCGCGTACCGGACCCGGCTGTACGCGGTGATGCAGTGGATCAAGTACGCCCAGACCTGGCGGCGGACCAACGTGACCGCGATCGTCCCCGGCTTCGCCAGCATGTACCGGACCAGCGTGCTGGCCCACATGGACCTCAACCCGCCGGGCCTGGTCATCGAGGACTTCAACATGACCTTCGAGGTGCACCACAAGCGGCTCGGGAAGATCGCCTTCCGGCCGGACATCGGTGCCACCACCCAGGACCCGGACAACCTGCCCGACTACTACAAGCAGATCACCCGCTGGCAGCTCGGGCTCTGGCAGACCGTGCGCCGGCACCGGCTGTGGCCGAGCTGGTTCTGCCTCGCGCTGGGCGTCTTCCTGCTCGAGGTGGTGATCGCCAGCGTGCTGATCATCGCGCTGGCGGTCGGGCTCGTCGTCACCCCGCTGGTCGACCTGGCCGCCGGGCAGGTCAGCTGGGGCTGGCTGGCCGGCACGGACGACTTCCTCGGCTCGTACGTCACCGTCTTCGGGATCCTGCTGCTCGTGGTGCTGCCGGACTACCTGCTGACCTGCGTGACCGCGGTGGCCATGCGCCGGCCCAGCCTGCTGCTGTACGGGCTGGGCTTCCTGCCGGTCCGGGTCATCGACGCCACCGCGCTGCTGCGCACGCTGCCGATGGCCTGGCGGACCCGGTCCTCGGGGCTGTGGCAGTCGCCGGGCCGGCGGCCGACGCCCGGCTCGACGCCGCCGCCGGTCGCCGCGCCCGCGGCGGTGCCGAAGCCGCGCGGCCCGGCCCGCTCCCCCGCGCCGGCCGGCGGTGAGGCCGCGTGAGGATGCTGTCCCGGCGCGCCGCCGTCGCCGTGGTCGCGCTCGCCGCCACGGTCGGGCTGACCGCGGCGCTGCTGGTCCGCGGCGACGGCGGCGGCGGTGCCGGACCGCCGACGGGCGCCCGGACCCCGGCCGCGACGGAGAGGCAGCCGACGGTGATCGCGTACGTGCCGTACTGGGACCAGAAGCGGGGCTTCGCCAGCGTCCGCCGCAACCTCGAGCTGATCGACGAGGTCAGCCCGTTCTGGTATTCGCTCGACCGGCAGGGCGGCGTGGTGCTCGCCGACGACGAGAACACCAGGAGTCGACCGGGCCACGGTCCGCTTCCTGCAGGCCCGCGGCATCCGGGTGCTGCCGACCGTGACCAGCCTGCGCAACGGCGACTGGGCGCCGGAGCTGGTCAGCGGCATGCTGGCGGACCCGGCCGCGGTCGACCGGCACGTCCGCACGCTGACCGCGCTGGCCGTCCGCGAGGGCTACGACGGCATCGACCTCGACTACGAGGACCTCCGCGCCGCCGACCGGGCCCCCTTCACCGCCTTCCTCCGCCGGCTCGCCGACGCCCTGCACGCCGAGGGCAAGCTGGTCACCACCTCGGTCCACCCCAAGGTGTCCGACGAGGGCTACGACCAGCGCAACGTCGCCCAGGACTACCGGGCGATCGGCGCGGTGGTCGACCAGGTCCGGGTGATGACGTACGACTACTCCTGGGACACCTCGCCGCCCGGACCGGTCGCGCCGGCCGGCTGGGTCGAGGACGTGATCGCCTGGACGGTCACCCAGATCCCGGCCGAGAAGGTCATGCTCGGCACGGTGCTGCTGGGCTACGACTGGGTGGGCGGGCTCGGGTCCACAGTGGACCACGAGCGGGCGGTCGCGCTGGCCCGCAAGCACGGCGTGCCGATCGCCCGGGACGGCGACCGGGCGCCCTGGTTCCGCTACACCGACCGCTCCGGCCGGGAGCACGAGGTGCGCTGGGAGGACGGGCCGAGCGCGGCGGTCAAGCTGCGGCTGGTGGAGAAGTACGGCCTCGGCGGGGCCTTCTTCTGGAGCCTCGGCCGGGAGGACCCGGCGGTCTGGCCGGCCGCCCGGGCCGTCCTCGTCACCGACTGACCCGCCTCGTCACCGACCCACCCGCCGCAGCTCCGACGGAGCCGCCGCGGCTCCGACCGACGCGCGGCGCGACGCAGATCACGCTCCCGGCGGCGGCCGGCGGGTGTAGGACCAGGGCATGGGAGTGCCACTGCCGTCCCTCCGCCACCCCGTCGTCGCCGCCCCGATGGCCGCCGGGCCGTCCACCCCGGCGCTGGTCGCCGCGGTCTCCGCCGCCGGCGGGCTCGGCCTGCTGGCCGCCGGCTACAAGAGGACCCCGGCCGTCGCGGCCGAGATCGCCGCGGTCCGGGCCGCCACCACCGCGCCGTTCGGGGTCAACGTCTTCCTGCCCGGCCCGGAGCCGGACCCGGCCGCGGTGGCCGCGTACGCGCGGCGGCTGGCGCCGGAGGCGGACCGGCGCGGGGTGGCGCTCGGCGAGCCGGTGGGCGGCGACGACGAGTGGGCGGCCAAGGTCGAGCTGCTGGCCGCCGAGCGGGTGCCGGTGGTCTCCTTCGCCTTCGGCCTGCCGCCGGCGGACGCGGTCGCGGCGCTGCACCGGGCCGGCGCCGCGGTGCTGGTCACCGTGACCACCGCGGACGAGGCGGTGGCCGCGGCCGGCGCCGGGGCGGACGCGCTGGTCGTGCAGGGCGCGGAGGCCGGCGCGCACCGCGGCGGCCCGACCGACCCGGACCGGGACGAGCTCGGCCTGCTGCCGCTGCTCCGGCTGGTCGGCCGGGTCACCCCGCTGCCGCTGGTGGCCGCGGGCGGGATCGCGGACGGCGCGGCCGTGGCGGCGGTGCTCGCCGCCGGCGCCACCCTGGCCCAGCTCGGCACCGCGTTCCTGCGCTGCCCGGAAGCCGGCACCGCGGCGCTGCACCGGACCGCGCTGGCCGCCCCCGGCGACACCGTGCTGACCCGGGCCTTCACCGGCCGGCGGGCCCGGGCGCTGGTCACCCCGTTCGTCACCGCGCACTCGGCGGCCGCGCCGGCGGCGTACCCGCACGTCCACCAGCTGACGGCGCCGCTGCGCGCCGCCGCCCGGGCCGCCGGCGACCCGACCGGCGTCAACCTGTGGGCCGGCCAGGCGCACGAGCTCGCCCTCGAGCTGCCGGCCGGCGAGCTGGTGGCCCGGCTCGGCGCCGACGCCCGGGCCGCGCTGACCACCGCGCTCAGCGGTTTCCGGGCGTGAGCAGGCCGCGGTCGAATGCCTCGGCCACCGCGGCGGCCCGGTCGTTGACGCCGAGCTTCGCGTAGACGTGCAGCAGGTGCGTCTTCACCGTCGCCTCGGAGACGAAGAGCTGGCGCGCCGCCTCCCGGTTGGTCGCCCCGCGGGCGACCAGCTCGAGCACCTCCTGCTCGCGCGCGCTCAGCGGCTCCCGGGCCGGCCGGCGCACCTGGCCGAGCAGCCGGGTCGCCACCGACGGGGACAGCACCGCCTCCCCGCGCGCGGCCGCCCGCACCGCCCGGAACAGCTCCTCGGCCCGGGCGTCCTTGAGCAGGTAGCCGGTCGCGCCGGCCTCGATCGCCGGCAGCACGTCGGAGTCGGTGTCGTAGGTGGTCAGCACCAGCACCCGGGCCGCCGACCCGGACCGGGTCAGCCGCGCGATCGCGGTCACCCCGTCCATCTCCGGCATCCGCAGGTCCATCAGCACCACGTCCGGGCGCAGCGCCTCCGTCCGGGCGACCGCCTCCGCCCCGGTGGCCGCCTCGCCGACCACCTCGAAGCCGTCCGCGCCGCTGAACATGCCGCGCAGCCCGTCCCGTACGACCGGGTGGTCGTCGGCGATGAGCACCCGGACCACGGGCTCGGCGGCGGTCATGCCGCGTTCCCGGCCGGGATCGCCGGCACCGTGGCCGACACCGCGGTGCCCTCGCCCGGCGCCGACTCGACCGCCAGCGACCCGGCGACCCGCTGCACCCGCTGCCGCATCCCGGCCAGCCCGAAGCCGGCGCCGTCGACCGCGGCCGGGACGAAGCCGATCCCGTCGTCGCGCACGTCCAGGGTCACCACGTCCTCCATGTACGACAGCGTCACCCCGACCCGGGAGGCCGCGGCGTGCTTGGCCACGTTGGCCAGCGCCTCCTGCCCGGTGCGCAGCAGCGCCACCTCGACCTCGGGATGCAGCTGCCGCGCGGTGCCGGTGGTGATCACCGTGGCGGCCACCCCGTTGACCTCGGACCAGGACGCGGCCACGTCGGCGAGCGCGTCCGGCAGCCGGGCCGACTCCAGCTGCTCCGGCCGCAGCGCCTGCACCGACCGGCGGGCCTCGCTGAGGCTCTGCCGGGCCAGCTCGGCCGCGTTGGCCAGGTGCCGGTCGCGGTCGGCCGGCCGGTCCGCGGCCTGGCCGGCCGCCTGCAGCTGGGCCACGATGCCGGTCAGCCCCTGCGCGATCGTGTCGTGGATCTCGCCGGCCAGCCGCTGCCGCTCGTCCAGCTTGCCGGCCTCCCGGGCCTGGGCCAGCAGCTGCGCGTGCAGCCCGGCGTTTTCCGCCATCGCCGCGGCCAGCTTCGCGTTGGCCTCGTTGAGCTCGTCGATGGTGCGCTTGCGGTCCTCGCTCTGCTCCTCGCTGAGCATCCCGTAGTAGCTGAAGCCGCCGACCAGGACCGCGTTGACCGCGACCACGGCCAGCCAGACCGCCAGGAACACCGGCTCGGCCCGCGGCAGCCCGCCGATCTGGCAGGTGGCGACCAGCGCGGCGGTCGCGGCGATGCCGGCGAAGCGCCACCGGCCGGGCAGGTGCTCCAGCGCGAAGAGGTAGCCGACGAACACGGCGAACCCGTTCCACGGGCTGCACACCGCCAGCCCGGTCGCGAGCAGGGTCCAGCCGACGAAGTACACCGGGCCCGGCAGCCGGAACCGGCCGGTGGCCGGGTCGGTCAGCCACACCCACAGCGCGGCCGCCCCGGCCACGGCGAGCGCGACCGGGCGGGCCGGCCAGTCCGGGTCCCGGATGACCAGGGTGAGCGCCGTCCCGACCGCGATCCCGCCGTACGGGATGTACCGCTGGAGCGCCTGCCAGCGCTCCAGCGGGTCGGCCGGCGCGGTCACTCCCACCGGAACGTCCGCGCCGCCAGCACCCCGGCCACCACCGCCCACCCGACCATTGTCACGAGGTGGACCGGCCGGGGCACGTCCCCCTGCCAGCCGGCCCGGATCGCCTCGATCGCGGCGCCGAGCGGGGTCACGTCCGACACCGCCTGCAGGCCGCCCGGGAACGCCTCCCGCGGGATGTAGACCCCGCCCAGGAACATGCTCGGGAAGAAGGCGAGCATCCCGATCGCGGTGGCCGCCTTCGAGCTCGGCGCCAGCGCGGCGATGAGCAGCCCGACCGACAGCAGCGCGGCCGCGCCGAGCAGCACCGCGAGCAGGAAGAAGGGCAGGTTGCGCGGCAGCGCCAGCCCGAAGGCGGCCATCCCGACGCCGACCACCAGCACCACCGCGACCAGCGCGGCCGCGCCGACCACGACGATCTGGGCCAGCAGCAGGGTGGCCGGGGTGACCGGGGAGGCGTGCAGCCGCTTGAGGATGCCGCGCTCCCGGTACGACCCGAGCACCGTCGGCAGGATGCTGAAGCCGAGGACGGCCAGCACGATGCCGATGCCGAGCGAGGCGACGAACTCGGTGCCGGACTGCCCGCCGAGGAACTCGTTCGACTCGCCGAAGCCGGGGATCAGCCCGAAGCCGACCACCAGCAGCACCGGCAGGGCCAGGATCAGGAAGACGTTCACCGGCTCCCGGACGAAGAGCTTCGCCTCGGTCCGGGTCATGGTCCCGAACGCGGTCATGACGCCACCTCCCTCTCGAACGGGTCGTCGATCAGCGCCAGGTACGCGTCCTCGAACGTCCGCTCCCCGGTCCGGGCGATCAGGCCGCCCGGGGTGTCCAGCGCGACCACCCGGCCGGCGTCGAGCACGGCGACCCGGTCGGCGAGCCGCTCCACCTCGTCCATCAGGTGGCTGACCAGCAGCACGGTCACCCCGGCGTCCCGGACCCGGCGGACCAGCTCCCAGGTGGCCCGGCGGGCCTGCGGGTCCAGGCCGGTGGTGATCTCGTCGAAGAACACCAGCTCCGGGGAGCCGACCAGGGCCATGGCCAGGAACAGCCGCTGCTGCTGCCCGCCGGACAGCTTCGCGAACGGGGTGTCCCGCTTCGGGCCGAGCCCCCACTCCTCGATCAGCTCCGGCACCGGCCGGGGCCGGGAGTAGAGCGAGGCGGCCAGCTCCAGCGCCTCGTGCACCCGCAGCCGGTCCGGCAGCCGGCCCTGCTGCAGCTGCACCCCGATCCGGTCCTTCAGCCGGACCCCGTCCGCCTGCGGGTCCAGCCCGAGCACCCGTACGGTGCCGGAGTCGGGCCGGCGCAGCCCCTCGGCGATCTCCACCGCGGTGGTCTTGCCGGCCCCGTTCGGGCCGAGCAGGCCGAAGACCTCGCCGGCCTCGACCGCCAGCGTGACGCCGTCCAGCGCCACCGTGCCGCCGTACCGCTTGCGCACCTCGTGCATCTCGATGACTGCCACGCGTCCAGCCTGTCCGCGGGACCGCCCGGGCGGATCGCCCGCGCGGTCAACCCCGGCCGCGAACTCGGTGGACCGCAACCATCCACCGAACGGTGGATTACGGTGTCGCGCATGCCTGAGGAGAAGCAGGACCCGGCCAGCACGCAGATGTTCCGGGCCTTCGTGGACCGCGGCGAGCCGGACGGCGGCCGCCGCGGGATGCTGCCGGCGGTGCTGCTGCTGGTCGCCGCCGTCGTGATCGCCATCGTGACGGTGGTGCTGATCGTCAGCTGACCGCCGTGCGGTCCCGGGCGGCGTCCCGCCGGATCTCCCGGTCGGTCAGCACCTTGAGCAGCCCCTGGGCGGCGCCGTAGACCGGGCCGTGGGCGGCCGGCAGCAGCCGGGCCAGCAGGTCCGGCGCCTTCGCCGACCAGCCGATCAGCACCCGGGGGCGGCGCCGCTCGATCCCGTCGACGATCGCCGCGGCGGCCACCTCGGGCTCGATGGTGAGCACCTTCACCCACATCCGCTGGGCCGCCGCGACGTCCTCCGGCGGCACCCCGCTGCCGATCCGGGCGGACTCCGCGATCCGGGTCCGGATGCCGCCGGGGAAGACCGCGGTCACCCCGACCTCGCCGGTCAGCTCCCGGCGCAGCACCTCGGTGAAGCCCCGGACGGCGAACTTGCTCGCCGCGTACGCGCTCTGGTGCGACGGCGCGACCAGGCCGAAGAGGCTGGACACGTTGACCAGGTGGGAGCCGGGCTCGGCCCGCAGCGCCGGCAGCAGGGTGTGGGTGAGCCGGACCATCGACCGGAAGTTGATGTCGATGACCCACTCGTACTCCTCCAGGGTCACCTGGTCGAAGCGGCCGCCCAGCGACACCCCGGCGTTGTTGACCAGCAGCCGCAGCCGCGGGTGCTCCTCCCGGACCGCGACGGCGAAGCGCAGCGCCGCGTCCAGGTCGGCCAGGTCGACCACGTGGCTGGTCAGGGTGCGCTGCGGGTGGGCCCGGTGCAGCGCCGCGGTGGTGTCCCGGAGCCGGTCGGCGTCCCGGTCCAGCAGCACCAGGTCCATGCCCCGGGCGGCCAGCGCCGCGGCCACCGCCGCCCCGATCCCGCCGGCGGCGCCGGTCACCACCGCCGTCCCGCCGGCGAAGACGAACTTCTGCATCGGTCCTCTCCCGGTCAGCCCGCGGCCGCGGGCACCGGCGCCCGGCTGAACCGGACGCCCTCGTCGTCGATCCGCCCGTGCCGCAGCATCAGCAGGTCCCGGGGGTAGTTCTGGTGCAGCCGCCAGGGGGTGGCCGGGCCCTGCTTGGGCAGCCGGTCCAGCGCCCGCAGCACGTACCCGGACTTCAGGTCGATCAGCGGCCGCAGCGGCCCGGACGGCGGCGGCACCGGGGTGACCGCCTGGTAGCCGTGCCGGTCCAGGTGCTCGATCAGCCGGCACACGTACGCGCTGGTGAGGTCGACCTTCAGCGTCCAGGACGCGTTGGTGTAGCCCAGCGCGAGGGCGAAGTTGGGCACCCCGGACAGCATCATGCCCTTGTACGCGATCGTGTCCGCGATGTCGATCTCCCGGCCGTCGACGGTCAGCGTCATCCCGCCGAGCGCGAGCACGGCCAAGCCGGTCGCGGTGACCACGACGTCCGCCTCCACCTCGGCCCCGGAGGCGAGCCGCAGCCCGCGCTCGGTGAAGGTGTCGATCGCGCCGGTGGCCACCGACGCCCGGCCGGACCGGATGGCCGCGAACAGGTCGCCGTCCGGCACGAAGCACAGCCGCTGGTCCCAGGGCGCGTACCGGGGGGCGAAGTGGGTGTCCACCGGGTAGCCGGGCGGCAGCCGGCGGCGGGCGCCGTCGCGCAGCAGCCGCCCCATCAGCCCGGGGGCGCGCCGGCTGAGCTGGAAGACCAGCGTGGCCAGCAGCACGTTCTTCCACCGGACCAGCGCCGGGGCGACCCGGCGGGGCAGCCGGCGGCGGGCCCAGTCGCCCAGCCGGTCCTCGGTCGGCAGCGCCATCACCCAGCTCGGCGAGCGCTGCACCATGGTCACGTGGGCGGCCTCGGCGGCCATCGCCGGGACCAGGGTGACCGCGGTGGCGCCGCTGCCGATCACCGCCACCCGCCGGCCGCGGTAGTCGAGGTCGGCCGGCCACTGCTGGGGGTGCACGACCGTCCCGCCGAAACGCTCCAGCCCGGGGAAGTCCGGCGTGTGGCCGGCGTCGTACCGGTAGTAGCCGGTGCAGCCGTAGAGGAACGAGCAGGTCAGCTCGACGTCGCTGGCGTCGGAGCCGGTGTCCGACCGCCGGGCCCGCACCGTCCAGCGAGCGGCGGCCGAGTCCCAGTCGGCGCCGAGGACCCGGTGGTGGAAGCGGACCAGCCGGTCGATCCCGCGCTCGGCCGCGGTGGCCCGGACGTAGTCGAGGATCGAGCCGCCGTCCGCGATCGCCCGCGCCTCCGGCCACGGCCGGAACGAGTAGCCCAGCGTGAACATGTCCGAGTCCGACCGGACCCCGGGATAGCGGAACAGGTCCCAGGTGCCCCCGATCGCCCCGCGGGCCTCCAGGATCGCGACGGTTTTCCCCGGCAGGCGGTCCCGCAGGTGGCAGGCGGCCCCGACACCGGACAGCCCGGCGCCGACGATCAGCACGTCGACGTGCTCGGCTGGCATGACCCGAATCTATCGCCGGGTTGACGCCCGGATCGGCGTGACGTCATAGTGACGTCGTGACGACCTCGGTTGCGGTGCCGCTCTGGCGCAACCGAGACTTCACCCTGTTGTGGACCAGCCAGGTGGCGTCCACGGTCGGCACCCGGGTCACCGCGGTGGCGTACCCGCTGCTGGTGCTGCTGCTGACCGGCTCGCCCGCGCTGGCCGGCGTGGTCGCCTTCGCCCAGACCCTGCCCTTCCTGCTGCTCTACCTGCCCGCCGGCGCCTGGATCGACCGGTGGGACCGGCGCCGGACGATGGTCGTCTGCGAGCTGGGCCGGGCGGTCGCGCTCGGCAGCGTCGCGGCGGTCGCGCTGATCGGCGGGATCCACGCGGTGGACGTGTGGCAGCTGGCCCTGGTCGCCTTCGTGGAGGGCGCCCTGTTCGTGCTCTTCGACCTGGCCGAGGGCTCGGCGCTGCCGCACATCGTGGCGCCGGAGCAGGTGCCGACCGCGGTGGCGTTCAACCAGGCCCGGATCCAGGGCGCCGACCTGGTCGGCCAGCCGCTCGGCGGGGCGCTGTTCGCGGCCTCCCCGGCGCTGCCCTTCGTGGTGGACGCGATCACCTACCTGGCCTCCGGCGGCGCGCTGGCGGCGATCCGGTCCCGGCTGCAGGGCGAGCGGGCGCCGGTGACCACCCGGCTGCGGGCCCAGATCGCCGAGGGGCTGCGCTTCGTGCGCGGGTCGGCCTTCCTGCGCGACGCGGTCGCCCTGGTGGCCGGCATGAACCTGGTCTTCAACGGGCTCTTCCTGGCCCTGGTGGTGCGCGCCCACGACCTCGGCGCGTCCCCGGAGCAGGTCGGCCTGATGCTCGGCATCTTCGGCCTCGGCGGGGTGCTCGGCTCGATCGCCGCACCCTGGCTGCACCGGCGGCTGCCCGGCCGGCTGATCCTGGTCGGCACCGCCTGGGCCTGGGCCGGCCTGCTGCTGCTGCAGCCGCTGGCGCCCACCTGGCTGCTGCTCGGCGTCGTGGCCGGCGTCGGCGCGCTCTTCGGCCCGCCGTTCAACGTGGTGATCGCCGCGTACGTCTACCGGGTCACCCCGGACGAGCTGATGGGCCGGGTGCGCAGCGCGATCCGGCTGGTCGCCTGGGGCACCATCCCGGTCGGCTCGCTGCTCGGCGGCGTGCTGTCCGAGGCGCTCGGGCCGGGGCCGGCGCTGCTGGTCTTCGCCCTCGGCATGCTCCCGGTGGCGGTCGCCACCACGCTGTCCCGCGGCATGCGGGAGATCTCCGCGGCGGAGCCCCGGCCGGCGCCGGAGACCTGACCGCGCAGCTGACCGGCTGCCGGCGCGCCGGGAGATCCCGGTGGTCTGCGACGAGCAGCTCGTGGTCGAGCACTACTCCCGCTGAGCCGGACGGCCGGCGCCGCTCCGGCGTCGGCGATACTCGGGACATGGCGGACATCACGATCGTCGAGGTCAGCCCGCGCGACGGCCTGCAGAACGAGCCGGTCGTGCTGTCCACCGAGGCCAAGGTCGAGCTGATCACCCAGCTGGTGGAGGCCGGGGCGCGGCGGGTGGAGGCGGTCTCGTTCGCGCACCCGAAGCTGGTGCCGGCGATGGCCGACGCCGAGGCGGTGATGGAGCGGGTGCCGCGCCGGGACGGGGTCTCGTACGCCGGGCTGGTGCTCAACCGGCGCGGCCTGGACCGGGCCCTGGCCGCCGGGGTGGACGAGGTCAACGTCGTGGTCGGGGTGACCGACACCTTCTCCGGGCGCAACCAGAACATGCCGACCGCGGAGGCCATGCGGCAGGCGGTCGAGGTGATCGCCGGTGCCCGGGAGGCCGGGCTGGTCACCACGCTGACGCTCTCGGTCGCCTTCGGCTGCCCCTTCGAGGGCGAGGTGCCGGCCGAGCGGGTGGTGTCGCTGGCGAAGCAGGGCGCCGACGCGGGCGTCGACGAGCTGTGCCTGGGCGACACCATCGGGGTGGGCGTGCCGGCGCAGGTGCGCGCGCTGACCGCCGGGGTGCGGGCGGCGGTCGGCGACACCCCGCCGCTGCGCTACCACTTCCACAACACCCGCAACACCGGCTTCGCGAACGCGTTCGCCGCGGTGCTGGACGGCGTGCAGGTGCTGGACTCCAGCGCCGGCGGCATCGGCGGCTGCCCGTTCGCCCCGGAGGCGACCGGCAACATCGCCACCGACGACCTGGTCTACCTGCTGGAGCGGATGGGGCTGGGCACCGGCTTCGACCTGGACCGGCTGCTGCCCACGGCGGCGTACCTGTCCGACCAGCTCGGGCACGAGGTGCCGGCGCTGCTGCCCCGGGCCGGGGTCTTCCCGCCGGCCGGGTGACCGGCGCGACACCCCCGGGCACTGGACGAGGCCGCCCCCGGCCGCCACGATGATCGGTCTGACCAACGGGCGGTGAAGGAGCGGTCAGTGCGCATCCTGCTGATCGGCGCCCCCGGCGCGGGCAAGGGCACCCAGGCGACCCTGGTCGCCGAGCGCTTCGGCATCACCCACATCTCCAGCGGCGACCTGCTGCGCAAGCACGTCACCGAGCAGACCACCATCGGCCGCGCGGCGAAGGAATACCTGGCCCGCGGCGACCTGGTCCCGGACGCGGTCGTGATGGACATGCTGCGCAAGCCGGTGGTCGCGGCCACCGCGTCCGGCGGGTACGTGCTGGACGGCTTCCCGCGCACGGTCGCCCAGGCCGAGGCCGCGTACGAGACCGCCCGCGGGCTCGGCGTCGCGGTCGAGGTCGCGGTCTTCCTCGAGGTGCCGGCGACCGAGCTGACCCGGCGGCTGCTCGCCCGCGGCCGCGGCGCGGACGACACCCCGGAGGTGATCGCGCACCGGCTGGAGGTCTTCGAGGCGAAGACCCGGCCGATGCTCGACTACTACGCCCGGCGGGAGGAGCTGATCACGGTCAACGGCGCCCGGCCGGTGGGCGAGGTCGGCTGGTCGATCGCCGTGCAGCTGCAGCGGGTGCTCAAGCGGGCCTGACCGCCGCGCCCGGGGTCAGCCGGACCCGGCGGGCCCGGGCCCGGGGTCAGCCGGGCCCGAGCGCCGGGCCGGGTCAGCCGGGCAGGTCCTCCGGGTCGGCCTTGGCCGCCTCCACGTCGCTGCTGGCGCCGCCGGCCTCCCGCTCGAAGACGTCGTCGGCGTTGAGGTCGGACGAGGTCTGCTCGGCCACCTCGCGGCTCATCTCCTCGTCGCTGAGCCCCTCGCCGGCCGCCCTGGTCTCGCCCGGTCCACTCATGCGGTCCTCCTGTCGATCGCGCCGTCCTCCTGTCGTTCTCCGGGGACGGTGGCGGCAAAACACACGCCGCCGGCGGCATGGACCGGCACCGGGACGGGGAGGGAGGGAACGTGGTCGACGGTGCCGGTTGGGACGCGAACGCGCCGTCGCTCGGCATCGAGCAGTTCGCCGGCCCGGGCTACCGGGGCTGCCGGCTGGCCGGCGAGATCGACTTCATCTCGGCCGGGCCGGTGCAGGCGACGCTGACCGCGATGATGCTGCCCGGCGGCGGCACCGTGCTGGCCGACCTGAGCCGGGTCACCTTCATCGACTCCAGCGGGCTGGGCGTGCTGGTGCAGGCGCACCGGACCGCGCTCGAGCAGGACACCCGGCTGCTCGTGGCGGTCTCCACGCCGGTCCGCAAGCTGCTCGCGCTGACCGCGCTGGACACGGTCCTGGAGACCTACGACGACCTGGCCGCCGCCGAGGCCGCGGTCGGCGCCGCCCGTGGCTGACCAACTCCTGCCAGGGCGCGCGGCCGCCGCCGGCCTTAATGTCGGTCAGGTGGAGACCCGCATCGTCCTGGTCCGGCACGGCGAGTCGCTCGCCCAGGAGCGCCGGGTCGTCGGCGGCCACGACGGGTGCCAGGGGCTGTCCGACCGGGGGCGGGCCCAGGTCCGGGCGCTGCGCGACCGGCTGGCCGCGTCCGGCGAGCTGGCCGGCACGAGCGCGCTCTACTCCAGCGTGATGGCCCGGGCGGCCGAGACGGCCGACATCCTCGCTCCCGCGCTGGACGGGCTGACCGTGCGGCGGGACTGCGACTTCTGCGAGAACCACCCCGGCGAGGGGGACGGGCTGGACGTCGAGGAGTACGACCGGCGGTGGCCGTTCCCGGAGTCCTGGACGGTGGACACCCGGCGGGACCCGGGCAGCGAGACCTTCGGCGAGATGGGCGCGCGGGTGCGGCGCGCGCTGGACACGCTGGTCGAGCGGCACCAGGGGGAGACCGTGGTGGTCGCCTGCCACGGCGGCGTGGTGGTGCACTCGCTGCTGCGCTGGCTGGACATCGACCCGGCCGGGACCCGGACCCGGGCCTGGCTCAACCCGATCAACTCCTCGCTCACCGAGTGGCGGATCGGCCGGCCCCGGTCCTGGGCGTTGCCGGTGGAGCTGGTCCGGTTCAACGACCACGCCCACCTGCAGGGCGCGCTGACCCCGCGGCGGTGGAGAGAAAACCAGTCATCCACCGCCTGACGGACACGGACTGGCCTCAACCGGCTCCATCCGGTTAGGTGTAACGATGACACAGGGTCTGAGGCCCGACACGCACCGGCACGCCGCGGTGGTGGCGGTCGGCGACCGGGTGCGCCGGCTGCGCGGCCGGGCCGGGTTGGGTCCGGACGAGCTGGCGGCCGCGGCCGGCCTGCCCGCCTGCTTCTGCCGGGAGGTCGAGGCCGGCCGGGCCGCGCTGACCTACCTCGACCTGCTCGACCTGGCCGGGGCGCTGGGCGTCCCGCCGGCCGCGCTGCTGGCCGACGAGACGCCCGCGCCGCCCGGCCCGCCGGCGCCGCGGCGACCCGCGTGAGCCGGGGACCCGTTTCCGGCCGGCTGGTGCTCCACCCCGCCGGGTGGGGCGGCGGAGCACCAGCCGGTCCGGACCCCGTCGGTCAGCCGGGGGCGGTCCAGACCATGCCGCACATGAGCGGATGGAGGTCGTCGGCGAACGCCGCCCCCGGGAAGGCCTCGGCGTAGCGCCGGTGGAAGGCCGCCCGGTCCAGCGGGGTGTCCGCCACGGTGAGCTGCAGCCAGCGCGGGTGCAGCAGCAGCCGGAGCACGTCCGCGGCCGCGTCCGGGTCGCCGGTGAGCCGGTGCACCACCCGGGCGTCGGTGAACGCGCGGTCCAGGTGGAAGTCCCGGGTCGCCCACCCGCCGGGGTCGACGATGTCCGCGACCAGCACCGTGCCGCCGGGCGCGACCAGCGACCGCACGTGCGGCAGCACCACCGCCGGGTCGCCGACGTGGTGCAGCGTGTGCACGGACAGCACCACGTCGAACGGCCCCTCGGCCGGCGCCACGTCGAGCACGCCACGGCGCTGGTAGTCGATGCCCGGCCGGGCCCGCCGCTCCCTGGCCACCGCGAGCATCCGGTCGGCGACGTCCACGGCGAGCACCCGGTCGGCCCGGTCGGCCAGCAGCACGCTGTGCCGGCCGGCGCCGCAGCCGAGGTCGACCGCGGCCCGGGCGCGGGCCGGCAGCGCGGCCAGCACCCAGTCGTCGAAGCCGGTGCCGATCCCGTCCCAGATGCTGGTGAAGCGGTCGAAGAGCTCGCTGAACGAGTCGAAGTACGGCGTCGTCACGGTCACGGCTCAGGCCCCGCCCATCCGCACCGACGCGTCCAGGTACTCGTTGGTCGCGATGGTGCTCGCGCTCAGCTGGGGCGGCACGGTCTGCCGGCGGCCGGCGTAGATCGGCCGCAGGATGTCGATCATCCGGTTGTTGCGGCTCTGGTCGAACGCGCCGAACGGGCCGTCCTTGGGGTTGGAGACCAGGCCGTCGTCCCGCATCACGCGCACCCCGTACTCCGCCTGGGGAAGCGGGTAGGGGAAGCTCGCGCCGTACTGCGAGTTGAGCGAGACGATCCGGCCCAGCACGGCCGCCGGCTCGGCCATGAAGTCGATCATCCCGCGCTGCAGGATCGGCACCAGCCGGCGCAGGCAGGGCGCCAGCCGGCCGCGGGCGTCGGCCCGGACGGTGAGCGCGTTGCGGTAGTTGGGGTAGCCGGTGTCGGCGACGTACGCGTAGTCGACGTCGCGGCCCATGCTCCGGTAGATGAACGGCTCGTTGGTGGAGAAGCCGCCGACCACCGAGTCCGGCCGGGACATGAACAGCGACGGGGAGCCGTCGTAGGAGTAGTCGACCTGGGTCGGCCGGAGGATGCCGGAGCCGAGCAGGTAGTCGGTGTTGGCGCTGCGGAAGGTGAAGACCCGGGTCGGGGTCTGCCCGATGTCCTGGATCGCGTTGAAGTCGGGGTGCCGGCCCTTGTCCCAGATGAACACGACCGGGTCGACGTAGAACGGGGCCAGCACGCCGACCGTCGGCATGCCCTCGGCCCAGCCGAGCACCTGCTCCTCGGTGGCCTGCTGGCCGAGCGTGATCCTGTCGTCGGTCCGCATCAGCGCGGCCACCGGCTGCTGCCCGCGGGCCGGCCCGCCGGCCCGGATCTCCAGCTGCACGCCGGTGTCCGCGCCGCGGCTGACCAGCGGACCGCGGATGGTCTTGCCGGCCTTGTCCACCGTGGGCCGGCCGCCGAGCAGCTGGTAGAGCCCGCCGTGGGTGGACTCCGGCCACCACGAGGTCTGCACCACCACCGGATCCGGGCAGACCCCGGCCAGCCGGCGCGGGTCGGCGCCGGCGGCCAGCGGCTCCGCCGCGCCGCCGGCCGGCTCGGGGTCGCCGCCGCAGGACGCCAGCGCCAGCCCGACGGCGATCGCGGCCGCGAGCCGGGCCGGGCGCCACCGTGGCGGCCCGGCTCTGCCGGAGGAACAATGATTGGGCCGAATGCCACTTTGCATGGGACGTATTAGTATCATGTGGCGCGTTATCGCGCGTCGTCTGGGAGCCTTTTCCCCCAGTAGGGTGCCGCCTGACATGGACCGGCCTCGTCAGCGCGCGGACGCCGACGCCCGGCTGCGGGAGTTCGGCGCCTGGTTGCGGCTGTTGCGGCAGTCCCGGCGGCTGAGCCAGGAGCAGCTCGGCGCCCGCGCCGGCATCGACCGCGCGGTGATCGGCCGCATCGAGCGCGGCGAGGTCAACGTGGGCATCGCCTACCTGTGGCAGCTCGCCGACGGGCTCGATCTGCCGGTCCAGGAGCTGCTGCCGAACAGCGACCACCCGGCGCGGCCGCGCGACTGACCGGCCCCGACCGGCGCCGGCTCGGGGCGGAAATTCTGTCGGTGCTGCCGGCTACCGTCCGCGCCATGGAGATGAAGCTGGAGCTGGTGGCCGTCCCGGTGACCGACGTCGACCGGGCCAAGTCGTTCTACGTGGACCAGGTCGGCTTCCACGCCGACCACGACCACCGGGTGCACGAGGGCCTGCGCTTCGTGCAGCTGACCCCGCCCGGCTCGGCCTGCTCGGTGGTGCTCGGCACCGGGGTCACCGACATGCCGCCGGGCTCGCAGCGCGGGCTGCAGTGCGTGGTCGCCGACGCCCGGGCGCTGCGGGCCGAGCTGGTCGGCCGGGGCGTCGACTGCACCGAGGTGGACGAGCAGCCGTGGGGCACCTTCGTCCACTTCGCCGACCCGGACGGCAACACCTGGTCGATGCAGCAGCTCCCGCCCCGGGCGTGACCGCGCCGGGCCTCGCCGTCCGCGCCGCCACCGGCGACCTCGCCGGCTTCCTCCGGCTGCCCGGTGCACCCGACCTGACGGGGGCGTACGAGGCGATGGCGGCGGCCGGGGAGACCCGGCCGGAGTGGTGCTTCCTGCTGGAGCGGGCCGGCCGGCCGGTCGGCCGGGTCGGCTTCCGGGTCGAGGCCACCTGCCCGCCGGAGTTCCTCGGCGACCTGCCGGCCCGGGAGGTGTGGCCGTTCGGCGTGGAGCTGCCGTGGGCGGACGCCGGCTGGCTGGCCGCCGGGCGGGCGCTGCTCGGCGAGGCGATGGGCCGGATCCGGCCCGACCTGCCCGAGCCGCCGCAGGCCCGGCTCAACGTCGCCCGGGACGACCGCGTCGACCAGCGCCGGGCGGTGCTGGAGGCGGTCGGGATGACGCTGTTCCAGGAGAAGCAGGGCTTCTGCTGGCGGGACGGCGGCGGCCCGCCGGCGGTGCCGGGCCGGCTGCGCTTCCGGTCGGTCCGGGACACCGGCCGGGAGGCCTACCGGGCCGTCCTCGGCCGGACCGGCGCCGGCACGCTGGACCGCAACGACTCCTGGTATCGGCGGCTGGCCGGCGAGGCCAACTGGGCCGGCGTCTTCATGACCTTCCTGGACCCGCCGGACGAGCCGACCTGGCTGCTCGGCGAGCTGCCCACCGGCGAGCCCGTCGGCGTCGTCGCGGTGTCACCGTTCGGCGAGCCGGACACCGCGACGATCGTCTTCATCGGCGTGCTGCCCGAGCAGCGCGGCCACGGCTACGTCCGCGACCTGCTGCGGGCCGGGACCGCGGCCGCCCGGGCGGCCGGCTTCACCGCGATGCTGTCCGACGCCGACGTGCGCAACGCGCCGATGGCGGCCGCCTTCGAGGCCACCGGACACCGCGCCGACGCCCGGCCCTGGCACGTCTGGCACTACCGGGCGGCGGCCACCAGCTGAGGGACCTGCATGGCCGACCACGGGCTGACCAGCCACGGCGTGCGGGTGGCGGCGCTGGCGAAGCCGTCCCAGTCGGCCCAGTGCCAGTCGGCCACCTCGTCCGGGTCCGGCGTCGGGTCGCCGTCCACCACCACCCGGAAGACCGGGCAGAACTCGTTCTCCATCGTCCCGTCGGCCATGGTGGCCCGGTAGGCGAAGTCCGGCAGCGCCAGCTCCACCTCCTGCGGCACCAGGCCGAGCTCCTCGCCCAGCCGGCGGGTCATCGCCTCGGCCAGGTCCTCGCCCGGCCCGGGGTGGCCGCAGCAGGTGTTGGTCCACACCCCCGGCCAGGTCTTCTTGTGCAGCGCCCGGCGGGTCACCAGCAGCCGCCCGGCCCGGTCGAAGGCGTAGCAGGAGAAGGCCAGGTGCAGCGGGGTGGCGGCGTGGTGGACGGTCGCCCGCGGCGCGGTGCCGATCGGCCGCCGCTCGTCGTCCAGCAGCACGACGAGGGTCTCGTCGGTGGCGGTCGCCGTCATCTCTCTCCTCGGTCGCGAAGTCCGTTTCGGTGGCGTCGCTCCCCAGCCTCGCACGTTCATGCCGGATGTGGCATCTGCCGGGATGCCGCCGGGTCAGCGGGGGGCGAGCAGCGCGGCCAGCTCCCGGCGGGACCGGATGCCGAGCTTCCGGTACGCCGCGGCCAGGTGGCTCTCCACCGTACGGACCGACACCACCAGCGCCTCGGCGATCTCCCGGTCGGTGAGGCCCTGCGCGGCCATCCGGGCGATCTCCCGCTCCCGGCGGGTGAGCATGCTGGTGACCGGGTCCTCCGTCGCGCCGCCGGTGTCGCCCAGCCGGGAGCGGGCCTCCTGGGCCAGCCGGGCCGCCGCGCCGGTCCGCCCGGCGCGCCCGGCCGCCGCCTGCTCGGCCAGCTCCCGGGCCTGCCCGAGCAGGCCGAAGGCGAGGTGCTGCTCGGCCGCCGCCAGCAGCACCGGCTCCCGCCCGTCGGCCCGGGCCCGGATGCCGGCGAGCCGGGCCTGGGACAGCGCCGACCGGGCCGGCAGCTCGAGCCGGGCGGCCAGCTCGGCCGCGGCCCGGGGGTCGCCCCAGCGGGCGGCGTCGGCGAGGTAACCGAGCGCGGTGCCGGTCGCGCCGGCCTCCGCGGCGACCGCGGCGGCCTGCCGGGCCAGCTCGCCGGCCGCGGTGGTCCGCCCGTGCGCGCCGGCCACCGCGGCGGCGGCCCAGCCGGCCAGGCCGGGCAGCACCGCGACCCCGTCCGGCGGGTCGGCCGCCAGCAGCCCGGCCGCCTCGTCCGGCCGGCCCGACTCGGCCAGCACGACCACCAGCCGGGTGACCGCCTCGGACCGGAACAGGCCCTCCCCGGCGCGCTGCTGCACGTACGCCTCCCGCAGCGCCGCCACCGCCCGCGGCCAGTCGCCGGCCAGGTGCCGGCGGACGCCCTCCAGCAGCGGCCAGGCCGGCGCCGGCTCGGCCGGGCCGGCCAACTCCGGCCCGGTCGGCCACCGCCCGGACGCGCCGACCGACCGGGGCAGCTCGGTGTCCGGCCGCAGCTGCAGCCGGGCCTCGCCGACCAGCGCGTGCGCCATCCCGCTGCGGGTGGCGGGCACCGTTGCCCCGGCCAGCGCGGCGAGCAGCTCCTCGGCGGCGGCCAGCCCGGCCTCCGGCTCGTCGGCCAGCGTCAGCGCGGTCATCCGCACGGTCAGCCCCCGCACCCGCGCGCTCGGCCCGCAGTCGCCGGCGAGCGCCGCGTCGGCCAGCTCCAGCGCCCGCCGGGGCTCGGCCCGGAAGAGCGCCAGCAGCGCGTCGGCGGTGTCCAGCTCGTCCACCGGCGCGGCCAGCGTCCGCAGCGTGGCCAGGTGGGCGGCGGCCCGCTCCGGCTGCCGCTCCGTCCACAGCGTGAGGCTGACGTTCTCGAAGCCGATCTGGAGCCGCTCCTGGTCGTCCCGGACCCGCTCCGCGGCCAGGTCGAGCGCGCGCCTGGCCGCGGCCGGCTCGCCGAGCTCGGCCCGGGCGACGGCGAGCGCGATCGCCGCCCGCGGGCCGGCTTCGTGCGGCAGCGCGCTCTCCGCGAAGCGGGCCGCCGCCCGCGGGTCGCTGAGCATCACCGAGTCGGCCGCGGCGAGCAGCACGTCGACGTCGGGGTTGCCGGCCGCGGCCTCCCAGGTGGCCCGGCGGACCAGGTCGACGTGCCGGTCCGGGGCCCGGCGCAGCCGCTCGCCGAGCGCCCGCCGGCGGGCCGGGGTGAGCCGGGCCTCGGCCGCGGCGTGCAGCAGCGGGTGGGCGAAGCGCACCAGCAGCTGGCCGGCCCGCTCGTCGCTGGTGACCAGGCCGCGCTCGTCGGCCTCCAGGACCGCCTCCGCCGGCACCACCGCGGCCAGCGTGTCCCAGGGCAGCGGCTCGCCCAGCGCGAGCAGGTCGAGCGCGTCCCGGGCGGCGGCGGACAGCTCGTCCAGCCGGCGGGCGAGCAGCTCGCCCAGCCGCGGCGGCAGCCCGGTGTCGCCGCTCCACCACCACACCCCGGCGTCCATCCGCAGCCGGCCGGTGTCGGCGCCGAACCGGACCAGCTCGGTCAGGTAGAGCGGGTTGCCCCGGCTGTGCGACCAGAGCAGCTCGACGGTGCCGGACGCCACCTCGCCGCCGAGCCGGGCCATCAGCACCGCGTGCGCGCCGGCCCGGTCCAGCGGGGCCAGGTCGAGCCGGTCCAGCAGCCGGTCCTTCCACAGCGCGGTGACCGCGTCGGAGGCCGGCGCCTCGGCCCGTACGGTGGCCAGCGTCCGGCACACCTCGCTGGTGACCAGGGCCAGCACCACGGCCGCGGAGTGGTCGTCGAGCAGCTGGGCGTCGTCCACCACCAGCAGCAGCGGCGCCGGCCCGGCCAGGTCCCGCAGCCGGCCGGTGACCAGGTTGGGCACCAGCGCCGGGTGCACGGTCGCCATCTCCGGCGGCAGCAGCGCGGCCAGCGCGCCGAACGGGGTCAGCCGGCCGGCCGCGGTCGCGACCACCCAGACCACCCGGCCGCCGGCCGCGCTGACCTCGTCCGCCACCGCGGCGGCCAGCGCGGTCTTGCCGACGCCCGCCTCCCCGACCAGCACCGCGCCGCGGCCGGCCCGGGCAGCCTGGCGCGCCGCGGCCAGCTCCGCGTCGCGGGCGACCAGAGCCAGCACGGGATCACCGTATCGACACCGCCGGCCCCGCGGCAGGCGAGTTCGGCCGATATCGGCGCCAACCGGAGGGTCTGGGCGGGCCCGGCGCCGCCGCCGGACCGTGGTCTCCGTACCCGGACCGGCCCAGGTCGGGCCGAAGCAGCGGATCGGGGCGCGGCTCCGGGACGGCGGCCGGGAGCTGCTGCTGGAGAACTCCGGCGGCGCGACCAGCTGCCGGGTCCGGGTCCGGCCGGCGCCGGGCGCCACCCCGACCGCGGCCCGGCCGGTGCCGCTGGCGGCCGGCAAGGTGACCCGGGTCCGGCCGGCCGACTGGCGGCCCGGCCAGGTCGGCTCGGCGCCGCTGCAGGTCGAGGTCCGGGACACGGTGGACGGCCCGCCGGTCACCTGCTTCCAGGTCTGACGGCCCCGCGTACGGAAGACTGCCGGGGTGACCGACGACCACACCCTGGCCCGCACGCTGGCCACCGACGCCGGCGCGCTGCTGCTCGAGCTGCGCGCCGGCGCCGGCCCGGACGCCGACCCGAAGAGCCTGCGCGCGGCCGGCGACGCCCGCTCGCACGAGCTGCTCATGGCCGCGCTGGCCCGGCACCGGCCGGACGACGCGGTGCTGTCCGAGGAGGGCAAGGACGACCGGCGCCGGCTGTCCGCCGACCGGGCGTGGATCATCGACCCGCTGGACGGCACCCGGGAGTTCGGCGAGGCCGGCCGGTCCGACTGGGCGGTGCACGTGGCGCTGTGGGAGCGCGGCGAGCTGGCCGCCGGGGCGGTGGCGCTGCCCGGCCTGGACGTCACCTACGCGACCGACGACCCGCCCGCGCTCGCCCCGCCGGTGCCCGGGCCGACCCGGCTGCTGGTCAGCCGGACCCGGCCGCCGGACTTCGCCATGCGGCTGGCCGAGCTGGTGGAGTCCGAGCTGGTCCCGCTCGGCTCGGCCGGGGCGAAGGCGATGGCGGTGATCCGCGGCGACGCGGACGCCTATGCGCACGCCGGCGGCCAGTACGAGTGGGACTCGGCCGCCCCGGTCGCGGTCGCGCTGGCCGCCGGCCTGCACGCGTCCCGGGTGGACGGCAGCCCGCTGGAGTACAACCGCGAGGACGTCTACCAGCCGGACCTGCTGATCTGCCGGCCCGAGCTGGCCGATCAGCTGCTCGGCGCGATCGAACGCATCATCGCTGCCTGATCGGCCCTGTCTCGTCCCCCTGTGGCATCTCTGGTCATCGTTAGTGTCCTCTGTCACACTTACTCCACGTGCAGAGCTAGACACTCTCGGCTCCAGCCCTGCGGGGAGAGACGATGGCGACTCTCGATGCGCTGGCCTCCGATCCCGTCCTGATCGGCGGCGACAACCGGTCCGGCACGACGCTGACCAGCGTCGTCCTCGACTCCCACCCCGACCTCGTGGTCGGTCCCGAGCTCGACTTCACCGAGCCGGTCAACCTCGGCCCGTACGTGGTGGAGTCCTGCGACCTGCTGCTGGCCGACGATCCGCGGGTGCAGGGCCCGGGGGTGGAGACCGCGGACCCGGACTGGTATTTCGGGGTGCAGTTCGCCAAGCAGTGCCATCGCTTCGGGGTGCCCTTCGCCGAGCTGCGCGAGCTGGTCGCCGGGGTGGTGGCCGACCTCGGCACCGACGTCGCCGACTTCGACGAGCGCTGCGTGGTGATCGACGCGGTCGGCGAGCACCGGCGGAAGGCGACCGGGATGCGTCGCTGGGGCATCAAGATCCAGCGGCAGATCCACCGGGTGGACGACTTCGCCCGCCGGTGGCCGGCGGCCCACTTCGTGCACGTGGTCCGGGACGGCCGGGACGTCGCCGCCTCGAACATCACCGGCGGCCAGGAGTGGAGCTACAAGACCATCCCGGAGGCAGCCGCCGGCTGGCTCGCCGTGGTCGAGCGGCCGCCGACCGTCGCCCCGCCCGGCCGCTACCTGGAGCTGCGCTACGAGGACCTGGTCGGCGACCCGGCGACGGCGCTGCGCCGGGTGGTCGACTTCCTCGGCGTGCGCTGGGACGACGCGCTGCTGCGGCACTCCGAGCTGCCGCACACGCTCTTCGACAACCCGTACGACCACCCCAGCGCGGAGCCGGCGGCGGAGGCGCTGTCCCCGGCCAAGGTCGCCCGGCACGTGCGGGACCTCAGCCCGGAGCAGATCGCCGAGTTCGAGCGGCTGGCCGGGCACGAGCTGACCCGGCTCGGCTACCCGCTGACCGGCTCGCTGGTGGACGGGACCACCCAGGCGAGCTGACACCCGGACCCGCAGAGGGGGCTCCATGCCGGACCCGAGCCACGTCGACGTGGTGGTGGTCGGCGGCGGCCACAACGGGCTGACCTGCGCCGCGTACCTGGCCCGGGCCGGCCTCGCGGTCACGGTGGTCGAGCGCCGGGACGTGCTCGGCGGCGCCTGCGTGACCGAGGAGCTGATCCCCGGCTACCGGTGCTCGACGGCCAGCCTGGTCACCTCGCTGTTCCGGCCGGAGATCGCGGCCGAGCTGGACCTGGCCGCGCACGGCCTGGAGTTCCTGCCCCGCAACCCGTCGGTGGTGGCGCTCTTCCCGGACGGCCGGCACCTGATGCTCGGCGCCGACGAGGCCGCCTGCGTCGAGCAGATCGCCCAGTTCTCGGTCAAGGACGCGGCCGCGTACCCGGCGTACGGGCGGACCATGCGCCGGCTGGCCGACTGCATCGAGCCGTCCCTGCTCAACCCGCTGCCCGGCCTGGACGACCCGGGCGCGGAGGGAGCGCTGCGGGCGGCGCTCACCCGGGCGCTGGCGCTGCCCGCGGGCGACCTGGTGCAGCTGGTCGAGCTGCTCGCCGGCAGCGCGGCCGGCTTCCTGGACCGCTGGTTCGAGTCCGACGCGATCAAGGTGCCGCTGGTCATCGACGGGATCACCGGGGTGGACGCCAGCCCGTCCATGCCGGGCTCGGCCTTCCTGATGCTCTACCACATGTCCGGGGTGACCGAGATCGGCCGGCCGGCGTGGGGGCAGGTGCGCGGCGGGATGGGCGGCATCACCGCGGCGCTGGCGTCCTGCGCCCGGGCCGCCGGGGCGACCGTGCGGACGTCCGCGCCGGTGGCCCGGATCCTGGTCCGGGACGGCCGGGCCGCGGGCGTGGTGCTGGAGTCCGGCGAGGAGGTGCGGGCCGGCACGGTGGTGTCCGCGGCCGACCCGTACACCACCTTCGTCCGGCTGCTGGAGCCGGGCGACCTGCCGGCCCGGGCCCGCCGGGCCGCCGAGCACCGGAAGTTCACCGGCGTCGCCATGAAGATGCACATCGCGCTGGACCGGCTGCCCGACGTGACCGGCTTCGAGCCCGGGGTCGGCCCGCAGCACCACGGCACGTTCCTGATCGCGCCCACGATGGACTACCTGGAGGAGGCGTACGCGGACGCCAAGGCGGGTCGCCCGGCGCACTCCCCGCACATCGAGTGCACGGTGCCCAGCGTGCTCGACCCGACCGTGGCGCCCGAGGGCAGGCACCTGATGGGCGTCTACCTGCAGTACGCGCCGTACCAGCTCGCCGAGGGCAGCTGGGACGAGGTCAAGGAGGCCTACGGGGACCGGGTGCTGGAGTGCATCGAGCAGTACATGCCCGGGATCACCGCCTCGGTGGTCGGCCGGGAGGTGCTCACCCCGGTGGACCTGGAGCGCCGGCTCGGGCTGACCGGCGGCGACCTCTACCACGGCGCGATGACCCTCGACCAGCTCTTCCTGCTGCGCTCGGGCTCCGGCCGGTCCAGCCACCACACCCCGGTGGACGGGCTCTTCCTGGCCGGCTCCGGCGCGCACCCCGGCGGCGGCGTCTTCGGCGTGCCGGGCCGCAACGGCGCCCGGACCGTGCTGCGGGAGCGGTCCGGATGACCCGGCCGGACGAGGAGACGCCGGAGCTCGACCACGGGCTGATCGAGCCGCTGGCCATCCCGCCGGACTCGCTGGTGCCCGACCCGGCCACCGGCAGCTCCAACGAGGTCGAGTACGACCTGTACTTCCGGGTCGTCCGGGAGGACCCCGGCCTGCTCGCCTGGACCCGCAGCTGCCTGCGGATCGACGGCGAGCTGATGGAGGACCTGCACCGGACCGGGCTGTCCGCGGAGGACCGCTGCGACATCCTGCAGGGCCTGCTCACCGTGCACCGGGTGACGCTGGAGCGCTGGGTCACCGTCGGCGAGGCCGTCGAGGCCAGCTCCGGCGGGGAGGAGGCGTCGTGACCGTCGAGGAGCTGACCCGGAGCCAGGAGCTGGCGGTCCGCCGCTGGAAGGGCGGCCACCACGCCTTCCACGTGCTGCTGGTGGCCATGAACACCCGGCTGGACCAGGCGGCCGAGCTGCTCGACGCCGGCGCGTACGACGCCGCCGCGCCGCTGCTGGACGAGCTGTCCGGGCTCTACCGGGCGGCCACCGCGCTGATGCGCTACGCCTCGGACTTCCGGTCCGCGGACTACGAGGCGCTGGTCCGGCCGTCGATGATGCCGCCGTTCGCCAGCCCGGGCTTCTCCGGCCTGGCCAACCAGGACCACGCGATCATGCTGGACCGGATGGCCCGGCTGCGGGTCGCGGTGGCCCGGGACGAGGAGGCGTCGGCCCGGGTCAAGGCGGCCGGCGCCGGGCTGACGCTGGCCCAGAAGGACAACCGGGCCAGCCACATGCTGGTCTGCCGCCGGTTCGTCCCGGATGGACAGTCGCTGCTGCGGGAGTTCTTCAAGCAGCGGCGGGAGGAGGGGGATCCGCGATGATCTCGGTGGTGGAGGTCTGGCACCTGCGGCCGGAGCTGGCCGGCCGGGCCGAGGAGCTCATGCAGGAGATGGACGACCTGCTGGAGGACAACGCGCACGGCCACCCGGGGTGGTGCGGGCACGCCCGCTTCTTCGCCAGCACGCAGGACCCGGGCCGGGTGCTGGTGCTCTACCCGTGGCGGTCCGCCGAGCTGCTCGCCGACCTGGTCCGCGCCGAGGAGCCGCTGCTGGCCGACTTCGTGGCCCGCTGCTGCACCCGCCCGCGCGAGGTGCACGTGTACGAGGAGCTGGCCGTCGACGTGGAGCCGGAGACCGCCGACCATGGCTGACCCGGTGCCGGCCGAGCGGGGCGTCGCGCTGGTGACCGGGGCGGCCCGGGGCATCGGCCGGGCCATCGCGCTCGGGCTGGCCACCGCCGGCTGGGACGTCGCGGTGAACTACCGGTCCGACGCGGCCGCCGCGGCCGAGCTCGCCGAGACGATCGCGGCGGCCGGGCAGCGGGCGGTCGCGGTGCAGGCGGACGTGGCCGACCCGGACCAGGCGGCCCGGCTGGTCGCCGAGACCGCCGACCGGCTCGGGCCGGTGGAGGTGCTGGTCAACAACGTCGGCGAGTTCGCCTTCGCGCCGCTGGCCACCACCACGCCGGCGGAGTGGCGGGGGACGCTGGAGAGCAACCTGGGCAGCGCCGTCTACACCAGCCTGGCCGCGCTGCCCGGCATGCGGGAGCGCCGCCGCGGCCGGATCGTCAACCTCGGGCTCGGCCCGGTCGGGCTGGTCCGGGCCGCCCCCAACGTGGCCGCGTACGCGGTCGCCAAGACCGGCGTGGTCGTGCTGACCATGACCATGGCGGTGGAGGAGGCCCCGTACGGGGTCACGGTCAACTGCGTCTCCCCCGGCCTGGTCGACAACGGGCACCTGCCCCCGGAGCAGGCCGGCTGGATGGTGGAGCGGGTGCCGATGGGGCGGCTCGGCCGGGCCGAGGAGATCGCCGACGCGGTGCTCTTCCTGGTCTCCGACCGGGCCTCGTACGTGTCCGGGGCCAACCTGGCGGTGGCCGGCGGCTGGGACTGGCTGACCCGCCCGACCGACCACGACAAGGGCGTCACCGACCTGTTCCTGGGAGAGCGCAGTGGCTGAGCAGCGGACCGCGAGCCGGGCACCGGTGTGGGCGGCGTTCGTCGCGCTGTGCTTCCTGTGGGGCTCGACCTACCTGTTCATCAAGATCGGCATCGACTACTGGCCGCCGGTGCTGCTGGCCGGCGCCCGCAACCTGCTCGCCTTCGCCGCGGTGGTGCTGGTGCTGGTCGGCGCCGCGGTGCTGTGGCGGCGGCCGCGGGAGCTGCCCGGCCCGCGCGGCTGGGTGCCGCCGGCGGTCTTCGCGCTGCTGCAGGGCACCGCGTTCGCGCTCATCTTCTGGGCCGAGCGCTACATCACCTCCGGGCAGACCGCGGTGCTCATCGCCACCAACCCGCTGTTCACCCTGCCGCTGACCCACTTCTGGCTGAAGGAGCGGGTCAGCGGCCGGCAGTACCTCGCTGTGCTGCTCGGCCTGGTCGGCGTCGCGCTGACCGCCGGGGTGCGGGAGGGCGAGGGCTTCACCGGCACCCTCGCCGAGCGGGTCACCGCGCAGGGGGCGGTGCTGGTGGCCGCGTTCTGCTACGCCTTCTCGCTGCTCTACAGCCGCAAGTACATGCACGGCGACCGGTACGCGAACACCGCCATCAGCCTGGGCACGTCGGCGGTCTACCTGCTGCTGCTGTCCACGGTGATGGACCCGGACGACGCCGACGTCGACTTCGCCCTGCCCGGGCTGCTGGCGCTGCTCTACCTCGCCCTGCTCGGCTCCGCGCTGGCGTACTGGCTGCTCTTCTACCTGATCGACAACCTCGGCCCGCTCCAGGTGTCGTACGTGACCGTGGTCAACCCGGTGGTCGCGGTGCTGCTCGGGATCGTCGTGCTGAGCGAGCCGGTCACGCCGCTGGTCTGGCTCGGCACGGCCACCGTCGTGCTGGGGATCTACCTGGTCAACCGGCCGGCCCGCGAGCCGGCCGAACAGCCGGCGGAGCGCTAGGGCGGCACCTCGTCGGCGCTGCCGTGCCGCCCGGCGCCGGCGGCGAACCGGGCCGCGCCGGCCACCGCCTCCCCGCTGGCCAGCGTGGCCAGCCCGTACCGCAGCTCGACCGCCATCGCCTCGGCCAGCGGCAGCCCGGCCTGCTCGTACACCGAGGCCCGGTCCGAGCGCAGGCAGGTCGGCGGCAGCGCGGCCAGCTCGGCGGCCAGCGCCTCGGCGGCGGCCCGGGCGGTCCCGGTCGGCACCACCCGGTCGGCCAGCCCCCAGGACAGCGCCTCGGCCGCGCCGACCGGGCGGCCGGTGAGGATCATGTCCAGGGCCCGGCCCTGCCCGACCAGCCGGGGCAGCCGCACGGTGCCGCCGTCGATCAGCGGCACCCCCCAGCGCCGGCAGAAGACGCCGAAGACCGCGTCCTGCTCGGCCACCCGCAGGTCGCACCACAGCGCCAGCTCCAGCCCGCCGGCCACCGCGTGCCCGCTCACCGCGGCCACCACCGGGATGCCGAGCCGCATCCGGGTCGGGCCCATCGGCCCGTCGCCGTCCGGCTCGACCCGGTTGCCCCGGCCGGCCGCCACCGCGGCCAGGTCGGCGCCGGCGCAGAACGTGCCGCCGGCGCCCCACAGCACCGCGGCCCGGACCTCCGGCTCGGCCTCCACCGCGTGGAACGCGGCGACCAGCGCGTCCGCGGTCGCCCGGTCCACCGCGTTGCGCACCGTCGGCCGGTCCAGCACCACCGTGCGGACCGGACCCTCTCCTTCCACCCGCACCGTCACGCCGGGACCGTACAGCGGCCCGGCCGCGGCGGCTCAGCCCAGCCGGGCTTCGTCCCGGACCCGCTCGACCAGCGCCTCCGCGTCGACCGGCCGGCCGTGCCGGGCGAACCAGGTGGCCACGTTGCGGGCGTCCCGGTCCAGGAAGGCGCCGCCCTGCGGGTTGGCCACCACGTCCACCACCTGCGGCAGGTCGATCATCACCAGCCGGCCCTCGTGCACCAGCAGGTTGTACGCGGACAGGTCGCCGTGGGCGAGACCGCAGCGGGCGAGCAGCACCAGCAGCTCGACCAGCTGGTCCCACAGCGGGTCCAGCGCCGCGCCCCGGTCGGGCACCTCGGCCAGCCGGGGCGCGGCCACCCCGTCGGCGTCGCCGACGAACTCCAGCAGCAGCTCGGTGCCGACGATCTGCACCGGGTACGGCACCGCGGCGCCGGCCGTCCACAGCGTGCCCAGCGCGGCGAACTCGGCCCACGCCCACTGCCCGGCGAGCAGGTCCCGGCCGAACGCGGTCCGGGTCTTCATCGCCCGCATCTCCCGGGACCGGCGGACCCGGCGACCCTCCTGGTACGCGGAGTCCCGGTGGAACTGCCGGTGCTGCGCGTCCCGGTAGCGCTTGGCCGCGAGCAGGCAGCCGCGGTCGGTGTCCGGCACGCCCCGCCAGAGCAGGTGCACGTCGGCTTCCTTGCCGGTCTTCAGCACGCCGCGCTCGATGTCGACGGCGGCCAGCTCGGTGACCAGCCAGGCCGGGTGCGGCTTGGGGCCGCGCTCGCCGGCCTTGGACAGGTCCCAGGTGGACCAGCGGTCACCGTCGCCGGCGATCGGGTCGTCGGAGTAGTGGTAGCGCGGCGGGGTGGAGCGGATGAGCTCGTGGTGGTCCGGCTCGTCGTCGTCGGACCAGAGCTTGTGGCGGGGCACGGTGGGTCTCCCTGACTGGGGCGCCCACCGGAGGGCTACGGCCGGTGGCGGGCGCGGGTGGGCAGCACGAGAAGCGACATCGCGACTGGCCTCCTCACCCCCGGCCGGGATCACCCCGGCATGCGGGCCCACCGTGCCCGGCCGCCGGCCGCCCGGGCAACCGGTTTTCCCGGCCGGGGTTGTCGCGGCGGCGCGACATGGGAGAGGCTGCCCGGTATGACCGATTCTCACCGGCTGCCGCCCGGGCAGTTCCTCGCCCCGCTGGAACGCTTCGGACTCCCCGAGTTCGCGCCGCGGAAGGTGGTGCCCCCGGCCCGGCCGGTGGTGACGGTGAGCGGCGAGGTGCGGCACGCGGCCCAGTTCGACATCGCCGACCTGCTGGCCGACCTGCCGCGGCACGAGCAGCGCAGCGGCATCAACTGCGTGACCACCTGGAGCGCGCCGGACCTGCGCTGGTCCGGGGTGCGGCTGCGGGACGTGGTGCAGCGGCTGTCCGCCCAGGTGGAGCCGGGCCGGGACGCCCGCTGGCTGCGGCTGGCCGGCCTGGACGGCTACTGGACCTGCCTGCGGCTGGACGACGCCACCGCGGACGAGGTGCTGCTCGCCGACCGGCTGGACGGGCAGCCGCTGCCGACCGCGCACGGCGCGCCGGTCCGGGTGGTCGCCCCCGCGCACTACGGCTACAAGAGCGTCAAGCACCTGGTCGCGGTGGACTTCCTGAGCAAGTACGCGGCCGGCCCGGCCGGCTGGAAGGGTCACCCGCGGGCCCGGGTGGCCGAGGAGGAGCGCAGCCGGGTGCTGCCCGGGCCGGTCTACCGCCGGCTCTGGCGGGCCACGCTGCCGATCCTGCGCCGGGCGTACCGGAAGAACGACTGACCCCAGGTATCTGGATCCGGCACCATCCCTCCTCCAGGAGGGATCGCTGACGCGGTCCTGGGGGAGGGGTCATGCCGGTTCCGATCTTCTCGGGCCACGAGGCCGATGCGGCCGACCGGCCGTCCGGGCTGGTGCCGCCGGTGCCGGAGCTGGCCGGCGTCACCGAGCTGCGGGTGCACGGGGTGGGCGGCACCACGCCCGGCGCGCTGCTCGGCGACCTGGCCCCGCAGCAGGTGGCCGGCGACGCGGTGGCCGGCTTCTACCGGACCGCGGACGTCCGCGGCCGGCACGTCGAGGCGTACTCGTGGGGAGGGCTGACCTCCCGCAGCGGCTTCCGGGTGCTCTGGCTGCTGCTGCTGCCCTTCATGCTGGCCAACCTGGCCGGCTGGATGGGCAGCCCGCGGGCCACCCGCAGCGCGGTGCACCGCTGGCTGGTGCGCTGCGGCGCGCTCGCGGTCACGCTCAACCTGCTGCTGGTGACCGCGATGGTGTCGGTGGACGTGCTCGGCTACCAGTGCGGCAGCCGGCCCGACTGCACCGACCGGTGGTGGCTGGCCCCGCTGCGCTGGGGCCCGGCCACCGGCCACCCGGCCCGGCTGGTGCTGCTCGGCGCGCTGCTGCCGGTGGCCTTGCTGGTCGTGCTCGCGTTCCTGTCGTACCGGTCCCGCCAGCGGTACGAGGCGGTCCGGCCGCCCGGGCAGGGCGAGCCCGGCGACGCGCCGGCCGCGAGCGCCGCCTCGGCCCCGGCCGGGCTGGCCGACCCCCGCTTCTGGGACGGCGCCCGGGCGACCAAGCGGCTCGGCCACGCGCACGCCGCCGCCTCGATCGGCCTGCTCGCCGTGCTGGTGCTGCACTGCACCGACCGGATGCTGGACGCCGCCGGGGTGCCGGCCCGGCTCGGCGGGCTGAGCGCGGTCCTGCAGGTGGCCGCGCTGCTGGTGCTGGCCGCCGCGATCGCGCTGCTGGCCGCGGAGGAGGCGGCCGACCGGCTCGGGGAGGTGCTGGTCGGCGGGGCCGCCGCGGTCGGCGCGCTCGCCGCGGTCGTGCTGTGGGTGCAGCCCGCGGTGGCCGCCCCGCCGGCCGGTCAGCTGCCCGGCATCCGCGAGGTCATCAACTCCACGTACGGGCTGGTCTTCGTGGTGCTGCTGGCGGTGCTGGTCAGCGTGGTCGCGCACGGCCAGGTGCCGGGCAGCTTCCGCTGGGGCGCGCCGTTCGTGGTGCTCGCGCTGGCCGTCGCGCTGCTCAACGCGGTGCTGCTCGGCGTGCTGATCCGGGTCGCCGGGCTGGCCGGCACGGTGGTCTGGCAGATCGGCGGCACGGCCGGCGCCGACGCCGGGTCGGGCCCGCAGATCTCGGTCTTCCCGGTGATCCGGGCCGCGGCGCCGTACCTCACCGTGGTCCCGCTGATCCTGCTGCTGCTCTTCGCCGCGTACGAGGGCATCCGGACCTGGCGGGCCGGGCGGCGGGGCTGGGCCGCGGTCGCGACCGAGTACGGGTCGCTGGCCGACCCGGACCCGGAGCCGTCCCCCGAGCTGGCCGTGTGGCGCAGCTCGGCGCTGGCCGGCGCCGCCCGCCCGACCGGCCGGCAGGCCCGGCGGCAGTGGCGGCGCTGCCGCGCCTGGTGCGTCCGGCTGGCCCGGGCCCGCCGGCTCGCGGTGGCCGGCACCGAGGTGTCCTACCTGCTCACCGCGGTGGCCGTGGTCGGCGTGCTGGTGCTGGTGTGGGCGCAGTGGCGGATCTGGCTGACCGACCGGATGCCGCCCGGCGGGCCGCTCTTCCTGGCCATCGGCACCACCCTGGCCACCGCGCTGCCGCTGCTGCTGCTCGGCGCGCTGCGGTCGGGCTGGCGCAGCCTGGCCGGCCGGCGCCGGATCGGGGTGCTGTGGGACGTCGGCACCTTCTGGCCGCGCGCCTTCCACCCGCTGGCCCCGCCGTCGTACGCCGAGCGGGCGGTGCCCGACCTGCAGCGCCGGCTGTGGTGGCTGCACGACAACGGCGGCCGGGTGCTGCTGGCCGCGCACAGCCAGGGCACCGTGCTGGCCGCGGCCGCGCTGCTGCAGCGCGACGCCCGGCCGGAGCAGGACGGGGTCGTGCTGGTCACCTTCGGCTCGCCGCTGGGCAAGCTCTACCGCTGGGGTTTCCCGGCGTACGTCAACGACGAGGTGCTGGCCACCCTGGTCGAGCCCGGCCCGGACCGCCGGCCGGTGGCCCGGTGGACCAACGTGCACTACCGGACCGACTACATCGGCGGCCCGGTCTTCGCCGCGGCCCGCCCGGGCGTGCGACCGTGTCGACCGCGTCGACCGCGTCGACCGGGAGCTGCCCGACCCGCGCACCAGCTCGTACCTGTACGGGCAGCCGCTGCCCCCGATCGGCGGCCACTCCGGCTACTGGGTCGACCCGGCCATGTGGTGCCTCGTCGACGAGCTCGCGGCCGACCTCAGCTGACCGCCGCGGCGGCCGGCACCAGCCGGTGCAGCGCCGGCGGCAGCGGCTCGGCGTGCAGCACGCCGAGCCGCTGGGTGGCCCGGGTCAGCGCCACGTAGAGGTCGTTGCCGCCGCGCGGGGACTCGGCCAGGATCGCGGCCGGCTCGACCACCAGCACGGAGTCGAACTCCAGGCCCTTCGCCTGCCGCACGGTGAGCACCACCACCGGGTCCTCCAGGTCGGGCGGCGCCGTCCCGGTCACCGCGCGGGCCAGCTCGGCGTGCAGCACGGCCGGGCTCAGCACCGCGACCCGCCCGTCGCCCACCGCGGCCAGCTCGGCGCCGACCGCGGCGACCACCGCGGCGGCCAGCTCGCCCGGCGGCACCGGCCGGTGCCACGGGTGCACCCCGGTCTCCCGCACCGACCGCGGCGGCTCCACCGGCGGCTCCAGGCCGGCCAGCACATCCGCGGCCACCGCCATCACCTCGGCCGGCATCCGGTAGTTCACGGTCAGCCGGGCCAGCCGCCACCGGTCCCCGACGTACGGCGCCAGCACCCGCTGCCAGGACGAGGTGCCGGCCAGGTCACCGGTCTGGGCCACGTCGCCGACCAGCGTCATCGACCGGCTCGGGCAGCGGCGCATGAGCAGCCGCCAGGCCATCGGGGACAGCTCCTGGGCCTCGTCCACCACCACGTGCCCGTACGTCCAGGTGCGGTCGGCCGCGGCCCGCTCCGCGGCCGAGCCCTCCGGCCCGCCGGTGTGCCGGTCGGCCAGCCGGGCGGCGTCGATCAGGTCGACCGCGGTGAGCTGGTCCGCGCCCTCCCAGCCGTCCAGGTCGTCCCGCTCGTGCGCCGCCGACCCGGCCAGGATGTCCAGCACGCCCTGGGCGGTGGCGACGTCGGCGCGGCGCCGCCGGGCCTCCCGGGCCCGCGCCGCCCGGTCGTCCACCCCGAGCAGCTCGGCCGCCTCGTCCAGCAGCGGCACGTCGGCCGGCGTCCAGCCGCCGCCCGGCGCG
The DNA here is from genome assembly GCA_963849885.1 of uncultured Actinomycetota bacterium. Lineage (GTDB taxonomy): Bacteria > Actinomycetota > Actinomycetes > Mycobacteriales > CADCTP01 > CADCTP01. The sequence goes on along the minus strand of CAWKIV010000010.1, from coordinate 59,767 downwards.
CGGTGCAGCAGGGCCCGGTCGTCCTCGGACAGCCCGGGCGCGGCGGCGGCCAGCCGGGCCCGGTCCGCGTACAGGTCGGTGAGCAGCCGCTGCGGGGTGAGCGCCGGCCACAGCTCGTCGACCGCCCGCCACACCCGCGGCTCGGACCGCACCTCGGCCCGGATGTCGTCCAGCTCGCCGGCACCGAGCGCGAGGCCGCCGGCGGTGCGGGCCAGCCCGGCCGCGACCGCGTCGGCCAGCGCGTCCACCAGCTCGGCCGCGAAGACCGCGCGGGCCTCGTTGTGCGGGCGGCGGGACCGCCGGGCAAGGTCCCGGACCCGCCGGCAGGTCCCGGCGGTCAGCCGGACGGTGCCGGCGTCGAGCTCCAGCTCCAGGCCGCCGTCGGGCACCCGCTGCCGGTCCCGGACCGCCGCGGCGAGCACGGCGGCCAGCTCGGGCCGGCCCTTGACCTCGGCCACCTCGGCCGGCTCGGCCCGGTCGGCGGTCACCCCGGGGACGAGCTCGCCGACCGCGGCCAGCACCACCCCGGTCTCGCCCAGCGACGGCAGCACCTGGCCGATGTAGCGGAGGAAGGTCGCGTTCGGCCCGACCACCAGCACGCCGCGGCGGGCCAGCTGCTCGCGGTGGGTGTAGAGCAGGTAGGCCGCGCGGTGCAGGGCGACCGCGGTCTTGCCGGTGCCGGCGCCGCCCTGGACGACCAGCACGCCGGTGTGCGGGCTGCGGATGACCTGGTCCTGCTCGGCCTGGATGGTCTCCACGATGTCGGCCATCCGACCGGTGCGGCTGGCCTCGAGCGCGGCCAGCAGCGCGGCCTCGCCGGCCGGGCCGCCGGCCCGGACCGCGTCCGGCGAGTGCCGGTCGAGCACCTCGTCGTCCACCGCGACCACCTGGCGCAGCCGGGTGCGGATGTGCCGGCGGCGGCGCACCCCGTCCGGGGCGACCGCGGTGGCGACGTAGAACGGCCGCGCCGCCGGCGCCCGCCAGTCGATCAGCAGCTGCTCGTAGTCGCCGTCGTCGTCCACGATGCCGAGCCGCCCGACGTACCGGCGGTCGCCGCCGGCCAGGTCCAGCCGGCCGAAGCACAGCCCGTGCTCGGCCGCGTCGATCTGGACGATCCGGCGGGACAGGTCGGCGGCGAAGGTGTCCCGCTCCGACATCGCCTGGTCGGTCCCGCCCGGCGCGGCGAGCACCTCGGCCAGCCGGCCGGTCGTGCGGTCCCGCAGCCGGTCCAGCTTCCCGTACAGCATCGACACGTACGCCTGCTCGCCCGCAATTTCTGCCGTTGACAAACGCCGCTCCTTCAATTACTCTTCTAATTGGCGGCCAAAGAGCCGCCAATTTTTGTTGCCCAGACGAATTCCCGAGAGTAGACCGGTTTTCCGGCGCCGGTCAATGCCGCGGAATTGTCAGGCCCAGGGCAGCGCGGCGCGGGTCCCCCAGTAGGCGGCGGCCGGCTCGGCCAACCCGGCCAGCGTCTCCATCTCGGCGTCGTCGAGGGTGACGGCGGCGAGGTTCGCATCCAGCTGGTCCGCGGTGACCGCACCGGAGAGCACCACGTCGCACCACGGCTGGCCGAGCGCGGCGGCCAGCGCGACCGCGTCCACCCCGACCCGGTGCGCCGCCGCCACCCGGGTCAGCCGCGGGTCGATCCCCTCGCCGTACGGGGTGAGCCGGCCGTTCGCGACCGCCTCCTTGACCACCACCCGCAGGCCGGCGGCGTGCGCCTCGGCCAGGGCGGGGCCGGCGGACGGCTCCAGCAGGTTCCAGGTCGCCTGCACCGAGGACATCAGCCGGACGCCGTCCACGGTCACCTCGAGCAGCCGCCGGATCGCCTCGGCCTGGCCCGGCCCGGAGGTCGACGCGCCGATCTCGACGCCCTCGGCCCGCAGCCCGGCCAGCCGGCGCAGCAGCACCTCGTCGGTGAGCAGCGGGCTGTCCGGCGTGACCGAGTGCACCTGGTAGAGCCGCAGCCGGTCGCCGAGCAGCGCCCGGGTCTCCGCCAGCTGCCGGGTGAAGGTGGCCAGGTCGTGGCTCTTCACCTCGTGCTCGGGGGCGTCCATCCGCCACTCGCCGACGTACGTGTAGCCCCACTTGCTGGCCACGAAGACGTCGTCCACCGGCCGCTCCCGCAGCCAGGAGCCGAGGAAGGCCTCCGCGTCGCCGTACGACCGGGCCGCGTCCACGTACCGGACGCCCGCCGCGTACGCGTGGTCGAGCAGCTGGTGCGACCGCGCCCGGAGATCCGACCGGGACCGCCCCGGGGGCAGGTCGCGATCGCGCCCCGCCGTGATGTACGCCGGCCGCCCGATCGCGGCGAGCCCGAGCCCCAGCCGACCCACCCCACCACCCTCCCACGACCACCGGACCCCCACCCGACCGGCGGACCCCCACCCCCGACCGACCGACCCACCCCGACTGACGGAATCCGGCGTCGACTGACGGAATCCGGCGTCGACTGATGGCGCCGGCGCCGTCAGTCGCGGGGACACGCCGTCACTCGCGGATGCGAGCCGTCACTCGTGGCGGGCTAGGGTTTTCGGGTGACCTCGGATGCGGGTGACGCGGACGACTGGGCCGGGGAGCGGGGCCGGCGCTGGCTGGCCACGGCGCCCGCCCGGGAGCGCCAGCTGGCCCCGGTCGGCGACCTGCTGTTCGCGGCGGTCCGGCTGGCCCCGGGCGAGCGGGTGCTCGACGTCGGCTGCGGCACGGGGGCGACCACCCGCCAGGCCGCGGCCTCGGTCGGCGCCGAGGGGTCGGTGGTCGGGGTCGACGTCGCCGCCGAACTGCTGACCGCGGCCGCGCGGGTCGCGCCGGAGCCCGGCTCGGCCCCGATCTCCTGGGTCACCGCGGACGCGGCCCGCTGGACCGGCGAGCGGGACTTCGACGCGGTGATCTCCCGCTTCGGGGTGATGTTCTTCGCCGACCCGGCGGCGGCGTTCGCCAACCTGGCGCGGCTGGTCCGGCCCGGGGGGCGGCTGTGCGTCACGACCTGGTCACCGCGGACCGCGATGCCGTTCTTCGAGCTGCCGGTGAAGGTGATCAGCGCGTACGCGCAGCAGCACGGGCTGTCCGTGTCCATCCCGCCGCCGGACGCCGGACCGTACTCGCTCGGCGAGCCCGCCACGGTCGAGGAGCTGCTGACCGGCGCCGGCTGGCGGGACGTGCGGGTGACCCCGCACCTCGTGCCGCTGCCGCTCGGTCCCGACGCGGCGGAGGCGGCGCGCGCGGCGCTGGACTCCGGGGCGGCGCGTTCCGCGGTCGCCCACCTCGACGAGCGGCACCGCTCGGCCATCGCCGCCGCCCTCGCCGCCCGCTACACCAGCTCGCGCACCGCCGACCAGATAGTCGGCGACTCCCGCCCCCTCATCATCCAAGCCCACACCCCCGACTAACCCCACCCCGACGGGCCCACCTCCGCGACTCACGCACCCACCCCGAATGCCCCCACCCCCGAGTGACGGCACTCGCGGTCGAGTGACGGCACTCGCGGTCGAGTGACGGCACTCGCGGTCGAGTGACGGCGCTCGCGGTCGAGTGACGGCGCCTTCGCCGTCACTCGCGAGCGCGGCCCGTCACTCGGGGACGGGGTCCGTCACTCGGGAGCGCGGCCCACCACCCGGGAACGCGGCCCACCACCCGGGAACGCGGCCCACCACCCGGGAACGCGGCCCACCACCCGGGAACGCGGCCCACCACCCGGGAACGCGGCCCACCACCCGGGAACGCGGCCCACCACAGGGAACGCGGCGGCGTGGCGTTCACCGCGCCCCGGGGCGGACCGGGACCGCCCCGGGGCGGCGGCGTGGCCGCGACCCGCTCCGGTGCCGGCGCCCGGCCGGCACCGGGATCAGCGGACCGCGACCAGCTCCGGTGCCGGCACCAGGTTGAGCCGGCTGACCGCGTCGGCGACGTCGGCCGCCCAGAGGAACAGCCGGTATTCCGGCGGCACCTCGATCCACGCCTCCGGGCCGTGCAGCGCGCGGGTGCGCATGTCCACGCAGTAGCGCTCCCGCCAGGATCGCGCCTCACCGCTGCGCAGGTCCTTGTTGTTCACGATCTTCTCGGTGACCGTGAAGAGCTTCTCCATCGCCCGGTACTCGTACGCCAGCAGTGTGTCCGGGTCGGCCCAGATGCCGAGCCCGCCCGCCCGGGCGGTGGCCGCCGCGTCGACCAGCAGCGGCAGGTCCAGCTCGCCCGGCACCGCCGGGTAGATGACGAACGGCGCGGCCCAGCCGGCGGCGACCAGGTCGAGGTTGAACGTGGACCGCTGCTCGCGGCTCAGCGTGGCCAGCTCCTTGGCGCTGAAGCTCGGCGCCACGTACGCCAGCAGCCGGTGGTTGTCGTCGAACGGGCTGTCCGCGGTCCGGACGAAGAGGTTGCGCTGGCTGCCGTCGGGGCGGCCGAGCCGGGTCGCCGCGTTCTGCTTGGCGAACGCGGACGCCTGCTTGCCCTGGGTGAAGTGCAGGGTGCCGGCCTTGCCGGTGGCCAGCTTCGGCTTCAGGGCGGCGCCCAGCTTCGCCGAGATCGGGGCCAGGCCCTGCTCGATCCAGTCGGCCAGCTGGGCGAACTTGGCGTCCACCTTCGCAGCACCGGCGTCGCTCCGCGCGGTCACCTCCGGGGTGTCGACCGACAGCATGCGGATCGGCATCCGGATGTTCGGCGTGTCCCCGTCGGTGATGTCCACCAGCGCCCGGGCGTCCCGGGCCGGCAGATTTTCGCCCGCCGGCGTCCACAGCACCTGCAGCGCGTCGATCACGGCGTCCCCCTCGCGTCGGTCCCGGCCACCCCGCGACTCACCGACGCTACGCCCCGCGCCGCTCCCGCCACCCCGTCCCACGCCCCGACCTGCCCCAACGGGCACCCCCTCGTCCCTCCCGTCCCACGGCGACTGCGCACGTCCCCCGCCGACTGGGCACTTCCGGCCACGACTGAGCAGCTATAGCTGCCCAGTCGAGGATCGAAGTGCTCAGTCGCGCGGTGGTGTGCTCAGTCGCGCGGGTGGTGTGCTCAGTCGCGGGAGTTGGGGTCGAGGCCGGCGCGGCGGAGGGCGTCGGCCATCGCGCCGGTCGGGGCCGGGCGTGGGGTGGTGGCGGCGGGCCGGCCGCCGCGGTCACCTCGGCCACGGCCGTCACCCCGGCCACCGCGATCACCCTGACCACCGCGATCACCCCGGCCGCCGCGATCACCCTGGCCGCCGCGGTCGGGGCGGTCGCGGCACGCCGGCGGTCGGGCGGGCGGAGTCGGCCGGGCGGGCGGGGTCGGCCGGGCGGGCGGGGCGGGGGCTGCGGGGGGATCCCGGTCCGGCCGGGTCGTCGAGGCGGAGCGTCAACCCGATCCGCTTGCGCGGCACGTCCACGCTGACCACCTTGACCCGCACCACGTCACCGGACTTGACCACGTCCCGCGGGTCCTTCACGTACGACGCCGACATCGCCGACACGTGCACCAGCCCGTCCTGGTGCACGCCGACGTCCACGAACGCGCCGAAGGCGGCGACGTTGGTGACCACGCCCTCCAGCACCATCCCGGGCCGCAGGTCGGCGACCGTCTCGACGCCCTCGGCGAAGGTCGCGGTGCGGAACTCCGGCCGCGGGTCCCGCCCGGGCTTCTCCAGCTCGGCCACGATGTCGGTGACCGTCGGCAGCCCGAAGGTCGTGTCCACGAAGCGGCCCGGGTCCAGTGCCCGCAGCACCCGGGTGTTGCCCATCAGCGAGCTGACCGGGACCCCGGTCGCGGTCACGATCCGGCGGACCACCGGGTACGCCTCCGGATGCACCGAGGACGCGTCCAGCGGGTCGGACCCGCCGGGCACCCGCAGGAAGCCGGCGCACAGCTCGAAGGCCTTCGGCCCGAGCCGCGGCACCGCGGTCAGCGCCCGCCGGGACGGGAACGGCCCGTTCGCGTCCCGGTGCGCGACGATGTTGTCGGCCAGCGCCGGGCCGACGCCGGACACCCGGGTCAGCAGCGGCACCGACGCGGTGTTGAGGTCGACGCCCACCCCGTTGACGCAGTCCTCGACGACCGCGTCCAGCGAGCGGGACAGCGTCGTCTCCGGGATGTCGTGCTGGTACTGCCCGACCCCGATCGACTTCGGGTCGATCTTGACCAGCTCGGCCAGCGGGTCCTGCAGCCGGCGGGCGATGGACACGGCGCCGCGCAGCGACACGTCGAGCCCGGGAAGCTCCTGCGACGCGTACGCCGACGCCGAGTAGACCGACGCGCCGGCCTCGGACACGACCACCTTGGTCAGGCCGAGGTCGGGCGAGCGCGCGATGAGCTCGCCGGCCAGCTTGTCGGTCTCCCGGGAGGCGGTGCCGTTGCCGATGGCGACCAGCTCGACCCGGTGCTCGCGGGCCAGCCGGGCCAGCGTCGCCAGCGACGCGTCCCACTGCCGGCGCGGCTCGTGCGGGTAGATGGTGTCGGTGGCGACCACCTTGCCGGTGCCGTCGACCACCGCGACCTTCACCCCGGTACGGAGCCCCGGGTCCAGCCCCAGCGTGGGCCGGGCGCCGGCCGGGGCGGCCAGCAGCAGGTCGCGCAGGTTCGCGGCGAAGACCCGGGCCGCCTCCTCCTCGGCCCGCTGCCGCAGCCGGACCCGCAGGTCGACGTCGAGCCGGACCAGCACCCGGGTCCGCCAGGCCCAGCGGACGGTGTCCAGCAGCCACCGGTCGGCCGGCCGGCCGCGGTCGGCGATCCCGAAGCGGGCGGCGACCCGGCCCTCGTACGGGCTCGGCGGCTCCTCCGCCGGGTCGAGGTCGACGGCGAGCACGCCCTCCTTCTCGCCGCGGAAGAGCGCCAGGATCCGGTGCGACGGCAGCCGGGTCAGCGGCTCGGCGAAGTCGAAGTAGTCGGCGAACTTCGCCCCCGCCTCGGCCTGCCCCTCCTGCACCCGGGAGACCAGCCGGCCGCGGGACCACAGCAGCTCGCGCAGGGTGCCGACCAGATCGGCGTCCTCGCCCACCCGCTCGGCCAGGATCGCCCGGGCGCCCTCCAGCGCCGCGGCGGCGTCCGGGACCGCCGGCCCGGTGAAGTCACCGGCCGCCGTCGCCGGGTCGAGGGACGGCGTGCTCAGCAGGAGGTCGGCCAGCGGCTCCAGCCCGGCCTCCCGGGCGAGCTGCGCCTTGGTCCGCCGCTTCGGCTTGAACGGCAGGTAGACGTCCTCCAGCCGGGCCTTGGAGTCGGCGCCGGCGATCTGCGCCTCGACCGCGGCGTCAGCTTGCCCTGGGACCGGACCGACTCCAGGACCGCCGCCCGGCGCTCCTCCAGCTCGCGCAGGTAGCGCAGCCGCTCCTCCAGGGTGCGCAGCTGCGCGTCGTCCAGGGTGCCGGTGACCTCCTTGCGGTAGCGGGCGATGAACGGCACCGTCGCCCCGCCGTCCAGCAACCCGACCGCCGCGCTGACCTGTCCCTCGCGGACGCCCAGCTCGGTCGCGATCCGCCGGTCGATGCCCGCCTGTCCCGTCGCCTGCACCGGACGCACCCTACCGGCGGGCCGCCGGCCGGCTCACAGTCCGCCGGCGACGCGGAGCACCGCGCCGGTGGTGTACGCGGCCTCCTCGCCCAGCAGCCAGGCGACGGCCGGGGCGACGTCGTCCGGCTCGCCGGGCCGGCCGAGCGGGATGCGGCCGGCCACCCGGTCGGGCCGGCCGGGCTCGCCGGCGTCGGCGTGGATCGTGGTCCGGATGGTGCCGGGGGCGACCGCGTTGACCCGGATGCCGTCGCCGGCCAGCTCCTTGGCCAGCCCGACGGTCAGCGCGTCCACGGCGGCCTTGGCCGCGGCGTAGTGCACGTACTCGTGCGGGGAGCCGATGGTGGCGGCCGACGAGGACACGTTGACGATCGCGCCGCCCGGGCCGCCGCGGCGGCGGGACATGACCTGGGCGGCCCGCCGCGCGCACAGGATCGTGGCCAGCAGGTTGACGTCCAGGACGCGCCGGATCGTGTCCACCGGGGTGTCCGCGAGGTCGCCGAGGTGCAGGGTCACGCCGGCGTTGTTGACCAGGCCGGTCACCGGCCCGAGCGCGGCAGCCGCGGCGAAGAGCCGGTCCACCTCGTCCGGGTCGGTCACGTCGGCGCCGACCGCGACGGCCCGCGGCCCGGCCGCGGCGGCGACCCGCTCGGCCGCCTCCCGGTCGGCCCGGTAGTTGACGACCACGTCGTGGCCGGCCGCGGCCAGCCGCCGGACCACGGCGGCGCCGATCCCGCGACCGCCGCCGGTGACGATGGTGACCATGCCGGCATCCTGCCCGCGTACGGACGCGGACGCCGGACCCGCCGGTCGGGCGCCGCCTCCCGCGGCGCCCCCACCCGGCCGGGTTCACCCGGTGGCGGTCACGTAGACGGTCACCGTCGTGCTCGCGCCCTCGTACGTGCCGGTGCCGGCCCAGCTCAGCTCGTACGTGAACGACTGCAGCGGGTCGACCCGCGGCGGCGTGTTGCGGATGGTGAAGCCGCCGGTCCGCGACGTGGTGACGACCGACAGCGGCACCACGGTGCCGTCGGGGTCGGTCCTGGTCACGGTCACCGGCTGCCCGGCCAGCGGCCCGGTCCGGCTGCCGACGAGCGTGCCGGTGATCTCCACCCGCTGTCCGGGCCGGAGGTAGTAGTCCGCGGCCTGCGCGTCCAGCGACGCCGGCTGCTTGGCCACCCAGCCCCAGATCTCGGCCGACGCCGCCTCGTGGGTGGCGTCGCCGTCCCAGGTCACCAGGTAGCGGACGCTGCCGGGCACGGCCTGGGTGTCGGTGAAGGAGAACGAGCAGGCCGCGTCGGTGGTCACGTCCGGCCGCTGCTCCTCGGGCCCGTCGCCGACCTGCCGGCGCACGTGCAGGGTGGTCGGCCCGGTGCACTCGCCGGTGTCGAACGAGACGCCGCCGGCGACCGTGTACGGCTCGCCGACGTACGCCGGCGACTCCACGATCCCGGTGACCGAGGACGCGGTGGAGGACACCCCGAAGGAGTGGACGCCCTCCGCGGCGGCGTAGACCGACGAGCCGCTCCACCGGACGGTGTAGACGTACCAGCCGCCGGCGCCCGGGGTGTCGGTGACGGCGAACGTGCCGTCCGCGGCGACCGTCACGTCGGCCAGCCGGTCGACCGACGTGCCGCGGTTGTTCGACACCAGCCGCTCGACCGCCAGCGTCACCGGCGCGGTCGGCGCCGGCCCGTCGACCGACAGCGTGCCGGTGAGCCGGACCTGCTGCCCGGCCTCCGCGGCCTCCGGCCCGGTGAGGGCGAGCGTGGCCACCCGCTTGGCCACCGGGACGACCACGGCGCCCTCGCTCCCCCGGTACGCCGCGCTGCCGGCCCAGCTGACCCGGTAGGTCACCTCGCCGCCGGCCGGCGGGGTGTCGGTGACGGTGAACGTGCCGTCGGCGGCGGTGGTCACCGGCGCCAGGGTGGCCGTGCCGGTGGGCAGCTCACGGGTCACGGTGAGCTGCTGGACCCCGGGCGAGCCGCCGGCGCCGACGGTGAGTCGGCCGGTCAGGGTGAGCGGCTCCAGCGCGGTCGCCGACGCCGGCGCGGTCAGCGCCACCGCCGAGGCCGGCAGGGCCGCGCCGCGCAGCACCCAGAGCGCGTACGTGCCGGCCGACCAGTCCTGGACCGCGCCGACCACGTCGCCGCCGGAGAAGGCCAGCGTGCCGGCGACCAGCGCCAGCTCCGGCACGTCGCCGACGTACCGGGTCTCGGCGGTCGCGGTGTCGTGCACCGAGACCTCGGGGTCGGAGCCGCGGCCGGCGGCCAGCTGGCTGCCGTCCGGGCTGAACGCGACCGCGTTCGGGTAGTAGCCGATCCCGTCGCCGTAGCTGCGCACCTCGGTCAGCGTGGTGGTGTCCCAGCCGACGTGCCGGTACGGGTAGCCGGCCGCGGTCACCAGCAGCCGGCCGTCCGGGGACAGCGCGAGGTCCTGCAGGTTGGACGCGTCGCCCCAGCCCGGCGGGACGGTGCCGCGCCGGGTGGCGGTGCCGTTGGCGCCGACCGTCCACACCGAGGCGGTCGCCGGGCTGAGCCCGCGCTCGCCGATGGCGAGGACGCCGCCGGCGACGGCGATCGCCGGCGCGCCGTACAGGCCGCTGTCCACCACGACCGGTGCCGGGGTCTTCGCGGCCGGGTCGAGGCTCAGCACGCCCCCGCCCCAGGAGTCGCAGCCGTAGCCGACCCACAGCCGGCCGCCGGACAGCGCCAGGTTGGACGGGCAGGGCTGGGCGAGGTCGATGCGGCGCAGGATCCGGCGCTTGGCCGGGTCGACCACCGCGACCTGGCCGGCGTCGCGCAGGGCCACGTACGCCCGGCTGCCGTCCGGGGTGAGGGCGATCCCGTACGCGCCGGGCAGGGAAAGGGTGCCGGTCACCGTGCCCGAGCTGTCGGCGATGACCAGCCGGTCGACGGCGGCGACCAGGATGCGGCCGCCGCCGGCGGCCACGTCGGCGACGCCGGTCACGCCGGGCAGCGGGGTGACGACGTCGGCGGCGTGGGCAGCCGGAGCGGCCAGGACGGCGGTGCCGAGGGCGACGGCGGTGGCGGCGACCAGGGTGGCGGCGCGCCGCCCGGGCGCCGCCGGGCGGCGCCGCGAGGAGAGGGGCATGGATCCTCCGGGGGAGATGTGGCATAAGTCCGGACGGGCCCGGAGAACCCTCGTGACGCGGTTCACGCGCAGGGATTCGCTCCCGGGGGCGGATCCCGCGGGGCCGGCCGGCCCTCAGTCCCAGAGCGGGCCGATCGCCTCCGCCAGCAGCCGGCCGACGTCGCCGAGCCGGTGCCGGCCGTCCCGCACCACGACCTCGCCGTCGACCAGCACGGTGCGCACGTCCGCGGCGGTCGCGGTGAGCACCACCTGGTCCGGCGCGCTGCCCGCGGTGCGGGGCGAGTCGAGCGCGACGGCGACCAGGTCGGCCCGGGCGCCCGGCTCGATCCGACCGGCGCCGGCCCAGCCGAGCGCCTCGTGCCGGGTCAGCGCGGCCAGCAGCTCGGCCGGGGTGAAGCGGCCGCGCCGGAGGCTGGCCAGCCGCTCGTGCATCTCCACCGCCCGGGCCTCCTCCAGCAGGTCCACCACGGCGTGCTGGTCCGACCCGAGCGCGAGCGGCGAGCCGGCGTCGGCCAGCGCCCGGGCCGGGCCGATCCCGTCGGCCAGGTCCCGCTCGGTGGTCGGGCACAGGCAGGCGGTGGTCCCGGACCGGCCGAGCGCGGCCACGTCGCCGGCGGTCAGGTGGGTGGCGTGCACCGCGGTGGTCCGCGGCCCGAGCGCCCCGTGCCGGGCCAGCAGCTCGGTCGGGGTGCAGCCGTAGTAGGCCCGGCAGGCGTCGTTCTCCGCCGGCTGCTCGGACAGGTGCACGTGCAGCGGGTCCGCCGGGCGGGCGGCGGCGACCACCTCGATCGCCGCGGCCGGCACCGCCCGGACCGAGTGGATCGCGGCGCCGACCCGCATCCCGGCCGACGGCCGCAGCGCGTCGACCCGCTCGGCCCACGCCGCCGCGGTGCCGTCCCCGAAGCGCAGCTGCTCACCGGCCGGCGGCCGGTGCCCGCCGGCGTCCAGCCCGCCGGCCAGGTAGCAGGTGTCCAGCAGGGTCAGCCGCACCCCGGCGTCGGCGGCGGCCTGCCGGAGCGCCTCCGCCATCGCGTTCGGGTCCGCGTACGGCCGGCCGCCCGGGCCGTGGTGCAGGTAGTGGAACTCGCCGACCGCGGTCACCCCGGCCAGCGCCATCTCCGCGTACGCGGCCCGGGCCAGGGCCAGCTGCGAGTCCGGGTCCAGCCGGGCGGCGACCGCGTACATCCGGTCCCGCCAGGTCCAGAAGGTGCCGCCGGCGTCGTGGGTGCGCCCGCGCAGGGCGCGGTGGAAGGCGTGGCTGTGCCCGTTGGCGAAGCCGGGCAGCAGCACGCCGGGCAGCCGGTCGGCGCTGCCGGGCGCGGCGCCCGGGGTGACCGCGGCGAAGCGCCCGGCCGCGACCTCCACCGCGACGTCGGCGGCGAGGCCGTCCGGCAGCAGCGCGTACGGCGCCCAGTAGGTCGTCACCCGAGGTCCTCGACCACCGCGGCCAGCGCCTCCACGCCGGCCAGGCAGTCAGCCCGCTCGGCGTGCTCGGCCGGCGAGTGCGAGACCCCGGTCGGGTTGCGGACGAACAGCATCGCGGCCGGCACGCCCGCGGCGGCGAGGATGCCGGCGTCGTGGCCGGCCGCGGTGCCGAGCACCGGGGCGCCGCCCAGCAGCCGGGCCAGCCGGCCGGCCAGCGCCGGGTCGAAGCGGGTGTCCGGGGTGAACGACTCCTCCCGGGCCGGCGCGCCCGCGGCCGCCCCGACCTCGGCCGCCACCGCCCGTACCTCGTCGGCGTCCGGCCCGCGCGCGTCCAGCCAGGCGGTCACCTCGGACGGGATCGCGTTCACCCCGTTCGGCTGCACCGCCACCTTGCCCACGGTGGCCACGCACCCGCGGGCGGCGGCCGCGTCGCGGGCCGCGGTGATCGCCGCGGCCAGCGCGAGCATCGGGTCGCGCCGGTCGGCCAGCCGGGTGGTGCCGGCGTGGTTGGCCTCGCCGGCCAGGTCCAGCCGCCACCGGCCGTGCGGGCGGATCGAGTCGGCCACCGCGACCGGCCGGTCCAGCTCGACCAGCCCGACGCCCTGCTCGACGTGCAGCTCGACGAAGGTGCCGACCCGGGCCAGCGCCGCCGGATCCGGGCCGACCTCGGCCGGGTCCCGCCCGGCCCGGCGCAGCGCCTCGGCCAGCGTCACCCCGTCCGCGTCGCGCAGGCCGAGCCCGCGGTCGGCCGCCAGCGCGCCGGTGAGCAGCCGGGAGCCGGCGCAGGCGACGCCGAAGCGGGCGCCCTCCTCGTCGGCGAAGCTGACGATGCCGACCGGCCGGCGCGGCGCGAAGCCGCGCGAGCGCACCAGGTCCAGCGCGGCGAACGCGGAGACCACCCCGAGCGGCCCGTCGTACGCGCCGCCGTCCGGCACCGAGTCCAGGTGCGATCCGAGCACCAGCCCGGGGCCGGCCGAGTCCGGCGATCCCCACCACGCCCACTGGTTGCCGACCCGGTCGGTGGTCACCTCCAGCCCCCGCCGCGCCGCCTCCCCGGCAAACCATTCCCGCAACTGCGCGTCCACCCCGGTCCAGGCGAACCGGCGATAGCCGCCGGTGCCCGGGTGCCGGCCGACCGGGGCCAGCGCCGACCACATCCCGTCGAAGCTCACCCCGGCATTGTCGGCCCCGGCCGCGGGCGGCCGCATAGGCCCGGCCGCGGGCGGCCGCATAGGCCCGGCCGCGGGCGGCCGCATAGGCCCGGCCGGGGCGGCCGCATAGGCCCGGCCGGGGCGGCCGCATTGGCCCGGCCCGGACGGCCGCATTGGCCCGGCCGGGGGGCGCATTGGCCGGCCCCGGACGGCCGCATTGGCCCGGCCGGGGCGGCATTGGCCCGGCCCCGGACGGCGGAAAGCCGGCCGGAATCGACCGGCCGGCTTTCCGGGGAGGGTGCGGCTAGGGTGTGTCTCTCAATCCGCGGTGGATGCGGACGGCGTCCAGGCGTCGTCCGGCAAGGCCGAGGAGGAGTCCGATACCGTCGTTGTATCGGCGACGACGAGAACGCCGCCGGTCGGCGTCTGGGCGTCGGCCCGCGCCGCCAGCGGGTTGAGAGACACACCCTAGGCCTTGGCCTCCTGGAATTTGGCCACCAGCTCGGCCGGCACCCGGCCGCGCTGGCTCACCTCGATGCCCTGCGACTCGGCCCACGCGCGCACGGCCTTCGGGTCGTAGTCGCGGGACGCGGTGGTGGGCCGGCCGCCGCCGCGGGACCGGCTGCCACCGCGGGTGCTCCCGCTCACCCGGCGGGCCGCGGACACGTACTTGCCCAACGTGTCACGCATCGCCTTGGCATTCTTGTCGGCGAGGTCGATCTCGTAGTCCTGGCGGTCCAGAGCGAATCGGACGGTCTCGCCGCGGCCTTCCGCGATGGGCTTGCCGTCGAGGTCGTCCGTCAGCTGGACAATAGTACGCTGTGCCACAGTGGTGTCGCCTTTCCGTACGCGCGCGAGGGAATATCGAGATGGTGAGCCGCAAAGGCGGCTCACGTCAAATCGACGCGCTGTCCAGGATACCCGCGCAATGTCATGGCGGACACAATTGCGACGGTCCAATTCCGGACGCCCGTGGTATTGCCTTCCGCGCGGTGCGGAAGTCTGTCGCTCAGACCAGCACGAGCGCGCAGCCGACACCGCCGTCGATGCCGAGCGAGGTGAGCAGGCAGGGCCGGGTCGGCTCGCCGGCCGGCCGGTCCTCGGCCGCCACGGCGAGCGCGGCGGCCAGCTGGAACGCGCCCAGCGCGCTGAACGAGTTGCCGGTGCGCTCGGCCGCGACGACCCGCCGCGGCCCCGACCCGACCACCTCGTCCACCGCGGCCAGCTCGGCCTCGTCCAGCCGGCCGTCGCCGCTCTGCGCCAGGCTGACCAGCCAGAGGTCCTCGGGTGCGAGGCCGGCGCGGGCGAGCAGGGCGCGCACCGTCCCGGCCAGCCCGGCGGCCGCTGCCGCCGGCTCGGCGTCGGCCACCACCACGCCGGACTCGAAGCCGGCCAGCTCGGCCACCGCCGGCCCGTCCGCGGGGCCGCCCGCGCGCCCGTCCGCGTCCTCGTCCCGGCCGTCCAGCAGGAAGAACACGCAGCCCTCGCCGAGCGGGGTGGGCCCGCTGCCCGGGCCCACCGTGCCGGCCCGGCGCATCGCGCCGACCCCGGCCGAGACCGCCTCGGACACCTCCTCGACCGCGCCGACCAGCAGGGTGTCCACGTAGCCGAGCCGGATCAGGCGGCTCGCGTACCGCAGGGCGACCAGGCCGGTCAGGTGGCCGGCGGCGATCGTGCTGTTGGGGCCGCGCAACCCGTACCAGATCGCGGTCCGGCCGGCCGCATTGTTCATCACCGTGCTCGGGAAGTCGGCCGGGTTGACCAGGTAGGGCCGCTCCCGGACGAAGGTGTCCCGGGTGAAGTCGGTGATGCTCTGCACGCTGCCCGTGCTGGAGCCGAGCACCAGGCCGATCCGGGCCCGGGCCGCCTCCGAGTCGTCCCGGCCGGCCAGCACCATCCCGGCGGTCGCGATCACCTGGGCGGTCATCCGGTCGAGCGTGCGGGTGCCCTTGCGACCGAGCGTCTCGGCCGCGTCGAAGTCCTCGACCAGCCGCCCGTCCGGGCCGTCGCCGGCGGCGAGGAAGCCCTGCCGGAAGGCGTCCCGACCGACCCCCAGCCCCGACAGAGCTGACCAATCGGTCACGCTGACTCGGCGCTGTCCGAACCTGGCCACGAGGACTCCTGACGTCGGTTGACCCATCTTGTCGGCAGGCAGTGGGCGATACAAGATGCTTCCGTCTGAGTACGTACAGCGTTAGTGTTACCCAGACAAGGCGACACACACGGCGCAACTAGCCTGAACTCTCCCGGAGCGCGGCGTATCGCCGCTGACACCGAAGGGCGGACCCAGAGTGGCGGCAGTAAGCGATGTCGATCGGCGGCGGATCGCGGACCTCGTCTCGGAGATCCTGGAGATCGACCTCGAGGAGCTGACCGAGACCAGCCTCTTCATCGAGGACCACGACGCGGACTCCCTGCGGGCGATCGAGATCTTGTCCTCCCTGGAGCGCGAGTTCGGCATCGTGATCGACCAGTCCGAGCTCGCCCGGATGGTCAACCTCGAGGGCATCTACGAGGTCGTCTCCAAGTCCGAGGGCTGGGAGCAGCGGGCGTCGTGAGCGCGGCCGGGCGCGGCCACAGAGTGGTGGTCACTGGCCTGGGCCCGGTGTCGAGCATCGGCACCGGGCTGGCCAGCTTCGCCGAGGGGCTGGCCGCCGGGGCGAGCGGGGTGTCGACGATCTCCATGTTCGACACCACCGGGTTCGCCTCCACCAACGGGTGCGAAGTCCGCGACTTCGCCCCGGAGCGGTATGTGCAGCGCCTGGACCCGGCGACGCTGGGCCGGGCGTCGCAGTTCTCCGTGTCCGCCGCGGCGCTGGCGCTGCAGGACGCCGGCATCGACCCGGCCGACCTGGCCGACCGGCCCGGCGTCGTCTCGGTGGGCACCACCGACGGCGAGTCGCAGGACCTCGACCGGCTCACCGAGACCTGCGTGCGCAAGGGCCCGGAGGACGTGCCGCCCGAGGTGGTCGCCCGGGTGCCGGCGAGCTGGCTGTCCGCCTCGGTGGCACAGGAGTTCCAGCTGCGCGGCGCGGAGGCGGTCACCCTGCCGACCGCGTGCGCCGCCGGCAACTATGCGATCGGCTACGCGTACGACGCGCTCCGGCTCGGCGAGGTGGACTACGCGCTCTGCGGCGGCGCCGACGCGATGTGCCGCAAGACCTTCGCGGGGTTCTACCGGCTCGGCACCATCGCGCCCAAGGTGTGCCAGCCCTTCGACGTCGACCGGCAGGGCATCCTCACCGGCGAGGGCTCCGGGATGCTCTTCCTGGAGACGCTGGAGAGCGCCCAGCGCCGCGGCGCCCGGTGGTATGCGGAGATCCTCGGCTACGGGATGACCTGCGACGCCACCCACCCGGTGGCGCCGGACCGGGACAGCATCGCCGCCTGCATGCGGCGCGCGCACGCCAACTCCGGAGTGACCCCGGCCGAGGTCGACTTCGTGTCCGCCCATGGCACCGGCACGAAGGCCAACGACCAGACCGAGGCGTCCGCGATCCGGGACGTCTTCGGCGAGGCGATGCCGCCCACGGTGTCGATCAAGTCGATGATCGGCCACACCATGGGCGCGGCCAGCGCGCTGTCCGCGATCGCCTGCGCGGTCGCGCTGGACCGGCAGTTCATCCCGCCGACCATCAACCACCGCTCCACCTGTCCGGAGTGCGGGGTCGACTGCGTGCCCAACGAGGCCCGGCCGGCCCGGCTGCGGGTGGTGCAGAACAATGGCTTCGCCTTCGGCGGCAACAACGCCATCGTGCTGCTGGCGCACCCCGAGCGGGACGGCGCATGAGCGACCGCCACCGCGGAGAGGGCGAGCAGCCACCGGGCTGGGTGGTCACCGGCACCGGCATGGTGAGCAGCCTCGGCGGCGACGTCGCCGCGGCCTTCGAGGCGTCCTGCCGGGGGCGGACCGGGCTGGCGCCGCTGCGCGCCTTCGACCGGTCGAAATACCGGGTGACCAACGCCTTCGAGGTCGAGGACCGACCGCCGGGCGGTGATCGACCACGCCGTGCCACGGCGTGGCTGTGCGACGCGATCTCCCAGGCGGTGGCCGCGGCCGGGCTCGACCCGGCCGACCGCGGGCGGGTGCCGGTGGTGGTCGGCACCGGGCTGGCCGAGCAGCGCTCGCTGGAGCTGTGGTGGACCGGCGACACCCCGCTGACCGTGCCCGACCTGGACGTGTCCGCCGCGGTGACCGCGGCGACCGGTCTGGGCCCGACATACCTGTTCGTCAACGCCTGCTCGGCCAGCTTGTTCGCCCTCGCCGCCGGCACCGACCTGCTCGCCCTCGGCGAGGCCGACGCGGTCGTGGTGGCCGGCACCGACACGATCACCGAGAGCATGTTCGGCCTGCTGGACCGGGTGACCATGGAGGCGCCGGCCGAGCTGCGGCCGTTCGACGCCGACCGGCGCGGGGTGATCCTCGGCGAGGGCGCCGCGGCGATCGTGCTGGAGCCGGCCGAGCGGGCCCGGGCCCGCGGCGCCCGGCCGCTGGCGGTGCTGCGCGGGGTCGGCACCAGCTGCGACGCCAACCACCTGACCGCGCCGCTGCTGGCCGGGATCGGCCGGGCGATGCGGGACGCGCACCGGCGGGCCGCGGTGCGGCCGGAGGACATCGACCTGGTCCTCGCGCACGGCACCGGCACGACGCTCAACGACGAGACCGAGGCGCAGGCGCTGCGCGAGGTCTTCGCCGACCGGCCCCGCCGCCCGCTGGTGACCGCGCTGAAGTCGCTGACCGGCCACACCTCCGGCGCGTCCGGGCTGATGAGCCTGGTCACCGCGACGGAGTCGATGGCCGCCGGCCGGGTCACCCCGACCGCCCACCACGCCAGCCCGATCCCGGCGATCAGCGACTTCACCGTGGTCACCGAGCCGGTCCGGGCCGACGTGCGGCGGACCCAGGTGGACGCCTTCGGCTTCGGCGGGGTCAACGCGGTCGCCGTGCTGGACCGGCCGGACGGGGTCTCCCCGGCCGGCCCGCCGCCGGCGCCGCCGGCCGAGGTGGCGGTCACCGCGGTCGGCCTGGCCGTGCCCGGCCTCGGCGCGGTCGCCGACCTGGCGGCCGGCGAGCCGGTGCCGCCGGCGTCGTTCTTCCCGCGCGGCGTGCTCGGCCGCAAGGGCCTGCGCTACAAGGACCGGGCCAGCCTGCTCGCGCTGTGCGCGGCGGCGGCCGCGCTGGACGACGCCGGCCTGCCGCGGGACCGGGCCGACCGGGCCGACGCCGGCTCGTTCGGGGTGATCGTCGCCACCACCACCGGGATCGCGGAGACGGTCTGCCGGGTGGCCGAGACCATCCACGCCGGTGGCGTGGTGGCGGCCGCGCCGATGGACCTGCCCAACGCGTCCGGCAACGTGGCGGCCGCCTCGGTGGCGATCAAGTACGGCCTGGAGGGCCTCAACCTGACGCTGTCCGCCAGCCCGACCAGCGGGCTGGACGCGCTGCGCTGGGCCGCGGTGGCGATCCGGGCCGGCCGGGCCCGGCGGATGCTGGTGATCGGCGTCGAGCCGGCCGCGGAGATGGTGGACCGGCTGGTCGCCGAGACCGCCGGCGCGTACGGCACGGAGCCGCCCCGCTGCCTGGACGGCGCGGTCGCCGTGCTGCTGGAGAGCGCGGAGGCGGTGGCCGAGCGCGGCGGCGAGGTCCGCGCGCTGGTCGGCGGCTACGGCCGGGACGCCGCGCTGGACGTCGCGGCCGGCGCCGCGCTCAAGGCCGCGGACGGCATCGCCCCGGGGCTCTGGCTGACCCCGTGCGGCGGCCACCCGCCGACCGGCGCCGAGGTGCACCGGGCCGGCACGCTGCCGGACCTGGCCGGCGCCGCCCGGCTCGCCGTCGGCGACGTCGCCGGTGAGGCGCTGGCCGCGCTGGGCGTGCTGCAGTGCGCGGCCGCGGTCGACCGGCTGGCCGGCCGGCCGGGCGAGCGCGCGCTGCTGACCAGCGGCGGCTGCTGGGGCGGGGAGTATGCCGCGCTCACCCTGGCCGGTGCCGGGTGACCGCGCGGCTGGCCGGCCCCGGGGTCCCGGCGCGCGGGATGACCCGCACCGGGGCGCTCGGCGCGACCACGGCGTCCACCTCGCTGGTCACCGCCCACCACGCCCGCCGGGCGGCCCGCGAGCCGGCCACCCGGGTCGCCTTCTTCCACGGCCTGACCGAAAATGCCGGCTGCTGGGACCGGGTGCTGCCGCTGCTGCCGGACGACGTCGACGCCTGGGTCTTCGGCCTGCCCTGGGACGGCGCGCACGGCCAGGAGTGGGCGCTGGAGCGGGACGCCGGGGTCTGGGTGGAGCGGGCGCTGGCCATGCTGCCGGCCCGCCCGGCGGCGCCGACCGTGCTGGTGGCGCACTCGTTCGGGGCCAACGCCCTGCTCGACCACCTGGACGCCGGACCGGTCCCGGACCGGCTCAAGCTGGTGCTGCTGGCGCCGTTCTTCCGGGCCACCCGCGGACACTTCGACTGGCCGCTGATCAGCTACTACCTCAACGACTTCCACGTCTTCCTGGCCGGCGGCATCGCCGCCCGCCGGCGCACCCGGCCGCTGGACCCGGACCTGCTCACCGGGATGAGCGAGAAGGTGCGGGACCGCATCGGCGCGTACGGCTGGCTGCGGTTCTTCGAGCTGTTCTCCCGGACCCCGCTGCTCGACCTGGCCGCGCTGACCATGCCCGTGCTGGTGGCCGGCGGCGAGTACGACAACGCCTCGTTCCCCGCGGACTGCCGGGCGCTCGCCGCCGCCCTGCCGGACGCGCGGGCGGAGATCCTGGCCGGCTGCGGCCACCACCTGATGCTCGAGGCGCCGGAGCGGGTGGCGGAGCTGATCCGGGAGCTCAAGGAGGGGCGGTGCGCGGCGGCATGAGCAGACCGGACGGCTGGCCCGAGGGAGGACGCTGCGGATGACGAGCTCGACCGTCGAGCAGGTGGTGACCGTGCAGGGACGACCCCGCTACGAGGGGTCCAACATCTGCACCTGGATCGGCTTCAAGCACGTGATGTACCTCATCGAGGAGGCGGTGCTGGAGGCCGTCCGGCAGACCACCCCGGGCGCGCAGGCGCTGTTCGAGGCGGACGGCCTCGGGGTGGACATCGTCGACTCCGACGCCCGGATCCTCACCGCGCTGCACATCGACGACGTCGCCCGCACCGAGGTGACCCGGCAGCCGGACGACGGCAGCGGCGAGCTGGCGTTCAAGACCGTCACCTGGCTGGACCGGCCGGGGCGCGGACCGGCGAAGGCGGTGACCGCGAAGGTCCGGGTGGTGCTGCGGCGGGTCACTGCACCACCAGCCGCGCCGTCGACGCCGGCCGAGCTGGCCGCCTGGACCGTCCCGGAGATCCGCCGGGCGCCGGCCTCCGCGCCGCCGCGGCCCAGCTACGGCAGCCCGGTCGGCGAGTCGGCCACCGCCATCGGCCGGGGCGTCGTGGGCGCCGCCGACGAGACCGCCCGGTCGCTGCTGGCCGGCAGCAACGCGCTGGTCTGGAAGTGGCGCATCCCCTACTTCTACTGCCACTTCACCGAGCGCATCCAGCACTCCGGCTACCTGCGGATCATGGAGGAGGTCGTCGACCTCTTCCTGGCCGACCGGGGCATCTCGATCCGCCGGATGCTGACCGACCAGAAGTGGATCCCGGTCGTCCCGCAGGCGCGGGTGGAGATCCTCCGCGAGGCGCTGATGGAGGAGGAGCTCTACACCGTCTTCACCGTCGAGGACGTCTTCAAGGACCTCACCTACACCGCGCGGATGGACTGCTACGTGCTGCGCGGCGACGAGCTGGTGCAGACCGCCACCGGCCGGATCACCCATGGGTACGCGCTGATCCTGGACCGGCACGCCTGGGAGGTCGTCCCCTTCGACGAGCGGACGCTGGCGGCGTTCCGCGGCGAGCCGGCCCCGGCCGCGAACGGAGACGCGCCGTGGACCTCCTGACCAACCTCAGCGCGGCCAAGCGCGCGATCGAGCTGTTCCACTCCGGCAAGGTCGAGGCGATGCGCCGGATGCTCGACGACGACATCGTGTGGCGCATCCCGCACAGCCACCCGCTGGCCGAGGACATCGTCGGCGCGGACGAGGTCATCGCGTTCTTCCAGCGGGTGCAGCGGGAGACCGACGGCACCTTCGGCGCCGAGGTCATCGACCTGGCCGGCAACGAACGCCGCATCTTCTGCCTCATGCACGTCCGGGCCAAGCGGGCCGGCAAGACGCTCGACCAGGACGTGGTCAACATCTGGAAGCTCCATCCGGAGACCGGCAAGGTCGTCGAGCGCCAGTTCTTCATGGAGGACCTGGCCGCGTCCGACGAGTTCTGGGCGAACTGACGGGTCACCCCTCCCCCACCCCCCACCGGAAAGGCAGGCAGCATGATCAAGAACGTCACCTCGGTCACCGCCGAGACCGCGGCCGAGGTCGCCCGCAGCAGCTCCATGGCCGAGCACCCGATGATCCGGCTGCTCACCGCCGGCCACATCCGGTACGGCGACCTCAGCCTGGAGCGGCTGCGGCTCGGCATCGCGGACAACGTGGTCTGGTACACCCCGGGCACCCACCCGCTCTCCGGCCGCATCGAGGGCATCGAGGGCGTCTTCGAGTGGCTGAAGCAGAGCGCCGAGGTCACCAACGGCACGTTCCGGGTGGAGATGCACCGCATCCTGGCCGACGACGAGTGGGCCGCGGTCATCTCGACCTACCGGGGCGAGCGCAAGGGCATGGTGCTGGAGATGCCCGGCGTGCAGACCTTCCGCCGCGACATGGACACGAACAAGATCGTCGAGGCCCGGATCTGGGTGTACGACGACGTGTTCGTGAACAAGTTCTGGTCGGCGTGAGGTCGCAATGCGGATCAAGCTGCCCGCGGCGCTGAGTCAGGGCGGGACGCCCGGCCTGGTCGACGTCGAGGTGCCGGCGCAGTCGACCCTCGGGTCCCTGCTCACCGAGCTCAACGAGCAGGTCCCCGGCGCGACCAAGAAGATCCTCGACGGCGACGGCGCGCTGTACGGCTACGTCAACCTGTACGTCAACGGTGACGACGTCCGGCACGGGGCCGGGCTGGACACGCCGATCAGCGAGTCCGACGAGGTGCTCATCCTGCCCGCGATCAGCGGCGGCTGACCGCCGAACGCCGGGCGGCCGGCGGTCCCCTCCGGGGGCCGCCGGCCGAGCGCTTTCCGGGCTCTGCGGGGTCAGACGGTGAGGATCTCGCCGCCGTCGACGCCGATCACGTTGCCGGTCAGCCAGGACGTCCGGGCGCCGCCCAGCAGCACGATGGCCTCGGCCACGTCCTCCGGGGTGGTCAGCCGCCGGTGCGGGTTGGCCAGCCGGGCCCGCTCGCTGAGGTCCGCACTCTCCGGGATGCGCAGGAACGACGGGGTCAGCGTGATGCCGGCGCGGATCGCGTTCACCGCGACCCCGCGCGGGGCCAGCTCCACCGCGAGCTGCCGGACGTGCGACTCCAGCGCGCACTTCGCCGCCGAGACCGCCCCGTACGACCGGGCCACCCGGGCGGTGCCGGAGCTGGTGAGCGCGAAGATCCGGCTGCGGTGGTCCAGCAGCCCGGCCCGGAGCAGGTCCTGGGTCCAGTAGACGAGGCTGTGCGCCATCACCGACAGGGTCATGTCCAGCTGCCGCTGGCTGATCTCCTCCTCGCCCTCGGCACCGCCCTCGGCGCCGTCCTCGGCCGCCGCGGCGGCGTCCCCGTCGGCGGCCGGCAGGAAGGGCGCCAGCGTGCCGAAGGCGAGCGAGTGCACGACCACCCGCACCCCGCCGCCGCCGACCCGCTCCGCGATCTGCGGCAGCACCCGCTCCCGACCGGCCGGGCTGGCCGCGTTGTCGTTGACGAAGTGGGCCTGCACGCCGTGCTTGCGCACTTCCTCGACCAGCTCGTCGACCGCCTGCTGGCGCGCCCCGGTGTCGAGGTGCACGCCGATGATGTTCGAGCCGGCCTCGGCGAGCTGGAGCGCGCAGGCGCGCCCCATCCCGCTCGACGCGCCGAGCACCACGCTCCACGATCCGGCCAGGGTCTGCTCCACGCCGGGCCCTCCTCGTCGTCGGATGTGCGCTGTCAGGGGGCCGGCCGCAGCCGGACGGCGGCCAGGTGGCCGTGCGGCCCGGCGGCGAGCACCAGCCCGGCGCCCGGCCCGGCGGCCAGGCCGGCCAGCTGCAGCACCGGCGAGACGGTGAACTCCTGGCCGGTGCCGCCGGGCAGCTCGACCGGCGCGAGCGTCACCCCGGCCCGCTCGGCGGCCCGCCGGCAGGCGTCGTCGACCCGGTCGCGGAGCGGGAAGGAGCCGGCCGGCGGCGCGTACGGCAGGTCGCCGTCGCCGTCGAGCAGCGGGCCGACCGCCCGGTCGACCGCCTCGGCGAGCCGCACCGGGTCGTCGGCCAGGTGGCCGACGAAGATCGAGAAACCGCCGGCCACCTCCGGCCCGGGCGGCGCGGCCCGGTCCCGGGCGTCGTCGGCCCGCTCGAGGACCACGCAGGCCGCGCCCTCGCCGGCGAACGGCGCGCCGACCACCCGGGCCGCCCCCGGGCCCGGGCGCTCCTCGGTCGCGCCGGCGATGCCGGCCCGGGCCCGGCCCCGCTGCAGCGCCGAGCGCAGCGTGAGCACCGCCTCCAGGCCGGCCACCATCGGGTTGGTCAGCGACAGGTTGAAGGCGCGCAGCGCGTGCCGCATGGAGATCTGGCTGGCCGGGATGTTGACCGAGAACGCCGGCGCCTCGGCCGGGCTGATCCCGGCCGCGCTCTCCTCGGCCACCACGTCGTCGAACCGGCCGACCACCGGGGCGGCCGCGAAGTTGGTCCCGATCGCCACCCCGACCTGGTCGTCGGGCAGCGCGGCCGGGTCGAAGCCGGCGTCCTTCATGGCCAGCCCGGACGCGGCCAGCACGTAGCGGGTCGCCGGGGTGAGGTAGCGCCAGCCGCGGGCACCGAGGTGCTCGGTGGGGTCGAACCAGCTGCCGTCCGTCCCCGCCTCCTCGGCCCGGACCGCGCCGGAGCCGGTCAGCAGCACCGCCGGGCCGGCTCACCCGTCCCCCCGCCCGACCAGGACGGAGATGTTGTTGCCGCCGAACGCGTACGCATTCACCAGGACGTGCCGCGGCGCGCTGGCCAGCGGCTCGCCGACCGGCATCCGCAGCGGGCAGTCGGGGTCCGGCTCGGCCAGCGGCATGTTGGGCGGGACGGTGCCGCGGTCGAGCATCAGCAGCGCGGTGAGCAGCGCGAACGCGCCGGCGGCGCCGCCGGTGTGGCCGAGCAGGGCCTTGAGGCTGTAGACCGGCAGCGTCTCCGCGGCCGGGCCGAGCGCCGCGTGCAGCGCGTGGCTCTCCACCACGTCGTTGAGCGGGGTGCCGGTGCCGTGCGGGACGACGCAGCCGACGTCGCCCGGCTCCACCGCGGCCTCCGCGAGCGCGGCCCGCATGGCCCGGACGATCTGGGTCGCCTTCGCCTCCGGCGCGGTGGCGTGGTGGCCGTCGCAGCTCCAGCCGGTGCCCTCCACCGCCCCGTAGTGGCCGGTCGCGGCCGCGGGCCCGGGCGTGCTCCTCGGACTCCAGGACCAGGAAGGCGGCGCCCTCGCCGAAGATGGTGCCCTTGCGGCCGGCGTCGAACGGGCGGCAGCGCACCGGGTCGAGCGCGCCCAGCCGGTTGAAGCAGGCCACGCCGACCCGGGTGTAGCCGTCCGCGCCGCCGGCCAGCACGACGTCGGCGCGGCCGTCCCGGATCATGTCCACGCCCATGCTCACGCTGTACGCCGACGCCGAGCAGGCCGTGCTCACGCTCACCGCCGGGCCGCCCAGGCCGAGCCGGCCGGCGAGCACCGAGCCGACCTTGAACGGGAACTCGTCCAGCCCCTCCGGCGCGGCCCCGCCGGACCGGGCCTGCTCGGGCAGGCTGCAGTCGCCCACCCCGGTGCCGACCGCGACGCCGACCCGGTCCCGGGTCACCGGCGCGCTGTCGGCCAGCGCACCGTCCTCGACCGGGAGGCCGGCGTCGACCAGCGCCGCGGTGCCGGCGCGCACCGCGAAGCTGGACGTCCGGCCGGCCCGGCCGGCGCCGTCCGCGGGTGGCTCCGGCACCGGGCCGATCCCGTACAGCAGGCGGATCTTCATGTTGGCGGCGGGGTCGTCGACCGGCGCCGGCTCGCTGCGGGCGGCCAGCAGGCCGGCCCAGTAGCTGTCCAGGTCCGAGCCCAGACAGGAGACGACGCCCAGGCCGGTGACGACGACGCGGTCCACGAGCTGACCTCCTCTCACCCCGAGTCGACGCTGGCCCGGCCGGCCGGGGTGAAGCCGGCCCGGTCGAGCAGCTTGGTCACCCGGTGCACGTACTCCTCGGGCTCCATCACCGCGGCCTGGGTGTGGTAGGCCCGCGGGACCACCCAGAGCTCCGCGGACGGGAAGTGCGGCAGCTGCTCCCGGGAGTCCTCCGGCCGGACGATCGGGTCCCGCTCGCCGCAGACGAACAGCACCGGCACCGAGTTGTCCGGCAGCAGCTGCGGCCACTCCGCGGGCTGGAAGAAGAAGACCGACGCCCGGGTGAACGCGGCCCGGCCGATCCGGAACATGAGCGGCCCGCGCAGCAGCCGCGGCATCCGGAACCGGGCCGCGTCGTACGTCCGGCTGATGATGCCGATGAGGTCCATCGCCGGGCCGCTGTCGCAGACCACCGCGCGGACCACCTCGGGCTCCCGCCGGGCCGCCCACATCGCGGTCCAGGACGACATGGAGAAGCCGATCAGCGCGATCTTGCGGCCGGCCACCTCGGGCCGGCCGGCCGCGTATTGCACGACGCGGTGGAAGTCCATCCCGGTCAGCGCCGACTGGCCGCGGAGCAGGTGGTCCTGCGCGCTCTCCCCGTGGTTGCGCATGTCGAACGTGAGCACGTGGTAGCCGGCGTCGTGCAGCCGCCTGGCCAGCCCCATCACGCTGCCGCTGTCCCGGCGGATGCCGTGGCCCAGCACGATCAGGTCGGCCGGGCCGGCCGCGGGGATGAACCAGCTGGCCAGCGGCAGCCCGCCGGCGCCGGGCACCATCACCCGCTCCGCGGTCAGCCCGACGGTCTCCGGCCGCTGCCGGACCGGCCGGGCCGGCGGGTGGTAGACCCGCCAGGCCGCGAGCACCGACTGCCACACCGTGACCAGCACCGGGACCACGGTGACCACCGCGAGCAGGTCGAGCAGCAGGTCCGTCGCGGACGACGCGGCCCGCCGGCCGGCGCCACCACGGGCTGCCGCGCCCACGGCCGCGGGCGCACCCGAGTCGGGCACGGCGTCTGGCACTCCCCACCTCCCGGCGCCGGCGTAACCCGACGAGTCAGTCATAAGGACGCTAGACGCCCAGAAGAACATGGGCAACCCTGGACGAGCAGGGCGAGTCGCAGACCAGGAGGAACAGGCATGACGGATGCTCCGGTGACCTACGATCCCCGGTCCGACGGGTTCCTCGCCGACCCGTACCCGCACTATGCCGAGCTGCGGGAGCACAACCCGATCCACCGGACCCGCTTCGGCTTCGTCATCCTGACCCGGCACCGCGACCTGCGGGCCGCCTACGACAGCTCGGAGCTGTCCCGCAACACCCGGCTCTGGGACGGCTTCGAGGGCTGGCGCCGGGGCAGCACGGACGGCCCGCTGGAGCAGATGATGCGCAGCTGGCTGGTGATGATCGACCCGCCCCGGCACACCCCGCTGCGGGACATCCACGAGCGGGCCTTCGACCGGGACCGGATCGCCTCCTGCCAACCGGTGATCGAGGAGATCGTCGCCGAGCTGCTGGACGCCGGGGCCGCGGCCGGCGGGCTGGACGCCGCCGCCGACTTCGCCGACAAGGTGCCGGTCTACGTCATCAACCGGCTGCTCGACCTGCCCCGGGAGGACTGGGACCAGTTCGTGGCCTGGTCGCGGGCGATCGCGCAGACCTCGGAGGCCTTCCTCACCCGCAAGGTGCTGGCCGAGGGGGAGGCGGCGCTGGCCGGCATGCACGCCTACCTGGGCCCGCTGGCCGAGCAGCGGCGCAAGGAGCCCGGCGACGACCTGCTCAGCGCGCTCGCGACGATCGAGTCCGACGGCGTGCGGCTGGAGGACGACCTGCTGCTGGACAGCCTGATCTTCCTCTACCAGGCCGGCCATCCCACCGGCGGACAGCTGCTGGCGCTCGCGCTGCACTCGCTGCTGCGGCACCCGGACCAGATCGCCCGGCTGCGGGCCGAGCCCGGGCTGCTGCCCGGCGCGGTCGAGGAGCTCCAGCGCTACGACGGGCCGGTGCAGATGAACGACCGGGTCGCCGTCGAGGACATGACCTTCGCCGGGGTGGAGCTGAAGGCCGGCGAGCTGGTCCGGCTGTGCATCGCGGCGGCCAACCGGGACCCGGAGCGCTTCGGAGACCCGGACACGCTGGACGTGGGCCGGGCGCCGGACGGCCAGCTGGGCTACGGGCGGGGCCTGCACTACTGCATCGGCGAGCACCTCGGCCGGGTGCAGACCCGGGTCGCCATCGGCGCGCTCCTGGACCGGGCGCCGGACCTGCGGCTGAGCGGCGAGGTGACCTTCCTGCCGTCGGTCAGCAACCGGGGGCTGGCCACGCTGCCGGTCACCTTCTGAGAGGTCCCGGCCGGCGCCGCAAACGCCGGCGGCGGGCGACCGGCGCGTCCGCGCCGCCGCCCGCCGCGCCAGCGGGGGCTCGGGTCAGCTCCCGAGCTTCGCCGAGACCAGGTCGCGGACCTGCGCGAAGGACGAGATGTTCTTCAGCTCGTCCTCGTCGAGGGCGATCTTGTACTTCTTCTCCAGCGCCACCATGACCTCGAGGGCCATCAGGGAGTCGACGTTCAGGTCCTTGACGAAGTCGGCGTTGTCCGTGACGGCACTGGCGTCCAGGTCGAGGACGCCGGCGACAAGGCCGCGCAGCTCTTCCGTGTCCAGGGTCGTCGAAACCGGGCTCGTCGACATCGCAGCTCCCTCGGGGGGTTGTCGGAACAGGACGGACGTGTACGTCCGACTCGGACTCTACGCCCCAGAATTGCACAGATGCCAGCAGTAAAGATGTTCCAGTCTTACAGGTACCAGATGTGGTCGTAGTCCGCACACAGCGCCACTACGGCCGCGTCGTCGACCGGTTCGACACCCTCGATCAGCGGTCGACCTGCCAGCCCGAGCACGTCCAGTGACGAGGTGGAGACGAGCAGCCGGACGCCGGCGGTCCGCAGCCGGTCGATCGTGTCCCGGTAGTCCGGCAGGTGCTCGACCTCCCCCGGGCCGAGCCGCAGCGGGGGCGGCGGCGGGGCGTCCACCGCGTAGCCGGCGGCGTGCCCGCGCAGCAGCACGACGGTCGGGTGCTGCTGGTGCAGCGCCTCCATCAGCCAGAGCACGTGCGCGTACCGCTGCTCGACCGCACCGCGGTACGCCCGCTCCACGATCACCAGGGCGGTCATCTCACTTCACCCCGAGCACGAGCGCGACGTCGGCGGCGGTGGCCCGCTGGACGAACTCGTACGGCGGGCGGACCCGCACCTGCGGCACCTGGTCGAGCACCCCGCGCTCCTCCGCGCAGAAGCGGCAGACCAGCCACTCCAGCGACCCGCCGGCCCAGTCGAGCAGCTCGATCGCGAGCGCGGAGGTGGACGGGAAGCGGACGGCCCAGGTCTGGGCGTTGCGCGGCTTGGTCGGCCCGAGCCCGGCGGCCGTCAGCGTGGTGGAGAAGCCGCAGGTCCAGACCGTGACCCGGTGCTGCTGGCGGACCGCCTCGTCGGCGATGCGCAGCGCGGTGGTCAGCTGGTCCGACTCGTACGGCGGGCCGATCAGGCCGAGGAAGACCGAGCGGCCGGCCGGGTCCGGCATCAGTGCCAGACCGGCACCACGCCGGGGGTGGTGAGGATGCGCACCACGTCCGAGACGCCGCCGAGCCGGATGCCGTCCGCGGCCGGCGCCTGCAGGCCGCGGGCGGCCAGCGAGTGGTCGTCGGCCCACACGGTCACCCCGGCGCGGCTGAGATCGACCAGCTCGCCGATCCGCCCGGCCATGGTGACCGCGTTTTGCACGAGGAAGAGGGACACGTCGTGGCCGGCCTCGGACAGCCCGCCGACCAGCCCGAGGGTCGCCAGCACGTCCGGGCTCTCCTGCTCGGAGCGGCTCTCGATGAAAAGGTAGGTCCGCGCCGTCGACACGGAGCCGTCAGCGCCGTCGGACCGACCTGCGACCACCCGTCCCACCTGCCTCCGGACCGTCGTCGTGTACCTGGACATTACCATCTGGGACTGCTTATGGTCTTCTACACCGGTCCGCGGCGTTGGTCGGGCTCCGAGGTGAGGAGTGATGCAGTGTCCGATCCCGGAGCCCCGGCGGTCCGGCGCGAGGTCGCGTCGCCGCTGGTCGCGCCGGTGCCGGTCGAGCCGGCCGGGCCCGGGCGGGCCACCTCCCGCTTCACGCTCGACCCGGCCGAGCCGCTGCTGGCCGGGCACTACCCCGGCTTCCCGATCTTCCCCGGCGTCTGCCTGGTCGAGTGCGCGCACCGGACCTCGCTGGCCGCGCTGGACGGCCCGGGCCGGCTGACCGAGGTCGAGTCGGCCCGCTTCCTCGGCCCGGTCTTCCCCGGCGACACGGTGCACACCGAGACGGTCGCCGAGGCGGTCGACGGCGGCTGGCGCTGCCGGGCCCGGCTGGCCGCCGAGGGCCCCGGCGGGGACGGCCGCCGGCAGGTCGCGGTGGTCCGCCTGCGATACGGGGCGGAAGCGCCGTGATCGACAACGCCGGCATCCGCCGGCTGCTGCCGCACCGGGACCCGATGCTGCTGCTGGACGAGGTGCGCGAGGCGGTGCCGGGCGAGTCGCTGGTCGCCGTGAAGGCGGTGACCGCGGCCGAGCCCTGCTACGAAGGGCTGGTGCCGGGCGCCGACGACGCGTATCCGCCGACCCTGCTGATCGAGTCCTGGTGCCAGGCCGCGGCGCTGCTGGCGCTGCTGGACGCGCCCAACCCGGACGTGCTCACCGGCCGGGTCGCGCTGTTCGGCGGCATCGGCGGGCTGCGCTTCGGCCGCCCGGTCCGGCCCGGCGACGAGGTGGTGCACCGGGCCCGGCTGAGCCGGCTGTTCCCGGACGCGGCGGTGCTCACCGGCACCGCGGAGGTGGCCGGGGAGACCGTGCTCGAGGTGGAGCAGATCGTGGTCGCGTTCCGGGACGCCGGGGCGCTCACCGGCGCCGGCGCCCCGCCGGGGCAGTAGCCGTCGTGGTCGCCGAGCAGAGAGGAGCAGGCATGGAGCCGGAGAGCCGCCCGGTCGCGCTGGTCAGCGGAGGGTCGCGCGGGATCGGCCGGGCCATCGTGCTGCGGCTGGCCCGGGACGGCTACGACGTCGCCTTCACCTACCACCAGCGCGCGGACGCGGCCGAGGAGGTGGCCAAGGAGGCCGCCGCGGCCGGCGCCGCGGTGCTGTCCCGCCAGGTCGACGTGCAGGACGCCGCCGCGGTCGGGGCCTTCGTCAAGGAGGCCGAGCGCGAGCTGGGCCCGCTCGACGCGGTGGTCACCAACGCCGGCATCATCCGCGACCAGCCGCTGGTCATGATGTCCGCGGACGACTGGAGCGAGGTCCGCGGCACCAACCTGGACGGGACCTACCACGTCTGCCGGGCGGTAATCTTCTCGATGATGAAGCGCAAGGCCGGCGCGATCGTCACGCTCTCCTCGGTGGTCGGGCTGTCCGGCAACGCCACCCAGGCCAACTATGCGGCGGCGAAGGCCGGCATCATCGGGCTGACCCGGTCGATCGCCCGCGAGGTCGGCCGGCACGGCATCCGGGCCAACGTGGTCGCCCCCGGCTTCATCGAGACCGACATGACCTCGGGGCTGTCGGAGAAGGCGCGCGAGCGCAACGTCGCCCAGATCCCGATGGGCCGGATGGGCACCCCGGACGAGGTGGCCGACCTGGTCGGCTTCCTGGTCTCGCCGAAGGCCGGCTACATCACCGGCCAGGTCTTCGCGGTGGACGGGGGGATCGTGCTGTGAGCGAGCGCGAGGGCTCGCAGCGCGAGCGGGGAGCGACGAGGGCCGGCCGGCCGGCGCTCGCGCCTGCCGGGCGGTCCGAGGAGCGGACACTGTGAGCCGGGCTCCGCGGGAGCCGGTCTTCTACTTCTCGCTGCGCAGCCCGTACTCGTGGCTGGCCTACCGGGACCTGCTCGACCGCTACCAGGACGTGGCCGAGCGGGTCCGCTGGGAGCCGTTCTGGGAGCCGGACGAGAGCTGGCGGCAGGTGCTCGCGGACGCCGGCGTGCGCTTCCACTACGTGGACATGTCCCGGGCCAAGGCGCTGTACGTGCTGCAGGACGTGCGCCGGCTGACCCGGGATCGCGGGCTGGCGATCAGCTGGCCGGTGGACCGGGCACCGCGCTGGGAGGTGGCCCACTTCGGCTTCCTGCGGGCCCGCCGGCACGGCCGCGGCCGCGACTTCGTGGACGCGGTCTACCGGGCCCGCTGGGAGCAGGGCCGGGACATCAGCGACCCGGAGACGATCGGCGCGGTCGCCGCCGAGCTCGGGCTGGACGCGGCCGAGCACGCGGGCGCGGCGGAGGACCCGGAGCTGCGGGACGAGGCGCTGGCGGCGCTGCGGGCGCTGGACCGGGACGGCGTCTTCGGGGTGCCGTTCTTCGTCCTGGGCCGGGAGCACTTCTGGGGGCTGGACCGGCTGGCCGCGTTCGCCGCGCTGGTCCGGGCCGAGCCGGAGGCCGCCGCCGCGGACACCGCGGACACCGCGGAGGACGGGCCGGAGCCGGTGCTGGTGCCGGGCGGCGACGCCGGGCACGCCGGCGGCTGCGGCTGACTCTCAGAAGCCCAGCTCGGCCAGCCGGTCGGCCACCGCCTTGACGTTGGCCTCGACCGTCGACTCGGCGTCCAGCCGGAGGATGTCCACCCCGCCGGCGGCGAACATCGGCGCGACGGTCTCCAGCGCGTCCCGGAACTCGGTCAGCGGCGGCTCCGCGTAGGAGGGCAGCACGAGGTTGTCGTTGCTGACCCGCCGGCCGATGCGCTCCATCGCCACCGCCGGGTCGATCTCCAGGTAGACCACGAGGTCCGGCGGGGCGCCGGCCAGGTAGGTCTCCACGATCGCGGCCAGGTTGGTCACCCCGTACGACGCCGACATCGCGGCCGAGCAGAAGATGTACGGGTCGAGCACGAAGATGCTGCCGTCCGCGGCGGAGCGGCGCAGCAGCTGGGACCGGTCCATCAGCTCGACCGCGGTGGCGAACTCGATCGCGTCGATGCCGAAGTGCTCGGCCCGCGACCGGCCGTGCTGCGCGGCCACCGCGGTGGTCCACCGGCGGATCCAGGTGTGGAAGCTGCGCACGTAGGTGATGCGGCCCTGCGCGATGTAGTGCCCGGAGAGGTGGGCGGCGAGGGTGGTCTTGCCGGCGCCGTCGACCCCGGCGACCTCGACCACGGGACCGGGGGAAGGCATCAACCAGACCTACCGGACTCACCGGTCGGTTGGCAACCATTCGGGGAAAGCCCGGCGCAGCTCGGGCAGCACGTCCGCGCAGACCGCCTCGAAGGCGGGCCGCTGGGCCGGGTCGGCCGGGAAGTAGAGGACCAGCTCGGTGAAGCCCAGCCCGACCGCGCGGCGGGCGATCTCGACCAGCAGCTCCGGCCGCTCGTAGTAGGCGATGCGGCTGCCGTCGGCCCGGGCGCCCGCGTCGAACATCGTGTACGAGCAGCGCAGCGTGGCCGGGTCGCGGCCGGTCTCCGCGCACAGCCGGCGGACCCGGGCCATCCGGTCGGCCGCCTCGGCCAGCTGGGCGTCCACGCCGGCGGCGAAGGACAGCGTGTTCCAGGTGTCGGCGTGCCGGACCGCGTGCCCGAGCATCCGCGGCGAGTTGGCGGCCACCGTGATCGGCGGGCGCGGCCGCTGCACCGGGCCGGGCGCCATCCGGGCGTCCGCCACCGCGTAGAAGCGCCCCTGGTACGACGTCGGGCCGGCGGCGCGGTCCGCGGCCAGCAGCAGCCCGACCAGCTCGGCGTACTCGCCGAACCGGGCCGTCCGCTCGCCGACGGACCAGGTGGGCAGCCCGGCCATCGGGTACGACGGGTCGGCGACCAGGCCGGCGCCGAGCCCGACCTCGAGCCGGCCGCCGGAGGCGTGGTCGACGGTGATCGCCTGCCGGGCCAGCATGGCCGGCGGCCGCAGCGGGATCTGCGCGACGCAGGAGGCCAGCCGGATGGTCTCGGTGCGGGCGGCCAGCGCGGCCAGCGTGGTCCAGCACTCGAACCAGGGCTCGGTCGGGTTGAGCCAGTCCACGAAGTGGTCGGCGACGCCGACCACGTCGACGCCCAGCTCCTCCAGCCGGCGGACCCGGCCGACCAGCTCGCCGACCGGCGCGTCCGGCATGCACATCACCTGGAAGCGCAGGTCAGGGCCCACTTGGGCAGTATCACACGGTAGGCTTTATCCGTCCGCTTTCGGGAGGGGGTGGGGGCCTTCGTACGGCCGCTCGTCCTCTTCTTCGGCGCCGTCCAGCGGCGCGAGTTCTACGAGAGCCTGCTCCGCACCGGCGTGCACCTCGGGCTGGTCCGCAACCTGGACAACACCGCGTACACGGCCGAGCCGGAGGAGTTCGACGTGGTCGAGCGGGTGCCGTTCTCGGCCGGGCCGGCCGCGGTGGCCGGCGTGGTCGCCGGCATCGCCCGGGCCTGGCGGCTGGAGTCGGTGCTCAACGTGGACGAGCACACCGTGTCGCTGTGGGCGGACGTCTGCGGCCGGCTCGGGTTGCCGGCGCCGAGCCCCGCGGCCGCCACCGCGCTGCGGAGCAAGACGGTGATGCGGGAGCTGCTCACCGCCCGGCTCGGCGCGGCCACCGGCGCCGCCTGCCGGGTGGTCGGCAGCGCGGGCGAGGCCCGGGCCGCGGCCGCCGCCCTGGGCGGCCCGGTGATCGTCAAGCCCAGCCACCTCACCGGCAGCTTCTTCGTCCGCCGGTGCGCCACCCCGGACGAGGCGGCGGCGGCGTACGCGGCCACCGCGGCCCGGCTGCCCGCGCACTGCCGGGCCAACCGGGTGACCGACGTGCCGGCGGAGATCCTGGTCGAGGAGTTCCTGCCCGGGTCCAACCACTCGGTGGACTGCCTGGTGCTGGACGGCCAGGTGTGGTCCACCCCGGTGATCGACGTGGCCACCGGCCACGACCTCGGCGGCGCCGACTTCCACCACTTCGCCCGCACCACGGTGTCCCGGCTCGGTCCGGACGAGCAGCACCGCACCCGGCTGCTGGCCGAGGCCACCGCGGAGGCGCTCGGGGTGCGGGTGGGCTGCCTGCACGTCGAGCTCGTGCACGGCCCGGACGGGCCGCGGCTGGTCGAGGTGGCGGCCCGGCCCGGGGTGAGCCGCGGCCCGCTGCTCGCGCGGGCGTACGGGATCGATCTGCTCGGCGGCTGGCGGGACGTGCTGCGCGGCCGCAAGCCGGACGTGGAGGTGCGCCGGCACGCCGGCGCCGCGGTGGTGACGCCGTTCCCGGACCGGGACGGCACGCTGCGGGCGTACCGGGGGTTGGACCGGATCCGGGCGCTGGAGAGCACCTACCGGCTGGACGTGTGGACGCGGCCCGGCGAGCGGGTCGGCACCCGCTGGTCCGGGGCCCGCTTCCCGGTCCGGGTGCAGCTGTGGGCGGCCGACCCGGCCCGGCTCGCCGCCGACCTGGACGTGGTCCGCGAGGTCTCCGGCTCCCTCTTCGAGGTGGCGGCGTGAGGACCCCGCCGGCGGTGCTGGAGCGGATCACCCGGATCGCCGAGGGCCTGGTCCGCGGCCCGGACGAGATCGTGATCGCCTGCGGCTCGCTGGTCGAGGGCCTCGGCAACGCCGCCTCCGACATCGACCTGCTGGTCATCGAGCCGGCCACCGCCGAGACCGCGCGGGCCAAGGACCGCCCCGGGGTGCCGCTGGCCGAGGAGACCATCGCCGACATGGTCAGCGGCGGCGGCGAGGCCGACCTGGTCGACGCCGAGTGGGTCTCCCGCGGGTACGTGCTGGCGCTGATCGACCGGGTGCACGCGCTCGCGCCCGGGTCGCGCACGGTGCCCGAGTTCATCGACCTGGAGCAGTACTACCGGTTCGCGGCCGGGGCCGCGGTGGTCAACCCGGCCGCGTACGCGGACGTCCGGGCCCGGATGTCGGTGGAGCGGCTGGGGGCGCTGCTCGCCGCGGACGCCGGCGAGCGGGTCGCCGGGCTGCTCGCCGAGACGGTCGCCCTCCGGGACGCGGGGCTGCCGGACCCGGCGGCGTACGCGGCCCAGCAGCTGCTGTCCTGGAGCCTGCACGCGTACGTGATCGAGCAGGGCGAGCGCTTCCCGCCGCGCAAGTGGCGGTACGAGAAGCTGGCCCGGCTGCACGGGCCGGACTCCGCGCTGCACCGGCGGGCCTGGCGGCTCAAGGCGCCCGGCGACGCCCCGCCGGCGGGCTACGTCGCCGAGGTGCTGGCGCTGGTGACCGAGCTGCGGCCGGCGCCCGGCCCGGACCCGGCCCGGCCGGCCCGCCGCCGGGAGGCGCTGATGGCCGAGCTGCGCTACGCCAAGGACCTGGAGGACGTGGCCGGCGCGCTGGACGCCGGGCAGCAGGGCATGGCCTTCCACGCGCTCGGCCGGGTCGGCGAGCGGCTGCAGGACGGCTGCCTGCTGCGGCACGACCTCGGCGGCGGCGACGCCCAGCGCAAGCTGCAGCTGCTCCGGGAGCTGGCCGCGGCCGGCGACGGGCTGGCCGCCCGGGTGCTGGCGATCCGGCTGGCCAACCCGGCCGACCTGGCCGGGCTGCGCGAGCTGGCCGGCCGCTGCCGGGCGGTGGCGGCCGAGCTGGGTTTCCGGCTGGCCGTGCCGGCGGACCCGGCCGCGGTCCGGGCGTTCTTCGCGGACGCGGACGCCGTCTTCACCGACCGCGCCCACTTCCGCCGGGTCAACTACCGGGCCAGCGCCGGGATCGGCCTGGAGACCGGCCTGCGCTGAAGAGACCGATTTGATACCGACCCAGGACGTTTCTCGGTTGCCCACCCCAGTTGCCCGGTCTAGATTCGTTTGGGCAGCTGCCCCAAGATCACCGCTGGTGCTGTGCACGGCTCCGGCGGTGCCCCGATCTGAAGGGAGGCGATCCGGATGTCGCGGAACCACTCGGTCACGCTCCGGCCCAAGCTCGTCGTGAAGGGCAAGGGCAAGGGCAAGTGACAGGAGCCCGCGGGCATCGTCGGCGGCCCACGTCGGCGATGCTCGCGGGCGGGTCCGACCAGGTCGGGCCCTGATGCACGCGGTCCGGCCGCTGTCCGGAGGCGTGCCCGTCGTGCTGGACAGCGACCTGGAGCTGGAGAGCTTCACCGCCTGCGCGGTCGTCCCGCTGTCCTCCCGGCACGAGGCCGAGGACGAGATCGGCATCTCCCACCTGCTGGAGCATCTCGTCATGTCCGCGCCCGGCCCGGACGGCACCCCCGCGCTGAGCGACTGGGTGAGCGAGGTCGGCGGCCAGGCCAACGCGACGACCACCAAGGAGTTCGTGGCCTACTGGGTGCGCGTCCCGGCCGAGTCGGCGACCCCGGCGGTGGGCCGGCTGGCCGACGCGGTGACCGCGCCCCGGCTCAGCCCGGAGCTGGTCGACGGCGAGCGGCGGGTGGTGGTGCAGGAGCTGCTGGCCGCGGACGCCGACCCGTCCGACGTCGCCACCGAGCGGTTCTTCGCCGAGCTGTTCGCCGGCCACCCGCTGGGCCGGCCCGTCGGCGGGCTGGCCGCCGACTTCCCGCGCCCCAGCCCCGAGCGGTCGCTCGCCCACCTCCGGTCCGGGCTGGCCACCCGGCAGCCCTGCGTGGTGCTGGTCGGCCGGGAGCCGCTGCTCGCGGCCGGGCTGGCCGCGCTGGGCGACAGCGCTCTGGACGACATCCGGCCGGCCGCGCCGCGGCCGGCGGTGCCGGTCGGCGCCGCCCCCGGCCGGGAGGAGCTGGACCTGCCGGACGACGCCGACTACGCGTACACGGTGCTCGGCGGGCGCGGCGCCGGCCGCCGGGACCCGCTGTGGGGCGCCGCCCAGGTGCTCGCCGCCGCGGTGGGCGGGCTGCCCGGCTCGGTGCTCTACTCCCGGCTGCGCGGCGAGCTGGGCATGAGCTACCAGCTCTACTCGGTGGCCAGCAGCTACTCCGACAGCGGCGCCTGGCGGGTGCTGGCCGGCAGCCAGCCGGGCGACGTGCGCACGGTCGCGGCGGTGGTCCGCGGCTGCCTGGTCGACGCGGCCGCCGGCACGCTGCCGGCCGCCGCGCTGGACGGCGCCCGCCGGCAGGCGCTCGGCGCGCTGGTCATCGACAACGAGGACCCGGTCGCGCGGGCGTACGAGGACGCCTTCTTCGCCGCCGACGGGCTGCTCGACCACCCGCCGGTGGAGCTGGCCCGGGAGCGGATCGCGGCGGTGCGGCCGGCCGACGTGGCCGCGGCCGCCCAGCGGGTGCTCGACTCGTGGACCGCGGTGACCGCGGCATGACCGGCGCGCTGGCCGAGCCGGTGGCGGCGCTGCGGGCGGCCGGCATCCCGGCCGAGCGGGCCGCGGAGCTGGTGGACGCCGGGCTGACCGCCGAGCTGGCCGGGACGGTGCTGCTGCTGGCCGCGGTGGACGAGCCGGTCACCGGCGAGCGCCGGGTGCTGGTCACCGTCGGCGCGGACCGGGTGGCCGCCGACCCGGGCCGGCTCGCCGCGCTGCGCGGGCTGGTCGCCCGCGAGCACCCGGACGCCGGGACCATCGTGCTGCGGCTCCCGCCGGGCGCGGCCGCGCCGGCCGGGGCGCGGCTGCTGATGCAGTACGTCGAGTCCGACACCCCGCCGGACCCGCCGGCCGACCCGGCCGGCTGGACGGTGCGGCCGTACCGGGCCGAGGACCGGGCGGCGGTGCACGACCTGCTGGTGCGGGCGCTGGAGACCGGCTACGACACCGCCGGGGCGGCCGCGCCGCGGGAGCAGACCGACGCGGTCGCCACCGACCTGCTCGACCGGGCCGGCGACGACGTGACCGTCTTCTGCGCGGTCGGCCCGGCCGGCTTCGGCGGGCACGCCACCGTGGTCTGGGACACCGACGACCTCACCGGCGCCGACCGGCCGGAGCTCTTCGACGTCTTCGTCCGGCCCGAGCACCGGGGCACCCCGGCCGGCCGGCTGCTCACCGGGGCCGCGGTCCGCTGGGCGGTGGCGGCCGGCTTCCCGCTGCGCGGGCACGTGGTCGGCGACGACGCCAACGCGGCCGCGGTCCGGCAGCGGCTGCTGGCCGGGGGCTGGCGCGCGGCGGAGGGCTACTGGGCCGTCCCGGCCGAGGTCACCGGGCCGTTGCGGCCGACGGTCAACGGGCCGTCCCGGCCGAGGGTCACCGGGCCGTCCCGGCGCCGGGGAGCTGACGTGCTGACCGCGGAGCACGTGCTCGCGCTGGCCGAGTCCTGGTATCCGGACCGGTCGCCGGTCGAGCTGGTCGCCGTGCTCCGGTCCGAGCAGGAGCGCTTCCTGCCGACCTGGCTGAGCGCCTGGGCGACCCGGGAGGAGCTGCCGGCCCCGCTCGCGGCCGAGCTGGCCGCCGCCCGGGAGCGGGCCGACGGGATCCGCCGCCTCGGCGAGCGGCTGGGCGCCGCGGTGCCGGAGGCGCGGACGGCCAAGGGCTTCGCGATCACCGACCGGTACCCGGCCGGCCTGGCCCGGCAGATGGCCGACCTGGACGTCGTGGTGCCCGACACCGCCACGCTGTGGCGGGTGGCCGAGGTCGCCGCCGCCGAGGTCGGGGCCGAGGTGCGCGGCGTGTCCACCTTCCCGGTCCCCGAGCCGGGGCGGCGCGGCGTGCTGGTCGGCATGCAGCTGCCGACCCCGTCCGCGCTGCAGCACCCGCTCTTCCTCGACGTCTGCACGCACGTGCTGGTCGGCAACGGCGGCACCGTGCCGGCCCGGCGCTGGATCGGCCGGCCCGGTGAGCTGGAGCCGGCCGCGCAGCTGCTGCTGATCGCGGCCAAGCCGCTGGAGCGCCCGTACGGGCTGAAGCAGCTGCTGGACGCGGCCGTGCTGGCCGGCGACCTGGGCCCGGCCGGGCTGGCCCGGGCCCGGCAGCTGGCCCGGCCGCTGGGGCTGCTGCCGGAGCTGCGCGCGGTGTTCGAGCTGGCCGCCCGGCACGGGCTGCCGGTCCCGGTGCCGGTGGGCCCCGGTCCGGCCCGGCTGGCCCGGCTCGGCCGGACCGCCCGGCTCGCGGTGGCCGGCCGGCGGCACCCGCTGCGGGCGGTGCTGGTCGTGCTGCAGCACGCCGAGGTCAACGACCCGGCGCAGCGGCGCGGCCGGCGCCGGGCCTGGCGGGCGGTGGACCGCCGGCTGCCGGTGCTGTCCCCGGCCCGGGACGGGCTGTTCCGCTTCGGCCTGCCGGTGACCGTCCGCGGCGCCACCGACCGGCCGCTGCTGCGCACCCCGTTCGGCGACTACCTGCTGGTCACCGGGCCCGAGGTGACCGAGGACTGGCTGGACGACGCGCTGCTGCCGGTGGGCGCCGGCGAGGAGGGGTAGCCGGTGCGACTGGTCGGCTTCGCCGACCGCGGCGAGCGCTGGATCGGCTCGGTGCGGGACGGCCGGGTGCAGCCGCTGGCCCCGGTGGACGACTTCTACGCGGCCGGCGGCGCGGTGCCGCCGGCCGGCGCGCCGGTGGACCTGGCCGCGGTCACCCAGCTGCCGCCGGTGCCGGTCACCGCCCGGATCTTCTGCGTCGGGATCAACTACCGCGCGCACGCCGAGGAGGCCAAGCCGATCACCGGGCAGGATGCGCCGGCGCTGCCGACCGTCTTCGGCCGCTGGCCGAGCACGCTGGTGGTGGACGGCGACCCGGTGCCGGTGCCGGACGAGGCCGGGCTGGACTGGGAGGTCGAGCTGGCGGTGGTGATCGGCCGCCGGGCCTGGGCGGTGCCCGCCGCGGACGCCTTGGCGCACGTGCTCGGCTACACCGCCTTCAACGACCTGAGCGCCCGGGCCAAGCAGCTGGCGACCAGCCAGTGGACGCTCGGCAAGAACGCCGACCGGTCCGGCCCGATCGGCCCGGTGGTGGTCACCCGGGACGAGATCCCGGACCCGGCCGCGCTGCGGCTGGAGACCCGGGTCAACGGCGAGGTGGTGCAGCGGGCCGACACCGGCCAGCTGATCCACGGGATCGGCCGGCTGATCGAGTACATCAGCGACACGGTCACGCTCCGGCCGGGCGACGTGATCGCCACCGGCACGCCCGGCGGGGTCGGGCTCGGCCGCACCCCGCAGCGCTACCTGGTGCCCGGCGACGTGGTCGAGGTCGAGGTCGAGCGGATCGGCACGCTGCGGACGCCGATCGTGCACCGGTCCGACCTGCCGCCGGAGCTGCTGTGGTGACTCCGGGCGACTGCCTCGCGCTGCTGGCCGAGCAGCGGATGCTGCCGCCGGACCGCACCGCGACGTACCTGTCCGACACCGACACCCCGGCGTACCCGGTGGAGGCGACGGTGGTGGTCCGGGACCCGGCCGCGATCGCCGGCCTGGTCGGCCCGGACGCCGGCCGCGCCGGGCGGTGGCCGGGACCGCGCCGGTCCTGCTACCGCGGCGACCGGCGCTGGGACGTCGACTTCTGGACCGACGCGGAGGTCGACCGGCTGCTGGACGCGGTGTCCTGGCAGGCGCTGGAGTCGGGCCGGTCCGTCGGGCTGGGGCTGCGCCGGCACGAGCTGGAGTTCGTGCAGCGGCTCGGCACCGCCCGGGCGGTGGAGGGCCGGGACTGGGTGCGCCGCCGGCAGCAGGACTTCGCCGGCTCGGCCGTGCGCACGATGGTGACCACCCAGCTGCTGATGGCGCTGGACCGGGAGCGGGAGCAGGCCGGCCGGCTGCTCGCCACCGACGACCCGGAGGGCGCGGTGCTGGCCGCCCGGACCGCGGTGGGCACCGCGGTGGATGCCGTGCTGGCGGCCCGGGGCACGGTGGTCGCCGAGCCGGGCCGCCGGGTGGCCCGGCTGCGCCGGCTCGGACCGCCGCCGGCCGGCCCCGGACCTGTCCCCGACCCGCCGGCCGCGGCGGACTACTGGAGGCTGGAGACGATGCGCGACCTGGACCCGGAGGCGCCGGCGGGCTGGGTGTCCGCCGCCCTGCTCTTCTGCGCCCGCAGCACCGACGGCCTGCAGCCGTGACCGCCGACCCGGCGCTGGTGGTGCTGAGCGCGGGCTCGGTCAGCCCGCGGTACGCCCTGGACGAGTCGGTGGCCGCGATCGAGCGGCTCGGCCCGGAGCCGGCGGCCCGGCTCTACCGGCGGCACAAGGTCCGGGTGCTCGCGGCCGAGCGGCTGCGGCAGCGGCCGGCCGCCGCGGCCGCCCGGGACTGCCTGGAGCTGCTCCGGCCGGACCTGGACAAGCTGGCCCGCTCCCGGGCCCAGCTGCCGGTCACCCTCGGCGTGGTCCGGGCGGCCGGCGAGCAGCTCGGCATCGGGGTGGGCGTGATCAAGGGGGTGGCCGCGCGGGAGTGGTACGACGAGGTGACCCACCGCGACTTCGGCGACCTCGACCTGCACGTCCGGTCCTGGTCGGACGCCCGCCGGCTGGCCGAGCGGCTGCGGACCGAGGACGGCTTCGTGCTGGACCGCCGGGAGCTGCCCTGGCTCAAGCGGGACTCCGGCACCGGCCGGCTGTACGGGCAGATCCTGCTCACCGACCCGGAGTCCGGCCACCTCGGCGTGGACATCCACTTCGGGGCGTACTCGGTGCGGCACTGCACCCACCTGCCCATCGCCGTCCCGCCGGAGCCGGGCGTGCACCTGGTCACCGGGCCGGACAACGTGGCCGCGGTGATCAACAACGCCGCCGGCGACCACTTCGCCAGCATGAAGGACGTGAACGACCTGATCATGGCGGCCCGGCGGTCCCCGGACGGGTTCCGGCGCGGCGTCGCGGCCGCGCAGCGGGCCGAGCTGGGCGGGTTCCTGGCCATCCTGGTCCGGCTGCTCGCGGCCACCTCGGCGGTGCCGGACCTGCGGCCGACGCTGGAGCCGCTGCTGGCCGGAGCGCCGGCCGAGCCGGTGCCGCCGGTGGCGGAGCCGTCCTGGACCCGGCGGTGGACCGCGGTCGCGCTGCACGCCTTCCGGGTCGGCCGGCGCACCTCGGTGCTGGAGGGGGTCCGGCTCGGCCTGGACGCGGTCGGCTACTACCGGAAGCGGCTGTCGCTGGCGATCGTCCCGGACGGCCCGACTGGGCCTCCAGCGCCGCTGCGGCTCACCGAGCACACCTGCGTCCGGCTGGTGCCGCTGGAGCTGCTGGAGGAGCGGGACGACGCCGGCGACCTGGCCGGTGCCGCCGCCGGCACCGGGACGCCGCGGCGGATCGACGACGAGCTGGAGGTCGTGCCGACCGCGGCCGGCGACGTCATCCGGGTCGGGCGGGAGGTCTTCGTGCCGACGGTCTTCTACCGGGTGCCCCGCGACCTGGTCCGCTCCGCGGTGGCCGTCCGCGCGGCGGGGGCGTCCGGTGGGTGAGGCGGTCCTGGACCTGACCGGGCCGTGGCCGGTGCCGGGGGCGGAGTGCCGGCGGCTCTGGCTGGCCGCCACCGAGCGGGCGGTGGCCGAGGACCCGGCCTGGATGACCGCCTTCCCGGCCGGCGACGAGCAGGTCCGCGCGCACCTGGCCGGGCTGCTCGGCCGCCCCGCCGACCGGCTGCTGCTCACCGGCGGCATCCGGGCCGGCGCGGCCGCGCTGGCCCGGACCGCGCGCCGGGTGCTGATCGAGTGCCCGACCTTCGCCGGGGTGCCGCCGGTCTTCGCCGCGGCCGGCTGTGAGGTGCGGCTGGCGCCGTGGGCCGAGCTGGCCGCGGAGCAGCGCCGGTGGGCGCCCGACCTGGTCTGGCTCACCTCGCCCGGGCGCAACCCGGACGGCCGGACCGCGCCGCCCGAGCTGCTGGCCGAGCTGGTCGCCGGCGGCCCGGTGGCGGTGAACGAGGTCTACCGCTGGTTCGCCGAGCCGGTGCCGACGCCGGCCGGCTGCGTGCTGGTCGGCAGCACCAGCAAGCTGGCCGGCGGCGGCACCCGGATCGGCTGGCTGCTGCGACCCGACGGCCCGGACGGGCGGGCCGGCCCCGTCGAGCCGGCCCCGGCCGAGCGGGCCACCGCCCCGGCGCACCTGCTGCAGCGGACCTGGGCCCACTTCCTGGCCGGCGGCGGGCTGGCCGCGCTGGACCGGTCGATGGTGCGGCCGGTGGGCCGGGCCGCGGCGGCGTACCGGACCGCGGCCGGGCTGGCCGCCGAGCCGGGCGCGGTGCCCTTCCTCGTGCTCGGCGCCGCGCCGGGGGTGACCGAGGCCGAGCTGGTCGCCGGCTTCGAGCGGCACGGGCTGCGGGTCGGCCCGGGCGCCGCGTTCCACGCCCCCGACCCGTGCGTACGGATCTGCTTCACCGGGCTGACCGAGGCGGACGCCGCGGACGCCGGGGAGCGCACCCGGGCGCTGGCCGCGGAGGGGGTCGTCGCGCTGCCGTGAGCGCCGTGGTGGAGATCGCCGGCATCGACGGGTCCGGCAAGAGCACGCTGGCCGAGCGGCTGCGCGGACACTTCGCCGCGCTCGGCCACCCGGCCGAGACCCGGCGCACCCACTCCCTGCTGCGCCGCTGGTGCAGCGCGCTCGGCGCCCGGCACGGGCTGGGCCGCGGCGACTGGGTCGGGCACGACGCGGTCGAGCTGGCGGTGGCCTTCGAATACCTGCGGGAGTCCCGGCGGCTGGGCCGGGTGCCGCCCGGCGAGGTGCTGGTGCTGGAGCCGTACGTGCTCAACTCGGCCGCGATCGCGGCCGCGCTCGGCACCGGCAACCTGCCCGGCCTGCTGGACGTCTACTGCGCCACCCCGGCGCCGGACCTGACCGTGCTGCTCGACCTGGACCCGGCCGCGGCGATGCGGCGGATCCTGGCCCGGCCGGGCACCGACAACTTCGTGCTCACCGAGCGGCACGACCCGTTCATCGAGAAGCTGCACGCCGCCTTCGGCCGGGTGCTGCCCGCCTTCACCGCGGCCGGCCGGGAGGTGCTGGTGCTGGACGGGGCCGCGCCGGTGGAGACCAACCTGGCCCGGGTGGTCGGCCGGCTGGCCGAGCTGGGTCAGCCGTAGATCGTGGTCCGGCGGGACCGCCGCCGCTCGCCGCCGTAGT
The DNA here is from genome assembly GCA_963849885.1 of uncultured Actinomycetota bacterium. Taxonomy (GTDB): domain Bacteria; phylum Actinomycetota; class Actinomycetes; order Mycobacteriales; family CADCTP01; genus CADCTP01. The sequence continues at coordinate 15,497 of CAWKIV010000010.1, read as the reverse complement.
CGTTGACCGCGTAGTGCAGCGCGCACCGGTTGTCCCAGAGCGCCGCGTCGCCCGCGGACCACCGCCACCGCACCTGATACTCCGGGCGCTCCATCGACTCCAGCAGCAGATCGACGACGTGCCGGGACTCCACTTTGGACAGCCCTTCGACCGCCCAGATCCAGCCGCGGTTGACGAACAGGTACGGCCGGTCGGTCACCTCGTGCCGGCGGACCACCGGGTGCACCGCGAGGCCGGTCTTGTGCGGCCGGCCGTGGCTGGCCCGCAGGCCGTCGACCAGCGCGCGGATCGGCTCGCTCAGCCCCTCGTACGCGAGGTATTGGTTGGACCACATGGTGTCGCCGCCGCGGTCGGCCGGGATCTCCATGCAGAAGAGCGAGCCGATCGGCGGGTCCTCGACGAAGCTGACGTCGCTGTGCCAGAGGTTGGTCTGCTGCGCGTTGTGGCCGAGCTCGGTGTCCATCAGCAGGACCTCGGGATGCCCGTCGTCGGCCAGCGTCCGCCAGTCCTTGTAGTAGTCCTCGCCCAGCTCGGTGGTGGCGGCCAGCCGGCGGCCGAAGTGGCGGGCCAGCGCGACCTGCTGGCCCGGGTCCAGCCCGATCCCGGGGAAGATCAGCAGCAGGTGCTCGGCCCACGCCTTGCGCAGCTGCTCGACCGTCTCGCCGGGCAGGTCCTCGACCTCGGCCGCGGTCAGCCCCTCGACGCGGGCGCCGAGGGCTGCGGGCAGCGGGATGATGTCCGTACGCCCTCCCCGGTCCGGAGTGGCACTGTTGCAGCGGGTCCGTGCGTCCGCTCCCGGCTTGTCTAGCACAGGCGCGCTCTACGCGACACACTTCGCGTTGTGCCCGAGTAGGGTCGATGTGGGTCAGGGAGGACGGGAGGTCCCATGCTCGACGTTCCCGACTGCGAGCTCAGCCGTGAGCAGGTGATCGCCCGCAACCTCGCGGTGGTCGAGGCCCACTTCCACAACGAGCACCCGGACCGGATCGACGAAGCGCTGCGGCTCTACACCGACGACATCGTGTGGGAGGGCCCGTCGCGCGGCCAGGTCTACCTCGACGCCGCCACCGTCCGCCGGTCGTACCTGGACATCTTCGCGACGATCAAGGTGCACAAGTTCGTCACGCTGCGCCGCTTCGCCACCGAGCAGTACGTCTTCGACGACCAGATCTCGGACGAGACGGTCGTCGGCGACCCGGCGAAGATGCCCAACCTGCCCTATCCGCGGGGCACCCGGATGTCCACCCGGCTGACCCACCTCTTCGAGATGCGGGACGGGAAGATCGCCCGCGAGATCGCGTACGAGATCTGGCGCCGGCAGGGCAGCCCCGAGGACAACGACCTCATCCCGGCCGGCGCCACGGTTGTCGCCTTCGACTGATGGAGGGTGTGCGATGCGCCTGACCCCCGACCAGCTCGCGCAATACCGCCGGGACGGCTTCCTGCTGCTGCCCGCGGTCTTCTCCCGTGCGGAGATCGACGCCGCGCTCGACCACCTCGCGCCGCTGCTGGAGCAGCGCTGCCCGGAGAACTACCGGGAGAAGGGCAGCGACGTGGTCCGCAGCGCGCAGGCGCTGCACAAGCGGGACGACTTCTTCGACCGGCTGCTCCGCGACCCGCGGCTGGTCGGCCCGGCCACCCAGATCCTCGGCGACGGCGACTTCTACGCGCAGCAGGTGAAGGTCAACGCCAAGGAGGCGTTCACCGGCGAGCAGTGGCAGTGGCACTACGACTTCGCCCACCACCACCACGAGGACGGCTCGCCGCACCCGCAGGCGCTCAACGTGCACGTCTTCCTCGACGACGTGACCGAGCACAACGGGCCGCTGGTCTTCATCCCGGGCTCGCACCTCGAGGGCCCGCCGCCGACCCAGCTGGACACCACCACGACCAGCTATCCGCTCTGGGTGGTCACCGAGGAGGTGGTCCGCGGGCTGGCCGAGAAGGGCGGCGGGCTGCGCTCGCAGACCGGCCCGGCCGGCTCGCTGGTCCTGTTCGGCGACATGATGATGCACTGCTCGCCGGCCAACATGTCGCCCTGGCCGCGGCGGATCTTCTCGGTGATCTTCAACCCGATCGCCAACGCGCAGACCAGCTTCAAGCGGGCGGACCACCAGCACCACCGGGACTTCGTGCCGGTGCCGCCGCTGGAGGCGCCGGCGCTTGTCTGACCGCTTCGTCGTCCCCGTCCCCCCGCCCGCCCCGGTCCCGGACCGCGTCGACCCGGCGGTGGCGGCCGCCGTCGCGGCCGCCACCGGCGCGGTCGGCGCGGTGGTCACCGCGGTCGAGGACCGGGTGCCGCCGGCGGCGGTGGCCGCGGCCCTGGGCGCGGCCGCGGCGGCGCTCGGCGTGGCCGCGGCGCACTACCCGGCCGCGCCCGCCGACCCGGTGCCGGCGCCGGTCCCCGGCACCGAGGGCTGGAAGGAGGCCAGCCACGACGCCTTCTTCGGCATCGCCCGCGGCCCCCGCACCGCCGGGCACTGGTACGGCGACCGGCTGCGGCTGTTCGCCGCGGTGGCCGGCCAGCTGGAGCGCGGGCTGCACGACCGGGAGACGCTGCTCGCGGTGCTCGCCTTCGTGGCCGGCCAGCTGGACCCGCCGGCCCCGCCGGAGCCGGGGGTGCCGGCCGGGCCGGGCGGCCCGCCGGACACCGCGCCGATGGCGGTGTGGCGGCGCGGCCACCACTTCCTCGCCACCGCCTGCGTCGCCGCCCAGCACCGCCTCGACGGCGGTGGAGCGCGGCCTGCCGGCCGGCGACGTCGACCGCAGCCGGGCCGACATCGCCCGGGCCGGCACCGCGATCCGGGCCGTCGGCGCCTCGTACGCGCTGGCCGGCGAGTTCGCCGCGGTCACGTACCAGAGCGAGGTGCGGCCGCTGATGTGCCCGCCGCACACGCCGATCGAGATGAACGGCGCGCTCAACCTGGAGTACCGGGCGTACCTGGACCGCTGGCGGGCGCTGTCGGCCTTCCTGCGCGACCACCGGTCGGAGTTCCGGCCGGGCCGCTGGCCACCGCAGCTGGTGCTGCCGCTGGAGACCCTCTTCCTCACCGCGGTGATGGAGGCGCACGCGCACGTGACCGCGGCCTGGCGGCTGGTCGGCAGCGGCACCGCGCTGCACCAGCACGCCGACGCCGCCGAGGGCGGGGTGGTGGTGCTGCAGCACCAGGTCGCGGCCCGGCTGGCCGACTACCGGGAGTTCGTCGGGCTATGAGCCAGCACCGGTCCGATGTGGACACCGACGTGATCGACCGGGCCGACCTGGTGCCGGTCAGCCGGCTCAACCGGGTCACCGGCGACTTCGAGGTGGTGGCCGGGCTGTTCGAGGTGGCCGGCCGGCCCGACGTGCTGGTGGTGCAGGCGCCCGACGGCCGGCTGTGGCGGTGCCGGCGGGCCTGCCCGCACCAGGGCGCCGACCTCGCGCTGACCGGCCGGCTCGGGCCGGTGCCCGGCACCGTGGTGTGCACCCGGCACAAGGACCAGGACGCCTTCACCTTCCCGGAGCTGGGCGCCCGGCCGCTGGACGGCTGACCGGCCGCCGGCCGGGGCCGGCGGGTCGGCCAGGCGGCTCGGCCGCCGGGTCAGGCCGGCCGGGGCCGGCCGCCGGGTCAGGCCGGCCGGTAGGTCCAGTGCCCGGGGTCGGCGGGCAGGTCGGCGAAGAACCCGTACCGGGCGGCGTTCGCCTGCAGCCAGGTCTGGGTGCGCGGGTCGGAGACGTCCAGGTCGGCGGACAGCCCCCAGCCGTGCGGGCTGGTGCCGGGCGCGGCCACCGGGGCGCCGTCCGCGCGGGCCCGCACCGCGGCCTGCTCCGCGTACGACCGGTAGCCGCTGTCCACCGACAGCTGCACCCCGGCTGCCCGGGCGGCCGCGGCCATCCGGCGGAAGTGCCGCGCGGCCGGGGCGGCCAGCCGCTCCCCGCCGCCGATGCCGTCCAGCCGGCCGGCCGGCAGCCGGCCGTTGCCGAACCTGGCCAGCCCGCCGATCGGTGGCTGGCCCATCGGCCGGGGGGCCGGCAGCGCCGGCACCACCCCGACCGCCGGGCCGACCACCTCCCCGACCAGCACCGGCGGCCACCTGGGACACCGCCCCGGCCCGCGCCGCCGCCGGCCCGACGCTCGGCGGCGCCGCCGCCCCGCCGCCGCGCCGGCCGTGGTCCCGGCTGCTCGTCCCGGCCGCGGTGCTGGCCGCCGTGGTCGCGGTCGCGGCCCAGCTCGGCCCGTCCGCCCCGCTCGCCGACCTGCGGGCCGAGCCCTTCGACGCGTGAGCCGGCCCAGCTGCGGGCCGACCGCCCGCTGCCCGCGTCCGCCGAGGAGCAGGACGTCGCGGTGATCGGCACCGCGGTGCGGGACCGGGCCCTCCAGGTCGCCGGGCGGGCGGCGACGCCGTTCAGCCGGGTGACCGCCGTGCGTGCGCACCTGCTGGGATCCGGCTTCACGCTGGCGACCGGCCCGGACGCGCCCTCCGGCAGCAGCAGCTTCGCGGTGGGCGAGCTGCTGCGGACCGGCATCGGCACCGCGGAGCAGTACGCGAGCGCCTTCGCGCTGATGCTGCGCTCGCTCGGCTACCAGACCCGGGTGGTGATGGGCTTCCGGACCGGCCGGTACGACCCCGCGCTCGGCGGCTACCGGCTCGATGGGTCCACTGTGGACGTACGGGGCGAGGTGCACTTCGCCGGCGCCGGCTGGGTGCCGTTCGACGTGACGCCGAGCGCCCGGACCGACCGCAGCGCGCCACCGGCGGAGGAGGCGGAGCGGCCCGCGGACGACGCCGGCGACATCGCGGACGCGGAGAGCGCCCGGCCGCCGCCGGTGCCGACCGTGCCGCCGGCTCCCCGGTCGGCCCCGCCGGCGCGGCCGGCGGACGACCCCGGGCCGCCGCTGGCCGCGCTGATCGGCCTGGCCGCCGCCGCGCTGCTGGTCGCGCTGCTGCTGGTCCCGGCGGCCAAGGTGGCCCGCCGCCGGCGCCGGCGACGGCGCGGCGACCCGGTCCGCCGGATCGCCGGCGCCTGGGCCGACACCGTCGACCGGCTGGTCGAGGTGGGCGTGCCGGCGGGGGCCGGGCGGACCACCGGCGAGCTGGCCGCGGACGCCGCCGCCCGGGCCGAGGGCTCCCGGATCGCCGTGCTGGCCCGGCTGCGGGACGCCTCGTTCGCGCCGGAGCCGCCGTCACCCAGCGAGGCCGAGGCGGCCTGGACGGCCGCGGACGACGTCCGCAAGCGCCTGCGCCGCGGCCGCTCCGCCGCCGACCGCGCCCGTGCCCACCTGGACCCCCGCCTCCCCCCGCTCCTCCTCCGGCCGCGCCGCTAGCGCGTCCGGCGGTATTGCACGTAGACGACCGCCGCCGCGGCGGCGAAGAGCACCACGATGAGCACGCTGACCACCGGGGAGATCTCCCGGTCCGGGTCGGCGATCACCGCCACCAGCCGCACGACGGCGAGGGCGGCGGCGGTCAGCCACAGCACCGCCGCCACCACGAAGAGCCGCCGGGACCGGTCACCGCGTGGAGAAGTGGTCACGACCCGGACATACCCCGCATTCACTGCCGCTCATACCTCAATCGCGGATCGTCCAGCGGGTGCCGTCCGGCCGGTACCGGCAGTACGTCCCGGTGACCAGCGTCCGGTCCAGGTGCGTGGCCAGCTCGGGCAGCACCGGCCGCAGCTTGCGGACCGCGTCCCGGATGCGGCCGGACACCGCCTTGCGGGCCCGCTCGGCCGGGTGGTTGGCGAACCGGCGCGGCTGCCGGCGGCTCCCGGTGACCCGGCCCAGCTCCGCGACCAGGGCCTGCCGCTCCGCCTCGACGCGGGCCCGCCGGGGAGGCTCGGCGCCGGACAGCTCGGCGTCCAGCTCGACCAGCCGCCGCCGGTACGCGGCCAGCGCCGCCCGGTCCACCACCTCGCCGGCCGGCCCGGACCGGTCCGCGGAGCCGGCCAGCTCGAGCACGTGCACGTCGGTCCCGGGCGCGGTCAGCAGCCGGGCGATGTCGGCCAGGCCCTTGCTGTGCGGCACGGTCACGGTCCGGCCGGCGAAGGACAGCCGCCACACCGCGCCGTCGCGGCGCATCTCGGCCACCGCCGCCGGCCGCACGCCGGTCAGCTCGGCCAGCCAGCCGGCCGCGCCCAGCCGCCGGTACGTCTCCTCGGCCCGGCCGAGCAGCGCCCCGGCCGCCTCCACCTCCCCGAGCGCGGCCGCGAGCAGGCCGGCCGTCTGGGCGTGGCTGCCGGCGAAGGCGACCATGGCCCCGTTCACCGCGCAGGAGCCGGCCAGCGGCCGGACGTACTCCAGGAGCTCCGCGCACAGCGCCCGGTCCTCCAGCGCGATCGCGGCCCGGGCCAGCTCCCGGACGAAGACCGAGCGCAGGTACGAGTCGTCGGCCCGCCAGCCGCCGAGGTCGGCCACCGCGGCGACGTGCCGGCCGGCCTCGTCCAGCGCGCCGGCCCGGGCGCAGAAGCCGGCCGCCACCGCGTGCGCGTGCACCGGTGCGCCGGTCCAGTGCCGTACCGCGGCGGCGGCGAACTCGCGCAGCTCCGCCGGGTCGTCCCGGGCCCGCACCAGCTCCAGCCGCTGCGACATCCGGACGTTGCCGGTGTCCGGCTCCCGGATCCGCTCGCCCAGGGCGGCGCTCTCCTCGATCAGCCGCTCCCCGTCGGCGAGCCGGCCGCGCAGCAGCGCCAGGCAGCCGCGGCGGGTCTGGGCCAGGTAGCGGCTGCGCGGCTGGCCGCGGCTGTCCAGGATCTGCACGGCCGACTCCAGCGCCACCTCGAACGCCAGCGACCCCTGCTCCAGCAGCGCGGTCGCCAGCAGCACCAGCCCGTCCGCCTGCGCCTCCCGGTCGCCGGCGGCCTGGGCCACCGCGACGATCTCCCGGGCGACCGACTCGCGCTGGTCGCCGGTGCCGGGCGTCCACAGCACGTCGTGCCGGGCCAGCAGGCAGGCCAGCAGGGTGGCCGGGTCGCCGACCTGCCGGCCCACCGCCAGCGCGCGCTCGCTGAGCGGCCGGGCCCGCGGCCGGTCCTCGGCGACCGAGTGCTGCAGCTCCCGGGCCAGCGTGGCGGTCAGCCTCGCCTCCCAGCGGGGGTCCACCCCGGCCACGGCGGCGAGCGCCCGGTCCAGCTCGGCCACGACCTCGTCCCGGCGGACGGCGAACCGGGCCCCGAGCTGCGCCCCGGCCAGCGCCACCCGGGCGGTGCGCGCCGGGTCGCCGGCCCGGGCGGCCAGGTCGGTGGCGTGCCGGAGCAGCCCGCGGGCGTCGACCGGGTGCCCGGCCCGGGCCAGCGCGTCGGCCTCGGCCAGCAGCACGTCGACCAGGTGCCGGTCGTCGACCGGCACCGCGGCCGCCGCCACCGCGGCCCGCAGCCGGCGCAGCTGCCCGGCCGCCTCCCCGAACGCCAGTGCCGCGGAGTCGGCCGCGGCCGCCCGCAACGCCCAGTGCACCGCGCGGTCGGGCCCGTCCAGGCCGATCGCGGCGACGAAGTGCCGGGCCACCTCGGCGGCGGCGACCGGTCCGCCTCGCTCGTCCCGGGCCGCCAGCGCCGCCCCCAGGTCCCGGTGCAGGGCGATCCGCCGGCCGGCGTCCAGCCGGTCGAGCAGGGTCTCCCGCAGCAGGTCGTGCTGGAAGCGCAGCTCGCCGTCGGCGCGGACGACCATGCCGGCGGCCACCGCGGCGGCGAGGGCCGCGTCCACCGGCCGGTCCAGCGCCGCGGCCAGCACGTCCGGCCGCAGCACCGGACCGGCCACCGCCGCCGCGTCCAGGACGGCGACGGTCGGCGCCGGCAGCGTTGCGAGCCGCCGGTCGATCGCGTCCCGGACCGCGGCCGGCAGCTGCGCGCCCGGGTCCCCGGCCCGGGCCAGCAGCGCGAGCTCGCGGACGAAGAACGGGTGGCCGCCGGTGCGCCGGTGCACGGCCGCCGCGTCCACCGGTGCGCCGGCGACCCGCTCGGCCAGCTCCCCGACGGCGGCCGCGTCCAGCCCGCCGACCTGGAGGTGCTCGGTGCGGGGCAGCAGGTCGGCCACCCGGCGGGCGGTGGCCGGCGGGAGCTCGTCCCGCCGGTACGCGCCGACCAGCCCGACCCGGGCCGCGGTCGGCAGCCGGGCCAGGAAGTCGAGCAGCGCGACCGAGGACTCGTCCGCCCACTGCAGGTCGTCCAGGACCACCAGCAGCGGGCCGGCGGCGGCCAGCGCGTCGAGCAGCCGCCCGGCGGCGTCGAGGACGAGCAGCCGGTGCCGGCCGCTGTCCGCCCGGGCCGTGAGGACCGGGACGACCGGGGCGAGCAGTGCGGCGTCGTCGCCGATCGCGGCCCGCACCCGGCTCACCCCGGCGGCGCGGACCAGCCGGTCCAGCGCCTGGGTCCACGGCCAGTAGCCGGGGGCGCCGTCCACGCAGGTGCCCCAGGCCGTCCGTACGCCCTCCGCCGACGCGGTCGCGACCAGGTCGCGCAGCAGGGCGGTCTTCCCGATGCCGGCCTCGCCGGCGACCAGCACGGTGGTCCGCGACCCGGCCCGGACCCGGCCGACCATCCGGCGCAGGTCGGCCTGCAGCTGCCGGCGGCCGACGAGCCCGTCGGCGCCCCCGGGGCCAGGCATCCCGGAATTGTCGCAGGGCCCGGCGCCCGGCGATCTGGCGAAGTGCCAGATCGGATCTTCCGGCCCGGCCGGCCGGTCTGGCGCCCTCAAGAATAGGAGCACCCGATCCGCGAGGAGGACGCCGTGAGCTTCGACCCGGCGCAGTACAAGACCACCACCCGGCAGCAGTGGGAGGACGCCGCCGAGGCCTGGCACCGGTGGGGACCGACGCTGGAGACCTGGCTCGGCCCGGCCACCGACCGGATGCTCGACGCGGCCGGCGTCGCCCCCGGCAGCCGCGTGCTCGACGTCGCCGCCGGCGCCGGCGGGCAGACCGTCGCCGCCGCCCGCCGGGCCGGCCCCGGCGGCCGCGTCGTGGCCACCGACATCTCCCCGACGATCCTGTCGTACGCCGCGAAGGTCGCCGCCGAGGCCGGCCTGACCACCGTGGAGACCCGCGAAGCCGACGGCGAGACGCTGGACGGCCTGCCCGCGGCCGGCTTCGACGCGGTGATCTCCCGGGTCGGGCTCATCTACTTCCCCGACCAGCAGGCCGCCCTGGCCGGGATGCGCCGGGCGCTGCGGCCGGGCGGGCGGGTCGCGGCGATCGTCTACTCCACTCCGGACCGCAACGAGTTCTTCTCCGTCCCCGTGTCGATCATCCGCCGGCGGGCCGCCCTGCCGCCGCCGCAGCCCGGGCAGCCGGGACCGTTCAGCCTCGGCGGGGCCGGGGTGCTGGAGACCGTGCTGACCGACGCCGGCTTCACCGACGTGAAGGTGGAGGCGGTGCCGTCGCCGCTGCGGCTGCCGTCCGCGGCCGAGTGCGTCCGCTTCGAGCGCGAGTCGTTCGGCGCCCTGCACCAGATGCTCGCCGGTGTGCCGGCGGCCGAGCGGCCCGGCGTGTGGTCGGAGATCGAGGCCGCGCTCGGCCGGTTCGAGACCGGCGACGGCTTCGTCGGCCCGTGCGAGCTGCTGGTCGCCTCCGCCACCCGCTGAGCCCTGTCAAGTCCGGTGGGCCCCCGGCGCGCAGATCCGGACGTAAAGCGCCGGATGATTCGAAGCGCTGGCACGTGCGATTCAACCGGTGTGCCTATCCTGCTCCCGGGACTCACATCACGCTCCTGCCTGCGATAACAGAAATACAGGAAGATCGCGCCCGTCAACATTGCGAGGTTGAATCCATAGATACAAGATCTACTCAGGCGTCACTCGACGATCTCGGTGTACGTCCCCGAGTCCTCGATTCGGCCGATGGTCAACGTGAATGTGCCCGATACCGAGTCAGGTCCTGTGAGTGGGCCCCACATCTCGATCTTGACCGGCGCGGTCCGCGTCCCTGCTGAGGCGGTTCCGACAGGAAACCATCCCGAAAATCGGGATAAGCAGGACTAATAGCCACAATCGTTTCATGTGGGTGGCACAGCCGCGCGCGTTACCCGCGCTTCGTCCCGAACTGACCCGGCGAGGCCGCTGCGCGTCGGTGATGAGTTCAGTCGGTCGTGCTGGGTCGCCAGCGGGTCGCCTCGGTCGCTGCCGTTGCTTTACTCCGCTGCTGTATCGCACTGTCGCAGCCTTCGTTCGGCCAATGAGGGCAAAGCCGTGACGCCCGGACCCCGGCCGTGGTGTTATGCCTGTCCAGGCACTGCCAGCTGAAGGCTGAGCGAAGCCAAGGGGGTCGAAATGAGAAGAATCGCGCTAGTAGTCGCCGGTGCGCTGATGATCGCCGCCACCCAGCTAATGGGATCCGCCGGCGCCCAGGACGAGCCGTTGTGCGGTCCTCCCGGTGAGGAGGTTCCCGCCACCATCGTGGGCTCCGGCACCATCATCGGCACCGCCGGCGCCGACGTCATCGTCGGGAGCGACGGGACGGACACCATCCTCGGTCTCGGCGGTGCGGACATCATCTGCGGTCAGGGAGGAAACGACCGCATCCTCGGCGGAGAGGGCAACGACGTCCTGATCGGCGACGGCGTTGAGGCTCCCCCCTTCATTCCCTCCAACGGTCAGAACGACGACGTCCTCATCGGAGGGCCCGGCGACGACACGCTGGCCGGCCTCGGCGGCGATGATGACATGCTCGGCGGACCCGGCGACGATCAGCTCATCGGCATGGGTGGCGTCGATCGCATCCAAGGCGGCCCGGGCAACGACACCGCGTTCGGCGGACCGTTGGACGACAACATGGCTGGCAACGCGGGCGACGACACGCTGTGGGGCAACTTTGGCAGCGACGCCATCAGCGGAGGCCCCGGCGACGACTTCATCGACGGTGACAACCCCTTCCCGCCGCCTCCGGACCTGCCGTTCCCACCCGGCACGAACAACGACACCTGCACCGGCGGCCCCGGAGACGACACCATCCAAAACTGCGAGGTCCTCCGGTAGCGCCCCCAGTCGCGGGCACCCACCAGATAACGCCTCAGTCGGCCGCCACGCGGCACTGGCCGAACCCGATCAGACTGCCCTCCTTCGGCTGCGTGCTCGGCTTCGACGAGGACGGAATGCAGGGTGGTCGTGGTTCGTGCGCCGCGCCAGGCCGGCCCGCGCGACGGCCACCGGTCTCGCGGCGGGCGGGCCTGGCTGGCGCGGCGCCATCACCCTCGCCCTATACCGTCTGCGGATGGGCACCCTGACGGTGGACGGCTACCGGATCGAACCCCTGACCATGCAGACGTGGGACGCGTTCGCGGATCTCGCCGAACGGCACAACGGCGTGTGGGGTGGGTGCTGGTGCACGTACTTCCACCGCGAGGTGGCTTCAGAGGAGGAGCGCCGGGCGCTCGGCCATCGCGAGTTCAAGCGGCGTCTGGTCGAGGCCGGCCGCACGCACGCCGCCCTGGTTTTCGACGGTGACGTCGCGGTCGCCTGGGCCCAGTTCGGGACGGTTCCAGAGCTCCCGAACATCCACCACCGCAAGGAGTGGGAGCGGGGCGTCGCCCAGATGCCGGACTACCGGATCACGTGCCTGTTCGTCGACCGCGCCTACCGTCGCGCGGGAGTGGCCGCGGTCGCCGTGCGGGGTGCGCTGGCGCTGATCGCCGCGGCGGGGGCGGCCTCGTCGAGGCGTACCCGCACGACCTGCCCGAGGGCAAGAAGACCTCGGCATCGTTCCTCTACAACGCCACCCGGACCATGTACGAGCGGCTCGGGTTCAGCTACGAGCGATCGAAGGGTAAGGGCAACTGCGTGATGAGCGCGGTCGTCCCGGCCGCCACGGCGTGACAGGTCGCACGCCTGCTCTGCGGGGAGGCCACGGTGTTCACCATCGGGCAGCTTGACCTGCTACAACCCACCGACCCGACTCCTCGCACCGCGATGGCCGCTCATCGACGACCTCGTCTACCTCGGGCTTCGGGGGTGGGGGCGCCCGGGGATCGAACCCGGAACCCGCGGATCAAAGCGAGTGCGGAGCACCTCGCGGACCTGCTCCCACCGCTCCTGACCGCACGAGCGGCACGCTCCGCGGCAGAAGCGGACATCCCAGCATCCGCCCCTAGGACTGGCACTCGTCACGCGGGACGGAGCAACTATGGTCCCGGCATGGCGAACCGCTACGAGTACACGGTGGTCGAGCTCCGCGAGGGCAGGATCGGCGGCAAGATGTCCGGTGACAAGCTTGAGAAGTTACTCAACCAGCATGCTGCTCAGGGCTGGCAACTCAAGGCGATCACCTCGGTCGACGTCAAGGGTCGTGTCGGGCCGGGCGGCGTCGAGGGTCTCCTCGTCACCTTCGAACGGCCGGTCGGCTGACATCAGCCGCGGACCCAGCCCTCGGCCGCGATACCGAGGGTGGACGTAGAGCTTGTAGATCACGTGGTCGGCGCCTCGGCGGCCGCGCTGTCCGACGCCGACGACCTGCCCGTCCTCCTCGGCGACCACCAGCAGGCGCTCGGCGACGCCTGCGCCGATCTGTGTCTCGTTCCACCACCGGCGGATCTGCTCGTCGGCTGCCGCGGCGCCGATCAGCGGCGCGTAGTGCGGTCGAACGTGCGCCTCCCCGAATCGGCAGATGCCGATGACGTCGTCGTGGTCGGCATCCCGTACGACCGGTTCGGCGGTCGACACCATGGCACTCTCCCGCAGCGGCACATCGGATCTCGTCCCGCCAAGTTAGGGCACAGGCACCGGGCGCCATCCGCAGGCAGAGACCCTGGCCGCGAGCAGCGGCAGCGTTATTGGTGGGTGCGGAGGGTTCGGATGGCTCTGGCTGCGTCGAGCAGGCGGGCCGCCGTGTCGCGGAGTCGCTGGCTGGGGTGGCGGCGGTGGAGGCCGAGGGTGTCGAGGATGACGGAGGCGGTGTTGCGGCCGGGGATGCCGGTGATGCCGCCGCCGGGGTGGGTGCCGGCGCCGGTGAGGTAGAGGGCCGCGATGGGGGTGCGGTAGTGGGCCAGCGAGGGGGAGGGCCGGAAGCCGAGGAGTTGGTCGATGCTCATTTCGACGTGGTTGGGGTTGGCGTGCGGGTTGCCGGTGCGGGCTACCCAGTCCTGGGGGCCGGTGACTCTGCGTTCGGCCGGGCGCAGGGTCACTCCGAGCGCACGCTCCGCGATGGTCCAGGCATGCTCGGCGGCCCGGTCGAGGGCCTGCGGCGTCCACGGTCCGGAGTCCAGTTGCCAGGGCACGAAGGTGGACAGCCACACGGTGTCCTGCCCGGGCGGTGCCCAACCCGGCTCCAACGCCGACGGGAACGCGATCATGAGCGGTGGGCGCTGCGGCAGGTCACCGAGCCGGATCGAGGCGAAGGCGCGTTCGAGGTCGGTGATCGTGTTGGCTGAGAGCAGGAACGACCGCTCAAATCCGGCCGGTCCGGGCACGGTCGCCGGGCCGGTGAGTACGGCGTCGACCTTCAGCTCCGAGACGTTGGCCCGGCCGACATGGATCCGCCGTAGCTCGTCGTGCAGTGGCGCCGGCACGTCCCGCTCATCGAGCAGGCCAAGGAACAGCCGACGGGCGTCCACCGCGGACACGACGGCCTGGGTGGCTTCGAACCGTTCACCCCCGGCGTGCACGGCCACCGCCCGGCCGCCGGACACCTCGACCCGGCCGGCCGCCTGGCCGCAGTGCAGGGTCCCTCCGGCCGCCTGCAGGCAGCGCACCAGCGCCGCCACGGTGGCCCGGGAGCCGCCCATCGGCCGCGCGGCCGGGGTGCCATGTCCGCCGGCCAGCAGCAGCCCTCCCAGCCCGGTGCCGGGATCGGTGGGCGGCTGCTGGGAATGCGCCGCCCAGTGCGCCAGCACCCCCTGCAGCCGCGGGTCGGTGAAGCTGCCCCGCAACAGCGCCGAGGCCGAGCCGAGCAGCGCCTGCAGCAGCCGCGGAGCCTGCGCGCCCAGGGTCGTCTCCGCCAGCGCGGCCAGCTGCCGCAGCGACGGCGGCGGACCGGCCTCGACCCCGGCCAGCAGCCCGGTAGCGGCCTGCGCCCAGCGGGCGAACCGGTCGTACGCGTCGGCGTCACCGTCGCCGACGGTCACCCGCAGACCGTCCACCGTGCGCTCCCGCGAGTCATGGAACGCCAGCGCCGTGCCGTCGTCGCAAGGTGCAAGAACGAGCTCGTCACGCAGGTGGAACCGCAGCCCGCACCGGGTCTCCAGGTCCAGGTCGGCCGCCACCCCACTGGTACGCAGCCCGCCATGCTCGTACGCGCCCAGCTCCAGCCGGCCCGTCCCGCCCGGCAGATCAACGGTGGAAATACATCCCCCTGGCTCGTCGGCCGCCTCCACCACCGCCACCCGCAGCCCGGCCCGCGCCAGATAGCACCCACAAACCAACCCGTTGTGCCCCGCGCCGATGACCACCACGTCATACCGAGAACTCACCAGCACCACCGAGCCTCAGCTGCCACCGCCACAGACCGGCGAAACCGCCACCCGGCCTCTGAACCGTCGTGACGGTACGCCGGGACAGCACGCGACGGGTCCGATAAGGACGGATCGCCTCAATGACGTCGGGACCGATGCCACCGCCGACCAAGCCTATGGCGATGTGCGCTATCGGTTGCGGAACGCCCCGCCGCAGAGCCGCACGGCGTCGGCGGTCAGAGCGCCGTCCGCGCCGTACGCGACGTAGATGGACCCGACCTCTCCAGGCTGGCCCAGGTGGACGTTGACGTGCAGCGGGTGCTGCCGGTCAGGAGCGAACTCGTCCGCGTGCGGAAGTTGCACGTACTTCTCTCCGCCGTCCGGCGCGAGCAGGACACAGTCGCCGTTGCCGAGGACCCGGAAGTGAGTGTGGTCGGCGACCGCTGGTGTCGCCCCGAGCAGAACCGTACCAACGGCCAGCAGAACGGCTAAAAGCAGACGGCGCATCGCAAGCCCTCCTTCGTGACGGTTGAGTTGCCCGCATAGGATGTACCAGCGCGCCCGTAGGTGGAAGGAGCACTGTGCCGAACAGACCGTCTCCCTGACACTCGTTCATGCGCGGAGCGGCCCGTGGCTCACTGCTCGACGTCTGGTCTGCTGATGGCTGAGCGACAGGCTTCGGCGGCCGGTTGGCGTCACCGACCCGTCATCGCAGGTGCAAGCCGCCTCCGGAGGGGCGAGCAGGTTGGCCGTTTCCGGCTGCTGATCCGCCACCGCGACTCGAAGCTCACCGCTCGAACGGGTCGACCGCCTCGGCGGCCTGCTCCACAAGTACCGCCACGCCGCATAGCCCTCGCCGCCGACAACTTGCCCATCTCCCGGTGCCACCGCAGGGTGGCCGGAGTGACCAGAAACGCCGACCTCACCGGGCCGGTCGTACACAACTCTGGTGGACGCCACTTCCGACAAGAAAGGGCCCGCGGACGAAGTCACCCAATTCCAGTCATGTACGTATGACCGCCATCGCATCGTCGTGCGGGGATCGGCGTGGCGGGCGGCGGGTTTTGGACGTCGCGGAGGTCGACGCCGGCGTCGAGCATGGTGGTGAGGTAGGTGTGGCGGAGCATGTGCGGGTGCAGGTGGG
>CAWKIV010000009.1:0-366689 GCA_963849885.1 uncultured Actinomycetota bacterium | reverse complement strand
TAGGCCGGGACGGGCACCCTCCCGGGCCCGGCGGCGTTGGACCCGGTGACGCCGATTACACCGTTACACGCCGGAGTCCGAGATGACCGACGCAGCGCCCGTCCCGTACGAGCCCCTGCCGGAGGCCAGGCTGCGGGTGGGTGACGCCGAGCGGTTCGAGGCGGCCACCGCGCTCGGCGAGCACTTCGCCACCGGCCGGCTGGACCAGGCCGAGTACGACGCCCGTGTCCAGGCCGCCTACGCCGGCCGCACCCGCGCCGACCTGCAGGCGCTGTTCACCGACCTGCCCGAGCCGGCGCCGTTCCGGCCCGCGGCCCGAGCCGGCTGGGAGGCCGGTCGGGCCGCCCGGGACCGTCCCCGCCGCGGCGGCCCGCCGCCGGTCGTCCCGCTGCTGCTGCTGGTGGTGCTGATCGGGCTCACCGTGCTGCTGCGCTTCCCGGTCTTCCTGTTCTTCCTGCCGCTGTGGTTCGGCTGGGGCCGGCGCGCCTGGCGCTGAGCCCGGCCCGGTGTCGAACATCCTGCGGAAGCTCGGCGTGAGCCGGCGGACCGAGGCGGCGCGGGTCGCGCACCACCTCGGCCTGGAGCTCACCGGGTCGCCGGCAGGCCGAAGTGCGGGAACAGCGTGTACCCGAAGGTGGTGATCTCGGCGATCGTGCCGTCCTCGATCCGCAGCACGTCCAGCTTGTAAGCGCGGAACGTGTCGTCGCCGGGCCGCCGCAGGTAGCTGGCCGCGGCCGGCATCCGGTTGGCGCTGGTCGGCAGCAGCCGCCAGTCGCCCTCCCGGTCCGGGCCGAAGGCCCGCTCCAGCAGGGTGCCCAGCCGGCCAGCCCGTCGAAGCAGTACGGCGCCGGCGGCATGGTCACCCGGATGTCCTCGGCCGCGACGGCCAGCGCGGCGGCGGCGTCGCACCGCTCGTGCGCGTCGACGAAGCGGTCCAGCAGCGCCCGCTCGGCCGGACCGGTCGGGATGCCGCCCAGTCCAGCCGGTGCGAGGGCAGGTGCTCCTGCATCGCGGCCCGGGCCCGCTGCAGCGCGCTGTTGGCCGCGGCCACGCTGGTGTCCAGCATCGCCGCGGTCTCCGCGGCCGGCAGGCCGAGCACGTCCCGCAGCACCAGCGCGGCCCGCTGCCGCGGCGGCAGCACCTGCAGCGCGGCCAGGAAGGCCAGCTCGATGGTCTCCCGCCGGACCACCACCGCGTCCGGCTCGTCCTCCGGGGGAGCGATCTGGTCCAGCAGCCGGTCCGGGTACGGCTGCAGCCAGCCCACCTCGGCGTACGAGCGGAGCTCGGCCACCCGCCGGGACCGGGCCCGGATGGCGTCCAGGCAGACGTTGGTGGCGATCCTGTAGAGCCAGGCCCGGACCAGCGTGTCGCCCTCGAAGCGGTCCCGCGCCCGCCACGCCCGCAGCAGCGTCTCCTGGACGGCGTCCTCGGCCTCGTCGAACGACGCCAGCATCCGGTAGCAGTGCACGTGCAGCTCCCGGCGGTGCCGCTCGGCCGCGGCCCGGAAGGTCGACTCGTCGGTCAGGGTCCCGGCCGCGGTCACGCGTGACCACGCTCCTGCAGCACCCAGGTGTTGCCGTCCGGGTCGGCGAAGTCGGCGAAGGAGTTGTAGTCGGTCCGCTTCGGGTCCGGCCCCGGCTGCCAGCCCTCCGGGGTCATGTGCCGGATGTCGCCGACCTCGACGCCGCGGCCGGTCAGCTCGTCCCGGGCGGCCTCGATGTCGGTGACCACCAGGTGCAGCCCGCGGGCCGACCCGGGCGGCGCGTCGGTGAGGCCGACGCCGACGGAGATCGAGCAGGCCGACCCGGGCGGGGTCAGCTGCACGACCCGGAAGTCGTCGCCGGCCCGGTGGTCGACGTCCACGACGAAGCCGGCCTTGGCCGAGTAGAACTCCTTGGCCCGGTCGACGTCGGTGACCGGCACCAGCACCAGCTCCAGCTTGTAGTCCACGGGGTTGCCTCTCGATCGGGTCGGCGCCGGGGTGGAGCCGACAGTCTGCCCGGTACAACGGCGGCCGCCGGGGAAACTCATCGGTGCCCCCGGCTACCGTCGGGCGGTGGGCACCGAGTTCGTCCGCTGGAACCCGGCCGCCGGCGCCGGGTGCTGGAGCGGGCCGGCTGGACCCAGGAGGCGCGGTACCGGAAGGCGTGGCCGGTGCCGGGCGGGCCGGCGAGCGCGGCGAGCGACCTGAACAGGGAACGCATGGCCGCCTTCCATCGGGATGCGGCCAGCGTCACCCGCCCACCGGGCGCGGCGACATCGGGCGGCTACCTCGGATCCGCCGCCCCCTACCTCAGATCCGCGCGGCGTGCACTGGTCCGCACACCGTGGTGCGGTTCGGCTGGCCGTGACGAGGAGGAACTTCGCCGGGCGCCACTTCGACCAGGAGTAAGCCCCGGCGTCCGTCCTGCCGATTGACACGGCGCCGTCGCTGCGGTGTCGTGTGAAACACGTTCGCTGCGCAACTATCTGCGCCCCGAGCGTCGCCCGGCCGCCGAGCGAGGGCTACCAGCTCGGCCAGCAGGAAGGTGGCGAGGGCATGAGCGAGTGGAACGCGATGACCTACGAGGGCAAGGACACGATCCTGCGGGTCGTCCGCCGGGAGGCCGAGCAGCTGTTCGCCCTCGCCCAGGAGCCGGACGCCTGGGTCAGGCCGACCGCGTGCGCCGGCTGGACGACCCGCGACGTCGTGGGCCACATCGTCGACACGACCGAGGGCTACTTCGCCGCCTTCGACGCGGCGCGCGGCAAGGGCGAGGTCCCCGCGCCGTACGGTCTTCCGGCGATGCACGAGCGGGTGAACGAGATGGCGGTGGGGTTCCGCCGGGTCCCGCAGGCGGAGCTGATCGATCGCCTGCGCGCCGACTTCGAGAAGATGATGGGCATCCTCGAGGCGCTCGGTCCGGAGGAGTGGACCGGCCTGATGGTCACCCACGCCTACATGGGCCCGGTACCGGCCTTCTTCTACGCCGGTGGCCAGCTGATGGACTACGGCGTGCACTCCTGGGACATCCGCCAGGGCACGGGCCGGGCGCACGGCCTGTCCGGCGACGTCGCCGACCTGCTGGTGCCGTTCATGTTCGCGATCTGGCAGGGCACCGTCCGCACCGATGCGGTCACGGAGCCCGGTCGGATCGGGATCAGGGTGAGCGGCCGCAACGCCGGCGACTACCGGATCTCCGTGGACGAGAAGGGGCTCACGTACGAGCCGGGGAACATCGACGAGCTGCCCTGCCTGATCGAGTTCGACGCCGCCAGCATGGTGCTCACCGCGTTCGGCCGCGGCAACTTCGGCACCGTGCGCGGGGACTTCGCCCAGGCCGAGCAGTACCTGAACCTGTTCTTCCGGATCTAGGCACGCTCCGGGACCTACCACCTAGCGCAGCGGGATGCGCACCACCTAGCGCAGCGGGATGCGCACGACCTCGCCGGCGCCGGCGCACGTCCCGCAGTTGCTGACGTACGCCGCCCGGCCCCGCAGGGCGAGCCCGCCCGGCGTGACCAGATCGTTCGACACCACGTGCTGGCCTCCGCCGCGGTCCACCCGGACGAGCGCGCCGGTCGGGTCGCCCGACAGCAGGCCGTTCTGGAAGATCTCCAGCACGTAGAGCTTCCCCCGCTCGTCGAACGCGATGTCGATGATGTTGGTGAACCCGCTGGCGAAGACCTGCGGGGCCCGGCCCGGCACGATCCGGTAGACGTTGGCGCCACCGACCGGGAACGGGAAGCCGGTGAGCTGCCCGACGTAGAGGGCGCCGTCCGGCCCGCGCGCCACCGAGGTCGGCACGGCGTCCATCGGGATCTGGGTGCCCGGCGGCAGTCCGAGGAACGGCGGTGCGTCGACCAGGCGGTTGGGGAACGTCGCGAGGACGGAGATGCGCCCGTTCGGCTTCACCAGCAACAGGTCGTTGGCCCCGGCGTCGGCGACGACCCGGCCACTGCCGGTGGTGAGCACCGAGTTGGGGTTGACGTTCTCCTCGTCGCCCGTCGGGTTGTTGGCGTCCTCGAAGGCGGCCAGGTCGGCCACGACGCGCACCCGGCCGCCGTTCCCCTGGGCCCGCAGCAGCTTCCCCATGCCGGCGAGCTCCGGGATGGTCCTGCTGAAGTCCAGGTCCAGGCCGAGCCCCTCGGTGACGTACATGCCGCCCTGACCCTGGAAGGCGACGTCGGACGGGCCGATGGCGGCGTCCCCGGTGCCCTCGTTGCCGAACGACGGCAGCCCGGTCAGCACCCGGCGCTGGCCGTGGCGGTCGATGCGGGTGACCGAGCCCGAGTGGCCGAAGCACGCCGGACCTTCGGGCCCCGCGAAGCAGGGACCGGAGCCGCCCGTGCCCGACTCGGCGACGTACAACCCCCCGTTCGGCGAGAACGCCAACCCGCGCGGGTTGTTCAGCCCCGAGGCGATGACCTCGGGTCCGGTCTGGGCCGCCGCCGGCGACAGACCCGCCATCGTCAGCGCCGCCGCGCCGAGCACTGCCGCTATCCGGTATCTCATCTCGAGCACCCCCCGGGGGCCGTGGCCCATGTGCCGACTCCTGGAGAGTGCCCACCCGGCCCGACGCTGGCAAGAGGCTGTCGGTGTTCGCGCTGGACCCGTCGGGCGCGGATGACCCGTCCGCCCCGGCTGAACTCCGCCGCCCGCGCGGCTGGTCGCTGCCCGGCCGCGGCGCTCCCCGGGTGGCCGGCGCCGGGCGACTACCAGCCGCGGGCGCGCCACTCCGGGATGGACGGGCGCTCGGCGCCGAGGGTGGTGTCGTTGCCGTGGCCCGGGTAGACCCAGGTGTCGTCGGCCAGCTCGCCGAAGACCCGGGCCTCCAGGTCGTCCATCAGCGAGCCGAAGCGCTGCGGGTCCTTCTCGGTGTTGCCGGGGCCGCCGGGGAAGAGGGAGTCGCCGGTGAAGAGGTGGCTGGTGCCCTGCGGGTCGTCGTACCGCAGCGCGATCGAGCCCGGGGTGTGCCCGCGCAGGTGGATGACCGTCAGCGTGCACCGGCCGACCTCGACCGAGTCGCCGTGCTCGACCGTCTCGTCGGTCGGCACCGGGATGCCGCCGGCGTCCAGCGGGTGGGCCACGGTGCGCGCGCCGGTGGCGGTCACCACCTCGGCCAGCCCCTGCCAGTGGTCCGCGTGCTGGTGGGTGGTCACCACGGTGGCCAGCGGCGCGTCGCCGACCAGCTCCAGCAGCCGGCCGGCCTCGTTGGCCGCGTCGACCAGCAGCGCCTCGCCGGTCTCCCGGCAGCGCAGCAGGTAGGCGTTGTTCTGCATCGGACCGACCGCCAGCTTCGTGATCGCCAGCGCGGGCAGCTCCCGCTCGTCGGCCGGTCCACCCACCTGCACGTCCCCGGTGTACGTCATGCCCGCATCCTGCCCCACCGGCGTACCCTCGACTCCCACGACCCCGGAGGTGGCCGCATGTACGAGACCGGAGCCCCGCCGCCCCCGCCGCCGCTGCCGGACCACCGCGAGCTGGTGGTGCACCCGCCCGAGACGGACGCGCCGCCGCCGGCCGCCCGCCCGGCCCGGGGCTACGACGCGACCGCGGTCATCCCCGGCCTCGGCGGCCCGCCGCCGGGCACGGTGACCTACCGGCTGCGTGGCCTGGAGACCAGCGCCGCGGACGGGCCGGAGGGGTAGCCGGCACTCGCCGGGAAGAAACTGTCGGACCCCGCCGCTACCGTAGGGCCGACCTTCCCCTCCCGTCGGCCGGAGAGAGAAACGCCCCGTGGCAGACCGCCTCGTCGTGCGCGGTGCGCGCGAGCACAACCTCAAGGACATCCACCTCGACCTGCCCCGCGACAGCCTGATCGTCTTCACCGGGCTGTCCGGGTCGGGCAAGTCCAGCCTGGCCTTCGACACGATCTTCGCCGAGGGCCAGCGCCGCTACGTGGAGTCCCTGTCGGCGTACGCGCGGCAGTTCCTCGGCCAGATGGACAAGCCGGACGTGGACTTCATCGAGGGCCTGTCCCCGGCGGTGTCGATCGACCAGAAGTCGACCAGCCGCAACCCGCGGTCCACGGTCGGCACCATCACCGAGGTCTACGACTACCTCCGGCTGCTCTACGCGCGGGCCGGCCGGCCGCACTGCCCGAAGTGCGGCCGCCCGATCAGCCGGCAGACCCCGCAGCAGATCGTGGACCGGGTGCTGGAGATGGAGGAGGGCGTCCGCTTCCAGGTGCTGGCCCCGGTGATCCGCGGCCGCAAGGGGGAGTATGTCGACCTCTTCACCGAGCTGCAGTCCAAGGGCTACTCGCGGGTCCGGGTCGACGGCGTGGTGCACAGCCTGACCGATTTCACGCCCTCCGGCGGGTGGGTCCAGCCCAAGCTGAAGAAGCAGGAGAAGCACTCCATCGAGGTGGTGATCGACCGGCTGGCCGTGCGCGAGTCGTCCAAGCGCCGGCTCACCGACTCGGTGGAGACCGCGCTCGGGCTGGCCGGCGGGCTGGTCGTCCTCGACTTCGTCGACCTGCCCGAGGACGACCCGCACCGGGAGCGGACCTTCTCCGAGCACCTGGCCTGCCTCTACGACGACCTGTCGTTCGAGGCGATGGAGCCGCGGTCGTTCTCGTTCAACTCGCCGTTCGGGGCCTGCCCGGAGTGCACCGGGCTGGGCACCCGCAAGGAGGTCGACCCGGAGCTGATCGTGCCGGACCCGGAGCGCAGCCTGGAGGAGGGCGCGATCTCGCCGTGGGGCACCGGGCAGACCGCGGACTACTTCCTCCGCCTGCTCAGCGCGCTCGGCGACGCGGTCGGCTTCCGGATCGACACCCCGTGGGAGCGGCTGCCGGCCCGGGCGCAGAAGGCGATCCTCTACGGGCACGACAGCCAGGTGCACGTCCGCTACAAGAACCGGTACGGCCGGGAGCGGGCCTACTACGCGTCGTACGAGGGGGTCGTGCCGTTCCTGGAGCGGCGGCACGCGGAGACCGACTCGGACTACAGCCGGGAGAAGTACGAGGGCTACATGCGGGAGGTGCCGTGCCCCGCGTGCGGCGGGTCCCGGCTCAAGCCCGAGGTGCTCGCGGTCACGCTCGGCGGCAAGTCGATCGCCGAGGTGTCCGGGCTGTCCATCGGTGGGGCGGGCGAGTTCCTGCGCGGGCTGGAGCTGTCCGAGCGGGAGCGGATGATCGCCGAGCGGGTGCTCAAGGAGGTGCACGCCCGGCTCGGCTTCCTGGTCGACGTGGGGCTGGACTACCTGTCCCTGGACCGGCCGGCGGCGACGCTGGCCGGCGGCGAGGCGCAGCGGATCCGGCTGGCCACCCAGATCGGGTCCGGCCTGGTCGGCGTGCTCTACGTGCTGGACGAGCCGTCCATCGGGCTGCACCAGCGGGACAACCGCCGGCTGATCGACACGCTGCTGCGGCTGAAGTCGCTCGGCAACACGCTGATCGTGGTCGAGCACGACGAGGAGACCATCAAGGTCGCCGACTGGGTGGTGGACATCGGCCCGGGCGCCGGCGAGCACGGCGGCCAGGTGGTCGTGTCCGGCCCGGTCGACGAGCTGCTGGCCAGCGAGGACTCGATCACCGGGGCCTACCTGTCCGGCCGCCGGGAGATCCCGGTGCCGGCCAGCCGGCGGCCGCGGATCCCGGGCCGGGAGCTGGTGGTCGAGGGCGCCCGCGAGCACAACCTGCGCGGCATCGACGTGGCCTTCCCGCTCGGCACCTTCACGGCGGTCACCGGCGTGTCCGGCTCCGGCAAGTCGTCGCTGGTCAACGACATCCTCTACACGGCGCTGGCCAACAAGCTCAACGGCGCCCGGATGGTGCCGGGCCGGCACAAGCGGGTCCGCGGCGTCGAGGAGGTCGACAAGGTCGTCGGCGTCGACCAGTCGCCGATCGGGCGCACCCCGCGGTCCAACCCGGCGACGTACACCGGGGTCTTCGACCACATGCGGCGGCTGTTCGCGGAGACCACCGAGGCGAAGATCCGCGGCTACCAGCCCGGCCGCTTCTCCTTCAACGTCAAGGGCGGGCGCTGCGAGGCGTGCGCCGGCGACGGCACCATCAAGATCGAGATGAACTTCCTGCCCGACGTGTACGTCCCGTGCGAGGTCTGCGGGGGCGCCCGGTACAACCGGGAGACGCTCGAGGTGCACTTCAAGGGCAAGACCATCGCCGAGGTCCTCGACATGCCGATCGAGGAGGCGGCCGAGTTCTTCAAGGCGGTGCCGGCGATCTCCCGGCACCTGACCACGCTGGTCGACGTCGGCCTCGGGTACGTGCGGCTGGGCCAGCCGGCGCCGACCCTGTCCGGCGGCGAGGCGCAGCGGGTCAAGCTCGCCTCCGAGCTGCAGAAGCGGTCCACCGGCCGCACGGTCTACGTGCTGGACGAGCCGACCACCGGGCTGCACTTCGAGGACGTCCGCAAGCTGCTCGGCGTGCTCGGCCGGCTGGTCGACGCGGGCAACACGGTGATCGTGATCGAGCACAACCTGGACGTGATCAAGACCGCGGACTGGGTCGTGGACATGGGCCCGGAGGGCGGGTCCGGCGGCGGGACGGTGGTCGCCGAGGGTCCGCCGGAGGAGGTCGCCGCGGCGGCCGGCAGCCACACCGGCGGCTTCCTGCGGGACACCCTGGCCGCGCGGGCGGCGGCCGGGCCACAGAAGAAGGCGGCTGCGGCGAAGAAGACGGCGGCGAAGAAGACGCCGGCCCGCAAGGCGAAGGTCTCCGCCTAGCCCGGCGACCCCGGACAACGCACGACCCCCGCACCGCGGCGCACGGAGGCTGCGGTGCGGGGGTCGGTCGTCTGGCGCAGGTCGGATCGGGGCCGCTGCCCGGCGCGGGCGCCCGCACGCCGGCTCCGCGAGCCGGGCCGGCCGGGGGCGCGTACGGGAGAGGCGGAGCCGCGCGGGGTGGCGCCGGGACGGCGCTGCCGGGCGGGGGAGCCGGCCGTGGCGGGGAGGGCTGGTCGGGTCGGGAGCCGCTCGGGCCTCAGGGACCGCGGCGGGGTCGCGCTGCCGTGCAGGGTCCGGTCGCGGGCGCCACCCGATGGTCGCCGGCCGCGTGGGGAAGGCGGTGCCGCGTGGGAGGGCGCCGGAGCGCTGCCGTGCGGGGGAGCCGTGCCGTGCGGGGGAGGCTGGCGGGGAGCGTCGGACCGGGAGTTGGGCGGCAGCCTACCCCGCGGCCACGGCCCGGTCCGGCCCCGACACGCGCCCCTGCGCGGTCCGGTACGCCTCAGCGGTCCCGCCCGGTAATGCGGCAGCGGACGGTGCCGGCGGCCCGCAGGGGCGATCCCGCCGGTGGGTCAGTCCCCGCCGAGCATTCGGGCGATCTCGGCGTCCAGGGCCACCGCCGTCCGCTCGCAGCCGGGCGGCACCACCGAGTCGGTCTCGGTCAGGAACTCGCGCAGCGGCCCGGCCGGGACGCTCACCACGCAGGGCAGCGAGGCCGACCGGAGGGTCAGCGTGACGTGCTCGTCGGTCCGGGACATCTGCACGTGCCCGGCCGGCCGCGGCGCGCCGACCCCGGCGCCGCCGGGCGGCCCGCCGCCGGGCCCGAGCACCGACCGCAGCGCGTCCCGCAGCACCACCCAGCGCCCCCGCAGCAGCGACGGGTGCGGCGGCCGGGCACCGACGACGAGCACCACCGCGAGCGGGTCGCCGGCCGACCAGGTGAGCCGCAGCACCGGCACGTGCTCCCGCCACGGCCGGCCGTCGCCGAGGACGATCTCGCAGCTGACGGTCTCGGTCATCGGGTGGTCCCGGTGGGATCGGGGTCGGTGGCGGCCGGCTGGGTCTCAACCGGGTCGGCCGGCGGGGGCCGGATGTCCGAAGCGTGGCACCGCGGGCCCACGATCGCCACTCGACACCCCCGGCCCCGGGAGCCGCCCGCGCGTACCCTCGCTGCCGTGCCCGACCCGTCCACCTACCGGCCCGCTCCGGGCACGATCCCCGAGCAGCCGGGGGTCTACAAGTTCCGCGACGAGCGCGGCCGGGTCATCTACGTGGGCAAGGCGAAGTCCCTGCGGCAGCGGCTGAACAGCTACTTCGCCGACGTCGCCGGGCTGCACGCGCGGACCCGGCAGATGGTCACCAGCGCGGCCAGTGTGGAGTGGACGGTCGTCCGCACCGAGGTCGAGGCGCTGCAGCTGGAGTACTCCTGGATCAAGGAGTTCGACCCGCGCTTCAACGTCCGCTACCGGGACGACAAGTCGTACCCGAGCCTCGCGGTGACGCTGTACGAGGAGTTCCCCCGGCTGCAGGTGATGCGCGGGTCGAAGAAGAAGGGCGTCCGCTACTTCGGGCCGTACGCGCACGCCTGGGCCATCCGGGAGACGCTCGACCTGCTGCTGCGGGTCTTCCCGGCCCGGACCTGCTCGGCCGGGGTGTTCAAGCGGGCCGGCCAGATCGGCCGGCCGTGCCTGCTCGGCTACATCGGCAAGTGCTCGGCGCCGTGCGTGGGCCGGGTCGACGCCGAGCAGCACCGGGCCATCGTGGACGACTTCGTCGACTTCATGGCCGGCAAGACCGACCTGATGATCCGCCGGCTGGAGCGGGAGATGGCGGCCGCCGCGGCCGAGCAGGAGTTCGAGCGGGCGGCCCGGCTGCGCGACGACATCGGCGCGCTGCGCCGGGCGATGGAGAAGCAGGCGGTCGTCTTCGGCGACGGCACCGACGCCGACGTGGTCGCCTTCGCCGAGGACGCGCTGGAGGCCGCGGTGCAGGTCTTCCACGTCCGCGGCGGCCGGGTCCGCGGCCAGCGCGGCTGGGTGGTGGACAAGGTCGAGGACGTCACCACCGGCGACCTGGTCGAGCAGTTCTGCCTGCAGATCTACGGCGCCGACGACGCCGACAGCGTCCCGCGCGAGGTGCTGGTCCCGCAGCTGCCGCCGGACCGCGAGGTGCTGGAGCAGCTGCTCTGCGAGCTGCGCGGCAGCCGGGTGTCGCTGCGGGTGCCGCAGCGCGGGGACAAGCGCGCGCTGCTGGAGACCGTCGCCCGCAACGCCCAGCAGGCCTTCCAGCAGCACAAGCTCAAGCGGGCCACCGACCTGACCGCGCGGTCGCAGGCGCTGGCCGAGCTCCAGGAGGCGCTCGGGCTGGACTCCGCGCCGCTGCGGATCGAGTGCTTCGACGTCTCGCACGTGCAGGGCACCAACGTGGTCGCCTCGATGGTGGTCTTCGAGGACGGGCTGCCGCGCAAGTCGGAGTACCGGCGGTTCGCCATCCGCGGCACCGGCGCCCGCGACCCGGAGGCCCCCGTCACCGAGGGCGGCGACGTGGACTGGATCCGCGAGGCCGTGCGCCGGCGGATGGCCCGCTACCTGGACGAGCGGATGGACAGCGGCGAGGAGGGCGTCGACCGGCCCGCGGAGGCCGGCGGCGCCCCGGCCGGCCTGGACCCGGAGACCGGCCGGCCGCGCAAGTTCGCGTACCCGCCGAACCTGCTCGTGGTGGACGGCGGCGCCCCCCAGGTGGCCGCGGTCGCGCGGGCGCTGGACAGGCTCGGGATCACCGACGTCGCGCTGTGCGGGCTGGCCAAGCGGCTGGAGGAGGTCTGGCTGCCCGGCGAGGACCGGCCGGTCATCCTGCCGCGCACGTCGGAGGGGCTCTACCTGCTGCAGCGGGTACGGGACGAGGCGCACCGGTTCGCGATCACGTACCACCGGCAGAAGCGGTCGAAGGCGATGACCACCTCGGCGCTGGACGGGGTGCCCGGGCTGGGGGAGACCCGGAAGAAGGCCCTGCTCACCCGGTTCGGCTCGCTGAAGCGGCTCCGGGCGGCGTCCGTGGAGGACATCATGGCGGTGCCGGGTGTGGGCCGGCGCACCGCCGAGGCGGTGTCCGCGGCGTTGCGCCGGCCGGACGCCGACCCCGGCCCGGCGGTGGACCCGATCACGGGAGAGGTGCTCGATGGCTGACCACGCGGCGGCCGCCGCCGAGGCGGCGCCCGGGCTCGAGGTGGTCGTGGTCAGCGGGCTGTCCGGCGCCGGCCGCAGCACTGCCGCGAAGTGCCTGGAGGACCTCGGCTACTACGTGGTCGACAACCTGCCGCCGGAGCTGATCGCGGCCATGGTCGACCTGGGCAGCCGCACCTCCGGCGGGGTCACCCGGATCGCGGTCGTGGTGGACGTGCGCAGCCGGGCCTTCTCCGCCGACCTGCGGACCGTCATCGGGGACCTCGACCAGCGGGGGTACCGTCCGCGGGTGCTGTTCCTGGAGGCCTCCGACGAGGTGCTGGTGCGCCGGTTCGAGAGCGTCCGCCGGGCCCACCCGCTGCAGGGCGGCCGCCGCCTGGTCGACGGCATCAGCGCCGAGCGGGCGCTGCTGCGCGACCTGCACGGGGTGGCGGACCTGGTGGTGGACACCAGCCACCTGTCCGTGCACGACCTGCGCCGGGAGATCGAGCACGCGTTCGGCGGCGAGGCCACCCCGCCGCTGCGGGCCACCGTGCTGTCCTTCGGCTTCAAGTACGGGCTGCCGCTGGACGCCGACCTGGTCGCGGACGTGCGCTTCCTGCCCAACCCGCACTGGATCCCGGAGCTGCGCCCGCACACCGGGCTGGACCGCGACGTCCACGACTACGTGCTGTCCCAGGCCGGCGCGGGCGACTTCCTGGACGTCTACACCGACCTGCTGCGGCTGGTCGGCGCCGGCTACCAGCGGGAGGGCAAGCGCTACCTCACGCTGGCGATCGGCTGCACCGGCGGCAAGCACCGGTCCGTCGCGATGGCCGAGGAGCTGGCCAAGCGGCTGGTCGGCGACGGCGTGCAGACCACGGTGGCGCACCGGGACATGGGGCGTGAGTAGCCCGGCGACCCCGCCGGGCGAGCCCCCACCGGCGGACGGCCCGCGCGTGGTGGCGCTCGGCGGCGGGCACGGGCTGGCCGCGTCGCTGGCCGCGCTGCGCGAGCTCACCCCGCACGTCACCGCGGTGGTCACGGTGGCCGACGACGGCGGCTCGTCCGGCCGGCTGCGCCGCGAGCTCGGCGCGGTGCCGCCCGGCGACCTGCGGATGGCGCTGGCCGCGCTGGCCGGCGACGACGCCGGCAGCCGGGACTGGGCGCGGCTGCTGCAACACCGCTTCGGCGGCTCCGGCGCGCTGGCCGGCCACTCGGTCGGCAACCTGCTGCTGGCCGGGCTGGCCGAGACGCTGGGCGACCCGGTGGCCGCCCTGGACGCGGTCGGCGGGCTGGTGCACGCCGTCGGCCGGGTGCTGCCGATGAGCCCCCGGCCGCTGGAGATCGCCGCCGACGTGGTCGGGCTGGACGACGCCGACCCGGCCCGGGTGTGCCGCATCCGCGGCCAGGTCGCGGTGGCCACCACCGTCGGCCGGGTGGTCTCGGTGACGCTGGTCCCGCCGGCGCCGCCGGCCTGCGCGGAGGCGGTGGCCGCGGTCGCCGGCGCCGACCTGGTCGTGCTCGGCCCGGGCTCCTGGTTCACCAGCGTGCTGCCGCACCTGCTGGTGCCCGACCTGCTGGCCGCGCTGTCCGGCACCCGGGCCCGGCGGGTGGTCACGCTCAACCTGGCCGCCCAGCCGGGGGAGACCGCCGGCTTCTCCCCGCAGCAGCACCTGGAGGTGCTGGCCGCGCACGCGCCCGGCTTCCAGGTGGACGCGGTGGTGGCGGACACCGACGCGGTGGCGGACGCTCGTGGTCTCATGTCAGGCGTGTCGGCGCTCGGCGCGCGGCTGCTGCTGGCCCCGGTGGCCACCGGGGACGGCACGCCGCGGCACGACCCGCGGCTGCTCGCGGCCGCGTACCGGCAGGTGCTGGGGGAGCCCCCGGCCGCCTGGCGGGGGCCGCCGGTCCGGACGGGGGACGGCGTGGGATGGCGATCGGGGGGACCAGAGTGGCGATGACGGCGTCCGTGAAGGACGAGCTGAGCCGGCTGCCGGTGACGAAGACGTGCTGCCGGCGGGCGGAGATCTCCGCCCTGCTGCGGTTCGCGGGCGGGTTGCACATCGTGGCCGGCCGGGTGGTGGTGGAGGCCGAGCTGGACACCGGCTCGACGGCCCGGCGGCTGCGCCGCGACATCGCCGAGGTGTACGGGCACGCCAGCGAGGTGCAGGTGCTGGCCGGCAGCGGGCTGCGCAAGGGCAGCCGCTACATCGTCCGGGTGGTCAAGGACGGCGAGGGGCTGGCCCGGCAGACCGGCCTGCTCGACCAGCGCGGCCGGCCGGTGCGCGGGCTGCCGCCGCAGGTGGTGTCCGGCGGGGTGTGCGACGCCGAGGCGGCCTGGCGGGGCGCGTTCCTCGCGCACGGCTCGCTCACCGAGCCCGGCCGGTCGTCCTCGCTGGAGATCACCTGCCCGGGGCCGGAGGCGGCGCTCGCGCTGGTCGGCGCGGCCCGCCGGATGGGCATCGGGGCCAAGGCCCGCGAGGTGCGCGGGGTGGACCGGGTGGTGGTCCGCGACGGCGACGCGATCGGCGCGCTGCTCACCCGGCTCGGCGCGCACGAGAGCGTGCTGGCCTGGGAGGAGCGGCGGATGCGCCGCGAGGTCCGGGCCACCGCCAACCGGCTGGCCAACTTCGACGACGCCAACCTGCGCCGGTCCGCGCGGGCCGCGGTGGCGGCCGGCGCCCGGGTGGCGCGGGCGCTGGAGATCCTCGGCGACGACCTGCCGGACCACCTGGCCCAGGCCGGCCGGCTGCGGCTGGAGCACAAGCAGGCGTCGCTGGAGGAGCTGGGCCAGCTCGCCGACCCGCCGATGACCAAGGACGCGGTGGCCGGGCGGATCCGCCGGCTGCTCGCGCTGGCCGACAAGCGGGCCGCCGACCTCGGCGTCCCCGACACCGAGGCCAGCGTCACCCCCGAGATGCTCGCGCCCTGACCCTCCGGGGGCGGCCCCCGGCCCCCTGGTCGGCGGCCGGGGTGTGGTCAGTCGGCGGGGGAGCCGGGGGTGGGTTCGCGGAAGACGGGGTCCAGGGGGTCGGGGGTGGCGGGGCGGTCGGGGGCCGGGTAGGCGGGGCTGGGCGCGTCGTCCTCGGCCGCGCTGCCGGCGACGGGGGACTCCTCGGGCGTCGGGCCGACCACGTCCTGCCCGTCGGCGTGCCGCAGCCGGTCGAGCATGGCCCGCTCGTCGTCGGTCAGCGGGGCGGCATCCGTGGTGCCGCCCGGCTCGCCGTCCTCGCTGCCGGTGTCCATCGCGCTGTCCGGGACCGGTGTCGGATCGACCATGCCCGCTGCCTACCCCGTCCCGCCGCGAGCCACGCCGGCCGCCCGCCGGACACCCCCCGGCACCCGGGTAGGGTCGGGCGCGCACATCCGGACCACTAGAGGAGGTCACCCGTGACGGTCCGCGTCGGCATCAACGGCTTCGGCCGCATCGGCCGCAACTTCTGGCGCGCCGTGGCGGCCGGCGACCACGACATCGAGATCGTCGCCGCGAACGACCTCGGCGACGTGACGACGATGGCCCACCTGCTGAAGTACGACAGCGTGCTGGGCCCGCTGCACCGCGAGGTCGCGGTGAGCGCCAACGGCATCTCGGTGGACGGCAAGGAGATCCGCATCCTGGCCGAGCGCGACCCGGGCGCGCTGCCCTGGGGCGACCTCGGGGTGGACGTGGTGATCGAGTCCACCGGCTTCTTCACCAACGCCGACGACGCCCGCAAGCACGTCGACCAGGGCGGCGCCAAGAAGGTGATCATCTCGGCGCCGGCCAAGGGCGAGGACCTCACCGTCGTGCTCGGCGCCAACGACTCGGCGTACGACGGGTCGCAGACGATCATCTCCAACGCCTCCTGCACCACCAACTGCCTGGCCCCGCTGGCCAAGGTGCTGCTGGACTCGTTCGGCATCGAGCGCGGCCTGATGACCACGATCCACGCGTACACGCAGGACCAAAACCTGCAGGACGGCCCGCACAAGGACCTCCGCCGGGCCCGGGCCGCGGCCATCAACGTGGTGCCCACCAGCACCGGCGCGGCCAAGGCGATCGGCCTGGTGCTGCCCGAGCTCAAGGGCAAGATGGACGGCTACGCGCTGCGGGTGCCGGTGCCGACCGGCTCGTGCACCGACCTGACCGTCACGCTCGGCCGGGACTCCTCGGTCGAGGAGGTCAACGCGGCGTACCAGGCGGCGGCCGAGGGCCCGCTCAAGGGCTACCTGCGCTACACCGAGGACCCGATCGTGTCCTCGGACATCGTCACCGACCCGGCCTCCTGCATCTTCGACGCCGGCCTGACCAAGGTGATCGGCGACCAGGCCAAGGTCGTCGGCTGGTACGACAACGAGTGGGGCTACTCCAACCGGCTGGCCGACCTGGTCACGCTCGTCGCCTCACGCCTCGCCTGAGGTAAGCGCTGTGAGGACGCTGGACGACCTGCTCGCCGAGGGGGTGGCGGGCCGGCGGGTGCTGCTCCGCTCCGACCTCAACGTGCCGCTGGAGGACGGCCGGATCACCGACGACGGCCGGATCCGGGCGTCGGTGCCGACCATCCAGCGGCTCACCGGCGCCGGCGCGCGGGTGGTGGTGGCCGCGCACCTGGGCCGCCCGAAGGGCGCGCCGGACGAGAAGTACACGCTGCGCCCGGTGGCCGACCGGCTCGGCGAGCTGCTCGGCGCGGAGGTCGCCTTCGCCGCGGACACCGCCGGCGACGGGGCCAAGGCGGCGGTCGAGGGCCTCGCCGACGGCGGCGTGGTGCTGCTGGAGAACGTCCGGTTCGAGCCGGGGGAGACCAGCAAGGACGACGCCGAGCGGGGCGCCCTCGCCGACCGGCTGGCCGCGCTCGCGGACGCGTACGTGGACGACGCCTTCGGCGCGGTGCACCGCAAGCACGCCAGCGTCTACGACGTGGCCACCCGGCTGCCGCACGCCGCCGGCGACCTGCTGCTGCAGGAGCTGGGCGTGCTGTCCCGGCTGGCCGGCCACGGCGGCGACGTCGACCGGCCGTACGTGGTGGTCCTCGGCGGCAGCAAGGTCTCCGACAAGCTCGGCGTGATCTCCGCGCTGCTGCCGAAGGTGGACCGGCTGCTGGTCGGCGGCGGGATGTGCTTCACCTTCCTCAAGGCGCGCGGCTTCGAGGTCGGCGACTCGCTGCTGGAGGCCGACCAGGTGGACACCTGCCGGCGGCTGCTGGAGCGGGACGGCGACCGGATCGGGCTGCCGGCGGACGTGGTCGTCGCCACCGAGGTCAGCGAGGACGCGGAGACCCGGGTGGTCGACGTGGACGGGATCCCGGCCGGCAGCAAGGGGCTCGACGTCGGGCCGACCACCGTGGACGTCTTCGGCGGCGCGGTGGCCGGGGCCGGCACGGTGTTCTGGAACGGGCCGATGGGCGTCTTCGAGGTGGCCCCGTTCGCGGCCGGCACCAAGGGGCTGGCCGAGGCGGTCGCGGCCAGCCGCGGGTTCACCGTGGTCGGCGGCGGCGACTCGGCCGCCGCGGTGCGCCAGCTCGGGGTGGACGAGGGCGCGTTCGACCACATCTCCACCGGCGGCGGCGCGTCGCTGGAATACCTGGAGGGCCGCTCCCTGCCGGGCGTGGCCGTGCTGGAGGACTGAGGTGGCCGCCAAGCCCGCGGGCCGCCGGCCGCTCGTCGCCGGCAACTGGAAGATGCACCTCACCCACCTCGAGGCGATCGGGCTGGTGCAGAAGATCGCGTTCAGCCTCTCCGAGCTGGAGCTCGAGGCGGTCGAGGTGGTGGTGCTGCCGCCGTTCACCTCGATCCGCAGCGTGCAGACGCTGGTGGACGGGGACAAGCTGCTGCTCGGCTACGGCGCCCAGGACCTGTCCCCGCACGCGTCGGGGGCGTACACCGGGGACGTCGGCGGGCCGATGCTGGCCAAGCTCGGCTGCTCGTACGTGGTGGTGGGGCACTCCGAGCGCCGGCAGCACCACGGCGAGGACGACACCGTGGTGGCCGCGAAGGTCAAGGCGGCGTACGCGAACGAGCTGGTGCCGATCCTCTGCGTCGGCGAGCTGGAGCACGTCCGGGACGCCAGCGGGCACGTCGCGCACTGCTGCGACCAGCTCGACGCCGCCCTGGCCGGGCTGCCGGCCGAGCAGGCCCGGCAGATCGTGATCGCGTACGAGCCGGTGTGGGCGATCGGCACCGGCAAGGTCGCGACGCCGGAGGACGCCGAGGAGATGTGCGGGGAGATCCGCACCCGGCTGGCCGAGCGCTACTCCGGCGACCTCGCCGACGGGGTGCGCATCCTCTACGGCGGCTCGGTGAAGGCGGCCAACGCCACCGACATCCTGGCCCGCCCGGACGTGGACGGGGCGCTGGTCGGCGGGGCCAGCCTGGACGGGGACGAGTTCGCCCGGATCTGCCGTGCGGCCGACCCGGCGGCGCGGGCGGGCGCGCCCGGGCGGTGAGCGGGACGGCCGGCCCCGGCTGTGCTGCCCGCGGCGTGGCGGCGGTGGGGTCGGGCGTGGCGCCGGACGGCGGTCGGCGGCCCGGCCGGGCGCGGCGGGTCGCCGCGGCGCTCGCGGTGCTGGCCCTGGTGGCCGGCGTCGCCGGCTGCCGGCCGGGCGACGACTCGGCCGAGACCGACCCGTCCGCGGTACGCGGGCTGGACACCGGCAGCACCGGCGTGCGCAACCCGTCCAGCACCCCGGGCGGCACGCTCCGGCTGGTCAGCGGCGCGGTGGACAGCCTGGACCCGGCCCGGTCGTACTCGCCCGGGGTGTGGAACGTGATGCGCCTCTACACCCGCCAGCTGGTCACCTATGCGCCGAAGCCCGGCGCGGACGGCACCCGGGTGGTGCCGGACCTGGCCACCGCGCCGGGCCGCACCACCGACGGCGGCCGCACCTGGACGTACACGCTGCGCCCGGGGGTGCGCTGGGAGGACGGCTCGGCCCTCACCTCGGCCGACGTGAAGTACGGCATCGAGCGGCTGTTCGCCTCCGACGTGATCACCGGCGGGCCGACCTGGGCGGTGCAGCTGCTGGACGACCGGGCCCGGCCCTACGACGGGCCGTACAAGGACAGGAACGGGCTGCGCAGCATCAGCACGCCCAACCCGCGGACGGTGGTCTTCAAGCTGGTCAAGCCGTTCTCCGACTGGGACGAGGTGCTGGCGCTGCCGGCGGCCAGCCCGGTCCGGCAGCGGGCCGACACCGCGGCCACGTACGGGCGGAAGCCGCTGTCGCTGGGGCCGTACAAGGTGGCCGCGGTGGCCAAGGACGGCACCGTGTCCTTCGACCGCAACCCGCGCTGGTCCGCGGAGCTGGACCCGGTCCGGGCCGCCCTGCCGGACCGGGTGGTGCTCAAGCCCAACGTGCTGCCGGCCGAGCGGGACCGGCAGGTGCTGGCCGGCCAGGCCGACGCGGACGTGACCGGCAGCGGGCTGCAGCCGGAGGCGGCCGCGGACGTGCTCGCCGACCCGGCGCTGGCCGGCCGGGTGGACGACCCGGCCACCGGGACGGTGCGCTTCGTGGCGATGCCGGCCAGCGTGGCGCCGTTCACGGACGTGCACTGCCGGCGCGCGGTGCAGTACGCGGTCGACAAGGCCGCGGTGAAGGACGCGCTCGGCGGGACGTACGCGGCGTCGCTCTCGACCACGCTGTGGCCGCGCGGGCTGCCCGGCTACCCGGCCACCGCGCCGTACCCGGCCGGCGACGGCAACCGCGGCGACCTGCCGGCGGCCCGCACCGAGCTGGCCCGGTGCAACCGGTCCGGCGGCTTCCCGACCACCCTGGCCACCGTCAACGACGGCCGCGGGAAGGCGGCCGCGGACGCCGTCGCCCGGTCGCTCGGGCGGGTCGGGATCCGGGTGACGGTGAAGGAGTATCCGCGGGCGACGTTCCTGTCCGCGGTGGCCGGCTCGCCGACCGCGCTCCGGGACGGCGGGATCGGGCTGGTGGTGGCCGAGTGGGCGGCCGACTTCCCGTCGCCGTACGCGTTCCTGGTGCCGCTGGCCGACGGCCGCAGCATCCGCCCGGCGGCCAACCCGAACGTGGCCGAGCTGGGCGGCGGCGACCTGGAGACGGCGATCGACGAGGCCGCGGCCACGCTGGACCCGGTGCAGGCGACGGCGGCCTGGCGGGACGTGGCGGCCACCGCGATGCGGTCGGCGGCGTACGCGCCGCTGGTGGAGGACCGCGCGGTGCTGATCGGCAGCAGCCGGCTGCGCAACGCCTACGTCCAGCCCGCCTTCCGCGGCTACGACGTGGTCTCCCTCGGCGTCGAGTAAGCTTCGATGGTTACGCCATTCGACCGACCCCGCGGAAGGGCCCCCTCCCGGCAATGATCCTCAGCCTGTCCATCGTCCTCATCATTGCCAGCGGCCTGCTGATCGTGCTGATCCTGCTGCACCGCGGGAAGGGTGGCGGCCTGTCGTCGATGTTCGGCGGGTCGGTGTCGTCGTCGCTGTCCGGGTCGTCGGTGGTGGAGAAGAACCTCGACCGGCTGACCCTCTTCTGCGGAGCCGTCTGGACCATCTGCATCGTCGGCCTCGGCCTGCTGTTGAAGGCCGGCGGCTAAGATCGCCGCCCGGGCACTACCGGGTAGCCCGGATTCCACGTTCGAGGAGAGCAGGCACAGTGGCTGGTGGCAGCGCCATCCGGGGCAGCAGGGTCGGGGCCGGCCCGATGGGGGAGGCCGAGCGGGGGGAGTCGGTGCCGCGGCGCCGGATCTCCTTCTGGTGTGCCAACGGGCACGAGACGCGGCCGGCGTTCGCGGAGGAGGCGGCCGTCCCGGAGTCGTGGGACTGCCCGCGCTGCGGGCTCCCGGCCGGGCAGAGCGAGACCGCCCCGCCGCCGGCCCCGCGCAACGAGCCGTACAAGACCCACCTGGCGTACGTCCGGGAGCGGCGCTCCGACGCCGACGGCGAGGCCATCCTCGAGGAGGCCCTGGCCAAGCTCCGCGACCGCCGCGGCCACTGACCCCTCGCCAGCTGACCGGCCCGCCTGGCCGGCAGCCCGCCCGGCCGGCTCCGGCCGACTGACAGCCTGCCCGGCCCGGCCGACCCGGCCGGCCTACTCGGTAGGGAGGCCGAGCCGGGAGGCGGCGGCGCGGTCGACGAGCCAGAGCGTGCGGTCGCGACCGCGGGCGCCGGCGGCGGGCACCTGCGCCGGGTCGGCGCCGCCGCGGGCGAGCGCGAGCGCGGCCGCCTTGCCCTCGCCGGCGGCCACCAGCCAGACCTCGGTCGCCGCGCGGATCGCCGGGAAGGTCAGCGTCAGCCGGTCCGGCGGCGGCTTGGGGCAGTCGTGCACGGCGGCCACGGTCCGCTCGTCGGACGCGGCCGGCGACTCGGGGAAGATCGACGCGACGTGCCCCTCCTCGCCGACCCCGAGCATCAGCACGTCGAAGCGCGGCACCGGCCCGTCGCCACCCGCGGCGGCCAGCTCGCCCGCGTACGCCGACGCGGCCGCCTCCGGGTCGCCGGCGTGGTCGCCGTCCGCCGCCGGGAAGGCGTGCACCCGGGCCGGGTCCAGCGGCAGCGCGTCCAGCAGCGCCTCCCGGGCCTGCAGGTCGTTGCGCTGCGGGTCGCCGGCCGGCACCCACCGCTCGTCGCCCCACCAGACGTCCACCCGGCCCCAGTCGACCGCGTCCCGGGCCCGGCCGTCCCGCAGCATGCGCAGCACCGCGGTGCCGACGCCGCCGCCGGTGAGCACCACCGACGCCGAGCCGCGGGCCGCCTGCGCGTCGACCAGCCGGGTCACGAGCCGGGCCGCGACCGCCTCGGCCAGCAGGTCGGCGGTGGGATGCACCAGCACCTCCGGCCCACTCACCGCGCCTCCCCACCCGCCGGCCCGCCGAGCCCGCCGGCTGCGACCAGTCCGGCAGCCCCGCCGGCCGCGACCAGCCCGCGAGCCCGCCGGCTGCGACCAGTCCGGCGACCCCGCCGGCTGCGACCAGCCCGTCGAGCCCGCCGGCCGCGACCAGCCCGGCGCGCCGCGACCGCTCATGCGGAGGGGCTCTCGGACGCGGGCGGCTCGGTCCCGGCCGCCGCGTGCGGCCCGTCCATCCCGGTGTCGGTCTCGGCCGACGTCGCCGCCGGCGGCTCCGGGGCCGCGGCCGACCCGGGCGTGCCCGCCGCAGCCTTGTTCTGCAGCATCGGGTCCAGCCAGATGTGGGTGCGCGGCTCCGCCGGCCGGTGGACCAGCCCGTCGACGCCGGACGCCACCCCGAGCGCCTCCGCGTACGGCTGGTCGGCGTCGAGCCGGCGCAGCTCCTCGGCGAGCAGGTCGCCGAGCTGCCGCTCGGGCAGCGCCACCTCGCTGGCCGACTGCCCGGCCCGCTCCAGCGCCACCGTGCTGGAGTCCTTGCGGACCAGCCGGACCGAGCCGCCGCCCTCCAGGTCGACCGCCACCTCGGACACCCCGATGCCGCCGACCCCGGGCGCCCGCCCGCCGGCCTGCTCCACCGGCACCGGCAGCCCGAAGCGGGACGACAGCCAGCCGGCCAGCAGCTGGGTGGCCGGGTCGTCGGCGCGGCCGGTCACCCGGGCCGCGGTCGGCGCGGCCCGCACGGTGTCGAACGCCGACGCCAGCTCGGCCCGCCACGGCGTGGTCCGGGTCCAGGACAGGTCGGTGTCGCCGGACCGGTAGTCCTCGGCCCGCTGCCGCAGCGCCTGCACCGAGTCCGGGCACCGGCCCACGTCGGTGATCCGCCGCTCGGCGAAGACGCCGAGCGGGTCGTGCGCGATCAGCTCCGGCGGCGGCCCGTGCCACCAGGTCACCACCGGCGCGTCCGGGGCCAGCAGCGGCAGCGTGACCGACTCGGCGTGCAGGGCGAGCCGCCCGTACATCCTCATCACGATGGCCTCGCCCGGCCCGAGCCGGCCGCCGACCAGCACCTCGGCGTCCAGCCGGGGCACCGGCGCCTCGATCTGCCGGCGGATCACGATGAGCAGCCGGCACGGGTGCCGGGACGCGGCGGTGGTCGCCGCCGCCTCCGCCTCGTGCACGTCCTTCTCGTCCACCACCACGACGAGGGTGAGCGCGAGCCCGGACAGCACGGCGCCGCCGGTCCGCCGCTCGGCGGCCAGCGCCTTGACCACAGCGGTCCCGGTCGTGTCCCAGAGGGTGGTCACGGTCGCCTCCACGCGCGCCCGTCGCGCGCGAGCATCTCGTCGGCCTCCTTGGGCCCCCACTCGCCGGCCCGGTAGAACGCCGGCTCCTGGCCCTGCCAGAAGTCCTCCAGCGGGTCCACCACCCGCCAGGACGCCTCCACCTCGGCGGCCTGCGGGAAGAGCGTCGCGTCGCCGAGCAGCACGTCGAGGATCAGCCGCTCGTACGCCTCCGGGCTGGCCTCGGTGAACGACTCGCCGTAGAGGAAGTCCATCGAGACGTCCCGGACCTCCATCGCCGACCCGGGCACCTTCGAGCCGAACTTCAGCGTCACGCCCTCGTCCGGCTGCACCCGGATCACCAGCTGGTTGTGCCCCAGCTCCTCGGTGTCGGTCTTGGAGAAGGGCAGGTGCGGCGCCTTCTTGAACAGGATCGAGATCTCGGTGACCCGGCGCGGCAGCCGCTTGCCGGTGCGCAGGTAGAACGGCACCCCGGCCCAGCGGCGGGTCTCGATGTCGAGCTTGACCGCCGCGTACGTCTCCGTGCGGGACTCCGCCGGCACGTCCTTCTCCTGCCGGTAGCCGACCACCCGCTCGCCGGCCAGCCAGCCCTGGGTGTACTGCCCGCGGATCGCGTAGGCGCCGAGGTCCTCGGGCACCGTGATCGCCCGCAGCACCTTGATCTTCTCGGTGCGGATCGCGTCGGCGGTGAACTCGACCGGCTCCTCCATCGCGGTCAGCGCGAGCAGCTGGAGCACGTGGTTCTGCAGGACGTCGCGGGCCGCGCCGGTCTGGTCGTAGAAGCCGGCCCGGCTGCCGATGCCGACGTCCTCGGCCATGGTGATCTGGACCGAGTCGATGAAGTTGGCGTTCCACACCGGCTCGAAGAGCTGGTTGGCGAAGCGCAGGGCCAGGATGTTCTGGACGGTCTCCTTGCCCAGGTAGTGGTCGATGCGGAAGACGTCCTGGGCCGTGAAGACGTCGTCGACCAGGTCGTTCAGCTCGCGGGAGGACTCCAGGTCGTGGCCGAACGGCTTCTCGACCACGACCCGCCGCCAGCCGCCGGACTTCTCGTTGTCCGACATCCCGGTCCGCTGCAGCTGCTTGAGCACGGCCGGGAACGCGGCCGGCGGGATGGACAGGTAGAACGCCGCGTTGCCCTTGATCCCGTGCTCGTCGCGCATCTCGTCGGTGCACGCGCAGAGCTGGTCGAAGGCGTTGTCGTCGTCGAACGAGCCCGGCACGAAGCGGATGTTGCCGGCCAGCCGGGACCAGATGTCCTCCCGCCACGGCGTCCGGGCGTGCGCCTGGGCCGCCTCCCGGGCCATGTCCTCGAAGTCGCCGTCGCCCCAGTCCCGCCGGGCGAAGCCGACCAGCACGAAGTCGGTCGGCAGCAGCCCGCGGCTGTGCAGGTCGTACACCGCCGGGAGCAGCTTCTTGCGGGACAGGTCGCCGGTCACGCCGAACACGACCAGCGCGCACGGCTCGGGCACCCGGGGGAGCCGGCGGTCGCGCGGGTCCCGCAGCGGGTTGCGCCGCGGCGGCTCCAGCCGTGGATCGGTCACGGCACGGCCCCCCGCGCCGTCAGGTCGGTCACCGTGCGGTGCCTTCCCGGTCCGCCGCGGCCGGGCCGTCGCCGGCCGGCTTCGCCGCCCCGGCCGGCATGACCTCGGCGCCGGCACCCTCCAGCGACGCGGTCACCTGCTCGATCAGCTCGTTCCAGGAGTCCTCGAACTTCTTCACGCCCTCGTCCTCGAGCGTCTGCACGACGTCGTCGTAGTCGACGCCGAGCGCCTCCAGCCGATCGAGCACCTGCTGGGCCTCGCCGTAGTAAG
Source organism: uncultured Actinomycetota bacterium (assembly GCA_963849885.1). Lineage (GTDB taxonomy): Bacteria > Actinomycetota > Actinomycetes > Mycobacteriales > CADCTP01 > CADCTP01. The sequence continues at coordinate 341,954 of CAWKIV010000009.1, read as the reverse complement.
GGCGGATGGTGTCGCCGCGGATCTGGCCGTGGTCGGCGACCGCCTCCAGGGTGGCCTCCGGCATCGTGTTGACCACCCCGGGCGCGACCAGCTCGACCACGTAGCGGGTGTCGTCGTACGCCGGGTCCTTGACCCCGGTGGACGCCCACAGCGGCCGCTGCGGGCGCGCCCCGGCCGCCTCCAGCGCCTTCCACCGGTCGCCGGCCACCACCTTCTCGTAGCGCTGGTAGGCCAGCCGGGCGTTGGCGATCGCGGCCGCGCCACGCAGCGCCTTGGCCTCCTCGCTGCCCAGCTTGTCCAGCCGCTTGTCGGTCTCGGTGTCGTTGCGGGAGACGAAGAACGACGCCACCGAGGCGAGCCGGGCCAGGTCGTGCCCGTTGTCCCGGGCCTGCTCCAGGCCGGCCAGCCAGGCGTCCATCACCTGCTCGTAGCGGTCCAGGGAGAAGATCAGCGTCACGTTGACGCTGATCCCCTCGCCGAGCACCGCGGTGATCGCCGGCAGCCCCTCCACCGTGGCCGGGATCTTGATGAACAGGTTGGGCCGGTCCACCAGCCACCACAGCGCCTTGGCCTCGGCGATGGTGCGGTCGGTGTCGTGCGCGATCCGCGGGTCCACCTCGATGGACACCCGGCCGTCCTGGTAGCCGCTGCCCTCGTAGAGGCCGCGGAGCACGTCGCAGCCCCAGCGCACGTCGTACGTCGTCAGCGCGCGGACCGACTCGCCCACGTCGCAGCCGCGCAGCGCCAGGTCGCGGAGCTGCTCGTCGTACGCGTCGCCCTGGGACAGCGCCTTCTGGAAGATGGTCGGGTTGCTGGTCACGCCGACGACGTGCTTGTCCCGCACCAGCTGCTCGAGGTTGCCGCTGCGCAGCCTCTCCCGCGAGATGTCGTCCAGCCACACCGCCACTCCGGCGGCGGAGAGCTCGGCGAGAGCGTCGCTCATGGGGTCCTCCTCAGCTTCCTGTCGTGGTACCGGTGATCAGGCCGACCCGCTCGAGACTGGCGTGCGCCGCCGCCACCACCCGGTCCGGCGTGAAGCCGAACTGCTCGAACAGCGTGGTGTAGGCAGCGCTGGCACCGTAATGCTCGATGCTGACAATTTCGCCGGCGTCGCCGACCAGGTCCCGCCAGCCCTGCCCGACCGCCGCCTCGACGCTGACCCGGGCCTTGACCCCGGTCGGCAGCACGGTCTGCCGGTAGGCCTCGTCCTGCTCGAAGAACCACTCCCGGCAGGGCATCGACACGACCCGGGTGGCCACGCCCTCCTCCTCCAGCCGCTTGCGGGCCTCGACCGCGAGCCAGACCTCCGAGCCGGTGGCCATGAGGATCACGTCCGGGGTCGGCTTGGCGGCCGCCTCGGCCAGCACGTACGCCCCCCGGGCGGTGCCCTCGGCGGACCCGGTGGTGCCGTCCGGCGAGGACTCGGAGCGGTCCCAGGTCGGAATGTTCTGCCGGGTCAGCGCGAGCCCGGCTGGCCGGTCGGTGTGCTCCAGGATGGTCCGCCAGGCGACCGCGGTCTCGTTGGCGTCCCCCGGACGGACCACGTCGAGGCCGGGGATGGCCCGCAGCGCGGCCAGGTGCTCGATCGGCTGGTGGGTCGGGCCGTCCTCGCCGAGCCCGATCGAGTCGTGCGTCCAGACGTAGGTGACCGGCAGCTTCATCAGCGCGGCCAGCCGGACCGCCGGGCGCATGTAGTCGCTGAAGATGAGGAACGTGCCGCCGTACGGCCGGGTCAGCCCGTGCAGGGTGATGCCGTTGAGGATCGAGCCCATCCCGTGCTCGCGGATGCCGAAGTGCAGCACCCGCCCGTACGGCCCGCCCGGGAACTCCTTGGTCTGGCGGTCGGTCGGGACGAAGGACGGCTCGCCCTTCGGGGTGGTGAGGTTGGACTCGGCCAGGTCGGCCGAGCCGCCCCACAGCTCGGGCAGCACCGGCGCGATCGCGGACAGCACCTCGCCGGAGGCCTTGCGGGTGGCCATCCCCTTCGGGTCGGCCGGGAAGCTCGGCAGCGCGTCGGTCCAGCCGTCCGGCAGCCGCCGGGCCGACAGCCGGTCGAGCAGCTGCCTTGCGCTCCGGCGCGGCCTCCGCCCAGGCGTCGAAGCGCTGCTGCCACTCGGCGTGCAGCTGCGTGCCGCGCTCCTTGACCTTCCGGCGTGCGCGAGCACCTCGTCGTCGACGTCGAAGGTCTTCTCCGGGTCCCAGCCGAGCACCCGCTTGGTCGCCGCCACCTCCTCGGCGCCCAGCGCCGAGCCGTGCGACTTGCCGGTGTTCTGCGCGTTCGGCGCCGGCCAGGCGATGATCGTGCGCAGCCGGATGAACGACGGCCGGCCGGTCTCCGCCTTCGCCGCCTCCAGCGCGGCCTCGAATGCGGCCACGTCCTCGACGTACGTCCCGTCCTCGCGCCGCCAGTCCACGGTCTGGACGTGCCACCCGTACGCCTCGTAGCGCAGGGCGACGTCCTCGCTGAAGGCGATGTTCGTGTCGTCCTCGATGGAGATCTTGTTGTCGTCGTAGATCAGCGTGAGGTTGCCGAGCTGCTGGTGGCCGGCGATCGAGGACGCCTCGCCGGAGACGCCCTCCTCGATGTCGCCGTCGGAGGCCACCGCGTAGATCTGGTGGTCGAAGACGCTCTCGCCGGCCGGCGCGTCCGGGTCCAGCAGGCCGCGCTCGCGGCGGGCCGCCATCGCCATCCCGACCGCGTTGCCGACGCCCTGGCCGAGCGGCCCGGTGGTGGTCTCCACCCCGACGGTGTGCCCGTGCTCCGGGTGGCCCGGGGTGAGCGAGCCCCAGGTGCGCAGCGCCTCGAGGTCGGTCAGCTCCAGCCCGTACCCGGACAGGTAGAGCTGGATGTAGAGGGTCAGGCTGGAGTGGCCGGCGGACAGCACGAAGCGGTCCCGGCCGAGCCAGCCGGCGTCGGCCGGGTCGTGCCGCAGGTGCCGCTGGAAGAGCGTGTAGACGGCCGGGGCCAGGCTCATCGCGGTGCCGGGATGGCCGTTGCCGGTCTTCTGCACGGCGTCCATGGCCAGCACCCGGACCGTGTCCACCGCCCGGGAGTCCAGCTCGGTCCAGCCCTCCGGGTACGCCGGGGGCTTGGCCTCGGCGGGCGGCTCCGGCTCCGGCTCGGGGGACTGCTCGACCGGCTCGGCGCTGTCCGCGCCCGTCGGCTGAACCGATTCACCGCCAGCCGGCGGCTGTTCCGGGGTGTCGTTCACTTCGGCTGGCTCCCTACGGTCGGCGGGACGGGCGGCCGCCCCGCGGAGGGACGGCGTTCGGGCGGTGTTGCGGCGTGACCGTGATCACCCGCAGCGTAGTCCCGGTGTGCCCGCTCCGGCGCCCGGTGACCACCGCCGGACCGGGTGCGCCGCGACCCGGCCACGACTGCCCCGGCCCGTCCGCCACCCTGCCTGCAGCCGACCTACCCCGAGACCCCGCCCCCGACACGGCCTCCGTCCCGTCCGGTCCCGCGCCGATCTTGAGGAAAGGTCCGGCGACACGCCGCGTCTCGCCGCCCCGACGTCAAGATCGGCGGAGCCGGTGTGGCGGCGACCCCGCCGGCCCGGAAGTGGCCGTGCGGTGCGTAAAGTGCTCCCCGTGACGGAGGTGCTGGCGGGTCGCCGACGCGCGCCGGCGCCGGTCCCGATCGACGTCGGGGCGGAGCGGGCGGCCCGGCGGCGCCGGGTGGCCGCGGTGCTGCGGGCCTACGTCGCGCTCACCAAGCCCCGGATCGTCGAGCTGCTGCTGGTCACCACCGTGCCGGCGATGGTGCTGGCGGCCGAGGGGCTGCCGCCGCTGGGCCTGGTGCTGGCCACCCTGGTCGGCGGCTCGCTCGCGGCCGGCAGCGCCAACGCGCTCAACTGCTACCTCGACCGGGACATCGACGCGGTGATGCGCCGCACGGTGTCCCGGCCGCTGGCCCGGCACGCGGTGTCCCCGCGCTCGGCGCTGGTCTTCGGCGTCGCGCTCGGCGTGGTCGCGATCGCCACCATGTGGGCCTTCACCGGCTGGCTGCCGGCGCTGCTCACCGTCTTCGCGATCCTCTTCTACGTCCTGGTCTACACGCTGGTGCTCAAGCGGCGGACCGCGCAGAACATCGTCTGGGGCGGCGCGGCCGGGTGCATGCCGGTGCTGATCGGCTGGGCCGCGGTGACCGGCTCGCTGGCCTGGCCGCCGGTGGTGCTCTTCCTGGTCGTCTTCTTCTGGACCCCGCCCCACTTCTGGGCGCTGGCCATGCGGTTCCGGGACGACTACGCCCGGGCCGGGGTGCCGATGCTGCCGGTGGTGGCCACCCCGACCGAGGTGGCCCGCCGGATCGTCGGCTACACCTGGCTGACCGTGGCCACCTCGCTGGTGCTGTGGCCGCTGGCCACCGGCTGGGTCTACGGCGCGGTCGCGCTCGCCGCCGGCGGCTGGTTCCTGGCCGCCGCGCACCGGCTGCTCGCCCAGGTCCGGGACACCGGCGCGGAGCCGGGCGGGCGCGGCGGGGTGCCGCAGGCGGTGCGGCTGTTCCACCTGTCCAACTCCTACCTCGCGGTGCTCTTCGTCGCGGTGGCCGTCGACGCGCTGGTCCGCTGACCTTGCGCCCCCGCCTGCCCACCCGCGCGACCCCGCGGGTGGCGCTGGTCACCTGCCGGGAGCAGCCGGCCGGCGACGAGGACGCCCCGCTGCTGCTGGCCGCCTGCGCCGCCGCCGGCCTGGACGCCGACTGGCGGGTGTGGGACGACGCCGCGGTGCTACTGGCGCCTCCTACGACCTGGTCGTGATCCGTTCCACCTGGGACTACGTGCCGCGCCGCGACGACTTCGTCGGCCTGGGCGGCGAGCCATGCCCCGGCTGGCCAACCCGGCCGACGTGGTCCGGTGGAACACCGACAAGCGCTACCTGCGCGACCTCGCCGTGGCCGGCGTGCCGGTGGTGCCGACCGAGCACCTGGCCCCCGGCGACGACCCGACCTGGCCGGCCGGCCTGGGCCGAGGTCGTGGTCAAGCCGGCGATCAGCGCCGGCGGCCGGGACACCGCGCGGTACGGGCCGGACGAGGCCGACCGGGCCCGCGCGCACGCGGCCACGCTGCTCGGCGTCGGCCGCGCGGTGCTGGTCCAGCCCTACCTGGCCGCGGTGGACGAGGTCGGGGAGACCGCGGTCGTGCACGTCGGCGGGGCGTACAGCCACGGCCTGGCTCAAGGGCGCGCTGCTGGAGCCGGGCGGCGCGGCCGAGATCGACGAGCTGTGGCGGCCGGAGCGGATCGAGCCGCGGGAGCCGGCGCCGGCCGAGCGGGAGGTGGCCGAGCAGGCACTGGCGGTCGTGCCGGGCGGGCCGGAGCGGCTGCTCTACGCCCGGGTCGACCTGCTGCCCGGGCCGGCCGGCGACCCGGTGGTGATCGAGCTGGAGCTGACCGAGCCGTCGCTCTTCCTCACCGCGGTGCCGGCCGCGGCGGACCGCTTCGCCGCCGCCATCCGCCGCGCGGTCAGCGCCGGCTGAGCAGCGCCGCCACCGTGGTCAGGGTGACCAGCGGGGTGTAGAGCGCCATCGCCAGCAGCGCCCGCTCGTGGTCGGCGTCGGTGGCGCCGGCGCAGGCGTCCGAGGCCACCCGGACCCGCACCCCGGCGTCGGCGGCGGCCAGCGCGGTCGACAGCACGCAGCACTCGGTCGCCACGCCGGCCAGCACCAGGTCCCGGGCGCCGCCGGTGGCCGCGTCCAGCTCCGGCCCCCACTTGCCGAAGGTCGGCCGGTCCAGCACCGGCCCGCCCGGGTCGCCGACCAGCCGCCACAGCGGCGCGTCCGGCGGCCGCAGCGCCCACGGCCACTGCTCGTAGTACGCCCGCCAGGCCCCGGCCGGCTCGGCCGGGGCGACGAAGCGGGTGTGCACGGTCCGCCCGGCGAAGGCCGGCCGCAGCCGCTCCACCCCGGCCGCCGCGTCGGCGAACCTCGGCACCGTCCAGCCGCCGTCCGGGTCGGCGAAGACCTCCTGCATGTCGATCACGACCAGCCAGGCGGCCTCGCCGGCCGGGTCGTGGGTGACGGCGTGGGTGACGTCGTGGGTGGCCGGGTCGCCGGCCGCCGGGGCGCCGGTCATCGGGCCGGCGGCGGCGGCGCGTACCGGGTGTCGGCCGGCGCCTCCTGCGCGCGCACCCGGCCGCGGGCGGTGAGCAGGTGGCCGAGGAAGCCGACCGCCAGCGCGACCAGCACGCCGAGGTTCGCGAACGCCCACGAGCCGTCCCGGCCGCCCAGCCCGAACGGGCCGAGCAGGTAGCCCTGCCAGTCCAGCCAGTCGGCGAAGGTGTTGGTGACCAGCCCCCAGCCGAGCACGGTGGCCAGCACGACCAGCGCGATCGGCACCGGCTGGACGTCGCCGTACCGGCCGGTGCCCAGGTAGAGCTCCGGCTCCGCGTAGTCGCGCCGGCGCAGCAGCACGTCGGCCAGGAAGACTCCGCACCAGGCCGCGATCGGCACCCCGAGCGTGATCAGGAAGCCCTGGAACGGCCCGATGAAGTCGTCCGCGGCGAAGACCACGTACGTGGTGCCGATCACCATCAGCACCCCGTCCACCAGCGCGGCCAGGTAGCGCGGGATCCGGACGCCGGCCGAGAGCAGGGCCAGCCCGGACGAGTAGATGTCCAGCACCGCGCCGCCGACCAGCCCGAGCACCGCGACCAGCGCGAACGGCACCAGGAACCAGGTCGGCAGCACGGTGGTCAGCGCGCCGATCGGGTCCGCGCCGATGGCCTCGCTCAGCGCCGGCTGGGAGCCGGCGAGCAGCAGGCCGAACAGCAGCAGCACCATCGGGCCGAGCGAGCCGCCGAACGCGGTCCAGCCGGCCACCCCGCGGCTGGACGCCGACCGGGGCAGGTAGCGGGAGTAGTCGGCGGCCGCGTTGACCCAGCCGAGCCCGAAGCCGGTCATCACGAAGACGAGCGCGCCGACGAAGGCCTGCAGCGAGCCGGCCGGCAGCGCGGACACCGCGTCCCAGCTGATCTCGTCGAGGACCAGCGCGATGTAGACCACGGTGAGCGCCGCGGTGGCGATCGTGATGGCGGTCTGCAGCCGCATGATGAAGTCGAAGCCGAGCACGCCGGCGGCGATGGTGACCGCCGCGACCACCACCATGGCCAGCAGCTTGGTGCCGGTGCCGCCGCCCCAGCCGAGCCGGTCCAGCACCGTCGCGGTGGCCAGCGTGGCCAGGATCACCAGCACGGTCTCCCAGCCGACGGTGAGCAGCCAGGACAGCGCGGACGGCAGCCGGTTGCCGCGGACCCCGAAGGCGGCCCGGGACAGCACCATGGTCGGCGCGGAGCCCCGCTTGCCGGCCAGCGCGACCAGCCCGCACAGCGTGAAGGACACCACGATGCCGACCACGCCGGCGATCGCGGCCTGCCAGAAGGAGACCCCGAAGCCGAGCACGAAGGCGCCGTAGCTCACCCCGAGCACGGAGATGTTGGCCGCGAACCAGGGCCAGAAGAGATCCCGCGGCCGGCCCTTGCGCTCGCTCTCGGCGATGACGTTGATGCCGTTCTGCTCGACGCCGGCCGGGCCCGCGACGGGCGGGACGGCCGGCGACGCGGCGCTGGTCTCGGACACGCCCGCATGATGGCGCACCGGGGGCCGCGCCGGGAGGGGTCAGGTGGCCGCGTACGCCGACCCGGCCGGGACCGGCGGCGGCGCCGGGTCGCCGGCGGCCCGGGCCCGGGTGGCCAGCAGCAGCCGGACCGCGGCGATCCAGACCAGGCAGGCGCCGATCAGGTGGGCGCCGACGAGCAGCACCGGCAGGCCGGTGAAGTACTGCACGAAGCCGACCAGGCCCTGGGCCAGCTCCACCCCGAGCAGCACCGCGCCGGCCCGGCGCACCTCGGCCGGGGCGCCGGCCGCGCGCAGCCACAGCACCGCCGCCACGGTCAGCCCGACCAGCAGCATCACCGCGTCGGCGTGCAGCTGGCTGACCGTCTCCGGGTCGAAGCCGGTGCGCGCGGCCGCCTCGTCGCCGGCGTGCGGCCCGCTGCCGGTGACCACGGTGCCCAGCGCCAGCACCAGCGCGACCACCGCGACCACCGCCCGGACCAGCCAGGTCAGCTCCCGGCCGAGCACCGGCCGGGCCGGCCCGTCCGGCCGGGCCGCCCGCCAGGCCAGCGCCACGGTGACCGCGATGATCGCCATGGAGAGCAGGAAGTGGGCCGCCACCGTCCACGGGTTGAGCCCGGTCAGCACGGTCACGCCGCCGAGCACGGCCTGGGCCGGGATGCCGAGGAACGCGGCCACCCCGAGCGGCACCAGCGACCGCCGGCCGTGCCGGAGCACCGCGACCAGGGTGGCCAGCGCGACCAGCCCGACCACGAAGGTCAGCATCCGGTTGCCGAACTCGATCGCGCCGTGCTCCGCATACTCCGCCGTCGGCGTGTACGAGTCGTCGGTGCAGCTGGGCCAGGTCGGGCAGCCGAGCCCGGAGCCGGTCAGCCGGACCACCCCGCCGGTCACCACGATCGCCGAGTTGGCCACCACGGAGGCGACCGCCAGCCGGCGGACCAGCGGCGCGGAGGGGCGGGGGAGGGCCACCCGGAAAGGGTAGGTCGGGCCGGCCCGGCCGGCCCGCCCGGGTGGCGCTCACGATCCGGTCACAGCCGGGCGGGCCCGTCACCGTGCTGCCGCGCGTGCCAGGGCAGCCACCGCGCGGACGCCGCCGCGGTGCTCCGGTTGGGCTGACAGCCGAGGACCCCGCCCCGGCGAGCCGGAACGGGGTCCTCGGAGGGTCGATCAGCGGGAGACGGCGGAGCCCACCTTCTCCTTCGCCGCCACCGCGCCCTCGCGGGCCGCGATGCCGGCGGAGACCGCGGCACCCTTCGCCTTGGCCGCCGCGGCGGACGCGTCCACGGTGGACTTCGCCCGCTTGGCCGCCTTGGCCGAGCGCTTGGCCGCCTTGGCGGCCTGGGCCGCCGCGACCGCGCGCAGCGCCTCGGTCCGCCTCGCGTCCTTCGCCGACTTCTTCTGCGACCGGCGGCTGACCTTCGAGGTCGCGGCACCGGCGCCGTGCGCGACCGCGCCGGCCCCGGTCGCCACCGCGCCGCCGACGGCGGTCGCCGCGCCGGCCAGCGAGCCGGCCGCGCCGCCGACGGTGTCGCCGACCGTGTCGGCCGCCTCGCCGACCGCCATGGCCGACGCCCTTGAGCGCCTTGCCGGCCACGTACGGCACCGACGGCCGGCCGCCGGTGTCCAGGGCGGCGATGAGCAGGCCGCCGATCAGGCTGACGTTCTTGAAGAACTCGACCCGGTCGCTCGCCTTCTGGTCCGGGTCGGTGGTCTCCCAGAACCGGTGGCCGGCCAGCGTGGTCGGCACCAGGCTGCCGGCCAGCAGCAGCGCGGCCGGCCGGGCGAACGGCCCGAAGACGAGACCGAGGCCGCCGGCGACCTTGATCGCGCCGTCGATCTTGACCAGCGACTCGGGGTCGTTGGGCAGCTGTGGCACCCGGTCCGCGATCGGCTTGGCGATCGGGGAGGCGGGACCCGCTTTCGGCTGCGGGTTGCGGAGCTGGTCCAGACCGCCGCTGATGAAGCTGGCGGCGAGCGCCGCGCGGGCGGCGCGACGGGCAAGGCTCATTCCTCAGGCCTCCGGTTCCGGTGAGTGTGTCGGGAACGTCTTGGGCGGCCTACCCTGCCTCACTCCCACTTGAACGTGGCAGCCGCCGCGCCGAGCGCGACCACGGCCCAGGCCAGCAACGTGAGCAGCGCCTGCACCGGCAGCCCGGCGCCGTCCCGGAGCACCTCCCGCAGCCCCTCCGCGAGCGCCGCGGTCGGCAGGTACTGCAGGACGTCGGCCAGCCCGGCCGGGAACTTCGACAGCGGGAAGAGCACCCCGCCGAAGAACAGCAGCAGGAACCAGACCAGGTTGGCCGCGGCCAGCGTCGCCTCCGCGCGCAGCGTGCCGGCCATCAGCAGCCCGAGCCCGGCGAAGGCGGCCGTGCCGACCACCACCAGCGCCAGCGTGGACACGGCCGCCGTCACCCCGCCGGTCGGCCGCCAGCCCAGCACCAGCCCCAGCCCGCCGACCAGCAGCACCTGGAGCAGCTCGACCACGAGCACCGCGCCGGTCTTGCCCAGCAGCAGCACCGGGCGCGGCAGCGCGGTGGCGCCCAGCCGCTTGAGCACCCCGTACTTGCGCTCGAAGCCGGTGCCGATGGCCAGCCCGGTGAACGCGGCCGAGGTGACCGCGAGCGCGAGCACGCCGGGCACCACGAAGTCGACCCGCCGGCCGGGCAGGTCGCCGAGGAACGGCTCCGCCACCAGCAGGCCGGTCAGCAGCAGCGGGATGAGCAGGGTGAGCAGCACCTGCTCGCCGTTGCGCAGCGACAGCCGCAGCTCCATGCCGGTCTGCGCGGCCAGCATCCGGCCGGTCGGCGCCGCCCCCGGCGACGGCGTGAAGGTCATCGCGTCGCCCCGCCGGTGGGCCCGGGCCGCTCGTCGCGCGCCCGGCGACCGTCGTCCGAGGTCAGGCTCATCGCAGATCCCGGCCGGTCAGGTCGAGGAAGACGTCCTCCAGCGACCGCCGCTGCACCCGCAGGTCCTCGACCAGCACCCCGGCCCCGGCGCACCACACGGTCACCGCGGCCAGCAGCTGCGGGTCGACCGGCCCCTCGACCAGGTAGTGCCCGGGCTGCGGCTCGGACACCGCGCAGCCGGCCGGCAGCGCGGCGGCCAGCGCGGGCACGTCCAGCCCGGGCGTGGCCCGGAAGCGCAGCTGCCCCTCGGCCCCGCCGCGGGTCAGCTCGGTCGGCGACCCGGTGGCCACCACCCGGCCGGCGTCGATCACCACCACGGTGTCGGCCAGCCGCTCGGCCTCCTCCATGTAGTGGGTGGTCAGCACCACGGTCACCCCGTCCGCGCGCAGCTTGTCGACCACGTCCCAGGTGGCGTGCCGGGCCTGCGGGTCCAGCCCGGCGGTGGGCTCGTCCAGGAACACCAGCTCGGGCCGGCCGACCACGGCCATGGCCAGCGACAGCCGCTGCTTCTGCCCGCCGGACAGCCGCTTGTACGGCGTCCGCGCGGCGGCGGTCAGCCCGAGCCGGTCCAGCAGCGCGTCCGGGTCGAGCGGGTCGGCCGCGTACGCCGCCAGCAGCCGGAGCAGCTCGCCGGCCCGGGCGCCCGGGTAGCCGCCGCCGCCCTGCAGCATCACCCCGACCCGGGGCCGCAGCGCCCGGGCGTCCGCGATCGGGTCGAGCCCGAGCACCCGGACGGTGCCGGCGTCCGGGCGGCGGTAGCCCTCGCACACCTCGACCGTGGTGGTCTTGCCCGCGCCGTTCGGCCCGAGGATCGCCAGCACGGTCCCCACCTGCACGGACAGGGACAGACCGGTCACCGCGGGAGTCGCCCCGTACCGTTTGACCAGGTCGCGCACCTCGACCGCGGGGACACCCACAGACAGAGAGTAGGAGCGTGACCCCGGCCACGCACCGGAGGGTCGGACGTGCACCCCCGCCCGGATATAAGTAACATCAGCGGTGTGAAATTCGCGGCGGACCCCGGCACCCGCCCCGCGCCGACGCGGGACGAGGTCGCCCGGCTGCTGCTCGAGCAGGGCCCGGCCACCGCCGCGTCGCTCGGCGAGCGGCTCGGGATCAGCCCGACCGCGGTCCGCCGCCACCTCGACGCGCTGGTCGCGGACGGGCTGGCCACCGACCGGGAGCAGCGGCCGCTGGGCGGCCGGCAGCGCGGCCGCGGCCGCCCGCCCCGCGAGTTCCTGCTCACCGACGCCGGCCGGGCCGCCTTCCCGCACGCGTACGACGACCTGGCCGCGGCCGCGCTGCGGTTCGTGGCCGAGACCGGCGGCGAGCGGGCGGTGGCCGACTTCGCCGAGCGGCGGATCCGCGCGGTCGAGGAGCGGCACGGCGCCGCGGTCCGCGCGGCCGCCCCGGCGCACCGGGTGGACGTCCTGGCCGGCGCGCTGAGCGCCGAGGGCTACGCTGCCTCGGCGCACCCGATGGGCGCCGGGGGCCAGCTCTGCCAGCACCACTGCCCGGTGGCCCACGTCGCCGCCGAGTTCCCGCAGCTGTGCGAGGCCGAGACGCGGGCGTTCGAGCGGCTGCTCGGCACCCACGTCCAGCGGCTGGCCACCATCGCCCGCGGCGACGCGGTCTGCACCACCTACATCCCCGGCGCACCCGGCACATCCAGCACACCCGGCTCCCTCGGAGGGACGCGAGCATGACCTTGACCCAGGACCAGCAGATCGAGCAGCTGTCCCGCTACAAGTTCGGCTGGTCGGACCCGGACGTCGCCGGCGCCGCCGCCAAGCGGGGGCTGTCCGACGTGGTCGTCCGGGACATCTCGGCGAAGAAGTCCGAGCCGGAGTGGATGCTCGACCTCCGGCTCAAGGGGCTGCGGCTGTTCCACAAGAAGCCGCTGCCGACCTGGGGCGCAGACCTCGCCGACATCGACTTCGACAACATCAAGTATTTCGTCCGCTCGACCGAGAAGCAGGCCACCACCTGGGACGAGCTGCCCGAGGACATCAAGGCGACGTACGACCGGCTGGGCATCCCGGAGGCGGAGAAGCAGCGCCTGGTCTCCGGCGTGGCCGCGCAGTACGAGTCCGAGGTCGTCTACCACCAGATCCGCGAGGACCTGGAGCAGCAGGGCGTCCTGTTCCTGGACACCGACACCGCGCTGCGCGAGCAGCCGGAGCTCTTCCGGGAGTATTTCGGCACGGTCATCCCGGTCGGCGACAACAAGTTCGCCTCGCTCAACACGGCGGTCTGGTCCGGCGGGTCGTTCATCTACGTGCCGCCGGGCGTGCACGTCGACATCCCGCTGCAGGCCTACTTCCGGATCAACACGGAAAACATGGGCCAGTTCGAGCGGACGCTGATCATCGTCGACGAGGGCGCGTACGTGCACTACGTCGAGGGCTGCACCGCGCCGATCTACTCGTCGGACTCGCTGCACTCCGCGGTCGTCGAGATCATCGTGAAGAAGAACGCCCGCTGCCGCTACACCACCATCCAGAACTGGTCGAACAACGTCTACAACCTGGTCACCAAGCGCGCGATCGCGCACGAGGGCGCGACCATGGAGTGGGTCGACGGCAACATCGGCTCCAAGGTGACGATGAAGTACCCGGCCGTCTGGATGGTCGGCGAGCACGCCAAGGGCGAGGTGCTCTCGATCGCCTTCTCCGGCGAGGGCCAGCACCAGGACGCCGGCGCCAAGATGGTGCACGCCGCGCCGCACACGTCCTCGACGATCATCTCCAAGTCCGTCGCCCGCGGCGGCGGCCGCACCTCGTACCGGGGGCTGGTGCAGGTCAACGAGGGCGCGTACGGCTCCCGGAGCACGGTGAAGTGTGACGCCCTGCTGGTCGACGCGATCAGCCGCTCGGACACCTACCCGTACGTCGACGTCCGCGAGGACGACGTGTCCATGGGGCACGAGGCGACGGTGTCCAAGGTGAGCGAGGAGCAGCTGTTCTACCTGATGAGCCGCGGCCTGACCGAGGACGAGGCGATGGCGATGATCGTGCGCGGCTTCGTCGAGCCGATCGCCCGCGAGCTGCCGATGGAGTATGCGCTCGAGCTCAACCGGCTGATCGAGCTGCAGATGGAAGGGGCCGTCGGCTGATGCAGTCCTCCCAGACGGCGCCCGGCGAGCCGGGCGCCGAGATCCTGGCCGACCCGGCCCCGGGTGCGGCGGGCGTTCCGGCGGCGCCGGCCGGCGGGCCGCTGGTGGCCGGGGCCGGCGCGGCCGACGCCCCGGACGAGGGCGCGGCCGAGCGCGCCGCGCTGGCCGGGGAGCTGTTCGCGCCCGGGGTGGGCGCGCAGGCCGGCCCGCCGGCCCGCCCGGCGAAGGGCACCGCGGTGCCGCCGGGCGCGTCCACCGCCGGCGGCCACTCGCACGGCCCGGGCGACCGGCCGGTGACCGAGCGGTTCACCTCGACCAACCCGGACGCCTTCGGGGTGCCGACCGGCCGCGAGGAGGACTGGCGGTTCACCCCGCTGCGCCGGCTGCGCGACCTGCTGGAGCCGCTGGCCGAGCCCGGTGAGCTGACCGTCGAGGTGGCCGCGCCGGACCAGGTCGAGGTGCGCGAGGTCGCCGGGGACGCCGAGCCGGTCGGCTCGGTGCTGGCCCCGGCCGACCGGGTCAGCGCGCTGGCGCTGCAGCGGGTCCGCCGGGCGCACCTGGTCACCGTGCCCAAGGGCACCAGCCTGGCCGAGCCGGTCATGGTCACCCTGCGCGGCGGCGGCGAGTCGGCGTACGGGCACTTCTTCATCGACGTGGAGCCGTTCGCCGAGGCCGCGGTGGTGCTGGACCACGTCGGCTCGGCCCGACTGGCCGCCAACGTCGAGCTGCGGGTCGGCGACGGCGCCTCGCTGACCGTGGTCAGCGTGCAGGACTGGGCCGACGACGCGGTGCACGTCGCCGCACACGCCGCGCTGCTCGGCCGGGACGCCCGGCTGCGGCACGCGGTGGTCACCTTCGGCGGCGACCTGGTCCGGGTCAGCTCGACCGTGCGCTACGCCGGGCCGGGCGGGGACGCCGAGCTGCTCGGGCTGTCCTTCGCCGACGCCGGCCAGCACCAGGAGTCCCGGCTGTACGTCGACCACGCCGTGCCGCACTGCAAGAGCCGGGTGACCTACAAGTCCGCGCTGCAGGGCCGGGACGCGCACACCGTCTGGATCGGCGACGTGCGGATCCGCCCGCAGGCCGTGCAGACCGACACGTACGAGCTCAACCGCAACCTGCTGCTCACCGACGGCGCCCGGGCCGACTCGGTGCCCAACCTGGAGATCGAGACCGGCGAGGTCGCCGGCGCCGGGCACGCCAGCGCGACCGGGCGCTTCGACGACCTGCAGCTGTTCTACCTGATGTCCCGCGGCATCCCGGCCGAGGAGGCCCGCCGGCTGGTGGTCCGCGGCTTCTTCGCCGACGTGATCGCCCGGCTCGGGGTGCCCGCGCTGGCCGACCGGCTGACCGCGGCGATCGAGGCTGAGCTCGAGGCGGTGGGCGCGTGACCAGCTGGAGCAAGGCCTGCCCGCTGGCCGACCTGCCGGACGGCGAGGCGGTCGCCGTCGAGGTGGACGGCGAGCCGCTGTGCCTGGTCCGCGCGCAGGGCCAGGTGTATGCGATCCGGGACAACTGCTCGCACGCCGACATCCCGCTGTCCGAGGGCGAGGTGGAGGGCACCACCGTGGAGTGCTGGCTGCACGGCTCCCGCTTCGACCTGACCACCGGCAAGCCGATCGGGCTGCCGGCCACCGAGCCGGTCCCTGTCTACGAGACCACGATCGAGGACGACACCGTGCTCGTCCGACTGGAGAGCTGACGCATGTCCACGCTGGAGATCCGCGACCTGCACGTGTCCGTCGAGGGCGCCGCCGACGAGATCCTCAAGGGCGTCGACCTGACCATCCGGTCCGGCGAGACGCACGCGATCATGGGGCCGAACGGGTCGGGCAAGTCCACCCTGGCCTACTCGGTCGCCGGCCACCCGAAGTATGTGGTGACCCGCGGCAGCGTGCTGCTGGACGGCGAGGACGTGCTGTCCATGACCGTGGACGAGCGGGCCCGGGCCGGCCTGTTCCTGGCCATGCAGTATCCGGTCGAGGTGCCCGGGGTGACGGTGTCCAACTTCCTGCGCACCGCGGCCACCGCGGTCCGCGGCGAGGCGCCGAAGCTGCGGACCTGGGTCAAGGAGGTCGGCGCGTCGATGGCCGAGCTCGGCATGGACAAGGCCTTCGCCGAGCGCAACGTCAACGAGGGCTTCTCCGGCGGCGAGAAGAAGCGGCACGAGATCCTGCAGCTGGCGCTGCTCAAGCCGAAGATCGCGATCCTGGACGAGACCGACTCCGGGCTGGACATCGACGCGCTCAAGATCGTGTCCGAGGGCATCAACCGGGTGCGTGACACCGGCGTGGGGACCTTGCTGATCACGCACTACACGCGCATCCTTCGGTATGTGAAACCGGACTTCGTGCACGTTTTCGTCAGTGGTCGGATCGTGGCCGAGGGGGGCCAGGAGCTGGCCGAGGAGCTGGAGACCTCCGGCTACGAGCGGTTCGCCGGGGCGGCGGTGTCGTGATGGACGGCTTCAGCGTGGAGGCCGTCCGCAAGGACTTCCCGATCCTGGACCGGCTCGTGCACGGCGACCGCCGGCTGGTCTACCTGGACAGCGCCAACACCTCGCAGAAGCCGCGGGCGGTGCTGGACGCGCTGGCCGAGCACTACGAGCGCCACAACGCCAACATCCACCGGGCCCAGCACGTGCTGGCCGAGGAGGCGACGGCGGCGTACGAGGGCGCCCGGGACAAGGTCCGCGACTTCATCGGCGCCCCGGCCCGCGAGGAGGTCGTGTTCACCAAGAACGCGTCCGAGGCGCTCAACCTGGTGGCCAACACGCTGGCCTGGCGCTCGCCGTACCAGATCGGTCCCGGTGACGAGATCGTCGTCACCGAGATGGAGCACCACTCCAACATCGTGCCGTGGCAGCTGCTGGCCGAGCGGACCGGCGCCACGCTGCGCTGGTTCGGCATCACCGACGAGGGTCGGCTGGACCTGTCCGAGCTGGACACGCTGATCACCGAGCGCACCAAGGTGGTCTCGCTGGTCCTGGTGTCCAACACGCTGGGCACCCTCAACCCGGTCGCCGAGGTGGCCCGGCGCGCCCGCGAGGCCGGCGCGCTGGTGGTGGCCGACGGCTGCCAGGCGGTGCCGCAGCTGCCGGTGGACGTCACCGCGCTGGGCGTGGACTTCCTCGCCTTCACCGGCCACAAGATGTGCGGCCCGACCGGCATCGGGGTGCTGTGGGGCCGGCAGTCGGTGCTGGCCGAGCTGCCGCCGTTCCTCGGCGGCGGCGAGATGATCGAGACGGTGAAGATGACCGGCTCGACGTACGCGCCGCTGCCGTACAAGTTCGAGGCCGGCACCATGCCGATCGCCCCCGCGGTCGGGCTGGGCGCGGCGGTGGACTACCTGACCGCCCTCGGCATGCCGGCGATCGCCGCGCACGAGCGGGACATCACCGGGTACGCGCTGGACCGGCTGCGCGACGTGCCCGGGGTGCGGATCATCGGCCCGGACACGGTGGTCGACCGCGGCGGCGCGGTCAGCTTCGTCGTCGAGGGCGTCCACCCGCACGACGTGGCCCAGCTGCTGGACGAGCAGGGGGTCGCGGTGCGGGCCGGGCACCACTGCGCCCGGCCGGTCTGCGACCGCTTCGGAGTCCCGGCCACCACCCGGGCGTCGTTCTACCTGTACACCACGCGGGACGAGGTCGACGCGCTGGTCGCCGGGCTGGACGAGGTGAAGAGGGTCTTCGGATGAAGCTGGACTCGCTCTACCAGGAGATCATCCTGGACCACTACAAACACCCGCACGGCCGCGGGCTGCGCGAGCCGTACGACGCCGAGGTCCACCACGTCAACCCGACCTGCGGGGACGAGGTGACGCTGCGGGTGCGGGTGGCCGACGGGGTGGTGCAGGACGTGTCGTACGACGGGGCGGGCTGCTCGATCAGCCAGGCGTCCACCTCCGTGCTCACCGACCTGGTGGTCGGCAAGCCGGTGGACGACGCGCTGGCCGTGCACGAGGAGTTCCTGCGGCTGATGCAGTCGAAGGGCACCATGGAGCCGGACGAGGACGTGCTGGAGGACGCGGTCGCGTTCGCCGGGGTGTCGAAGTACCCGTCCCGGGTCAAGTGCGCGCTGCTCGGCTGGATGGCGTGGAAGGACGCGACGGCACAGGCCGTCGCCGCACGGGAGGAGGCGCCGGCGTGAGCGAGGCCACCATCTCCGTCGACGACGTCGAGGAGGCCATGCGCGACGTCGTCGACCCGGAGCTCGGCATCAACGTCGTGGACCTGGGTCTGGTCTACGGCGTGCAGGTGGGGGAGGACAGGTTCGTCACCCTGGACATGACGCTGACCTCGGCGGCCTGCCCGCTGACCGACGTGATCGAGGACCAGACCCGGGAGGCGCTGACCGGCGGCCCGGGCGGCGGCCTGGCCACGGACTTCCGCATCAACTGGGTGTGGATGCCGCCGTGGGGTCCGGACAAGATCACCGACGACGGCCGCGAGCAGCTGCGCGCGCTCGGCTTCAACGTCTGACTCCACCGGTGCCGCGGGGCCGCAACGAGGTCATGGCGGACCGGATCGGCGCCGCCCCGGTCCGGTACCCGTTCTCCTTCGTGGTGGTCGGCGACAGCGGGGCGTGGCCGGACCCGACCGCGGACGGCATCTTCGGCCAGCTGCTGACGCAGGTGGCCGCGCTGCGACCGGCGCCGGTCTTCCTCGCCAACCTCGGTGACTTCGCCGGTCCCGGCACGCCGGACCGGCACCGGCACTACCTGCGGCTGGTGGCCGGGCTGCCGTGCCCCGACGTCTGCGTGGTCGGCAACCACGACCTGGACGACCCCGGCGGGCGCCGGGCCTGGGCTGCCGTGCACGGTCCGGCCGACTACACCTTCGCGTACGGCCACACCCGCTTCGTCGCGCTCGACGCGCCGCCGCGGGAGACGCCGGAAGGGACCGTGGGTCCGTCCGCGGCGACGCTCGACTTCCTGGACCGGACGCTCACGGCGGCGGCCGAGCCGCACCGGGTCGTGCTCCTGCACCCGCCGCCGCGCTTCGGCGACCGGCTCGCACCGCACCCGGAGTGGGGGTTCAGCGTCGGCGAGCGGGACTTCCTCGACCTGGTCCGGCGCCACCGGGTCACGCTGGTCTGCTCCGCGCACGCGCTGCTCTTCGACCAGCACGTGCACGAGGGGATCCGCTTCGTCGTCTCCGGCGGCGGCGGCACCGGCGTCTGCTCCCACCTGCGCGGGATCTGCGCCTCGGACGACGGTCGCCCCGAGGACCGCGGCGCCCTCTTCCACGCCGTGCAGATCACCCTCGGGGAGAGCGGGGCGGTGACCGGCCGGGTGCTGCAGGCCTTCGGGTCCGCCCGCATCACCTTCGGCGACCCGCCGCCGCGGTGAGCGCCGCTCCCGTCGGGGCTGTGGGGCTGGCCGGCGTGCTCGCGGCGGTGGCGGCCGGGTGCCCGCCGCCGGCCGACGGCTCGGTCAGGGTGCTGCCGCGGGCGGCCGGGGGAGCGGTGGCGGCCGTGCTCGGCTTCACCGCCCACCACGTGGTCGCCGCGGACGTCCCGCCGGAGTGGGTGCGCTCCGTGCTGCCGGCCGGCTCGCTGTCCGCGCCGCTGGCGGCCCGGTTCCTGGCCGCGCTGGCCGACCGGGTCGGCGCCGAGCCGGGCGCGCCGGACGCGGTGCTGGTCGCCCCGGCCGCGGGCGTCCCGCTGCCGGGTCCGGCTCCGGCCGCGGGCCTGGCGGTGCCCGGCTCCGGGCCCGGCGTCGGCGGCTCGCCGGGGCCTGGCGCTGCCCGGGGAGGCTCCCGCCGCGGGCCCGGCGTGCCCGGCCGGCTCCCGCCGCGGGCCTGGCGCTGCCGGGTCCGGCTCCGCCGCGGGCCTGGCGCTGCCCGGGCAGGCTCCCGCCGCGGGCTGGCGGTGCCTGGGCAGGCTCCCGCCGCGGGCCTGGCGCTGCCCGGGCTGGCTCGGGTCGCGGCCGCCGAGCACCCGCGGGTGGCCCGGGCCGAGCGCTACCGGGTCGACGTCCGCGCGTACCAGGTCCCCGGCGGGCTGCTGGTGCTGGGCCGCGGGCTGGCCGGCCGCTGGGAGGTGGCCGTCGAGGTCGACCCGGCGTACCGCGGTCGCGGGCTGGGCCGCCGCCTGGCCGCCGCCGCGCCGGGCCTGGTGCCCCCGGGCGAGCCGCTGTGGGCGCAGGTGGCGCCGGCCAACGTCGCCTCGGTGCGGGCCTTCCTGGCGGCCGGCTACCGGGTGGTCGGCGCCGAGGTCCTGCTCGCTTGACCCCTGGGGGATGGGGTCTCGGTGCGGGCCTTCCTGGCGGCCGGCTACCGGGTGGTCGGCGCCGAGGTCCTGCTCGCTTGACCCCTGGGGATGGCGTCTCGGTGCGGGCCTTCCTGGCGGCCGGCTACCGGGTGGTCGGCGCCGAGGTCCTGCTCGCTTGACCCCTGGGGATGGCGTCTCGGTGTGGGCCTTCCTGGCCGCCGGCGGCGCGCAGCTGCAGGACCAGCTCGGGCTCTCGGCGACCCGGGCCGGCCTGGCCCTGCTGCCGGTCGGGGTCGGCATCGTGCTCGCCGGGGCGCTGCTGGTCACCCCGCTGCGGCGGCGCTTCGGCTCGGTCCCGGTCGCGGTGGCCGGGCTGGCCGCCGGCGGGACCGGGCTGGCCTGGCTGGCGGCCGGCCGGCCCGTCCTACCTGCGCGACCTGTTGCCGCCGCTGCTGCTGGTCGGCGCCGCGCTGAGCCTCTCCTCGACCGGGCTGAAGGAGTACACGCTCGGCATCGGTCCGGACGCCGGGCGGGGTGTCGCGGCCGGGCCTTCGAGGCCGCCACCCACGTCGGCGGTGCGGTCGCGGTGGCCTGCTTCGCCGCCGTGCTCGCGGTCGCCAGGTCGTAGCCGGCGCGCACGCCACCGGCGCCGCCTTCGGCCTGACCGGCGCCGTGCTGGTCGCCGTCCTGCAGGGCCGCTCACCCGACCGCCGGTCCGCGGCACCGGCAGACTCCGCCAGCTCCCGACCGGCCACGTCCCGCCCGCGGCGTCTCGGCCGGCGGCGTCCCGGCCGGCGGCGTCCCGGCCGGCGGCGTCCCGCCCGGCTTAGAGGTCGACGGCCGGGCCGCGGCGTCCCGCCCGGGCCTAGAGGTCGACGGTCAGGCCGGGGACGGCCACGTCGACCGGGCCGGCGTAGGCGGCCGCGGCCGCCGCCCGAGCCGCGGCCGGGTCGGTGGTCGGGAAGAGGTGGGCCAGGACCAGCCGCCGCGCCCCCGCCGCGGCGGCGGCCCGGCCGGCGTCCGCGGCGCAGCTCAGCCCGCCGGCCTGCGCCTCGGGCACCGCGTCGGCGAACGACGCCTCGGCCAGCAGCAGGTCCGCGTCCCGGGCCAGCTCGACCACTCCCGGGTCCGGCGCGTGGTCGCCGGTGTAGGCGAGCGCGGTGCCGCCGGCGGTCAGCCGGACGCCGAGGTTCGGCACGAAGTGCGGCAGCGGCACCGTCCGTACCGCGAACGGCCCGACCGCGGTGGTGGCGGCGAGGTCGTGCAGCTCGTACCGGTCGGCGAGCATCCGCGGCTCGTCCAGGGCGAGCACCGCGTCCAGCGCGCCCGGCAGCGCGTGCACCGGCAGCACCGGGGCATCGCCGCCGGCCAGCTTGCGCGCCCGCAGCAGCGGGTTGAGGTCGGCGCAGTGGTCCGGGTGGCCGTGGGTGACCAGCACCGCGTCCACCGCCGCGGCCGGCAGCAGGCCGAGCAGCCGGGGCACCGTCCCGTACCCGGGGTCGACCAGCAGCCGGAAGCCGTCCTGCTCGACCAGGTAACCGCTGCAGCCGCCACCGGCCGCCGGCCACGCCCCGCTCCCGCCCAGCACGGTCAGTCGCATGCCGGGATGCTAGGACGATGCCGGCCCCTCGGGCGGCGCTCATCACCACCCGGACGGGGCTGTGGACAACGGTCCCGACGCCGTTCCGCGCCACTAAGATCGAACTCGTGTTCGACTCCGACGTCCGCTCCGCCGCGGCCGCTCCCGCTCCGTCCGATGTGGACGACGGGGAGCTGGTCGAGCTGATCGGGGCGTGGGAGCGGCTGGCGGCCTGGGCGGCGGCGGGGCAGCTGGCGGCGATCGCCGAGCTGGCCCGGCGGCGGCCGCGGGAGCTGCTGGACCGGTCGTCCGCGCGCGGTCCGATGGCGCCTGATGCGGGCCACCCGGGCGTGCCGGAGGTGAGCGAGTTCGCGGTGGACGAGGTCGCCGCGGCGTTGCGGTTGTCCCGCCCGGCGGCGGGGGTCCGGCTGCACACGGCGGTGGAGCTGACCCGGCTGCCGGCGACCGCGGCGGCCCTGCGGGCCGGGGAGCTGGATCTGCCGAAGGTCCGGGCCGTGGTCGACGCGGTGGCGGTGCTCGACGATCCGACCGCCGGCGCGGTCGAGGCCCGGGTGCTGCCGCGGGCCGGCCGGCAGACGGTCGGCCAGCTGCGGGCGTCGCTGTCCCGCGCGGTGCTGGCGGTCGACCCGGCGGCCGCCGAGGCCCGGCACGAGCATGCCGTGGCCGGCCGCGAGGTGAGAGTGCGGCCCCTGCGGGACGGGATGGCCGAGCTGTGGGCCCTGCTACCGGCCGATTCGGCCGTGGCTGTCTACTCGCGGGTCGACCGGCTCGCCCGCTGCGCCCCGGCCGGCGACCCCCGCGGCATGGACGCCCGCCGCGCCGACGCCCTGGTCGCCGCGGTCCTCGCTCCAGCCACAGCGTCCACAGCGCTCACTGCGCCCGCGCGTGCGGCGAGACCCGCGGCGCCGGCCGGTCCCGCCGCGGACGCAACAGCCATGCCCGCGGTGGTCGGTGCGGCCGCGCCCTCTGAGCCGGAGACGTCGGACGGTCCTGCTGCGCCCACCGTCTGCCTGGGCCCTGGCGGCGTCGGAGGTGGGCCGGCGGTCGTCGCGACCGTGCACGTGACCGTGCCCGCCGCCACCGCGCTGGGTCTGGACGCGGAGCCGGGCGAGCTGGCCGGATACGGTCCGGTGCCGGCGTCGACGGCCCGTCGGCTGGCCCGCACCGGCCGGTGGCGGAAGGTGACCACCGACCCGGTCACGGGAGTGGTGACGGATGTCGGCCGGGACACCTACACCCCGTCGGCCGCCCTCGCCGACCTGGTCCGCGCCCGGGACCGCACCTGCCGCTTCCCCGGCTGCCGCCAACCCGCGCGCCGCTGCGACCTCGATCATCTGGTCCGATGGCCGGAGGGACCCACCGAGGCGGCCAACCTGGCGGCGTTGTGCCGGCACCACCACCGGCTCAAGCACCAGACACAGTGGACGGTCCGGGCCGGCCCGGGAGCCGACCTGCTGTGGACGGCCCCGACCGGCCACAGCTATGTCACCTCACCCGCGTCCTGAGCGCGGATGCTAGGTCGCGGCCGGGTGGGTACCGGGGATGCGTGCAGACCTTCCTGCCCTACCCGGACTTCGTGGCCAGCGCCGCCGTGCTGGACGACCGCCGGCTCGGCAAGCAGCGGGTGGAGACGTACCAGATCCTGCGCGCGCTGACCTGGCCGAAGTACGGCTGGAAGAACCACCCGGCGGTGCGGATGTGGCGCGGCTTCACCCCGGCGCTGGTCCGCTACGGGCTGGACGTGTGCGACGCGTGGGAGGCGCGCGGGCGGGCGGACGCGACCCGGGTCGCGCTGCTCGGGTTCACCGGCGGCCGGGTGCCGGACCCGGCCGCGCTGCGGGCCGGCGGGCAGCTGCCGCCGTGGCTGGGGGAGGAGGCCGTGCACGTCAGCCACCGGTCGGCGTTGCTGCGCAAGGACCCGGCGCACTACCGCCGGTTCTTCCCGACCGAGCCGGACGACCTGCCGTACGTGTGGCCGCCGGCCGCCTTCCCACGCTGGCCGGTGCGCCGCGGGCGGCCGGACCCGCTGCCGCTGGTCACCGCGCTCGGCCTGCTGGGGCTGGACGAGCCGGACCCGGAGCAGGCCGCCGCCATCGCCGCGCTGCAGGACGGCGAGGACGCGGTAGCCGGGCCGGAGGACACCGCGACCGGGCTGCTCGGCGGCCTGTGCACCCCGGGCGGCACGCTCTGGGTGACCCCGGACCGGCCGCCGCTGCCGCTGCCGGACGAGCTGCCGGCGCCGGTCCGCGCCGCGGGCGGCGGCACGGTGTCCACCCCGATCGCCAAGCCGCCCACCGAGGCCGACCTCGCCGCGATGGCCGCCGAGGCGGCCGCGGAGCCCGAGTTCCGCTTCCTGCCGGCCGCCGCGGTCACCCCGGCCGCCGTCGACGGCGTCGGCCTGGTCGTGCTGGACCGCGTCGACCGGGCCGCGTTGCCGGAGCTCCGCGTCCCGGTGCTCACCCTGCGGCCGGCGCCGGTCACCCCGACCGCGTGAGCCTCAGCCGGATCGCTTGAGCTTTCCGTGGCGCTTGGCGTAGCGCTCGCCGGCGGTGAACAGCGCCAGCCCGAGCGGGATGCACACCAGCCCGATCACCGCCAGCAGGAACAGGTCCCGGCCCATCGTGCCGAGCCCCTCGCCGTCCATGATCGCCCGCCGCACCCCGTCCAGCGCGTACGTCGCCGGCGAGATCGCGGCGATCTTCTCCATCCAGCCGGGCAGCACCTCCACCGGGTAGTAGACGCCGGACACCACCAGCAGCACGCCCTGCGCCACGAAGCCGAGCTGGGCGCCCTTCTCCGGCGAGATCAGCGGCAGCACCGCGGTCATCATGCCGATCCCGATGAACGAGACGCTGGCGACCAGCAGCACGACCAGCGCGGCCACGAAGTCGGCGTCCGGCATGCTCAGGTCGAAGAAGAAGCCGACCACGCCGAAGAGCAGGATCGCCCGGACCAGCCCGTACAGCACCGCCCAGGCGCCCATGCCGGCCAGGTGGGTCAGCCGGCTCAGCGGCGCCATGAACGTGTACTCGATCGTCCCCTCCCAGCGCTCCCAGGCGACCGTCTCGGTGAGGAACTCGAAGATGATCCCCAGGTACGCCCACAGCACCGCGCCGACCAGCAGGTACGTCGTCGCCCGGGCGACGTCGATGTTGCCGCCGGTGGCCTGCACGCCGTTGGCGATGAAGACGATGGTGAGCGTGTTGGCGATCGTCCAGACGAAGAACGCCAGCTCCCACCACAGGTAGCGGCGGGTCAGGTAGAGGTTGCGCTCGACGACGCCGCCGAGCCCGACCAGCTCGTCGCGCAGCCGCTTCGCGACCGGTGCGGTGGTCACCCGAACACCTCCCGCTCGGCTGTGCCGCCGGATCTGGCCCGCCCGGCAGTGCTGCCGGGCCTGACCGGCTCGGCGTGCCCAGGTGCCCCGGTCACCCGAACACCTCCCGCTCGACAGTGCTGCCGGGCCTGACCGGCTCGGCGTGCCCGGTGCCCCGGTCACCCGAACACCTCCCGCTCGACAGTGCTGCCGGGCCTGACCGGCTCGGCGTGCCCAGTGCCCCGGTCACCCGAACACCTCCCGCTCGTCGTCCTCGGAGTCGCCCTCCTCGGCCTCGCTGCCCAGCTCCCGGCCGGTGGCGGCGAGGAAGGTCTCCTCCATCGTGGCCGCGCCGTAGTGCGCCTTCAGCGCGGCCGGCGCCTCCAGCCGGAGCAGCCGGCCCCGGTCGATGATGCCGACCCGGTCGGCCAGCGCCTCGGCCTCGAGCATGTCGTGCGTGCACAGCAGCACGGTCGCGTCGTGCTCCTGCTGGATCTCCTGGACGAACGCCTGCACCTCGAGTTTCGAGCGCGGGTCCAGCCCGGTGGTCGGCTCGTCCAGCAGCAGCAGCACCGGCGAGGTGAGCAGCGCCCGGGCCAGCGCGACCTTCTGCTGCATGCCGCGGGACAGGTTTTCCATCGGCTCGTGCCGGCGGGCCTGCGGGAAGCCGACCCGGGACAGGATCCGCGGGATGTCGTCGCGGGTCTGCCGGGTGGTCATCCCGTAGAAGCGGGCCGCGTAGCTGAGGTTTTCCGCGGCGGACATCTTCTTGAAGAAGCTCGCCTCCACCGACACCCGGTTGACCAGCCGGCGCACCGCCCGGGCGTCCGAGCCGACGTCGTGGCCGAAGACCCGGGCCTCGCCGCCGTCGTGCAGCAGCAGCGTGGACAGGATCCGGACCAGCGTCGACTTGCCCGACCCGTTCTTGCCGAGGATCGCGATCGTCTCGCCGCGCTCCATGGCGAAGGTCAGCCCGTCCACCGCGGCCACCCGCCGGGTGCGCGGCCCGGACGAGCCCTTCGGCGCCTTCCGCCGGAACTCCTTGCGCAGGCCGACGACCTCCACCGCGGGTACGCCGGCGGGCGGCGTGGCGGCGGTGGTGGACAGCAGGGACGGGAGAGGCACGACGACGACGATCCGCCCGGACCCCGCCGGCCCGCAACGCAGTTTCCCGGTGCCCGCCGGTCGTGTATCTGCGCGGGCCCGACCCGGCTCCTGGAAGGGAGTGGCGGAGCCTGGGGGGAGGCAGCCATGACGGTGACAGCAGAGCCGGCCGCGGCGCCGGAGCACCAGCCGGCCGGGCAGCCGGTCGGGAAAGCGGTCCGGCAGCCGGTCGGGGAGGCGGCTGGGGAGCCGGCCGCGGCGCCGGAGCACCAGCCGGCCGGGCAGCCGGTGGCGCAGCCGGCTGAGCAGGCAGTCGGGGAGGCGGTCCAGCCGGCCCGGCGGGCGGCGGGGGCCGGCGGGGAGCCGGCGTCCCGGCTGAGCCTGGTCTTCGGGCTGCTCTTCTGGGTCGGCATCGGGATCGTGGTCGCGCTGAACAACGACACCGCCCGGCCGGTCGTGCAGCGCTGGTGGTGGCTCGGCGCGCTGGCCACGCTGGCGGTGGTGGTGGCGCTGCTGGTGCCGGCGGTGCAGCGCCAGCTGGCCGGCCTCACCCCGGCGAAGCGGGCCGGGCTGTTCATCTTCGTGGTGATGCCGCTGGTGGTGCTGGCGGTGGCCAGCGTGGCCGCGCTGCCGCCGAGCTGGCAGACGATCACGCTGCGGACGGTCTTCGTGGTCGTGGTCTGCCTGCTGCCGGCGGCGATGTGGTACCTGTTCATCGCCAACCAGAAGGCCAGCCTGCTCAACGAGTACCTGACCAACCTGGAGCGGCTCGGCCTGCTCGGCCCGCGCGAGCGGCCCGGCGGGCGCGCCGAGAGCGACCCGGCCCGGCGGCTGCGGGTCAGCGGCTACCTGCAGAAGTTCGAGGCCGCGTACGGGCCGCTGGACCCGGCCGTGCTGGACGACCTGGTCACCGGCGTCCCCCGGCCGTACCTGCGCTCGGACGCCGACGCCACCACCCCGCTGGCCACGACCACGGTGCCGGTGCTGCTGTCCACGCTGCTGGTCACCCTGGGCTGGCTGGTCACGCTGCCGTTCCAGGTGCCGGACCCGACCGTGCTGTTCCCGGGGTCGGGCCCGGCGCCGGTGGAGTGGGTGCAGGCGCTCTCGCCGGTGTCCACGCCGGAGACCTTCGCCTTCCTCGGCGCGTACTTCTTCTCGCTGCAGATGATCTTCCGCCGGTACGTGCAGAAGGACCTGCACGGCAGCGCGTACGTGGCCGCGTCGATGCGGATGATCCTCGCCGTGATCGGCACCTGGGTGCTGGCCCGGATCGGCGGGGACGTGCTGTGGAGCTCCGGCTGGCAGCTGCTCACGCTCGCCTTCCTGATCGGCGTCTTCCCGCGGGTGCTCTGGCAGGTGCTGCAGACGCTGGCCATCCGGATCGGCGGCATCGCGGTGCCGAGCCTGCGCTCCGGCCAGCCGCTGACCGACCTGGACGGGCTCACCGTCTGGCACGAGAGCCGGCTGGAGGAGGAGGACATCGAGAACGTGCCCAACATGGCCACCGCCGACGTGGCCGGGCTGCTGGTGTCGACGCCGTACTCGCCGGAGCGGCTGGTGGACTGGGTCGACCAGGCGATCCTGCTGACCCAGCTCGGCCCGGCCGAGGCCCGCGGCGCGACCGGCCGCACCGACCCGGTGCTCGGCCTGCTGCGGGCCCGCGGCATCCGCAGCGCCAGCGCGCTGGCCGCGGCGGCCCGGTCGCCGGGCGCGGCCGAGGTGCACCGGGCCCTCGACCCGGACGGGCACCCGGCGGCCACCGAGGCGCTGCTGGCCACCCTGGCCCGCAACCAGAACCTGCAGCTGGTGCTCACCTGGCGCGGCCAGCCGGGGCTCGCGGCGGAAACCGGGTGACGCCCGCCCGTACACTGGGTGCCGTGACTCCTCGAACGTCCTGATCAGGCCGGCTCGCCGCAGACGACCCGGCCGGATCCCGACACCCGAGGACCTCATCCCATGATCACTGCCACTGCCCTGGAGCTGCGCGCCGGCTCCCGCATCCTGCTGTCCGGCGCCACCCTGCGCGTCCAGCCCGGCGACCGGATCGGCCTGGTCGGCCGCAACGGCGCCGGCAAGACCACCACCCTGCGCGTGCTGGCCGGCGAGAGCCAGCCGTACGGCGGCACCATCGACCGCCGCGGCGACGTCGGCTACCTGCCGCAGGACCCCCGCACCGGCGACCTGGCCGTGCTCAGCCGCGACCGGGTGCTGTCCGCCCGCGGCCTGGACCAGCTGCTGCACGACCTGGAGAAGACCCAGCTCGAGCTGGCCGAGGCCGCCGACGACGCGGTCCGCGACGCCGCCGTCAAGAAGTACGGCCGGCTGGAGGACCGCTTCGCCGCGCTCGGCGGTTACGCGGCGGAGAGCGAGGCGGCCCGGATCTGCGCCAACCTCGGCCTGCCCGACCGGGTGCTGGCCCAGCCGCTGGGCACCCTGTCCGGCGGGCAGCGGCGCCGGGTCGAGCTGGCCCGGATCCTCTTCTCCGGCGCGCCGACCCTGCTGCTGGACGAGCCGACCAACCACCTGGACGCCGACTCGATCACCTGGCTGCGGGACTTCCTGCGCGCCCACTCCGGCGGCGTGGTGGTGATCAGCCACGACGTGGACCTGCTCGACCGGGTGGTCAACAAGGTCTGGCACCTGGACGCGATCCGGGCCGAGGCGGACGTCTACAACGTCGGCTGGAAGACCTACCTGCAGCAGCGGGAGCAGGACGAGCGGCGCCGGCGCCGGGAGCGGGCCAACGCGGAGAAGAAGGCCGGCGCGCTGCTCGCCCAGGCCGACCGGATGCGGGCCAAGGCGACCAAGGCGACCGCGGCCCAGCAGATGGCCAAGCGGGCCGAGCGGCTGCTCGCCGGCACCGAGGGGGAGCGCAGGACCGACCGGGTCGCCCGGGTCCGCTTCCCGACCCCGGCGTCGTGCGGGCGCACCCCGCTGACCGCGGACGGCCTGTCCAAGTCGTACGGGTCGCTGGAGGTCTTCACCGACGTGTCGCTGGCCGTGGACCGCGGCTCCCGGGTGGTCGTGCTCGGGCTCAACGGCGCCGGCAAGACCACGCTGCTGCGGCTGCTGGCCGGCGCCGAGCCGGCCGACACCGGCGAGGTGGTGGCCGGGCACGGGCTGCGGCTCGGCTACTACGCCCAGGAGCACGAGACGCTGGACGTGGACCGGACCGTGCTGGAGACGATGCGGTCCTCGGCCCCGGCGGCCTCCGACGGCGAGCTGCGCCGGGTGCTGGGCGCGTTCCTCTTCTCCGGCGAGGTGGTCGACCAGCGGGTCGGCACGCTGTCCGGCGGGGAGAAGACCCGGCTCGCGCTGGCCGCGCTGGTCACCTCGGGCGCCAACGTGCTGCTGCTGGACGAGCCGACGAACAACCTCGACCCGGCGTCCCGGGAGCAGGTGCTGGCCGCGCTGGACACGTACACCGGGGCGGTGGTGCTGGTCACCCACGACGAGGGCGCGGTGGCGGCGCTGCGGCCGGAGAAGGTGATCCTGCTGCCGGACGGCGACGAGGACGCCTGGTCCGACGACCTGGTGGACCTCGTCGCGCTGGCCTGACGCAGCGCTGCGGAAGATCGAATCTTGCGCGGGATCCCGTCGTCGAGTGGTGCTGATCGCTGCCCTGGGTGATCATGGGGTTGCTGCGGGGTAATAACTCTCGCGGCGGACCCACACCCCAGGCGACGGAGGGTCGAAGAGTGACAGACCTCAAGAAAGGTACTCGCATCACGGGTCAGGCCCGGGACAAGCTCGCGGCGGACCTGAAGAAGAAGTACGACTCGGGGCAGAGCATCCGTGCGCTGGCCGAGTCGTCCGGGCGGTCGTACGGATTCGTGCACCGGATCCTGAGCGAGTCCGGGGCGACGCTGCGGGGCCGCGGTGGCGCGACCCGGCGGAAGAAGGCCTCGTCCTGACCGGCTCGGTCACGGGGACGACGGGCAGCACAGCGGGCTCCACTGCCGGCAGGGACAGCACTGCTGGCACGGAGGGGACTGCTGGTGCGGGCGGCACGGCTGGTGCGGGCGGGACGGCCGGCACCGGCGGCACGGCCAGCACCGGCGGCACGACCAGCATCGGCGGGGTCGACTGGTCTGGTGTCCGGGTGGAGCGGGACGGACCGCTCGCCACCGTCGTGCTGGACCGCCCGGACCGGCTCAACGCGCAGACGCCTCATACGTGGACGGCTCTGCGCGAAGCCGGCCGGTCGCTGCCGGGGGACATCCGGGTGGTGGTGGTGCGCGGGGAGGGGCGCGCCTTCTCCGCCGGGCTGGACCGGGCCGCGTTCTCGCCCGGCGGGATCCCGGGTGCGCCGGGGATCGCCGAGCTGGCCGCGATGCCGCCGGAGCAGGCGGACGCGACCATCCGCGACCTGCAGGCGGGCTTCAGCTGGCTGCGCCGGCCGGACCTGATCTCGGTGGCCGCCGTGCAGGGCCACGCGATCGGCGCCGGCTTCCAGCTGGCGCTGGCCTGCGACCTGCGGGTGCTCGCCGACGACGCCCAGCTGGCGATGGCGGAGACCGGGCTCGGCCTGGTGCCCGACCTCGGCGGCACCGCGCCGCTGCTGGACACCGTCGGCTACTCCCGGGCGCTGGAGATCTGCGTGACCGGACGCCGGATGGGGGCCGACGAGGCGCTCCGGCTCGGGCTGGCCACCGTGGTGGTGCCGCGGGCCGAGCTGGCCGCGGCCACCGCCGACCTGGTCGCCGCGCTGCTGGCCCCGCCGCGGGACGCGGTGGTGGAGATGAAGGCGCTGCTGCTCGGCGGCGCCGGCCGGTCCCGGACCGACCAGGAGGCGGCCGAGCGGGCCGGCCAGCTGCGCCGGCTGGTCGACATCGCCGCGGCCGCCCAGCAGCGCCGGTCTTGAGGAACGGGCCGGCGAAACCGACATTTCCTCGGGACCGGCGGGGGTGGGGAGTTCGCCCACGGCTGACCGGCGGAAGCCGGTGGTGAGAGCCTGGCGTTGCGGCGACCAGGAGGTGGGGCGATGACCGTGCCCGGCGGCCACAATCCGTGGCAGCTCATGTCGTCGTACCGGCAGGACCGGTCGGTGACCCGGCAGCAGCTCGCGCCCGGCACCGCCCGGCGCATCGCCGGCTTCGCCGCGCCGTACCGGCGGCACCTGGTGATCTTCCTGCTCACCGTGACGGCCAGCGCGGTGGTCGGGGTGGCCACCCCGGTGCTGGCCGGCCGGGTGGTCAACGTGATCACCGGCGGCGGCACGACCGGCACCGTGGTCCGGATCGCGCTGGTCATCGCCGGGCTGGCGGTGCTGGACGCCGGCCTGTCGCTGGTCCAGCGGTGGTATTCGGCCCGCATCGGCGAGGGGCTGATCTTCGACCTGCGCACCCAGGTCTTCGACCACGTCCAGCGGATGCCGCTGGCCTTCTTCACCCGGACCCAGACCGGCGCCCTGGTCAGCCGGCTCAACAACGACGTCATCGGGGCCCAGCAGGCCTTCACCTCGACGCTGTCCGGGGTGGTCTCCAACGTCATCGGCCTGGTCCTCACCGCGGCGGTGATGTTCTCGCTGTCCTGGCAGATCACCGCGCTGTCGCTGGTGCTGCTGCCGGTCTTCGTGCTGCCGGCCCGCCGGGTCGGGGCCCGGCTGCAGGCGATCACCCGGGAGTCGTACGGGCTGAACGCGTCGATGAACGCGACGATGACCGAGCGCTTCAACGTCTCCGGCGCGCTGCTGGTGAAGCTGTTCGGCCGGCCGGCGCAGGAGTCCGGGTCGTTCTCCGACCGGGCCGCCCGGGTGCGGGACATCGGCGTGGTCTCGGCGATGTACGCGCGGATGTTCTTCGTCGCGCTCACCCTGGTCGCCGCGCTGGCCCAGGCGCTGGTCTACGGCCTGGGCGGCTACTACGCGCTGACCGGCCGGCTGGACGCCGGCACCGTGGTCACCCTGGCCCTGCTGCTGTCCCGGCTCTACGGCCCGCTGACCGCGCTGTCCAACGTGCGGGTCGACGTGATGAGCGCGCTGGTCTCCTTCGACCGGGTCTTCGAGGTGCTCGACATCGAGCCGATGGTCGCGGACAAGCCGGACGCGGTGGCGCTGCCGGCCGGGGCGCGCTCGATCGAGTTCGACGACGTGCGCTTCGCGTACCCGACCGCGACCGAGGTGTCGCTGGCCTCGCTGGAGGACGTCGCGGTGCTCGACCAGGCGCCGGCGCAGGAGGTGCTGCACGGGGTGTCCTTCACCGCCGCGCCGGGCGAGCTGATCGCGCTGGTCGGCCCGTCCGGGGCCGGCAAGACCACGATCAGCCAGCTGGTGCCGCGGATCTACGACGTCCGGTCCGGCGCGGTCCGGGTCGGCGGGCAGGACGTCCGGGACGTCACCCAGGAGTCGCTGCACGCCGCCATCGGGGTGGTCACCCAGGACGCGCACCTGTTCCACGAGACGATCGGGGACAACCTCCGGTACGCCCGGCCGGAGGCGACCGAGGCGCAGATGTGGGCCGCGCTGGAGTCCGCGCGGATCGCCGACCTGGTCGCCGGGCTGCCGGACGGGCTGGACACCGTGGTCGGCGACCGCGGCTACCGGCTGTCCGGCGGGGAGAAGCAGCGGCTGGCCATCGCCCGGCTGCTGCTCAAGGCGCCCGGCATCGTGATCCTGGACGAGGCGACCGCGCACCTGGACTCGGAGTCCGAGGTCGCCGTGCAGGACGCGCTGGCCGCGGCGCTGGAGGGGCGGACCTCGCTGGTGATCGCGCACCGGCTGTCCACCGTGCTCGGCGCGGACAAGATCCTGGTGGTCGACGGCGGCCGGGTGGTGGAGAGCGGCACGCACGCCGAGCTGCTGGCCGCCGGCGGGCTGTACGCGGAGCTCTACCGCACCCAGTTCGAGCGCCAGCGCGCGCCGGGCGACGTCGGCGGACCGGCGCCCCTCGGCGTCGCCGGGTCGGTACCGTCTGCGGGGTGACGAAGCGCCGCCGGCTGCTGGTCCTGCTGCTCGTGCCCGCGCTGGCGGCCGGCGCGGTCGGGCTGGCGCTCTTCCAGCCGTGGAAGCTGTGGGTCGACGACACCGTGGCCGAGGCCGCGCCCACCGTGCCGGCCGGCACGGGGGCCGGCACGGCGGTCCCGCCGGCGCCGGCCGGGTCGCGCCCGGCCCCCGCCCCGGCGACCTCAGCGGCGCCGGTGCTGCTGGCGAGCGGCAGCTTCGTCTCGCACGAGCACCGCACCACCGGCTCGGTCCGGGTGCTCGGGCTGCCCGGCGGCCGCCGGGTGCTGCGGATCGAGGACCTGGACACCTCCAACGGCCCGGACCTCAAGGTGTGGCTGACCGACGCGCCGGTCCGGTCGGGCCGGGACGGCTGGTTCGTCTTCGACGACGGCCGGTACGTCGACCTGGGCCGGCTCAAGGGCAACCGCGGCAGCCAGAACTACGACCTCCCCGACTCGGTCGACCTGCGCCGGCTGGCCAGCCTGTCGATCTGGTGCGACCGCTTCAACGTGTCCTTCGGCGCCGCCCGGCTGCAGCTCGGCTGACCGCGGCTCACCAGGTCGGGATCGCGCCGCCGTCGACCGCGATGACACTGCCGGTGACGTACGACGCCGCGGGGGAGAGCACGAAGGCGGCCACCCGGCCGAACTCGGCCGGCTCGCCGTAGCGGCGCAGCGGGATGCCGGCCTCGGAGGCGGCCCGCGCCGCGGCCGGGTCGCCGGAGAGCGAGTCCAGCTCGATCAGCCGGTCGGTGGCGACCCGGCCGGGCAGCAGCCCGTTGACCCGGACGTTGCGCGGGCCCAGCTCGGTGGCCAGCGTCTTGGCCAGCCCGGCCAGGCCGGGGCGCAGCCCGTTGGAGATGGCCAGCCCGGGGATCGGCGTCCGCACCGAGCTGGACAGCACCCAGGCGATCGAGCCGCCGTCCGGGCCGAGCACGCCGGCGACCTGGCGGGTCAGCCGCAGCGCCCCGAGGTAGACCGACTCGAACGCGGCCCGCCAGGCGTCCTCGGCGGTGCCCAGCGCGGTGCCCGGCCGCGGGCCGCCGACGCTGACCAGCGCCCCGTCCAGCCCGCCGTACGCGCTGTGCGCCGCGTCCACCAGCCGCGCCGCCGCCGCGGCCTCGCCCAGGTCGGCGACCACGCCGACGGCGTGCGCCGGCCCGCCGAGCTGCTGCGCCGCCCGCTCCACCGCGGCCTCGTCCCGGGCCCCGACCACCACCCGGGCGCCGTCCGCGACCAGCGCCTCGGCCGTCGCCCGGCCCAGCCCGCGGGAGCCGCCGCTGACCACGTACACGCGTCCTGCCAGTCCGAGATCCACGCCGGCATCCTGCCGTGTCAGCATCGGGGGATGAAGCCCACCCGCGTCGAGGAGACGCCGCTGCCCGGGATCGGCCTGCGGCACGACTTCCAGACCGCCGCCGGCCGCCGGGTCGGCGTGGTCTCGCACCGGGACGGCCGGCGCGAGCTGGTGATCTACGACGCGCGCGACCCGGACGCCTGCGTGGCCCAGGTGCGGCTGACCGACGAGGAGGCCGACGCGCTGGCCGAGATCCTCGGCGCGACCCGGGTGATCGAGCGGCTGGCCGCGCTCCGGCAGCAGGTCGAGGGGCTGGTCAGCGAGGAGATCTCGGTCCGGCCGGGGTCGCCGTACGAGGGGCGGCCGCTGGGCGACACCCGCGCCCGCACCCGCACCGGCGCCTCCATCGTCGCGGTGATCCGCGGCGGCGAGGTGCTCGCCTCGCCCGGGCCGGAGTTCGTCTTCGCCGGCCGGGACGTGGTCGTGGTGGTCGGCACCGCGGAGGGCGTCGCGGCCGTGGCGGACATCCTGACCGGGCGGAGCTAGCCCCGCGTGCACACCTCGCTGCTGCTGCTCGAGCTCGGGGCGGTCGTCTTCGGGCTCGGCGTGCTCGGCCGGGTGGCCGCGCGGATCGGCGTCTCGCCGATCCCGCTCTACCTGCTGGCCGGGCTGGCCTTCGGCGAGGGCGGGCTGGTGCCGCTGGCCACCAGCGAGGAGTTCATCGAGGCCGGCGCGGAGATCGGGGTGGTGCTGCTGCTGCTCACCCTCGGCCTGGAGTACTCCGCCGACGAGCTGGTCGGCAACCTGCGCCGGCACGCCCCGTCCGGGCTGGTCGACTTCGTGCTCAACGCGCTGCCCGGCGCGGTGGTCGCGCTGCTGCTCGGCTGGGGCCCGGCGGCGGCGCTGGCGCTGGCCGGGGTGACGTACATCAGCTCGTCCGGGATCGCCGCCAAGCTGCTGTCCGACCTGGGCCGGCTGGGCAACCGGGAGACCCCGGCGGTGCTGTCGGTGCTGGTGATCGAGGACCTGGTGATGGCGCTCTACCTGCCCATCCTCACCGGGGTGCTGGCCGGGGCGACCGTGGTCGGGGCCAGCGGGCGGGTGCTGGTCGCGATCGCCGCGGTCGGGCTGATCCTGCTGCTCGCCCTGCGGTACGGGCACCTGGTGTCCCGGCTGGTGTTCTCGCCCAGCGACGAGGTGCTGCTGCTGCGGGTCTTCGGGCTGGCGCTGCTGGTGGCCGGCTTCGCCGACCGGCTCGGCATCTCCAGCGCGGTCGGCGCGTTCCTGGTCGGCATCGCGGTGTCCGGGCCGGCCGCGGACAGCGCCCGGGCGGTGCTGACCCCGCTGCGCGACCTGTTCGCCGCGGTGTTCTTCGTCTTCTTCGGGCTGCAGACCGATCCGGCGGCGATCCCGCCGGTGCTCGGTGTCGCGGTGGCGCTCGGCGTGGTCACGCTGGCCACGAAGGTGGCCACCGGCTGGTGGGCGGCCCGGCGGGCCGGCATCGGCACGCTCGGCCGGTTCCGGGCCGGGTCGGTGCTGGTGGCCCGGGGCGAGTTCTCCATCGTCATCGCCGGGCTGGCGGTGGCGGCCGGGGTGGAGGCGTCGGTCGGCCCGCTGGCGGCGACGTACGTGCTGCTGATGGCGGTGCTCGGGCCGGTCGCGGCCCGGCTGGCCGAGCCGGCGGCCCGGCTGGGGCTGCGGCTGCTGCGCCGGGAGCCGGTGCGGTCGGCCGCGGGTCCCTCGGTGCCGGTCGAGCGCACCGGGCCCGGGGCGCCGGCGACCCGTAGCCTGGGGTGATCGGCGGTCGGTCCGGGGGCGGGATGCCCGACGGCGCGCGGTGGGGGGCCGCCGCGCGCGGGCTGACGCTGGCCCTGGCCCTGATCGGCGCGGTGCTGGCCGGGCCCACCACGGCGGCCCGCACTCCCACCGGCCCCCTGTCACCGGCCGCACCGGCCCCGCTCGGCGCCAGCTGGTCCGCCGCCGCACCGGGCGCGGCGACCGGGGCCGGACCGGCGACCGGCCGCGGGGGAGCGGTCGGGCGGACTGCCGACCGGACCGGCGACCGGACCGGCGACCGGACCGGCGACCGGACCGGTGATCGAGCCGTCGACCGGGGCGGCGCGGCGCCGGCGTGGGCGATGGCTGCGGCCACCGCCGGCTCGGGCGCTGCCGGCGCGGGCCTGGCCGGCGGGGCGGTCCTGCCGGGCACCCCGCCGGTGGTGGCCCCCGCGGCCGGGCCGGGACCGCCGGCCGGCGACCGCGCCGCCGCCTCCCGCCCCAGCCGCCCGGGCGCCGCCCGGGCTCCGCCTTCCGCGGCCTGACCTCGCGTCCAGGCCCACCGCGCCGGCGTACCGGCGCTTCCCGGAAGGTCCACTGCCGTGTCCCGTGCCACCCTGGCGCGCGCCGCTCTGGCGCTCGCCGTGCTCGTCCTGTCCACCTACGTCGTCGCTCACCCGCCCGCCCAAGCTCGGCCTCGACCTGCGCGGCGGCACCCAGGTGGTGCTGGAGACCCGGGACGGTCCGTCCGCCCGGGCCGACGGCGCCGCCACCGACCGGACGCTGGAGGTGCTCCGCCGCCGGGTGGACGCGCTCGGCGTCGCCGAGCCGCAGCTCACCCGGTCCGGCGAGCGGCGGATCATCGTCGACCTGCCCGGCCTGCAGGACCCGCGGCAGGCCGTCGAGGTGATCGGCCGCACCGCGCAGCTGACCATCCACCCCGTCCTCGGCGCCGGCGCCGCGGACGCCGCCGCCCCCGGGGCGCCGGCCGACCCGCGCCGGGAGCGGACCGTCCCGGACGAGACCGGGCAGCCGGTCCGGCTCGGGCCGGCCGCCCTGGACGGCTCGGCGGTGGCCGGCGCGGAGGCGGCGCCGGACCCGCGGTTCGGCACCGACTGGCAGGTGACCGTCGACTTCCGGTCCGCGGGCGAGCGCACCTGGGAGCGGCTGACCGCGGACGCGGCCTGCCAGCCGCCGGACGACCCGCGCCGGCGGGTCGCGATCGCGCTGGACGGCCGGGTCATCTCGTCCCCGCGGGTCGACCCGGGCGTGCGCTGCGACGTCGGGATCACCGGCGGGTCCACGGTCATCACCGGCCGGTTCGCCCCGGCCGAGGCGCGCGACCTCGCGCTGCTGGTGAGCGCGGGCGCGCTGCCGGTGCCGGTGGACGTGGTCGAGCAGCGCACGGTCGGCGCCACCCTGGGCGCGGAGGCGATCCGGGACAGCGCCCGGGCCGCGGTGATCGGGGTGCTGCTCACCGTCCTGTTCGTGCTCGCGGTCTACCGGCTGGCCGGGCTGCTGGCCGCGGTCGCGCTGGCCGCGTACGGCCTGATCTCGTACGCGGTGCTGGTCGCGCTCGGCGCCACCCTCACGCTGCCGGGGATCGCCGGCTTCGTGCTCGCGATCGGGATGGCGATCGACGCGAACGTGCTGGTCTTCGAGCGGGCCCGGGAGGAGTACGCGGCCCGCGGCAGCCTGCGCACCGCGGTCCGGGACGGCTTCCGGGGCGCGCTGTCCGCGGTGGCCGACTCCAACGTGACCACGCTGCTCGCCGCCGGCCTGCTGTTCTTCCTGGCCAGCGGGCCGGTGCGCGGCTTCGGGGTGACGCTGTCGGTCGGCGTGCTGGTGTCGATGTTCACCGCGCTGGTGCTCAGCCGGGCGCTGCTGGAGCTGGGCGCGGCCAGCGGCTGGCTGGCCCGGCGCCCCCGGTGGACCGGGCTGGGCGACATCGGCGCGGTCCGGCGCCGGCTGCTGCGCCGCCGCCCGGACCTGATGCGGCACCGCCGCCGCTGGCTCGCGCTGTCCGCGCTGCTGGTCGCGGTCGCGGTGGCCGGCATCGCCACCCGGGGGCTGAACCTCGGGGTCGAGTTCACCGGCGGCCGGCTGGTCGAGTACGGCACCGCGCAGCCGGTCGACGTGGCCGACGCCCGCCGGGTGGTCGCGGCGGCCGGGGTGGACCAGGCGGTGGTGCAGAGCAGCGGCGACCGGCAGCTGACCGTCCGGGCCGGCGACCTGGACGACGCCGAGCTGGACCGGATCCGGGCCGGGCTGGCCGCGCTGGGCGGGGAGACCGAGCGGGTCCGGGACGAGCTGATCGGGCCCAGCCTCGGCTCCGAGCTGCGGCGCAAGGCGCTGGTCGCGCTCGGGGTCGCGCTGGCCGCGCAGCTGGCGTACCTGGCCGTGCGGTTCCGGCCGGCGTTCGGCGCGGCCGCGGTGCTGGCCATGGCGCACGACGTGCTGGTGCTGGTCGGGGTCTTCGCCTGGCTGGGCAAGCCGGTCGACGGGGTCTTCCTGGCCGCGCTGCTCACCGTCGTCGGCTACTCGGTGAACGACTCGGTGGTGGTCTTCGACCGGGTCCGGGAGCTGCTCAGGGGCCGCCGCCGCGGGCGGTCGGTGGCCGACCTGGCCACCACCGCGTGCCTGCAGACGCTGCCGCGGACGGTGAACACCGGCCTGGGCGCGCTGTTCGTGCTGGGCGCGCTGGCCGTGCTCGGCGGCGACACGCTCACCGACTTCGCGGTCGCGCTGCTGGTCGGGATCGTCGTGGGCACCTGGTCGTCGCTGTTCACCGCGACCCCGCTCGCGGTGGAGCTCCTCACCCGGTGGCCGGGCCGCGGGGAGCGGGCCCGGCCGGCCGCCCGTCCCGGCGGCCGGCCGGCGGACCGGCGCCGACCGCGCGAGACCGGGGCCCGGCTGTGAGGCCGCCCGGGCGGCCGCCGACCTCTAGGGTGGGCCGACCGGAACGGGTCGGCGGCGAAGGGAGCACCGCGGTGCGGGAGGCGGTCCGGCCGCCGGGCCGGGGGCGGCGGCCGGGGATCGCCGGCGCCGCCGCGGTCGGGATCGCCGTGCTGGCCACCGTGGCCGTCCTCGCCTGGCGGCAGGCCGGCGGGGACGGCGTCGACCTCCCCTGGCTGCCGAGCTGGGGGGCGCGGCTGGCCTTCCGGCTGGACGGCCTCGCCGCGCTGTACGCGCTGCTGGCCGCCGGGGTCGGGGTCGCGGTCTTCACCTACGCGACCGCGTACCTGCCGCGCCACCTGGAGCACGAGGAGCGGCCGCGGACCGAGGGCCCGCGGTTCCACGCGCTGATGGTGCTCTTCCTGGTGGCCATGCTCGGCCTGGCCACCGCGCAGGACCTGCTGCTGCTGTTCGTCTTCTGGGACCTCACCGCGATCGTGTCGTACCTGCTGATCGGCTTCGACCGGCACCGCCGCGAGGCCCGGCTGTCCGCGCTGATGGCGCTGCTGGTCACCGGGGTGTCGGCGGTGCTCATGCTGATCGGGATCCTGGTGCTGCGGGCCGAGTACGGGACCACCTCGGTGCCGGAGCTGATCGACCGGGCCACCGCCGGGCCGGGGCTGACCCTGGCCACCGCGCTGATCGCGATTGGTGCGCTGGCCAAGAGCGCGCAGGTGCCGTTCCACTTCTGGCTGCCCCGGGCGATGGCCGCGCCGACGCCGGTGTCGGCGTACCTGCACTCGGCGGCGATGGTCGCGGCCGGCGTGCTCGTGCTCAGCCGGGTGCACCCGCTGCTGGAGCGCAGCCCGGCCGTGCTGCACGCGCTGATCGCGGTCGGGCTCGCCTCGATGGCCCTCGGCGGGCTGCTCGCGCTGGCCGCGAACGGGCTCAAGCGGGTGCTCGCCTACTCCACCGTCGCCCAGTACGGCTACGTGGTGGTGATGCTCGGCGTCGGCGGCACCGCCGGCGCGGCCGCGGCGTGCTTCTACGTGCTCGCGCACGGGCTGGCGAAGAGCGCGCTGTTCATGGCCAGCGGCGCGGTCACCGAGGCGACCGGGGCGAAGACGCTGTCCGAGGTGGGCGGGCTGGCCCGGCCGATGCCGTGGCTGGCCGCCGGCAGCGGGCTGGCCGCGGCCGCGCTGGCCGCGCTGCCGCTCACCGTCGGCTTCTTCAAGGACGAGCTGTTCTTCACCGCCGCGGTCGAGCACTCGACCTGGCTCGCCGTCGCGGCGGTGCTCGGCGCGGCGCTCACCGTGGCCTACCTCGGCCGGTTCTGGGCCGGGGTGTTCCTCGGCCCGCGCCGGGTCGAGCCGCGGCCGGTGCCGGCCCGGCTGGTCGCGCCGGTCGTCGTGCTGGGCGGGCTGGTGCTGCTGGGCGGGATCGTGGTCCGGCCGTACGCGGTGCTGGCCGGGGACGCGGCCACGGTCACCGCCGGCGTGCCGGTCGTCGTCGACCCGGCCTACCACCTGGACCTGCGGGTGGAGAACGTGATGGCGCTGGCCGCGTACGCGCTGGGCCTGCTGCTGCTGGCCGGGCTGCCGCTGCTCGGCCGGGTGCTCGGCCTGCTGCGCCGGGCCGGCGAGGCGGCCGGGCCGGAGCGGCTCTACGTCGGCACCCTGTCCGGGCTCAACCGGCTGTCCAACGCGATCCACGACATCGAGGTCCGGGACCTGCGCGGCCGCGTGGTGGCGGTGCTGGTGCCGGCCGGGCTGCTGGTCGGGGTCGGGGTGGCGGCGACCCCGTTCGAGGGGGCGTACCGGGTGGGCGCGGTCGCCGGTGGCGACCTGCCGCTGGTGGTCGCGCTGCTGGCCTGCGCGTCCGCCGCGGTGGTGGTCGCCGCGCTGCGCCGGCACGTGTCGCTGGTGCTCGCGCTGTCCCTGGTCGGCTTCAGCCTCGCGGTCGCGTACGAGCTGCTCGGCGCGCCCGACGTGGCGCTGGTCGCGGTGCTCATCGAGACCCTGTTGATGCTGCTGTTCGTCGGGATCTTCGCGCTGGTGCCGCGGGACGTGCTGTGGCGGGAGGCGGCGCTGCCGGTCACCGGGTCGCGCCGGTTCCGGGACCCGCTCGTCGGGATCGTCTCCGGCGTCCTGGTGCTGCTGGTGGTGTGGGCCGGGCTGTCCCGGCCGGTGCCGGCCGACCCGTCCGCGGACCGGCAGCTCGCGCTCACCGACGACGCCCACGGCAAGGACGCGGTGACCGTGATCCTGGCCGACCTGCGCGGCCTGGACACGCTGGTGGAGATCACCGTGGTGCTGGTCGCGATGCTCGCGGTGGCCACCGTGCTGCGCCGGGGGAAGCTGTGGTGACCGCTGTGCTGCGCCGGGGGAAGCTGTGGTGACCGCTGTGCTGCGCCGGGGGAAGCTGTGGTGACCGCTGTGCCGCGCCGGGGGAAGCTGTGCTGACCGCTGTGCTGCGCCGGGGAAGCTGTGCTGACCGCTGTGCTGCGCCGGGGGAAGCTGTGGTGACCGCTGTGCCGCGCCGGGGAAGCTGTGCTGACCACCGAGCTGACCCGGGCGGTGGCCCGGCTGCTGCTCGCCCCGGTGCTCGTGGTCGCGGTCGCCGTGCTGGTCAAGGGCTACGTCGACGTGGGCGACGGGTTCGCCGGCGGGGTGATCGCGGCGCTGGGCGTGCTGCTGCAGTACCTGGCCTTCGGGCAGGCGGCGGTGCGGCGGGCGCTGCCGGTCCGCCGGGCCGCGCACGTCGCGGTCGCCGGGCTGCTGATCGCGCTGGCGGTCGCGTTCGTCCCGCTGCTGGCCGGCGCGGCGCCGCTGCAGCACGCGCCCGCGCCCGGGGCCGAGGTCGTCCACCTGGGCAGCCTGGAGCTGATCACCGCGGTGGCCTTCGACGTCGGGGTCTTCCTGCTCGTGCTCGGCGCGGTCGTCGGCACGATCCAGCTGGTGGCCGCGACCCCGCCGGCCCGGCCGGCCGCCGGCGCCCCGACCGGGAGCGAGCGTCCGTGAACCTCTTCCTCGCCCTCGTGGTCGCGGTGCTCTTCGGCAGCGGCGCCACCCTGCTGCTCAAGGCCGACCTGTTCCGGGTGGTGGTCGGGCTGGCGCTGATCTCCAACGCGGCCAGCCTGACCGTGATGGCGTCCGGGCTGCGCCGCGGGCAGGCGCCGATCCTGCCCGGGGACCCCGGCGAGCCGGTCGCCGACCCGCTCACCCAGGCGATGACGCTCACCGCGCTGATCATCGGCTTCGCGGTCACCGCGCTGCTGCTGGCGCTGGCGTACCGGGTCTACGCCACCCACCGCAGCGTCGACCTGGACGACCTGTCCCGCCGGGAGCGGGCGGCCGAGGAGGAGCTGGAGCGGGGCATCGCGGTGGAGCGGGACCAGGCCGTGGTGCCGGACGAGGTCC
Organism: uncultured Actinomycetota bacterium; assembly: GCA_963849885.1. Classification (GTDB taxonomy): domain Bacteria; phylum Actinomycetota; class Actinomycetes; order Mycobacteriales; family CADCTP01; genus CADCTP01. Next base: position 299,795 of record CAWKIV010000009.1, on the reverse strand, counting down.
CCGAGCCGCCCCGGAGCGAGTCGCCGGGCAGTGCGGGGGTGCGGCGGTGAGCTTGCTGGTGGCGCCGCTGGTGTTGCTGTGGCCGGCGGCTGCGGTCGCCGTGCTGCTCGACGGCCGCCGGCGGGCGGTCGGCTGGGCCGCCGCGGCGGTGCTGGCCGGCGCGCTCGCGCTGCTCGGCGCGCTCGCCGCCCGGGTCGCCGCGGACGGGCCGGTCGAGCTGGTCGCCGGCGGCTGGCCGGCCGACGTCGGCATCCGGCTGCGCGCCGACGCGCTCGGCGTGGTGCTCGCGCTGGTCTCGGTCGCGGTGCTGCTCGCCGCCCAGGTGCACGGCACCCTCTACGGCATCGCGTCCCGGCTGTTCCCGGCGCTGATGCTCTTCCTCGGCGTCGGGCTGACCGGGCTGTTCCTCACCGGCGACGTCTTCAACTTCTACGTCTTCTTCGAGCTGGCGATGATCTCCGCGTACGCGCTGGCCGCGGTCGGGGGGCAGCGCCGCTCGATCGGCTCGGCGCTGATCTTCGCGGTGGTGAACCTGCTCGGCTCGGTGCTCTTCCTGGTCGCCGTGGCCACCCTCTACCGCGCCGTCGGCACGCTGGAGATGGACGCGGTGGCGGCCCGGGCGGCGCAGATCGACCCGAACACCGCGGTCGTCGTCGCGGTGCTCTTCTTCGTCGCGTTCGGGGTCAAGCTGGGGCTGTTCCCGTTCCACTTCTGGCTGCCCGGCGTGTACGCCGGCGCCCCGCCGGCGGTGGCCGCGGTGCTGGCCGGTGCGCTGGCCAACATCGGCGCGTACGGGCTGCTCCGCTTCGAGGCCGGCCTGCTGTCCCGGGAGCTGTCGTACGCCGGCGGGGTGCTGATCGCGATCGGGACGGTCAGCATCAGCTACGGCGCGGTGCAGGCGATCGGGCGGCGGGACGCCCGGGAGGTGCTGGCCTACTCGGCCATCGGGCACGCCGGCTACGTGCTGGTCGCGCTCGGCGTCGGCGGGCCGGTGGCGTTCGCCGCGGCGGTGCTCTTCACGGTGGTGAACGCGCTGGGCAAGGCACTGCTCTTCCTCGCCGTGGACCTGCGCGGGCCGCTGGTCGGCGCGGCGTTCGCGGTCGGCGCGTTCAGCGTGGCCGGGGTGCCGCCGGCGGCCGGCTTCTTCGGCAAGGCGGCGCTCTTCGAGGCCGGGATCGAGGCCGGCAGCGCGGCCACCGTGGTCCTGCTCTTCGTCGGCGGCGCGCTGACCTTCGTCTACCTGTTCCAGATCTACCAGCACGTCTACTGGCGGCCGCAGCCGGAGCAGCGGCCGTCGCCGGCCGCGGCCCGCGCGGTGGTCGCGGTGCTGGCGGCCGCCGTGCTGCTGCTCGGGCTGTGGCCGGAGCCGCTGCTCGCGCTCAGCGAGCAGGCCGGCGACGTGCTGGCGGGGGTGGCGCGATGAGCCGGGTGCCGCGAGGGTGGCGCGTGAGCCGGCTGGTCGCTGTGATCCTGCTCACCGCGGCGGCCTTGCCGGTGCGAGCGGGGGTGGCGCGATGAGCCGGGTGGTCGCTGTGATCCTGCTCACCGCGACGTACCTGCTGGTGCTCGGCAGCGTCGAGCCGTGGGACGTGGCCGCCGGGCTGCTGCTCGCGGTCGTCCTCACCGTCGCGCTCCGGGGCCGGCTGGGCGCCCCGGCCGGCCCCGGCGGCCCGCTGCTGCCCCGGCTGGCCGCGCTGCCCGGGCTGGTCGGCTCGGTGCTGGTCGAGGTCGCCCAGGGCACCTGGGACGTCGGGCTGCGGGTGCTGCACCTGCGCCCGCTCGACACGCCCGGCATCGTGCTGGTGCCGATCGGGGACCGGTCGCCGCTCGGCGTCGCGGTGACCGGGCTGCTGGTCGGCCTGTCGCCGGGCTCTCTGCTGCTCGAGGTCGACCGGGAGCGCCGGGTGATGCTCTTCCACGTCGTCGACGCCCGCGACCCGGACTCGGTACGGGCCCGGATCGAGCGCTCCTACCAGCGTCACCAGCGGAGGGTGTGGCCGTGAGGCACGAGGTGGTGTTCGTCGTCGGCGTCAGCTGGCTGGCCGTCCAGCTGCTGGTGATCGTGGTGTCGGTCGCCCGCGCCCGCACCGCGTACGAGCGGCTGGTCGCCACCGACGTCGGCGTGCTCGTGCTGGTCGGACTGCTCGCCCTGGTCGCGGCCCGGGACGGCCAGTCGTACGCGCTGGACGCGGCGCTCGCGCTGGCCGTGCTCGCGTTCGTGTCCACCCTCGCGGCCGGGCGCTACCTGGGTGACCGGCGGCCGTTCGAGCAGCCGGAGCGGCCGGAGGCCGGGCCGTGACCGCCTGGCTGGTGGACGGGCTGGTGCTGCTCGGCCTGGTCGTGATGACCCTCGGCGTGTACGGGGCGGTGCGCTTCCCGGACGTCTACACGCAGCTGCACGCGTCCAGCAAGGCCGCCTTCCTCGGCGTGTCCGCGCTGCTGGTGGCCACCGCGCTGGGCGGGGACGGGCAGTCGATCGCCCGGGTGGTGCTCATCGTGGTGATGCTCGCGCTGACCACGCCGGTCGCCGCGCACGCGATCGGGCAGGCCGCGTACCACCGCCGGGAGCCGATGCGGACGCCCGGCGCGGTGGACGAGAGCGGCGCGCTGGTCCCGCCCGGCGCGGCGGGGGAGCCGCCCGCCGACGGCGGCGAGCCGCGTCCGGTACGCTGATCAGGTCGGCGGGTCCTGTCCGCCGCTCTCCGCGGGCGAGCTGCCCGCCGGGCCGCCAAGCGCACGAGACGCTCGGAAGCGGCCACCGACCGCCGCTGGAGTGTTCCCGCTTGTCCCGTTCTGCCCGCCGTCCCCGGACGGCTCAGTCCCCGCACGCCCAGGCCGCCTACGGCCAGTCGCCGCGGGCCCAGTTCTCGCGTGGCCAGTCGGCGCACGCCCCGTCCTCGCCGGCCCGCGCCGAGCGGTCCCGGTCCGCGCGCCCGGCCCGCCCGCGCCCGCCGCGGCCGGAGGCGGTGAGCGAGCTGGAGCTCGCGCTGACCGCCTCGCTGGACGCCCCGGCCGGCCCGGCCGACTTCGCCGCGCTCAAGCTGCCGCAGCACCTGCACACCGCGCTGCAGCGGGCCGGCATCACCCACCCGTTCCCGATCCAGGCCCGGACGCTGCCGGACGCGCTCGCCGGCCGGGACGTGCTCGGCCGCGCCGAGACCGGCTCCGGCAAGACGCTCGCCTTCGGGCTGCCGATGCTGGCCCGGCTGACCGCCGGCGCGGGCCGGCGCCCGGCCGGCGCGCCCGGCGGGCTGGTGCTGGTGCCCACCCGCGAGCTGGCCGGCCAGGTGCACGCCGCGCTGGCGCCGCTCGGCCAGCCGGCCGGCGTGCGGGTGCTCGCCGTCTTCGGCGGGGCGCCGATCGGCCGCCAGGTCGCCGCGCTGCGCCGCGGCGTCGACCTGCTGGTCGCCACCCCGGGCCGGCTGCTCGACCTGATCCGGCAGGGCGAGTGCTCGCTCGCCGAGGTCGAGGTCACCGCGATCGACGAGGCCGACCACATGGCCGACCTCGGCTTCCTGCCCGACGTCACCCGGATCCTCGACCTCACCCGGGCCGGCGGGCAGCGGCTGCTCTTCTCCGCCACCCTGGACCGCGGCGTGGACCGGCTGGCCCGGGCGTACCTGACCGACCCGGTGCCGATCGCGGTCGCCCCGGCGGCGGCGCCGGTGGCCACCATGGACCACCTCGCCTTCACCGTGCGGCACGAGGACAAGGTCGCGGTCACCGCCGAGATCGCGGCCCGGCCGGGCCGGACGCTGGTCTTCGTCCGGACCAAGCACGGCGCCGACCGGCTGGCCCGGCAGCTGAGCCGGTCCGGCGTGGTCGCCGGCGCGCTGCACGGCAACCTCGCGCAGAACGCCCGGCAGCGGGCGCTGGACGCGTTCGCCGCCGGCCGGGCCCGGGTGCTGGTGGCCACCGACGTGGCCGCCCGCGGGATCCACGTGGACGACGTGGACCTGGTCGTGCACTACGACCCGCCCGCCGACCACAAGGACTACCTGCACCGCTCCGGGCGGACCGCCCGGGCCGGCGCCCGCGGCACGGTGCTGTCGCTGCTGCTGCCCGAGCAGGTCCGGGACGCCGCCCGGGTGCAGGAGCGGGCCGGCATCGCGGTCGGCTCGACCCCGGTCGCCCCCGGGCACCAGGCGGTGACCGCACTCGGCCGGTCCGGCGAGCCGATCGTGGTCCGGGAGGAGCCGGCCGCGCCGCCGGCGTCCCGCGCCGGGTCCGGCCGGCGCCCGCGCCGCGGGCCGGGCCGCCGGCGCCGCGACCAGGGCGCGACCGCGGCCTAGCGGTACCGCCCTTTCTACGAGCTGGTGCTCGTCGACCCCGTGCTGCGGCCCTTCTTCGCGGGTGTCGACCTGGCCGGCTGCGCCGGCACCAGGCCCTGTTCATCAGCCAGGTCGCCGGCGGGCCGGCCGACTACGACGGCCGGGAGATGGTCGTGGCGCACGCCGGCCGGGGCATCGACGACGACGCCTTCGACCGGGTGGCCACCCACCTGGTCGAGTCGCTGCGCGAGCACGGCGTCCGCCCGGCGGAGATCGACGAGGTCGTCGCGGCCGTCGGTGGCCTGCGCGGCGAGGTCGTCGAGGTCCGGTGAGCCGCGATCACCCCGACCCGGTCGCACGTGGTCACCGCCGTGCCGGCACCCTCCGGCGCCGAGTGACCCCGGCGGCTCAGCGGAGCTGGCGCAGCACGTAGGGCATGATCCCGCCGTGCCGGAAGTAGGCCGCCTCGCCGGGCGTGTCGATCCGGACCACGGCGGAGAACTCGCGGCCGTCCGCCCGCACGGTCACCGTGCGCGGGACGTCGCCGGAGTTCATCGCCTCGACGCCGACCACGTCGAAGGTCTCCTCGCCGGTCAGCCCGAGCGACTCGGCGGTCTCGCCGTCCGCGTACTGCAGCGGGAGCACGCCCATCCCGATCAGGTTGGACCGGTGGATCCGCTCGTACGACTCCGCGATCACCGCCCGCACGCCGAGCAGCGCGGTGCCCTTGGCCGCCCAGTCCCGGGACGAGCCCGACCCGTACTCCTTGCCGGCGAGGATCACCAGCGGCACCCCGGCCTCCACGTACGCCACCGAGGCGTCGTAGATGTCGGCCTGCTCGCCGGTCAGCAGGTTGCGGGTGCGGCCGCCCTCGACGCCGGGGACCAGCTGGTTGCGCAGCCGGATGTTGGCGAACGTGCCGCGGATCATCACCTCGTGGTTGCCGCGGCGCGAGCCGTAGGAGTTGAAGTCGCGGCGCTCGACGCCGTGCTCGGTGAGGTAGCGCCCGGCGGGGGAGTCGGTCTTGATCGCGCCGGCCGGCGAGATGTGGTCGGTGGTCACCGAGTCGCCGAGCTTGGCCAGCACCCGGGCGCCGGCGATGTCGGTCACCGGCGCCGGCTCCGGCTGCATGCCGTCGAAGTACGGCGGCTTGCGCACGTACGTCGACTCCGGGTCCCACTCGAAGGTGTCGCCGGTCGGGGTGGGCAGCGAGGTCCACCGCTCGTCGCCGGCGAAGACGTCGGCGTAGTCCCGGGTGTACATCTCGCTCGCGATCGACTCGTCGATCGTCCGCTGCACCTCGGCCGAGGACGGCCAGATGTCGCGCAGGTAGACCGGCTCGCCGTCGCTGCCGGTGCCGAGCGGCTCGGTCGTGATGTCCACGTCCATCGACCCGGCCAGCGCGTACGCCACCACCAGCGGCGGCGAGGCCAGGTAGTTCATCTTCACGTCGGGGTTGATCCGGCCCTCGAAGTTGCGGTTGCCGGACAGCACCGAGACCACCGCCAGGTCGGCCTCGTTGACCGCCGCGGACACCGGCTCCAGCAGCGGGCCGGAGTTGCCGATGCAGGTGGTGCAGCCGTAGCCGACCAGGTGGAAGCCGAGCTTCTCCAGGTAGGGCACCAGGCCGGCGCGCTCGTAGTAGTCCATGACCACCTTGGAGCCGGGCGCCAGGCTCGTCTTGACCCAGGGCCGGCGCTCCAGCCCGCGCTCCACCGCCTTCTTCGCCAGCAGCGCGGCGCCGAGCATGACCGACGGGTTGGACGTGTTGGTGCACGAGGTGATCGCCGCGATCACCACCGCGCCGTGGTCGATCTCGGTCTCGGTGCCGTCCTCGAGCGTCAGCGCGGTCGGCCGCGACGGCCGTTCCTGCCGGGCGTCCACCGCGTGCTCCGCGCGCTCCCCGTTGCGGGCGCCGGCCCCGATCGCCACCGGGTCGCTCGCCGGGAAGCTCTCCGCCACGCCCTCGTCCACGCTCGACATGGCGCCGTCGGACTCGTCGCCGTCGGCGTAGTCGCGCAGCGCCTGCCGGAAGGCGTGCTTCGCCTCGCTCAGCGTGACCCGGTCCTGCGGCCGCTTCGGCCCGGCCAGCGACGGCACCACGGTGGACAGGTCGAGCTCGAGGGTCTCCGAGAAGACCGGCTCGGCGTCGGGGGCGTGCCAGAGGCCCTGCTCCTTCGCGTACGCCTCGACCAGCGCGACCTGCTCCTCCGGCCGGCCGGTGAAGCGCAGGTAGCGCAGCGTCTCCGCGTCGATCGGGAAGATCGCGCAGGTCGACCCGTACTCCGGGCTCATGTTGCCGATGGTGGCCCGGTTGGCCAGCGGCACCGCGCCGACGCCGGGCCCGTAGAACTCGACGAACTTCCCGACCACGCCGTGCTTGCGCAGCATCTGGGTGATGGTCAGCACCAGGTCGGTCGCGGTGGAGCCCTCCGGCAGCTCGCCGTCGAGCTTGAAGCCGACCACCCGCGGGATGAGCATCGACACCGGCTGGCCGAGCATGGCCGCCTCGGCCTCGATGCCGCCGACGCCCCAGCCGAGCACGCCCAGCCCGTTGACCATCGTGGTGTGCGAGTCGGTGCCGACCAGGGTGTCCGGGTAGGCGGCTCCGTCGCGGGTGAAGACGACGCGGGCCAGGTATTCGATGTTGACCTGGTGCACGATCCCGGTGCCCGGCGGGACGACCTTGAAGTCGTCGAACGCGCCCTGCCCCCAGCGGAGGAACTGGTAGCGCTCGTAGTTGCGCTCGTACTCCAGCTCGACGTTGCGGGTGAACGAGTCCGGCGTGCCGAACAGGTCGGCCACCACGGAGTGGTCGATGACCAGCTCGGCCGGGGCCAGCGGGTTGATCCGGCCCGGGTCGCCGCCGAGGTCGCGCATCGCCTCCCGCATCGTGGCCAGGTCGACCACCGCGGGCACGCCGGTGAAGTCCTGCATGACCACCCGGGCCGGGCTGAACCGGATCTCCCGGTCCGGCTCGGCCGCCGGGTCCCAGCCGGCCAGCGCGCGGACGTCGTCGGCGGTGACGTCGGCGCCGTCCTCGGTGCGGAGCAGGTTTTCCAGCAGGATCTTGAGGCTGAACGGGAGCCGCTCGGCCCCGTCGACCGCCGCGAGGCGATGGATCTCGAACGATCCGTCGCCGACCGAGAGAGTGCCCCGTGCCCCGAAGGAGTCCGCGCTGACCATGGTCCCCATCCTCCCACTCGCCGGCACCCCGCCCCCCGCCGGGCAGCACCCCCACGGGACCCCACCCACGGCCGAGGGCGCCGCCCTCGCGGGCGGTGGCGGTCCACCAGTGACGGTGCCGCCGGTCCGCGGGTGACGGCTGCCGCCTGCCGAGTGACGGCTGCTGCGGCGTCACTCGGCCGCTGGCGGCGTCACTGGTCGGCTGGCGGCGTCACTCGGCGCGCGACCGTGGCGGCCGGGCGGCGACTGGGCGGCCGGGCGGCGTGGCGGTCGGGTGGCAGTGGCCGTGCGGGGGGTGGGGGGTCGACGTACGGTCGTCGGGTGGAGACGCTGGTGGCGCGGGCGACCGCGGTCGCCGCCGCCCGCCCGGTGCCGGGGCCGGCCGAGGCCGCCGCCGCCCGGGCCGCGCTGGCCGCGCTGGTCGGCGCCGGCGGGGTGGTGGTGCTCTCCGGCGCCGGCATCTCCACCGAGTCCGGGATCCCGGACTACCGCGGGCCGACCGGGACCGCCCGGCGGGCGTCCCCGATGACGTACCGGACCTTCACCGGCGACCCGGCCGCCCGCCGCCGCTACTGGGCCCGCAGCCACCTCGGCTGGGGGCTGATCGACCGGGCCCGGCCCAACGCCGGGCACCGGGCGGTCGCCGAGCTGGAGCGGCGCGGGCTGCTCGCCGGCATCGTGACCCAGAACGTGGACGGCCTGCACCAGGCCGGCGGCGCCGCCGGCGTGCTCGACCTGCACGGCCGGCTGGACCGGGTGGTCTGCCTGGACTGCGCCGCGCTGAGCCCGCGGGCGGAGCTGGCCGCCCGGCTGGCCGGCGCGAACGCGGGCTGGCAGGCCCGGGTGACCGCGGTCAACCCGGACGGCGACGTCGACCTGCCGGACGAGGAGCTGGCCGGCTTCGTCCCGGTGGGCTGCGCCGGCTGCGCCGGCACGCTGAAGCCGGACGTGGTGTTCTTCGGCGAGACGGTGCCGCCGGACCGGGTCCGGCGCGGCTACGAGCTGGTGGAGCGGGCGTCGGCGCTGCTGGTCCTCGGCTCCTCGCTGACCGTCATGTCCGGGCACCGGTTCGTGCTCCGGGCGGCGAAGCTCGGCATCCCGGTGGCGATCGTCAACCAGGGCGCCACCCGCGGCGACCCGTACGCGGCGGTCACCGTGGACGCGCCGCTCGGCCAGGTGCTGCCGGAGCTGCTCGACCGGCTCGCCGGCTGACCCCTGACCCCCGCTCGACCCTTTGTCCGACTATCGGCATCCGTGTGACTGCTGTGACTGGAGCAAAGTCCTGTTGCATCTGGCGCAGGTGGGGCAGGCGTGGCAGGCTGTGCGCCGTCATGGGCCGCGAGAGGGGCAGCCGTGCGGGTTGCGGGGGGCTGGAGCAGGACGGCGGTGGTCATGGTGACCGCCGCCCTGGCGGTGGGCCTCGCGCCCGGGGAGGCGACGGCCCGGCCGCGCAACCCGGGGGCCGGGGAGATCACCGCGGCCCAGCGTGAGCGCAACCAGAAGGCCGCCGAGGTGGGCCGGCTGACCGGGCTGGTCGCCCGCGCGGACGGCGAGATGCGGCGGGCCCAGGACAAGGCCGAGCTCGCGGTCGAGCGGTACAACAAGGCCGTCGTCGACCTGGGCGTGGCCACCAGCCGGGCCAAGCAGGCCCGCAGCGAGGTGCGCAAGGCCGCGGCGGCGGTGGAGAAGGCGCACACCGACTTCGGCAAGTTCGCCCGGGGCAGCTACATGCAGGGCAGCACCGTCGGCTCGGCCACCGCCGCGCTGCTCGACGCGGGCAGCCCGACCGACCTGCTCCAGCGGGCCGACCTGCTCGACTACGCCGGCCGGCGCAAGCTCGACGTGCTCGGCCAGCTGGACCGGGCCACCGTGCGCCGGGCCAACACGGAGTCCACCGCGCGCCGGCTGCTGGCCGAGCAGCAGGCCGCCACCGAGCGGGCCGAGCGGCTGCGGATCGAGGCGGCCCGGGAGGTCGCCGACGCGCGCAGCCGGCTGGGCACGCTGCAGCGGCAGAAGGCCTCGCTCGCCACCCAGCTCGAGGCGGCCCGGATCCGGCTCAACGGGCTGTACGCGGAGCGCGCCCGCTACAAGGCGTGGAAGCGGGCGCAGGAGATCGCGGCGGCGCGGGAGGCGGCCCGGCAGCGGCGGCTGCGCGCCGAGGCCGCGGCCCGGGCCGCCGCGGCGGCCGCCGCCGAGCGCCGCTCCTCCGCGTCGTCCGCGTCGTCCGCGTCGTCCTCGTCGAGCGGCTCCCGGTCGTCGCGGCGCAGCACCCCGCGCTGGACCGGCGGCTCGTCCGCGGCCAAGGGCCAGCAGGTGGCCGACCTCGCGCTGCGCTGGCTCGGCACGCCGTACTCCTGGGGCGGCGGCAACTACTCCGGCCCGACCTGGGGCACCGGCGGACCGGTCGGCTTCGACTGCTCCGGGCTGGCGCTGTGGGCCTGGGCGCAGGTCGGGGTCTACCTGCCGCACTACTCGGGCTACCAGTACAACTCCGGTCGCCGGATCTCCACGTCCGACCTGCGCCCGGGCGACCTCGTCTTCTGGGCGTACAACACGAGCGATCCCGGCACGATCCACCACGTCGCCATCTACATCGGCGGCGGGCGCGTCGTGCAGGCGCCGCAGACCGGCGACGTCGTGAAGATCTCCCGCATGTGGTACGACGGCTACATCGGCGCCGCCCGACCCGGCTGAGGGGACGAGCCCGCGACCTCCGGGGCGCCGAGCGCATAGTGTGGCGGGGTGGGGAAGCGCGGCGGGGTCCTGGTGGACCGCTACGGCCGGGTGGCGACCGACCTGCGGGTGTCGCTGATCGACCGCTGCTCGCTGCGCTGCGCATACTGCATGCCCCCCGAAGGACTGCCCTGGCTGCCCAAGGCGGAGCTGCTCACCGACGACGAGCTGGTCCGGCTGGTCGGCGTCGCGGTCTCGCTCGGCGTCCGGGAGGTCCGGCTCACCGGCGGCGAGCCGCTGCTGCGCCGGGGCGTGCCGGAGCTGGTCGCCCGGCTGGCCGCGCTGCGGCCGCGGCCGGAGCTGTCGGTCACCACCAACGGCATCCTGCTCGGCCGGGACGCCGCCGCGCTGGCCGCGGCCGGGCTGGACCGGGTCAACGTCAGCCTGGACACGCTCGACCCGGCGCGCTTCAAGCGGATCACCTTCCGGGACAAGCACGCCCAGGTGCTGGCCGGGCTGGCCGCGGCCCGCGCCGCCGGGCTGGGGCCGGTCAAGGTCAACGCGGTGCTGCTGCGCGGGGTCAACGACGACGAGGCGCCGGCGCTGCTCGGCTGGGCCCTGGCGGAGGGGTACGAGCTGCGCTTCATCGAGCAGATGCCGCTGGACGCGCAGCACGCCTGGGACCGCGCGGCCATGGTGACCGCGGACGAGGTGCTGGCCGCGCTCCGCCCGGTGTACGAGCTGGCCCCGGTGCCGGACCCGGACCGCGGCAGCGCCCCGGCGGAGACCTGGACGGTGCTGGACGGTCCGGACCGCGGCTCCTGGGCCCCCGTCGCCGGGCCGGCGCCCCGGGTGGGCATCGTCGGCTCGGTGACCCGCCCCTTCTGCGGGGCCTGCGACCGGGTCCGGCTGACCGCGGACGGCCAGCTGCGCAACTGCCTGTTCGCCACCGAGGAGAGCGACCTGCGCGCCGCGCTGCGGGCCGGCGCGGACGACGCCGAGCTGGCCCGGCGGTTCGTCGCGTCGCTCGCCGGCAAGCGGGCCGGCCACGGCATCGACGACCCCGGCTTCCTGCAGCCCGCCCGCCCCATGTCGGCCATCGGCGGGTAGCCGACCCGATCACGGCATCGACGACCCGGGTTGCCGCGGCCCGCCCGCCCAGGTCCGCATCGGCAGATGGTCGAGCCGATCACCTATGCGCGCCGGCTCGCCGGCGGTGCCGCCTGGTACGGCGTGTCCGCACGAGGACACGCGCAAAGGTGATCGTCAGCGGTCCAGGAGCAGGGTGAGGTCGAGGGCGCGGACGCTGTGCGTGAGGGCGCCGACGGAGACGGCGTCCACCCCGGTGGCGGCGATCCCGCGGACGGTGTCCAGGGTGACGTTGCCGGACGCCTCCAGGGTGACCGGCCGGTCGCCGGCCAGCTCGGCCCGCAGCGCGACCGCCCGGCGCAGGTCCGCCGGCGTCATGTTGTCCAGCAGCAGCCAGGACGCGCCGGCCCGCAGCGCCTCGGCGGCCTGCTCGACGGTCTCCACCTCGACGTCCACCAGCAGCTCGCGGCCCTCCGCCGCCATCCCGGCCCGCACCGCCGCGATCGCGGCGGTGATCCCGCCGGCGGCGGCCACGTGATTTTCCTTCAGCAGCACCATCGCGGCCAGGTCGCGGCGGTGGTTGGCGGCGCCGCCGGCCGCCACCGCGTACTTGTCCAGCAGCCGCAGCCCGGGCGCGGTCTTGCGGGTGTCCAGGATCCGCACCGGCAGGCCGTCGACCGCGGCCACGAAGGCGGCCGCCGCGGTGGCGATCCCGCTCATCCGCTGCAGCAGGTTGAGCGCGGTCCGCTCCGCGGTGACGACCGCGCGGGCCGGGCCGCGGACGGCCAGCAGCGGCTGCCCGGGCGCGACCGCGGCGCCGTCGGCCGACAGCAGGTCGACCCGCAGCTGCGGGTCGACCGCGGCGAAGACCTCGGCGGCGACCGGCAGCCCGGCGACCACGCCCGGCTCCTTGGCCCGCACCGTGCCGGTGGCGACCAGGCCGGCCGGCACGCTCCACCGGGTGGTCACGTCGTCGCCGGCGGCGTCCTCGGCCAGCGCCCGGCGGACCACGTCCCGCACCGCCTCCACCGGCAACTCCACCCGGTCACCCTAAGGTGCCGGCATGGCGAAGCTCACGTACACCGCGATCACCTCGCTCGACGGCTACCTCGAGGACGAGTCCGGCGGTTTCGACTGGGCCGCACCGGACGACGAGGTGCACGCGCACGTCAACGACGCCACGCGGGCGGTGGGCACGTACCTGCTCGGCCGCCGGATGTACGAGGTGATGGCGGTCTGGGAGCGCCCGGACGACTTCGCCGGCGACTCGGCCGTGATGCGGGAGTTCGCCGCGGTCTGGCAGGCCGCGGAGAAGGTCGTCTACTCCCGGACGCTGGACCGGGTGGCCAGCGAGCGCACCCGGATCGAGCGCGACTTCGACCCGGCCGCCGTGCGGGCGCTGGTCGGGGCGGCGACCGCGGAGGTGTCCGTCGCCGGCGCCGAGCTGGCCGCGGTCGCGCTGCGGGCCGGGCTGGTCGACGAGTGCAGCTTCTACCTCAACCCGGTCTCGGTCGGCGGCGGCAAGCCGGCCCTGCCGCGCGGCCTGCGGCTCGACCTCGAGCTGCGGGAGGAGCGCCGCTTCGGCGGCGGCGTGGTCCTCCTCCGCTACCGCGTCCGGCGCTAGCGCGGGCTGACCTCGAGCGGGAAGTCGCGGCGGGCCAGGAAGTCGGCCAGCGGGCCGCGGTGCTCGTCACAGGCGAGCCACTGCTTGACCCGGTCCGCGGTGTGGATGCGGGGGTTGCGCCAGCTCAGCGTCCACGTCGCGGGCGCCCGGCAGCCCTTGGCGGAGCACCGGGGGACGTCGTCGGGAGCGGTCACCGACAGACAATAAGGCGTCGGGCGGCCACGGGGGGAGCCGCCCGACGCGAGAGCAAAGCTACACCAGGGCGACGGCATGGTGCGACAACGCGTCCGAAGATCACCCGAACGGCGGCAGCGGGGCCCGCAGACCCCCTCAGCGTGACGTTCGCGCCAGCCGGCGCGGCCGGTTCAGCCGACCTCACGCCCTCCTCACGGGTCGTGCGGTTGGCTCGGTGCAGCATCGGGTGCGGGCCGGCGTGCGCCGGCCACCGCCCCGGCCACGGCGGCTCAGGAAAGGGTTTGGGGAGCGGATGGTTGACACGCCCGGCGGGACTTCCGGCAGCGAGGCCCCGGCGTCCACCCCGGCGCGGGACGCGGCCCTGCTGGAGCGGGCCCTCTTCGAGGTGAAGCGGGTCATCGTCGGGCAGGACCGGATGGTCGAGCGGATGCTCGTCTGCCTGCTGGCGAAGGGCCACTGCCTGCTCGAGGGCGTGCCCGGGGTGGCCAAGACGCTGGCCGTGGAGACGCTCGCCGCGGTCGCCGGCGGCACCTTCTCCCGGCTGCAGTTCACCCCCGACCTGGTCCCCTCGGACATCGTCGGGACGCGCATCTTCAAGCCCGGCTCCGACCGCTTCGACACCGAGCTCGGCCCGGTCTTCGCCAACTTCGTGCTCACCGACGAGATCAACCGGGCGCCGGCCAAGGTGCAGTCCGCGCTGCTCGAGGTGATGTCCCAGGGGCAGGTCTCGATCGGCGGCACGACCTACCCGATGCCCCAGCCGTTCCTGGTGCTGGCCACCCAGAACCCGATCGAGTCCGAGGGCGTCTACCCGCTGCCCGAGGCGCAGCGGGACCGCTTCCTGATGAAGGTCGTGGTGGACTACCCGACCGGCGAGGAGGAGCGGGAGATCGTCTACCGGATGGGCGTCCAGCCGCCCGCGGCGGACCAGGTGCTCTCCCCGGCCGACCTGCTGCGGCTGCAGCGCGCGGCCAGCAACGTCTTCGTGCACCACGCGCTGGTCGACTACGTGGTCCGGCTGGTGCTGTCCACCCGCACCCCGGCCGACCACGGGATGGCCGACGTCGCCGGCTGGGTGGCGTACGGGGCGAGCCCGCGCGCCTCGCTCGGCATGATCGCCGCCGCCCGGGGGCTGGCGCTGATGCGCGGCCGGGACTACGTGCTGCCGCAGGACGTGCTCGACATCGCCGCCGACGTGCTCCGGCACCGGCTGGTGCTGTCGTACGACGCGCTGGCCGACGGCGTGCCGGCCGAGCACGTCGTGCACCGGGTGCTGCAGAGCGTGCCGCTGCCGCAGGTGACGCCGCGGCAGCGGGCCGCCGGCGGGCCGTACGGCGCCCAGGGCGGCGGCTACGCGGCCCCGACCACCGGCCCGACCGTGCCGGCGCCGGACGCCGACGCCCGGGAGCGCTCGGCGTGACGTCCCCGCCCGCCGCCGACGCGACCGCCGCGCTCTCGCTGCGGGACGCCGGCCCGGCGGAGGCGGCGGCGGTGCTGCGCCGGCTGGAGCTGACCATCCGGCGCCGGCTGGACGGCCTGCTGCAGGGCAACCACCTGGGCCTGGTGCCCGGGCCGGGCAGCGAGGCGGGGGAGTCCCGGGAGTACCACGCCGGCGACGACGTCCGCCGGATGGACTGGCCGGTGACCGCCCGCACCACGGTGCCGCACGTCCGGCAGACCATCGCCGACCGCGAGCTGGAGACCTGGGTGGTGGTCGACCTGTCGCCCAGCCTGGACTTCGGCACCGCCCGGTGCGAGAAGCGGGACCTCGCGGTGGCCGCGGTCGCCGCGGTCGCCCACCTCACCGGGCGCGGCGGCAACCGGATCGGCGCGCTGCTCACCACCGGCGAGTCGGTGCACCGCTACCCGGCCAAGTCCGGCCGCGTGCACACCACCACGCTGCTGCACAAGCTGGCGCTCGCGCCGCGCTCGGAGCGCGGCCGGCGCGGTGACCTGGCCGAGGCGCTGGAGGGGCTGCGCCGGCCGCCGCGGCGGCGCGGCTTCGCGGTGGTCGTCTCCGACTTCCTCGGCGACTCGTCCCCGACGCCCGACTGGGAGCGCCCGCTGCGGGCGCTGGCCACCCGGCACGACGTGCTCGCCGTCGAGGTGCTGGACCCGGTGGAGCTCGGCCTCCCGGAGGTCGGCCTGCTCACCCTCGTCGACCCGGAGAGCGGCAGGCTGCTGGAGGTGCAGACCGGCAAGAAGGAGCTGCGCCGGTCGTACGCGGAGGCGGCGGTCCAGCAGCGGGCGGACATCGCCGCCGCGCTGCGCCGGGCCGGCGCGGCCCACCTGCAGCTGCGGACCGACCGGGACTGGCTCGTGGACATGGTCCGCTTCGTCGCCGCGCGCCGGCGCGGCGCGTCCGGAGGAGCGCTGCGGTGACCCGTACCTTCCTGACCCCCGGCTGGCTCTGGCTGCTGCTCGCGGTCGCCGCCCTGCTGGCGCTCTACATCGTGCTGCAGCTGCGCCGCCGGGCGTACGCGGTCCGCTTCGCCAACCTGGAGCTGCTCGGCAAGCTGGCCCCGCGCCGCCCCGGCTGGCGCCGGCACCTCGCCTTCGCCCTGCTGCTGCTCGCGCTCAGCTCGCTGACCGTGGCGATGGCCAAGCCGACCAAGGACACCCGGGTGCCGCGGGACCGGGCCACCGTGATGATGGCCATCGATGTGTCGCTTTCGATGCGGGCCGAGGACGTCGAGCCCAACCGGCTGGAGGCGGCGCAGACGGCGGCGAAGGAGTTCGTCGGGCTGCTGCCGCCGCGGATCAACCTCGGGCTGGTCACCTTCTCCGGCACCGCCTCGGTGGCGGTCGCGCCGACCACCGACCGGGCCGCGGTGCTGCGCGCCATCGACACGCTGGAGCTGGCCGAGCGGACCGCGATCGGGGAGGCGATCTTCTCCTGCCTGGACGCGGTCCGGACCTTCCAGTCGCAGCTGCAGGGCCAGGACGCGGCCGAGGCGGCGCCGGCCCGGCTGGTGCTCATGTCCGACGGCAGCAACACCTGGGGCCGCAGCCCGGAGCAGGCGATCGGGGCGGCGAAGCAGGTGGAGATCCCGGTCTCCACCATCGCGTTCGGCACCGACGGCGGCTTCATCGAGCTGGAGGGCGACCGGGTCGCGGTGCCGGTCAACCACGAGCAGCTGCAGGGCATCGCCGAGGGCACCGGCGGCAGCTACTACGCGGCGGCGTCCGCCGAGGAGCTGTCCAGCGTCTACCGCGACCTCGGCAGCCAGATCGGCTTCACCGTCGAGCGGCGCGAGATCACCACCTGGTTCGTCGGCATCGGGCTGCTGTTCGCCTTCGCGGCGGCGGCCGGGTCGCTGCTCTGGAGCAACCGGCTGCTCGGCACGCCGGCCACCCTGGCCGGCCCGATCCGGCAGCCCCGGCTGCGCAGCGGCTGAGCCCCTCCCACCCGCTTCCCATCGGCTGCCCACCGCCGGCGGCCACCGTACGGACTCCATGACCAGCTCCTGAGGAGGAGTCCATGCGAGTTCGCGGAACACGATCGTGGGCGGCCCTGGCCGCCGGGATCGCGGTGCTGGGGGTGACCCAGGCCTTCGGCGCACCGGCCGCCCCCGCGGCGGCGCCCGCCGCCGCCCCGGCGGCGGCCCCGCCCGCGCTGGCCCGGGCCGTCGCGAAGACGCCGACCGACTCGGTGTCGCCGAAGACGGCGATCGCGGTCTGCCCGGCCGGCAAGCGGGTGGTCGGCGGCGGCGCCCTCGTCAACGCCCAGTCGGCCACCGACGGGCGGAAGGTGGTGCTGACCCGGCTGGAGCCGGTGCACTCCGGCAACCTGGACAGCTACGTGGTCACCGCCGAGGAGATCGCGCCCGGCAACACGTCCAGCTGGCTGCTGGAGGCGTACGCGCTCTGCGCCCCCGAGCTGCCCGGCTACCAGATCGTCACCGCCTCGACGACGCCGTCGTCCAGCTCGGTGCAGCAGGCCGTCGCGACCTGCCCGGGCAGCACCAAGACGCTCGGCACCGGGGCCCAGATCAACAACCCCGGCGGGCAGGTCACCCTGCAGACCAACCGGTCCGACGACCCGCTGAAGATCGTCCGGGCGGTCGCCAAGGAGGACGCCAACGGCTACCCGGCCACCTGGAACGTCATCTCGTACGCGGTCTGCGCGACCCTGCCGAACACCTTCGAGGTCGTCGGCGAGGGCACGCCCAACGCGCCGGAGGACTCCCGGGGCATCCAGGTGACCTGCCCGCAGGGCAAGTACGTGCACGGCGCGGGGGCGGGCACCAGCGGCCTTCCGCCGGGCCTGACGAGCTCGCCGCCCGGCCTCGCGATCCAGACGGTGTACCCGCTGTCGCTGACCCAGGTCGAGGTCTTCGCCGTGGCGAGCACCCCGTCCTCGGACAGCTGGGACGTCGCCGCGTTCGCGATCTGCGGTCCGTGATCGGCCGGCCGGCACCCCTCGCGGGGTGCCGGCCTGCCCGTCCGGGCAGACCCCGGTCCCGGACGGGCGCCGCGGCCGGAAAGGGCTGGCTTCGCGGTGGCAGGACCGACACACTCGGCGCGTGCGGTTCACCGTCCTGGGGCCGCTGGAGGTCCGTCGGGACGACCAGCCGGTGGCGATCGGGGGCCCGCAGCAGCGGGCCCTGCTCGCCGCCCTGCTGCTGAGCGCGGGGCAGGTCGTCTCCACCGACCGGCTCACCGACTGCCTGTGGGGCGAGCAGCCGCCGGCCGCCGCCCGCACCCTGCTGCAGGGCTGCGTGGCCCAGCTGCGCCGGGTGCTGGCCGGGCCGGGCCGGCAGCCGCTGGTCACCCGGCCGCCGGGCTACCTGCTCGAGGTCCGGGCCGGCGAGCTCGACGTGCACCGGCTGGACGAGCTGGAGGAGCGGGCCGCCCGGTCGCTGGCCGACGGCTCGCGGGCCGGGCTGGAGCGGGCCTCGGCCGAGCTGGCCGGCGCGCTCGCGCTGTGGCGCGGCCCGGTGCTGCAGGAGGTCCGGCTGGGGCCGCTGGCCGCCGAGGCGGCCCGGCTGGAGGAGCGGCGGCTGGCCGTCCTGGAACGCCGCGTCGACCTCGACCTGCGGCTGGGCCGGCGGCGCGAGCTGGTCGGCGAGCTGCGCGCCCAGCTCGGGCAGCACCCGCTGCGGGAGCGGCTGTGGGTGCAGCTGATCCTCGCCCTGTACGGGGACCACCGGCAGGCCGACGCGCTGGCCGCGTACCGGGAGGTGCGCGGGCTGCTGGTGGACCAGCTGGGGGTCGAGCCGGGCGACCCGCTGCGCCGGCTGGAGCGGGGCGTGCTGGCCCGCGCCGACCCGGCCGAGCTGCTCCGCGACCACGTCGGGCCGCCGCCGGCCGCGGCGACCGCGGAGGCCCCGCGGTCCGGCCCGGTGCCGGCCGAGCTGCCGGCGGCGGTCGCGTCGTTCACCGGGCGGGCCGAGCAGCTGGCGTGGCTGGACCGGCTGCTGCCGGCCGGCACGGCCGGCACCGGGGTGCCGGTCGCGGTGATCGCCGGGCCGCCCGGGGTGGGCAAGAGCGCGCTGGCCGTGCACTGGGGCCACCGGGTGCGGGACCGCTTCCCGGACGGCCAGCTGTACGTCGACCTGCGCGGCTGCTCGACGGACCCCGCGCTGGCGCCGGTGCAGGCGCTCGGCGAGCTGCTGCAGGCGCTGGGGGTGCCGGCGAAGCAGGTGCCGACCGACGCCGGGCGGGCCGCGGGGACGTACCGGAGCCTGCTGGCCGGCCGGCGGGTGCTGGTGCTGCTCGACGACGCCGGCAGCGCCGAGCAGGTGCGCCCGCTGCTGCCCGGCGGCGAGGGCTGCCTGGTGCTGGTCACCAGCCGGGACCGGCTCACCGGCCTGGTCGCCCGGGACGGGGCCAGCCCGCTCGCCCTGGACGTGCTCCCCCCGGACGAGGCGACCGCCCTGCTGGCCCGGGTGCTCGGCCCCGATCGGGCCGGCGCCGAGCCGGCGGCGACCACCCGGCTGGCCGCGGCCTGCGGCCGGCTGCCGCTGGCGCTGCAGATCGCCGCGGCCAACCTCGCCCTCCGCCCGGAGCGGACCGTCGCGCACCAGGTCGCCGAGCTCAGCGGCGCCGGCCGGCTCGCCGGGCTCCGGGTGGACCGGGACGAGCGGACCGCGGTCGCCGCCGCCTTCGACCTGTCGTACCAGGGCCTGGCCGCGGACACCCGGCGGACGTTCCGGCTGCTCGGCCAGCTGCCCGGCCCGGACGTCAGCGTCCCGGCCGTCGCCGCGGCCGCCGACCGCGACCGGGCCGGGACCGCGGCGGCGCTGGACCGGCTCGCCGGCGCCCACCTGGTCACCGAGGTCCGGGCCGGCCGGTACGCGCTGCACGACCTGCTCCGGGCGTACGCCGCCGACCGCGGCCGGCAGGAGGACACCGCCGCGGAGCGGTCCGCCGCGACCCACCGGCTGCTGGCCTGGTATCTCGACCGGGCCGACGCGGCGGCCGCGCTGCTCCACCCGACCATGCTCCGGCTGCCCCGGCCCGACCCGCGCGCCGGCCGCGTTCGCGGACCGGGCGGAGGCCCTGGCCTGGCTGGACGCCGAGCGGCCGGGGCTGGTGACCGCGGTCCGGCACGCCGCCGAGCACGGCCCGTACGAGGTCGCCTGGGGGCTCGCCGACGCGCTGCGCGGCTACTTCTGGCTGCGCGTCCACCCCGTGGACTGGGAGCTGGTCGCCCGGGCCGGGCTGGCCGCCGCCCGGGCCGGCGGGGACCTGCGGGCCGAGGCGGCGGCCCGGCTGAGCCTGGCCGACCGGGAGCTGCTGCTGAGCCGCTACCCGGGTGCCGTCGGGCACTACACCCGCGCGCTGGAGCTGGCCGAGCGGGCCGGCTGGGTGGAGGGCCAGGCGGCCACCGTCGGCAACCTGGGCAGCGCCTACTGGAAGGCCGGGCGGTTGCCGGAGGCCGCCCGCAGCTACCGCCGCGGCCTGGCGCTCGGCCGGCGGCTCGGCCGGCCGAGCGCGATCGCCGCCAGCCTCGGCAACCTCGGCGGCCTCTGCGCCGAGCTGGGCCGGCTGGAGGACGCCGACCGGCACTGCACCGAGGCGCTGACCCTGATCCTGCCCACCGGCGCCTGGGCCAGCGAGGCGGTGGCCCGGGCCAACCTGGGCGAGATCGACCACCTGCGCGGGCGGCTCGGCCCGGCCCGGACCGCGCTCACCCGGGCGCTGGCCCGGCAGCGGCAGATCGGCGACCGGCACAACGAGGCCGGCACGCTGCGGGTGCTCGCGCTGGTCGCCCGGGACCAGGGCCGGCTCGGCGCGGCCCTGGACCTCGCCGGCCGGTCGGTCGCGGTCGCCGCGCAGACCGGCGACACCCGGGTCGAGGCGGACGCGGGCAACGCGCTCGCCTCGGTGCACGACCGGACCGGCCGGCACCAGGAGGCGCTGGCCGGCCACGAGCGGGTGCTGGCGCTGGCGGGGGAGGGCAAGGTGCCCGGCGCGGAGATCGAGGCGCTGCTCGGGCTGGCGCTGACCCGCCAGCACCTCGGCGAGCTCGACCGGGCCGGCGCGCTGGCCGAGCGGGCGGCGGCGCTGGCCGGCCGCCGCGGCTACCGGGTGCTGGAGGGCCAGGCGATCACCGCGCTGGCCGGCATCGACCTCGACCTGGACCGGCCGGAGCAGGCGGTGGCGCGGGCCGACCGGGCGCTCGCCCTGCACCGGGCCACCGGCCACCGGATCGGCCGGGTGCGCACCCTGCTGGTCCGCGGCCGGGCGCTGGACCGCACCGGCGAGCCGGACCGGGCCCGCGCCGACTGGCAGGACGCCGCGGCGCTGGCGGCCGAGCTCGACCTGCCGGACGAGGCCGAGGCGCGGTGCCTGCTCGCCGGGTCGGCGCAGCCGGCGCCGGCCGGCTCCGGGTGAGCCGGCGGCTCAGAGCTCCAGGAGCCGGTCGACCAGCGTCCGGTACTGCCGGAGCGCCAGCCGCAGGTCCTCGGTCGGGGCGCCCGCGCCGGCCTTCCAGCCGTCCACCCGCTGCTTGTCGGCGATCTTCGCGGCGAGCGCGTCCAGGATCTCCCGGGCCAGCGCCTCCGCGCCGCGGACGGCCAGCTGCGGGTCGTCGACGAAGTCGCCCTGCACGTCCTTCCAGCGCCGCTTGAACTCGGTGGTCTGGTCGGCGGCCAGCGTGGTGGTGGCGGCGCCCGGGGCGGTGCCCCGGGTGACCGTGACCCCCTCCGCGGGCGTCGCCGCGGTCGAGCCGGGGGTGGCGCCGCGGGTGACGGTGACGTCGGCGCCGGTCGAGGGCGCGGCGCCGGTACGGGACGCGGTGCCGGCCGGGTCGCTGGTGGTGCTGCTGCGGGACGCAGTGCCGGCCGCGGTCGCTGGTGGTGCCGGTACGGGACGCGGTGCTGGTCGCGTCGCTGGTGGTGCCGGAGGAGCTGCCAGGTCGTGGTGCCGGTGCCCGGCGTGCTGGTGCCGGCGCCGGATGTGGTGCCGGTGCTCGGCGTGCTGGTGCCGGCGCCGGATGTGGTGCTGGTGCTGGGCGTGCTGGTGCTGGGCGTGCTGGTGCTGGGCGTGCTGGTGCTGGGCGTGCTGGTGCCGGGCGCTGGTGCTGGTGCTGGGCGCTGGTGCTGGTGCCGGACGTGGTGCCGGTGCCGGACGTGGTGCTGGTGCTGGTCGACGGGCCCGGGCCGGCGCCGGTCGGGGTCGGCGCGCCGGCCGGCGTGGTGCTCGGCGGCGGGCCGGCCGTGCCCGGCGGCGTCGGCGTGGTGGTCGGCGTGGTGGTCGGCGTGGCGGCCGGGGCACTGCTCGGCGCCGCCCAGGTCCGGCTCGCCTCGCCCCAGCCGCGCTCGGTGGCGGTCCCGGTCGGCCCCTCGGAGGCGTCGGCCGGTCGCGGCGGCGGCAGCGGTGGGTTCACGTCGGCACTCCTCGACTCGGCCCCGGAAGCGCCGGCGGCACCGCTGGCACTGGTAGCACTGGACGCAGCGGCGTCGGGAGCGCCGGCCGGCGGCGCGCCGGCCCCGCGGTAGCGCTGCATGAGCGAGCCGTGCGCGCCGCTGCTGCTGCCCTCCGGGGTCTCGGGGGAGGGCCGCGTGCCGTCCGGCACCCCGCGACTGTCCCGGCCGTTGGAGCCGCTCGCACCACCGTCGAGGAACTGCATGAGGCAGCACCGTAGCGCCCCGACCCGCTCCTCCCAACCCCGTTAGGCCAGGTGGGGGACCTGCGAGCTCAGCGCCGGGGGTCCAGCACCAGCTTGCCCACCGACCGCCGGGAGCGCAGCTCGCGGTGCGCCTCGGCCGCGTCGGCGAGCGGGAGGGTCGCCCCGACCACCGCCCGCAGCCGCCCGTCGGCGGCCAGCTCCAGCAGCTCGGTGACCGGCGCGATCATGTCCGGCCGCCGCAGGCAGTGCGCCAGCCAGAAGCCGATCACCGCGGTGGAGTGGGCCATCAGGTTCGTCGGGTCGACCGGGGACGCCGCGGTCCGGGACGCCTGCCCGTACACCACCACCCGGCCGAACGGCGCGGTCGCCCGCAGGCTGGCGTCGAAGACCGGCCCGCCGACCATCTCCAGCACCACGTCCACCCGGCGGCCGCCGTTGGCCGCCCGGAGCGCGTCGACCAGGTCCGGCGCCGCCGGGTCGACCACCTCGTCGGCGCCCAGCGAGCGGGCCAGCTCCCGCTTGTCCGGCGAGGACGCGGTGGCGATCACCCGGCCGGCGCCCCACAGCTTGGCCAGCTGCACCGCGAGCGTGCCGACCCCGCCGGCCGCGGCGTGCACCAGCACCGACTCGCCGGCCGCCAGGTGCGCGCAGGTGCGCAGCGCGTGCCAGGCGGTCAGCCCCTGCAGCACCACGGCGAGGGCGGCGCCGTCGCTCACCCCGTCCGGCACCGGCCAGGTCAGCGCCGGCGCGGCCAGCACCCGCTCGGCGTACCCGCCGCCGGCGAGCAGCCCGACCACCCGGCTGCCGTCCGGCGCGAGCCCGACGAACTCGGCGCCCGGCACCAGCGGCAGCTCCTGCTTGGCCAGGTACGAGTCCTCGGTCTGGTGGGTGTCGGCGTAGTTGACCCCGGCCGCGGTCACCTCGTGGACGACGAGTCCGCCGGCCGGCTCGGGGTCCGGCAGCTCGACCAGGCGAAGCACCTCGGGGCCGCCGAACTCGGTGATCTGGATGGCGCGCACAGCCGGACTATAGGGTTCCGGCTCGTGACCCGATCCGTTCTCGTCACCGGCGGCAACCGCGGCATCGGCCTGGCCACCGCCCGCGCCTTCGCCGCCCAGGGTGACCGGGTGGCCGTGACCCACCGCGGCAGCGGTGCGCCCGACGGCCTGTTCGGCGTCGAGTGCGACGTGACCGACGGCGCCGCCGTGGACGCCGCGTTCGCCGCGGTGGAGGCGGAGCAGGGCCCGGTCGAGGTGCTGGTGTCCAACGCCGGCGTCACCGACGACACGCTGCTGCTGCGGATGAGCGAGGAGCAGTTCACCCGCGTCCTGGACACGAACCTGACGGCGGCGTACCGGGTGGCCAAGCGCGCGGCGGGGAAGATGCTGCGCGCCCGCAAGGGCCGGATCGTGCTGGTGTCCTCGGTGGTCGCGCTGACCGGCAGCGCCGGCCAGACCAACTACGCCGCGGCCAAGGCCGGGCTGATCGGCTTCGGCCGGTCGCTGGCCCGCGAGCTCGGCTCCCGCGGCATCACGGTCAACGTGGTGCTGCCCGGCTTCGTGCAGACCGACATGACCGCGGCGCTGCCCGAGGCGCACGTCGAGAGCATCAAGGGGCAGGTGGCGCTGGGCCGGCTGGCGACGCCGGACGAGGTCGCCGGGGTGGTCGCCTTCCTCGCCTCGGACGCCGCCTCGTACATCACCGGGGCCGTCGTCCCGGTGGACGGCGGACTCGGGATGGGGCACTGACATGGGACTGCTCGACGGCAAGCGGCTGCTCGTCACCGGCGTCATCACCGACGCCTCGATCGCCTGGTCGGTGGCCAAGGTCGCGATCGAGGAGGGCGCCTCGGTCGTGCTGACCGGGTACGGGCGGATGTCGCTGGTCGAGCGGGTGGCTCGCAAGCTGCCCGGCCCGGCGCCGGTGGTCGAGCTGGACGTGACCAGCCCGGACGACCTGGCCGCGCTGCCGGATCGGGTGCGCGAGCACGTCGACGGCATCGACGGGGTGCTGCACTCGATCGGCTTCGCGCCGGCGTCCGCGCTCGGCGGCGGCTTCCTGGACACCCCGTGGGACGACGTGGCCACCGCGGTGCACGTGTCCACCTACTCGCTGCCGGCGCTGGCCAAGGCGGCGCTGCCGCTGCTGCCGGAGCGGGGCGGCTCGGTCGTCGGGCTGACCTTCGACGCGACCGTCTCCTGGCCCGCGTACGACTGGATGGGGGTGGCCAAGGCCGGGATGGAGTCGGCCGCCCGCTACCTGGCCCGCGAGCTCGGCCCGCGCGGCACCCGGGTCAACCTGGTCGCCGCCGGCCCGCTGCGCACCATGGCCGCGCGCAGCATCCCGGGCTTCGCGCTCTTCGAGGACGTGTGGGGGGAGCGGGCCCCGCTGGGCTGGGACATCGCCGACCCGGGGCCGGTGGCGCGGTCCTGCGTGGCGCTGCTGTCGGACTGGTTCCCGGCCACCACCGGCGAGATCGTGCACGTCGACGGCGGGTTCCACGCCACCGGCGTATAGCGGGACGCCGGGGTGAGCGAGCATCGCAGGGCGCCCGAGGAGCGGAACGGCCCGGCATCCCGCCGATGAGGTAGACAGGACCTGTGACCGACCCGTACGACGCCCTGCTGCTGCTGTCCTTCGGTGGTCCGGAGGGGCCGGAGGACGTGCTGCCGTTCCTGGAGAACGTGGTGCGCGGCCGCGGGGTGCCGCGGGAGCGGCTGCTCGAGGTGGCCGGGCACTACCGGCACTTCGGCGGGGTGTCCCCGATCAACGAGCAGAACCGGGCCCTGCTGGCCGCGATCCGGGCCGAGCTGCCGGCGCTGCCGGTCTACTGGGGCAACCGCAACTGGCACCCGCTGGTCGAGGACACCGTCGCGACCATGCGCGCGGACGGCGTGCGGCGGGCGCTGGTCTTCGTGACGTCGGCCTACACGTCGTACTCGGGGTGCCGGCAATACCAGGACGACCTGGACCGGGCCCGGGCCGCGGTGGGGGAGGGCGCGCCGGAGCTGCACAAGCTGCGGCACTACTTCAACCACCCCGGCTTCGTCGAGCCCAACGCGGACGCCGTCCGGGCCGCCCTGCGCGAGCACCCGGACGCCCGGCTGGTCTTCACCGCGCACTCGATCCCGACCTCGATGGCGGTCGCCAGCGGGCCGGGCGGGCACCTCTACCCGGCGCAGCTGCGGGAGGCGTCCCGGCTGGTGGCCGAGGCCGTCCGCGGGCCGGGCGCGGACTTCGACCTGGTCTGGCAGTCCCGGTCCGGGCCGCCGGCGGTGCCGTGGCTGGAGCCGGACGTCAACGACCACCTGGAGGCGCTCGCCTCCAGCGGCACGACCGCCGTGGTGGTCTCGCCGATCGGCTTCGTGTCCGACCACGTCGAGGTGCTGTGGGACCTCGACGAGGAGGCGGCGGCGACCGCGGCGAAGCTCGGCCTGGGGTACGCGCGCGCCGGCACCGTCGGCACCGACCCGCGCTTCGTCCGGATGGTCCGGCAGCTGGTCGAGGAGCGGACCGCCGGCGGGCCCCGGCTCGCGCTCGGCCCGCTCGGCGCCTCCCACGACGTCTGCCCGCTCGGCTGCTGCCCCGCGCCGCGCCGCCCGGCGCGCTGACCCGGCGCGCCGCGGCCCGGCGCAGCCCGGCCCGGCGCGGCCCGGCTCAGCCGTGGCCCGGCCCGGCGCGGCGCGGCCCGGCTCAGCCGTGGCTCTGCGGGCAGGGCTCGCCGGCCGTCTGGGGGCAGGGGGGCGCGTCCGGCTCGCAGCTCTGCGGGCAGGACGGCGGCCCGCCGAGGTCGATCACGTCGCAGCCGACGCTGCCGCCGGCGTGCGGCTGCTCCTCGTCGGGCTCGCACGGCTCCAGCGGCTCGCAGCCGGTCAGCTCGGCCGGGACGCAGCTCTCCTCGCGGTCGGCCGGCCCGCAGCGGGAGCCGCCGCCGCCCGCGCCGGCCGCCGGCTCCGCGGCCTCCTCGGCGGCCCCCGTCTCCGGCCGGCCGGAGCCGGGATACCCGGTCGTCGGCCGGTCCGGGCCGTCGTGCCCGGGTGCCGGCCGGTCCGGCTCGTCGTGCCCGGTCGCCGGCCCGTCGTGCCCGGCTGCCGGCCGGTCCGGCCCGTCGTGCCTGGTCGTCGGCCGGTCCGGCCCGTCGTGCCCGCGCGGTAGGCGGCCGGCTGCGGCCCGGGGCTCGTACACCGTGCGGCGGACCGCCCGCCGCACGTCCGCCAGCGCGGCCCCGCGCACGATCTCCGCGAGCGGCGACGCCAGCACGTCGCCGACCGTCCACTCGCGAGCCATCACGCAGGCGTACGCGGCGCCGTCCGGGGCGACGCAGAGTTTGCCGGCCCAGCAGTGGCCGCAGAGGCCGTGCATCCCGCCGGGCTCCCCGAGCAGGAGCTGCCCGCGGCCGAAGCCGCGCACGCCGCCGGTGTGGACGGTCGGCACGCCGAGCCCGTGCAGGTAGGACGTCGTCCGCTCGATCGCGGCCGGCTCCTGGTCGATCCGGATGATCGCCGCGCGGGTGGCGACCCCGCTCTCGACCAGCCGGCCCAGGTTGCCGACCGTGCGGGCGTGGCTCGACCGCACCTGGGTGACCGCGTCGTGCACGGCCGGGTCGTCGGAGTAGACCGACGTGGCGAAGCGGATCCCGGCCCCGGCGGCGAAGCGCACCGTGTCCTCGCGCAGGTGGGTGAGGTTGGAGAAGACCTCGACGAAGTCGAAGCCGACCTCCTTGGCGGTGCGCAGCAGCCGGCCGAAGTCCGGGTGCAGCTGCGGCTCGCCGCCGATGAACTGCATCCGCCGGCAGCCCAGCGCGTACGCCTGCCGCAGCAGCGACTCGTAGTCCTCCGTGGTCAGCCGGTCGCGGCCGCCGCTGCCGGGATGGGAGTCGGTGTAGCAGTGGACGCAGCGCAGGTTGCAGCGGTTGGTCAGCTCCAGCCAGAGGAAGTCGAGCCCGTCGGTGGCCATGGCGCCCTCCCCGTCCGCTCCGGCTCATGATGCCGCCCCGGCGCCGCCCGCGGATCACCTTCACCAACCCCGACGTCCGCCGCGGGCCGTCCGGGGTCGCCCCGGGATGGCTCAGTGGTGGCGGGAGGGGACCGCGTTGTACGCGGCCACCCGGGCCCGCCGGACCGCGGTCCGCAGCGGCCGCAGCGCCTCGTCCCGGGCCCGCGCCTCGGCGCTGGTCACCGAGCCGCCCGGCGCGTCCACCGCGGCCAGGTCGAGCACCGTGGCCAGCCGGTCGGCCTGGGCGAGCAGCCGCACCGCCCGGCCGTCGTGCCCGGGTGGCAGGTCCGGGGTGCTGCCGCGGCGCACCCGGGCCAGCCCGTCGGCCATCTCCGGCCGCCAGCTGGCGATGTCCAGCGCGGCCAGCGCCGACGCCGCGTCCCGGGTCGCCGCGGTCAGGTCGTGCTCGGCCTCGGCGACGGTCAGCGGGTCCGGCGCCGGCGCCGCCACCTCGTACGCCGTCCACCGCACGCAGGTGGTCCGGCTGCCCAACGCCGAGCCGTGCTCGGTGATCGCCGGGACCAGCCCGAACCCGCGCCCGAGCACCGCCTCCCCGGCGGCCAGCGCCGCCGTGCTGAACGGGCCCGGCCCGGGCAGCCCGCGCGGGTCACCCGGCACCGGCAGCACCACCGACACCCCGTCCGACGAGCGCTCCCGCAGCACCGGCAGCACCCAGCCGAGCGGGACCTCGGTGTCGGCCACCGGCGCGCCGGCCACCCGGTGCGGCTCGTCCGCGCCGGTCACCCTGGTCAGGACGTCGTCGTACGCCGCCTCGCCGGCCAACCAGGCCGACGCCCACGCGGCGAAGACTCCCGAGCGCACCCGCACGCGAGTCACATTACGTGCCCCCTCCGACACCCGCCCAGCCTCCACCCCACCCACGCCCACCCCGCCCCGCTGCCCGCCGCCGCCCGCCGCTGCCCGCCGCCGGCGCCGCCCCGGCGCCCGCCCCGGCCGCCGCCGCCCGCCGCCCGCCACGCACTGGCGCCCGCCGCATCCGGCGCCGATCCGCGCGTGTCGGCAATCCCGAGCGACGCCGCCGGCCCCGTGAGGGACGCCGCCGGCGCGGTGCGGCGGCTCGTCGTGAGTGGGAGGCGTCGCTCGTGGGTGGGACGGCGTCGCTCGTGGGTGGGAGGCGTCGCTCGTCGGGGGGTTCGGTGGTTGGGGTCGGTAGCGGGTCGGCGTGTCGGGTGGGGAGCGGTGGCGGCGTGGTCGAGGGTGGGGTGGTGAGGGACTACGGGACCGACGTGCTGGCCGGGGACTGGCGGCGGAAGCGGGTGATCCCGGAGGTGCCGGCCGAGGCCGACCTGGTGGTCGAGGTGGCCGGCGACGGGTTCTGCGGCGCCGTGGTCGGCTGCGCCAAGGACGCGGTGACGCTGGAGGACCGGCGTGGCCGGCGCCGGGTGTTCCCGCTGGCGGCGGCCGGCTTCCTGCTCGACGGCAAGCCGGTCACGCTGGTCCGGCCGCGGCCCGCGCCGGCGCCGCGCACCCCGGGCCGCACCGCGTCCGGCTCGATCGCGGTGCCGCGGGCCCGGGCCCAGGTCGCCCGGGGCAGCCGGATCTGGGTCGAGGGCGTGCACGACGCCGCCCTGGTGGAGCGGGTGTGGGGCGACGACCTGCGGGTCGAGGCGGTGGTGGTGGAGCCGCTGGACGGCATCGACGAGCTGGCCGACCGGGTCCGCGGCTTCGCCCCGGAGCGCGGCCGCCGGCTCGGCGTGCTGGTCGACCACCTCGTCCCCGGCTCCAAGGAGAGCCGGATCGTGGCCGGCGTGCGGCACCCCGAGGTGCTCGTCCTCGGCCACCCGTACGTCGACGTCTGGCAGGCGGTGAAGCCGGCCGCGCTCGGCATCCGCGGCTGGCCGGTGGTGCCGCGCGGCGAGGACTGGAAGACCGGCGTCTGCCGGGCGCTGGGCTGGGGCGACCCGCGGGACGGCTGGCGGCGGGTGCTGGCCGCGGTCGACTCGTACGCCGATCTCGAGGTGCCGCTGCTGCGCTCGGTCGAGGAGCTCATCGACTTCGTCACGGCCTGACCGGGACCGGTGTCCCGGCCACCCGGGAGACCGGCCCGGCGTGACCGGGACGTGATCGCCCTGAGCGCGGCTGACCAGGGCGCAAGTGGCAGAATGTGCCTTGTGCCCGCATGGTTGATCTGGCTCATCGCAGCCGGCGTCCTGGCCATCGCCGAGGCGCTCTCGCTCGACCTCGTCCTGCTCATGCTGGCGGGTGCGGCGCTGGCCACCGCCGGCGCGGCGGCGCTCGGCGCGCCGGTGGCGCTGCAGGTCGGGGTGTTCGCGATCAGCGCCTTCGGGCTGGTCGCGGTGGTGCGGCCGCTGGCCAAGCGCCGGCTGGCCCTGCCGAGCCACGAGAAGACCGGCATCGAGGCGCTCAAGGGCCGCAACGCGGTGGTCGTCCGCACGGTCG
Organism: uncultured Actinomycetota bacterium; assembly: GCA_963849885.1. Taxonomy (GTDB): domain Bacteria; phylum Actinomycetota; class Actinomycetes; order Mycobacteriales; family CADCTP01; genus CADCTP01. Next base: position 270,262 of record CAWKIV010000009.1, on the reverse strand, counting down.
ACCAGTACGGCGGCCGGGTCAAGCTGGCCGGCGAGGAGTGGTCGGCCCTGTCGTACGACCCGCTGCAGGTGCTGCCGGTCGGCTCGACCGTGCAGGTGATGGAGATCCGCGGAGCGACCGCGGTCGTGTGGTCGCACGAGTGACGACCACAGTGGGGATGGGGTCATGGAAGCCGGTCTGATCGTCGCGCTGGTCGTCATCGCGCTGGTGGTCGTCGTGCTCGTGCGCAGCATCCGGATCATCCCGCAGGCGCGGGCCGGGGTGGTCGAGCGGCTCGGCAGCTACTCGCGCACGCTGGACCCGGGGCCGCACGTGCTGGTCCCGTTCGTGGACCGGGTGCGGGCCATGATCGACCTGCGCGAGCAGGTCGTCTCGTTCCCGCCGCAGCCGGTGATCACCGCGGACAACCTGACCGTGAACATCGACACGGTCATCTACTTCCAGGTCACCGACCCGCGCGCGGCGACGTACGAGATCGCGAACTACATCCAGGCGGTCGAGCAGCTGACCGTGACCACGCTCCGCAACGTGGTCGGCTCGATGAACCTGGAGCAGACGCTGACCTCCCGCGACGAGATCAACACCAAGCTGCGCGGCGAGCTGGACGACGCGACCGGCAAGTGGGGCATCCGGGTCGCCCGGGTCGAGCTCAAGGCGATCGACCCGCCGCCCTCCATCCAGGACGCGATGGAGAAGCAGATGCGCGCCGACCGGGACAAGCGCGCGATCATCCTGCAGGCCGAGGGCGCGCGGGAGTCCTCGATCAAGACCGCCGAGGGCCAGAAGGCGGCGCAGATCCTGGCCGCGGAGGGTGCGAAGCAGTCCGCGATCCTGGCCGCCGAGGCCGAGCGGCAGTCGCGCATCCTGCGGGCCGAGGGTGAGCGGGCCGCCCGCTACCTGGCCGCCCAGGGCCAGGCCAAGGCGATCGAGACCGTCTTCGCGTCCATCCACGCCTCCGACCCCGATCCGAAGCTGCTGGCCTACCAATACCTGCAGACGCTGCCGCAGATCGCCCAGGGCGACGCGAACAAGGTGTGGATCATCCCGAGCGAGTTCTCGCAGGCGCTGCAGGGGCTGGCCGGGCTGGCCGGCGGCGAGGCGGGCGAGGGCGGCGCGAGCTGGCTGACCGAGGCGGCCAAGGCGACGGACGACAAGCCGCGGAAGACGTACGAGACGCTCGACACCGAGGACTGGTTCGACTCGAAGCTGCAGCCGGCCAGGCTGCAGCCGGAGGCGGAGATCCGCGCGTCCGACCGGGACGAGGAGACCGCGGCGGCCCACCGCGGGCTGTCCTTCGACGACACCACCCCGGCCGAGCCGGACCCCGAGCCGACCGGCCAGGGGGACGCCGCGCCGCGGGCGCTGCCGCCGTCCGCCCCGCCGCCCCCGCAGCCGTTCACCGGGCCGCGGTCGGGGGAATACCAGCGGGCTCCGTACGGTGGGCCGAGCGACCAGCGCAACCAGGGCTACCCCGGCGGCCAGGAGCCGGGCCGCGGCTACTCCGGCCCCGGCTACCCCGGCCAGGGTCAGCGCCCGTCGGACGGCCAGCAGGAGCCGCCGCCCGGCTACGGCCCGCCGCCCGGCCAGCGCTAGTCACCGAGACGGCCCGGCCCCGCACCTCCGGGGCCGGGCCGTTCGCCGTCGGCGCTAGGCGCCGGCCGGCTCGGGCTGCCGCGTCGCACCGGCCGGCGCGACGGTGTCCGGTGCCGGCGTCGCCGGGGTGACCGTGTCCGGGGTGACCGCGGCGGGGATGCCGCGGCGGGGACGGCGTCGGGCGCCGGCTCGCCGGGCAGCTTCTGCTCGGGGCGGGTGCCCAGGTAGATCGCGGCCAGCAGCAGGCCGACGGTCATGGCGACCAGCAGCACCCGGTGGTCCACCGTCGCGATCAGGATCGCGCCGAGCGCGATCGACAGGCTCTGCGGGGTGGTGATCAGCACGTCCACCGCGGAGAAGGTGCGGCCCTGCAGGTGCGGCGGGGTCAACCGCTGCAGCGTCGTGGCCATCCCGGCCACGATCGGCGGCACGCCCAGCCCGAGCACGACCATCCCGACCAGCGCCACCGGCACCAGCGAGGTCACCAGCAGCAGCGCACCGGTCGCGACCACGGCCAGCCCGGTCGTCACCGACCGCCCGGGGCCGATCCGCCGCAGCAGCCGCGCGGTGAGCAGCCCGCCGGCCACCGAGCCGATGCCGAAGGCGAGGTCGAGCACGCCGACGAAGGCGGGGGAGCGGCCGAGCCCGGCGTCCGCGACCGCGAACATGAGCACCTCGATGAAGCCGACCACCAGCATCGCGAAGGACACCGCGCCGACGATCTGGCGGAGCACCACGGTCCGGCGCAGGTGCACGATGCCGGCGCCGACCTCGGCGCGCCAGGACCCGGTGGCCGGCACCGGCGGCGGCTCGACGACCCGCAGCAGCACCAGCCCGGCCACCGCGGCCAGGAAGGTGGCCGCGTCCAGCAGCACCACCGAGTGCGGGCCGACCGCGGCGTAGAGCCCGGCCCCGGCGACCGGGGCGAGCAGCCGGGACACCGAGGCGATGGTCTGCAGCGCGGCGTTCGCGGCGCCGAGCTCGGTGTCGTCGGTCACCAGCGTGCGCAGCAGCGCCGACTGCGCGGACCGGAGCACCGCGTAGGAGGCGCCGTAGCCGGCGGCCACCGCGTACAGCAGCCAGAGCGGGCCGTCGTCGCCGACCAGCAGCAGGAGCAGCACCACCGCGGCGGTCACCACGTTGACGGCGATCAGCAGCGGGCGGCGGCGGACCCGGTCGACCAGCATGCCGGCGGCCGGGGCGAGCAGCACCGGCGGCGCCAGCACGGCGAAGATCACCATGCCGGCGGCGGCGGAGGAGCCGGTGATCGACTTGGCCCAGATGCCGAGGGCGAGCCAGAGCGCGCCGCTGCCGACCAGCGAGAGCAGGTTGGCGGCCAGGTAGATCCGCAGGTCCCGGTTGGCCAGAGCACCCTTCATGACCGCTCCTCGGAGGTGGTGTCGGGCGTCCCGGCGGCGGGCGGCCGCATCGGGACGGCGTGCAGGCCGATGGAGACCGGCAGGGAGCCGGCCGGCCGGTCGCCGGTCACCTCCCGGTCCACGTACGGCGCCAGCGCGGCTTCGAACGCCTTGCGGAGCCCGTCGAGCTCGTCCGCGGTGAGGTGGATCGAGAGCCGCATCTCCTTCGCCGCGTCCCGCCAGAGCCGGGGGTAGTGCTCCCGCGTCCGCGCCCAGGTGTGCAGCCGCTGCAGATCCCGCTCGCGCAGCAGCTCGACGAACGCGTCGGCGGCGATCTTGCCCTCCGCGCTGAGGTCCTCCTCGCGGATCTCCTGGGTCTCCAGGGTGATCTGCCACGGCCGCTGCCGGCCCCGGCCGCCGGGCGCCTCCTCGACGAACCCGTACTTGGCCAGCGTCCGCAGGTGGAACGACGCGCTGGCCGGCGACTCGCCCATCAGCTCGCCGGCCTGGGTGGCGGTCATCGGGCCCTCGGCGTCGAGCAGGTCGAGCAGCGCCAACCGGGTCGGGTGGCTCAGCGCGCGCAGCTCGCGCGGGTCGGAGAGCCGGCGGTGTTCGGAAGGCATGTTTCGAAGTAAAGCTTTCGAAAGACTCCTTGTCAACCGTCCCGGAGGACCGGCTGGAAGCCGTACGGCAGCTCGAGCCGGTGCCGGGCCAGCAGCTCGGCGTCGGCGAGCAGCTCCGGCGTCGGGCCGTCGGCGACCATCCGGCCCTCGGACAGCACCACCGAGCGCGGGCACAGCTGCAGCGCGTACGGCAGGTCGTGGGTGACCATCAGCACGGTCACGTCCAGCCGGAGCAGGATCTCGGCCAGCTCCCGGCGGGACGCCGGGTCCAGGTTGCTGGACGGCTCGTCCAGCACCAGCACCTCCGGCTCCATGGCCAGCACGGTGGCCACCGCGACCCGGCGGCGCTGGCCGAAGCTGAGGTGGTGCGGCGGCCGGTCGGCCGCGTCGGCCATCCCGACCTGGTCCAGCGCCCACCGGACCCGCTCGGCCAGCGCGGGCCCGGTCAGCCCGAGGTTGGCCGGGCCGAAGGCGACGTCCTCGCCGACGGTGGGCAGGAAGAGCTGGTCGTCCGGGTCCTGGAAGACGATGCCGACCCGGCGGCGCACCTCGCGCAGGGTGTCCTTGCCGACCGCGAGGCCGGCCACCCGGACGGTGCCCGGGCCGCCGGACAGGATGCCGTTGAGGTGCAGGACCAGCGTGGTCTTGCCGGCGCCGTTCGGACCCAGCAGGGCCACCCGCTCGCCGCGGCCGATCCGCAGCGACACGTCGCGCAGCGCGGGGGAGCCGTCCGGGTAGGCGAACGACAGCCCCGCCACCTCCAGCGCCGCGACCGGCTCCGCCGTCGCCCCGCTCACCGCAGCACCGCGCCGGCCGCCAGCACCAGCCCGGCCGCCACCGGCAGCGCGAACGCGGCCGCCCAGGCCCGCGGCACGGCGACCGGCCCGCCGGTCGCCGGCATGGTGCCGGTGTACCCGCGGGCCAGCATGGCCAGGTGCACCCGCTCGCCCCGCTCGTAGCAGCGGACGAACAGCGCGCCGGCCGCGTGCCCGAGGGTGCGCCAGCCGCGCACCGACCGGGCGGTGAAGCAGCGGGACTCCCGGGCGATCCGCATCCGGCGCATCTCCCCGGTGATCACGTCGGCGTACCGGAGCATGAACGAGGTGATCTGCACCAGCCGGGCCGGCAGCCGCAGCCGCTCCAGCCCGACCAGCAGCGCCCGCTGCTCGGTCGTGGCCACCAGCAGGATCGACGTCACCACCCCGAGCGTCGCCTTGGCCAGCACGTTGCCGGCGCCGAGCAGCCCGGGCCGGCTCACCGACAGGCCGAGCACGTCGACCCGCTCGCCGTGCGCGACGAACGGCAGCAGCAGCGCGAAGGCGACGAACGGCGCCTCCACCACGGTCCGCCGCAGCACGGTCCGGGCCGGCACCCGGGCCAGCGCGGCCACCCCGGCCAGCAGCAGCGCGTACGCGGCGAAGGCCGGCCACCAGGTCCGCGGCGTGCTCACCACGACGAGCACGAAGGCGACGGCGGCGAGCAGCTTGCACTCCGGCGGCAGCCGGTGCACCGGCGAGTCGCGCCGGACGTAGCCGGCGTGGGCGTGCCCGGCGCTCACTGCCGGGCTGCGGGCTCCGGGCTGTCCGCGGCCCCGGTGCCCTCCCGCCGCCGGTGGCTCACCACGGTGAACAGGACCCCACCGACCGCCAGCGTGGCCAGCACGCCGATCACGCCGGCCAGCCCGCCGGACAGCCGGGCGTCGTCGACGCCGCGCACCGAGTAGTCCGCCACCGGCGAGTCGGCCAGGTCGTGGTCGGTCGCGCTGTCGACGAAGCCCTTGTCCTCGGCCACCTTCTCCAGCCCGTCCGGGCTGGCCGAGGCGTAGTAGCTCACCCCGCCGGCGAGCACCAGCGCGACCAGCAGGCCGACCAGCACCAGCGCCCGGGTCCTCATGCCGCCACCGCCTCGGCCCGGCGGGTGGCGACCAGGTCGCGCGCCCCGTACACCAGGTCGGGCCGGACCGCGAGCACGCTGCTCACCACCAGTGCGGTGATCACCGCCTCGCCGGTCCCGATGAGCACGTGCACGCCGATCATCGCGGCGGCCAGCGTGCCGAGCGGGATGTCGGTGGTCCCGCCGAGCGCGTAGATCCCGGTGAACACCAGCGCCGCGGCCGGCACCGAGACCAGCGCGGCGACGAAGGAGGCCGGCACCACCGAGGCCGGCACCTTCGGCAGCAGCCGCAGCGCCAGCCGGAAGACCAGCCAGCCGACCAGGGCCGTGGTCACCGCCATGCAGGTGACGTTCACCCCGTACGCCGTCAGGCCGCCGTCGGCGAAGAACACCTGCACGAGGAGCACCACGCTGACGCACAGCACGCCCGTCCAGGGTCCGACCAGGATCGCGGCCAGCGCGCCGCCGAGCAGGTGGCCGCTGGTGCCGGCGGCGACCGGGAAGTTGAGCATCTGCACGGCGAAGACGAACGCGGCGACCAGGCCGGCCAGCGGGGCGACCCGCTCGTCGCCCAGCTCATCGCGGCTGCGGCGCAGCGCGACGCCGATGGCGGCGGCCGCGACCACGCCGGCGCCGAGGGACACCGGGGCGTCGATGAACCCGTCCGGGACGTGCACGGGGACCTCCTGCGGATTCCGGTAACTATCGTCCGGCAGATGGAACGGTACAGGACCGCCCCGGCCGTGCAAGCGCGGCCGCGCCCGGACGTGCCGCGCTCAGAAGTCCAGCGGACAGAACGGGACCTGCTCGCCGATCAGCAGCCGGTCCGCCGCGTCCACCGCGCCGGCCCGGTGCTCGTCCACCAGTCCGGCGGCGGCGAGCGTGCGCAACCGGGTGCCGCCCAGGTACGCCGCGCCGAGCACCGCCGCCGGCAGCGTCAGCTCCGCGCTCTGCGTGGTCGGCCGGCACTGCGCGCCGTCCGGGCCGGCGTCCAGCGCGAACCGGCCGGCCGCGTACCCGTCCGGGTCCACCACCTCGAGCACCACCCGCCCGGCCGACCGGTAGCCGCGGCCGGTCAGCGCCGCCGGCACGTCCAGCACCCGCAGCCACAGCCGGTCCCAGCGCTGCACCTGCCGGGCCGCCCGGCCGTCCGCGAGCAGCCACGGCAGCGGCTCGTCCACCGGCCGCTCGGACGCCCGCACGGTCGCGATCAGGTCCACCCCGAGCGCGAACCGCCACAGGTCCCGGTACGCCGCCGGGGACGCGGTGACCAGCTCGTCCACCTGCAGGGTGCTCTTCGGCAGCATGCCGTCCCAGTCGTCGTCGGCGTGCCAGCGCAGGTAGCCGTCGACCTCGCCGGCCGGGTCCCGGTGCACCGCGGCCCGGCCGGTCCAGATCGGCTTCTCGCCCTCCGGGTAGGCCAGGCCGAAGTCCATGTCCCAGCGCGGCTCCGGCCGGTCGATGCCGCCGGGCCGGGCCCGCCGGGCCGCGTCGTACACCGGCGGGGCCAGCTTGCGCAGCTGGTCGGCCTCCACCGCCTCCACCTGGCCGATCGGCGGGCCGGCCGCGGCCCGGGCCCGGTCCACCGCCCAGACCGCGTCCTCGGTGGCCACGCCGAAGCCGTACCGCCCGTAGATCCGCCACTCGGCCGCGATCAGGATGCTGACCGCGTCGCCGCGGTCGGCCGCCGCCCGCAGGCCGGCCGCCATCAGCCCGGTGAGCAGCCCGCGGCGGCGGTGCGTCGACGCGACCGTCACCGCGGTCACGCCGTCCGCCGGCACCGTCCGGCCGCCCGGCACGGTCAGCTCGAAGGGCACCGTCCGCAGCGAGCCGACGCAGAGGTCGCCGTCGTAGGCGCCCCAGGACCGGTCGAGGTCCGGGCGCATCCGCTCCAGCCAGAAGTCGACCCGCGCCTGCAGCTCGGTGGGGGACTGCGGCGGGCCGAGGAAGGTGGCCCGGATGGTGCGCAGGTAGCCCGGCGCGTCGTCCGGCGTGATCGTCCTGATGGTCGCGGGCACGGCCGACCCTAACCGCCGGCCCGGCCGGCGAGCACCCGCTTTCCGGCGTGGTCAGCTGGTGCACCCGGGGTAGGTGTCCGGCGTGGAGACGAAGGGCGGACAGCGGTCGACGGACCTGGAGACGCAGCGGGACGAGAGCGAGGCCGAGCGGCTCGACCGCAACTACGGCGAGCTGCTGCAGGAGCTGCGGGTCACCCAGGTCGGCGTGCAGATCCTCTTCGCCTCGCTGCTCACCGTCGCCTTCTCCGAGCGCTTCCGGCAGCTCACCGAGGGGCAGCGGGCCACCTACGTGGTCACGCTGCTCGCCGCGGCGGCGGCCACCGCGTTCCTGATCGGGCCGGTGTCGTTCCACCGGCTGGTGTTCCGGCGCAGCCAGAAGGACGACCTGGTCCGCAACGCGCACCGGATGGCGCTCGGCGGCCTGGTCTGCCTCATGGTCGCCGTGGTCGGCGTGGTGCTGCTCATCCTCGAGGTCGTGCTCGGCCAGCCGCAGGCGGCCTGGTTCGCCGCCGCCGTGGCCGCCTTCTTCCTCACCCTCTGGCTGGTGATCCCGCTGGTCAGCCGGATGCGGGAGCAGGGCGGGGACGACTGACCCGGCCCGGTCAGGGCCGGAGCACGGTCACGCTCTCGGTGGCGGCGGCGATCTCGCCCGGCCGGGTCCGGACCGGGTACGAGTCGTTGGTCAGGTAGGCCGGCAGCAGGTCCAGGTAGTGCCGCTCGGTCGGCAGCGCCGACGTCCCGCCGGGCAGCGCGCTGCGGCCGACCGGGCCGCCGCGGGTGAGCACGCCGACGTACCGGCGGGCCGGCCCGGACCCGAAGGTGAAGCCGTCGGCCGAGTCCCCCCGCGGGTTGTGCGCGGCCGCGTCGACGGTGCCGTAGCCGCCGTCCACCGGCACCCCGGACAGCCCGGGCAGCGGCGCCGGGAACCGGCCGAAGGCCGGCGGCGCCGAGAACGGCCCGCCCAGCGGCGAGGACAGGGTCAGCCGGTGCAGCCTGCCCCACCGGTAGTCGGCGATCCGGGTGGAGCCGCCGAAGGCGCTCGCGTAGTCCGGGCCGGCCAGCCGGTCCAGCCCGGCCCGCACCGCCCGGAGCATGGCCAGCGCCTGCCGGTCCTTCGGGTCGGTCACCCCGGGCGCGGCGAAGAAGTCCACCCCGGACGCGGACGGCACGCCGGACAGCGCCCGCTTCAGCGCGGTCAGCGCCCGCTGCCCGTCCACCGGCGGCGCCTCCAGCCGGGTCGCCACGGCGTCCACAGTGGACGCGATGAACCGGCTCCGCCAGACCGCGTAGAGCGTCGCCGCGACGCTCGCGGCCTGCTCGCGGGCGGACGGGGCGACCGGCCGCCCGGCCGGGTCGGCGGCGTCGTACCCCTCCGGGATGCCGGTCGGGGTGGACCGGTCCCACAGGGTGAGCCGGGCGACCGCCTCGACCACCTTCGGGTCGCGGGCCAGCGAGCGCAGCTCGGGCACCTGGGACACCGCGCCGCGGACCAGCGCGGCCCCGATCCGCGGGGCGAAGAACTCCGCGTCCAGCAGCACCGTGTCGGCCTGGATGCGGGCCATGTCGGCCGCGTCCACCTTGCCCCGGCGCAGCTGCGCGGTCAGCGCCTCGGTGATCCGGCCGGCCCGCAGCCCGTCGTAGCCGGGGTTGAGGTAGAAGATCCCGCCGCCCGGGCGCAGCTGGTCCAGCGGGTCGTTGTCCAGGGTGGTGCCCACCGGGTCGTTGTTCGCGTTGACGAACCAGCCGGCCCGCGGGTTCACCAGCTGCGGCATCTCGTTCGCCGGCAGGATCCGGTACGGCGCGGCCTGGCCCGGCGCCGGGCTGGGGTCCGGCAGCCACTCGTTGCCGCCCTGCCCGTTGCGGACCAGGTACGGCGGGTTGCCGGCGACCGTGCCGGCCTGCAGGTCCTCCCGCAGCGGCAGCTCGCCGCTGGTGAAGTACGCGATCGTGCCGGCCCGGTCGGCGTACGCCCAGTTCTGCGAGCCGACGTCGAAGCTGCGCAGGCCGCGCTTGAAGTCGGCCAGGTCGCGGGCGTCCAGCCACTGCAGGAAGGCGTCCAGCTCCTGGGTGGGGGAGTAGCCGACGTACTGCACCGACAGCGCGGTGCCGGCGGCCGCGTCCAGCTGCACGATCGGGCCGTTGTTGCGCCGCGGCACGATCAGCGTGGCCGGCGGGATGCCGTTGCCCGGCGGCACCACGGCCACCGTGTCCGGCTGCCCGTCGCCGACCCCGTTGGCCCGGAACGTCTCCGGCACCGCCAGCACCGGCTCCAGCTGTCCCTTGTAGACGGTCGCGAACCCGCTCGGCGAGGCCGGGTCCGGCCGCACCGCCTCCAGGTAGGTGTCGGTGACGTCCATCGGGTTGGTGGTGGAGCCCCAGGCGATCCACCTGTTCTGCCCCTGGGCGAAGCCGGGCACCCCGGCGAAGCCCTCGCCGGCCGCGTCCAGCCCGGGCGCCCGCAGGTGCACCGGGTAGAAGATGGACGGGTTGGACAGGCCGAGGTGCGGGTCGTTGGCCAGGATCGGCCGGCCGTCCTTGGTGTGCCGGCCGGAGACGACCCACTCGTTGGAGCCGGTGGCGTGCTCGCGGCGGTCCAGCACCTCCTGCAGCAGCGGGACCTTCGCGGCCGCGGCGCGGTAGCGGCCGGCGAGTCGGGCGGCCGCGGCGAGCCGGGTCCGGTCCACCGCCGCGGACCGGGCGGCGCCGTCGCGGGGCGGCGTCCGGGTCGCGTCCGGCACCGTCGAGGCGGAGCTGAACGGCGCGTGCGCGACCAGGTCGGTCAGGTAGAGCGCGCGGCCGTCGATCCCGGCCGCCGCCCCGCCGGTCACGTACGCCTGCAGCTCCGCGCTGATGTCCGCGTCCAGGTCGAAGGACAGCTGGAAGGACACCAGCTTGCCGATCACGATGGTGTCCGCCGGGGTCCACGGGGCGACCGCGGTCAGCTCCAGCGCGCCGTACTCCGGCGGCAGCGCGCCGCCGGCCGCCAGCTTGGCGTTGACCCCCGCGGTGTACGCGGTCACCGCGTCCCGCAGCCGCGCCGGCGCCGCCGCCCAGGACCGCTCGGCGGCCCGGCGCAGGCCCAGCGTGCGCAGCTGCACGTCGCTGGGCAGCGCGCCCGGGCCGAGCAGCTCGGCCAGCGTGCCGGACGCGGTGCGGCGCAGCGTGTCCATCTGGAACAGCCGGTCGGTGGCGTGCAGCCAGCCCTGGGCGAACCACAGGTCGGGCCGGTTGGCCGCGCTCAGGTGCGCGATCCCGTCGGTGGTGCGGACCAGGCGGACCGGGGCGGTGAGGCCGGGCGCGGTGATCGCGCTGCCCGCGGTGCCGGCGCTGCCGGCCGGGGCGGGCGCCGCACCCGCGGCGGCCACAGTGGACAGCGGCAGCACGGCGGCGGCCACGGTGACGGCGAGCGCGCGGAGAGGGCGCACGGGTGCCTCCTCGACGAGGCGAGCGGGAGCGCGGGGGTCGCGCGACCCTAACCTGTGAGATCGGCCAGCGCGACGTCTTCGGCGCGGACGAACCCGATCCGGTCACCGAAGCCGATCGCCAGGTACGCCCCGGTCGGCGCCCGCACCGCGGTCGCGTCCAGCAGCACGTACACCTGCCCGGCGCGCATCGGCTCGGGCAGCGCCACCGGCGCCGGCCCGGCCACGCCGCCGAGGACCGGCACCGCCGCCCGGCCCGGCACCGGGGTGACCCGCTCGCCGTCCCCGGGCAGGGTCAGCGTGCCGGCCGGGTCCCGCAGCCAGGCCAGGCGGCCGCCGTACCAGACCGCGGTCCAGTCACCCCGCCGCTCGGCGACCGCGAGCGACCGGCCGACCGCCGGCTGGCCCGGCAGCGGCGCCGCGTCCTCCGCCGGTGCCGACCGCAGCAGCGCGCCCGGCGCGGCCACGGTGAGCACCCGGTCGGCGCGGTAGGCGCCGGCCCGCAGCGGCGCGCCGGCCCCGGCGAGCACCCGGGCCCAGTCCCAGGCCGGGTCCAGCCGCAGCGGGGCGCCGGCCACCTCGCCGCCGCCGAGCACGTGCGCCCGGTCCAGCGCCAGCCCGCGGCCGGCCAGCCAGCGCAGCAGCCGGCTCACCGACCGGTACGCCGCCGGGGTCGGGCCGCCCGGCCCGGGCTCGACCGCGATGCCGACCGAGCCGGCGTTGACCGACGGGTTGCCGGCGTGCCAGGCGACGTCCTCCAGCCGGACGGTCTGGGTCACCGCACCGTCCCGGGCCCGGACCACGTAGTGCGGGCTCCACCGGGAGCTGGCCCGCTGGGCGGCGGCGACGGTCGCCGGGTAGCCGGCCGGGGTGTCGGTGACCACCACGGTGCGCAGGGCCGCGGCCGGCGCGCGCTCGGCGGCGGTGTAGGCGGCGGTGGGCACGAAGCGGCAGGACAGCCCGGCCGGGCACTGGGCCGCCGGGGCGCCGGCCGGTCCGCGCCCGGTGCCCGGTGCGGGCGGCAGGGCCGCGTCCGGCCGGGCCGGCAGCGAGAAGCGCTGCGAGCTGACCACCGACGGCGGCGCCCCGGCCCGCAGCAGCGCGAACACGTCGTCGGCGAACGCCCGGCCGGTCATCGCGTCGCCGGTGCCGTACCGGGCCACCGCGCCGTACCAGTTGGCCAGCGTGCGGGGGAGCGGCCCGCCGGTGGCCTCGACCGCGTACCGCCGGAGCAGCGCCGCGGCGCCGCGGGCGTTGTCCACCGGCGCGTCCCGGACCCGGTCGACCGACCGGTGCAGCAGCGCGGCCGCCTCGGCCAGCGTCCCGGAAGCCGGGTCGCCGGTGGCCGGCCGGGTGCCGGCACCGGTGCCCCGGCCGTCCAGCCGGGACGGCCCGTCGGTGAGCCGGAACAGGCCGTGCCCGCCGGCCACCGCGGGATCGGCGCCGGTGCCCCACCCGGTCAGCGCGCCGGCCAGCGCGGTCAGCAGCGGCGCCGGCACCCCGAACTCGGCCGCGGCCGCGTCGATCTCCTGCTGCCGGTCGCCGGAGACCGCCGGCACCGCCAGCCGCTCGGCCGGCCGGGCGCCGGCGCCCGCGACCGCCACGCCCAGCATCCCGACGACCCCGACCCCTACCAGCGCGACCGCCCGCCGCACCGCCCTGCGCACCGATCGACCTCCAGATGTTCCGTGAGCCCGCGGAAGCGTGATCGGTCCGGGCCCGGGACGCAAGTCCCCGAGCCGGTGACGTCAGGGCGTGCCGGGGGGCAGGACCGGGCCGCTGCCGGCGCTGCTGCCGACCGGGTCCTCGAGCACGCCGTCACCCTCGTCGCCGGGCTCCGCGGCCGGGGACTCCGTGGTCGGCTCGGGCGACGGGGTGGTCGGCTCCGGCTCCGGCGACGTGGTGGTCGGCGGGGTGGTGGTCGGGGCGGGGGGCGTGGTCGCCGTCGACGGCCCCGGCACCGCCCTGGTCGCCGTCCGGGCGGCGGTCGGCGCGGCGCTGCTGGACGCGGCGGTGGTCCCGCTCGGGGTGGCGGTCAGCGTGACCGTGCGGATCTGGATCCGGCCGTCCGGGCCGACCACCACGCTGGTGCTGACCCCGTCGCCCGGGCCGGGCGGCTCCGCGGTCAGCGGCGGCGCGCTCGGCGCCACCACCGGGTCCTCCCGGATCGCGCTGCCCGGGTCCCGCGTCAGCCCGGCGGTCACGCCGCCGACGACGGCCAGGCAGGCGGCCGCGGTGAGCGCCGCGGCCCACCGGCGGGACGACGCGGGCGGCGGCCGGCCGACCCCGGCGTCCAGCTCGGCGTGCTGGTCGTCGATGGCCACGTGGCCGAGCTCGTGCTCGATGACCGCGGCCACCTCGCGCTCGGACAGCGACCGGTTGACCAGCACCGTCCGCTCCTCGGGCACCCACAGCCCGTCCGCGCCGTCGAGGTCCGCGAAGCAGATGGTCACACCGCGGTCGGCAGCCAGTCTCAGCAGAGACGGATCGACCACGGAACCCCCGGGGGTGCTTCAGTGCGGGCAAGCGGGCAGGGCGCGGCCGGCGCGCCTGAACAACGTAACCACACCGGCGCCCCGCCACCAAGCCCTGCCGGGGGAGTCCCTGCTCACCCCCGACCGCCCCGGTCCGGTCGTCAGCGGCGCTGCTCGTCCGGATCGTCCAGGAAGACGACCGGCTTGCCGGACCGCTCCGCCTCCTCGCGGGCCAGCCGGGCCTGCTCCCGCACCCGCGCCTGCTGGTCGCGGCTGAGCTTGGCCCCGCCGTACGCCGCATAGCGCAGCGGCTCCACCGGCTCCCCGGCCGACTCGGACTCCTCGACGGCATGCGGCCCGTTCTGCGCGCGGAGGAACTGGGCGAACCCCTCGAGCTGGCGCACCTGGTCGCCGGTCAGCCCGTCGGTGGGCAGGCCGACCCGGACCGGCGCCGGCGGCTCCGGCGCGTCCTGCAGCTCGGCCTCCTCCAGCGTCAGGTAGCCGGCGGCGACGATCAGCTCGAGCATCGGCACCCCGAGGACCGGGCGGACCCGGCGGAGGTTGGGCACGTCGGGCTGGTTGAGGCCGCGCAGCCAGCGGGACACCATCGACTCGGCCAGGCCGCTGCGGCGGGCCAGCTCGGCCTGGGTCAGCCCGGCGCTGCGCATGGCGGACTCGAGGTACGCGGCCCAGTCCCGGCCCGACGGCCGGCTGCGGATGCTGCGGACGATGACTCGGCTCTCCCCACTGCCCAGCGCTTCGCTGGTCTCCGCGGTCCCGCGACGCGGACCGCCCGACGTTGGCACCCTGCCGTACCGAGACCCATTGTGGCCTGAATTGCTTGCGCGCGCATCCCCCTAGCGCTAATCTTCCATGCGTGCAAGCAAGGTAGCCGACAGGCTGCCGCCCGGTTCGCAGGATGCGACCACCCTCGGACCGGGCGGCGTCGGCGGGCCGGCCTCCCGCACCGACACGGCCGACGGGCCGTGGGGAGGCCCACCGCCGGCGCCGTGCTCCTCGGGCCCTGAGGGGAGGTTCGAGTAGCGCACGCAGACCGCCCCCGCCCTCTTGGCATCCGTGACCTCCAAGTGGGTGGGGGCGGTCGTGTGTGTACGGCCCGCCGGGCGCTGGTTCACTGGACGGGTGACCCGCGCCGACCCGCCGGCCCCGGCGGTCCCGCCCGGGCCGGCCGACCCCGAGCCCAGCCTCTTCACCCCGGTCGACCTGCTGCGCCGGCCGGTGCTGCGCACCGAGGTCCTGCTCGTGCTCGGCGTCTCGGTCGGCGCGTCCGCGCTCTACGCCGCGCTCTCCCTGCTGCGCCGGCTGCTCGCGCCGACCCCGCTCTCGCAGAGCCAGGCCACCCTGAACAACTCGTACGTGCCGGACCAGCCCTGGCTCGACCTCGCCTTCCAGCTGGCCGGGATCGGGCTCGGGGTGGTGCCGGCGCTGCTCGCCGTGCACCTGCTCACCCGGGACGGCATCCCGGCCCGGGCGATCGGGATGGACGCCGGCCGGCTCGGCGGCGACCTGGCCCGCGGCGCCGCCCTGGCCACCGTGGTCGGCGTCCCCGGGCTGGTGCTCTACCTGATCGCCCACCAGCTCGGCGTGTCGGCCACGATCGTGCCGTCCGCGCTGCCGGACGTGTGGTGGCGGGTGCCGGTGCTGGTGCTGTCCGCGGCGATGAACGCGACCCTGGAAGAGGTCGTGGTCGTCGGCTACCTGATCACCCGGCTGCGGCAGCTGGGCTGGAGCGCGCCCAAGGCGGTCGGCGCGGCCGCGCTGCTGCGCGGGGCCTACCACCTCTACCAGGGCTTCGGCGCGTTCGTCGGCAACGCGGTGATGGGCGTCCTGTTCGGCTGGTTCTTCCTGCGCACCCGGCGGGTGATGCCGCTGGTGATCGCGCACACGCTGCTCGACGTGGTCGCCTTCGTCGGCTACACGGCGCTGCGCAGCCGGGTGTCCTGGCTGCCCTGAGGTCGGACCGGCCCGCCCGCCGGGGTCAGTCCTCCGGGGGCTCGGCGTGCCGGCCGCGGCGGACGCCGTCCCGGTAGCTGGACAGCCGGCCGCGGACGTCCTGCGGCGACCGGGTGGCCGCCCCGTTCGGCGTGCTGCCCGGGTCGACGGCCTCGCCGCCGGCGGTGCCGGGCACGTACAGCGCCTGCGGCCGGCGGCGGGGCAGCCCGGCCGTGGTGGTGCCGGCGGTGGCCGGCTCGGCGAGCCGGGCGGCGGCCCGCCAGCCGTCGTCGGCCGGGGTCTGCCAGGACGCCGCCGGCGGCGCGTCGTCGCGCCGGGTGAACCACTCCGACTGCAGGTCCTCGAAGATCGACAGCCGGACGTCCTCGGCACCACCGGCCGGGGCCGGCGGCAGCGAGCCCGGGCCGTCGTCGCGGCTCTCCCGGCCCCGCCGGGACGGGGCGGTGCCGGCGCGCTCGGCGTACGAGCCGCTGGCGGCCGGGCGACCGGGTGCGCCGGACGTGCCGGGCCGGCGGCCGGGCAGGTCGCCGGCGGACAGCGAGCGGACGCCGAGGTCCGGCGAGGTCGGGAGCGGGCCCGTCGGGGAGGCCGGGGCCGGCCCGGGCGGCGGGCCGAGTGCCGGGCCGGGCGGGGGACCGGGCGGCTCCGGTGCGGCGGCGCGCGGCCGGTCGGCCGGCAGCCCCGGCGGGGGCAGCGGGCCGGTGTTCCGGCGGCGGCGCGGCGGCTCCGGGCCGGCGCCGGGCTCCCGGCGGAGCCCGGGGTGGTCGGCCGCGGCCGGCCGGCCGTTGCGCTGCTCCTCCGGCTCCACCCGGAACCGGTCCGCCGCCCCGTACCCCTCCGGCCGCGGGGGATCCGCCCGCGGCGGCTCGGGGCGGGGCGCCTCCGACCGGTACGGGTCGGACCGGTAGGCCTCCAGCCCGGGCCCGCCGGTGCCGTTGGCGTACCCGTTCGCCTGCGGCTCCAGCACGCCGTCGCGGCGGGGCTCGGGCAGGTCGGCGGGACCGGTCCGGTCCGCCCACGGGTCGGCGGCGCGCCGGCGCTCGCGGGGCACCTCGCCGCCGCGCTCGCCCGGCGGCAGCGGGTCGAAGAGCGGGTCCGGCCGGCGCTCGCCCGCGGCCCGCGGGTCGGCCGCCGATCCGAACGGCTCGCGGGCCGGCGCGACCGGCGGCACCGGCGGGCCCGGCCGCGGCGTCGGCGCCGCCGACGCGGTCACCCCGGTCACCGCGGCGGCCACCCGGCGGGCGGCCTGGCCGAGCGCGTCCAGCAGCCGGAGCACCGCGGGGTCGGCGGCGGCGGACCGGCGCACCACCGCGGTCACGGTCCGGCGCAGCCCGGCGTCCACCGCGGTGAGGAAGCGGACGCCGTCCACCGGCACCGGCACCGAGCTGGCCGGCACCAGCGCGACCCCGACGCCGGCCGCGACCAGCGCGAGCGCCAGCCCGTCCTCGGCGGCGTGCCCGACCAGCCGCGGCTCGAAGCCGGCGGTGGCCGCGGCCCGCTCCAGCGCGGTGAGCGCGTCCCCGCCGACCGGGCCGCCGACCCAGCGCTCGTCGGCCAGCTCGGCCAGCCGGACGCTGGCCCCGGTGGCCCGGTGCCGGGCCGGCACCGCGACCAGCAGCGGCTCGGTGAGCAGCTCGCGGCGCTCCACGTCCGGGTCGGTGCGCCGCGGCACCGCGGCGGCGAACTCGCCGACCACGACCACGTCCAGCCGCCCGGTGCCGAGCGTGTCGGCCCGCTCGTCGGCCAGCTGCTGCACCCGCAGGTCCAGCTCCGGCGCCGACCCGCGCAGGGTGGCCAGCGCGTCCGGCAGCAGCGCCCGGCCGGCGGCGGCGCCGATGCCCAGCCGGAGCACCCCGGCGGCCCGCCCGGCGACCGCGGCCGCGTCCGACTCGGCCGCCTCCAGCTGGGCCAGCAGCCGGCCGGCGTGGCCGGCCAGCCGGCGGCCGGCCGGGGTCAGCCGGTCGCCCTCGGCCAGCGGGAGGCCCAGCTCGCGCTCCAGCACGGACACCTGGGCGGCGGCGTCCGCCACCGGCGTCCCCAGCGCCCGCGCGGCCGCGGGCAGCTCCCCGTGCTCGGAGATCGCCAGCAGAAGGCGGAGTCGACCCACATCGAGCATGGGTGGGAGGCTAACCGTCCCGACCGGCGCTGTGGGCACCTGTCCCGGGCCGAATGTGCCGATCCGGGTGCGTTCCGCGGCGAAGATCACGTAGCGTTCGCGGACCGCTCCGCTCCGTTCCGGATCTCTGTGAGTGGAGTCACACCTTGGCCGCGCCGGCCGGCGCGTACATGGAGTCGAGCACCTCCCGGTAGCGCTGCTCCACGACCCGGCGCTTGACCTTCATGCTCGGGGTCAGCTCGCCGGCCTCCACGGTGAGGTCGTGCTCGAGGATGCGGAAGTCCTTGATCGTCTCCCACCGGGCCAGCGTGCTGTTGAGCTCGTCGACGGCCGCCCGGACCACCGCCACCACCTGCGGGTGCCGGGCCAGCGCGGCCGGGTCGGTCTCGGCCACGCCGTGGCCGCTCGCCCACAGCGCGAGCGCGTCCGGGTCGAGGGTGATCAGCGCGGTGCAGTAGTTGCGGCCGTCGCCGTGCACGATGAACTGGCCGGCCAGCGGGCACAGCGCGGGGAAGGCGCTCTCGATCGGCTGCGGCGCGACGTACTTGCCGCCGGAGGTCTTGATCAGGTCCTTCTTCCGGCCGGTGATCCGCAGCAGCCCGTCCGGGTCCAGCTCGCCGAGGTCGCCGCTGTGCAGCCAGCCCTCGTCGTCCAGCGTCTCCGCGGTCACCTCGGGCAGCCCGTGGTAGCCGCGCATCACGCCCGGCCCGCGCAGCAGGACCTCGCCGTCCTCGGCGATCCGCACCTCGGAGCCGGGCAGGGCCGGGCCCACGGTGCCGAAGCGGAACGTCCCCGGCACGTTGACGCAGATCGCCGCGGACGTCTCGGTCAGCCCGTAGCCCTCCAGCACCAGCAGGCCGCCGGCGTGGAACCACCGGGACACCTCGGGGGACAGCGGCGCGCTGCCGGAGATGAAGATCCGGATCCGGCCGCCGAAGCGGTCCCGCAGCTTGGCCAGCACCAGCCGGTCGGCCAGCGCGTGCCGCGCGGCCAGCAGCCGGCCGGGCCGGCGGCGCTGCTGCTGCAGCTCGGACACCTGGCGGCCGACCCCGAAGGCCCAGTGGAAGAGCTTGGCCTTGATCCCGCCCTGGGCGGCGACCGTGCTCGCCACCCGGCTGTGCATCTTCTCGTAGATCCGCGGCGGGCCGACCATCAGCGTCGGCCGGACCACCGGCAGGTTGTCGATGATCTTGTCGACCCGGCCGTCCACCGCGGTGGCGAAGCCGATCTGCAGCTGGGCGGCGATGAGCATCTTGCCCAGCGAGTGGGACAGCGGCAGCCACATGTACTGCACGTCGTCGGCGCCGATCAGCCCGAGCGTGTCGGCCGCGACCCCCTCGTACACCCAGTTGTCGTGCACCAGCCGGACGCCCTTCGGCCGGCCGGTGGTGCCGGAGGTGTAGATGAGCGTGGCCAGCGTCTCCGGGCCGACCCCGTCGACCGACCGGCGCACCGCGTCCGGGTCGGCCGCCAGGTGCGCCCGGCCGCGCTCGGCCAGCTGGTCCAGCGACAGCTCCCGGTCCGCGTCGCCGGTCGCGCCGGAGCCGTCCATGGTGACCACGGCCCGCAGCTCGGGCAGGTCCAGCCCGCGCAGCAGCTCCAGCTTGGCGCCGTCCTCGACGACGGCGAGCACCGCGCCGGAGTCGGCGACGATGTGCCGGACCTCCTCCGGCAGCGAGGACGGGTAGATCGCGGTGGTGGCGCCGCCGGCGCAGTTGATGGCCAGGTCGGCCAGGATCCAGTCCAGCCGGGTGGTGGCCAGCAGCGCGACCCGGTCCTGCGGCCGCAGCCCGAGGGAGAGCAGGCCGGCGGCCAGCTCGTCGACCCGGCGACCGGCCTCGCCCCAGGTCATCGACTCCCAGCGCTCGGTCCCGTCCGGTCCCGGCACCGGGTGCCGGAACGCCTCCTGGCCGGGCATCGCGGCCACCCGGTCCTGCAGCAGGTGCGCGACCGACCGCGCCCGCTCGAGCTCCTGGTCGCTGGACTGCATGGTCACCGCTGACCTCCCTCTGCGCACCGCTGCGCCCAGGTTGCCAGAAACCGGGCCGTCCGGGGGCGCGGCGCGGACGTGGAGCGGCCAGGAGCCCACGGGGGGAGGCTCCTGGCCGCGCGCGGATGGTAGCGGGAGCGCGACGGCCGCGCACGTCCCGGCCGGGGTGTCGGCGTGTGGTCCCGGCGCGTCCGGGGCAGGACGGCAGGGAGCGACCCGATCGGGAGGATCCGTCCATGCTGTTCGTCCTGCTGCGCACCCGCCTCAAGGCCCTCGTGGTCACCCTGCTGATCGGCCTCGCCGCCCCGCGGGTCGCCCAGCTCCTGCGCGGCTACGGCCAGCGCCGGACCCGCGGCGGCGGCGGCGTGCTGACCACCACGGTGCCGCTCACCGCCGCCGACGTGCTGGACAAGCTGGCCCTCTGGGCCCGGCCGCCGAAGAAGGAGCGCCGCTCGCGGCGCTGAAGCCGACGTGCCGTCCTGACGGCAAGTCGACAATCGCCGCCAGCGAGACCCGGGCCGGAGCCGTCCACTTCGGACTCAGCCAGGGTCCACTTCGGACTCCGGCCGGACCTCGGTGTCCCGCCGGGTGACGGTGATCCCGCCGCCGGCCCGGCCGACCCGGGCGCCCGCGCCGACCCGGGTGCGCTCGTCCAGCACGGCCCGCTCGACCGTCGCCCCGGCCTCGACCACCGTGTCGGCCAGCAGCACCGAGTCGCGGACGGTCGCGCCCGCGGCCACCCGCACGCCCGGCCCGAGCACCGAGCGCTCCACCGTGCCGTGCAGCACGCAGGCCGGCGCGACCAGGCTGTCCGCGACCGCGCAGCCGGGCCGCAGCCGGGCCGGCGGGCGCTGCGCGTCGTGCGTGCGCACCGGCCAGGAGGGGTCGTCCAGCTCCAGCCGCGGCCGCTCGCCGAGCAGGTCCTGGTGGGCCGCCCAGTACGCGTCGATCGTGCCGACGTCCCGCCAGTAGCCGGCCAGCCGGTGCTCGACCGCCCGGCCCGCGCCGACCAGCCGGGGCAGCAGGGTGTCGCCGAGGTCGGCCAGCGCGCCGTCCTCGACGGCGGCCTCGCCCAGCTCCGCGGCGACCTCGTCCAGCGCGTCCAGCGCCGCCGCCGGGCGAAGACGAAGACCTCGTTCGCCACCAGGTCCGAGGCCGGCTCGTCCGGCTTGTACGCGTAGCCGGTCACCCGGCCGCCGGACGTCTCCACCACGCCGTACCGGCCGGCGTCGGCCGGGTCGACCTGCGTGGTGACCACGGTCAGGTCGGCGTCCCGCTCGCGGTGCCCGGCGACCAGCTCGGCGTAGTCCAGCCGGTAGACCGCGTCCGCGCTGACCACCACCAGCGCGTCCGGGTCGAGCTCGCGGACCAGGCCCGAGTTGCGCCACAGCGCGTCCGCGGTGCCCTGGTGGAAGCCGCCCTTCTCGCCCAGGCGCGGGTGCAGCACCAGCAGCCCGCCGTACGTCCGGTCCAGGTCCCAGGGCCGGCCGTTGGCCAGGTGGTCGGACAGCGACTCCGGGTGGTGCTGCTGCACCACCCACACCTCGGACAGCCCGCTGTGCAGGCAGTTGGACAGCGGGAAGTCGATCAGCCGGACGGTGCCGGCGAACGGCACGGCCGGCTTGGCCCGCCCGTCGGTGAGCGGGTCGAGCCGGCTGCCGGCGCCGCCGGCGAGGACCATGACCAGCGTGCGGGAGCGTGCCATCAGCTCATCTTCGCGGGCAGCGAGATCGCGGTCGCGAGCAGCCCGTCGCCGACCGCGTACCGGCCCGGCAGCACCCGCACCACCCGGCCGTCGACCGGCGGCAGCCCGGGCACCAGCAGCTCGGCGGTGAACGTGCCCCGGGTCGGGTCCGGCCCCGGGGTGAACACCAGCCGGGCGTCCTCGAAGCCGAGCCAGCACCGGGCCAGCGGGAACCACGCCTTGTAGACGCTCTCCTTGGCCGAGAACAGCAGCCGGTCCCAGTGCACCCCGGCCGGCAGCGCGCGCAGCTCCCGGCGCTCCACCGGCAGCGACACCCGGGGCAGCACCCCCTCGGGCAGCTGGTCGTGCGGCTCGGCGTCGATCCCGACGGTGGCCAGGTCGGTCGCCCAGGCCACCGCCGCGGCCCGGTAGCCGGCGCAGTGGGTCAGGCTGCCCACCACCCCGGCCGGCCACAGCGGCTCCCGCTTCTCCCCGGACAGCAGCGGCGCCGGCGGCAGCCCGAGCTGGCCCAGTGCCCGCCGCGCGCAGGTGCGCACGGTGGTGAACTCGGCCCGCCGCTTCTCCACCGCCCGCGCGACCAGCGGCTCCTCCTCCGGCAGCAGCGCCTCGCCGGGCAGCGGCCCGCGGGCGTCCACCACCACCGCCACCGGCGGCAGCAGCTCCGCGATCACCGCCGCACCCGGGACGCCGGCCACACCGGCGAGTCCGGCTCCACCTCCGGCGCCGGGGTGGGCAGCACGTCGCGCAGCACGCCGCGGCGCAGCGAGTGCTGCTTCCACTCGCGCGGGTAGCCGATCGAGACCTCCTCGAACCGGACGCCGCCCTCCCAGGTGGTCCGCGGGATGTGCAGGTGCCCGTAGACGACGGCGGCCGCGTCGAAGCGGGTGTGCCAGTCCGCGGTCAGCTCGGTGCCGCACCAGATGGCGAACTCGGGGTGCCGCAGCACCAGGGTGGGGTGCCGGGTCAGCGGGAAGTGGTTGATCAGCACCGGCCGGCTGCCCGCCGGCAGCGCGGCCAGCCGGGCCTCGGTGAGCGCCACCCGGGCCCGGCACCAGGCCGGCCGGTCCGGCCACGGGTCCGGGTGCAGCAGGAACTCGTCGGTGCAGACCACGTTCGCCGCGTACGCCGCCTTGAGCGCCTGCTCCGCGGTGGCCACGCCCTCCGGCCGGAAGCTGTAGTCGTAGAGCAGCAGCAGCGGCGCGAGCACCACCGGGCCGCCCGGCCCGGTCCAGGTGACGTAGTCGTCCTCGGGGGTGAGGACGCCCAGCCGCCGGCACAGCGCGACCAGGTGGTCGTACCGCGCCTGCCCGCGCAGCTGCACCGCGTCGGTCCGGGCGGTCCACAGGTCGTGGTTGCCCGGCGCCCACACCACCCGCTCGAACCGGTCGGCGAGCAGGCCGAGCGCCCACTCGATGTCCTCGACGGTCTCCGCGACGTCGCCGGCCACGATCAGCCAGTCACCGTCCGCCCGCGGCCGCAGCCGCTCCTCGACCAGCCGCCGGTTCTCCGCGTACGAGATGTGCAGGTCGCTGGTCGCCCAGAGCCGGCCCTCCCGGGAATCCGCCATGCACCGACCCTAAACGGACACCCGCCCCAGGGTCAGCCGCGGTCGGCCAGCGGCACGTACGGCCGCTCGTCCGGCCCGGTGTAGAGCTGCCGCGGCCGGCCGATCTTCGCCTCCGGGTCGACGGTCATCTCCCGCCACTGGGCGATCCAGCCGGGCAGCCGGCCGATCGCGAACAGCACGGTGAACATCCGGGCCGGGAAGCCCATCGCCCGGTAGATCAGCCCGGTGTAGAAGTCGACGTTCGGGTAGAGCTTGCGGGAGATGAAGTAGTCGTCGCTGAGCGCGACGCCCTCCAGCTCCACCGCGATGTCGAGCAGGTCGTCGCGCTTGCCCATCGCGGACAGCACCTCGTCCGCGGACCGCTTCACGATCGCCGCGCGGGGGTCGTAGTTCTTGTAGACCCGGTGGCCGAAGCCCATCAGCCGGACGCCGTCCTGCTTGCTCTTCACCTTCTGCACGAACGCGGCGACGTCGCCCCCGTCGGCCCGGATGCGCTCGAGCATCTCGATGACCTCCTGGTTGGCCCCGCCGTGCAGCGGGCCGGACAGCGCGTGGATGCCGGCCGAGACGGAGGCGAACAGGTTGGCCTGGGCCGAGCCGACCAGCCGGACGGTGGCGGTCGAGCAGTTCTGCTCGTGGTCGGCGTGCAGGATGAACAGCTTGTCCAGGGCGCTGCACACCGCCGGGTCCACCTCGTACGGCTCGGCCGGGAAGCCGAAGGTCATCCGCAGGAAGTTGGCCACCAGGCCGAGCGAGTTGTCCGGGTAGAGGAACGGCTGGCCGATCGACTTCTTGTACGCGTACGCCGCGATCGTCGGCAGCTTGGCCAGCAGCCGCAGGGTGGGCAGCTCCAGCTGGCCCGGGTCGGCCGGGTCGAGCGAGTCCTCGTAGTACGTCGACAGCGCGGACACCGCGGAGGACAGCACCGGCATCGGGTGCGCGTTGCGCGGGAAGCCGTCGAAGAAGCCCTTGAGGTCCTCGTGCAGCAGGGTGTGCCGGCTGATCTTCGCGGTGAAGTCGTCGAGCTGGGCGGCGCTCGGCAGCTCGCCGTAGATCAGCAGGTACGCCACCTCGGCGAAGCTGGACCGCTCGGCCAGCTGGTCGATCGGGTAGCCGCGGTAGCGCAGGATCCCGGCGTCGCCGTCGATGTAGGTGATCGTCGAGGAACACGCCGCGGTGTTGACGAAGCCCGGGTCGTACGTCACCAGGCCGCCCTTGGCGAGCAGCCCGCCGATGTCCACGCCCGGCTGCCCCTCGGTCGGCTGCCGGACGCCGAGCTCCTGCTCGGTGCCGTCCCGGTGGCGCAGGGTCAGTGTCGCCGGGGTCGCGGTGGAGGTGGTCTCGGGCATGGGTGGCGCCCCCTCTCGACGCGGCGGACGCGTGCCCGCGGCGCGTAACCCGACGGTAATGGATCGCCGTCGCAGCGGTACCGGGGGTGCCGGTGACGCGTCCCACAACCGGCCGCCCGGACCCGCCGTTGTCACTCTTCGTAACCTGGGCTTGACTCAGGATGAGAGGCTTTCTCCGACCACTCGCAATGGCATACCGACGGAATGCATGTAATTGCGGGTGCACCGTTGGGAAACGTTCCCCAGTTTCGAAAATTTCTGCCGGTCCCGGCTGCCGGGAATGGCCAGCGGTGATCATCGGACTGGCCCGAATGGCGCGCCGAGGGATGGTCCGTTCCCCGTCGGCGCGGTTGCTCCCTGCCTGGTTGCTGCCCTTCTGCGTAGTTCAACCTTCCGGAACCGGACACCGCATCGGTGCGCGGTCGACTATTGCCGGGGAAAGCATGGGTGGTCTGCATAGGTGGCGTTGGTTGATGATTCGGGCAGGGCTGGCCTAGCGTCTGGGCACGGAGAGCGAATCCTCCGCAATTGCCGCGGGCCCGGACGTAGCTCTCCAGCCCGCCGACCGCGTACCCGTCCGGAAGGAGTGCCCCGTGCGAGACCGGTCCCGGGCCGCGGTCACGGACCGCGACGGGTCGGCCGGTGGTCCCGGGCCCCGGTTGCGCCAGCACCTCGACGCCGTGCCGGCCGGCACCTGGGTCGAGTGCCCGCAGTGCCGGACCCCGCTCTACCGCCCGCGGCTGCTGCGCGCCGGCGGGGTCTGCCAGGGCTGCAACCGGCACCTGCGGATCCCGCTGGCGGAGCGGATCGGCGTGCTCACCGACGCCGGCTCGTTCGCCGAGCGGGACGCCGGGCTCGCCTCGCCGGACCCGCTCGGCTTCACCGACCGCCGGCCGTACGCGGAGCGCCTCGCCGCCACCCGGGAGAAGCTCGGCCGGGCCGACGCGGCGGTGTGGGGCACCGCGGCCATCGGCGGCCGGCCGGTGGCGCTGTGCGTCCTGGACTTCGACTTCATGGGCGGCAGCATGGGCTCGGTCGTCGGGGAGAAGGTCACCCGCGCCGCCGAGCACGCGCTGGCCCGCCGCATCCCGCTGGTCACCTGCTCGGCCTCCGGCGGCGCCCGCATGCAGGAGGGCGTGCTGTCCCTGCTGCAGATGGCGAAGACCGCCGCCGCGCTCGGCCGGCTGGCCGAGGCCGGCGTGCCGCACGTGTCGGTGCTGACCGACCCGGTCTACGGCGGGGTGATGGCGTCCTTCGCCTCCATCGCCGACGTGATCCTGGCCGAGCCGGGCGCCCGGGCCGGGTTCGCCGGCCCGCAGGTGATCGAGCAGACCATCCGGCAGACCCTGCCGGCCGGCTTCCAGACCGCGGAGTTCCTGCTCGCGCACGGGCACATCGACGCGGTGGTGCCGCGCGGCGAGCTGCACGCGGTGCTGGGCCGGCTGGTCGCCTTCCACGCGGCCGCCGAGACCGGCGCGCGGCCGGTCGCCACCGACGCCCCGGCGGCCCGGCCGGCGGTCGCCGACCGCGACCCGTGGGAGGGCGTCGGGCTGGCCCGGCACCCGCAGCGGCCGCTGGCCGAGGACTACCTGGCCGGGCTGGTCGAGGACTTCGTCGAGCTGCGCGGCGACCGGGACAGCGGCGACGACCCGGCCGTGGTCGGCGGGCTGGGCCGGCTCGGCGGCGCGCCGGTGGTGGTGGTCGCGCACCGCAAGGGCCGCGGCACCCGGGACGCGGTGGCCCGCAACTTCGGCATGCCGCACCCGGCCGGCTACCGCAAGGCCCGCCGGCTGATGGAGTACGCGCAGCGCTTCGGGGTGCCGCTGGTGACCCTGGTCGACACCCCGGGCGCGTACCCGGGGCTGGCCGCCGAGGAGGGCAACCAGAGCGGCGCGATCGCGGCCAACCTGGCCACCCTGGCCGGGCTGCGCACCGCGGTGGTGACCGCGGTGGTCGGCGAGGGCGGCAGCGGCGGCGCGCTCGCGCTCGGCGTCGGCGACCGGCTGCTCATGCTGGAGAACGCGACGCTCTCGGTGATCAGCCCGGAGGGCTGCGCCACGATCCTGTTCGGCGACGCCGGGCAGGCGCCGCGGGCGGCCCGGGCGCTGCGGCTGACCGCTCCCGCGCTGGTCGGGCTGGGCCTGGTCGACGAGGTGGTGGCCGAGCCGCCCGGCGGCGCGCACCTGGACCGTCCGGCCACGGTGGCCGCGCTGCGCGAGGCGCTGACCCGGCACCTGGCCGAGCTGGCCGAGGAGCCGGTCGAGGTGCTGCTCAAGGAGCGCCGGCGGCGGCTGCGGGCGGTCGGCCGGACCGTGCCCGCCGACGGCGGGGAAGTCGGCGGGGAAGTCGGCGGGGGAGTCGGCGAGGACGCCGGGGAGGAGGCCGTCGATGCCGGTCGATGAGGCCGCCGACCTGGACCGGGTGCTCGGGGTGACCCGCGAGCTGGTCGAGCTGGTGCGCAGCCGCGGGCTGGCCCGGCTGGCCGTGCACGCCGGCCCGGTCCGGTGGGAGATCGAGGGCGCCGCGGCGCCCGCCGGCCCGCCGGCGGCCGGTGCCCCGGCGGTGAACGGCGTCGCCACGCCCCTCTCCGGCGTGCTGCCGGTCGCCATCCCGGTGCCGGCCCAGGCCGAGCAGGCCGAGCCGGCCGAGCCGCCGGGGGAGGCCGTGCTGGCGCCGCTGGTCGGCGTCTTCTACCGCTCGGCCGGTCCCGGCGCGCCGCCCTTCGTCGAGGTCGGCCAGCCGGTCGCCGCCGGCCAGCAGGTCGCCATCGTCGAGGCGATGAAGATGATGAACGAGGTGGTGGCGGAGACCGCCGGGGTGCTGCGCGAGGTCCACGCCGCGGACGCCGAGATCGTCGAGTTCGGCCAGCGACTGTTCACCATCACCCCGGCGTAGGAGCTGACCGATGCGCCCCGATCCCGGCCCCGACCCCGGACGCGAACCCGATCCCGACGCCGGCCCGGCCCCCGCCGGCGACGGCCCCGGCCCTGTCCCCGCCGGAGTCCGCAAGGTGCTGGTCTGCAACCGCGGCGAGGTCGCGGTGCGGATCGTGCGGGCCTGCCACGACCTCGGCCTGCCCGCCGTGGTGGCGCACTCCGACGCCGACCGCGAGTCCCGCGCCGTGCAGCTGGCCGACGAGTCGGTCTGCATCGGCGCCGGCCCGGCCGGCCGCAGCTACCTCAACGTGCCGGCCATCCTCTACGCCTGCGCCCGCAGCGGCGCCGACGCGGTGCACCCCGGCTACGGCTTCCTGGCCGAGGACCCGTACTTCGCGCAGGCCTGCGAGGAGGCCGGCGTCACCTTCATCGGCCCGCCGGCCGAGGTGATCCGGCTGATGGGCGACAAGATCGCCGCCCGGGCCGCGGTGGCCCGGGCCGGCGTGCCGGTCTCGCCCGGCTCCGCCGGCGCGCTCACCGACACCGCCGACGCGCTCGCCTGCGCCCGGCGGGTCGGCTACCCGGTGCTGCTCAAGGCCGCGGCCGGCGGCGGCGGGCGCGGCCTGCGGCTGGTCCGGTCGCCGGAGGAGATGCCGGCGGCGCTGGCCGCCACCCGGGCCGCGGCCCGGTCGCTGTTCTTCGACGACCGCGTCTACCTGGAGAAGTTCGTCCCGGCCGCGCGGCACGTCGAGGTGCAGGTGCTGGCCGACCGGCACGGCACCGTGGTGCACCTCGGCGAGCGGGACTGCTCGATCCAGCGCCGGCACCAGAAGCTGGTCGAGGAGTCGCCGTCCACCGTGCTCACCGACGAGCAGCGGGCGGCGCTGTGCGCGGCCGCGGTCCGCGGGGCGGAGAGCATCGGCTACGCCAGCGCCGGCACCGTGGAGTTCCTGGTCGACGCGGCCGGGGACTTCGCCTTCCTGGAGATGAACACCCGGATCCAGGTCGAGCACCCGGTCACCGAGATGCGCACCGGCATCGACCTGGTGGAGTGGATGATCCGGGTCGCCGCCGGCGAGCCGCTCGGCTTCGGCCAGGCCGACGTGGTGCCGCGCGGGCACGCGATCGAGTGCCGGATCAACGCCGAGGACGTCAGCCGGGACTGGGCCGGCTCGTTCGGCCGGATCACCGGCTTCGCCCCGCCGCTGGGCGCCGGCGTCCGGGTCGACACCCACGGCTACCCCGGCTACCGGCTGCCGCCGTTCTACGACTCGCTGCTGGCCAAGGTGATCGTGCTCGGCCAGACCCGCGCCGACGCGCTGCGCCGGATGGAGCGGGCGCTCGGCGAGTTCGACTGCGCCGGGGTGAGCACCACCCTCGACTTCCACCGCCAGCTGCTGCGGCACGGCGTGTTCCGTGCCGGCACCCACCGCCTCGACTTCCTCGACCGCTACCTCACCCCGCACGGGGTCCTCGAGCCGGAGGAGACGCGATGACCCGCCCGTCCGCGACCCGGAAGGCCGACGACATGACCACTCGAGCACGCCGTGACCCGCGGCTGACGTCCGTCCCGGTGGCCGAGCACGACCGGATCCGGCGGATCCGGGTGGCCGAGCAGTGGGAGGCCAGCCGGCGCCGGCCGGTGGCCGTGCCGCGGCCGCGCCGGGAGCCGGACACCCCGCTGGCGGTGCGCCGGACCGACGCCCGCCCGCCCGGCGGCCGGCTGCGCGGCCGCCCCCCGTACGGCTACCAGGTGGTGGTGGTGCAGTGCCCGGACGGCCCGGCGCACGTGCTGGAGCCGGACGACCGGACCGCGCCGGTGGTGCGCCGGATCTTCACCGACTACCTGGCCGGGCACGGCCTGCAGCGGATCGCCGAGGGGCTGACCGCGGACACCGTGCCGTGCCCGTCCGCGCACGACCGGTCCCGCAACCCGCACCACGGCGGCTTCGCCTGGTCCAAGGGCGCGGTCCGGGCGATCCTGGTCAACCCGCGCTACACCGGGCTGTCCCAGTGGGACGCGGTGGAGCCGGGCGGGAGCCCGCCGGAGCCGGCGTACCAGCCGCTGGTCGAGTCGAGCATCTTCCGCCAGGTGCAGCAGGAGTTCGCGGCGAAGCGGCACGCCCGCAGCGCCAACCCGGAGCGCGGCCTGCGCGCGTACGTCTTCCGCGGGCTGCTCCGCTGCGGCATCTGCAACCGGCTGATGCAGGGCGCCTGGAACAACGACGAGGCGTACTACCGGTGCCGCATCCCGGAGGAGTACGCGACCGCCAACCGGATCTCCCACCCGCGCAACGTCTACCTGCGCGAGCGGCGGCTGCAGCCGGCGCTGGACGGCTGGCTGACCGCCACCTGCGCGCCGGCCCGGCTGGTGCAGCTGGTGCGCGCCGGCCGCAGCCCGCTCGGCGAGGCCGACGCCGGGCTGACCGCGGCGCTGAGCCGGGCGGTGCGCGGGCTGCGCGAGGCCAGCCCGTCCGAGCGCGCGGACACGTACGCGGCGCTGCGGCTGCGGCTGGTCTACTACCCGCCGCAGCAGCTGGTCCGGGCGAAGATCGCGCTCGGCCCGCGGGAGATCGCCGTGCGCGGCCTCATCGACCTCAAGCGCACCCCGCTGCTGGACCCCGCGGCCGGCCCGAGCGGCGCGGAGTGACCCAGACCCGGGCCGCCCGGCCGGTCGGGGGCGTGGCGGGAGCCGTGCCCGCGGACCGGGACTGATCGGTGCGCGGAGACGGCGGCCGGTCCCGGCGGGCGGTCGCGGGGCGACGGGTGGCGATCACCGGGCTCGGCCCGGTGTCCAGCATCGGGATCGGGGTGGACCACTTCGAGGCCGGCCTGCGCGCCGGCCGCAGCGGGATCGCCCCGATCTCCAGCTTCGACGCGACCGGCTTCCCCCACTTCATGGCCGGCGAGGTGGCCGACTTCGACCCGAAGGCGCTGGTGCGCGTCCTGGAGCCGGACCAGTGGGGCCGGTCCAGCCTGTTCGCGGCGGCGGCGGCCCGGCTGGCGGTGACCGACGCCGGGATCGACCCGGCCGTGCTGGCGGCGGCCCGGGCCGGCTCCAGCATCGGCACCACCGGCGGCGAGTCGCAGGTGCTGGAGGCGATCACCGCGGACTGGCTGCACGCCGGCTTCCCGACGCCGGCCGGCGAGCTGGGCCGCCGGCTGCCGGCGGCCCGCCTCGCCGTCGCGGTCAACCGGGAGCTGGGGCTGACCGGCGAGGCGGTCACCGTGTCCACCGCCTGCGCGGCGGCCAACTACGCGCTCGGCTACGCGTACGACCAGATCGCCACCGGCGAGGCGGACTACATGGTCGCCGGCGGCGCGGACTCGGTGTGCCGGTGGGCGCACGCCGGCTACTTCGGGCTCGGCGCGCTCACCGCGCTGGCCTGCTCGCCGTTCGACCGGGACCGCAGCGGCGTGCTCACCGGCGAGGGCGGGGCGGCGCTGTTCCTGGAGCCGCTGGAGGGCGCGCTGGCCCGCGGCGCCCGGGTGTACGCCGAGGTGCTCGGCTACGGGCTCAACTGCGGCGCCGGCCACCCGGTCACCCCGGACCCGGCCGCGGTCGCCGAGTGCATGCGCCGGGCGCACGCCAACGCCGGCGTGCGGGCGGCCGAGGTGGACTACATCTGCGCGCACGGCACCGGCACGCCGGCCGACGACGCGGCCGAGTACGCCGCCGTCCAGGCCGTGTTCGGCGACCGCCCGCCGCCGATCAGCTCGATCAAGTCGATGCTCGGCCACACCATGGGCGCGGCCAGCGGCTTCGGCGCGATCGCGTCCGCGCTGGCCATCGCGCACGGCTTCCTGCCGCCCACGGTCAACTTCCGCACCCCGGACGAGACGATGACCAACATCGACCCGGTCGCCAACACCGCCCGGACGACCTCCGTCGACGTGGTGCAGAACAACGGCTTCGCCTTCGGCGGCAACAACGCCGTCGCCGTGCTCGGGCGGGCGGCGTGACCGCGGTCGCGCCGCCGCGGCGGCCGGGCCGGACGGCCACCACCACGCTGGGCGTCTCCGGCTGGGGCGTGGTCAGCTCCGCCGGCACCACGGCCGACGACTTCACCGCCGCGGTGCTGGCCGGCTCGACCGGGCCGGCCGACGTGGCCGGCCTGTTCGCCGACGCGCTGCCCCGGGACGAGGCGTACGCGCTGGTCGACTTCGAGGCGCGCGACCACCTCGGCGGCGAGGGCACCGGCCTGCTCGACCGCGGCACCGCGCTGGCGCTGGTCGCCTGCGGGCAGGCGCTGGCCGACAGCGACCTGACCGTGCACGACGGCAACCGCGACCGGGTCGGCGTGGTGCTCGGCACCACCGTGGGCAGCCTGCAGGCGACCAGCGACTACAGCCGGGAGACGCTGGTCCGGGGCAGGCCGTACCTGGTCGACCCGCTGCGGTTCGCCGGCATCGTGCTCAACCGGACGGCCGGCCAGGTCGCCGCCCGGTTCCGGCTCACCGGCGTCAACGCCACCGTGGCCGGGGCCCAGCTGGCCGGCCTCAACGCGCTGCGGTACGCGCTGAACCAGATCCGCCGCGGGTACGCCGACGCGCTGCTGGTGGGCAGCGTGGAGGAGGTCAGCCCGCACGCGGCCTGGGTGGCCGAGCACGTCTTCCAGGACGAGGAGCACCGGGTGCCGGTGGGCGAGGGCGCCGGCGTCTTCGTGGTCGAGGACGCCGCGGCCATGCGGGCGGCCGGCCGGCGGCCCCGGGCCGAGGTGCTCGCCGTCGAGGTCGGCCAGTACGGGCCGCCCGGCGCCGACCCGGACCCGGCCGCCGGGCTGGCCCGGTGCATCACCGACGCGCTGGCCACCGCGGGCGTGGCCCCGGCCGAGGTGTGGGCGGTGGCGACCGGGGAGAGCGGGGTGCGCGCGCTGGACCTGATCGAGCAGCGGGCGATCGGCGCGGTGGTCCGCGACGCCCGCTGCATCCGGGTGAAGGAGACCGTCGGCGACGGCCAGGCCGCGGCGGCGTCCCTGCAGCTGGCCGGCCTGCTCGCGCACCACCGGGCGGAGCCGGCGCTGGACGGCCGGGTGTCGCTGGTGACCGCCTGCTCGCCGGACGGCGCGGTCGGCGTCGCGGTGGTCCGGGGCTGGGCTCAGACCAGCCCGCCGGCCGCGAAGACGGCCTCCACCTCCGGGTCCGACAGGGCGCCGAGCTGCGCGAAGTAGCGGACCAGCTGCCGGGTGGTGGACCAGGTGTAGCCGTGGACCAGGTCCGGCGGGAAGACCTCGGCCACCACCTGCTCGCTGTCCGCCCGGCTCAGCCCGGCGGCGAGCAGGTCGTCGTGGACCGCGGCCGCGTCCGGCCGGAGGAAGCAGTCGACCAGCGGCGGCACCAGCAGCGCGGCCGCCCGCCGGTCGCCGGCGTCCAGCTGCCCCCACAGCTGGCGGAGGAAGAGCGCGAAGTAGCGGTGGTGCCGGCCCTCGTCGGCCAGGTGGTCCCGCAGCACCTCGCGGACCGCGCCGGCCACCTCCGGGTCGTCGGGCACCTCGGCCAGCGTGGCCGAGATCAGCGTCTCGGAGATGATCACGAACATCAGGTCGACCAGCGGCCGGGCCCGCTCGTCCGCGCCGGCCCGGACCGCGGCCAGCCGGCGCAGGAAGAACGGCTCCGGCGGCAGCGCCGGCGCGATCCCGGTGGCGTCCCGGACCTGCACGATGAGGTCCGCGGAGAACAGCGCGTGGTACGCCTCGTCGCAGTAGATCTTGTACGCGTCCAGCCGCATCGGCTCCGGCAGCCGCACCCCGAGCGTGTCGTGCGCGATGCCCAGCACCGTCCGGTTGACCACCACGTGCTCCAGCCGGGCGGTGAAGTCGAGGTAGCGGTAGAGGTGCTGCACCAGCAGCGTGCGGAACCGGTCCGGCGGCAGCGCGCGGACCAGCGGGTGCCCGGCGACCGGGACCAGGTCGGGGGAGAAGAAGTGCGGCGCCGGGTCGGCGTCGGACAGCATCCGGCGCGGCTGGGAGCGGACGGTGGACTTCTCGTACCAGGACCGGAACGGGCTGCGGTAGTCAGTGGCGGCGAGCTCCTCGTCGCCGACCAGGGCCTCGGTCAGCTCCCGCCGCGGGCAGACAGCGGCCGCCGGACAGCCGATGAACATGCCGATCGTGCCGCACATGCGGTCGATAATCTCCATCCGAACACAGGTATGCCCAACCATACCTGCGGTGCATGATTCGTGCGATCGGACACATGATCCGCATGACCGGAAGAAGAAGAACGAACGGGGAGGGTTGACTTGTTGGATCCCAATCCTCTAGAAAAATTCTGGCGTCGGCGCTTTCCGGCGGGCCATGGCGGTGCCTCCGGACGTCCGGGACTCCGTCACCCACCCGTCTCGCGACGAGCAGCAGGAGAGGGCGGTGAGCCAGATGCGCAAGTACAGCAAGCCTGTCGTCAAGACGGTGGAGAAGGGCACGATCTTCGCGGTTGCCGCGTAGCTTCTCCCGAGCGGCGGGGCCGTGCTCCAGGGCATGGCTCCGCCGTTCCCACGTGACGGTGGTCCCGGAGCCGGAGGTCCGGCGAGGAGGGTGCCCGGGTGTGTGGTCTGGCCGGTCTGGCGCGCCTGCACGGTCGCCCGCTGGACGAGTCCGCGGACGCCGTGCTGGCCGGGATGGCCCGCTCGGTGGCCCATCGCGGCCCGGACGAGACGGTGGTGCGCCGGGACGGCCCGGTCGGGCTGGCCTTCACCCGGCTGTCCCTGGTCGACCCGGAGGGCGGCGGGCAGCCGCTGGAGAGCGCCGACGGCAGCGCGGTGCTGATCGCCAACGGCGAGGTCTACAACCACCGGGCGCTGGCGGCCACGCTGCCTCCGGACGTGCGGCTGCGGACCGGGTCGGACTGCGAGGTGCTGGTGCACCTCTACCGGGAGCGCGGGCTGCGCTTCTTCGACGACGTGCACGGCATGGTGTCGATCGTCATCTGGGACAAGCGGGAGCAGCGGCTGCTGCTGGTCCGCGACCGGTTCGCCATCAAGCCGCTCTACTGGACCCGGATCGGTGACCGGATCGCGTTCGGCTCGGAGATCAAGGCGCTGCTCGGCGTGCCCGGCTGCCCGCGCGCGCTGGACTGGGGCCGGACGCTGTCCGACCAGGCGCTGACCGGGCAGCCGGTCTTCGAGGACGCGCGGCCGACGAGCTGGTTCGCCGGCATCGAGCAGGTGCCGGCGGGCACCGTCGTGGACATCGACCTGCGCACCGGCGAGGCCCGGGAGCACCGCTACTGGTCGCTCGACATCGGCGGCGCCGGTGCGGGCGCGCCCAGCGACGAGGAGTACGTCCGGCGCTACGCCGAGCTGCTGGCCGAGTCGGTGCAGGACTGCCTGATGGCCGACGTGGAGATCGGCCTGTTCCTGTCCGGCGGGGTGGACTCGGCCGCGGTGGCCGCGCTGGCCGCCCGGGCCGGCGCCGGGCTGCACACGTTCACCGCGCTGTCCGGCGCGACCGCGCTCAACGGCGATGCCGAGCACGCCCACCTGGCCGCCGGCCAGCTCGGCCTGCCCAACCACCAGGTCGTCTTCGAGGCCGGCCGGGTGCCGTCGGTGACCGAGTGGGAGCGGCTGCTCTGGCTGACCGAGATGCCGCAGTGCGGGCCGGAGCAGTTCTACAAGTTCGAGCTGCACCGGTACGTCAAGGCGGTCCGGCCGGGCATCAAGGCGATGCTGCTCGGCGCCGCCGCCGACGAGTACGCCGGCGGCTACACCGAGATGCTGGCCGGCGGCGAGGGCTGGGCCGGCTTCCTGGCCGCCGCCCGCGGCCTCGGCCGCACCCGGGACCTGCGCCGCCGGCCCGGGCTGGCGACCTGGTGGGACGGCTCCCAGCCGGCGCTGCTCACCGACGCCGTCATCGAGGTCTTCGCCGGCCCGACCGAGGACCCGTACGCGGGGTTCGTCCGGTGGAAGGCCCGCGACGTGGTCCAGTACAACTGCTGGCACGAGGACCGCACCGCCGGCGGCAACGGCATCGAGGCCCGGGTGCCGTTCCTGGACCACCGGCTGGTGGAGCTGTCCGCGTCGGTGCCGCCGGAGCGGCGCGAGCGGCTGCTGTGGGACAAGCGGATCGTCCGGGAGGCGGTCCGGGACGTGCTGCCGCCGGTGCTCGCCGAGCGGGAGAAGGTGCCGTTCTTCCACGGCGAGGGCGTGCGGTATGCGCACCGCACCTTCATCGCGATGCTGGCCCAGGACGGCGCCGCGCTGGTCGAGCGGGCCTGCGCCTCGCCCAACGGGCAGCGCTACCTGGACCGCGGCGCGATGCTGGCCCACCTGGCCGACCTGCAGCGGGACCCGGCCGCCGGGCACGTGGAGACGCTGCTCCGGCTGGTCAACGTCGGGTTGCTGGACGCGATGGTGGCCGACCTGCCGGCGCCGCCGGTGACCACCCGCTTCGCCACCGTGCCGCAGGCCCGGCCGGTGACCGACTGGGCGGCCGAGCGGGCCGAGATCCTCGAGCTGACCCTGCCCCGGACCCCGGTCGGCCCGGCCGACGTGCCGCGGCTCGGCGACGGGGTGGAGCTGCTCGCGCCGCTGGCCGAGGAGGACGGCTCGGTCTGCTACGTCGCCCTGGCCGGGACGATCGAGTACGTCGTGTCGGCCGCGGACGACCCGGCCTGGCTGCGCTTCCTGCGCGGGGTGGACGGCCGCCGGTCGGTGGCCAAGCTGCTCGCCGACGCCGGCGACGAGCTCGCCGACGTGCACGAGACGCTGCTGGACGCGGTCGAGTACGGCGTGCTGGCGCTGGCCGGTGCCGGCCGGCCGGCCGGACCGGAGGGCTGATGGACACGTCCACCGCCATCGCCGAGGTCACCGCGGCCGGCCTGCTGCCGGCCGAGCGGTGCGCGGTCCTGGTGGTCGGCTCGGTCGCGTACGGCTGGGACACCCCGACCAGCGACCTGGACCTCTGCGTGATCACCTCGCAGCCGTGGCCGGGCGGGCCGGGCGGCCCGACCAACCCGGTCAGCTCGCTGCCGGTGCTGGTCGAGCCGGGCGACATCCGGGTCGAGGTGACCCGGGTCGGCGGCCGCCGCTGCGAGCTGAAGTACTGGACCGACTCCCAGCTCGACCAGACCCTGGACAAGGTCGGCTGGGACGCCTTCGAGGCCGGCGCGCTCACCCAGGGGGTGCTCAGCCCGGAGGAGTACGGCCTGCTGCAGGCGCTGCACCGGGCCGTGCCGCTGGAGGGCGAGGACTGGCTGCGGGCGACGGCGGACCGGCTGGCCAAGTCGGCCACCCGGGCGATGGCCTGCTCCCGGCTGCTGACGCTGTCCGACGGGCTCACCGAGGACGCCGCCGGGCACGTCCGGGCCGGGGACACCGACAGCGCGGTGATGACCGCCTGGCTGGCGTACGGGCTGGCGGTGGACGCGCTGCTGGCCGCCCACGGCGAGCTGGCCGACAACCCGAAGTGGCGGGCCCGGCGGGTCCGCGAGATGGCCCCGCCGGAGCTCGCGTACGCCGACTTCTGGGCGGTGGCCACGATGCGCGACCTGGACCCGGACGACCCGGTCCGCTGGGTCAACCGGACCGTCCGGGCCTGCCAGCAGCTCTCCGCCCAGGTCGAGTTCTAGTCGGGGCGGGGGGAGCCCGCCGGGCCGGGGCCGGTGCGCCAGTCGTCGGCCCGGACCGAGCCGATCGCCTTGCCCACCCCGGGCACGTCGGTGCTGATGAAGCAGGCGCCGAGCAGGGCCAGGTCCCACTCGTCCAGCTTCACCCCGGTCTCCGCGACCGCCCCGGCGAACGGCGCCCAGGCGATCGGCCCGCCGGCCCGCATCCGGTCCAGGTCGGCCCGCAGCCGGTCCGCGGCCGGGCCGGACCGGCGCTCGTCCGGCAGCGCGGCCAGCGCGTCCGCGGCCCGCTCCACCGCGGCCGCCGGGTCCATGTCCCGGACCACCCGGCGGTCCGCCTCCAGCGCGCCGTCGAGCAGCGCGCGGTCCGCGGCCGGCAGCGGCCGGTCCCGGTCCCGCAGCGCGGCCAGCACCCGGGCCCGCTCGGGCGGCTCGAGCAGCACGCCGAGCTCGCGGACCAGGTCCACCGGCTCGTCGGCGACGTGCACGTAGCTGAACACCTTGGTCGGCTGGGCCAGCCGGGCCCGCAGGCAGCCCGGCCACTGGTCGGCCACGTCGGCCGGGCCCTTGAGCCCGGCCAGCCGCACGGTCGCCGGCACCCCCTCGGGGTCGTCGTGCCGCAGCACCAGCAGCAGCGCCGGGCGGCACAGCACCAGGTCGTTCACCGCCAGCCGGTCGCAGGTGGACGGGGTCAGCTGGTAGCGCCACAGCTCCCGCCAGGTGAAGCGGGTCAGCTCCGGCCGCGCCACCGCGACCACGGTGAAGCCGTTGTCGGCCAGGAAGCCGGACACCGTGCCGAGCTTGCCGGCGGCCAGCCCGTCCGGCTTCATCATCAGCGTGGCGCCGTGCCGGAGCACCGGGCCGGCGTCGTCGCCGAGCACCTCCCGCACGGTGCGCAGCGACTCCCGGAAGTAGACCTCGTCCCGGTAGTGCTCCGCCTTCTCGGCCGAGCGGGTGAGCGCGGACCAGTCGAGCGCGGCGATGACGACCTCCTCGGGGGTCAGGGTCGGTCGAGACGGGCGACGACGGCGGCGACGAAGACCTCGGTCGGGACGCCCCGGCCCGCCTCCAGGCCACCGGGCCGCAGGTCGGAGGTGACCGCGCTGCCCTCGGCGAGCACGGCCGCCACCGCGGCCCGGACCCGCGCGGCCGCCTCGGCCAGCCCGAGGTGGGCGAGCAGCAGCGCGCCGGACAGGATCATCGCGGTCGGGTTGAGCACGCCCCGGCCGGCCCAGGCCGGCGCCGAGCCGTGGGTGGCCTCGAAGACCGCGCAGCCCGGGCCGAGGTTGGCGCCCGGGGCCACGCCGAGCCCGCCCACGGTGGCCGCGGCGACGTCGGAGGCCACGTCGCCGTACAGGTTCTGCAGCAGCAGCACCCCGGGCAGCTCGCCGCGGGCCACCGCGGCCATCGCCGCGGCCAGCCCCACCTCCGCGTACGGCACCTCGGGGTGCTCGGCCGCGGCGGCCCGGGCCGCGGTCAGGAACAGCCCGTCGGTCTCCGGGTAGAGCTGGGGGAGCGCGGCCGCGGTGACCGGGCGGCCCTCGGCCGCGGCGATCGCGAACGCGTGCCGGGCGATCCGCAGCGAGCCGGCCCGGGAGATGGCCTTGACCGACACCTCCCGGCCGGGGTCGAGCCCGAGCCGGCCGGCCAGCCCGGCGTGCCCGGGCTCGCCCGGGCCGCTCTCCCAGCCGGCGTAGATGTCCTCGGTGTTCTCCCGGACCACGACCAGGTCGACGCTCGGGATGCACGGCCGGCACCCCGGGCAGCGCCCGCGCCGGCCGGACGCAGGCGTAGAGGTCGAGGGCCTGCCGGAGCCGGATGTTCACGCTGCGGTGGCCGCGGCCGGCCTGCGTGGTGGTGGGACCCTTGAGCGCGGCCCCGACGGCGCGGACCGCCGCCACGGTCGCCTCCGGCAGCGCGGTGCCCCGCCGGGCCGCGGTGCCGGCGCCGGCCTCGGCCGGCACCCACCGGATCCCGCCGCCGGTGGCGGCGTCGAGCACCCGGCGGGCCGCGGCGACCAGCTCGGGACCGCTGTCGTCGCCGGGGATCAGCACCGCGTCGACCACCCCGTCACCATAACTGCCCGCAACGACCGGCTCGCGGCACCTGCGCCGAATGGCGTCTACTGCCCGTTCCGTACGGGCCGTTAGAGTGCCTGGGTGGACAGGCGGAGAGTCGTCATCGTCGGGGCGAGCGGGTCGATCGGCCGGCAGGCGCGGGAGGTGGTCGCCCGCTCGGACATCCTCGAGGTGGTCGGCCTGGCCGTCCTGCGCGACACCGGCGCGCTGGTCGAGGCGGCCGGGGAGACCGGCTGCCGGGAGGTCGCGGTCCTCGACGGCGCCGCCCGCGACGGGCTGTCCGCCGCCGGCGTTCCGGACGGCGTCACCGTGCACGCCGAGCCCGCCGCGCTGCTGGACGCCGCCCAGCCGGACGTGGTGCTCAACGCGGCGGTCGGCTCGGCCGGCCTGACCTGGACGCTGGAGACCGTGCGCCGCCGGCTCGACCTGGCCCTGGCCAACAAGGAGTCGCTGGTCGCCGGCGGGCCGGTGGTGGCCCGGATCATCCGCGACTCCGGGGCCAAGGTGGTGCCGGTCGACTCCGAGCACTCCGCGCTGCACCAGCTGCTGGAGTTCAGCCGCAACGTGCGGACGCTGACCATCACCGCGTCCGGCGGGCCGTTCCGCGGCCGGCCGTGGGCCGAGCTGGCCGACGTGACCGTCGAGGCGGCGCTCAAGCACCCCAACTGGGCGATGGGCCGGAAGAACACGATCGACTCGGCCACCCTGGTCAACAAGGGCCTGGAGATGATCGAGGCGCGTTACCTGTTCGACTGGCCGGCCGACGACATCGAGGTGGCGGTGCAGGCCCAGTCCGTGCTGCACGCCGCGGTGACGCTGACCGACGGCACGCTCGTCGCCACCCTGTCCCCGCCGGACATGCGGCGCAGCATCTCCTACGCGCTGCACCACCCGGACAGCGTGG
This sequence comes from uncultured Actinomycetota bacterium, assembly GCA_963849885.1. Lineage (GTDB taxonomy): Bacteria > Actinomycetota > Actinomycetes > Mycobacteriales > CADCTP01 > CADCTP01. The sequence continues at coordinate 230,761 of CAWKIV010000009.1, read as the reverse complement.
ACATCGGGCTGCCGCCGGCCCGGGTGGCCGACCTCGGGCCGCTGGCGTTCGAGCCGGTGCCGGCGGACTTCCCCGGGGTGCCGCTGGCCCGGGAGGCGATGCGGCTGGAGGACCGCGGCGGCACGGCGGCGTACAACGCGGCCAACGAGGTGGCGGTCGAGGCCTTCCTCGGCGGCGCGCTGGGCTTCACCGAGATCGTCGAGGTGATCGAGGCCGCGCTGGACCGGCTGCCGCAGGCGCCGGTGACCACCGTGGACGAGGTGCTGGCGCTGGACGCGGACGTGCGCGCGGTGGCCCGGGAGCGGGTCGGCGGGGTGCGCTGACCCGGCCGGCCGGACCGCCCGGGCCGCGCCGGTCACCGCTCCAGCCAGGCCTGCGCGGTCGGCGTCGGGAGCAGGTCGAGCGCCTCCTCCCGCTCCATCACCATCAGCTCGGCGGCCACCGCGAGCAGGTCCCACAGGTCGGCCGGCACGGTCACGTCCAGCGGGGCGGCGAGCTCGCGGATCCGCATCCAGTCCAGCGGCTCGCCGGCGGCCAGCGCGGCCTCCAGCGCGGCGGCGCCGGCCGCCCCGCCCGGTCGGCCGGCCAGCCGGGCCAGCGCGGCCCGGGCGTCCAGGTCGTGCTCGGGGTGGGCCGCCTCCAGCCGGCGGACCCGGTCGGCCAGCCGGAGGTCGGCCGGCGCCCGCCCGGTCGCCTCGGCCAGCAGCCGGCGGCGCTCCGGCCGGTCGAAGAAGACGGCCAGCTCGCGGACGATGTCGGCCGGCTCGTCGGCGGTGTGCACGAAGTTGAACAGCCGGTTGGCCGAGCGCAGCGCGGACCGCAGCGACCCGGCGCCGCGGGTGGCCGCGTCCGGGCCGCCCTTGAGGTTGCTCAGCCGGACCGTGGCCGGCACCGGCCCGGGCGGGGCGGCCAGCAGCACCACCAGCGTGCCGGTGGCGGCGAAGAAGCGGGTGCACAGGTCGAGCCGGTCGACCCGGAAGCGGTTCCAGTTCCACCGCCAGAGCGCCCGCATGGCGTGCCGGCCGAGCCCGGTCTCGCCGGCCGCGACCGGGACGAAGCCCTGCGCGGCGGCGTAGTCCAGCGCGGCCGGGATGCGCCGGCCGACCACCGCGTCCGGCTTGAACGACAGCAGCGCGAGCGGCTGCAGCACGGCCGCGGCCCGCTCGCCGTGCAGCTCCTGCAGGTCCCACCAGCACTCGCGGAAGTCCAGGTCCTCCGCGTAGTCCCGGCGCTTGCGCGGCAGCACGGTGAGGTCGCGCCACTGCCGGTCGTCCGGCAGCGGGTCCGGCGGCCGCCCGCCGGCCACCACCGCCGGCTGCGGGCCGGCCGCCGTGGTCGCGGTGGTCACGGCGCCGCGCCGCCGGCGGCGGCGACGGTCGCCGCCTGCCGCATGCCCCAGCGGTGGGTGGACATGAAGGCCGGGAACTCCCGCCCGTCGTGCACGTTGATCCACAGCCGGAGCAGGTGCCGGCGGGAGCCGTCGTCGGTCACCCCCGGGTCGTCGTACGCGGAGCGCCGGTGCACCGTGGTGTTGTCGTCGACCAGCTGCAGGTCGCCCGGCTCCAGCCGCATGGAGACGTGGTTGTCCTCCTGCAGCGCGATCGCCTCGAACGCGTCCAGCGCCTCCACCTGCACCGGCGACAGGGTCAGCCCGAGCTTGCCCGGCGCCGAGTCGGCGAACTGGCGGAGGAAGTAGCGGCAGATGATCTCGCCGCCGTAGTGGCCGAAGACGGCGTTGTGGTAGACGGGCGGCTGCCCGGGCGGCTCCTCGCCCCGGTAGTCGTAGAAGAAGCCGGCGTAGTAGACGCCGAGCAGCTCCGGCGCGGTGCGCAGCAGCTCGTTGTAGATGTGGTGCGCGCTGGCCACCGAGAAGACGCCGCCGACCTGCGCCTGGCGCAGGCACAGCAGCGCGGCCAGGTCCGGCGCGTCGCTGTGGAAGGGCAGCGACTCGTTGGTCTGGTAGCCGCGGACGGTCTTGCTGGACAGCTTGCCGATGCCGTGGTCGCGGATGGACACGATCTTCTCGCCGCGCCCGTTCTGGGCGACCGAGATGCCCAGGTGGGCGCCCAGCGCCCAGTAGACCGCGTGCGCCTCGGGCAGCGTCAGCCCCTCCACCGGCACGCCCTTGAGCAGCACCAGCCCGCGGCCGTGCTCCAGCTGGTCGACCAGCTGCTTGACCAGCGGGCCGACCAGCGGCAGGTCGATGTCGTCGCGGGTCGCGGTGCCGACGGTGCCCGCGGCGGCCAGCGTCTCCGCGGCCCGGGTCACCTCGGCCCGCATCGCCCCGGTCAGCTCGTACGTCCAGCCGGCCGGGTCCTCGACGTCCTCCCGCCGCCACACCGACGGGCCGGTGACGGGCTCGGTGCGGATGCTCGTCATGCGGGTGCCTCCCTCTCTGCGCGGGTACGGATGGCGGCGATCGCCGCGGGCAGCGACCCGCCGGCCCGCCAGACCGCGGTCTCGGCCGGGGTGTCCAGGCGGACCCGCATGACCCAGGCCAGCTCGGTGCCGTCGGCCCGGACGGCCCGCACGCGGGCCGGGCCGCCCTCCACCGGGTCCGGCGGCAGCTCGACGTCGTACCGCTCGGTGCCGTCCAGGCCGAGCTCGTCCGGCCCCTCGCCGTCGCCGAACTGCAGCGGCAGGATGCCGACCCCGACCAGGTTGCTGCGGTGGATCCGCTCGAAGCCGCGGGCCAGCACGGCCCGCACGCCGAGCAGCGCCGGGCCCTTGGCGGCCCAGTCCCGGGAGCTGCCCACCCCGTAGCCGCGGCCGGCCAGGATGACCAGCGGCACCCCCTCGGCCCGGTACCGCTCGGCCGCGTCCACCAGCGCCAGCACCTCGCCGGAGGGCCGGTGGGTGGTGTACGGGCCGGGCCGGTCGGCCAGCGCGTTGCGGAACCGCGGGTTGCCGAAGACCCCGCGCAGCAGCACGTCGTGGTTGGCCCGCCGGGTGCCGAAGCTGCCGAAGTCGGCCGGCGGCACGCCGAGGCCGAGCAGGTAGCGGCCGGCCACCGAGGCCGGCCCGATCGCCCCGGCGGGGGAGATGTGGTCGGTGGTGGTCAGGTCCGGCGCCCGGACCAGCACCCGGGCCCCGCGCAGCGGCGCGGTCGGGTCGAAGGCCGGCAGCGAGAACGGCGTCGGCCGCACGTACGTCGACCCGGCCGGCCAGTCGTACAGCGGCCCGGCCGGCGCGGCCAGCCCCTCCCAGGCCTCGTCGCCGCGCAGCAGCTCGCGCCGCTGCCCGGCGTACAGCTGCGGGGTGAGGTGGGCCAGCGCGGCGTCCACCTCCGCTTCGGTCGGCCACAGGTCGGCCAGCCGGACCGCCGAGCCGGCCTGCAGCGGGCCGGCGGTGAGGTCCCGGGTGACCTCGCCGGCCAGCGCGTACGCGACCACCAGCGGCGGCGAGGCCAGGTAGGCGGCGTCCACCTCGGCGTGGATGCGGCCCTCGAAGTTGCGGTTGCCGGACAGCACCGCGACCCGGGGCCGGCCGGGCCGCTCCGCCGCGGCCGGCAGCAGCGGGCCGCTGTTGCCGATGCAGGTGCCGCAGCCGTAGCCGGCGACGTGGAAGCCGAGCTTCTCCAGCGCCGGCAGCAGGCCGGCCGCGTCCAGGTGCGCGGTGACCGCGGGGGAGCCCGGGGTCATGCTGGTCTTCACCCAGTCCGGCGGCCGCAGCCCGCGCTCCACCGCCTTCGCCGCGACCAGGCCGGCGGTGACCATGGACCGGGAGTTGGCCGTGTTGGTGCAGCTGGTGATCGCGGCCAGCACGACCTGGCCGCCGCCGCTCCCCGGCGGGCACGCTGGCCGGCACCCGGGACAGCGGGACGGTCTGCTCCGGCCGGGTCGGCCCGGCCAGCACCGGCTCCACCGCGGCCAGGTCGATCTCCACCACCCGGGCGAAGGCGGCGTCCTCGCGGGCGCCGAAGGTGCCCTGCCAGCGGTGGTACGCCTCGACCAGCGCGACCTGCCCGGGATCCCGCCCGGTCAGCCGGAGGTAGGCCAGCGTCCGGTCGTCGACCGGGAACAGCGCGGCGGTGCTGCCGTACTCCGGGGCCATGTTCGCGACCGTGGCCCGGTCCGGCACGGACAGCGTGCCGACGCCCGGCCCGGTGAACTCCAGCAGCGCGCCGACCACGCCGGCCGCCCGCAGCTCCCGGGTCACGGTCAGCGCCAGGTCGGTCGCGGTGGCCGGCGGGCGCAGCGCGCCGCGCAGCCGGACCCCGACGATCTCCGGCACCGGCAGCCACACCGCGCCGCCGAGCGCGACGCCGACCGCCTCCACCCCGCCGACGCCCCAGCCGAGCACGCCCAGCCCGTTGACCATCGGGGTGTGCGAGTCGGTGCCGAGCACGAAGTCGTACGCCGAGCAGGTCCGGCCGGCGCGGGTCCGGGCCGACCACCCGGGCCAGCACCTCCAGGTGGATCTGGTGCACGATGCCGCGCCCGGGCGGCACGATCCGCAGCCCGGCGAACGCGCCGGCCGCCCACTTGAGGAAGCGGAAGCGCTCGGCGTTGTGGGCGAACTCGTACGCCATGTTGGCGGCCAGCGCGCCCGGCCGGCGGCTGGCCTGCACCTCGACGCTGTGGTCGACGACGAGGTCGACCGGCAGGGTCAGGTCCAGCGCCGCCGCCGGGATGCCGAGCTCGGCGGCGGTCCGGCGGGCCGAGGCGACGTCGGCGAGCACCGGGATGCCGCTGTGGTCCTGCAGCAGCAGCCGGCTCGGCCGGATCCGCAGCCCGGCCCCGGCCCCGGCCGCGGCCGCCGGCGGGTCGAGCACCTGCTGGGCCTGGGCGAGCGCCTCGTCCCGGCCGGCCGGCTCGGCGGTGCGCAGGATGTTCTCCGCCAGCAGCACGGCGGTGCGCGGCGCGGTCGCGGTGCCGCGCAGGCCGGCGCGGGCGACGTCGACGTACCGGACCGGGCCGCCCGGCCCGTCCGCTCCGCCACGAGATCCCTCATCGACCGTGCCCTAGTGTCCGGATGTGCTCACCCTGGTCGCGACCGCGGACACCGACCCGGAGCTGGTCGCCGAGGCGCGCCGGCTTGCGCCCGTTGAGCTGATAGGGCCGGATGCGGTGCGGCCGGACCGGCCCACCGTGGTGCTGCCGCTGGCCGCCGACCCGCGGGCCGCCCGGGTCGCCGAGCTGGCGCTGCGCCGGGCGGTCGGCGCGCTCGCCGCGGTGGTGGACACCCGGCCGCGGCTGGTGCTCGACGTGGCCTCCTTCACCAGCGCGGCCGGCGAGCTGCCGCCCGGGGTGCTGCGGGCGGACACCGCGATCGGCTGGAGCGCCACCGACCCGGCCGCGGTGGACGCCCTGCTCGACCTGGCCATGGCGGTGGCCGGCGACCGGCCGCCGACCGTCGTGCACAAGGGCAACAGCGTGCAGCGGACCGACGGCCTGCTGGCCCGGCGGGCCCAGGCCCGCGGGCTGGACACGGTGATCGTCGACCACTTCGCCGCCCAGCTGGTCACCGAGCCGGACCGCTTCGGCTGCGCGGTCACCCACGAGCTCTACGCGGCCCTGCTGCTGGGCACGCTGGCCGGCGCCCGCGGCGAGCCGCCGCCCCGGCACCACCGGCTGGTCGACGCCGCCGGCCGGTCGGTGCACGTGGCTGACTACCCGCTGTTGCGGGACGCCGCCGAGCCGCCGGCGCGGCGCCGGCAGCTCGGGCTGGCCGCGCTCCGCGCCGCGGTCGCCGCCGCGCTCGACGGCACCCGCCGGCGGGACCGCCGGCCGGCGGGACCGCGACTGGCGGGACCGCGGCCGGCGGCGGGACAGCTCACTGAGCGAGCTGGGCCTGGTAGAGCGGCTCGAGCTCGGCGTCCGCCACCGCCCCGCCGCGCTCGTGGGCGAGCCGGCGGACCGCGACCAGGGTCGCCCCGAGCGCCTTCTCGTCCGGCTCGATGCCGCGCTCGGCCAGCAGGTGCGCGACCAGCGCCCGGCCGCTGTGCTTGCCCAGCACGTACCGGCGGGCGTTGCCGACCTCCTCCGGCGGGAACGGCTCGAAGGTCGAGGTGTCCCGCAGCATCGCGTTGACGTGGATGCCGGACTCGTGCGCGAACACGTTGGGCCCGACGATCGGCTGCCAGGGCAGCACCGGCAGCCGGAGGAACTCGGTGAGCTGCCGGCTCAGCGCGGTCAGCCCGGTCAGGTCGATGCCGAGGTCGATCCCGTGGAACTTCTGCAGGATCAGCACCACCTGGGCCATGTCGGCCATCCCGGCGCGCTCGCCGATGCCGTTGATCGTGGTGTGGAAGTAGCGCGCGCCGGCGGCCAGCCCGGCGATCGTGTTCGCGGTGGCGTAGCCGTAGTCGTTGTGCGCGTGGCACTGCAGGTCGATGTCGGCGGCCTCGCGGACCAGCCGGACCCGGTCGCCGTAGCCGGCCGGGTCGAGCATGCCCACCGTGTCGGACAGCCGGAGCCGGTCCGCGCCGGCCCCGGCGACCACCCCGGCGTACTCCTGCAGGAAGGACGGCTCGGTCCGGGCCAGGTCCTCGGCGCTGATCGACACGTACGCCCCGGCGTCCTTGGCCGTGCCGATCAGCTCGGCCGCGGTGCGCAGCAGCCAGGCCCGGTCCTTGCGGACGCTGCGGTCCAGGTGCACCGAGGACGTCGGCAGTCCGATGTGGACGGCCCGGTAGCCCAGGTCGAGGGACTGCTGCACGTCCTCCCGGACCCCGCGGTTCCAGGCCACCAGGCGGGCGCGGTCCTGCAGGTCGACCGCGTAGCGGAGGAAGTCCAGCTCCTCGCCGCCCATCGCCGGGATGCCGACCTCGATGCTGCTGACCCCCATCTCCAGCAGCGCGTGCAGCACCGCCTTCTTCTGGTCCAGCGAGAGGGCGACGCCGGGGGTCTGCTCACCGTCCCTCAGCGTGGTGTCTTCCAGGACGATGTCGGCGCGCAGAGTCACTGGCCCTCCGGGACTGTACGGAATCATCCCCGCAGCGAGATTTGAGCCCGAAGCTACGTCTGTCCTCCCGGCAGGGTCAAGAAATACCGGTCCCGTTTGCAAAGGTCCGGATGACGTGATTGTGTGGCTCGGCGCAGTCTGGTCTTTCCGGGTGGGGAAATGACGGTGTCGGATGATCTGCCACGCGGTCCGCTCGTCACCGTCGACAGCCTCGCCGCCGAGCTGACCGCGCTCGGCCTGCCGGCCGGCGCCACCGTGCTGGTGCACAGCTCGCTGTCCCGCCTCGGCTGGGTGTGCGGCGGCGCGCCGGCGCTGCTGGCCGCGCTGGAGCGGGCGCTCGGCCCGGCCGGCACCCTGGTCGTGCCGACCTTCACCCCGGACCTGTCCGACCCGGCCGGGTGGCGGCGGCCGCCGGTGCCGGAGTCCTGGTGGGCGGAGATCCGCCGGTCCATGCCGCCGTACGACCCGGACCGGACGCCGAGCCGCGGCATGGGCGCGCTGGCCGAGCTGGTGCGCACCCAGCCGGCCGCGGTGCGCAGCCCGCACCCGCAGACCTCGTTCGCCGGGCTCGGCCCGCTGGCCGGAAAGCTGCTCGGCAGCCATCCGCCGGCGCCGCGGCTGGGCCCGGGCTCGCCGCTGGACGCGCTGTCCCGGTCCGGCGCGCTGGTGCTCTTCCTCGGTGTCGGCTGGGCCCGCAACACCAGCTTCCACCTGGCCGAGCACCGGGCGGACTACCCGGGCCGGCGGGAGGCCGACCGGCTGGTGCCGCTGCCCGACGGCGCCGGCGGGGTGCGCTGGCAGGTCTGCCGGGACCTGGTCTTCCACGAGGCCGACTTCGAGCCGATGGGGGCGGCCTGCCTGCCCCAGGTGGCCGGCGCCCGCACCGGCCGGGTCGGGGCCGCGGCCGCCGTGCTGCTGCCGCAGGAGGAGCTGGTGGCGGCGGCCGCCGACTGGATGCTCGCCCACCGCCGGCTCGCCGGCTGATGGCCGGGGAGATGACGGCCGGGGAGGCCGCCCTCGCGGTGTGCGGGCTGGGCCCGGCCGGCAGCGGGCTGCTGGTCGCGGCGGCCCGGGAGGGCCGGCTGGACCAGCTGCTCGACGGCGGGGTGGTCGCGCTCGACCCGCGCGGCCCGGCCGACCTGGCCGGCGGGCTCGGCCGCTACCGGATTACCGCGAACAGCCTGGGCAAGGTCTTCCTGGAGTGCCTGGACGGCCCGGCCGGGGACACCCTGCTGGCCGGGCTGGCCGGCAGCCCGGAGGCGGCGGCGCTGCGGGCGTACGCGGAGGACTACCCGCCGCTGCCGGTGATCGGCCCGTTCGTGGCCCGGGTGGCCGAGCGGGTGGCCGGCGCGCTGGCCGCGCACCCGGCCTGCCGGCTGCTCACCGGGGTCGGCGCGGACGCGGTCGACGTCGGGCCGGACGGCCTCACCGTGCGGGACTCGGCCCGGGGCCGGCACCGGGTGCGCTCGGCGGTGCTCACCCTGGGCGGCGCCGAGCTCGCCGACACCCGGGACGGGCTGCTGCGGGCCGCCGCCGGGGCCGGGCTGGTCGGCCGGGTCCTGCCCGGGCACGCGGTGATCAGCGACCCCGGGACGGTCGCCGCTGAGCCGGAGGTGACCGTGCTCGGCGGCTCGCACAGCGGCTGGGCGGTGGCGGCCCGGCTGGTCGCGGCCGGCGGCCGGGTCACGCTGGTGCAGCGCCGGCCGCCGCCGATCTTCTACGCGTCGGCGGCCGCGGCGGCCGCCGACGGCTACGCCTTCCACCCGGTGCGGGACGTCTGCCCGCTCAGCGGCCGGGTGCACCGCTTCGGCGGGCTGCGCGGACCGGCCCGGGACCTGGCGCTGCGGGCGGCGCGGGCCGGGCACCCGCGGTTCCGGCTGGTCACCGCGGCCGGCCGGTGGACGCCGGCCGGGCTGGCCGGCCTCGGCGTGCTGCCGGCCCGGGTGCTGGTCGCCTGCCTCGGCTACGGCCCGCGGCTGCCGGCGCTGACCCGGGCCGGTCGCCCGCTGCGGCTGCGCACCGACCGCGGCGCGCTGGACACCGGCACCGACGGGGTGGTCCGGGACGCCGGCGGGGCGGTCGTGCCCGGGCTGTTCGCGTTCGGCCTGGGCGCCGGGCTGCGGCCGGGCCCGGAGGTCGGCGGCGAGCCGTCGTACCAGGGCCGGCTGGACGGGGTGTGGATCTACCAGCACGACGCCGGCGGCCGGGTGCTGCGCGCGGTGCTGGACCACCTCGAGTCGGCCGACCCGGCCGGGGCCCGGGGTGGCTGAGGTGCGTGGGGCGGGTGCGGCGGGCCGGAGGCACGGCCGGATCCCGGACCGGGCGGTGGTGCTGGTCGCCGGGCTGGGCCGGCGGCTCGGCCGGGCCTCCCGGGACCTGCCCAAGCCGCTGACCGAGGTCGGCGGCGAGCCGATCCTGGCCCGCACCCTGCGCACCCTGGCCGGCGCCGGGGTGCGCGAGGTGGTGCTGGTCACCGGCCACCTGGCCGGGGTGGTCCGGGACCGGATCGGGGCCGGCCCGGCCGGCGTCGAGGTCCGCTACGTCCACAACCCGCGGTACGCGGAGACCAACAACGTCTACTCGCTGTGGTGCGCCCGGGAGTGGCTGGACCGGGACGTGCTGCTGGCCGAGGGCGACGTCGCCTTCGGGCCGGAGCTGCTCGGCGCCGTGCCGGACGGCACCCCGGACAACGTCGTCTTCGCCGGCGCGCACGCCCGCGACCTGCGCGGCACCGTGGTCCGGCGGGACGGGACCGGCCGGGTGACCGCGTACCTCACCGACCGGGACCAGCCGGAGGGCTTCGACCCGGCCGGCACGCTGAAGACGGCGAACGTCTACCTGCTGCGCGGCGGCTACCTGCGGGACGCGCTCGGGCCGGCGCTGGCCGCCGAGGTGGCGGCCGGGCGGGTGCACGGCTACTACGACTACGCGCTGGCCGCGTCCTTCGGCGCCGCCCGCTGGGTGGTCGCGGACGTCTCCACGGTGCCCTGGTACGAGGTGGACGACCCGGGCGACCGGCTGCAGGCCGAGTACGTCTTCGGCACCCCGGCGCAGCGGCGGGCGCTGCTCGGCCGGCTGCACGGCTCGCACTGGCGCTTCGGGGTGCGCGACCACGAGCTGCTGTGCAACGTGCACTTCCCGCCGGAGCGGATGATCCGGGCGCTGGCCGGGCCGCTGGACGCGCTGGTCCGGCACTACCCGGCCGGCTCCGGCCTGCTGGCCGAGCTGGTCGCCTCGGTGGTCGACCGGTCCCCGGCCGAGGTCGCGGTGGCCAACGGCAGCGCCGAGCTGATCAAGCTGCTGGCCCAGCTGTCCGGGCCGGTGGCGGTGCCGGTGCCGGGCTTCAACGAGTACGAGAACGTGCTGCGGCCCGGGCAGCTGGTGCCCTTCCCGCTGGACCCGCCGGACTTCGGGCTGGACGTGGACGCGTACGCCGGGGTGGTCCGGGAGCGGGGCTGCGCGGTCGCGGTGGTGGTGTCGCCGAACAACCCGACCGGCGTGGCCGTGCCGGCGGCCGACCTGCGCCGGCTGTGCGCGCTGGTCGCGCCGGCCACCGTGCTGCTGGACGAGTCGTTCGTGGACTTCGCCGCGCCGCCGGCCGGCTCGCTGCTGCCGGACCTGGACGAGCACCCCAACCTGGTGGTGCTCAAGAGCGTGAGCAAGGTCTACGGGGTCGGCGGGCTGCGGCTCGGCTTCAGCGCGACCGCGGACCCGGCGCGGGCCCGGTGGATCGCGGCCCGGCTGCCGATCTGGAACGTCAACGGGCCGGCCGAGGAGTTCCTCCGGCTGCTGCCGCACTTCCGGGCCGACTTCGAGGCCAGCTGCGCGCAGGTGCGGGCGGAGACCCGGGAGCTGGCCGGGCTGCTGGCCGCGCTGCCCGGCGTGCACGTGGTGCCGCCGGACGCGAACTTCGTGCTGCTCCGGCTGCCGGCCGGCCGGCTCGCCGCCGAGGTGGCGGACGCGCTCTTCGCCGCCCGCGGCATCCTCACCAAGGACTGCGGCGGCAAGACGATGCCGGACGGGGCCCGCTGGCTGCGGGTGGCCAGCCGGACCCGCGCCGAGAACGCGGCCCTCGCCGCCGCCCTCGCGACGGTCCTCGCCGCCAGCGGGTTGGGAGACACGCCCTAGGAGACCCCTGAACAATCCGCGCGGGTCGACCTGTTGATCTTTCTGCTTCGGGATGATCTTCGGGTGCAGGGGCGGTCTGAGATGCAGCGGGATCTGCTGGATGTTGAGTCGGTGGCTGGGCATCTGCTGAAGCCGGGCAGTGTGTTCGCGTTTCTGGCCGAGCACCGGCGGGAGCTGTTCCCGGACGACAGGTTCGCTGACCTGTTCCCGTCTGGGCGGGGCCGGCCGAGCGTGCCGGCCGATGTGATGGCTGCGGTGATCACGCTGCAGGCGCTGCAGGGGCTCTCGGACGCGGAGACGGTGGACGCGGTCACTTTCGACCTGCGGTGGAAGGCGGCGTGCGGGCTGCCGGTCACGGCGGTCGCGTTCCACCCGACCACGTTGACGTACTGGCGGCGTCGGCTGGCCGCGTCCGATCGGCCGAATCGGATCTTCGACGCGGTGCGGGAGGTCATCGCGCAGACTGGTGTGTTGACCGGCAGGACCCGCCGCGCGCTGGACTCCACGGTTCTCCACGACGCGGTCGCCACCCAGGACACGGTGACCCAGCTGATCGCGGCGGTCCGTCGGGTCCGCCGCCAGGTCCCCGGCGCCGCCGCGGTGGTCGCCGCGCACTGCACCGCCTGCGACTATGACGATGCGGGTAGGCCGGCGATCGCCTGGGACGACCAGGCGGCCCGTGCCGACGCTCGTCGACGCGCTGGTCACCGACGCGCACCGCCTGCTCGGGCACCTCCCCGAGACCGAGCTCGGCTCGACAGCGGCCGAGGCGGTGGCGCTGCTGGCGCTGGTCGCCGGGCAGGACGTCGAACCGGTCGACGGGTCGGACGGCACCGACGGGCGGTGGCGGATCGCGCGGCGGGTCGCCGCCGACCGGGTCATCTCCGTGCATGACCCGGACGCCCGGCACGCGCACAAGACCGTCTCCCGCCGCCAGGACGGCTTCAAAGCCCACCTCGCGGTCGAACCGGACACCGGCCTCATCACCGGCTGCCAGCTCACCGTGGCCGCCGGCCCGGACGCCTCCGAGGCCACCATCGGCGCCCAGCTGCTCGCCGACGAACCCGGCGGGCTGCAGGTGCTGGCCGACTCCGCCTATGGCACCGGTGACCTGCTCGCCGCGCTGACCGAAGCCGGACACGAAGCGATCATCACACCGTGGCCACTGCGCCCACCGGTCCCCGGCGGGTTCACCATCGACGCCTTCACCGTCGACGAGGCCGCCAGCACCGTCACCTGCCCGGCCGGACTAGGCCTCCAGCTGCTGCCAGGCGGCGAGCTGCTGCAGGGCGAAGATGTCGGCGACGGAGGCGATCCGGCTCTCCAGCGGGGTCGACTCGCCGCGCTCCAGCAGGGTGCGGAAGGTGTCCCGCAGCGAGGAGACCGTCGCCCGCAGGCCCTGGTTGGCGTAGATCACCACCGCCGCGCCGGCCTTGACCACGTCGTCGAACTGCCAGTCCGGGTACGTCGTCGGGACCAGCACCACCGGGCAGCGCCCGTCCCAGCGGTCCAGGAACGCGGTGACCTCGTCCCGGGTCGGGGCCTTGGAGTGCACCAGCACCGCGTCGCAGCCGGCATCCGCGTACGCCGCGCACCGGCGCAGCGCCTCGTCCACGCCCAGCCCGCTGATCAGCGCCTCGGTCCGGGCGATGAGGAAGAAGTCGTCGGTGCGCTGGGCCGTCTTGGCCACCGTGAGCTTGCGGCTGAACTCCGGCGTCGGCAGCAGCGCCTGCTCCCCGCCGGCGAAGCTGTTCATCTTCGGGTAGAGCTTGTCCTCGACGCAGACCGCGGTGATCCCGGCGCCCTCGTACTCGTGGACCATGTGCGCCATGTTGAGGTTGTTGCCGTAGCCGGAGTCGCAGTCGGCGACCACCGGCACCCGCAGCGCCTTCTGGATGTTGGCCGCGGCCTGCAGGTATTCGGTCATCGTCAGCACGCTCGCGTCGGGCAGGCAGCGCGCCGCGGAGATCTCGAAGCTGGACGACCAGACGGCCTGGAAACCGGCCTCCTGGGCGAGCACCCCGCCGATCGCCTCGTGCGCGCCGGCGACCCGGATCGCGCCGTGCTGCCGGAGGACGGACCGGAAGGAGGGGTAGCGCGGTCTCAGCACGGGAACGGGCTCCGGGGGAGAGAGGAACAAATCGGCACAGCCATACCGAGGTCGTACCGTCCGACGACGGACGTTACCAAGATGGCAACAATGTGGCCACCTTGGAGGAACCGCCCCGGCCGGTGCCGGTCACGCCTCCGGCCGGCGCAGCAGGGCGAGCCGGTAGGGCGCCGGGACGGTGAAGCCGTCGCCGTCGGGCCGCCCGGCCCGGGCGAAGGCGGCGGTCAGCTCCCGCTCGGCCGCCGGCCAGCGGCCCTGGGCCTCCAGGTGGTCGCGGACCTCGAGGATCGGGCCGGACTTCGCGGCGAAGAACCCCGCCCCGGCCGCCGGGCCGGCGAACCGCAGCGCCAGCGTGTGGTCGGTGACCGAGAGCAGCTCGGCGCCGGTGCCGGCGAAGAAGCCCCGGAGCCGGTCCGGGTCCGCCCAGTGCGCCGGCACGGCGGGGGAGCGGTCGGGGATCGGCGCCTCCAGCCGGGCGGCCAGCACGGCCCGGAAGCAGCCGGGGGCCGCGTTCGGGGCGAACGCGGTCAGCCCGATCAGGCCGCCGGGCGCGCACGCCCGGACCAGCTCCCGGGCGGCGACGGCGGGGTCGTCGGCGTACACGACGCCGAAGCAGGAGACCACCCGGGTGGCGCCGCCGTCGGGCACCGGCAGCCGGTCGAGGTAGCCGACCTCGGCGCGGACCGGCACCGGGCTGCCGGCGAGCCGCTCGCGGGCCCGGTCCAGCAGCGGCGGGCACCCGTCGACCATGGTGACCGCGGCCGCGCCGGCGGCCACCGCGGCGGCGGCGGCGTTGCCGGTGCCGGCGGCGACGTCGAGCACGCGGGCGCCGCGGGCGCCGACCGCCCGGACCAGCTCGACCGCGGCCGGCTCGAACAGCTCGGCCACGGCCGGGTAGTCGCCGCGGGTCCAGACCGCGGCGGGGTCGACGGGCATCCGTCACGCTCCTGCCGGGCCGGTCACCCGGCCGAGGTGCGCGGCGATCCGCCGCACCGCCGGCCCGGTGACGATGGAGAAGTGGTCGGCGTCGACCTCGACGGTGGTCACCGGCGCCGCCGACCGGTCCAGCACCTCGTGCAGCGGGACCAGGCCGGCCCGCGACGGGGACGCCCGGCCGGCGACGAAGAGGTCCACCGGGACGGCCGGCATGGTCGGCAGGTGGCCGCGCAGCGCGTCGTAGTCGGCCCGGTAGACCGCGAACAGCCGCTCGTCGGCGGCGGGGGGGTCGGCGGTGGGGTCGGTGTTGGGGTCGGCGGCGCCGGCGGAGTCCTGGCGGAAGTCGCGGACGACCGTGGCGGTGTCCGCGGGCGGGGCGCTGGGATCTGCGCCGGCCCACCCGTCCAGCACCACCACCCGGTCCACGGCGACCGTCCCGCGCCGCCCCAGCAGGCAGGCCATCTCCAGCGCGACCACCCGCCCATCGACCAGCCGGCCAGCACCACCCCACCGGCCGGGGAGGCCCGCTCCAGCTGCTCGGCGTACCGGGCGGCCAGCTCGGGCACCGACCCGGAGGTGGGCCCGCCGTCCAGGCCGGGATGCTGCGCCCCCAGCCCGGCCGGCCCGGCGGGCAGCGCCGGCCCCGGCTCACCGCCATCCCGTCGGGGATCTCGTCGACGTCGCCCGTCCGAGGCGGCGTCCTCCGGGTCGGCCACGGCACCTCGCTCTCGCGGTGAGACGGACAAATCACCGAGGTCGTACCGTTCAGTCACGGACGTTACCAAGGCGACGCCCGGGCGGCCACCCGCCGTGGTCCGCCGCTACGGCGCGACCCGGACGGTGATCCCGTGCACGCCGATCTGCCCGGACGGGTACGGCCGGGGGCGCCGGTCGGCCGGCGCCGGGCCGCGGGGGACGGCCCGGGCGGCCAGCCGGTGGTCACCCGGCCCCAGCTCGACGCCGGGCAGCCGCCACCGCCGCCAGGCCGCCGGGCCGAGCTCCGCGGCCAGCTCGGCGGGCCGCGGCGGGCCGCCGTCGACGCAGCCAGGTGACCACCACCGGGCCGACGGACAGCGGCGCCTCGGCCGCCGCGGTCACCGGCGCCACGCACAGCGGCAGCAGCACTCCCGCCAGCATGGCGCGGGCCAGGCTGGCCGGCACCGCGGCGATCAGCTCGCCCAGCCGGCAACCAAGCACCCAGGGTGAACCGGACGCACCGTGGGGGTCCCGGGGGGCTCGGCCCCCCGGCAGAATGACGAAGCGGCCCGCTGCGAGCGAGAGGAACACTCGCGAGCAGGCTCCGCCTGCCCGCTCGTGTCCGAGGGGGGACTTGAACCCCCACGCCCGTTGAAGGGCACTAGCACCTCAAGCTAGCGCGTCTGCCATTCCGCCACCCGGACCGGTGTGCCGAACCACCTTACTAGGGCGCTACGGGGCCAGTCGAACCACCCGATGGTAGGAAGAGCAGGTGACTTCCGTGCCCCCATCGCCCGCGCCGACGGCCGAGGACGAGGTCGTCGAGCTCTGCTCCGAGCTGATCAGGATCGACACCTCCAACCCCACGTCGAACGAGCGGGCGGCGGCCGAGTACGTGGCCGGGAAGCTCGCCGAGGTCGGCATCGAGCCGACGCTGCTGGAGTCGGAGCCGGGCCGGGCCAGCGTGGTCGCCCGGATCGCCGGCGCCGACCCGGCCCGGCCGGCGCTGCTGGTGCACGGCCACCTGGACGTGGTGCCGGCGGACCCGGCGGAGTGGAGCGTGCACCCGTTCTCCGGGGAGGTCCGGGACGGCTGCGTGTGGGGCCGCGGCGCGGTCGACATGAAGGACATGGACGCGATGACGCTGGCGGTGGTCCGGGAGTGGGCCCGGACCGGGCAGCGGCCGCCGCGGGACGTGGTGCTGGCCTTCCTCGCCGACGAGGAGGCCGGCGGGGTGAAGGGCGCGCACTGGCTGGTCGACCACCACCCGGAGCTGTTCGAGGGCTGCACGGAGGCGATCAGCGAGGTCGGCGGGTTCAGCGTGACGGTGCGCGACGACCTGCGGCTCTACCCGGTGCAGGCGGCGGAGAAGGGCATCGCCTGGCTGCGGCTGGTGGCCCGGGGCCAGCCGGGGCACGGCTCGATGCGGCACGACGACAACGCGGTGACCCGGCTGGCCGAGGCGGTGGCCCGGGTCGGGCGGCACCAGTTCCCGCTGGTGCTGACCAAGACGGCGCGGCAGTTCCTGGAGGCGCTGTCGGAGGTGTTCGAGGTCGACCTGGATCTCGACTCGGCGGACCGGGAGGAGATCGAGGCGCTCATCGTCCGCCTCGGCTCGCTGTCCCGGATGGTGGCGGCGACGCTGAGCAACACGGCCAACCCGACCCGGCTGGACGCCGGCTACAAGGAAAACGTCATCCCCGGCACGGCCAGCGCGGTGATCGACGGGCGCTTCCTGCCCGGGCAGGAGGAGGAGTTCACCCGGCAGCTGGAGGAGCTGGTCGGGTCCGGGGTGGTGCGGGAGTGGGTCCACCACGACCAGGCGGTGGAGACCGACTTCGACGGGCCGCTGGTGGACGCGATGGCGGCGGCGCTGCGGGCGGAGGACCCGGCGGCGCTGCCGGTGCCGTACACGATGCCCGGCGGCACGGACGCGAAGTCGTTCGAGACGCTGGGCATGCGCTGCTTCGGCTTCTCCCCGCTGCTGCTGCCGGCGGACCTGGACTTCGCGCCGATGTTCCACGGCATCGACGAGCGGGTGCCCACCGAGGCCCTAGGCTTCGGTGTCCGGGTCCTCAACCGGTTCCTCGCCAGCAGCTGACCCGCCACCGGGAGGTGCCGTGACCGACCGCATCGAGCTCGAACGCGCGCTGTCCCGGGTCTGCGAGGCGGCCCGGGCCCACCTGGAGACCGTGCTGGCCGCGGACGGGGACGCGGACGCGGACGACGACGCCGTCTGGGCCGGCTACGTCACGCTGAACAACGCCTCGCTGACGTACGACCGGCTGCTGGAGGAGCGGACCGGCGAGGTCACCCCGTGGGACGTCGGTGCGGAGCTGTCCGTGGACGACGACGGCGCTCTGCCGGAGCCGGGCCCGGAGGAGCCGGGCGACGACCTGCGGATCAGCGTCCGGCAGCGCCGGGACTACGTGGTGCCCAGCATCGAGGGCCTGCTCACCGCGGGCGCGGCGGCGCGGCAGGCGGTGGACCCGCAGCGCGGCGCGGAGCCGGTGCGCAGCGTCGGCGAGGCGGTGTACGAGCTGCTGCACGCCGGCGGCGGCTCGCTGGCCGGGCTGGACGTGCCGGCGCTGGCGCCGCAGAGCGGGCTGGTGCTGGTCAACGTCGTCGACGACACGCTGGGTCCGGACGACCTGGACACCCCGCCGCACGAGGCGGACGAGCTGTTCGCGCTGCCGGACTCGCCGCTGGTCTTCTCGCTGTACGAGCCGGTGTACGGCTCGGTCGAGGAGGCCGAGCGGGACCTGGAGGGCCGGGGCGGAGCGAGCCCGGAGGCGAGCCCATGACGCAGCACCCGCCGGTGGCGCTGGTGACCGGCGGGGCCGGCGGCTTCGGCCGGGCGTTCGCCCGCCGGCTGGCCGCCCGCGGCTACGCGGTCGTGGTCGCCGACCTGGACTCCGACGGGGCCGCCGAGGTGGCGGCGCTGGTCGGCGGGGTGCCGGTGCAGGCGGACGTGTCCCGGCCGGAGGGCACGGTGGCCGCGGTCCGGCAGGCGGTGTCGGAGCACGGCCGGCTGGACGTCGCCGTGCTCAACGCCGGGGTCGCCTCGGGCCTGGGGCCGCTGGACCCGCTGGACCTGGAGGCGTACCGGCGGATCGTGGGGGTCAACCAGGACGCGGTGGTCTACGGGCTGGACGCCGCGGTGCCGGTGCTGCGGGCCGGCGGCGGCGGCAAGGTGGTGGTGACCGCGTCGCTGGCCGGGCTCGTCCCGATGCCGTCGGACCCGCTCTACACGCTGACCAAGACCGCGGTGGTCGCGTACGTGCGGGCGCTGGGGCCGGCGCTGGCCGAGCTGGGGATCACGGTGACCGCGCTGTGCCCGGGGTTCGCGGACACCGCGATCGTGGACCCGCTGCGGGCCGGGCTGTCCCAGGCGGGGCTGCCGCTGCTGACGGTGGACGAGGTCGGCGACGCCTTCCTCGCGGTGCTGGACTCCGGCCGCCCGGGGGAGGCCTGGTTCGTGCAGCCGGGCCGGGAGCCGGGGCCGTACACCTTCCGCGGCGTTCCCGGGCCGCGCACGTGAGGAGGCGGTCATGAGGGCGTGGCGGGTGCACGAGCTGGGCGCGCCGGCGGACGTGCTGCGGCTGGACGAGGTGCCCGACCCGGTGGCCGGCGAGGGCGAGGTGCTGGTCCGGGTCGAGGCGTGCGCGCTGAACTTCCCCGACGCGCTGCTGTGCGCGGGGCTCTACCAGGAGAAGCCGCCGCTGCCGTTCACCCCCGGGCTGGAGGTCTGCGGCACCGTGGTCGACACCGGCACCCGGGTGATCGGCGGGCCGCCGCTGCCCCGCGGCGGGCTGGCCGAGCTGGCCGTGCTGCCGGCCGCGGGCTGCTTCGAGGTGCCGGCGGGGATGCCGGCGGACGAGGCGGCCGCGCTGCTGATCACGTACCAGACGGCGTACGTGGGGCTGCACCGGCGGGCCGGCCTGCGGGCCGGGGAGTGGCTGCTGGTGCACGCCGGCGCCGGCGGGGTCGGGTCGGCGGCGATCCAGGTCGGGCTGGCCGCCGGCGCCCGGGTGATCGCCACCGCCGGCGGCCCGGAGAAGGTCGCGGTGTGCCGCGAGCTGGGCGCGCACGAGGCGATCGACTACCGGAGCGAGGACATCACCGCGCGGGTGAAGGAGATCACCGGCGGGCACGGCGCGGACGTGATCTGGGACCCGGTCGGCGGCGACGTCTTCGACGCGTCCCGGCGGTGCGTCGCCTTCGAGGGCCGGCTGGTCGTGGTCGGCTTCACCAGCGGCCGCATCCCGGAGGCGCCGGCCGGGCACGTGCTGGTGAAGAACTACTCGGTGGTCGGCCTGCACTGGGGGCTCTACCGGAAGAAGGACCCGGCGGTGATCGCGGACACGCACGCCGCG
Source organism: uncultured Actinomycetota bacterium (assembly GCA_963849885.1). Lineage (GTDB taxonomy): Bacteria > Actinomycetota > Actinomycetes > Mycobacteriales > CADCTP01 > CADCTP01. The sequence goes on along the minus strand of CAWKIV010000009.1, from coordinate 211,609 downwards.
CTGCTGCGGCTCTACGCGGACGGGAAGATCCGCCCGCTGGTGTCCGAGCGGGTGCCGATGGCCGGGGCGCCGCAGGCGCTCACCAAGCTGGCCACGCGGGGCACGGTGGGCAAGCTGGTCGTGCTGCCGGGCGCGTGAGCGGCCCGGGCCGGCCAGAGGATCGGGCGCGTGAGCGGCCCGGGCCGGCTAGAGGATCGGGCGGGGGAGCGGGACCCGGGCCGGGACGCGGCGCCGGCGGAGCTTGACCTGGCGGGTGCCGTCGGAGTGCAACCGCACGCGGTCCAGCTCCCACCCGCCGTACTCGGCCTGCAGGGCGAGCTGCACCGCGGCGGTGCCGCGGTCGGTGCCGGGCGGGATCCGCACCGGCTCGTACTCGTAGCTGTCGGACTCCGGGTCCGCCGTCATGGATGACATGCGGGCGATTCTGCTCCCGCGTCGCCGGGAAGTCAGCCGCCGGAGGCGGACAGTTCGGCCTGGTGGGCCAGGAGCAGCTCGCGCAGCCGGGTCCGGCGGGGGCGGGCGCCGACCTCGCGCACCGCCCGGGCCAGCGCCGGGCCGACCGCCGGCACCACCGACAGGTGCCGCTGGGCCCGGGTCAGCGCGGTGTAGACCAGCGGCCGGGACAGCATGCCGCCGGCCTCCGGCGGCAGCGCGGCCACCACCGCCGGCCACTCCGAGCCCTGCGCGCGGTGCACGGTGATCGCCCAGCCGTGCCGCAGGTCGGCCAGCGCGCGGCCGGTCACCCGGGCCGGCCCGGACGCGAACTCCACCGTCACCGCGCCGTCCTTGGCCTCGGCGACCACGCCGACCTCGCCGTTGGCGAAGCCGGCCGGCTCCGCCTCCAGGTGGTTGGCGGTGGCCACCACCCGGTCGCCGACGTCGAAGCCGGAGACGGTGCCGCGGCCGGGGTTGAGCAGCGCCTTGAGCGCCCGGTTGAGCTCGAGGGTGCCGGCCGGGCCCTTGTGCACCGGCGTCACCACCTGCACGTCCACGGCCGGGATGCCGAGCGCGCGCGGGATCGAGTCGCCGACCAGCTGCACCACCCGGTGCGCGGCCTCGGCCGAGCCGGCCGCCGGCACCACCACGACCTCCCGGTCCGGGTCGTCCACCGGCGGCAGCGAGCCGGCCCGCACGGCGGTGGCCAGCCGGGCGATCGCGCCGCCCTCGGCCTGCCGGTAGAGCGTGGTCAGCTCGGTGACCGGCACGGTGCCGGACTCCACCAGGTCGGCCAGCACCCGGCCGGGGCCGATGGACGGCAGCTGCGCCGGGTCGCCGACCAGCAGCAGGCGGGTGCCGTCGGCGCAGGCGTCCAGCAGCGCGGCGGCCAGCTCCACGTCGAGCATGCTGGTCTCGTCCACCACCACCAGCTCGGCGTCCAGCGGCCACTCCTCGCCGCGGGCGAACGTGCCGGTGGTCCCCTGGGCGCCGAGCAGCCGGTGCAGCGTGGAGGCGGGGGCGTCGCCGAGCTCCTCCAGCCGCTTGGCCGCCCGGCCGGTCGGCGCGGCCAGCGCGACGGTCAGCCCGCGCTTCTCGGCCAGCCGGACCAGGGTGGCCACCGTCCGGCTCTTGCCGGTGCCGGGGCCGCCGGTCAGCACGCTGACCCCGTGCCGGAGGACCGCGTCGACCGCGCCCCGCTGGGTGGCGTCCAGCTCGTCCAGCAGCGCGGCGCCGTCGCCCGGCTCGATCGGCTCGGCGGTGGCGGTCAGCCGGGCCACCGCCTCGGCCACGCCGTCCTCGGCCCGCGCGTAGCGGTCCAGGGCGAGCAGCACGGTGCCGTCCGGGCCCGGTGCGTCGTGCACGGTGCCGGCCTCCAGCGCGGCGGCGACCGCGGCCGGCGGGTCGGCCACCCCCTCCGCGTCCAGCGCGGCCAGCACCAGCGCCGTCGGCTGCACGGTGTGCCCGTCCCGGGCGGCCCGGTTGAGCGCGTGCGCGACCAGGGCCCGGCCGCGGCGCGGGTCGTCCCGGCGGACCCCGGGCAGCGCGCGCACCGCCACCCGGTCGGCCTCGACCACGGCGACGTCGGGCAGCTCCAGCAGCCGCCACGGGTCGTCGCGCAGCCGGCGGGCGGCGTCGTCGCCGAAGGCGTCGACGGCCCGGGCGGCGACCCGGGCGCGCAGCCCGGCCGGCACCACCAGCTCGGCCACCTCGTACACGTGGGCGGCGCCGATCCAGGCCGACAGCAGCCGGCCGGCCCGCACCTTGCCCACCTTGGGCAGCGCCTCCAGCCGGGCCGCGGTCACGTGCTCCGGGGCGGTGATCCCGGCCGCCGGCAGCGCCTCGCCGAGCGTCCGGCCGAGGCCGGACCACAGCCCGTCCGCGCAGAACGCGGCGAACACCGGATCGACCGCCGGCCCGCTCTCCGCCACGGCCGGAACCCTACCGGCGCCCCCGGCCCGGGCCGGGCGTCGTCCACAGCGCGTCGGACGGCAAGGATTCGCGCGCCGTGCTCGACGCCGCCACCGGCGCCGTCGTGACCCGCCTCTGGATCGACCGGAGCGCGGTGGAGCTGAGCGTCGGCAACGGGTACGTCGCGGCCGTCGTCGAGCGGCGCATCCTCGACCTCTACAGCCTGCCGGGCCGCTGAGGCGGGACCGCCGGCCGGCTACTGCTCCGGGTAGCCGGCCGGCGGGGCCGACACGTCGTCCAGGGCGTGCCGGATCTCCGCCGGCAGCACGGTCGCGTCGGCGGCCAGCGAGCCGGACAGCTGGCCGACGGTGCGGGCGCCGAGGATGGACGAGCTGACCCCGGGGCGGTCCCGCACCCAGGCCAGCGCGACCGCGAGCGGCGAGGTGCCCAGGCCCTCGGCCGCGGTGGCGACCGCCTCCACGATCCGGGCCGCCTCCTCGGTCAGGTGGTGACCGACGAAGTCCCGCAGGTGCGGGGAGGCGGCCCGGGAGTCGGACGGGACGCCGTGCCGGTACTTCCCGGTCAGCACGCCCCGGCCCAGCGGCGAGTACGCCAGCACGCCCAGCCCGGCCCAGCCGCAGGCCGGCACCACCTCGCGCTCCACGCCGCGCTCCAGCAGCGAGTACTCCACCTGGGTCGCGGCCAGCGGCGCCCGCCCCGGCCAGGCCCGCTGCCAGGCGGCGGCGGCCGCGGTACGCCAGCCGGGCAGGTTGGACACCCCGGCGTACCGGGCCCGCCCGCTGGTCACCGCGGTGTCGACGGCGGAGAGCACCTCCTCCATCGGCACCCGCTCGTCCCAGCCGTGCAGCTGCCACAGGTCGACCGAGTCGACCCCGAGCCGCATGAGCGTGTTGTCCAGCGCGGTGAGCAGGCCGCCGCGGGACGCGCCGCGGGCGGCCGCGCCGGGGCCGACCGGGCCGCCGGACTTCACCGCGAGCACCAGCTCGTCCCGCGGCACCACGTCCTGCAGCAGCCGGCCGACCAGCGGCTCGGTCTGCTCGCAGACGTACCAGGGTCCGACGTCCAGCAGCGTCCCGCCGGCCTCCCGGAACGCGACGAGCTGCGCGGCGGCGTCGTCCGGGTCGGTGTCCCGGCCCCAGGTCGCCGTGCCGAGGCCGAGGCGGGACACGACCAGTCCGCTGCGGCCGACCGCGCGCTGCTCCATGGGCGGGCAACCTACCGAGCGGACCTGCGCGGGCGGTCGCGACCCGCCCGCTACTGTTCGGCTGTGCGGCTGGGACTGAATCTGGGTTACTGGGGTGCCGGCGACGACGCGGCCAACCTCGCGCTGGCGCAGGAGGCCGACCGGCTCGGCTTCGCCGTGGTCTGGGCCGCGGAGGCGTGGGGCTCGGACGTGGTGTCCGTGCTGTCCTGGGTGGCCGCGCAGACCGAGCGGGTCGACATCGGCAGCGCGGTCATGCAGATCCCGGCCCGCACGCCGGCGATGACCGCGATGACCGCGGCCACCCTGGACACGCTGTCCGGCGGCCGGTTCCGGCTCGGGCTGGGGGTGTCCGGCCCGCAGGTCTCCGAGGGCTGGCACGGCGTCCGCTTCGACAAGCCGCTCGGCCGCACCCGGGAGTACGTCGAGATCATCCGCAAGGCGATGCGCCGGGAGAAGCTGGAGTACGCGGGGGAGCACTACACGCTGCCGCTGCCGGACGGCCCGGGCAAGGCGCTCAAGCTGATCGTGCACCCGGTCCGCGAGCACGTCCCGGTCTACCTGGCCGCGGTCGGCCCGAAGAATCTGGAGCTGGCCGGCGAGATCGCGGACGGCGTGCTGCCGCTGTTCGTCGCGCCGGACCGGGCCGGCGACGTCCTCGACCCGGTCCGGGCCGGCCGCGCGAAGGCCGGGCTGGGGCTGGACGGCTTCGACGTGGTGCCCACCGTGCCCCTCGTCGTCGGCGACGACCCGGCCGCGTGCGCCGACGCGGTCCGCGGCTACGCGGCGCTGTACGTCGGCGGCATGGGCTCCCGGGAGAAGAACTTCTACAACCAGATCGCCCGCCGGATGGGCTACGAGCAGGAGGCGGCCCGGGTGCAGGACCTCTACCTGGGCCGCCAGCAGCGGGAGGCGGCCGAGGCGGTGCCGGTGGAGTTCATCGACCGGACCTCGCTGCTCGGCCCGCCGGAGCGCATCGCCGACCGCCTGCAGGGGTACGCGGCGGCCGGGGTCACCACCCTGACCGTCTCCCCGTACGGGGAGGACCGGGTGGGCGCGCTGCGGACGCTGGTGGCCGCGGCCGAGCGCGCCGGGGTCGTGTGAACCTCCTCGAAGCGGTCCTGCTCGGCGGCGTGGAGGGGATCACCGAGTTCCTGCCGGTGTCCAGCACCGGGCACCTGACCATCCTGGAGCGGCTGCTCGGCTACTCCACCGACGACCCGGACGTCACCGCGTTCACCGCGATCATCCAGGTCGGCGCCGTGCTGGCGACGCTGGTCTACTTCCGCGACGACTTCCGCCGGATCGTCTTCGCGCTGGTCCGCGGCATGTTCCGGCCGGGCTGGCGGGCCGACCCGGACTGGCGCTTCGGCTGGGCGGTGGTGCTCGGCTCGGTGCCGATCGGGATCGTCGGGCTGGCCTTCAAGGACCAGATCGAGACCACGCTGCGCAGCCTCTGGTTCGTCGGTGCCGCGCTGGTGCTGTGGAGCGGGCCGATGCTGCTGGCCGACCGGACCGCCACCCTGAAGCGGCACGAGGACGAGGTCCGCTGGCGGGACACGCTGGTGATCGGGCTGACCCAGTGCCTGGCGCTGGTGCCCGGGGTGTCCCGGTCCGGCGCGACCATGACCGCCGGGCTGCTGCGCGGCTTCGACCGCGTCACCGTGACCCGGCTGTCCTTCCTGCTGTCCGTGCCGGCGCTGACCGCGGCCGGGGCGCTGCAGGCGGTCACCAAGGCCGACGACATCTCCGCCGGCGTCGGCTGGCCGGCCACGCTGACCGCGACCGCGGTGAGCTTCGTGGTGGCGTACGCGGTGGTGGCCTGGCTGCTGCGCTACATCGCCCGGCACAGCTACACGGTCTTCATCGTCTACCGGGTGGTCTTGGGGTCGCTGGTGCTCGCGCTGGTCGCGTCCGGGGTGCTGGCCGCGACCTGACGGCCCGGCCGCGAGGTCACGTCGAGGTAGACCTCGACCACCTCGGGGACGTGCCGCTGCAGCTCCGCGGCGATCCGGTCGGTGCTGTCCTCGACGCCGGCCGCGTCCAGGTCGTCGTCCATGTCCAGCCGGGCCGCGACCAGCACCGCGTTCGGCCCGACCAGCATGGTCCGCACCTCGACCACCCGCTCCACCTCGGAGTGCGACTCCAGCGCGGCCAGGATCTCGGTGCGCACCGTGGCGGTGGCCGACTCGCCGATCAGCATCTCCTTGGTGTCCCGGCCCAGCACGTACGCGACGACGGCGAGCAGCAGGCCGATCGCGATGGCCGCGCCGGCGTCCCAGTACGCGTTGCCGGTCAGCTGGTGCAGGGCCAGGCCGCCGGCGGCCAGCACCAGGCCGATCAGGGCGGCGGTGTCCTCGGAGAAGACCGTCTTCACGGTCGGGTCGGAGGACAGCCGGATGTGCTGCAGCACCGGCCGGTGCTCCGCCCGGGCCTCGCCGCGCAGCTGCCGGAAGGCCCGCCACCAGGAGACGCCCTCCAGCACGAAGGAGACGCCGAGCACGACGTACGCGAGCAGGTAGCCACCCTCCACGGACTCGCCGCTGAGCAGCCCGTGCACGCCCTCGTAGATGGAGAAGACCGCGCCGGAGACGAAGATCCCGACCGCGGCCAGCAGCGACCAGAAGAAGCGCTCCTTGCCGTAGCCGAACGGGTGCGCCTCGTCGGCCGGCTTCCGGCTCACCCGCAGCGAGATGAGCAGGAAGACCTGGTTGGTGGTGTCCGCGACGGAGTGCGCCCCCTCGGCGAGCATCGCGCTGGAGCCGCTGAGCACCCCGGCGGTGATCTTCGCGATCGCGATCCCGAGGTTGGCGGCGAGCGCCGTCAGGACCGTGCCGGTGCTCTCCTCGTCGCTCACGCCCGCTGACCTACCCCGGCCGCGCCGGGGGCAGTCTGGAAGAGTGGCCGCCGTGGCCACCGTCCTGCTCGTCCGGCACGGGTTGACCGCGATGACCGGGCCGGTGCTGGCCGGGCACACGCCGGGGGTGCACCTGGACGAGCGCGGCCGCGGCCAGGCCGCCGCGGTGGCCGAGCGGCTGCGCCCGGTGTCGCTGGCCGCGGTGGTGTCCAGCCCGCTGGAGCGGTGCGTGGAGACCGCGGAGGCCCTCGCCGCCGGGCGGGACCTGCCGGTCCAGGTGGAGCCGCGGCTGGTCGAGGTGCGGTACGGCGACTGGACCGGCCGGCCGCTGAAGGAGCTGGCCAAGCAACCGCTGTGGAAGGTGGTGCAGCAGCACCCGTCCGCGGCGGTGTTCCCCGGGCCGGCCGGGGAGGGGCTGGCCCAGACCCAGGCCCGCGCGGTGGCCGCGATCCGGGACTGGGACGCCTCGGTGACCGCGGCGGCCGGGCCGGAGGCGATCTGGCTGGCCTGCAGCCACGGGGACGTGATCAAGGCGCTGCTGGCCGACGCGCTGGGCGCCCACCTCGACCTCTTCCAGCGGATCGTGGTCGACCCGTGCTCGGTGTCGGTGGTCCGCTACACCGACGCCCGGCCGTTCGTGCTGCGGATGAACGACACCGGCGGCGACGTGGCCGGGCTGCTGCCGCCGCGCCGCCGCGGCCGCCGCCGGCGCCCGTCCGGGGACGCGGCCGTGGGGGGCGGCGCGGGCGCCGCCGGCTGACCCGTTCGGCCGGCCTCGCGTAGGCTGTGATCCCGATGGCGCGACAGGTGCATCTCTTCGACCGACCGGACCGGTTCATCGCCGGGACCGTCGGCCAGCCGGGCGACCGCACGTTCTACCTGCAGGCCTCCGGCGAGGGCCGGACGGTCAGCGTCGCGCTGGAGAAGGTGCAGGTCACCCTGCTCGCCGACCGGCTGGAGGAGCTGCTCGGCGAGGTGCAGCGGCGGCTCGGGGTGCCGGCTCCGGAGACGGCGCCGACCGACGACAACGAGCCGCTGGACACGCCGGTGGACGAGGAGTTCCGGGTCGGCGCGATGGGGCTGGCCTGGGACGGCGACGCCGAGCTGGTGGTGGTCGAGGCCCAGGCGGCCGGCGACGAGCCGGCCGACGAGTCGACCATCCTGGAGGACGTCGAGGACGGCCCGGACGTGCTCCGGGTGCGCATCACCTCGGCCGAGGCGCGGGCGTTCGTCGACCGGGCCCGCCGGGTGATCTCCGCCGGCCGGCCGCCGTGCCCGCTGTGCGGGCTGCCGCTGGACGCCGGCGGGCACATCTGCCCCCGGCAGAACGGGTACCGCCGCAGCTCCGCCGCCTGAGCCCCCCGCGCTCCCGCTCCTTGCGCGGTAGGTTAACTCGGCCGCCGCGGTGCTGGCCAACACGTCACCGTCGCGACGCGGGGGCGGGTTCTGGGGCGCCGCCGACACCCGCTACATGTTCCTGCCGGCGCTGCTGCTGCCGGCCGTGATCCTGCTCGCCGGCGGCCTCGCGGCCGGGACCCGGGCGGCGCTGGCCCGCCGGCGGTCGGCGTGACCGAGCCGGCGCACCCCGTCCGGAAGCTGGACGACGTCGTCCACCAGCGGCACCGGCTGGGCATCCTCGCGGTCGCGGCGGAGGCGCGCCGGGTCGACTTCGGCTACCTGCAGGCGCAGCTGGAGCTCACCGCCGGCAACCTGTCCCGGCACATCTCGGTGCTCTCCGACGCCGGCCTCGTCGAGGTGGAGAAGGGGTACGAGGGGCGCCGGCCGCGGACCTGGGTGCGGATCACCCGGGCGGGCAGCCGGGCGCTGGCCGCCGAGATGGCCGCGCTGGCCGCGCTGGTCCGCCGGCACGACGGCGCGGTGAACGGGTCCCGGGCGGAGCCCGCGACCGGCGAGGCGTGACCGTCCGTGTGACGTCCGCGTTGCCACCCGGCGTGTCCGCCGGGCGTCGGCCACACTGGAGCGGTGAGCGAGCCGACCGCCCGGGACGCGGTGACCCTCGACGTCGCCTCGGCGTTGGAGCTGCTCCGCCTCGGCACGATGGAGGTCGAGGGCCGGCTGGTCGACGCGAGCAACACCACGCTCTACTGCTCGCTGTCCCGGGACGGGCTGACCACCGCCTGCGTCTACAAGCCAGTGCGCGGCGAGCGCCCGCTGTGGGACTTCCCGGACGGCACGCTGGCGGCCCGGGAGGCGGCCGCGTACGTCGTCTCCACCGCGCTGGGGTGGAACGTGGTGCCCCCGACGGTGCTGCGGGACGGCCCGTTCGGCGCGGGCATGGTGCAGCTGTGGATCGAGGGTGACGAGAGCGTCGACCTGGGCCGGCTGATCCGGGCCGACCGGCCGGCGCTGCGCCGGATGGCGGTCTTCGACGCGGTGGTCAACAACGCCGACCGCAAGGGCGGCCACCTCATCCCGATGCCCGACGGGCACGTCTACGGCGTCGACCACGGGGTGTCGTTCCACCAGCAGGACAAGCTGCGCACCGTGCTGTGGACGTGGGCCGGCCAGCCGCTGCCGGACGACGCGGTGGACGAGCTGTCGGAGCTGCGGGCCTCGCTCGAGGGGCCGCTGGACACCGCGCTGTCGGCGCTGCTGACCCGGCGCGAGGTGACCGCGGTCCGCCGCCGGGTGGACCGGCTGCTGACCGCCCGCTGCTACCCGGAGCCGTCCGGGGACTGGCCGGCGGTGCCCTGGCCCCCGTTCTGAGCCGCCGCCGGCGTGGTCGAGGCGGCAGTCTCGGCGAGCAGGTCGGCGGTCGCGGCGAGGCTGGCGGTCAGCTCGGCCGGCGTGCGGCCGAGGCCGCCGAGCAGGGCGGCCACCCGGGCCGCGAAGCCGGCCGGCGCCCCGGGCAGCGTGGCCGCCGCCGGCACGCCGCCCTTCTCGTTGGTCAGCCAGCGCCGGGCGTCCGCGTGGATGGCCTGGACGAGGCAGCCGACGGCCCGGTAGGCGCAGCCGGCCACGTGCGCGACGTCGCCGCGGGCGGCCGGCTTGGCCGCGATCTCCAGGCAGAAGCCGGCCTCCCACAGCCCGCGGGTGCGCAGCGCGTCGCGCAGCGCGTCCGGGTAGTGCAGCTCACCCTTGATCCCGGCCAGCTCGCCGGCCGGGTCGGCCAGGACCCGGCCCAGCGCCAGCTCACCCACGTACGCCGGTGACCAGAAGCCGTGCGGGTGCCCGACCTGCCCGTACGAGTCGGCCCGGCCGGCCCGGCAGTCGGCCCAGGCCGCGACCACCCGGTCCAGGTCCCGGTAGATCCAGTCCACCCGGGTGCCGTCGACGGTCAGCCAGGCGCCGCCGTCCACCCACGGCCCCCAGCCGCCGCGCTCGCTGACCGTGGCCCCGGGGTCCCGCTCGGCGGCCAGCCGCCGCACCGCGGCCACGTCCAGGTCGCCGCGGTAGTAGACGCCGAGGTCCACGTCCGAGTCCGGGTGCGCGTCCCCGCGGGCCTGCGAGCCACCGAGCGTCACCCCGACCACACCGGACACCCCGGCCAGCGCCGCCGCCAGCTCCTCCACCACGCGCCGACCCTAGGACCCACCCACCTCCCTCCCGCCCCGCCCACCACCCGAGCAGCGCGCCGGCGGGCTGCCCGGCGCGGGGTGGGCGTCCTGACTGGCTAGTGCTCTGCCCCGCCCGGTGAGGCACAGCACTCAGCCGAAGCAGCGCGCCGGCCGGCTGCCTGGCGCGGGGTGGGCGTCCTGGCTGGCTAGTGGATGCCCCGGCGGGTGGGGCAGCAGCACTAGCCGGCGGTGGGGGGTGGGTGTGCGGGTGGGGCTGGTGGATGCCTCCGGTGGGGGGCAGAGCACTAGCCGGGGGTGGGTGTGCCGGTGGGGCTGGCGGATGCCTCGGGAGTGGAGCAGCTAGCCGCCGGTGGGGGTGGGTGTGCCGGTGGGGCTGGTGGATGCCTCGGTGGGTGGGGCAGAGCACTAGCCGGGCGGCGGGGTGGGTGCCGGCCCGCGGAGGCGCGAGGTGCGGGTGAGGATGGGGCGGTGAGGGAGCGGGCCGGGATGCTCGCGCGGGTCGCTGAGCTGGTCCCGGCGGCCGGCGCCGGCCCGGTCGTGCGCGTCGCGGTCGACGGCGTCGACGGCGCCGGCAAGACCGTGTTCGCCGACGAGCTCGCCGCCGCGCTGGCCGCCCGCGGCCGGCCGGTGCTGCGGGCCTCGGTGGACGGCTTCCACCGGCCCCGCGCGGTCCGGCACCGGCGCGGGCGGGACTCACCCGAGGGCTTCTGGCTGGACTCGTACGACTACGACCGGCTGGTCGCCGAGCTGCTCGCCCCGCTCGGCGACCCCGCCGACTCCGCCGTCCGTACGGCGGTCTTCGACTGGCGGGCCGACCGCGCCGTGGACGCGCCGCCGGTGCGGATGCCGCCCGGGTCCGTGCTCGTCCTGGACGGGATCTTCCTGCACCGCGACGAGCTGCGGGCGTACTGGGACTTCTCGGTCTACCTGCACGTCGACTTCGCGGTGTCGGTGGCCCGGATGGCCGCCCGGGACGGCTCCCCGGCCGATCCGACCCACCCGGCGAACCGCCGCTACGTCGAGGGTCAGCGGCGCTACCTGACCGCCTGCGCGCCCGCGCAGAGGGCCTCGGTGGTGGTGGACAACACCGACCTCGCCCGGCCCCGGCTGTCGCAGAGCGCTAGGTAGGGTGGCGGCCATGGAGTCGTGGGGGAGGCCGCCGGTGCCGCGGCTGCCCGGCCGGGGCCGCCCGTTGCGGCTCGCCGACACCGCGACCGGCGAGGTGCGGCCGACCGCGCCCGGCCCGACCGCCCGGATGTACGTCTGCGGCATCACGCCGTACGACGCGACCCACCTCGGCCACGCGGCGACGTACCTCGCCTTCGACCTGGTGCAGCGGGTCTGGCGGGACGGCGGCGCCGAGGTCGAGTACGTGCAGAACGTCACCGACGTGGACGACCCGCTGCTGGAGCGGGCGCAGCGCGACGGCGAGGACTGGGTCGCGCTGGCGGAGCGGGAGACCGAGCTGTTCCGCGCCGACATGGCCGCGCTGCGGGTGCTGCCGCCGGACCACCTCGTCGGCGCGGTGGAGGCGATCCCGCAGATCGTGCCGCTGGTGCGGCGGCTGCTCGACGCCGGCGCGGCGTACCACGTGGACGACGACGTCTACTTCTCCGTCCAGACCTCGCCCCGGTTCGGGTACGAGTCCGGGCTGGACGCGGCGGCGATGCTCGCGCTGTCCGCGGAGCGCGGCGGCGACCCGGACCGGCCGGGCAAGAAGGATCCGCTGGACCCGGTGCTGTGGCGGGCGTCCCGGCCCGGCGAGCCGTCCTGGGACTCACCGCTCGGCCCGGGCCGGCCGGGCTGGCACGTCGAGTGCGCGGCGATCGCGCTGGACCGGCTGGGGGAGTCCTTCGACGTGCAGGGCGGCGGCCGGGACCTGGCCTTCCCGCACCACGAGATGTCCGCCGCGCACGCCGAGGTGGCGACCGGGTCGTGGCCGTTCGCCCGGGCGTACGTGCACGCCGGCATGGTCGGCCTGGACGGCGAGAAGATGTCCAAGAGCCGGGGCAACCTGGTGCTGGTGTCCCGGCTGCGGGAGGACGGCACCGACATGGCCGCGCTGCGGCTGGCGCTGCTGGGCACCCACTACCGGGCCGACCGGGACTGGCGGCCTGAGGACCTGACCGCCGCCGAGGGCCGGCTGGACCGGTGGCGGCGGGCGGTCGCGCTGCCCGCCGGGCCGGACGCCGGCCCGGTGCTCGACCGGGTGCGCGACCGGCTGGCCGACGACCTGGACACGCCGGCCGCGCTGACCGCGGTGGACCGGTGGGCGGACGAGGCGCTGGCCCGCGGCGGCCCGGACCCGGACGCGCCGGCGCTGGTCCGCGCGCTCACCGACGCCCTGCTCGGGGTGGCGCTCTGAGCGCGCCGGGGGAGTCGATCGTCTTCGACCGGATCGCCGACTCGTACGACGACACCCGCGGCGGGATGACGCGCGGGCGCCTGATGGCCGCGGCGCTGGACCGGCTGCTGCCGGCCGGCCCGCTGCTCGAGGTGGGCGTCGGCACCGGGCTGGTCGCCGCCGGGCTGACCGAGCTCGGCCGGCGCCCGGTCGGGGTCGACCTGTCCCGGCCGATGCTGGACCGGGCCGCGGCCCGGATCCCCGGCCGGGTCGCGATCGGCGACGCCCAGCGGCTGCCGGTGCGCACCGGCGCGGTGGCCGGCGCCTGCCTGGTGCACGTGCTGCACCTGGTCGGGGACGCCGCCGGCACCCTGGCCGAGGCGGCCCGGGTGGTCCGGCCGGGCGGCCGGGTCGTCACCACCGCCTATCCCGGCGTGCTGCTCGGCACCGACCTGCACCGCGAGCTGCACGCGGTGCGCAAGCGGCTGGAGCGGGTGGAGCGGCCGGACGACGAGGCGCACCTGACCGAGCTGGCCCGCGGCGCCGGCCTGCGGCCGGTGGACCGGCACGAGCTGCCCGGCCTGGGCGTCACCCCGCGCGCGGTCGCGGACCGGCTGGAGAGCCGGACGCTGTCCTGGATGTGGTCGGCGGACGACGCCGAGTGGGCCGAGCACGTGCCGCCCGCGCTGGCCCGGCTGCGGGCGCTGCCCGACCAGGACCGGGACCGGCCGACACCCGGCCCCACCCTGCTGTCCTTCGCCCACTCCTGACCGGCGCGCCGCCTCGCGGCGGCCCGCTCAGGCGCCGGACGGCCCCGGCGGCTGCCGGCGGCGCAGGTATTTCTCGAACTCCCGCGCGATCGCGTCCCCGCTGGCCTGCGGCATCGCGCTGTCGCCGTCCCGCTCCTCCAGGGTCCGCACGTATTCCGTCACGTCGGCGTCCTCGTTGGCCATCTCGTCGACCAGCTTCTGCCACTCGTCCGCCTGCTCCGGCAGCGCGCCCAGCGGGACCTCGACGTCGAGGACCTCCTCGACCCGGTGCAGCAGGGCCAGCGTCGCCTTCGGGTTGGGCGGCTGGGAGACGTAGTGCGGGATCGCGGCCCAGAACGAGATCGCCGGGATGCCGGCCCGCACGCACGCGTCCTGCAGCACGCCGAGGATGCCGGTCGGCCCCTCGTAGCGGGAGTGCTCCAGCCCGTAGCGCTCGGCCGAGGTGGTGTCGTAGGACGTGCCGGTGACCGGGGTCGGCCGGGTGTGCGGCGTGTCGGACAGCAGCGCGCCGAGCAGCACCACGGTCTGCACGCCGAGCTCGCGGATGATCTCCAGGATCTCCTCGCAGAAGCCGCGCCAGCGCATGTTGGGCTCGACCCCGCGCATCAGCACCACGTCGTGGCTGGCGCCGGGCGGCCGGCACACCGAGAACCGGGTCGTCGGCCACTCCACCCGCCGGGAGACCCCGTCCACCAGCGAGACCGACGGCCGGTTGACCTGGAAGTCGTAGTAGTCGTCGGGGTCGATCGCGGCCAGCGGCCGGGCGTCCCAGATCAGCTCGAGGTGCTCCACCGCGGACGTCGCCCCGTCGCCGGCGTCGTTCCACCCCTCGAACGCGCCGACGAGCACGGGCTCGGTCAGCTCCGGCCAGTCCTCGAAGTCGGTCACGCGGCCCAGCGTACGACCGGTGCGCGGCCCCGCCAGCGGGTGCACCCGATCTGTGGACGACGCCGGCGTGGCCCACCCCGCCCGGACCGTCCCGCTACACTGGTCCGCGCCGATCGAGAGGCGCTGCGACGGACCTGGGTCCGCCACGCTCGATCCGGCGGGTCACCTGTCGAAGGGCGCCTCCGGAGACGGAGGGACGGCAGGTGAGCGTGCAGCAGCGGCAGGGGAGTCCACGCGAGACCGCGCTGCGGGAGCTGTTGGACCGGCGGCTGGTCGTGCTCGACGGTGCCTGGGGCACGATGCTGCAGGGCGCCGGGCTGACCCCGGCCGACTACCGCGGCGACGTGGTGCCCGCGGACCACCACAAGGACGTCACCGGCGACCCGGACCTGCTCAACCTGACCCGCCCCGACGTCGTGCTGGACGTCCACCGGCGCTATCTGGCCGCCGGCGCGGACATCACCACGACCAACACCTTCACCGCGACGCCGATCGCGCAGGCCGACTACGGGCTGCAGGCGCTGGTCCGGGACATGAACCTGGCCGGGGCCCGGCTGGCCCGGCAGGCGGCCGACGAGGCCGGCGGCAAGTTCGTCGCCGGCTCGGTCGGCCCGCTCAACGTCACGCTGTCGCTGTCGCCCCGGGTGGACGACCCGGCGTACCGGGCGGTGCCGTTCGACGAGGTCAAGGCGGCGTACGCGGAGCAGATCGGGGCGCTGGCCGAGGGCGGCGTCGACCTCCTGCTGATCGAGACGATCTTCGACACGCTCAACGCGAAGGCCGCGATCGCCGCCGCCCGGGAGGTGGCGCCGCAGCTGCCGCTGTGGATCTCGGTGACGATCGTGGACCGGTCCGGCCGGACCCTGTCCGGGCAGACGGTGGAGGCGTTCTGGACCTCGGTGCAGCACGCCGAGCCGCTGGTCGTGGGGGTGAACTGCTCGCTGGGCGCCGAGGAGATGCGCCCGTACGTGGCCGACCTGTCCCGGCTCGCCGGCGTCTACGTCGCCAGCCACCCCAACGCCGGGCTGCCCAACGCGTTCGGCGGCTACGACCAGACCCCGGAGGAGACGGCCGGCCTGCTCGCCGAGTTCGCCCGGGAGGGCCTGGTCAACATCGTCGGCGGCTGCTGCGGCACGGTCCCGGCGCACATCGAGCGGATCGCCGCCGCGGTCGCGGACCTGCCGCCGCGGCCGGTGCCGGAGGTGGCGGACCGCAGCCGGTTCAGCGGCCTGGAGCCGTTCGAGATCGGTCCGGACACCGGCTTCGTCATGATCGGCGAGCGGACCAACGTGACCGGCTCGGCCCGGTTCCGCCGGCTGATCGAGGCCGACGACCACCAGGGCGCCGTCGACGTGGCGCTGGAGCAGGTCCGCGGCGGCGCCAACCTGCTGGACGTGAACATGGACGCCGACCTGCTCGACAGCGAGCAGGCGATGACCACCTTCCTCAACCTGGTCGCCACCGAGCCCGAGGTGGCCCGCATCCCGATCATGGTCGACAGCTCGAAGTGGACCGTGCTCGAGGCCGGGCTCAAGTGCGTGCAGGGCAAGGGCGTGGTCAACTCGATCAGCCTGAAGGAGGGCGAGGAGTCCTTCCTCGCCCAGGCCCGCCGGATCCGCGACTACGGCGCCGGCGTGGTCGTGATGGCCTTCGACGAGCAGGGCCAGGCCGACACCGCCGACCGCAAGGTCGAGATCTGCGGCCGCGCGTACGACCTGCTGGTCGAGCAGGCCGGCTTCGCGCCCGAGGACATCATCTTCGACCCGAACGTGCTGGCGGTGGCGACCGGCATCGCCGAGCACAACGGGTACGCGAAGGCGTTCCTCGAGGCGCTGCCGCGGATCAAGGAGCGCTGCCCGGGTGCCCGGACCAGCGGCGGCATCTCCAACCTGTCGTTCTCCTTCCGCGGCAACGACGTGGTCCGCGAGGCCATGCACTCGGCGTTCCTCTACTACGCCGTGCAGGCCGGGCTGGACATGGGCATCGTCAACGCCGGCCAGCTCGCGGTCTACCAGGACATCCCGGCCGACCTGCTGGAGCTGGTCGAGGACGTGCTGTTCGACCGGCGGGAGGACGCCACCGACCGGCTGGTCACCTTCGCCGAGACGGTCAACGCCAAGGGCACCGTCCGGGTCGTCGACCTGTCCTGGCGGGAGGCGCCGGTCGCCGAGCGGCTCGCGCACGCGCTGGTGCACGGCATCGTCGACTTCGTCGTCGAGGACACCGAGGAGGCCCGGCAGCAGGCCGCCCGGCCGCTCGACGTCATCGAGGGCCCGCTGATGGACGGCATGAAGATCGTCGGCGACCTGTTCGGCGCCGGCAAGATGTTCCTGCCGCAGGTGGTGAAGAGCGCGCGGGTGATGAAGCGCTCGGTGGCCTACCTGGAGCCGTACATGGAGGCGGAGAAGGAGCAGGCCCGCCTGGAGGGCCGGATCGACACCGGCCGCGGCCAGGGCAAGGTCGTGCTGGCCACGGTCAAGGGCGACGTGCACGACATCGGCAAGAACATCGTCGGCGTGGTGCTGGGCTGCAACAACTACGAGGTGATCGACCTCGGCGTGATGGTGCCGACCGCGACGATCCTGGACACCGCGGTCGCCGAGGGCGCCGACGCGGTCGGCCTGTCCGGGCTGATCACCCCGTCGCTGGACGAGATGGTCAACGTCGCCGCCGAGATGCAGCGCCGCGGGCTGAAGCTGCCGCTGCTGATCGGCGGCGCGACCACCTCCCGGCAGCACACCGCGGTCCGGATCGCCCCCGCGTACGACCACACCACCGTGCACGTGCTGGACGCGTCCCGGGTCGTCGGGGTGGTCTCCGACCTGCTCGACGCCGACCGGGCCGACGAGCTGGACCGGACCAACCGGATCGAGCAGGAGCGGCTGCGGGAGGCGCACGCCAACCGGCACCCAGCGGCCGATGCTCACCCTCGCCCAGGCCCGGCTCAACCGCGAGCAGGTCGCCTTCGACGGACCTGCCGACCCCGGACTTCACCGGGGTGCGGGCGGTGACGCCCGTCGCTGGCCGAGCTGCGGCCGATGATCGACTGGACGTTCCTGTTCCTCGCCTGGGAGATCAAGGGCAAGTACCCGGCGATGCTGGACCAGCCGGAGGCGCGCGAGCTGTTCGACGACGCCAACACGATGCTCGACGAGATCATCGCGGCCGGCTCGCTGCGGGCCGAGGGCGCGTACGGCTTCTGGCCGGCCCACGCCGAGGGCGACGACATCGTGGTCGGCCGGCACCCGGTTCCCGATGCTGCGCCAGCAGACGGCCAAGCACGCCGGCCAGCCCAACCGGTCGCTGGCCGACTACGTGGCGCCCGAGGGCGACCACCTGGGCGGGTTCGCGGTGACCATCCACGGCGCCGAGGAGCTGGCCGGCCGTACGAGCAGGCCGGCGACGACTACCGGTCGATCATGGTCAAGGCGCTGGCCGACCGGCTGGCCGAGGCGTTCGCCGAGTACCTCCACCTCGAGGCCCGGCGCGCCTGGTACGAGCCGGACGCCGACCCGGTGGTCGAGGACCTGCACGCCGAGCGGTTCCGCGGCATCCGGCCGGCGCTGGGCTACCCGGCCAGCCCCGACCACAGCCTCAAGCGGGAGCTGTTCGACCTGCTCCGCGCCGACGAGCGCGGCATCGGCCTGACCGAGTCGTACGCGATGACGCCGGCGGCGAGCGTGAGCGGGCTGCTGTTCGCCCACCCGGCCTCGCGGTACTTCACCGTCGGCCGGATCGGCCGCGACCAGGTCGAGGACTACGCCGCCCGCCGCGGCCTGGACGTCGCCGAGGTCGAGCACTGGCTGCGGCCCAACCTCGACTACGACCCCGCATGACCGTCCCGGCGGCGGCGCTCTTCGACCTGGACGGCACGCTGATCGACTCGGAGCCGGTGTGGGACGGGGCGCTGCGGCGGCTCGCCCGCGAGCTGGGTGGCGAGCTGACCGAGCGGGCCCGCCGGGCGACCGTGGGCACCAACGTGCCGGTGTCCGTGGACATCGTCCGGGCGGACGTCGGCCGGCCGGACGCCGACCCGGTGGAGCTGGGGGAGCGGCTGGTCGCCGACGTGCGGCAGCGGCTGGCCGCGCGGGCTGCGCTGGCGGCCGGGCGCGCGGGAGCTGGTCACCGCGGTGCGCGCCGCCGGGGTGCCGACCGCGCTGGTCACCAACACCGAGCGGTCGCTGGTGCGGGTCTCGTTCGGCCCGCTGGTCGAGGAGCTCTTCGACGTCTCGGTGTGCGGGGACGAGGTGCGCCGGTCCAAGCCGGACCCGGAGCCGTACCGGACGGCGGCCGCGCTGCTCGGCGTCGACCCGGCCGACACGGTCGCGGTGGAGGACTCGCCGACCGGGGCGGCGTCGGCGGAGGCGGCCGGCTGCGCGGTGCTCGTGGTGCCGGCCGAGGTGCCGGTGCCGGCCGGGCCGCGGCGGACCTTCGCCGGCTCGCTGGCCGGCCTCGGCGTCGCCGACCTCGCCGACCTGCTCCGCCGCGCCGCCTGACCTGCCCCTCGGGGGCGCGATCACCTTTGCGCGCCGGCTCCCGCGAACGCCCGCTGTGCCGGCGTGTCGGCACGAGGACACGCGCAAACGTGATCGCCGGAGCGCAGCGGCGCCGGGGGTCGGGTGACCCCCGGCGCCGCCGGCGCGGCTCAGTCCGCCGCGATGGCGTTGAGCACGTTGAGCCGGGACGCCCGGCGCGCCGGCAGCCACGCCGCCAGCACGCCGGCCACCGCCGCCGCGATCAGGTAGAAGACCAGCTGGCCCACCGGGAAGGTCAGCTCGGTCACCCCCTCGTCGACCAGCGCCCGCTGCAGCGCGACCCCGAAGACCGCGCCGACCGCCAGCCCGAGCAGCCCGCCGAAGACCGCGACCAGCACGGACTCCACCCGGACCATCCGCTTCACCTGCCGCCGGCTCATCCCGACCGCCCGCAGCAGCCCCAGCTCCCGGGTGCGCTCCAGCACCGACAGCGCCAGCGTGTTCACGATGCCGAGCACCGCGATCAGCACCGACAGCGCCAGCAGCAGCGTGAAGAACTGGATCAGCTGGTCGATCTGCGAGGTGATGTCGCCGACGAACTCCGACCGGTCCTGCAGCTGCACGTTCGGGTACGGCTTGATCGCCTGGTCCAGCTCGGCCCGGACCTGCCCGGCGTCCGCGCCCGGCGCCATCTTGATCAGCGCGGCCGCGTACAGGTCCTGGTCGAAGTGCCGCCCGGCGCTCTCGTCCAGCAGGTAGCTGCCGACCAGGTCGTTCGCCTCGTACGTGCCGCCGACGCGCAGCTGCTCGGTGGTGCCGTCCGGGTACTGCGCCGACACCGTCGAGCCGACCGACCACCCCTTGTCCGTGGCGAGGTCGTCGGCGACCAGCACCACGCCGGGCCGCAGCTCGGTGGAGCCGCTGACGTCGTCCAGCGACACCGTCCGGCCGATCGCGCTGGCCGGCATCGCGGCCGGGTAGCTGCCGTCGCCGTCCAGCACGACCCGCGCGCTCCGGAACGCGGTCACCTCGGCCAGCCCGGGCAGCGGCCGCACCGCGTCCACCGCCTGCTGGCTGATGCCGACCGCGGCCGGGTTGAGCAGGAAGTCCGCGCCGAGCGCGGTCTCCGCGGTCTTGCGGACGCTGTCCTTCAGCGACGCGCCGAGCACCCCGACCGCGGCGACCAGCGCGAGCCCGATCATCAGCGCCGCCGCGGTGGACGCGGTGCGCCGCGGGTTGCGCTGCGAGTTGAGCCGGCCCAGCCGGCCCGGCAGCCGCCGGGAGAACAGCGACCCCAGCGCACCGGTGACCGGCCGGCTGACCAGCGGCGACAGCAGCGCCACGCCGAGGAAGGCGAGCACCGCGCCGAGCCCCAGCACCCACAGCGGGCTGCCGGTCAGGCCCATGGTGACGGCGACCGCGCCGGCCACGGTCAGGGCCACGCCGCCGACCGTCTGCCGGGCCAGCGACCGGTCCGGGGTGGCGGCGTCCCGCATCGCCGCGATCGGCGGGACCTTCGCCGCCCGCCGCGCCGGCAGCAGCGCCGCGGCCGCGGTGACCAGGATGCCGACCGCGAAGGCGACGATCACGGTGCGCAGCTCGATCACGATCGGCGCCTTCGGCAGCCCGGCGCCGAACGCGCCGAACAGTGCCTGCAGCCCGAGCGCCACCCCGACGCCGGCGCCGAGGCCGATCGCGGACGCCAGCCCGCCGACCACCAGCGCCTCCAGCAGCACCGACCGGGTCACCTGCCGCCGGCTGGCGCCCAGCGCCCGCATCAGGGCCAGCTCCCGGGTCCGCTGCGCGACCAGGATCGAGAACGTGTTGAAGATGATGAACGCGCCGACGAAGAGCGCGACCGCGGCGAAGACCAGCAGGAAGGTGCTGAGGAAGCCGATCGCCTCCTGGATGTCGCTGGCCTGCTCGTCGGCCAGCTGCTGGCCGGTGATCGCCTCCGTGCCGGCCGGCAGCACCGCGGCGACCCGGTCCCGCAGCTCCTGCTGGCCGACCCCGGAGTCGGCGGCGACCACCAGGTCGCTGTAGCCGTCCACGGCCAGCACCTGCTGCGCCACCGGCGTGGTGAACAGCACGTACGCCTCGCCGCCGAGCGAGTCCTTGCCGTTGGCGTACTGCACCAGCCCGACCACCCGGACGTCCTGCTGCCCGGTCGGGGTGAAGACGATCGCGGTGTCGCCGACCCCCTTGCCGGCCTTCTCGGCCAGCACCGGGTCGAAGAGCACCTCGCCGGGGCCCTGCGGCGGCCGGCCCTCGATCACCCGCTGCTGGTTGAGCGTGGTCGAGTCGATCCAGTTGCCGCCGATGATCGGCGCCCCGTTGGTGCTCAGCGCCTTGCCGTCCTTGCCGAGCACGGACATCTGGTTGAAGTCGGCGCGCACGACGTTGCCCTGGACCTCGGCCACGCCGTCGACCGCGCGGACCTTCTCCACCGTGGCCGCCGGCACGGTCTGCCGGCCGGCGCCGTCACCGGTCGCGCTGCCGTCGGCCTTCTCGGCGCCGCGCACGTCGACCGCGACCTTCTCGTTCACGGTCGCGAACAGGTCGGTGAACGTCTTGCCCAGGCTGTCGGTGAGCACGAACGCGCCGACCACGAACGAGACGCCCAGCACCACGGCCATCGCCGACAGCAGCAGCCGCAGCTTGCGGGCCAGCAGGGAGCGGAGGGTGGCGCGCAGCATCACGCACCCGCTCGCGCGTACAGCGTGTCCTGCCCCGGCTCCAGGCCCTTCATCCGGTCCAGCACGGTCTCGGCCGTCGGCGCCCGCATCTCGTCGACGATCAGGCCGTCGGCGAGGAACAGCACCCGGTCGGCGTAGCCGGCCGCGGACGGCTCGTGGGTGACCATCACGACGGTCTGGCCGAGCTCGTCCACCGAGCGGCGCAGGAAGTTGAGCACCTCGGCGCTGCTGCGCGAGTCGAGGTTGCCGGTCGGCTCGTCGGCGAACACGACCGCCGGCCGGGTGATCAGCGCCCGCGCGCAGGCCACCCGCTGCTGCTGCCCGCCGGACAGCTCGGTCGGCCGGTGCCGCAGCCGGTCGGCCAGGTTGACCGCGGACACCACCGCGTCGAACCAGCCCGGCTCCGGCTTCCGGCCGGCGATCGCCAGCGGGAGCGTGATGTTCTCCTCGGCGGTCAGCGTCGGCAGCAGGTTGAACTGCTGGAAGACGAAGCCGACCTTGTCCCGGCGCAGCTCGGTCAGCCGCTTGTCCGACATCCCGGACAGCCGGTCGCCCCCCACGTACACCTCGCCCGAGGTCGCGGTGTCCAGCCCGGCCAGGCAGTGCATGAAGGTGGACTTGCCGGACCCGGACGGGCCCATGATCGCGGTGAACTCCCCGGCCGGGAACGCGGCGCTCACCCCGCCCAGCGCGGTCACGGCGGTCGGGCCGGAGCCGTACACCTTGCGCAGCTCGACGGCCTGGGCCGCGGGCGCACCCCCGGTGCCGGTCTCGGGACTGGTCACGACTGCTCTCCCCTCGTCGGGCCCGCCAGCCGGCGCGCCACTGCTCTCCTGCAGGACGCTAGGGGGCCGGCGGGTCCGGGGCATTGGGGTTTCCCCCCGACTCGATCAGGGGTCACCCCGACATCGCGCTCCGGGCCGGGCCCTCCGGGCGGCGCCGCCCGGTGTCCGGGACCGACGCTACGGCCGGCCCGGGACGGTCACATCCCGCTGTCGTGGGAGACCGGGATCAACCGATCGGACGACCCCGACTCGACCGGGAGTCTCGTCGCCGGCACCCTCCGTGGCGCCGTCCCCGCCCCCGTCCCCGTCCGCGCGGTCCCCGGTCCGGGACCGCGGACGGGCTCGGGCCACGGCGGCGGGGTGCCGCCGAAGGCCGGGCACAGCTCGCGGTGGTCGCACCAGTCGCAGAGCCGGCTCGGGCTGGCCCGGAAGTCGCGGCGCTGCACCGCCCGCTCGACCGCCCGCCACACCGCCACCAGCGTCCGCTCGAACCGCTCCAGCTCGCCGGCCTCCGGCCGGTAGGTCAGCGTGTCGCGATCCGCCAGATACATCAGCTTGAGCTGGTGCGGCACCGTGCCGCGGGTCCGCCACAGCACCAGCGCGTAGAACTTCAGCTGGAACAGCGCCTTCGCCTCGTACGCCGCCCTGGGGATGCTGCCGGTCTTGTAGTCGACCACCCGGACCTCGCCGGTCGGCGCCACGTCCAGCCGGTCCACGTAGCCGCGCAGGACCAGGCCGCCGTCGTCGAGGTCGAGCACCGTCTCCACCAGCTGCTCCCGGGCGGCCGGCTCCAGCCGGCCCGGGTCCTCCAGCGCGAAGTAGCCGGCCACCATCCGGCGGGCCGACTCCAGCCACCCGGCCAGCTCGCCGGCGTCCGTGGCGTCGCCGGCGTCGGCGGCGAACAGCTCCGCGACCTCCGGCTCGGCCTCGACCAGCCGCTGCCACTCCGGCTCGACCAGGTCGGCGGCCGCCTCGTACGACCGGGCGGCCGGGGGGAGGTCGTAGAGCCGGTCGAGCACCGCGTGCACCACCGTGCCGCGGAGCTTGTCCCGGGTCGGCCGCTGCGGGATCTTGTCGATCGAGCGGAACCGGTAGAGCAGCGGGCAGGTCTTGAAGTCGGCCGCGCGGGACGGCGACAGCGAGCCCAGCACCGGCGCCGGCAGCGGCACCGGCGGCGCCACCGCCCCGTCCACCGCCGCGCTGGTCATGTCGGGCACCATAGCCCGGCCCTCCGACAGTCTTGAGGCTGCCGCGCCGCGCCGTTACAGCCAGGACAGCCGGGCGAACGGCCAGGCCAGCACGAACGCCCGACCGACCAGCAGATCCTCGGTGATCGGCCCGAACACCCGGCTGTCGCTGGAGTTGCACCGGTTGTCGCCCATCACCCACAGCTGCCCGGCCGGCACCGTCACCGGCGCGAAGTCCTCGGTGCCCCGGCAGGCCGGCTCCACGTACGGCTCGGCCAGCGGCTTGCCGTCGACCAGCACCTGCCGGTTGCTGCCCTCCACGGTCTCCCCGGGCAGCGCCACCACCCGCTTGATCAGGTCCTCGTCCTCCACCGGGAAGTCCGGCGGGCGGCGGAAGACCACGACGTCGCCGCGGTTCACGTCGTGCAGGTGGTAGCTGACCTTGTTGACCAGCACCCGGTCGCCCTCGACCAGCGTCTCGTGCATCGAGCCGGACGGGATGTAGAAGGTCTGGACGACGTACGCGCGGATCAGGTACGCGCTGAGCAGCGCGAAGACGATCAGGAACGGCCACTCCAGCAGCCGCCGGCGGGTGCGGCGGCGGCGCACCACCGCGCGCGGCGGGTGCTTCGGCCGCGCCGCCGGGCGGGTGGGGGCCGGCTCCCGGTCGAGCGTCTCGCGCGCCGGTACGTACCGGCGCAGCAGCTGGGTGGAGTCGCCGTC
The DNA here is from genome assembly GCA_963849885.1 of uncultured Actinomycetota bacterium. Classification (GTDB taxonomy): domain Bacteria; phylum Actinomycetota; class Actinomycetes; order Mycobacteriales; family CADCTP01; genus CADCTP01. Next base: position 187,777 of record CAWKIV010000009.1, on the reverse strand, counting down.
GAAGACGTGCACGACCCGCTCGCCGGTGCCGCCGGTCACGGCGGGCTGGGGGCGGTCGGCCGCCCGCCATCCGCTGGCCGGCGGGGGCAGCGGAGCCCCGCCGCGGCGCGGCGCCGTCGTCGGCGGGGCAACGGACGCGGTCGGGAACACGGCCGGCGGGCCGGGCGGCGCCGCGGCCCGGCCGGTCGGCGCCGCCGCGCCACCGGGCGCCGCAGTCGGGGGTGCCGGCGACGCGGTCGGGGGTCTGGCGACCGATCGGGAATGCCGGCGACGCGATCGGGGGTGCCGGCGCCGCGGTCGGGGGTGCCGGCGGCGCGGGAAGGCGGGGCGCGGTCGTCGGGGCCGGCGCAGCCGACGGGGCGGTTGGCGGCGCGGGGACCGGCGGGACGGCGCCCGGCGGGAAGCCGCCGCGGCGCGGCGGAGCCGGCGCCGGCCGCGGCTCCGGCCGGTCGACCTGCCAGTCGTCCACCGGCGCCGGCAGCTCGCCGATCCGCTCCGGTGCCCGCGGCGGCACCGGCCGGTCCACCTGCCAGTCGTCCACCGCCGGCGCGGGCACTCCGTTGGCCGCCCGCCAGTCGTCGACCGGCGCGTGGAGCCCGGTGGCCGGCCGCTCTTCCTCGACCGCCGGCGGAGAGCCGTAGACCGGCGGCGCCACCTGCCAGTCGTCCGCGACCGGCGCGCGGTAGCCGCTGGCCGGCCCCACCGGCGGGTCGACCACCGCAGGCGGATAACCGTTGCTCGGCGCTGCCGGCCGGTCGACCTGCCAGTCGTCCACCACCGGCGCGCGGTAGCCGTCGGCCGGCGGTGCCGGCCGCTCCACCTGCCAGTCGTCCGCCACCGGCATGCGGTAGCCGTCGGCCGGTGGTGCCGGCCGCTCCGCCTGCCAGTCGTCGACGGCGGCGTGGTGCCCGTTGGCCGGCGGGCGGGCTGTCGACTCGCCAGTCATCCACCGTCGGCGGGTAGCCGTTGCTCGGCGGCGCGGGCTGGTCGACCCGCCAGTCATCCACCGCCGGCGGGTTGACCGGCGGCGCGGGCTGGTCGACCTGCCAGTCATCGGCGACCGGCGCGCGATGCCCGTTGGCCGGCGGGGCCGGCCAGTCGTGCACCGCCGGCGGGGAGCCGTCGACCGGCGGTCCGGGCTGGTCGACCTGCCAGTCGTCGGCGACCGGCGCGCGGTGCCCGTTGGCCGGGGGAGCTGGCCAGTCGTCCACCGCCGGCGGGGAGCCGTTGACCGGCGGCGTGGGCGGTCGCACCTGCCAGTCGTCGGCGACCGGCGCGTGGTGCCCGTTGACCGGTGGGGCCGGGCGCTCGACCTGCCAGTCGTCGACGGCGGCGTGGTGCCCGTTGACCGGCGGTGCCGGGGCTTCCACCCGGTCGTCCACGGCGCCCGGGTGGAACCCGTTGACCGGAGCGGCGGTGTGCCGGCCCTCGCCGGGCGCCGGGTGCGGGCCCGTGCCGTTCGCGGTCGGCAGCACCAGCGCGCCCGGGCCGAACCCGTTCCACTGTCCCGGCCGCTCATCACTCTCCGTGACGACCGCCGCGGCCGCGGGCGGGGCCCGGCGCCGCCCGCCGGACGGCCGCTCGCGCAGCGCCCGCTCGATCGCCGCCCGCCCGTCGTCGCCCGCTTCGTCCGGTGCGGCGTGCCGCCCGTGTCCCCCGTCCGGAGGACCCTCGGCGTCGGCGTGCCGGCCGGGCGGGGGCGCCGCGTGGCGCCCCTCGGCCGGCCCACCGCCGAAACCGGGACGGGTCATGGCATCACGGTAGGTCACCGCAGGCCGCCGCGTCGCCTCCGACCTCTCCCGCCGTACCATCGGCCGCATGGCGGCGCCGCGGCTCGGCAGGGACCGCACCCCGCCCGCCGGCCTCCCGGTGGGCCGTTTCTTCGGGGTGCCGATCTATCTGTCGCCGTCCTGGCTGCTCATCGCGGGGCTGATCACCCTCACGTACGAGGGCCTGATCACCGAGGCGGTCGACGACATCAGCCCGGCCGGGTCGTACGCGGTGGCCTTCCTGTTCGCGGTGCTGCTGGCCGTCTCGCTGCTCGCGCACGAGCTCGGCCACACCGCGGTCAGCCTGGCCTTCGGGATGCCGGTCCGGCGGGTGGTCATCTTCCTGCTCGGCGGGGTGTCCGAGATCGAGAAGGAGCCGACCGAGCCGAGCCAGGAATACCTGATCGCGGTCGCCGGCCCGCTGGTGTCGCTGGTGCTGGCCGCCGGCGGCGCCTGCTTCCTGCCGCTGACCGAGTCCGGCTCGGTGCCCCGCACGATCGTCTTCCTGGCGGTCTGGAGCAACCTCGCGGTGGCGGTGTTCAACCTGCTGCCCGGGCTGCCGCTGGACGGCGGCCGGCTGGTCCGGGCCGGGGTGTGGCGGCTGTCCGGCGACCGGCTGACCGGCACCCGGGCGGCGGCCTGGGGCGGCCGCGCGGTGGCCGTGCTGGTGCTGGTCGTCGCGGTAATCACGGTCCGGCCGGACGGCGCGCTCGGGCTCGGCAACGTGCTGCTGGCCAGCCTGCTGGCCGCGTTCATCTGGGTCGGCGCCACCCAGTCGCTGAGCGCCGCGACGGTGTCGGCGCGGATGCCGGCGATCGAGATCGGCTCGCTGGTCCGCCCGACGCTGTCGGTGCCGCCGGACCTGCCGGTGGCCGAGGCGCTGCGGCGGGCCTGGGCCGGCCATGTGCGGGCGCTGGTGGTGGTGGACGCGACCGGCGTGCCGCGGGCGCTGGTGTCGGAGGCGCACGTGATGGCGGTGCCGGAGCCGCGCCGCCCGTGGACGACGGTGGCCGACGTGGCCCGCCCGCTGGAGCCCGGCCTGGTGCTGGCCGACTCGCTGTCCGGCGCCGAGGTGGTGGAGGCGTTCCGGGCCATGCCGGCGTCGGAATACCTGGTCGTCGGCCGGGACGGGCGCGCGGTCGGGGTGCTGGCGGCCGCGGACGTGGCGAAGATCCTGCAGGGCGGCCCGATGCCGCTCGGGACGCCCTCGTGAGCGCCCCGCCCGACCTGGACGCGGCCGACCTGGAGCGGTCCGGCGCCCCCGCCGACCCCAAGACCGACGCCCCCGACCGACGCAACCGACCCCGCAACCGACCCCGCGACCGACCCCACGGCCGACGCCGCGGCCGACCCCACGGCCGACGCGACGGCCGACCCCACGGCCGAGCCCGCCACCGAGCCCGCCGACCCGGCAGCGGCCCCCGCGGGGCGGCGCACCGGCGAGTTCCGGCCGGGCGACTCGGTGCAGCTCACCGACCCGAAGGGCCGGCTGCACACGGTCGTGCTGCAGCCGGGCAAGGCGTTCCACACCCATCGGGGCGCGGTCGCGCACGACGAGCTGATCGGCCGGCCGGAGGGCATCGTGGTGAAGGCCCGGCCGTCCGGCACCCCGTACCTGGCGCTCCGCCCGCTGCTGGCCGACTTCGTGCTGTCCATGCCGCGCGGCGCCGCGGTCGTCTACCCGAAGGACGCGGCCCAGATCGTCGCCATGGGCGACGTCTTCCCCGGCGCCCGGGTGGTGGAGGCCGGCGCCGGCTCGGGGGCGCTGACCTGCTCGCTGCTGCGCGCGGTCGGCGACGCCGGCCGGGTGACCAGCTACGAGCGGCGCGAGGACTTCGCCGCGGTGGCCCGGCGCAACGTGGAGCGCTTCTTCGGCGGCCCGCACCCGGCCTGGGAGCTGCGGGACGGCGACGTGGCCGCGCACCCGGCGGACGAGCCGGCGGACCGGGTCGTGCTGGACATGCTGGCGCCGTGGGAGGTGCTGACGACGCTGTCGGCGGTGCTGGTGCCCGGCGGCGTGCTGATCGCCTACGTCGCCACCACGACCCAGCTGTCCCGGGTGGTGGAGGCGCTGCGCGAGCACGGCGGCTTCACCGAGCCGGCGGCCTGGGAGACGCTGGTCCGGCCGTGGCACGCGGTCGGGCTGGCGGTGCGGCCGGAGCACCGGATGGTCGGGCACACCGCCTTCCTGGTGTCGGCCCGGCGGCTGGCCCCCGGGGTCACCGCTCCGGCGCGGCAGCGCCGGCCGGCCAAGACCGCCGCCGGGGAGGGCGACGCGCCCGAGTGAGATTGTTCACTCGGCCGGTTCCGGACCGGTCACGTGGATGCACTCGCCCGGGCACTCCTTGGCCGAGTCGAGCACGTCCAGCCGCAGGTGCTCGGGCACGCCGACCCGGGCGCCCGGCGCCGTGCGCAGCTCGCCGGCCGCGTCCTTGACGTAGGCCAGGCCGTCCACGTCGAACTCGAAGACCTCCGGCGCGTACTGCACGCAGAGGCCGTCGCCCGTGCACAGCTGCTGGTCCACCCAGACCTCGAGTCCGTCGCCCACCCTTGCAGAGTAGGGAGATACGAGAGTGACTGACGAGCCGAGTGTCGGTTCGGCTGTGTAGGGTGACTTGACCGCAGTCAGCCGCGGGAGGTGGGTGATCGTGGCCAGCGATTCCGACGACCAGGAGACCCGTGCCTCGAGGTACGAGAAGGACGTTCACGACCTCACGACGCAGGTGTCCTTCCTCGAGGAAGAGGTCGCCATGCTCCGCCGCAGGCTCACCGAGTCGCCGCGGCACTTGAGGGTGCTCGAGGAGCGGCTCGCCGAGGCGCAGAGCCGGGTCGCGACGCTGACCGAGCGCAACGAGAAGCTGACCGGCACCCTCCGGGAGGCGCGCGACCAGGTCGTCGCGCTCAAGGAGGAGGTCGACCGGCTGGCCCAGCCGCCGAGCGGCTACGGCGTCTTCCTGACGGCGTACGACGACGGCACCGTCGACGTCTTCACCGGCGGCCGCAAGCTGCGGGTCGCGGTGTCGCCGAGCGTCGAGGTGGAGGCGCTGCGCCGCGGCCAGGAGGTCATGCTCAACGAGGCGCTCAACGTGGTGCTCGCCCGCGAGTTCGAGCGGGCCGGCGACGTGGTGATGCTCAAGGAGGTGCTCGCCGGCGGCGACCGCGCGCTGGTGATCGGGCACACCGACGAGGAGCGGATCGTCCACATCGCCGAGACGCTGGCCGAGGAGCGGCTGCGCGCCGGCGACTCGCTGCTGCTGGAGCCCCGCTCGGGCTACGTCTACGAGAAGATCCCGAAGTCCGAGGTCGAGGAGCTGATCCTCGAAGAGGTCCCGGACATCGACTACGCCGACATCGGCGGGCTGTCCACCCAGATCGAGCAGATCCGGGACGCGGTCGAGCTGCCGTTCCTGCACTCGGAGCTGTTCCGGGAGCACGAGCTGCGCCCGCCGAAGGGCATCCTGCTCTACGGCCCGCCCGGCTGCGGCAAGACGCTGATCGCCAAGGCGGTGGCCAACTCGCTGGCCAAGAAGGTGGCCGAGCTCAGCGGGCAGTCCGACGGGGCGCAGGCGGCCCGGTCGTTCTTCCTCAACATCAAGGGCCCCGAGCTGCTGAACAAGTACGTCGGGGAGACCGAGCGGCACATCCGGCTGGTCTTCCAGCGGGCCCGGGAGAAGGCGTCCGAGGGCACCCCGGTGATCGTGTTCTTCGACGAGATGGACTCGATCTTCCGGACCCGTGGCTCCGGCGTGTCCTCCGACGTGGAAAACACGATCGTCCCGCAGCTGCTGTCGGAGATCGACGGCGTCGAGGGCCTGGAAAACGTCATCGTCATCGGCGCGTCCAACCGCGAGGACATGATCGACCCGGCCATCCTGCGGCCGGGCCGGCTGGACGTGAAGATCAAGATCGAGCGGCCGGACGCCGAGGCGGCCCGCGACATCTTCTCCAAGTACGTCACGTCCACGCTGCCGATCCACGCCGACGACCTGGCCGAGCACGGCGGCAGCCGGCCGGCCACGATCGCCGCGATGATCCAGCGCGCGGTCGAGCGGATGTACACCGAGACCGAGGAAAACCGCTTCCTCGAGGTGACGTACGCCAACGGCGACAAGGAAGTCCTCTACTTCAAGGACTTCAACTCCGGCGCCATGATCCAGAACATCGTGGACCGGGCGAAGAAGATGGCGATCAAGGACTTCCTCGACCAGGGCCAGAAGGGGCTGCGCATGCAGCACCTGGTGTCGGCCTGCCTGGACGAGTTCCGGGAAAACGAGGACCTGCCCAACACCACCAACCCCGACGACTGGGCCCGCATCTCCGGCAAGAAGGGCGAGCGGATCGTCTACATCCGCACGCTCGTCTCCGGGAAGGGACCGGAGTCCGGGCGGGCGATCGACACGATCTCCAACACCGGTCAATACCTGTAGGACGTCGCCGAGGGCGCCGGATCCGCACCGCGGTCCGGCGCCCTCGCCACACCCCGCCCCGCCGCCATACCCCCCGGCCCCGCCCCTGGCCCGCCCGCCACACCGCCGCCCCGCGCCGGCCGCCGCGACGCCCGGGCCGCCGAGCCATCCCCGCGCCGAGTGACCGCGCCCCGACCGCTGCGGCCACCGTCACTCGCGGCGCCGAGTGACGCATCGCGGGCGGCCACCGTCACTCGCGGCGGCCACCGTCACTCGCGGCGGCCACCGTCACTCGCGGGCGGCGCGTCACTCGCGGCGGCACCGTCACTCGCGGGCGGGCGCCGTCACTCGGCGCGGCCACCGTCGCCGCGCGCGTGCCCACTGACGTAAGCGGGCGCCGGTGACGTCCTCGGGCGCCGAGTGACGGTGGCTGCGCCGTCACTCGCCGGCGGGTGCCGTCACTCGCGGGCGGCGGGTCTCGCTCGCGGGCGGGGCCGGAGTCGGGGCAGTCGCGGGGACGGCCGGACGCCCTCGCCCGGGCCGGGGCCGTACTGTGGGGCAATGACGGTTCGCCGGGTCATGGGCACCGAGGTCGAGTATGGGATCTCCGTGCCGGGTCAGCCCGGCGCCAACGCGATGCTGCTGTCGTCGCAGATCGTGAACGCGTACGGCGGCCGCGCCGACACCCCACGCTCCCGCCGGGCCCGCTGGGACTTCGAGGAGGAGTCCCCGCTGCGCGACGCCCGCGGCTTCGACCTGGGCAGCGCGCTCGGCCCGGAATACCTGGAGGCCGAGGACGACGCCGGCCTGGCCAACGTCATCCTCACCAACGGCGCCCGGCTCTACGTCGACCACGCCCACCCGGAGTACTCCACCCCCGAGGTCACCAACCCCCGCGACGTGGTGCTGTGGGACAAGGCGGGGGAGCGGGTGATGGACGAGGCGTCCCGGCGGGCCGCCGCCGCGGTGCCCGGCCAGCCGGCGATCCAGCTCTACAAGCACAACACCGACAACAAGGGCCAGTCGTTCGGCGCCCACGAAAACTATCTGATGGCCCGGGCGACCCCGTTCGCGGAGATCGTCCGGCACCTGACCCCGTTCCTGGTGTCCCGGCAGGTGGTGTGCGGGCAGGGCCGGGTCGGGCTCGGCCAGGACGGCCGCGGCGAGGGCTTCCAGGTGTCCCAGCGGGCCGACTTCTTCGAGGTCGAGGTCGGGCTGGAGACGACGCTCAAGCGGCCGATCATCAACACCCGGGACGAGCCGCACGCGGACGCCGAGCGCTACCGGCGGCTGCACGTGATCATCGGCGACGCCAACCTGTCCGAGATCTCGACGTACCTCAAGGTCGGCACCACCTCGCTGGTGCTGGCGATGATCGAGGACCGCTTCCTCACCGTCGACCTGTCCGTGGAGGAGCCGGTCAGCTCGCTGCGGGCGGTGTCCCACGACCCGACGCTCAAGCACCTGCTGCGGCTGCGGTCCGGCCGGGAGCTCACCGCGGTGCAGCTGCAGATGGAATACCTGGAGCAGGCCCGCAAGTACGTCGAGGACCGCTTCGGCGCCGACGTCGACCAGCAGACCGCGGACGTGCTGTCCCGCTGGGAGTCGGTGCTCAGCCGGCTGGAGCAGGACCCGATGCTGTGCGCCGGGGAGCTGGACTGGGTGGCCAAGCTGCGGCTGCTGGAGGGCTACCGGTCCCGGGACGGGCTGTCCTGGGGGTCGCCCCGGCTGCAGCTGGTCGACCTGCAGTATTCCGACGTCCGGCCGGGCAAGGGCCTCTACGCCCGGCTGGTCGCCCGCGGGGCGATGCAGCGGCTGCTGGACGAGGACGAGGTGACCGCCGCGATCGAGTCGCCGCCGGCGGACACCCGGGCCTACTTCCGCGGCGAGTGCCTGCGCCGCTACCCGGCCCAGGTGGCGGCGGCGTCCTGGGACTCGGTGATCTTCGACCTGGGCCGGGAGTCGCTGGTCCGCGTGCCCACCCTGGAGCCGCTGCGCGGCACCCGCGCGCACGTCGGCGCGCTGCTCGACCGGTCGCCCACGGCGGAGTCGTTGGTGGAGGCGCTGTCGGCCGGGTGAGGCTCCGTGCCGGCGTCGGATTCGCCGACTAATGTCGGAGTCACCCCACACGGAGGTGCTCATGCCGACACGAGAGACCGGCGGTGGCCAGAGCCGGGCCACCCGCCGCACCGACGAGGCCGACGAGGTCGAAGCCAGCGCCGAGTCCTCGACGGACGTCCAGGAGCGGCACGAGAAGCTCTCCGAGGACGTCGACGCGATCCTCGACGAGATCGACGAGGTCCTCGAGGAAAACGCGGAGGAGTTCGTCCGGGGTTACGTGCAGAAGGGCGGTCAGTGACCGCTGCCCGCGGCGCCCCGGCGCCTCGGTAGGGTCCGACCGGCACCAGCCGGACAGCGCAGTCGAGGAGACCGAGGAGAGACGTGGGCGGACCTGCTGGATCGGGAGGGCGGCTTCCTGAGCACTACCTCACCCCCGGGATCCCTTCGTTCACTGACTTCCTGAGGACGGCGGCGCCGGAGCTGCTGCCCGGGCGGCGGCCGCTGCCGCCGGGCCAGGCCGGCGACCTCGTCCCGCACGCCACCACGATCGTCGCGACGACGTACGCGGACGGCGTCCTCATGGCCGGCGACCGCCGGGCCACCATGGGCAACATGATCGCCCAGCGGGACATCGAGAAGGTGCACCCCGCGGACGCGTACAGCGTGGTCGGCTTCGCCGGGACCGCCGGCATCGGGGTCGAGATGATCCGGCTGTTCCAGCTGGAGCTGGAGCACTACGAGAAGATCGAGGGCACGCTGCTCACCCTCGACGGCAAGGCCAACCGGCTGGCCAGCATGATCCGCGGCAACCTGGGCGCGGCCATGCAGGGGCTGGCGGTGCTGCCCCTGTTCGCCGGCTTCGACCTGGACGCCGCCGACCCGGGGGAGGGCGGCCGGATCTTCTCCTACGACGTCACCGGCGGGCCGTACGAGGAGCGCGGCTTCGCCGGCATCGGCTCCGGCTCGATCTTCGCCCGCGGCGCGCTGAAGAAGCTGTGGCAGCCCGGCCTGACCGGGGACGAGGCGGTCCGGGTCGCGGTGGAGGCGCTGTACGACGCCGCCGACGACGACTCGGCCACCGGCGGCCCGGACCTGGTCCGGCGGATCTTCCCGGTGGTCATGCTGGCCACCGCGGAGGGCACCACCCGGGTGCCGGACGAGCAGGTGGGCGCCGTCGCCGAGGCGGTCGTCGCGGAACGGTCCGACAGCGCGACCGGGGGGAGCCGGCCATGAGCATGCCGTTCTACGCCTCGGCCGAGCAGATCATGCGGGACCGCTCGGAGTACGCGCGGAAGAACATCGCCCGCGGCCGCCCGGTGGTCGCCCTGGCCTACGCGGACGGGGTCCTCTTCGTCGCCGAGAACCCGTCCAGCACGCTGCACAAGGTCGGCGAGATCTACGACCGCATCGGCTTCGCCGCGGTGGGGCGCTACAGCGAGTACGAGACGCTCCGGATCGCCGGGATCCGGCTGGCCGACGTGCGCGGCTACTCCTACGACCGGCGCGACGTCACCGGCCGCGCGCTGGCGAACGCGTACGCGCAGACGCTCAACTCGATCTTCACCGAGCAGCAGAAGCCGTACGAGGTGGAGCTGTGCGTCGCCGAGGTCGGCAAGACGGCCTCCGACGACCGGCTGTACCGGCTGATCTACGACGGGTCGATCTTCGAGGAGCCGGAGTACGTCGTGCTCGGCGGCCAGACCGAGCCGATCGTGGCCGCGCTGAAGGACGGCTTCCGGGCCGCGATGCCGCTGGGCGAGGCGCTGGCGGTGGCGGTGCGCGGGCTGGCCGCGGTGGGTGCCGACACCAGCAAGCCCCGGGAGATCGCGGCCGGGCAGCTCGAGGTCGCGGTGCTGGACCGGACCCGGCCGAGCCGGAAGTTCCGCCGGGTGGCCGGGGCGGCGCTGACCGCCCTCCTGCCCGGCGCGGCCGCGGAGGCCGAGCCCGCCGAGCCCGACCGAGCCGCGAGCCGCCGAGCCGACAGAGCCCGCCGCGGAGGCCGAGCCGACCGAGCCCGCCGAGAGCGCGCCCGGCAAGGACGCCACCCCCGACCCCTCCCCGGAGGACGCCTCCCCGTCCTGATCGCCTTTGCGCGGTGGGTCGTGGCACGGCCGGCGTGTCGCCCCGGCGTGTCGCCGAGCCGCCGCGCAAAGGTGATCGCGGCCCGGTCAGCCGGGTGGGCGGGCTTCGTGGCCGGGGCGGCCGGGCGTGCGCTCGCGCTCCTTCATCTCGGCCTCGTAGAGGTGCCGCCGGCCGCCGGCGAGCATCTCCCGGGCCTTCCGCTCGTACGTCCGGAAGACCGACCAGTAGCCGTCGTCGTACTCCTCGACGACCTGGAAGGTCCACCTGCCGGGCAGCACGTTCCGGCCGACGAGGTCCGCGTCGATCTCCTCGGCCAGCTCGACGTGCCCGGCCTCGCGCAGCAGCCGCACCCCCTCCTGCAGAGTCTCGTCGGCGGTGCCGGTCAGCTGGTGGAACGAGTAGAGGTGGCCGCGGGCGCGCTCGACCGCCTCCAACGCCTCGCTGATCTTGCCGAGGGCCTCGACCGTGGTGTCGTCCAGGCCGGGCGGCCGGCGGTGCTCAGCGGCCGGTCGGTCCGTGGGTTCGTCCGTCACGCGCCGTCCTGTACCCCACGCCGTAGGGTGGCAGGCATGGACCGGCGCATCTTCGGCATCGAGAACGAGTACGGCGTCACGTGCACGTTCCACGGGCAGCGGAGGCTCTCGCCGGACGAGGTCGCGCGGTATCTCTTCCGCCGCGTCGTGTCCTGGGGCCGGTCCAGCAACGTCTTCCTGCGCAACGGGGCCCGGCTCTACCTGGACGTCGGCTCCCACCCGGAGTATGCGACACCCGAGTGCGACAGCCTGGTCGACCTGGTGGTGCACGACAAGGCGGGGGAGCGGATCCTGGAGGGCCTGCTCGTCGACGCCGAGCGCCGGCTGCACGAGGAAGGCATCACCGGCGACATCTACCTCTTCAAGAACAACACCGACTCGGCCGGCAACTCCTACGGCTGCCACGAAAACTATCTGGTGGCCCGGCACGGCGAGTTCTCCCGGCTGGCCGACGTGCTGATCCCGTTCCTGGTCACCCGGCAGGTCATCTGCGGGGCCGGCAAGGTGCTGCAGACCCCGCGCGGGGCGGTCTACTGCGTCTCCCAGCGGGCCGAGCACATCTGGGAGGGCGTGTCGTCGGCCACGACGAGGTCGCGTCCGATCATCAACACCCGGGACGAGCCGCACGCGGACGCCGAGCGCTTCCGCCGGCTGCACGTCATCGTCGGCGACTCGAACATGAGCGAGACCACCACGCTGCTCAAGGTCGGCTCGACCGACCTGGTGCTGCGGATGATCGAGGCCGGCATCGTCTTCCGGGACCTGACCCTGGAAAACCCGATCCGGGCCATCCGCGAGGTCTCACACGACATCAGCTCGCGCCGCCGGGTCAAGCTGGCCAACGGGCGGGAGGCGACCGCGCTGGACATCCAGCGGGAGTACCACCAGAAGGCGGCCGACTTCGTGGACCGCCGCGGCGGCGACCCGACCGCGAAGCGGGTGGTCGAGCTGTGGGGCCGCACGCTGGACGCGATCGGCACCGGCGACCTGTCGCAGATCGACCGGGAGATCGACTGGGCGACGAAATACCAGCTCATCGAGCGCTACCGGGCCCGGCACGGGCTGTCGCTGTCCTCGCCGCGGGTGGCCCAGCTGGACCTGGCGTACCACGACATCCACCGCGGCCGCGGGCTCTACTACCTGCTGGAGAAGAAGGGCGCGGTGGACCGGGTCGCCTCCGACGTGGCGATCTTCGAGGCGAAGAACTCGCCGCCGCAGACCACCCGGGCCCGGCTGCGCGGCGAGTTCATCCGGAAGGCGCAGGAGAAGCGGCGCGACTTCACCGTGGACTGGGTGCACCTCAAGCTCAACGACCAGGCCCAGCGCACGGTGCTGTGCAAGGATCCGTTCCGGTCGCAGGACGAGCGGGTGGAGAAGCTCATCGCGTCCATGTGACGGAGTCCCGGTCCGGTCGCAGGACGAGCGGGTGGAGAAGCTCATCGCGTCCGATGTGACGGAGTCCCGGTCCGGGCGCGCCGGCATCCCGTCACGGCCCGTACGGCGGACTAGTCTGGTCGGGTGTCGTCGCGCCGGGCCGAGCGACTGGTCAACCTCGTGCTGTGCCTGCTGTCGACCCGACAGTTCCTCACCGCTGACCGGATCCGCGCGGCCGTCCCGGGCTACGAGCCGGACGACGGCTCGGAGCGGGCCGACGACGCCTTCAAGCGGATGTTCGAGCGGGACAAGTCCGAGCTGCGCGACCTCGGGGTGCCGCTGGAGACCGGTCGGACCAGCGTGTTCGACACCGAGGAGGGCTACCGGATCGCCCGCCGCGACTACGAGCTGCCGGAGGTGCAGCTGGAGCCGGACGAGGCGGCCGCGGTCGGGCTGGCGGCCCGGCTCTGGCAGTCCGCGGAGCTGGCCGACGCGGCCCGCGGCGCGCTGCTGAAGCTGCGCGCCGGCGGCGTGGACGTGGAGCCGGCCCGGGCCCTGGACACCGAGCCCCGGCAGGACGCCGCGGAGGAGACGCTGCACCCCTGCCTGGACGCGGTGCAGGCCGGCCGGGCGGTCCGGTTCGGCTACCGGAAGCCGGACGGCTCCACCTCCGACCGCGAGGTGGAGCCGTGGGGCGTGGTGTCCTGGCGCGGCCGGTGGTATCTGGTCGGCCACGACCGCGGCCGGGACGCCACCCGGTGCTTCCGGCTGTCCCGGGTGCGCGGCGCGGTCCGGCCGACCGGGCCGGACGGCGCGGTCAAGGTGCCCACCGGGCTCGACCTGGTCGCGCACGTGGCCGCGGCCGAGCCGCCGGAGCACGAGAAGGTGGCCCGGCTGCGGGTGCGGCGGGGGAGCGGCACCTGGCTGCGCCGGATCTCCGCCCGGGTCCGGCCGGGTGCGCCGGACGACGACTGGGACGTGGTCGAGATCGGCTACACCGACTCGGAGTGGATCGCCGACCGGGTGGCCCGGCAGGGCCGGCTGGCCGTGGTCGAGCACCCGCCGGAGGTACGGGACGCGGTGATGCGCCGGCTGCGCGCGCACGCCGGCCACCCGGCGCCGGCGCCGGCCCGGTCCGGGGAGCGGGCATGAGCGGGTCGGGCGACCGGCTGCCCCGGCTGCTCGCCCTGGTGCCGTACCTGCTGGCCCGCCCGGGGGTGCGGATCGCGGAGGCCGCCGCCGACTTCGGCGTGCCCGAGCCGCAGCTGCGCCGGGACCTGCAGCTGCTGTGGATGTGCGGGCTGCCCGGGCACGGTCCGGGTGACCTCATCGACCTGTCCTTCGAGGGCGACACGATCACCGTCGGCTTCGACGCCGGCATGTCCCGGCCGCTGCGGCTGACCGGGGACGAGGCGCTCGCGCTGGTGGTCGCGCTGCGCACGCTGGCCGAGCAGGAGGGGCTCACCGACCGCGGCGCGGTCGAGCGGGCGCTGGCCAAGGTGGAGGCCGCGGCCGGCGGCGCGGCCGAGGTGGCCAGCGCGGTCGCGGTGCTGGTGGAGCCGCGGGACCGGGTGCTCGCGCAGGTCCGGGCCGCGCTGGACCAGGGCCGGGCGCTGCACCTGACCTACTACGTGCCGGCCCGGGACGAGACCACCGAGCGGGACGTCGACCCGATCCGGCTGCGCTGGGTGGACAACCGGTGGTATCTGGAGGCCTGGTGCCGGTCGGTCCGGGACGTGCGGTTCTTCCGGATCGACCGGGTGGACGCGGTCGAGGTGCTGGCCGAGGAGTCCCGGCCGCCGGCCGACCTGGCCCCGCGGGACCTGTCCGGCGGGATCTACCAGCCGGCGCCGGAACACCCGCTGGTCACCGTCCGGCTCGGCCGGCCCGGCCGCTGGGTGCCCGACTACTACCCGTGTGAGCAGGTCACCGAGCTGCCCGGCGGCCGGCTGGAGATCACCCTGCGGGCGGCCGACCCGACCTGGGTACGCCGGCTGGTGCTCGGGCTGGGCGAGGCGGCGGAGGTGGTCGGGCCGGGCTGGTTCGCCGAGCAGGTGCGGGCGGAGGCGGCGGAGGCGCTGGCCGCGTACGCCGGCTGACCCGGGTAGGGTGCGCGGCGTGCTGGTGCTGGTGTTCCTGGGCGTCGGGCTGCTGCTCGGGCTGGTGCTGCTCGGCATCCTCGGCTTCGGGCTGGTCGGGCACCTGCGCCGGCTGGGCCGGGCGGTCCAGGCGGCGCAGGCCGAGCTGCAGCCCGCGGTGGCCGCGCTGCGGCCGCCGGCCTCGTCGGGGCGGCACCGGGCGGACTGACGGCGGTCGACCGTCGACCGGCCGCCGGCCGACCGCCGACCGGCCCTTGACCGGCCGCCGACCGGCCGGCAGCCGATCCGGCGGCCGGACGGCCCACGAACGCCCGTCGTAGGATGAAGCGTCGTCTCCGGAGAGGGTTGACCCATGCTCGGACTTGGTCCGCCAGAGCTGATCATCATCGCGCTCGTGATCCTGGCGCTGTTCGGCTACAAGAAGCTCCCGGACGCCGCCCGGGCGATCGGGCGCTCGGCCCGCATCTTCAAGGCCGAGACCAAGGGCCTGCGCGACGACCCGGCTCCGCGCGACCTGGAGTCCAAGGCCGAGGCGCAGTACGTGCGGGACACCGTCCCGCCGGCCGCCACCCCCACGCCGCCGCCGACCCCGCCGCCGACCGCCTCGGCGGCTCCGCCGGCGTCGTCCCCGGCCGCCCCGCCCGCCACTCCCTCGGCCGCCCCGTCGCCGTCTGGCCACCCCGTGCGCCGTCTGCCACCCCGGCTGCGTCGGCCGCCCCGTCGCCGTCGGCCACGCCGGCCCCGGCGCCGGTCCCGCCGCACTCCGACACCCCCTGACGCCCGGCCGCCTCCCGTGACCGTGCCTCCCCGGCTCCGGCGGCTCCTCCGTCGCCGGCAGCGGCCGGTCGACGGCACGATGTCGCTGCGCGACCACATCGCCGAGCTGCGCAGCCGGCTGCTCAAGGCGCTGCTGTTCGTCGGGCTGGGCGCGATCGTCGGCTGGATCCTCTACCCGCAGATCCTCGAGGTGCTGATCCGGCCGTACTGCGAGCTCCCGGCCGACCAGCGGCTGCAGACCGGCGACGACTGCCGGCTGATCTTCACCTCGCCGCTGGACGGCTTCATCCTGCGGTTGAAGGTCGGTGCGATCTGCGGCATCGTGCTGGCCGCGCCGTTCTGGCTCTACCAGCTGTGGGCGTTCGTCACCCCGGGGCTGCACCGGCGGGAGAAGCGCTGGACGGTCCTCTTCGTCGGACTGGCCACGCTCCTGTTCGGCGCCGGTGCCGCGCTGTCCTACTTCACCATCGAGAAGGCGCTGGCCCTGCTGGTCGGCTTCGCCGGCGACTCGACGGTGGCGGCGATCGACGCCCCGAAGTACATCGGCTTCGTCACCTCGATGCTGCTGGTCTTCGGCTCGGCGTTCCTGCTGCCGCTGCTGGTCACCATGCTCAACCTGGTCGGCGTGCTGTCCGCGGCCCGGCTGATCCGCTGGCAGCGGCTGTCGATCTTCCTGATCTTCGTCTTCGCCGCGGTGGCCACGCCGAGCCAGGACCCGATCAGCATGTGCATGCTGGCCATCCCGATGGCGCTGCTGTTCGAGATCGCGGTGCTCTTCTCCTGGCTGCACGACCGGCGCAAGGCCCGCCGCGAGGCGGCCGCGTCGTTCTCCGAGCTGCCGGACGATGTCGCCTCCCCGCTCGACCTCACCGTCGACCCGATCGACGAGCCCACCCCGGTCGACGACGGCCTGACCCGGACCGACGGCGGCCGCATGGACGACCTCCGGCGCTGAGTCACCCCGCTGAGCCGCCCCGGCTCGCTACGGCTCCGGCGCGGTCCGGTAGGCGTGACCGGACGGGCTGGTCCAGTCGAGCGTGCCGCCCGGACCGGCGCGGACGCTCCACGGGCTCTGGTGCTTGAGCCGGTGGTGGTGCCGGCACAGTGCGGCGAGATTGTCGGCCGTCGTCGGGCCGGCCGGCCAGGGCGTGACGTGGTCGAGGTCGCAGCGACGGGACGGCTGCCGGCAGCCGGGGAAGCGGCAGGTGCCGTCGCGGGTGCGGACGAGGTCGGCGAGGGCGGCGGACGGCGTATACCGCTCGCGGCCGACATCCACCACCGCCCCGGTGACCGGTGACAGGCTGACCTTCCGCCAGGGACGCCCGGCGTCGGCGAGCCCGCGAGCCATCGAGGCCGGTATGGGCCCGTGCCCGGCCAGCTCGCCCGGCGCCGAGCCGAGGCCGAGAGCAGTGGCGGCCGGCATCGTGACGTGCACCGTCGCCCCCGCGAGCACAGGCCCCCGGGCGGGCGGATCGCCGCCATCGGCGGGCGCCGGATCGGCGGAGCCGAGCACCACGGCGACCAGGGCATCGGCCCGGCGCGCGTCCCGGCTGCGCGCGTCGCCGGCGGACGAGCGGCGGGCCAGCGCGTCGACGTGCTGGTAGACGGCGACCGCCGCGTCGGCCGGCAGCAGGGCCCACAGCTCGGCCATCCCGTCCCGCGCCGGCCGCAGGGTGACCTGCCGGGAGGCGAGCGCCCGCTCGTGCCGGACCTCGGCCGCGGCCGGGTCGGCGGCCAGCACCGCCCGGGACAGCGCCGACCGGAGCTGGCCGACCGTCTGCGCGCCGGCCCGGGGCAGCACCTGCCGCTCCACCGCGGCGGCCAGCGGCGCGTCGAGCACGGTGACCGCGTCGACCACCGCCCGGGCCCGCGGCACGTCCAGGGCCCCCTCGGCGAGCGCGGCCGAGGTCGCCGGCAGCCGGCCCAGCTCGACCGCGAGGTGCAGCCGGGCCCCGGCGGCCGGCCGGGACAGCCGCAGCGCCGCCGCGACCTCGTCCACCGCGAACTCGCTCACCTCCGGCACGGCCGGGTCGCCGGCGCCGGTGCCCGACGGACGGCGCCGGGCCAGCTCGGCCACGGCGGCGAGCTGGCCGGCCGCGGCCCAGGACGCCAGCCGCTCCCACGCCTGGATCAGCTCGACCAGCTCGCCGTCGTCCAGATCCGCGGCGCACGGCGGCGCCACGACGGTCCGGACGACGGAATCGAACATACGTGCGATCGTAGGTCTCCGCCGAAGATCGCGTTCCCGTCGTCCACAGGCCCCCGTCTCCAATACGGTGCGGGGGTGGCGGTGACGATGGCGCTGCTGGCCAACCCGAGGGCCGGCCGGGGCCGGGCGGCCCGGCTGGCCGGGCCGGTGCGGCAGGCGCTGGCCGCGGCCGGGCTGGACGTGCTGGTGCTGGCCGGCGGGTCGGGGCGGGAGTCCACCGAGCTGGCCGCGGAGGCGGCCGGCCAGGGGGTGGCCGGCGTGGTCGCGGTCGGCGGCGACGGGCTGGTGCACTGCGCGGTGCAGGCGCTGGCCGGCACCGACGTGCCGCTCGGCATCGTGCCGGCCGGCGGCGGCAACGACCTGGCCGGCGCGCTCGGCCTGCCGGCCGACCCGGCGGCGGCCGTGCAGGTGATCGCCCGCGGCCGGACCCGCCGCATCGACCTCGGCCGCACCGACCGCGGCACCTGGTGGGCCGGCGTGCTCAACGCCGGCTTCGACTCCGCGGTGGTGGCCCGGGCGGAGCGCAGCCGGATCCGCGGCCACCTCCGGTACGACGTCGCGACCTGGCTGGAGCTGGCCCGGCTGCGGCCGACCCCGATGCGGATCGTGCTGGACGGCGAGGCGGTGCAGCGGGACGTCACGCTCGTCGCCGTCGGCAACAGCACCCGCTACGGCGGCGGCATGCTGATCACCCCGGGCGCCGAGCTGGACGACGGGATCTTCCACGTCACCGTCGGGGCGGCGATGACCCGCCGGCAGCTGGCCGCGCTCAAGCCGCTGGTGCGCGCCGGCCGGCACGTCGGCTCGGCCCGGGTCAGCGTGCACCAGGCGCGGGAGGTCACCCTCGACTCGCCCGGCGTGCCCGCGTACGCCGACGGCGAGGCGATCGGCCCGCTCCCGGTGACCACGCGGTGCGTGCCGGGCGCGCTGCGGGTGTTTACGTAGGCTGGACGGATGAGCCGCTCGCGGGAAGACGGTGACGCGGTGAGCAGTCCCGCGGAGCGGTACGCGGCGGCCCGCCGGCGGACGGCCCGGCCGAAGCTGGCCGACTTCACCGCCGGCTACCCGTTCGACCTGGACCCGTTCCAGGCCGAGGCGTGCGAGGCGCTGGAGGACGGGCTGGGCGTGCTGGTCTGCGCGCCGACCGGCGCCGGCAAGACCGTGGTCGGCGAGTTCGCGGTGCACCTGGCGCTGGCCGAGGGCCGCAAGTGCTTCTACACCACGCCGATCAAGGCGCTGTCCAACCAGAAGTACGCCGACCTGGTCGACCGGCACGGGGCGGCCAACGTCGGCCTGCTGACCGGCGACAACGCGGTCAACGGCGGCGCGCCGGTGGTGGTGATGACCACCGAGGTGCTGCGCAACATGCTCTACGCCGGCTCCCCGGCCCTGGCCGACCTCGGCTACGTGGTCATGGACGAGGTGCACTACCTGGCCGACCGGTTCCGCGGCGCGGTCTGGGAGGAGGTGATCATCCACCTGCCGGCGTCGGTGCGGCTGGTCAGCCTGTCCGCGACGGTGAGCAACGCGGAGGAGTTCGCCGACTGGCTGGTCACCGTCCGCGGCGACACCAGGGTGATCGTGGACGAGCACCGGCCGGTGCCGCTGTGGCAGCACATGCTCGTCGGCGGCCGGCTGTTCGACCTCTTCCGGGACGGGTCGACGCGGGAGGTCGACCCCGAGCTGGTCCGGCACGTCCGGGACCGGGAGCGGTACGCGGAGCTCGGCGCGGGTCGTCGCGGCGGCCGGCCGCGGGGCTGGCGGCCGCCGTCCCGGGTGGACGTGGTCGAGCGGCTGGACCGGGAGGGCCTGCTGCCGGCGATCACGTTCATCTTCAGCCGGGCCGGCTGCGACGCCGCCGTGCAGCAGTGCCTGGCCTCCGGCCTGCGGCTGAACACGCCGGCCGAGGCGGCCGAGGTCCGGGAGGTGGCCGAGGAGCGGACCGCGGCGCTGCCCGCGGACGACCTCGACGTGCTCGGATACTGGGAGTGGGTGGACGGCCTGCAGCGCGGGGTCGCCGCGCACCACGCCGGGCTGATCCCGCCGTTCAAGGAGGCGGTCGAGGAGCTGTTCGCCCGCGGGCTGGTCAAGGCGGTCTTCGCCACCGAGACGCTGGCGCTGGGCATCAACATGCCGGCCCGGTCGGTGGTGCTGGAGCGGCTGGTGAAGTTCAACGGGGAGACCCACGCCGACATCACGCCGGGGGAGTACACCCAGCTCACCGGTCGGGCCGGCCGCCGCGGCATCGACGTGGAGGGGCACGCGGTGGTGCTCTGGGGGCCGGGCGTGGACCCGGTGCAGGTCGCCGGCCTGGCCTCCACCCGGACGTACCCGCTGCGCTCGTCGTTCCGGCCCTCGTACAACATGGCCGTCAACCTGGTCGCCCAGCTCACCCCGGCGCAGGCCCGGGAGCTGCTGGAGCGCTCGTTCGCCCAGTTCCAGGCCGACCGGGCCGTGGTCGGGCTGGCCCGCCAGGTGGACCGCAACACCGAGGCGCTGGCCGGCTACGCCGGGTCCATGCGCTGCCACCTCGGCGACTTCGCCGAGTACGCGGAGCTCCGGGCCCGGCTGAAGGAGCGGGAGTCCGCGCTGGCCCGGGAGGGGGCGGCGCAGCGCCGGGCGGCGGCCGAGCAGTCGCTGGAGCGGCTGCGGGTCGGCGACGTGATCCGGGTGCCGAGCGGGAAGCGGTCCGGGATGGCCGTGGTGGTCGACCCGGGCGTGCACCCGGCCCGGGAGACCCGCCCGCTGGTGGTGACCGAGGACCGGTGGGCCGGCCGGCTGTCCCCGGTGGACTTCCCGACCCCGGTGGAGCCGCTGGCCCGGGTGAAGGTGCCCAAGCACTTCGACCACCGCTCGCCGCAGGCCCGCCGCGACCTCGCCTCCACGCTGCGCAACGCCCGGCCGGGGGACGCGCCGAGCCGCCGCAAGGGCCGCTCGGCCGCGGCCGACGACGCCGAGATCGCCCGGCTGCGCAAGGAGATCCGGCAGCACCCGTGCCACGGCTGCGCCGACCGGGAGGAGCACGCCCGGTGGGCCGAGCGGTACGCCCGGCTCCGGCGGGACACCGACGCGCTGCGGCACCGGGTGGAAAACCGGACCCACTCCATCGCCCGCACCTTCGACCGGGTCTGCGCGCTGCTGGCCCGCCGCGGCTACCTGGGCTCCGCCGCCGGGGCCGGATCGCCGGGCGGGTCGCGCGCCGGCGGGGTGACCCCGGCCGGCCGGCAGCTGTCCCGGGTCTGGTCGGAGTCGGACCTGCTGGTCGCCGAGTGCCTGCGGGCCGGGGTGTGGGAGCCGCTGTCCCCGGCCGAGCTGGCCGCCGCGGTGTCCGCGCTGGTGTACGAGTCGCGCCGCGAGGTCGAGGCGCCGGCCCGGCTGCCGGAGGGGCCGGTCCGGGACGCGCTGGCGGCCACCCACCGGCTGTGGGCCGAGCTGGAGGCGGACGAGCAGGAGCACCAGCTGGCGCTGACCCGGGAGCCGGACCTCGGCTTCGCCTGGCCGGCGTACCGGTGGGCCCGCGGCGAGTCGCTGGACCGGGTGCTGTCCACCTCGGCGACCGCCGGCCAGGAGCTGTCCGCCGGCGACTTCGTCCGCTGGTGCAAGCAGCTGCTCGACCTGCTCGACCAGCTCGCCGCGGTGGCCGAGCCGGGCTCGCGGCTGGCCCGGACCGCCCGGGAGGCGGTGGGCGCGGTACGCCGCGGCGTGGTCGCCTACTCCGGCACGGTCTGAGCCCGGGCTGTGCCGCCGGCAGCCCGCCGGCAGCGCGCCGGCCGGACGTAGGCTGCGCGCCGTGACCTGCCGGACCTGCCTCACGCTCAACCCGCCCGGGGCACCGGCCTGCGTGCGCTGCAACACCCCGCTGGAGGAGCCGCCGGCGCGGCCGGACCCGGCGCGGCCGGAGGCGGCGCGTCCGGACCCCGCGCGGCCGGAGGCGGCGCGTCCGGACCGGCGGCGCGCGCCGGACCCGCGCGCGGCCGGACCCGACCGTCGGGTCCAAGCAGCTCGGCCCGGGGCTGGCCGGCCCGGTCCGGGCCGCGCCCGGCTCGTCCCGGGTCGCGGTCGCCGCCGAGCAGCCGCCCGGCTACGGCCCGCCGGCACCCGTCGCGCCGGAACCCGGCCAGCCCGGCCAGCCGGACCAGCCCGGCCAGCCGGGCCAGGGGGACAGCTCCCGCCGCCGGGTCGCCGTCGCCGGCCTGGCCGTGGTCGCGCTGGTGCTGGCCGGCGGCGGGACCGCGCTGTGGCTGACCCGGCCGGCCTACCTGGACACCGCCGCGGTGGCCGGCGAGGTCGGCGCCGAGCTGACCGCCCGGCTCGGCGGCGCGGTCGCGGTGACCTGCCCGGACGGGGTGCGCAGCCGGGCCGGCGAGACCTTCGCCTGCACCGCCCGGGACGCCGCCGGGACCAGCCGGCCGGTGACGGTGACGGTGCTCGACGACGCCGGCCGCTACCGCTGGGAGCTGGGCCGCTGACCGCCGCCGGCCGGGCGGACGGCACAATACGGACGGCCCTGCGTGTCGACATCGAGGGAACCGCGTAGGGTCTGGGGCGCGTCTCGTCGCTGGACGAGCCGGGCACGTGCAGGTGGAGGAGACGACGATGGGGCCAGGGCAGCCGCCCGAGCAGGATCCGCAGCGCGGCCAGCCGCCGTACGGGCAGCAGCCGCCCTACGGGCAGTTCCGCCAGGACGAGGAGGAGCCGGCGCAGCCGGGCCAGCCGGGATACGGGCAGCAGCCCCCGCCAGGCGGCTACGGCAGCGGCCAGCAGCCGGCCCAGTGGGGCGGCCAGCAGTCCGGCGGCTACGGCGGGCAGCAGGGCTACCCGAGCGGTCAGCAGCCGGAGCAGCCCACCCAGCAGTACGGGCAGGGTGGATACGGGCAGCAGCCCGGCGGCTACGGCAGCGGGCAGCAGCCGGCGGCCGGCTACGGCAGCGGGCAGCAGCCGGCGGCCGGCTACGGCAGCGGGCAGCAGCCCGCGCCGGGCGGCTACGAGTCCGGCCAGCAGCAGTCCCCCTGGGGCGGCCAGCAGCCCTACGACGCGCAGCCGACCCAGCAGTTCGGCGGCGGCAGGGTGCTGCCCCCGGCTACGGGCAGCCCGGCGCGGCCGGCTACGACTCCGGCCAGCAGTACGGGCAGCCGGGCTACGGCGGCCAGACCGGCTACGACTCCGGCCAGCAGGCCGGCGCGGGCTACGGCCAGCAGGGCGGCTACGGGCAGCAGCCCGGCTACGGCCAGCAGGGCGGCTACGGCGGCGACCAGTACGGGCCGCAGGCCACCCAGCAGTTCCCGTCCTACGGGGCCCCGGCCGCCGGCCAGCAGTACGCGCCGGGTCAGTACGGTGCGCCCGGCCAGCAGTACGGCCAGCAGCCGTACCAGGGCGGCTACCCGGGCTCGACCGCGGCGCCGGAGAAGAAGGGCGGCCGCGGCGCGCTGTTCGCGGTGCTCGGCGTGGTCGCGGTGCTGCTGATCCTCGGCGGCGTGTTCGGCTTCCTGGCGCTGCGGCCGAAGGTCTTCGACGCCGATGCGCTCAACCGGACGATCAGCAGCCAGTACAAGGAGAAGTTCGCCGACGCGACGGTCACCGTCACCTGCCCGGACGGCCAGAAGGTGTCCAAGGGCGCGACGTTCACCTGCGACGTGCAGGGTCGCTCGGAGAAGATCCAGGTGACGGTCGCGTCCGACGACGGCGACTACACCTGGAAGCCGGTCGGGTCCTGACGGCGGCGGCGCGGCCCGCTCGACGCAGCGGGCCGCGCCGCACCGCGCCCGGTCTCAGCCGGCGACCGCGGCCAGCGCCGCGAGCATCCGGTTGAGCGGGGCGTCGAGGTTCCACTTCTCGGCCAGCTCGACCAGCCCCTCCGGGTCGGCCGGCGCGGCCGGCAGCCGGTCGTCGTGCTCGGACACCGGGGCGTCGGTGCGCACCCGGGCCACCGCCGGCGCCGCGGCCAGGTAGTCGCGGGCCGCGGCCAGCTTGGTCCGGGCGCCGGCCGGGAAGCCGGCGTCCGCGCCGCTGTCCAGGGCGGTGACCAGCCCGTCCAGCGAGCCGAAGCGGCTGACCAGCGCGGCCGCCGACTTCTCCCCGACGCCGGGCACGCCGGGCAGCCCGTCGCTGGGGTCGCCGCGCAGCACCGCGAAGTCGGCGTAGCCGCGGCCGGGCACCCCGTACTTCGCCGCCACCTCGGCCTCGCCCATGACCTCGTACTTGCGGACCCCGCGGCCGACGTAGAGCACGTGCACCGGCGGGTCGTCCCGGACCACCTGGAAGAGGTCCCGGTCGCCGCTGACCACCTCGACCGGGTCGGTCGCGGCGGCGGCCAGCGTGCCGATCACGTCGTCGGCCTCGAAGCCCTCCGCGCCGGCGGTGGCGATGCCGAGCCGGGCCAGCACGTCGAGCAGGACCGGGATCTGCGGCACCAGCCCGTCCGGGACGGTCTCGCCGCCCTTCGGGCTGACCCGGTGCGCCTTGTACGACGGGACCGCCTCGACCCGGAAGCGGGGCCGCCAGTCCAGGTCCAGGCAGGCGGTCAGCCGGTCCGGCTTGCGTTCCCGGACCAGGAAGGCCACCGAGTCGAGGAATCCGCGCACCGCGTTGACCGGGGTCCCGTCCGGCGCGGTGACCGACTCCGGCACCCCGTGGAACGCGCGGAAGTACAGGCTCGCCGAGTCCAGCAGCATCAGCACGCCAGGGAGCCTCTCACGCGGCGTCACCTCCGGGGCGGGTGCCGTTCCGGGACTACTAGGCTCGGTGGGGTGGAGTACGCCGACCGGCTGGACCGGGCCCGCAAGGCGACCGGGGCGGCCGGGCTGGACGCGCTGCTGGTCACCCCCGGGCCGGACCTGCGCTACCTGACCGGCTACGCGGCGGTCGGGCTGGAGCGGCTGACCTGCCTGGTGCTGCCGGCCGACGGCGACCCGGCGCTGGTGGTGCCGACGCTGGAGCGGCCGGCCGCGCTGGCCTCCCCGGTCGGCGGGCTCGACCTCGAGGTGCTCGACTGGGCCGAGACCGAGGACCCGTACGCGCTGGTCACCGGCCTGCTGCCGGCCGGGACGGCGCGGGTCGCGGTGGACGACCAGATGCACGCGGCCAAGGTCTTCGCGTTCCGGGCGGCGCTGCCCGGCGCCGAGCAGAGCCTGGCCGGCGCGGTGATCGCCCCGCTGCGGATGCGCAAGGCGCCGGACGAGGTGGCCGCGCTGCGCCGCGCCGGGGAGGCGATCGACCGCGTGCACGCCCGGATGGGGGAGTGGCTGCGGCCGGGGCGGACCGAGCGGGAGGTCGGCCGGGACATCGCCCGGGCGATCCTGGCCGAGGGGCACGCCGGGGACGAGTGGGTGGTGGTCGGCTCCGGGCCCAACGGGGCCAGCCCGCACCACGAGGTGTCCGACCGGGTGATCGAGGCCGGCGACCCGGTGGTGGTCGACATCGGCGGCACCACCGCGGAGGGCTACTGCTCCGACAGCACCCGGACCTACCTGGTCGGCGGCGTGCCGGAGCCGGAGTTCGCGGCGTACCACCAGGTGGTGGAGGCGGCCCAGGAGGCGGCGGTGCGGGCGGTCCGGCCGGGGGTGCCGGCCGAGGCGGTGGACGCGGCCGCCCGGGACGTGATCACCGCGGCCGGCTACGGGCCGGCCTTCCTGCACCGGGTCGGGCACGGCATCGGGCTGGAGACGCACGAGGAGCCGTACGTCGTCGCCGGCAACGCGCTGCCGCTGGAGCCGGGGATGGCATTCAGCGTCGAGCCGGGCATCTACCTGGCCGGCCGGCACGGCGTCCGGATAGAGGACATCGTGGTGGTCACCGCGGCCGGGGCCGAGCGGCTCAACCAGCGGCCGCGCTCGCTCGCCCTTCTGTAGCCACTCGGCACAGTCTGCTGCCCTTTGGGGCCGTTACCTGCCTGAAATACGCCAGTTGCCACATGCTCTGGACTGTTTGCGGGGGTGACATCACGAAGTCTGCCGTTCTATTCTCCGGATGCATCACACGGTCGCTTACGGCATGTGACCACCGCCGCGGCCCGGTCGAGGCACGTCCGCACTCGAAAGGAGCTGTGGTTCCCGCATGATCTGACTCGCTCGGTGACCACCCCCCTCAGGCGGTCCAGGCGGTCCAGGCGCTCACGACATCCACCGGCCCAGTGCTGCGCACGGGAGGGATTACAGTCATGCGTCATTTCGCCGGCGACTCCGCCGAGTCGTACGCCGTCGGGGTCGTGGACGTGGCCCGGTGGGAGCAGTTCGGGCTGGGCAGCACGCTGCCGTTCCAGGCGATGTGGTATTCGGTGCCGCCGGGGTCGAGCAGCCCGACCGACTGCCATCCCGAGGTCGAGCTGTCCGTCGTCGTCGACGGCACCGCGTCGGTCGAGGTGGGCGGGCAGGTCACCGACGTCGGCCAGGGCGACTGCTTCCTGCTCGACAGCGGCGAGGCGCACGTGATCCACAACCGGTCCGCGGACGGGCCGCTGCGGGTCTTCACCACCTTCTGGATGCCGCGGGCCGATGCGGCGGGCCCGGCCGCGGGGGAGGCCCCGTGACCGGACCGACCGGACGGTCCGGCGGCGTGACGGTCATCGTCATCCCGCAGCCGACCGTCAACGGCCCGCTGCACATCGGCCACCTGTCCGGGCCGTACCTGGCCGCGGACGTCGCCGCCCGCGCCGCCCGCGCCCGCGGCGAGCGGGTGCTCACGCTGGCCGGCGTCGACGTCCACCCCAACTACGTGCTGACCAAGGCGGAGAGCCTGGACGCGGACGTGGACGAGCTGATCGCCACGTACAAGGGGCAGATCCGCACCGCGTTCGAGAAGGCCCGGATCGGCTGGGACGTCTTCCTCGACCCGCAGGAGGAGGACTACCGCCGGGCCATCGCCGGGATGCTGCGCGAGCTGGTGGAGAACGGCACCGTCCCGGTCCGGGAGACCACCCTGCACCAGTGCGCGGACTGCGGCCGCACGCTGCACCACTCGTACGTGGTCGGCAAGTGCCCGGTCTGCGGCACCGGCGCCAACGGCACCTCGTGCGAGGGCTGCGGCGGCTTCACCTCGGCCCAGATCCTGCTCGACCCCAGCTGCGCCCGGTGCGGCGGGCCGCCGCGGCCGATGGTGGTGGACGTGCCGGTGCTGCGGCTGGAGGACTACCGGGACCGGCTGACCACCGAGTGGCTGCAGGCGGAGTGGCCGACGCGGGTCCGCTCGGTGCTCCAGCAGTACCGGGACGCGCCGCTGCCGGACGTGCCGCTGGCGTACCCGACGAACTGGGGGATCGAGTGCGACGGCCCGCTGGCCGGGATGCGCGTCGACTTCCCGACCGAGCTCGGCCTGAGCTACCTGTACGGGCCGGCCCGGGCGCTGCGGCCGGCGGCGACCACGCTGGCCGAGCGGGTCGCGGCCTGGTCCGAAGTGGACGGTGTCTGGCACTTCAACGGGATGGACAACACCTTCTACTTCACGGTGCTCTACCCGGCCATCCTGGCCGCGGCCGGGCTGCCGACCGCGCGGGCGGCCGGTGCCGTGGTCAACGAGCTCTACCTGCTGGAGGGGCAGAAGTTCTCCACCAGCCGCAACCACGCGCTGTGGGCGCACGAGTTCCTCGCCGCCGAGGACCCCGAGCTGGTCCGGCTGTACCTGAGCTGGGACCGGCCGGACCGGTACGAGAGCGACTTCACCGAGGCCGGCTTCCGGGCCTTCTGCGAGTGGGCCGGGCCGCTGCTGTCGGCCGGGCCGCTGGCGGCGGCCCCGGTCACCCCGCCCGACCTGCCGGTGGCGACGATGCCGCCGGCGCTGGCGGCGGCCGAGCTGGTACGCGCGGAGCGGGCCCTGCACCTGACCGGCTTCGACGCGGCATTGGCGGTGCGCGGCCTGCTGGCCGCGCTGAGTACGGGGACCGGCACCGACTCGGTGGCGCTGGCGGCCCTCACCGGCCGCGGCAGCGTCGGAGCCGGCCAACCGGCCGAGAGCCGGTAGCACCCGGTGCGCGCCTGCATCGTCGGAGGCGGACTGGCCGGGAGCCTGCTCGCCTGGCGGCTGTCCCGGACGGCCGGGTGGGACGTCGAGCTGGTCGCGGCCGGCCCTCCCGCCGGAGGCGGCGACGCCACCGCGGCCTCCGGCGGCGCGGTCCGGGCGTACGAGGAGGACCCGGGGCAGCGCCGGCTGGCCGCGGAGAGCCTGGTCGAGCTGCTGGCCAGCCCGACGCTGCGGCGGTGGGCCGACTTCCACGAGGGGCCGGCGGTCAGCCTGCGCCGCGACGCCACCGGGCTCACCGGCGCGCTCGCCGGGATCGAGGCGCTGCTGCCCGGCTCGGCGGAGGTCGTCGACCGGGGCGAGCTGGAGCGCGCCGGCTGGGCCGGGCTGCACGACGGCGCCGCCGGGCTGCGCGAGCGGCGGGCCGGCTACCTGTCGCCGGCCCGGCTCCGGGACGCGGTGCTGGCCGACTGCGCGGCCCGGGTGTCCATCCGGGACGGTCGCATCGGGACGGTGGCGGTCCGGCCGGACGGCCGGGTCCGCTGCGGCGGCCGGGACCACGACGTCGTGGTGCTCGCGGCCGGGCCGTGGACGCCGGCGGTGCTGGCCGCGGCCGGGCTGCCCGCCGCCGGCTACCGCACCAAGGCCATCCAGTACGCGGTGCACCGGGTGTCCGGCTGGCGCCCGACCCAGTTCGTGGACGGGGTCACCGGCCTGTTCGGCCGGCCCACCGCGGACGGCGGGCTGCTGCTCGGGCTGCCCACCGAGCGGTGGGACGTCGACCCGGACCACCCACCGGTCGACCCGGCGCTGCCGGCCGCCGCCGCGGACCTGGTCCGGGCCCGGTTCCCGGCGCTGCGGCTGGGCGCCGCCGCGCCGCCGGTCGCGGCCAGCGACTGCTACGCCGGGACTCCCGGTCTCGACCTCCGCCGGGTGGTGGACACCCACCCCCTGTTCACCTTCACCGGCGGTGCGGGCGGGTCGGCCAAGACGGCGCTGGCCGCCAGCGCCCGCGCCGCGGTCCTGCTTTGCGCCTCCGGCCCACCGGCCGAGGCTTCCCCCGCCGGACGAACAGAAGGTCGACGATGACGGACGCACCCGAATTCCACACCATCGGCATCGGCGCGGGACCGGCCAACCTCAGCCTGGCCGCGCTGTTCGAGGACGCCACCACGGAGCGGATCGCGCTGTTCGACCGCCAGCCCGGCCCGGGCTGGCACAACCGGCTGCTGCACTCCGGGGTCCGGATGCAGACCTCGTGGCTGAAGGACCTGGTCTCGCTGGTCGCCCCGCGGCACGAGCTGACCTTCCTCAACTACCTGGTCACCACCGGCCGCATGTACGCGCTGATGAACTCGCAGTTCGACGTCATCCCGCGGCTGGAGTACGTCCGCTACCTGGCCTGGGCGGCGGGCAAGCTGCAGAACGTCCACTACGGAGTGACCGTGGACCGGGTGTCCTTCGTGGACGGCGGCTTCACCGTCCACTCCGGCGGCCGCGCGGTCGGCCGGTCCGAGCACCTGGTGATCGGGCTGGGCAGCGCCCCGGTGATCCCGGACGGGCTGTCCGGGCTGCCGCCGGAGCGGGCGTTCATCGCCGACGACATGGCCGACCGGCTGGACGAGATGAGCGTGGACCGGTCGGCCCCGATCGCGGTGGTCGGCGGCGGCCAGACCGGGCTGGAGGCGACCCTCAAGCTGCTGAACCGCGGCTTCACCACCGTGAAGTGGATGGGTCGGCGGCTGTGGTTCGACACCATCGACGACTCGCCGTGCGCCAACGACGTCTACCGCCCGGCGCACCTGGAGTCGCTGCAGCGGCTGTCCCCGCCGACCCGGCGCAGCGTGATCGAGCGGCTCAACCCGACCGGCGACGCGCTCACCCCGGGCGCGCTGCGGGCGCTCTACCAGGCCAACTACGACGCGATGCTGGAGCTGGGGCACTTCCCGGTGACGCTCTACCCGGGCCGGGACGTGCGCTTCGCCGAGGCGGCCGGCGACGACGTGCTGCTGCGCTGCCAGGCGCTGGAGCAGGCCGAGGAGCACCGGGTCCGGTACGTGGTGATCGCCACCGGCCGGCGCAACGTGGACGTGCCGTTCGACCCGGAGCTGGCCGAGCGGGTCGAGCTCACCGACGACGGCGAGCTGGTCGTGGACGCGGACTACTCGGTGCGGTGGAAGGGCATGAACGGGCACCGCATCTTCGCGCTCAACCGGGCCCGGCTGAACCAGGGGCTGACCGACGCCAACCTGACGCTGCTGCCGGTCCGCGCCGCGATCGTGCTCAACTCGCTGTTCCGCCGGGAGCTCTACCAGATCCGCGACGAGCTGTGCGCCGTGGACTGGGGATGAGCCCGCTCCCCGAGTACGGCGGCCGGCGGTTCCGGCCGGCCGGGGAGGGCCCCGGCGGTACGGCGGTCTCGGAGGGCCGCTACTTCCAGGACGGCGACCTGGTCTGGGCGGAGTTCGCCGGCCCGGCCGTCCGGGCCGGCCGGCTGGTCGGCACCCGCCGCCCGGACGGCGCCCTGGACGCGGCGTACTGCTTCCTCACCGCCGCCGGGGAGACCGTCGCCGGCGCCTGCCTGAGCGTCCCGGAGCTGCTGGCCGACGGCCGGCTCCGGCTGACCGAGCACTGGCGCCGGCTGGACGGCTCGACCGGCGTCTCCCGGGTCGAGGAGGTGGCACCGTGAGGCTGCTGCTCGTGGGCACCGGCGGCCGGGCGTACCGGGAGTACCTGCTGGCCGCCCTCGGCGCCGGGCACGACGTGCACCTGCTGCTCGGCGCGGAGCCGACCTGGGAGCGGGCCCACGTCACCGGCTGGACGGTCCTCGACCTGTCCGACACGGTCGAGACCGGCCCGCTCGTCGCCGCCGCGCGGGCGCTGGACCCGCCGCCGGACGGGGTGCTGAGCTGGGACGAGGCCCGGGTGCTGCAGGTCGCCGGGATCGCCGCGGCGCTCGGGCTGCCCGGCGGCGACCCGGCCGCGGTGCTCCGCTGCCGGGACAAGCGGCAGACCCGGCAGGCGCTGGACGCGGCCGGCGTGCCGCAGCCGCGGTGGGCCGCGGCGTCCACCGTGGACGAAGCGCTGGCCGCGGCCGACCGGATCGGCTACCCGGTGGTGGTCAAGCCGCGGGCGATGGCGGCCAGCCTCGGCGTGGTCCGGGTGGACGGCCCGGGCGAGCTGGCCGGCCGGTTCGGCTTCGCCCGGGACATCACCCTGCCCGGCGCCTGGCGGTACGCCGAGGTGCTGGTCGAGGAGCTGCTCACCGGCCCCGAGATCAGCGTGGACTGCGCCGTGCACCGGGGCCGGGTGCACCCGCTCTGCCTGGCCCGCAAGGAGGTCGGCTACCCGCCGTACTTCGAGGAGGTCGGGCACGTGGTGGACGCGGCCGACCCGCTGCTGTCCGACCCGGAGCTGCTGGCCGTGGTGCAGGACGCGCACACCGCCCTCGGGTACGCCGACGGGGTCACCCACACCGAGCTCAAGCTCACCCCGGCCGGGCCGGCGCTGGTCGAGGTGAACGCCCGGCTCGGCGGCGACCTGATCCCGTACCTGGGGCTGCGGGCGTCCGGTGTGGACCCCGCCGCGGCCGCGGCGGCGGTCGCCTGTGGACGGCCGCCGGTGCTGGCCGCGGACCGCAAGCTGGTCGCCGCGGTCCGGTTCTTCTACCCGGACCGGGAGCTCACCGTGGGCTCGGTCCGCTTCGCCGACCTGCCCTCCACAGTGGACCTCGCCGGGCCGCTGGTGGAGCCGGGGGAGGTGGTCGCGCCGCCGCCGGCCGGCACCCTGTTCGGGCGGGTCGCGTTCGCCACCGCGGTGGCGCCGACCGCGGCGGAGTGCGCGGCCGCGCTGGACGGCGCCGCGGCCGCGCTGGAGATCCGGGAGGCGGCGTGAGCACCGCGGTGGTGGTGGACCCGCTCGGCACCGGCGCCGAGTACCCGGCCGAGTTCGGGAAGGCCGGCGTCGAGGTCGTCGCGGTGCTGTCCCGGCCGGAGCCGATCGCCCTCTACGCGGCGTCCTGGCGGCCGGAGCGGTTCCGGCACGTGCACGTCTGGGACGGCGATCCGTCCTCTCTGGACGCCCTGGCCGCGACGCTGCGGGCGTACCGGCCGCGCTGCCTGATCGCCGGCTCGGAGACCGGGGTGGAGCTGGCCGAGGCGCTGGTCGAGCGGGTGGTGCCGGGCACCGGGCACGTGCCGGCGCTGGCGCCGGCCCGGCGGGACAAGTGGGCGATGGCCCGGGCGGTGGCCGCCGCCGGCATCCCGCACCTGCGCCAGCTGTGCAGCGCCGAGGAGGCCGAGATCGCCCGCTGGCTGGCCGCGACCGGGCTGGACCGGCGGCCGGTGGTGCTCAAGCCGCCGAAGTCGGCCGCCACCGACGACGTGCACCTGATCCCGGCCGGGGCCGACTGGCGGCCGGTCTTCGAGCAGGTCAACGGCAAGGTGAACGAGTTCGGCATCCGCAACGACGGGGTGCTGGTGCAGGAGTACGCCGAGGGCACCGAGTACCTCGTCGACTCGTACTCGGTCGGCGGCGAGCACGGCCTGGTCGACGTCTGCCGCTACCGCAAGGTGCAGCGCGGCGACCGGATCGGCGTCTACGACCTGGTCGACTTCCTGCCGCCGGACGCGCCCGAGGTCGCCCCGCTGTGGCCGTACGTGCGCCGGGTGCTGGACGCGGTCGGGGTGCGCAACGGCTGCTGCCACACCGAGGTGATCGTCACCGCGGCCGGCCCGCGGTTCCTCGAGGTCGGGGCCCGCCCGGCCGGCGGCGGGCACCAGATGATCACCAAGCTGGCCACCGGCACCAACCACATCGAGCGGACCGTCGCGCACCGGGTGCACGGCACCTTCGACCCGTCGTACGAGCTGGTCCGGCACGTCTGCAGCGTGGTGCTGTCCGCGCCGCGGGCCGGGGTCTGGACCAACGCGGACGTCTTCGACGAGGTGGACGCGCTGCCCACCTTCCACGTCAAGCACTTCTACTACGGCACCGGCGACGCGGTCCCGGCGCCGGCCGGCCTGTCCACGATGCTCGGCTGGGTGGTGCTGGCCGCGGACGCGTCCGCGGCCGGCCACGAGGCCATGCAGGCGGACTACCGCCGGATCCGCGCGCTGGAACGCGCGGTGTCGGTCACCGATCACGCCGGTGTCCCGGCCTGAGACTTCCCCGGCCCCAACCCGGCCGGTGGCGGCACAACGTCCGAAAGGAACGCCATGTCCCTGCTCAACTCCCGGGTGACCCGCCGGAGCGCCCTCGTGGCCGGTGGCGGCGGTGCACTCGTCGCGGCGGTGGCCGCCGCCGCCAGCGCCGAAGCCCCCGCCGCGGCCCCGGCCGCCACTGACACCGCAGCCGACCGGATCCCGGTCATGCCGGTCGTGCTCACCGACGCCGGCTTCTCGATGTGGCGCAAGGTGCAGGCCGGGCTGGTCACCTTCAAGATCAGCTCGCCGGAGACCACGTACCACGCGCTGCAGGGCTTCCGGCTGAAGAACGGCGGCACCCTGACCGACATCATCGAGGCGCTGCGCGGCGGCGTGAACGACGACCGGGCGGCGGCGGCGGCCGGGCACCGGGTGCTGCTGGACAAGGCCGAGCTGATCGGCGGCGCGGTCGGCGTGCAGGACGGGCCGATCTACGTCACCGTGCTGCTGGAGCCGGGCACGTACTACTTCCTCGACGTCAACGACTACTTCATCGAGGGCCTGGCCAACCCGCGGGTGCAGACCCTGCAGGTGGTCGGCCGGCGCGGGTCGGTGCAGCTGCCGGCCTTCGACCAGACGATCCTCTCGGTCCCGCACGACATGTCCTCGCACGGCGAGGAGGGCGACCACACCACGTTCGGCTTCGTCGCGCCGACCGTGCTGCCGCGGCGGGCGACGTACCTGATGATCAACGCCTCGGACGAGATCCACGACATCGTCTGGCGGCGGGCCAAGCCCGGGACCACCGACGCGTACCTGCGCGAGTACTACGCGGCGGTGGTCAACGGCACCCCGCTGCCCGGGCCGTCGCCCTGGCTGGAGCCCAACACGCACGGCCTGCAGGGCGTCTCGCCGTGGCGGTGGGCGGTGGTCTCGCTCGGGTTCGCGGCCGGCGACTACGCGACCGTGTGCTACGTGCCGAGCAAGGTGACCGGCATCCCGCACACGCTGGAGGGCATGCACCTGATGGTGACGATGGTCTGAGCCCGGGGACCGGCCGGGGCCGGCGGCACGCCGCCGCCCCCGGCCGGTCACCTACGATCGGGCGTCGTGGGAACCGCTGCGATCGTCGCCGACGGGCTGGTCAAGGTCTACGGCAAGAAGGTCCGCGCGCTCGACGGGGTGTCGCTGGAGGTGCCGACCGGCACCGTCCTCGGCCTGCTCGGCCCCAACGGCGCGGGCAAGACGACCACCGTCGACGTGCTGACCACGCTGCTGCGGCCGGACGCCGGCCGGGCCGAGGTGGCCGGCATCGACGTGCTGCGGGACCCGGCCGCGGTGCGCCGGACGATCGGGCTGGCCGGGCAGTTCGCCGCGGTGGACGACAACCTCACCGGCGCGGAAAACCTCGTCCTGGTCGGCCGGCTCAACCACATGCGCACCGCCGACGCCCGGGCGCGCTCGGTCGAGCTGCTGGACCGCTTCGGGCTGGCCGGGGCCGGCGACCGGACGGTGAAGACCTACTCCGGCGGCATGCGCCGCCGGCTCGACCTGGCCGCCGCGCTGGTGGCCCGGCCGGCGGTGCTCTTCCTCGACGAGCCGACCACCGGGCTCGACCCGCGCAGCCGGATCGACCTCTGGAGCGTCATCGAGGACCTGGTCAGCGAGGGCACCACGCTGCTGCTGACCACGCAGTACCTGGAGGAGGCGGACCGGCTGGCCGACCGCATCTCCGTCGTCGACCACGGCAAGGTCATCGCCGAGGGCACCTCCGCCGAGCTGAAGGCCCAGCTCGGCGGCGCGCTGGTGGAGGTCCGGCTGGCCGACGCGGAGGAGGCGCGCCGGCTGGCCGGCCTGCTCTCCGGGGCCGGGGCGGGGGAGGCCACGGCGGAGGACGACCTGGTGCGGGTGCCGGCCGGCGACGGCACGGCGACGCTGGCCGAGGTGGTGCGCCGGCTGGACGCCGAGGGGGTCCGGGCCCGCGGGCTGCAGCTGCGCGAGCCCAGCCTGGACGACGTGTTCCTGGCGCTGACCGGGCACGCGGCCGAGCACGAGGGCGCCGGGGGGACGGACCCGCAGGCGGCGTCCGAGCCGGCGGCTACGGTGGCCCGGTGACCGCCACGCTGACGGCCCCGGCGCCCGGCGGCGGCCTGCTCTGGGCGCTGCGCGACTCCGAGGCCATGGCCGGGCGCAACCTGCGGCGGCTGATGCGCCAGCCCGAGCAGATCGTCTTCAACCTGATCTCGCCGATCATGTTCGTGCTGCTGTTCCGGTATGTCTTCGGCGGCGCGATCAGCGGGCTGGAGGGCGTCAACTACGTCAACTACCTGATCCCCGGGATCGCCGTGCAGACGGTGCTGTTCAGCGCCGGCACGACCGGGTTCGCGCTGGCCGAGGACATGCAGAAGGGGTTCATCAAGCGGCTGCGGTCGCTGCCGATGGCGCGCAGCGCGGTCTTCGGCGGCCGGGTCACCTCCGACACGCTGATCAACGCCCTCGGGCTGGTCATCCTCATCGCCACCGGCTTCGTGGTCGGGTTCCGCCCGGCCAGCTTCCCCGGGCTGCTGCTGGCCGGGCTGCTGCTGCTGCTCTTCGCCCTCGCGGTCAGCCTCGGCTACGCGCTGGTCGGGCTGACCGTGCGCAGCGCGGAGGCGGTCAACGCGGCCACCTTCCCGATCATCTTCCCGCTGACCTTCGCCTCGTCGGCCTTCGTGCCGGTCGAGACGATGCCGGAGTGGCTGCAGGGCTTCGCCACCCACCAGCCGGTCAGCGTGGTGATCAACGCGGCCCGGTCGCTCATCTTCGGCGACGAGGTCACCCCGGAGCAGCGGGAGCAGCTGCTGGGCGGGGCGAGCACCAGCTCGCTGGTGCTGCAGTCGCTGCTGTGGACGCTCGGCATCGGCCTGGTCTTCGGGGTGCTCTGCACCCGGCGCTACCGCCGCCTGGACCGCTGAGGACCGGCCCGGGGGTCAGCCGGCGGCCCGGCCGGCGGTGCGCCAGGGCAGCGGCGTGCTGCCGTGCTCGCGGGCGAAGCGGCGGATGAAGTAGCTGGCGTCCGGGTAGCCGACCCGCCGCCCCACCGCCGCCACCGGCAGGTCGGTCTCGGCCAGCAGGCGGCGCGCCTCCTGCAGGCGCCGCTCGCCGATCCACTGCTGCACGGTGCGCCCGGTCCGGCGGCGCACCACGGTGGTGAGGTGACCGGGGGACAGGCCCACCTCGGCGGCCACGCCGGCGAGCGAGAGCGGCTCGGCGTAGCGGGCCTCGATCAGGTCGAAGACCGCGGCGAGCACCGGCTCGTCGACCGACCGCAGCTCGCCCACGATGTCCGCGGACAGCCGGGACACCGCCACCAGCAGCAGCGTGAGCTGGGCGAGCACGGCCGCCTGGTAGCCGGGCCGCCGGTCCTGCAGCTCGGCCTGCAGGGCCCGGAACCGGCCCGGCCAGGCCGGCCGGTCGGCCGGCGGCACCCGCAGCCGCTGGGCCCGCTGCGCCGCGCCGCGGGCGAACGGGAACAGCAGCGGGTGGGTGTGCCAGGAGGAGAACGCGCTGGGCACGCCGAGCCGGACGACGTCCGGCGGGAAGTAGACCGCCCACGCGTCGCTGACCACCGGGTCGTCCGGGCCGGTGGGCGCGACGACCTGGCCGGGCGCGATGAGCACGAGGTCACCGCCGGCGACCGGCCAGCCCCGACCGTCCACCTGCAGGGTGCCGGTGGCGCGGTCGAGGTAGAGCAGCAGCAGGAAGTCGTGGGCGTGCGCGACCGCGCCCGGCGTGCTGGTGCCGGGCGTGTGGCCGTCCAGCCGGACCACCGTCACCGCGGGCACGCCGGGCGTGCGCGGGTAGCTCGCGACCGGCACCCGGCGATCCGAAGATCGTGCTACTTCGGCCAAGGATCCGTCCTTGTCCCTGTGTTCGACGGGAACGACGCTAGCAGGAGCACCGGAAGATCGTCGGATCCGGGAGCCGGCCGGCACCGGCCGACCCCGTGGACGGAGGACGCGTCGATGACCCAGCACCCGGCGGCGACCG
This sequence comes from uncultured Actinomycetota bacterium, assembly GCA_963849885.1. GTDB lineage: Bacteria > Actinomycetota > Actinomycetes > Mycobacteriales > CADCTP01 > CADCTP01. The sequence continues at coordinate 151,346 of CAWKIV010000009.1, read as the reverse complement.
CGCCGTACCTGCCCGCGATGGGGCGGCGCTGGCTGCTGCCGCTGTACGACCCGTTCAGCCGCTGGGCCGGCGCCCCGCGGGCGCACGGCGCGCTGCTCGACGGCGCCGACCTGCGCCCCGGCACCCGGGTGCTGGAGATCGGCTGCGGCACCGGCACCGTGCTGCTGACCGCCCGCCGGCGCTGCCCGGACGCCGAGCTCACCGGGCTCGACCCGGACCCGGGGGCGCTGCGCCGGGCCCGCCGCAAGGCCGACCGGGCCGGCGTCCCGGTGCGGCTCGACCGCGGCTTCGCCGCCGACCTGCCGTACCCGGACGGCAGCGTGGACCGGGTGCTGTCCGCGTTCATGCTGCACCACCTCGATCCGGCCGACCTGCCGCGGGCGCTGGCCGAGGCGCACCGGGTGCTGGTCCCGGGCGGCTCGCTGCACGTGGTCGACATCGCCGGCGGCCACCACCCCCGGCACGGCCCGCTCGCCCGGCTCGCCCGCCGCGGTGGGCGGGGCGGTGGCGGCGGCCAGGTGCAGCACAGCCCGCCGGACCGGCTGCTCGACCTGCTCGCCGCGGCCGGCTTCCGGGACGCGGCGGTGACCGGCCACGGCCGCGCCCGGCTGGGCGACTACGCCCTCGTCCGCGCCTCCCGCTGACCCGGCCGGGCCCGCCGGAGCGCCGGACCCGCCGGGGGCGGCGGCCGGTCAGCCGAGGACGGCGGCGGCGCAGCGGTGCGCGTCGTGCACCGGTCGCGAGTGGACACCCGGGGACGGGACCAGGTTGTTGTAGAAGGTGGCGCCCTCGCACAGCGGGCCGAGCACGAAGATCCGCGGGTCCGGCCGGCCGGCCGCGTCCACCGGGTGCTGGTCGCGGTCGACGTCGATGCCGCGCACCCAGCGGCTGTCCGGCCGGTGCGGCCGGATCGCGCCCCGCCGGTGCAGCGCCGCGATCAGCGGGCTGGCCGAGGCCGCCACCGCGGGCAGCTCGACGTGCGCGGAGACCACCCAGTCGACCTCGGCCGAGTACGGCTCGGCCAGCCGGGTGGAGGAGACCGTCCACCGGCTGCCGGCGGCGGTGACGACCGGCTCCGGGCCGAACGGGGCCCGGGCCACGCCGGCGGCCAGCAGGGCCAGCAGCTCGGCGTGCCGCTCCCACTGCGGGCCGACCACGGCCCGGTTCAGCGCCGGGACGGTCCGGACGGTGAAGTCGTCCAGCGAGGCGGCGGTCAGCCCGCCGAAGTCGACGACGTACCGGAAGGTGTCCCGCAGCGCCCGCAGCACGTCCAGCCCGGCCTTGACCGGGCTGCCGGCGAAGCCGAGCAGGCCCTCGGCCAGGTCGGCCCGGATCGCCTCGGCCAGCCACTTCTGGTACGCCTCCGGGCCGTCCAGCAGCATGCCGGCCGACCCGGCGAACGCCTCGGCGGCGTCGAAGCGGTCCCGCTCGGCGTCCAGCCGGTCCAGCGTGCCGGCCACGTCCGCGGCCAGCCCGGCCTCCAGCGCGTCCGCGGTGCCGTCGAGGCGGGCCTGGGCGCGCCGGTAGCCGACCCGGATCTCGGTGAGCACCAGCGGCAGCACGTCGGCGTCGAAGTCCAGCGGGCCGCCCCGGGCCCGCCGGACCGCGTCCACCGCGGCGGTGGTGAAGGCGATCGGCCGGTACGGCGGTCCGAACTCGACGGTCCGCGGCCGGGCCCGGCAGGGCAGCCCGGTGCGGGACAGGAACAGCAGCGCCGGCTCCCGGCCGCTGGGCCGGTAGCGGAGCCCCTCGTCGGCCTCGACGAAGCGGCCGCCGCGGCCGACGGTGAGGCAGGACAGCACGTCCATCGCGGACAGCCCGAAGCCGGCGACCGCGGCCAGCTGGCCCGGCCCGACGGCGGCCACCCGGTCCGGCAGCGGGTACGGCGCGGCGGTGCGGCGGGGGCCGTCCGGGGTGAGGTCGACCACGGTGTTGGCGGTGTAGCCGGTGGTGAGGAAGACGTGGTCGGCCCGGAGGGTGTCGCCTGTGGACAGCGTGAGGACGCCGCGGTCCAGGTCGACCGCCTCGGCCCGGTGCAGGTGGACGTCCACGTGCGACGGTGCCCGGCGCAGCACCTCGCCCAGCACCCAGGCGAGGTAGTCGCCGAGCACCCGGCGGGGGAGGAAGTCGGTCGGCCGGATCTCCCGGCCCTCCCGGCCGACGGTGAAGCCGTCGGCGCCGAGCCGCAGCCCGCGGGCGGTGACCCACTCGTGCAGCGTCGGGCCGGGCGCGTCGACGTCGGCGCCGACGGTGGCCGCGTCCGGGAACATCGACACCTGCGCGCAGGTGGTGTTGAGCAGCAGGTAGTCCGGCTGGGCCCGGTCGTGCACGCCGGCGCCGGTGCAGGTCGGGTCGACGACGTCGACCCGGACCGGGCCGCCGGCCGGGCCGCGCCGCTTGGCCAGCGTGACGAGGCGCTCCAGCACGCCGAGCCCGCGCGAGCCCAGCCCGACGACGGCCACCCGGGTCACGCCCGCACCTCCGCGGCGATGTCCGGGCGGAGCAGCGCGAGGCCGGCGGCGGCGGACCGCGCCGCGGCGGCGCCCGCGGGGTCGGTGGCCAGCACGTACCCGAGCCGGTCCTGGAACGAGCCGCGCACCAGCACCTCCTGGCCCGCCCGGGCGGTCACCCCGACCTCGACCACGCCGGGCACCCGCCGGGCGGCGTCGACCCCGGCGACGCCGGCCAGCCGCCCGGCGGCGGTGGCGACGAGGAAGCGGATCGAGGCCGCCCGCGCCCGGGTCGCGACCGGCGCCGGCCGGTCCCCGGCGACCCGGGCGACCAGCAGCGCGATCAGGTCGACGCCGGTGGCCTCCTCGACCAGCCGCGGGATCATCCCGCCGGCCAGCCGCGGGTTGACCTCGACCACCACCGGCCCGGCCGGGGTGAGCCGCAGCTCGGTGTGCGCGGCGCCCCAGCCCAGCCCGAGCGCCCGCAGCGCGGCCACCGCGGCGGCCCCGAGAGCACCCCCCGGATCCGCCGCGGGGAAGTCGTGCCCGGTCTCCACGAAGTGCGGCTCCGGTCCGAGGTGCTTGCCGGTCACCCCGACCACCCGGTCGTCGAAGGTCTCCACCGAGAACTCGGCGCCGCCCAGGTATCCCTCCACCAGCACCCGGTCCTGGGCGGGCAGCCCGGTGCCGGCCGTGCCGGCGAGGATCGCCGCCGCGGCCGCCTCGACCGCGGCGGGGGAGTCGCACCGGCGCACGCCGATCGAGCCGGAGCCGGAGACCGGCTTGACCACCACCGGGAAGCCGAGCTGCCGGGCGGCGGCGACCGCCTCCCCGGGGCCGCCGGCGGCGGCGAAGGCCGGCCCGGGCAGCCCGGCCGCGGCCAGCCGGGCCCGCTGGGTGGCCTTGTCGCGGGCGGCCCGGACCGCCTCCGGGTCGGGGTGGGGGAGGCCGAGCGCGCGGGCGGTCTCGCTGGCCGTGCCGACGTAGTACTCCGAGCTGCTGGTCACGCCGGCCGGGTCCAGCTCGGCGCAGGCGGCCAGCACGGCCGCGGCGGAGCCGGTGTCCACGACCCGGGCGGCGATCCCGTCGTCCCGGACGTACGGGTAGCGGTCCGGGTCGCGGGCGAGCAGCACCGGGCGCAGGCCGGCGGCCACCGCGGCCCGGCAGAACAGCCGCCCGGTGCCGGTGGTGTTGCTCTCCACCAGCACCAGGTCCCGCTGTGTCCGCTCGCGCTCGCTCACGCGAGCCGCCCGGCGGCGGCGGCCAGCTCCGCGTCGGCGCCGGCCAGCGCCGCCCGCCAGCCGCGCAGCCAGCCGCAGGAGGCCCGCCAGCGCTCCACCGCCGCGGCGTGCGGCCCGGCGAAGTCGCCCGGCCCGCCGCCGTACGCGTGCGCGGCCACCAGCTCGCCCAGGTCCAGCTCCCCGAGGCCGAGCTGGTCCAGCCAGCCCGGCGGGCCGAAGTCGGCCAGCCGGGTGGAGCCGGCGTCCACCGCCCGGCGCACCGCGTCGCCGACCCGCTCGTGCGCGGTCCGGAACGGCACCCCGGCCCGGACCAGCCGGTTGGCCACCGCGGTGGCCGCGGTGAAGCCGTCCACCGCCCGGGCCGCCATCCGCTCCGGGTCGGGCCGGGCGCCGCCGAGGAGCACCTGGGTCAGCAGCACCGACTGGGCGGCCGCGTCCAGCCCGGGCCAGACGCTGGCCACCGCCTCGGTGCCGACCTCGATGGAGTTGGTGAACGGGGTCGCCGCCATCGCCGCGGCCGCGGCCGCCCACGCCCCGAGCGCGGCCGCCGGCTTGGCCCGCACGTGCTCGAGCAGGAACGCGTTGCGCTTCTGCGGCATCGCCGAGCTGCCGCCGACCAGCCGGTCCGGGAAGTGCACGAAGCCGAACTCGGCGGTGCTCCACAGCTGCAGGTCGGCGGCCAGCCGGCTGAGCGTCACGGCCAGCCCGGCGGCGGCGCCGAGCACCCGCAGCGGCCCGTCCCGGCTGGCCACCGCGTCCAGCGCGTGCGGGGCCGGGGCGCCGAAGCCGAGCAGCCGCGCGGTCCGGGCCGGGTCGATCGGCAGGTCGGTGCCGGCGACCGCGCCGGCACCGAGCGGGCAGGCGTCCAGCCCGGCCGCGGCGGTGCGCAGCGCCTCGACGTCCCGGCCCACCGCGAGCGCGACCCCGAGCAGGTACCACCCGTACGTCACCGGCATCGCCGCCTGGTGGTGGGTGTGGACCGGCATCACCACCGAGGCGTACGCGCGGGCCCGGCCGAGCAGCACGGCCTGCAGCCGGACCGCCTCGGCGGCGAAGTCGAGCACCCACTCCCGCAGCCGCAGCGCGGTCACCGTCGCCTTGAGGTCGTTGCGGGACCGGCCGGTGTGCAGCACCCCGCCGACGTCCGGGCCGAGCCGCTCGATCAGGTAGCCCTCGTACATGAGGTAGAGCCCGCGCGGGGCCGGCCGGCCGAGCAGCGGCGCCCAGTCCCCGGCGGCCAGCTCGTCGATGCAGCGCAGCAGCGCGCCGGCGGCGCCGGCCGGGACCAGGGAACGCTCGGCCAGCATGACCAGGTGGGCCCGGTCGACCCGGGTCATCGCGGGCAGCTCGGCCGCCAGCACGGCCGGGGTGAGCTCGCCGTACACCACCTTCAGCGTGCGCGGGCCGAGCTGCCCGGTGAGCCGACCGGTCACAGTCCCGCCCGCGCGGGCACCGCGTCGACCACCTCGGCCGGCGTGCGCCGCTGCCACGGGTACGCCGTCCACGGCCCGGCGGGGTCGGCCGGCCGGTCCACCGCCACCGGCCCGGCCGGCACCGGCACGCCGGCGTGCCCGGCGCCGGTCAGCCAGCCGTCGTCGTACACGGTGTCCAGGTAGCGGTAGCCCTCGTCGGGCAGCATCACCACGGTCAGCGCGGCCGGGTTGGCCGCCGCCCACCAGCGCGCCACCAGGTAGGCCGCGCCGCTGGTCGGCCCCATGAACAGGGCGTGCCGGCGGTGCAGCTGCCTCGTCGCCGCGTACGCGACCCCGGCCGAGCACCAGTGCACCTCGTCGAAGACGCGGTGGTCCATGTTGCCGGGCATCACGCTCATGCCCAGCCCGCGCAGCTCGCGGTGGCCGTCCGGGTGTCCGAACAGGACACTGCCGTGGGTGTCGACGCCGACCGCCCGGCACTCCGGCAGCACCGAGCGCAGGTACGTGCTCGTGCCGCACATCGACCCGCCCGACCCGACCGGGCCGACCAGGCAGTCGACCTGGCCCAGGCACTCCAGCAGCAGCTCGGCCACCGCCGCGTACGAGCGGGGGTTGTCCGGGTTGGTGTACTGCTCCGGGCAGAAGCTGGCCGGCAGCCCGGCCCGGATCTCGGCCAGCCGGGCCAGCCGGGCGGCCTGGAAGCCGCCCGGGCCGCGGCCGGCGCCGGCCGGCACCCGGTCCACCACCGCGCCCAGGTCGGTCAGCCGGCGGTGCAGCCGCTCGTCGATGACCGGGTCGCTGACCAGCACCAGCTCCCGCTCCAGCAGCGCGGCCTGCATGGCCAGGGCCAGCCCGAAGGTGCCCGAGGTGGTCTCGGTGATCACCGTGCCCGGCTCCAGCAGCCCGTCCCGCAGCGCGCGGCGCAGGATGAACCGGGCCGGCACCAGCTTCATCAGCGTGAAGCAGGCCGCGTACAGGTTGGGCGCGAGCCGGACCAGCCGGGGCAGCTGGTGCGCCTCGGTCGCCTCGGAGTAGCCGCTGCGGACCCCGGTCACGCGGGCGTCCGCAGGGCGGTCGCGGACCCGACCAGCGCGCTCCACGGCGGGGCGGGCGCGGCGTCGGCGGTCAGCGCGGCGGCCAGCCCCGGCTCGGTGCCGATCAGCCCGGTCGGCGCCAGCCCCAGCGCCGCCACCGCGTCCGCGCACCGGCGGGCGCCGGCCACCGCGTCCGGCCCGGCCCGCGTCGAAGACCAGCCCGGCGACCGTGCCGCTGTGCGCCACCTGGATGCCGCAGCCGCCGTGCCGCAGGCCGAGCTCGAGCAGCTCCTCCAGCCCCGGCTTGGGCAGGAACCGCTGGTTGATCCGGGCGCTGGCGGTGGCGACCCGGCCGAGCAGCGCCGGGTCGCCGGTGACCACCGCCCGCCGCAGCGCCGAGCGCAGCACGCCGAAGGTGGCGATCTCGCGGTCGTCGTACTCGGCCGGCGGCAGGCCCAGGGTGTCCACCCGGACGCCGGGCTGGGTGTCGCAGCCGACCACCAGCAGCGGCGGCAGCCGGTGCCCCAGCGTCTCCAGCACCACGCCGTCGCGGTGCGCGAAGAGCACCACCCGGTCGTCGATCATGATCGAGTCGGCCGCGCACTCGGCCAGCACGGCCAGCCGGCCGACCTCCTCCCGGGACAGCGCCACCCCGTGGTAGTCGGCCACCGCCCGGATGGTCGCGGTGACGTCCGCGGTCGAGGAGCCCATCCCGATGCCGCGGGGCACGTCGCTGGTGATCTCCACCTGGCCGCCCTTGGCCGGCGCCGGGTGCCGGCTGAACTGCCGCAGCGCCAGGATCGCGGCCCGCCGCACCTTGACCAGCTCGGGCGTGCCGACCACGCCCCAGTGCGACTGGCTCGGGTGGAAGACCGCCCGGCTGCCGCGGTCCGGCTGCGGCAGCGTGACCAGCGCCCGGCGCACCCGCCCGCAGCCGTCGTCGAAGGCGCCCTGCAGCAGCTCGCCGTGGTGGCCGGGCGCCCAGCCCACGCCGACCCCGGCACCCACGCCGACCCCGGCACCCACGCCGATCCCGGTGCGCGCGCCGGCCGCGGTGCCGGCGGCCACCCCCGCGCTGGTCACCGCCGGCTCAGCCGGCCGGCTTGGCGACGGTGAAGATCAGGCTCTCGTGCTGGTGGACGTAGTCGCGGTAGCCGGCGTGCGGCGGCTCCCACCAGCTCTGCACCTCGCAGGCGGCGGCCGGGGTGCCGACCTCGGCCAGCAGCGCGTCGAGGTCGGCGCGGTCGTAGAAGCGGCAGTAGAAGTCGAAGTGGTCGACGTACTCCTTCGGCCCGATCTCCTTGATGTTCGGGTCCGAGGTCTGGCAGTCGTTCATCGTCCACATGTTCGCGACCAGGTGGCCGCCGGGGCGCAGGATGCGGTGCAGCTCGCGCAGCGCCGGCGCCGGGTCGGTGAGGTGGCCGAGCAGGTCCCAGCAGAAGATGCCGTCCACCGAGGCGTCCAGCAGCCCGGTGTCGAACGCGTCCACCTGGACGAAGACCACCCGGTCGCGGACGCCGGCCCGGTCCGTCACCTTCTCGGCGATCGCCATCGCCTTGGGCGAGGTGTCGCCGGCCAGCAGGATCGGGGCACCCTCGGCCAGCGGCGGCAGGTTGCGCCCGTCGCCGCAGGGCAGGTCGAGCACCACCTTGGCGTCGTGGGCGCGGAAGAGCGCGGCCGCGGTCGCCGCGTACGGCACCGGGGGGTCGCCCCAGAGGTTGCCCTGGCCGCCCAGCACCGCCGGGTCGTACGCGCTGTCCCAGAGCGGGATGGCGGCCGTGTCGGTGGCGCGGGAGTGGGCGAGAGCGGTCACGGCGGCCTCCGCGATGAGGATGGTGACTCCGACGGAATGTCCACGCACCGAGCGAACTGGTACCGGAAGGCTAGGAGATGGACACCCTCGGTGGCAACGGATCGGACTGTCCGGCTCCGGTCCCACCCTTTCGGGCACGAGGGCGGCGCTACTGGGTGAAACAGCAACCCAGCGTGGCTCCGCCGGCGCTGTTCAGCACGCTGCCGGACAGGTCGGTGCTGGCCCGCACGATCCCGCCGCCGAAGCCGCCGCCCATCGAGAAGGCCATCCAGTTGATCAGCTGCTGCTCGGTGCCGCCGGGCCCGGCCGCGGGGAACGGCTCCGGGGCGGCCCGGATCCGCCGCTGCAGCACGTACGGCCCGTCGGTCGCCTCGCGGACCGCGGCCATCCACTCGTCCGGGCCGACCCGCCAGCCGAGCACCACGCCGAGCCCGCCGTGCATCAGCGTCGGCTTGAGCACCAGCTCCTCGCGCCGCTGCGCGGCCAGCTCCCACAGCCCGACCCGCTCGCCGTCGACGGTCACCGGGGCGTCCCGGACCATCCGGGTCCACGGCAGCAGCCGCTCCAGCGTCGCCCGCTCGACCGCGTCGAAGCGGTCCGCGTTGGCCTCGTCGGACAGCATCGCCAGCGCCGCCTTGCTGCCGTAGAGCTCGGCGTCCATCGGCGCGAACATCTCCACCTCGCCGCGCTCGACCGCCCGCAGCACCGGGTCGACCAGCTCCGGCGCGCCCGGGTCGAGCAGGTCCTCGATCATGAAGACCCGGTAGACCACGTCCACGTGCCGGCCGCCGAGCCGGACCTCGCCGCCGCCGATCTCCAGCTGGCCGAGGTGGCAGGGCACGATCTCCACGCCCAGCTCGCCCAGCACCGCGGCCGACGCCCGCAGCTGCGGCTCCAGGGTGGCGAAGCTGGCCGGCCAGTCCGCGGCCGCGAACAGCGGCGGCCGGCCGGACTCGGTGGCGTGGTCGGCCTTGAGCATCTCGGCCAGCCCGGCCATGGTGTCGCAGTAGGACAGCTTGTGCTCGGCCGCGAAGTCGGCGAACGGCGGGTGGGCCAGGGTGGCCCGGTTGAGCACCGCGTTGTCCAGGCCGCCGACGGTGCTGCCGATGTTGAGCTCCATCAGCCGGAAGCCGGCGCCGTCGTGGTAGAGGTCGGCCCGGGTGAGCTGGGTCGGCGCGCGGCCGCGGCCACGCTGGATCGCGGTCACCTGCGGCCCGGTCATCCCGGCGGCCCGGGCGAACGCGCCGAGGTCGCCGCCGAAGAGCCGGTCCGGCAGCGCGGTCAGCGCCGCCCGCAGCCGCAGCAGGTCCGACTCCAGCAGGTCCCGCTCGGCCCGGTCCAGGAACGCCGGGCGGGTCAGGCAGCGGCCGCCGTAGCTGGTCGGGCCGAGGTCGGCGGCGGCCAGCGCGGCCGCCCGCAGCGCGCCCGGGTCCTCGCCGCGGGCGGCGACGTCGGCCAGGTAGTCGCCGGTGACCTGGTTGCGGCTGCTCATGGGGCCGGCTCCTTCTCCTGGGTGCGCATGCCGGCGCCGGCGGCGAGCAGGCCGAGCAGGCAGGCCAGCCCGCAGATCCACCACACCGCCGAGCCGACGAGGTTCCAGATGGCCAGGCCGGCCACCGAGCCGGTCGCCGACCCGATGCCGAACATGGTGTTGGCGGCGCCGATGTAGCGCCCGCGCAGGTGCTCCGGGCTGGCCACCGCCGGGTAGGCGAAGATCGTCGGCCCGGCCACGATCTCGGCCAGCGACCAGACCAGCGTGCCGATGATGAAGGCGGCCACCCCCAGGGGCAGCGCGTACGTGGCCATGCCGGCGCCGAGCAGCGCGAAGCCGGTCATCACCACCAGCCGCATCGGCCAGCGCTGCACCACCTTGGTGACCAGCAGCTCGCAGGTGATCACGATGATCCCGTTGAGCGCGACCATCGCGCTGAACCAGCCGGTGGCCAGGCCCGCCGCCCGCATGGCGACCGGCAGCGCGCTGAGGTACTGCACGTACACCGCGGCGTTGACGACCAGCGCGAGCAGGAACAGCACGTACCGCCGGTCGGCCAGCACGGCCAGGTAGCCGGACCGCTGCTCCGCCGGCGCCGCGGCCGGCGGCTCGTCGGCGGCCGGCTCCTTCGCCGCGGCCCGGCGGCGGGGGAGCGCGACGGCGGCGATCAGCCCGTACCCGAGCGAGGCGATCGCCTCGCCCCAGAACAGCAGGTCGTACGAGGCCGCGACGAGCGCGGCGCCGATCAGCGGGGCCGCGGTGTTGCCCAGGTTGTAGAACAACCGGTACATCGCGAAGATCATGACCTGCCGGTGCCGCGGGGTGAGCTCGGAGAGCAGGGTGCCCGCGGCGGGGCGGTACGCGCCGCCGACCGCGCCGGCCAGGCCGACCACGAGCACCAGGGCCGGGTAGTGGGTCAGGTAGAGGATCGACAGCACCAGCGCGGCGCCGCCGAGCATGCTGATCAGGATGGTCAGCCGCGGGCCGATCCGGTCGGTGAGCGTGCCGCCGACGATGCCGCCGAGCACCGCGCCGACGGTGAAGACGGCCAGCGCGACGCCGGCCTGGACCGGGGTGAAGCCGCGGGTGGTGAGGAAGAGGACCAGGAAGACCTGGAGGAAGGCGCCCAGCCGGTTGACGAAGATGCCGACGAGCAGGGCCTTGGCCGCCGGCGGGGACTCCTGCCAGGTCGCCCAGATGCCCGCGTCCCCGTCGCCGTCGCCGTCACCCGCCGGCGCGCCGGTGCCGGTCGGGGCGGCGTCGTCCGGCGGGGCTGCGTCGTCCGGCGGGGCTGCGTCGTCCGGCGGGGCTGCGCCGCGGCCCGCCGAAGTCGGCACCTCGGCCAGCGCGGGCCCCGTGGTCGGCCCCTCCGGCCCGCCCGGGCTCGCCGGCCCGGGCGGCACCCCCGCCTCCTCCGCCGCCGCCGCGCCGGCACGGTCGGCAGCGGAGTCCGCAGCGGCGTCACGGTCGGCGGCGGCACGGTCGGCGGCGGCACGGTCGGCAGCGGCGTCGGCGGTGGCGCGGTCGGCGCCGGCACCGCCCGTGGGCTCAGTGGTGGTCACCGGCGGGCCGCCCGCGCGGTCCGGTCGCGGTCGGCTCGGGTAGCGCGCACGGCTCCGCCCCCCTCCTGTCCGTCCGCGCCGGGACCGGCCGGCCTGGGCAGGTGTGCGCCCCGGTGCGCCGTCCGGCCGCCCAAGAGCGCGGCTGAGGCGGATTGTGCCGCAGTCGTCCGTCCGGCGGGAGGGGATCCGCGGGTGCCGTCCGGGTCGGGGCGAGGCAGACTCGGACCGGAGGCGGCAACGGTGCCGCCGGGAGGGACGCCGCGCATGCCTGTGGACCGCACCCTGCCGACGCCGGAGGCGGCGGCCCTGCTCGAGCTCACCCGCGACCTCGCCGACGGCGAGCTGCGCCCCCGGGTGCAGCGGGCCGAGCGGGCCGCCGAGTTTCCCCGGGAGCTGCTGCGCACGGTCGGCAAGGCCGGCCTGCTCGGCCTGCCCTATCCGGAGCGCTGGGGTGGCGGCGGCCAGCCGTACGAGGTGTACCTGCAGGTCGTGGAGGAGCTGGCGGCGGCCTGGCTGGCCGTCGGGCTCGGGGTGAGCGTGCACACGCTGGCCTGCTTCCCGACCGCGGCGTACGGCTCCGACGCGCAGCGGGACGAGCTGCTGCCGGCCATGGTCGGCGGCGACCTGCTGGGGGCGTACTGCCTCTCCGAGCCCGCCGCCGGCTCGGACGCGGCCGCGCTGACCACCCGCGCGGTCCGGGACGGGGACGACTTCGTGGTGGACGGGGTCAAGGCCTGGGTGACCCACGGCGGGCACGCCGACTTCTACAACCTGATGGTGCGCACCGGCGGCCCCGGCGCCGGCGGGATCTCCTGCCTGGTCGCGCCGGCGGACACGCCGGGCCTGCGGCCGCAGCCGCCGGAGCGGAAGATGGGCATGGCCTCCTCGCCGACCGCGCAGGTCGTGCTGGACGGCGCCCGGGTGCCGGCGGGCCGGCTGGTCGGCGCGGAGGGGCAGGGCTTCCGGATCGCGATGGCCGCCCTCGACGGCGGCCGGCTCGGCATCGCCGCCTGCGCGGTCGGGGTGGCCCAGGCGGCGCTGGACCACGCGGTGGCGTACGCGAAGGAGCGGCGCCAGTTCGACCGGCCGATCGCCGAGTTCCAGGGCGTGTCGTTCCTGCTCGCCGACATGGCCACCCAGGTGGCGGCGGCCCGCTCGCTCTACCTGGCCGCGGCCCGGCTGCGCGACGCCGGCCGCCCGTTCGGCGCGCAGGCGGCGATGGCCAAGCTCTTCGCCACCGACGCGGCCATGCGGGTGACCACCGACGCGGTGCAGGTGCTCGGCGGCGCCGGCTACGTGGAGGACCACCCGGTGGAGCGCTGGTTCCGGGAGGCGAAGGTGCTGGAGATCGTGGAAGGCACCAACCAGGTGCAGCGGATGGTCATCGGTCGGGCCCTGACGCGGAGCTGAGCCAGGTAGCGTCAGGGTGTGGAGCAGCTCGACGCGGTCGACCGGCGGCTGGTGCGGGAGCTGGCCGCCGACGGGCGGGCCAGCTACACCGACCTGGCCGAGCGGGTCGGCCTGTCCGTGTCCGCGGCGCACCAGCGGGTGCGGCGGCTGGAGCAGCGCGGGGTGATCCGCGGCTACGGCGCCCGGGTCGACCCGGACGCGTGCGGCCTGCCGCTGACCGCGTTCGTGTCGGTGAAGCCGATCGACGCCGGCGAGCCGGACGACGTGCCCGACCGGCTGGCCGGGCTGGCCGCGATCGTGGCCTGCCACAGCGTGGCCGGGGAGGAGAGCTACATCCTCAAGGCGCGGGTCGAGGGCCCGGGCGCCCTCGAGTCGCTGCTGCAGGAGATCCGGGCCCGCGCCAACGTCTCCACCCGCACCACCGTCGTCCTCAGCACCCCCTACGAGGACCGCCCACCCCCCGTCTGACGCCGATCTTGGTTGTGTCAACGCATCGAGTGCCCGCTCGACGTTGACTTGGCCGAGATCGGCGCGGGCGGGTCGGCCCCGCTAGGGTCCGGGCATGCTGACCGTCCTCGGCGAGGCGATCGTCGACCTGGTGGGGGAGGGCGACCGGCGCTACCGGGCACACCCGGGCGGCAGCCCGCTCAACGTCGCCGTCGGCCTCGGCCGGCTCGGCCAGCCGGTGTCGCTGGCCGCGCGGCTGTCCCGGGACGCCTTCGGGGCGATGTTCCGCGAGCACCTGGCCGCGGCCGGGGTGGATCCCCGGCACCTGGTCAGCGCGGACGAGCCGTCGTCGCTGGCGGTGGCCACCCTGGACCCGTCCGGCGTGGCCGCGTACGACTTCTGGATCGAGGGCACCGCCGACTGGCAGTGGAGCGCGGCCGAGCTGGCCGGCGTGGTCGACGACGAGACGGTGGCCCTGCACACCGGGTCGATCGCGCTGGAGCTGGAGCCGGGCGCGTCCCGGGTGCTGGAGCTGCTGCGCCGGGTCCGGCACGTCGGCCGGGCCACGGTCAGCTACGACCCGAACGTGCGGATGGCCCGCCGGGGCAGCCCGGACGAGGGCCGGCGCGCGGTGGAGCGGGTGGTCGGGCTGGCCGACCTGGTCAAGGTCAGCTCGGAGGACCTGGAGTGGCTCTACCCGGGCCAGGACCCGGTGGTCGCGGCCCGGCAGTGGGTCGGTGCCGGGCCGGAGCTGGTGGTCGTGACGCTCGGCGGGTCCGGCGCGGTGGCGCTGCCGGCCGGCGGGACCGAGGTGCGCCGGCCGGCCCCGCCGGTGCACGTGGTGGACACCGTGGGCGCCGGCGACGCGTTCAGCTCCGGGCTGCTGGCCGCGCTGGCCGACCGCGGCGCGCTCGGCGCCGGCCCGGGCCGGCTGGCCTCGGTGGACCTGCCCGCCGTGCTCGACCGGGCCTGCCTGGTCGCCGCGCTGACCTGCGCCCGCGCCGGCGCCGACCCACCCACCCTCGCCGCCCTCCCCACCACCTAACCCCACCCCACCCCCGCCGCCCCCCCGGGCGGATCACCTTTGCGCGCGTCCTCGTTCCGACACGCCGTACCAGCGGCGGTTCTGAACGACCCGGCGCGCAAAGGTGATCGGCACCCGGGGTCAGCGGGCGGCGAGCTGGGTGGTGCCGCGGGCGGTGGCGGAGGTCACGCCGGTGGTGGCGTGCAGGTTGCCGTCCGCGCCGCGCAGGCAGGCGCCCTCGCGGGTGCCGCCGGCGTAGAACTCGGTCAGGCAGCGGCCCATCTGCCCGTGCCCGGCCGCGTTCGGGTGGAACGACTGGCGCACCACGTTGGCCGGGTCACCGGACTCGAAGAGCTCGCCCACGTCGATGATCAGCGGGGTGATCCACTCGTTCGAGGTGGACCGGTTGCACGCCTCCCGACCCTCGGTGGCCCGGGCCAGATCCAGGAACCGCACGCCGGTCCGCGCGGCCACCCCGCGCAGCGCGGCGGACAGCTGACCGACCGCCTCGGTCCGGCCCCAGCGGGCGTCCGCGATCCGGATCGGGCAGCCCTCGAACGCGTGCGTGATCGAGTTCATGTTCTCCGTGAACGGGGACGCGTACGACTGCAGCACCAGCTGGTACGCCCCGTCCGCGTACCCGGCCTCGCGCATGACCGTCCGCAGGTCGGCGATGACCGCCTCGACCTTGGGCGCCATCGCGGCCATCCGGCCCGGCCACACCGGGCCGAGGGTGTTGCGGCAGCCGGTCGCGAACGGGTTGGCCCACCGCTCGACGCAGGTGAGGACGCTGTCCGAGAACGCGGGGTCGTCGTTCGCCCCGACCTGCAGCACCAGCATCTTGATGTCGTAGTCGCGGGCGATGGCCCGCAGCTGGTCGGCCTGGGACGGCTCGGTGAAGTGGCTGGTCCCGCCGATCCGGATGTCCGAGGAGGCGGCGCCGGAGCAGGCGATGTTGATCTTCGCCTGGATGCCCGGGATCGACGTCGACTTGATCAGCGAGTTGGCCGAGCGGTGGCAGTAGTTGCGACCGGTGTCGGTGCCGGGCTCGTACGACCCGGCGCCTTCGCCGGAGATCGCGCTGTCCCCGAGCGAGACGACCGCGGTGGGCCCGGAGCCGGGTCCGGCCAGCGCGGGGGACGCGCCGGCGACGAGGAGTCCGGTGCCGAGCACGGCGCCGGCGGTCAGGGCGACCAGCCGGCGCAGGAGCGGGGGAGGGGCCACGGTGCCACCTGCCTTCCACGGGAGGATGCCCTGAGTGTGCAAGCCGGGTTACCGGCCGGTACAGGTCCGGTCGTGTTACCTGATCGCCTGTTGCCGGACACGCTGGGGCGTCAGACTGGGGGCCGATGGCTCTCGACACCGGCTTCCCGGTCCAGGACGCCCGCGACGACTTCCTGCGCGCGCGGCGCCGGGCGGCGCTGTCCTCGGTACGCCGCCGGCTGCACGGGCGCAGCGCGACGTACGACGTGCTGCTGCCGTTCGACGAGGTGGTCGCGGCGCTCGGCCGCCGCGGCGAGCGCGACCTCGGCGAGCAGGTCATCGACGTGGACTCGGTGGTCGGCTCGGTGGACCGCAGCACCGGCTTCGACCGGCTGTTCCGGCCGACCTCGGACGAGATGGAGCGCCGCTTCCAGCGGATCGACGTGGCGCTGCGGCGCGGCGAGGAGATGCCGCCGATCGACGTCTACCGGGTCGGCGACGTGCACTTCGTCATCGACGGCCACCACCGGGTGTCGGTGGCCCGGGCGCTGGGCTGGAAGACCATCAACGCGCACGTGGTCGAGGTGCTCACCGCGGTCGGCGCGGACCGGGACCTGCGGCTGGAGGACCTGCCGGTCAAGGGGCACGAGCGGGTCTTCGCCGAGCGGGTGCCGCTGCCGCCGCGGATGCGGGACCGGATCTCGCTGCACGAGGCCGACGACTACGGCGAGCTGGCCGAGATGGTGGAGGCCTGGGGCTTCCGGCTGATCCAGCTGCGCGGCCGGATGATGGACCGGTCGGAGACCGCGGAGACCTGGTTCACCGAGGAGTACGAGCCGGCGGTCGACCTGCTCCGGCAGACCGGGCTGCTGCCGGCCGGGTCCACCGAGACCGAGGCCTACCTGCGGCTGTCCACGGAGCGCTACCGGCTGCTGCGCAGCCACTCCTGGGACGACTCGGTCATCGAGCGCCTCCGCGACACGCTCGCCACCTCCCGCTCCCGCGACTGACCCCCTCCCGCCCCACGCCCTCCCACCCCACGAGTGACGCCCTCCCGCCCGACGCCCTCCCGCCCCGAGTGACGTCCGCTCCGAGTGACGGCCGCCGACCGCGAGTGACGCCGTCACTCGTGGGGCGGTGCCGTCACTCGCGGGGTGGCGCCGTCACTCGCGGGGCGGCGCCGTCACTCGCGGGGCGCTGCCGTCACTCGGGGGCGGCGGCGTCAGTCGGGGGGTGGCGGCGTCAGTGGGGGTGGGGGTGGGGAGGGCGGCGCCGGTGTCGGGGTCGAAGAGCAGGATCCGGGCGGTCGGCACCCAGACGGGCAGCACCCGCTGGCCGCGGGCGGCGCCGGCCGGGTCGAGCCGGGCCACCAGCTCGCCCTCCGGCGGCGGCCGGTCCAGCTCGCCGAGCGGCCCGCCGGTCGCCGCCCCGCCCGGCCGCCGCAGCCGTACCCACAGCTCGGAGCCGGTCCACTCGGTGCCGGCGACCGGCAGCGTGAACCGGACGCCCTGCCCGGCCCGGTCCGGCTCGACCCGGGCCGCCTCCTCGACGTGCTCGGGCCGGATCGCGGCCAGCACCCGGTCCCGGTCGCCGAGCCGGGCCCGGGCCGCCGGGTCCAGCGGGACGTCCACCATCGGCAGGCGCAGGACGCCACCGTCCACAGTGGCCGGCAGCACGTTCAGCGGGCCGGCGCCGACCGAGGCGGCGACGCCGAGGGTGGCCGGCCGCTCGTACACCTCCTGGGGCCGGCCGACCTGCTCCAGCCGGCCGCGCCGGAGCACCGCGACCCGGTCGCCGAGGGTCATCGCCTCGGCCTGGTCGTGGGTGACGTACAGCGTGGTGGTGCCGGTGTCCCGCTGCAGCTCGGTGATCAGGGTGCGCAGCCGGGTGCGCAGGCCGCCGTCCAGCTGGGACAGCGGCTCGTCGAGCAGGTAGGCGTGCGGCCGGCGGACCAGCGCCCGCCCGAGCGCGACCCGCTGCCGCTGCCCGCCGGAGAGCTGGGTCGGGCCACGGTCGAGGTGCACGGTCAGCTCCAGCGCCCGCGCCACCTCCTCGACCCGGCGGCGGACCACCCCCTCCGGCGCGGCCAGCATCCGCAGCGGGAAGGCGATGTTGTCCCGCACGCTCAGGTGCGGGTACGGCGCGTAGTCCTGGTGCACCATGGCCAGGTCCCGCTCGGCCGGGGCCCAGTCGGTGGCGACCTCGCCGGCCAGCCGCAGCTCCCCGGCGGTGATGTCGGCCAGCCCGATCAGCATCCGCAGCAGCGTCGACTTGCCCGCCCCGGACGGCCCGAGCACGGTCACCAGCTCGCCGTCGGCGACGTCCAGGGTGACCCCGTCGACCACCGGCGTGCCGTCCCGGCGGGTGTGGGTGAGGCCGGCCAGCTCGAGGCGGGCCACTACTTGGTCACCACGCCGGCGGTGAGCCCGGCGACCAGCCGGCGCTGGAAGACCAGCACCGCGGCCAGCACCGGCACGGTGACCACCACCGCGGCGGCGGCGATGCTGCCGACCGGCTGGCTGATCCGGGTGTCGCCGGGGAAGAAGGCCAGCGCCGCCGGCACCGTGCGGGACCGGTCGGACGAGGTCAGCGAGATCGCGAAGAGGAAGTCGTTCCAGGCGAAGAGGAAGACCAGGATCGCCGCGGTCAGCACACCCGGCCGGGCCAGCGGCACGACCACCGCCCGGAACGCCTGCCAGGGCGTCGCCCCGTCCGCCTGGGCGGCCTGCTCCAGCTCCCACGGCACGCCGCGGAAGAACGCGGTCAGCGTCCACATGGCCAGCGGCAGCGCGAAGGACAGGTACGGGATCACCAGGCCGGGCCAGGTGTCGTACAGGCCGATCGTGCGCCACACGTCGAACAGCGGCCCGACCACGGCCACCGGCGGGAAGACCGCGACCGCCAGGGCGAGCGGCAGCACCAGCGACTTGCCGCGGAACTCCAGCCGGGTCACCGCGTACGCGGCCAGGGTGGCGACGAGCACGGCGAAGAAGGTGGTCAGCAGCGCCACCCCGATCGAGTTGACCAGCGCCCGGGTGAACAGCGAGCTGCCGAAGATGCTGCGGTAGTTGGCCAGCGTCGGGTCGACCGGCCACAGCCGCTTGTCGGTCACGGTCTGCGGCGACTTCAACGACAGCGACAGGATCCACAGCATCGGCAGCAGCGTGTACGCGAGGACCGCGACCGACCCCGCCGTCCACAGCAGACGCCCGGCGCGCGGGCTCACCGGGCCCACTCCTCGTCCGCGCCGGGCGCCGCCGCCCAGTCGTCGTCGCCCGGGTCCGCCGCCCAGTCGTCGTCGCCCGGGTCCACCGACCAGTCGTCGTCGGCGTCGGTGTCCCGGCGGGCGGCCAGCTGCCGCAGGTCGCCCCGGAAGGCCGCGATGAAGGCCAGCGCCAGCCCGGCGGCCAGCGCGAACAGCAGCACCGCGACGGTGGAGCCGAGGCCCAGGTTGAGCCGGGCGGTCAGCTGGTCGTAGGCGAGCAGGGACAGCGTGCCGGTGCCGTTCGCCCCGCCGGTCTGCACGTAGACGGTGTCGAAGACGCGCACCGAGTCCAGCGTCCGGTAGAGCAGCACGACCAGCAGCACCGGCCGCAGCGCCGGCAGCACGATGCCGATCAGCCGCTGCCAGCCGTTCGCGCCGTCCACCCGGGCGATGTCCAGCAGCTCGGCCGGCACCGCGGCCAGCCCGGCCAGCAGCAGCAGCGCGACCACCGGGGTGCCCTTCCACACCTCGGTGGCGATGACCACCGCGAAGGACGACCACCGCTCGCCCAGCCAGGCCCGGTCGGACAGGAACGACAGGTCCGGGGTCGCCGCGTACTGCCAGGCGAACGCGGCCACCACGGTGATGATCCCGTACGGCAGCAGCACCGCGGTGTGCACGACCCGCCGCCCGACCAGGGCCCGCTGCAGCACCATCGCGATGCCGAAGCCGAGCAGCATCTCCGCGGTCACCGCGATGACGGTGATCACCGCGGTGGCACCGAGCGCGCCCCAGAAGACCGGGGAGGACAGCACGGCCGCGTAGTTGCCCAGCCCGACGAACTCCCGCTGCCCGGGGAAGCGCAGGTCGTAGCGCTGCAGGGACAGCCACAGCGAGTACGCCACCGGGTAGCCGACCACCGCCAGCATGACCAGCGCGGCGGGCGCGAGCAGCAGCCAGGCCAGCCGCCGGTCGTCCGGCCGGCGGCGCCGCGTCCGCCGCCGGCGGCGGGTGACCGCGGCCGTGCTCACCGGTCCCGCCGGCTCACGGGAACAGCGCCTGCGAGTCGAGCGCGGCGTTCACCGTCTCCCGCAGCCGCGGCACCGCGGTCGCCGGGTCCACTCCGGACGGCGGGTGCAGCACCATCTGCACGGCCAGCGACACGTCGTTGTACGCGGGGGTCTGCGGCCGCGGCACCGCCGCCGCGATCGAGGTCCGCAGCAGCTCGCGGAACGGGTAGAGCCGGGCCACGTCCGGGTCGTCGTAGACGGCGTCCAGCGTGGGCGGCAGCCCGCCGGCCACGGCGGCCAGCTTCTGCTTGGCCGCGCCGCGCAGGCAGCTCGCGGCGGCGAAGGCGTCCTCGGGGTGCGGCGAGTAGGCGCTCACCCCGAGGTTGACCCCGCCCAGCGGCGGCCGGCCGGGCCGCCCGGCCACCACCGCCGGGTAGCGGGCGTAGCCGAGGTCGGCGAAGACGGCCGGCGCCTCGGCCCGGGCGCTGGCCCACAGCGTCGGGTAGGCGACGGTGACCGCGGCCGCGCCGGAGAGCACCAGCTGCCGGGTGCTCAGCTCGGTCGCGGCGGCCAGCCCCGGGTCGGCCACCGGGGAGTGGGCCAGCCGGCGGATCACCTCCAGGGCCTGCCGGGCCGGCGCGTCGGCCAGGTCGGCCCGGGCCCGCTCCGGGTCCTCCGCGTCGGTCACCAGCCCGGTGCCGGCGGAGGCCAGCAGGCTGGTCACCCAGGTGGTGTAGCCCTCGTACCGGCCGCCCTGGACCGCGACGACGTTCTCCCCGGCGGGCAGCGCCTCGGCCTGGCTGATCAGCCCGTCCCAGGTCGGCGCCGGCCGCGGGATGCGGGACTTGCGATACCAGAGCAGCTGGGTGTTGCTGGTGAACGGCGCCGCCCACAGCCGGCCCCGGTAGGTGGCGGTGGCCAGCGGGCCGACCAGCACCCCTCGGGAGACCGCCGCGGCCCGGTC
Organism: uncultured Actinomycetota bacterium; assembly: GCA_963849885.1. Lineage (GTDB taxonomy): Bacteria > Actinomycetota > Actinomycetes > Mycobacteriales > CADCTP01 > CADCTP01. Next base: position 131,058 of record CAWKIV010000009.1, on the reverse strand, counting down.
GCCCTCCCACGGCCGCAGCCAGCCGGCCTCGGCGAACTCGGCGGTCCAGATGACGTCCAGGCCGACCACGTCGACGGTGCGGTCCCGGGCCGCGAGCCGGCGCACCAGCTGCTCGCGCTGCTGGTCGGAGCTGCGCGGCAGCTCCTCCAGCACGATCCGGTAGCGCCCGCCGGCCGCGGCCGTGCAGGCCTCGGCGGCCTGCCGGTAGGCCCCCGAGTACTCCTGGCCGACCAGCCAGCGGACGGTCGGGCCGCTGTCGCCGCCGCAGCCGGCCACCGTGCCGGCCAGCAGGGCGACCAGCCCGGCGAGGACGCCGGCGCGGCGTCGCGGGGCCCGGGCGGCACGCATGCCGCAGAGCCTGCCGTGCGGCCGCGCCGAAGCAAAGCCGGCAAGCCGCCCGGCCGGCGGCCGGCGGCAGCCGCCGGCCGCGCTGGCCGCGGCCCGCGGCCGGCCGCCGGGATCAGCGGCCGGGGGCCGCCAGGGCGAGCTCCGGCGCCGGGGCCGGCGTCCTGTGCTCGGCCCACCACGCCTGGCCGGCGGCCGGCAGCGTGCGGATCGGGTCGTGGTACGAGTACCGCCGGCGCAGCGCCTCCGGGTCCGTCCGGTCGTGCGCGGTCCGGTAGTTCTTCGTCCAGTACGAGATGCCGCGCTCCCGGTCGTACTCGTCGACCTGGTGCACCCAGCGCTTCCCCACGTACGGGACGTCGCAGACCAGCCGCGGGGTGGCGAAGCCGGGCAGGTAGCCCATGATCGCGTGCTGCAGCTCCTGCGCCTGCCAGACCGCCAGCCGCCAGTGCTCGGAGCCGGGGATCATGTCGCAGAGATAGAAGTAGTACGGCATGATCGCGGCCTCGTCGAGCAGCGCGAAGCACAGGTCGAGCAGCTGGGCCGGGGAGTCGTTGACCCCGCGCAGCAGCACCCCCTGGTTGCGCACGTCCCGGACGCCGGCCTCGAGCATGGCCGCGGTCGCCTCGGCCACCAGCGGGGTGACCTGCTGGGCGGCGTTGACGTGGGTGTGGATGGCCAGGCTGATGCCGCGGTCGCGGGCGGTGCGGGCCAGCCGGGTGACGCCCTCCCGGACCTCAGGGGTGAGCCAGTGTTGCGGCAGCCCCATCAGCGCCTTGGTGGCCAGCCGGATGTCCCGGACGCTGTCCACCTCCATCAGCCGGGCCACGAACGACTCCAGCCGCGGCCAGGGCAGGTTGGCCACGTCGCCACCGGACACCACGACGTCCCGGACGCCCGGGGTGCGGTGCAGGTAGTCGATCATCGAGTCCAGCCGGTCCACCGGCTTGAGCGCGAACTTGTGCTTGGCCACCTGCGGGGTGGAGTTGCCGACCAGGTCCATCCGGGTGCAGTGCCCGCAGTATTGCGGGCAGGTGGGCAGCACCTCGGCCAGCACCTTGGTCGGGTAGCGGTGGGTCAGCCCCTCCACCGCCCACATCTCGGCCTCGTGCAGCGAGTCGCGGGTGGCCAGCGGGTGGGACGACCACTGCGGGTCGCGGTCGGAGAAGACGGGCAGCATGTAGCGGCGGACCGGGTCGGCGTAGACCGCCTCGGTGGTCGGCACGCCGCCGGGCGCGATCGTGTTGACCATCTGCGGCGTGATCAGCAGCGACATCGTGGCCCGCTCGGCCTGGTCGCGCTCCAGGTCGGCGTAGAAGGCGTCGTCGACCAGGTCGCCCCAGACAGCGCGCAGCTGCCGCACGTTTTTCACGCAGTGCGCCCGCTGCCACTGCACGTCGCGCCACTCGGCGTCGGTGACGTCGCGCCAGCCGGGCAGCCGGCGGTGATCCGGCTCGACCAGCGGCCGGCGGACGTAGCCGTACGGCTGTTCCATCAGGTGACCTCCTCGGGCCGGGGCGGGCGCTTCCCGTTCGCGGCTGTCACTGGCAGGATAGATGGAAACCATCCCGTCAGACTATGAGCGGACCGTAATTCCTCCGGTTCGCGGGTCAGATCACAGGAAGAGGTACGTCGTTGAGCGCGATCGGGTTGCACCGGGTGCTGGTTCCGGCCGGGGTGCTGCCGCAGGCCGCGCTGCGGCTGGACGCGTCCCCGGCGGTCGGGCCGGACGAGGTCCGGGTCGCGGTGGAGCGGCTCAACCTGGACGCCGCCTCGTTCCGGCAGCTGTGGACCGAGCACGGCGGGGACGGGGCCGCGGTGCGGGCCGCGGTGCTGGCCATCGTGGCCGAGCGCGGCAAGATGCAAAATCCGGTGACCGGCTCCGGCGGGATGCTGGTCGGCACCGTCGCCGAGGTCGGCCCGGAGTCCCCGCTCGGCCTGGCGGTCGGCGACCGGGTGGCGACGCTGGTCTCGCTCACGCTGACCCCGCTGGCGATCACCGACGGGCTGGCCGGCTGGGACGGCCGGTCCGAGCAGGTGCCGTGCGCCGGGCACGCGATCCTCTTCGGCCGGTCGATCGCCGCCCGGCTGCCCGCCGACCTGCCCGCCCCGCTCGCCCTGGCCGTGCTCGACGTCTGCGGCGCCCCCGCCCTCACCACCCGCGTCGTCTCCCGCCGATCTTGGTTGGGTCGACGCAGCGGGGCGCTCGCCGAGGTTGACCCGGCCGAGATCGACGGCGGGGACGGTGCGGCGCCGGCGGTGGCGGTGCTGGGCGGGGCGGGGAAGTCGGGGTCGCTGTCGCTCGCGGCGGCCCGGCGGGCCGGCGCCGGCCGGCTGGTCGGCGTGGTGCCGCACGAGGCCGAGGCGGCCGCGCTCAAGGCGACCGGCCTGGCCGACGAGGTGGTCGTCGCGGACGCGCGCGACCCGGTCGGGCTGGCCGCGGCCATCGGCGAGCCGGTCGACGTCACCGTGGTCTGCGTCGACGTGCCCGGCTGCGAGCACGGCGCGATCCTGGCCACCCGCCCGGGCGGCACCGTGGTCTTCTTCTCGATGGCGACGTCCTTCCCGGCGGCGGCGCTGGGCGCCGAGGGCCTGGCCGCCGACGTGACGATGCTGATCGGCAACGGCTTCGTGCCCGGGCACGCCGAGCTGGCGCTCGACCTGCTGCGCACCGACCCCGGCGTGCGCGCGCTCTTCGACGCCCGCCTCGCCGCCGAGGTGGGACCGTGAGCACGACGCTGTACAGCGGGGGGCGGGTGCTGGCGGCGGGGGAGCCGACGGCACTGCTGGTGGACGGCGACACGATCGCGTGGGTGGGTGACGCGGGCGCGGCCGGACCGGCGGACGAGACGGTCGAGCTGGGCGGGGCGCTGGTCACCCCGGCCTTCGTGGACGCGCACGTGCACGCCACCTCGACCGGGCTGGCGCTGCTCGGCCTGGACCTGACCGCGACCGCGTCGCTGGCCGAGGCGCTGGACCTGGTCGAGCGGGCCGCCCGGGCCTCCGGCGGCCGGCCGCTGCTCGGCCACGGCTGGGACGAGACCCGCTGGCCGGAGCGCCGCGCGCCGACCAGCGCCGAGCTGGACCGCGCGTCGTACGGGTCGGTGGTCTACCTGTCCCGGGTGGACGTGCACTCCGCGGTGGTGTCCTCCGCGCTGCTGGCCGCCGTGCCGCGGGCGCGCGAGCTGCCCGGCTTCGCGGCGGGCGGGCACCTGACCCGGGACGCGCACCACGCCGCCCGCCGGGCCGCCCGGGACACCATGACCGCGGGCCAGCGCCGCGACGCCCAGCGCGCCACCCTGCGGCGAGCCGCCTCCCTGGGCATCGGCGCGCTGCACGAGCTGGCCGGCCCGGACCTGTCCGGGACCGACGACCTGCTCGCCATCGTCGAGCTGGCCGCGGCCGAGCCGCTGCCGACCGTGCTGCCGTACTGGGGGGAGTGCGGTCCGTCCGGTGTGGACACCGCGCGGGAGCTGGGCGCGGTCGGGGCGGCCGGGGACGTCTTCGCGGACGGCTCGATCGGCTCGCACACCGCCTGCTTCAGCGAGCCGTACGCGGACGCGCCGGGGGAGCGGGGCCACCAGTACCTCTCCGTCGAGGAGATGCGCGACCACGTGGTCGCCTGCACCCGGATCGGCCTGCAGGCCGGCTTCCACGCGATCGGCGACGTCGCGGTCGGCGCGGTCGCGGCCGCCTTCGCCGCCGCGGCCGAGGTGCTCGGCGCGGACGCGGTCCGCGCGGCCCGGCACCGGGTGGAGCACCTGGAGCTGGTCCCGGCCGGCGCGGCCGGCACCTTCGCCGACCTGGAGGTGGTGGCCAGCGTGCAGCCGGCCTTCGACGCGCTCTGGGGCGGCGACACCGGGCTCTACACCGACCGGCTCGGCCCGGCCCGCTCGCTGGCGTCCAACCCGCTGGCCGAGCTGGCCGGCGCCGGGGTGGTGCTGGCGCTCGGCTCGGACGCCCCGGTCACCCCGCTGGCGCCGTGGGAGGCCGTCCGGGCGGCCGTGCACCACCACGCCCCCGGCTCCCGGCTGGGCGCGGCGGCGGCGCTGGCCGCGCACACCGGCGGCGGCTGGGCGGCGGCCCGGCGTCCCGGCGGGCAGCTCGCCGCCGGCGCCCCGGCGTACTTCGCGGTCTGGGACGCCGCCGGCGTCCCCGACCTGACCCCGGGCGCGCCCGCACCGCGCTGCCTGCGCACCGTCGCCAGTGGACGGACGATCTGGGAGGAGGAGCTATGAGCGAGCGCGAGCTCGCAGCGCGAGCGGACACCGCGGGTGGAGCCGAAGCTGGGGCTCGACCCGCGGGTGGTCGCCGAGGCGCGGCGGCTGGCCGCGCGGGCCGCCGAGCCGGTGATCGAGCTGGCCCGCACCCACACCACGGTGTCGGTGGAGCGGGCCACGCTGCGGCTGGCCGGCCTGTCCGGCGCCGACCCGACCAGCTACGCCGAGGGCGACGGTGCCGGCACCCAGCCGTGGGTCAACGTCGTCGTGGACGCGGTCCGCGAGCAGGTCGGGCTGGAGCAGGGCGTGGCCCTGCCGGTCTGGCACGCGCTGCTCACCGGTGGCCACGCCGACCTCACCGAGCTGGCGGCCAAGACGGCCGCGGGCTCGGTGCGCTACGCACTGCCGGAAGGGAAGGACGCCGACCGGGCCACCCGGGCCGCCCGCCGCGCCGTCGCGGGTGGACTGTCCCAGGTGGACCGCCGGCGCAAGGAGCGGGACCGGCTGGTCAAGCGGCTCGGCGACCCGCCGCAGCCGTGGATCTACCTGATCGTGGCCACCGGCGACATCCACGAGGACATCCCGCAGGCCCAGGCGGCCGCCCGGGAGGGCGCCGACGTGGTCGCGGTCATCCGGTCCACCGGGCAGTCGCTGCTGGACTACGTGCCCGAGGGCGCCACCCGCACCGGCTACGCGGGGACGTACGCGACCCAGGAGAATTTCCGGCTCATGCGGGCCGCGCTGGACGACGTGTCCAAGGAGGTCGGCCGGTACGTCCGGCTGACCAACTACGCCAGCGGGCTGTGCATGCCGGAGATCGCCGCGCTGGCCGGCCTGGAGCGGCTGGACATGATGCTCAACGACTGCATGTACGGGATCATCTTCCGCGACATCAACCCGCGCCGGACCTTCGTCGACCAGCGCTTCTCCCGGATGGTGCACGCCCGCGCCGGCATCGTCATCAACACCGGCGAGGACAACTACCTGACCACCGCGGACGCGGTCGACGCCGCGCACACGGTGGTGGTGTCCCAGCTGCTCAACGAGCGCTTCGCGCACGAGGCCGGGCTGGTCGACGGGCTGCTCGGGCTGGGCCACGCGTTCGAGATCAACCCGGCGGTGCCGGACTCGCTGCGGCTGGAGCTGGCGCACGCGCAGCTGGTGCGGGAGCTCTTCCCGGACGCGCCGCTGAAGTACATGCCGCCGACCAAGCACATGACCGGCAACGTCTTCGCCGGCTACCTGCTGGACGGCTTCTTCAACCTGGTCGGCGCCATGACCGGGCAGGGCATCCTGCTGGTGGGGATGATGACCGAGGGGATCGTCACCCCGTTCCTGTCCGACCGGGACCTGGCCCTGGAGAACGTGCGGTACGTGCTCGGCGCGGCCGGCGGGCTGGCCGAGGACTTCCGGCCGGCCCCGGACGGCTTCGTCGCCACCCGGGCCCGGCAGGTGCTGTCCGAGGCGGTCGAGCTGCTCGGGCGGATCGCCGACGACGGCCTGCTGCCGGCGATCGCCGACGGCACCTTCGGCATCACCAGGCGCCCCGCCGACGGCGGCAAGGGCCTGGAGGGCGTGGTCGCGCACGCGGACGGCTACTGGAACCCGGCGGTCGAGCTGCTCGAGGAGGGGATGTCCCGGTGACCGCGCTCGACGAGCGGCCGGCGGCCGATCCGACGGCGCCGGCGGTGAAGCCCGCGCCCACCATCGTCCGGCCGTACGGGGACACCACCGGCGACGGGATGGTGCAGCTGTCCTTCACGCTGCCGATCCCGCACGACGCCCGGGCCGAGGGCGCCGCGCTGCAGCTGGCCGCGAAGATGGGGCTGGAGCCGGCGATGGTGGTGCACGCCAAGGGGATGGGCCCGGCGTTCACGTTCTTCGTCGTCTACGGCCGGGTCAACCACCTGGTCGACCTGTCCGCGGTCGAGGTGGTCGAGCGGGAGTACCCGCTGCTGCCGGCCAAGGAGGTCAACCTCGCGATCAAGCAGGCGCTGCGGCGCAAGCTGGTCGTGCTCGGCGCCTGCATCGGCACCGACGCGCACACCGTCGGCATCGACGCGATCCTCAACGTCAAGGGCTTCGCCGGCGAGAAGGGCCTGGAGTACTACCGCGAGGTCAAGGTGGTCAACCTGGGCGCCCAGGTGCTGGTGCCGGAGCTGGTCGCCCGGGCCCGGGCGGAGAAGGCGGACGCGATCCTGGTGTCCCAGGTGGTCACCCAGAAGGACGCCCACCTGCACAACACCCGGGAGCTGGCCGCCGCGGTCCGGGCCGAGTCGTGGCCGAAGCCGGGCCGCCCGCTGCTGGTGGTCGGCGGGCCCCGCTTCGACGTGTCGGCGGCCGCGGAGCTCGGCGTCGACCGGGTCTTCGGCAAGGGCACCACCCCGGCCGAGGTCGCCTCGTACCTGGCCCACACGCTGACGGCGGGCTGGGACCGGTGACCCGGGCCGAGGTCGGCTTCGCGGTGACCCACCGCCGGTACGTGCCGCACTCGCACGCGCACTACGGCGGCTCGCTGGTCGACGGGGCGTACGTGCTGGGGATGTTCGGCGACGTGGCCACCGAGCTGTGCATCCGCACCGACGGGGACGAGGGCCTGTTCGCCGGGTACGAGTCGGTGTCCTTCGCCGCGCCGGTCCGGGCCGGTGACGTGCTGGAGGCGACCGCGGTGGTGACCCGGGTCGGGCGGCGCAGCCGGGGGCTGGAGTTCACCGCCCGGGTGGTGTGCCGGGCCGCGCCCGAGCGGTCCCCGTCGGCGGCCGACGCGCTCGCCGAGCCGGTCGTCGCGGTGACCGCAAAGGGCACGGTTGTCGTCCCCTGACCGGGTGATGTGAAGTCGGTCGGCGTGTCCTGCTCGGACACGCCGTCCGGCACTCGTCGGACCTTTTCGCGCCGACGCGGCGCGACCTGCGGTTTCCCTCATCGTCGCAGGTCAGAGCCGGCATTGACAGGGCTCGGCGGGGGGCGGCTATCGTCGTCAGGTCACACGTAGGGGAGCGAACGGCTGCGTCCAGCGTCGGTGCTCACCACCGCGGCGGGCCGGGTGGGGGAGACCCCGCCGGCCAGGTCCGAGCGCGGGGGTGAACGCGGGGATGCGCGCCGGGCGGTCGCGGTGACACGGTGGCGGACGGTGTCCGCCACCCGGGGGTACAGGAGGAGTACGGGGGCCAGTAGACAACGGCGCAGGTGTCCGCATCCGGCGGACCACCGGTCGGTCCGAAGGTCACCCCGGTTCCGTCGGCCCCGGCCGCATCCCTGAGCGTGCTGCGGGCGTGGGGGTACGGGAACCTGCGGCGGCGGGTTCCCGGCCCTCGCTGCAGCGTCCCCGCGTGCCCCCACTCCGCTGCGGACCGGATTCTGTCGGTGCCGGGTGGCAGGGTGGCGCCCATGGAGATCGCCGAGCACCTGGCCGCGCTGCGCGAGCAGGGTGAGCTGCTGGCCACCGCGGCCGAGCGGGTCGACCACGCCGCCACCGTCCCCGGCGCGCCCGCCTGGCAGGTGGCCGACCTGATCCGGCACGTCGGCCTGGTGCACCGGTGGGCGGCCGGGGCGGTGCGGGAGAGCCGGCGGGACGCCGCCGTCTACGGGTCCGACGACGGCGCCGACGTCACCGGGGCGGCGCTGGTCGACTGGTTCCGCGCCGGGCACCGGGCGCTGCTGGACACGCTGACGGCGGCCGACCCGGCCGTGCGGTGCTTCACCTTCCTGCCGGCGCCGTCGCCGCTGGCGTTCTGGGCCCGGCGGCAGACCCACGAGACCGGCATCCACCGGGCCGACGTGGAGTCCGCCGGCGGGCCGGTCACCCCGTTCCCGGTCGCGGTGGCGCTGGACGGGCTCGACGAGCTGGTCGGCGGCTTCGGGGCACGCCGGTCCTCCAGCTGGACGGCGCCGGAGCGCACCCTCGGGGTGCTGCCGACCGACGCGCCCGGCGACGGATGGCTGGCGCACGTGGGCGCGGAGGGGTCCCGGCCGGAGCGGTCCGCGGCCGCGGCCGGCGCGGCCGAGTGCGTCGTGCGGGGGACCGCGTCGGACCTGCACCTGCTGCTGTGGAACCGGCCGTCCGGCGCCGTGGTGGACGGCGACGCGGACGTGCTCGCCGCCTGGCGCAAGCGGGTCCGGGTGCGCTGGGGCGGACCGGGACCCCGCCGCGCCCGCCCCGGGCCGGCGGCTCCCTGAGCCGTCCCGCGACCGGCCCGCGGCGGGCCGGCGTGGGATCATCGGGGGATGCGCTCGTCGACCCCCGCCCCGGCGGTCCCTGCCGCCGCGGGTGGTGCGGTGGTCGAGCGGCGCGGCCCGCGGGAGCGGGCGCGGGGGCGGTGGTGGGGGCTGCTGGCCGCCGCGGCGGCCGGCGGGCTGCTGGTGCTGGCGTTCCCGCCGTACGGGGTGTGGCCGCTGGCGGTGCTGAGCGTCGCGGCGCTGAGCTGGCTCACCCGGGGCGTGACCGCCCGCCGCGGGGCGCTGCTCGGCTCGGCCTTCGGCCTCGCCTTCTTCGTCCCGCTGCTGAGCTGGAGCGGCATCTTCGTCGGCCCCGTCCCGTGGCTGCTGCTGGCCGTCTCCCAGGCCGCCTTCGTGGCCGCGCTCGGCGCCGCCCTCGCCGCCACCTCCCGGCTGCCGGCCTGGCCGCTGTGGGCGGCCCTGCTCTGGGTGGCCGCGGAGGCGGCCCGGTCCCGGCTGCCGTGGGGCGGTTTCCCGTGGGGCCGGCTCGCCTTCGCGCAGGCCGACTCGCCGCTGGTCTGGCTGTCCGCGTACGGCGGCGCCCCGCTGGTCACGCTGGCCGTCGCGCTGCTCGGCACCCTGCTGGCCGCCGCGCTCCGCGCGGGCGCCGTGGGGACCGGCGGCACCGCCGGCGTTGGCGCGGGGGCCGGCCGCGGGCGGGCGGGGAGCCGGCTCCGGGCCGCGGCGCCGGCGTTCGCGGGGCTGCTGGCCGTGGTCGCGGTGGCCGGCGCCGCCGCGATCGCCGGCGACTGGCAGACCACGACCACCCGCACGGTCACGGTCGCGGTCGTGCAGGGCAACGTGCCCCGCCTCGGCCTGGACTTCAACGCCCAGCGCGAGGCGGTGCTGCGCAACCACGTGGCGGCGACGCTGCGGCTGGCCGAGGACGCCGCCGCCGGCCGCACCGCCCGGCCCGACCTGGTGCTCTGGCCGGAGAACGCGTCCGACATCGACCCGATCCGCAACCCGGACGCCCGCGCGCTGATCGACCGGGCCGCCCGGGCGGTCGGGGTGCCGATCCTGGTCGGCACGCTCGCCGACGGGCCGACCGAGCGGACCGTGCGCAACGTCGGCATCGTCTGGGACCCGGCCACCGGGCCGGGGGACCGGTACGTGAAGCGGCACCCGGTGCCGTTCGGCGAGTACATCCCGCTGCGCGACATCGCCCGGCTGGTCAGCAGCGACGTCGACCGGGTCGGCCGGGACTTCGTCGGCGGCGACCGGCCCGGCCGGCTGCAGGTCGGCCCGGTGCAGGTCGGCGACGTGATCTGCTTCGAGGTGGCGTACGACGGGCTGGTCCGGGACGTGGCCGCGGCCGACCTGCTGGTGGTGCAGACCAACAACGCCACCTTCGGCCGGAGCGCGGAGACCTGGCAGCAGCTGGCCATGAGCCGGCTGCGGGCGGTCGAGCACGGCCGGACCGTGCTGGTCGCGGCGACCAGCGGGGTGAGCGCCGTCATCGCCCCGGACGGGGACGTTCCGGCCCGCTCGGACGTCTTCACAGCGGACGTCCTCGTCCGTGCGGTCGAGGTCCGCGGGGGGTCTACCCTCGCGACGCGCCTCGGAGCCGGCCCGGAGTGGGGGATGGTCGCCGTCGCGCTGGCCGCCCTGCTGTGGGCGGTGGCCGCGGGGCGGGGCGGCCGGGTCCGGCGCGCGCGGGGGGTCCGCGGGCCGGTTCGGGACGGACGGGAGCAGGAGAGGAAGAGCGCATGAGCTTCGCGGACCTCGGACGGGTCCTCGTGGTGATCCCCACGTACAACGAGGCGGACAACCTGGAGCCGGTGCTGGTCCGGCTGCGCGGGGCGGTCCCGGAGGCCGACGTGCTGGTCGTCGACGACGGCAGCCCGGACGGCACCGGCGCGATCGCCGACCGGTTCGCCGCCGCCGACCCGGCCGTGCACGTGCTGCACCGCACCGAGAAGGCCGGCCTCGGGGCCGCGTACATCGCCGGCTTCCGGTGGGCGCTGGCCGACGGGTACGACGCGGTGGTGGAGATGGACGCGGACGGCTCGCACGCGCCGGAGGAGCTGCCCCGGCTGCTGGCCGCGCTGCGCGACGCCGACCTGGTGATCGGCTCCCGCTGGGTGCCCGGCGGCGAGGTGCGCAACTGGCCGATGTCCCGGCTGCTGCTCTCCCGCGGCGCCAGCCTCTACACCCGGGTGCTGCTGCGCTACCCGGTGCGGGACGCCACCGCCGGCTACCGGGTCTACCGGCGGGCCGTGCTGGAGGGGCTGAAGCTGGACGAGGTCGCCTCCCAGGGCTACTGCTTCCAGATCGACCTGGGCTGGAAGACCTGGCGGGCCGGCTACCGGGTGGTCGAGGTGCCGATCACCTTCACCGAGCGGGTGGTCGGGCAGAGCAAGATGAGCCGCGCGATCGTGACCGAGGCGCTGTGGCGGGTGGCTGCCTGGGGGCTCACGTCCCGGAGCCGGTCGGCCCGGGCCAAGGCGCTCGCCGACCGGAGCTGAGCCGTGCCGATCCTGCTGGGCGTCGTCCTGCTCCTCGTGGTCGAGATCGCGGTGGTGGCCGTCGTCTCGTCCTGGATCGGCTTCGGCTGGACGCTGCTCCTGCTGCTGGTCACCACGCTGCTCGGCGGCTGGCTGGTGCGCCGGGAGGGCATCCGGGCCTGGGGGTCGTTCAGCGCCGCGGTCGCCGAGGGGCGGCCGCCCGGCCGGTCCGCGCTGGACGGGATGCTCATCCTCATCGGCGGGCTGCTGGTGCTGCTGCCCGGCTTCGTCAGCGACGTGCTCGGCCTGCTCTGCCTGCTGCCGCCGACCCGCCGGCTGCTCGGCCGGGCCCTGGTCGGCTGGGCGCTGACCCGCGGGCGGGCCACCGTGGTGCGGGTCCGCTCGACCCGCGGCCCGGCCGGTGGACCGCCCGGACCGCCCGGACCGCCGCCGGGCGCGGGCCGGGTCATCGAGGGCGAGATCGAGCCGCCCCGCGACTGAGCGGACGGCGAGAGGGCCGCGATCCCGGGGGATCGCGGCCCTCTCGTCGGAGCTCGGAAGACTACGCGGACTTGCTGCGGCGGCCCCGCAGGACCTCCAGGCGCTCGGCCAGGACCTCTTCCAGGTCGGAGATGGTCCGCCGCTCCATCAGCATGTCCCAGTGGGTGCGGGCCGGCTTGACCTTCTTGGCCTCCGGCTCGTCGCCGTCGATCAGCCGGGCGGCCGACCCGTCGAACTTGCACTCCCAGACCAGCGGGATCTCGGCGTCGTCGGCGAACGGGACGCCGAACACGTGCCCCTTCGGGCACCGGTACTCAGCGGGCTTGCGCGGGGCCAGCTCCGCGTTGCGATCGGTCTCGTAGCTCACGGCCCCGAGCCGGCTGCCGCGCAGTGTGCGCTCGGCCATGGGAATCCCTCCTCGGGGTAGAGTCACCACAAACGTCGTACGGATCGTTCGATCGCCGACGTCTTTCGGTTGCCTAACGAACCAGCCTGCCGGAGGATTCCCCCGGCCGCCTCGCTCTGGTGATGACGTTCCCGCGGGGACGGGGCCGCACACCTGTCCAGGTTGACGCACTCGGCGGCCGATCCGTTGCATGACGGGCCCGCCGGACCACCTGTGAGCAACGACACACCCGGAGGATCAGTCCAGGGTCAGCTGGCCCGGCGGCGGGATGCCCGGACCGAGGTCGCCGGCGCGGTGGTGCGGCCGGCAGAGCACCTGGTAGCGCACCTCCGCGGCGCCCGGGGCGGTGTCGGCGACCAGCACGGTGTCGCCCTCCCGGACCACCCGGCCGGCGACCACCCGGGCGTTGAGCTGGCCGCGCCGGCCGCACCAGCACAGCACCTCGACCTGCAGCGCGGCCACCGAGTCGGCCAGCTCCAGCAGCCGCTGCGAGCCGGGGAAGAGCCGGCCGCGGAAGTCGGTGCTGATGCCGAACGCGTACGTGTCCACGTGCGCGTGGTCGGCCAGCTCGGCCAGCTGCTCGACCTGCGCCGGGGTGAGGAACTGGGCCTCGTCCACCACCAGGTAGTCCACCCGGTCGCCGGCCGCCCACCGGGACCGGACCAGCGCCCACAGGTCGAGGTCGTCGGTGACCTCGATCGCCGGCCGGGACATGCCCAGCCGGCTGGAGATGCGGGCCGGGCCGGACCGGTCGTGCCGGGTCAGCAGCAGCCCGCACCGGCCCTGCCGGGCGTGGTTGTGGTGGATCTGCAGCGCCAGCGTGGACTTCCCGCAGTCCATCGGCCCGTGGAAGAACGACAGCGTGGCCGCCGGCGGCTGGTTGCGGCGGTCGCCCGCGGCCGGCACCGACAGCGCTCCCGACTCGCTCACAGCACCGCCGGCCGCTCGCCGCGGGCGTCGGCGACCGCCCGGCGCACGTCCACCCTGGCCAGCAGCAGCCCGCCGGCCACGAAGAAGATCACCAGCGAGATGATCGCCACCCGGTAGGAGTCGGTCAGCTGCACCGCCAGCCCGAAGGTCAGGGTGCCCAGCCAGCTGGTGCCCTTGTCGCTGATCTCGTACAGCCCGAAGTACTCGGCCTCCTTGCCGCGCGGGGTCATCTGCGCGAACAGCGACCGGGTCAGCGCCTGGGTGCCGCCCAGCACCAGCCCGATCGCGGCGCCGAGCACGTAGAACTGCACCGCGCTGCCGCGCTGCAGGAAGAAGGCGAGGCACAGCACGACGACCCAGACGACCAGGCTGCCCAGGATGGTCCGCTTGGCCCCGGCCCGGCCCGCGATCCGGCCGAGCAGCAGCGCCCCGCCGATCGCGACGAACTGCACCAGCAGGATGGTCGAGATCAGCACGGTCTGGCTCAGCTCGAGCTCGCGGTCGCCGTACTGGGCGGACAACCCGATGACGGTCTGGATCCCGTCGTTGAACAGCAGGTACGCGGCCAGGAAGAGCAGCGTCTGCGGGTACGCCCGCAGCGAGCGCAGGGTCGCGGCCAGCTGCCGGAAGCTGCCCGCCGCCGGGCCGGCCGGCTCGCCGTCGGCCCGCGGCCGGTCCCGCAGCCGGTTGAGCGGGATCAGCGTGAAGCCGGCCCACCAGATCGCCACCGACAGGAAGCAGATCCGCACCGCCTCGCCCTCGGTCAGCCCCAGCCCCTCGGCGTTGAGGAACAGCCCGAGGTTGAGCGCGAGCAGCAGCCCGCCGCCGAGGTAGCCGAACGCCCAGCCGCGGGAGGACACCGCGTCCCGCTCGTCCGGGCCGGCGATCTCCGGCAGGAACGAGTAGTAGACGACGATCGACGCGCCGAAGCAGACGTTCGCGAGAAGGAACAGCAGGCTGCCGAGCAGGTAGGAGCCGCCGGAGACCAGCGCGAGGGCCGCGGTGGCCAGCGCGCCCAGGTAGGCGAAGACGCCCATCAGCTCGCGCTTGCGGCGGGTCCGGTCGGCCACCGCGCCGACCACCGGCAGCACCAGCACCTGCAGCAGCGCGGACACCGAGAGCAGGTAGGGGAACAGCGAGTCCGGGTCGACCGGGATGCCCAGCGGCCGCAGCGTGCCGTCCGGTCCGCCGGCGGCGGTCTCGGCCACGTCGCTGAGGTAGGGCCCCAGGAAGACGGTCACCACGCTGGTGGTGAAGACCGAGTTGGCCCAGTCGTACCAGTACCAGCCGCGCTGCTCGCGCCGGCGCGCGTCCGCCACGGCCGGGTCGGCCGGGTCCGCCGGGTCGGCGACCGGCGCGGTCACCGGGCCCGCCTCACGCGGCCCGCCCGCCGTGCCACAGCCCGCGGACCTCCAGCACCTCGCGCAGCCCGGGCGCGTCGTCGGACATGATCCCGTCCACACCCAGGTCGAGCAGCCGGCCCATCTCGGCCCGGTCGTTCACCGTCCACGCGTGCACCACCAGCCCGCGGGCGTGCGCGGCGGCGACGAACCGCCGGTCGATGACCGGCAGCCGGCCGAGCCGGATCGGCACCTGCGCGCAGGCGGCGGGCCGGCCGGGCACGACCGCGGCGCCGGCCGGGGCCCGGGGCGGCTCCGCGGCGCCGGCCGGGTCCGGGGCGCCGGGCGCGACCGCGGCGGCGGGGTCCGGGGCGCCGGGCGCGACCGCGGCGGCGGGCGCCCGCAGCGAGCCCAGCCGCAGCCCGAGCACGCCGCGCGGACCCAGGCTGGTGCACAGCCGCGGACCCAGCTCGGCCCGCACCGCGGCGACCAGCCGGTCGTAGAACGAGCCGACGCACACCCGGTCCACCGCGCCGGCCCGGCGCACCGCCGCGACCAGCGGCCCGACCGCGGCCGGCGTCTTGACGTCGAGGTTGATCCGGAGCGCCGGGTACGACCCGAGCAGCTCGTCCAGGCGGGGGACCGGCTCCCGACCGCGCACCCGGGCCCGCGCCACCTCGGCCCAGGGCAGCTCGCGGACCGCGCCGGACCGGTCGGTGGTCCGGTCCAGCGTCGCGTCGTGCAGCAGCACCGGCACGCCGTCCCGGGTGACCCGGACGTCGGTCTCCAGGTAGTCGAAGCCGAGCCGGACCACCCGCTCCACCGCGGCCAGCGTGTTTTCCAGGCCGACCGGCGACGCGCCGCGGTGCGCGAACGCGATCGGCCCGCCGGCGTCGAGGAACGGGTAACGCGCTGCCACGGCGCCCAGCATGCCCGACCGCGGTCCGGCAGGCGCAGCCGGTCAGCCGGTCGGCCGGGGCCGGGGCAGCAGCTCCGGCTGCACCAGCGGGCTGCCGGTGTTCAGCACCACCACCCGCTCGTCCGGCCCGACCCAGCCGTCCCGGGCCAGCCGGCGGGCCGCCGCCAGCGCGGCCGCGCCCTCCGGGCAGAGCAGCAGGCCGTCGGCGGCGGCGCACTCCCGCTGGGTGGCCAGGATGTCCGCGTCGGCGACCGCGACCGCGGTGCCGCCGCTGTCGCGCAGGATCCGCAGCAGCTGCGGGCCGCCCAGGGGAGCGGCGACGGTGATCCCGTACGCCACCGTCGCCGGGTCCGGCCACGGCTCGGTGACCGCGGCGCCGGTCTCGTACGCGCGGACCACGGGCGCGCAGCCGGCCGCCTGCGCGGCCACGAACCGGGTGGCCGGGCCCGCCAGCCAGCCGAGCTCGCGCAGCTCGGCGAAGGCCTTGGCGATGCCGATCAGCCCGACCCCGCCGCCGGTCGGGTAGACGACCACGTCCGGGGCGGTCCAGCCGAGCTGCTCGGCCAGCTCCAGGCCCATCGTCTTCTTGCCCTCGACCCGGTACGGCTCCTTGAGCGTCGCCGCCTCGAACCAGCCGGGCGCGGCGGCCAGCCGGCCCACCAGGGCGCCGGCATCGCCGATCAGGCCGTCGACGACGTGCACGTCCGCGCCGGTCGCCGCGGCCTCGGCGCGGGTGACCGGCGGGGCGCCCGCGGGGACGGCCACCGTGACCCGCAGGCCGGCCCGCGCCCCGTACGCGGCCCAGGCGGCGCCGGCGTTGCCGTTGGTCGGCAGCGCGACCTGCCGGGCCCCGAGCTCGCGGGCCCGGGACGCGCCGACGGCGGCCCCGCGGGCCTTGAAGCTGCCGGTCGGGGCGACGCCCTCGTCCTTGACCAGCAGCCGGGGGAGGCCGGCGGCGGCGCCGACGCGCGGCACCGGCAGCAGCGGCGTGTCCCCCTCGCCGAGGGTGACCCGGTGCGCCGGGTCGCGCACCGGCAGCAGCTCGGCCCACCGCCACAGCCCGGGCGGCCGCGCGGCCAGCTCGGCCGGGGTGGTCCGGACCGCGTCCAGCGCGTACCGGGCCAGCAGCGGGCCGCCGCACGGGCACAGGTTCTGCAGGCGGTCGGCGTCGTGCCGCCGGCCGCAGGCCGAGCACTCCAGGTGGCTGAGGGCGCTGTCCATGACTCCGTCGTACCCCGGGGCTAGGGTCCCGGCGTGACGATCTCCGCCGATCTGCGGCACTACCTCCAGCAGTCCCGGGACGCGCTGGTGCGGGCGCTCGACGGCGTCCCGGAGTTCGACGCCCGCCGGCCGCTGACCCCGAGCGGCACCAACCTGCTCGGCCTGGTGAAGCACCTGGCCGGCGTCGAGGCGAGCTACCTGGGCGACTGCGTCGGCCGGCCGTCGCCGCTGGTGTTCCCCTGGGTCGAGGACGGCTCGGTGTGGGAGGGCGCGGACATGTGGCCGCTGGCCACCGAGTCCCGCGACTACCTGGTCGGGCTCTACCGGTCGGCCTGGGCACACTCCGACGCGACGATCGCCGAGCTGCCGCTGGACGCGCCCGCGCAGGTGGAGTGGTGGCCGGCCGAGCGCCGGGACACCACCGTGGGCCACCTGCTGGCCCGGGTGGTCGCCGAGACCGCGCAGCACGCCGGCCACGCCGACATCCTGCGGGAGTCGATCGACGGCCGGGGCGGGCCTGACCACGACGACGTCGGCGACGCGGCCGCCTGGTCGGCGTACGTGGCGAAGATCCAGGCCGCCGCCGACACCTTCCGCTGACCGCGGTCGGGTCAGCGGGGGCTGTAGGTCAGGCAGTCGGCGACGTCGGCCCCGGCGCCGATCCGGACGTCGTGGGCGGCGCACTCGAGGTGGTCGTTGTGCACGCAGTCGACCCGGTGGCAGGCACCCACCCGGCCGGTCCCCTCGACCCCGCCCTTGCCGTCGGCCTCGACGAAGGTGCCGCAGGCGGCGGACGCGCCGGTGATGGTGATGGCTCCGGCGTGACAGGTGGTGTCGTGGTTGTACGAACAGCCGGCGGCGCTGCAGGTGCTGACGATCGGCAGGCTCATCGTGGTCATGGAATCGCTCCCGAATTCGCGGTCGTCATTTACTCTCGACCGTCACCCTGCCCTTTCCGGCAATTCGTCGCAAGCAAGGCGAGGCTTACCTCGGGAATGCCGACCCCAAGGAAAGGGAAGCCTTACCTGAATTACTGCCTGACGCATTTATCTGACATTCCTCGGCACGGGAACCGGCCGGCCGGGCCGCCCGTCCGAGCAGCACCGGCGACGAGAAGGAGAGCAGCCGTGCGCCACCTGGTCGTGCTCGTCGGTGCCGTGCTCGCGCTGACCGCGTGCGGCGGGGGAGACGGGGGAGCGGGCTCCCCGCAGCCGGTGTCCGGATCGGCCTCCCCGCCGGCGGCGCCGGCCGTGCGGGAGGTCGAGGGGACCGTGCGCGACGCCGCCGGCCGCCCGCTGCCGGGCGCGCTGGTGGTGCCGCGGCCGACGGACCCCGGCACGCCCGGGGTGCCGGAGATCGCCATCCTCTCCGACGCCGGCGGCCGCTTCTCCTGGCCGCTGCGGCCGGGGTCGTACGAGCTGACGGCGCAGCTCGGCGAGCGCCGGTCGACCGCGGTGGCGGTCGAGGTCAAGGCCGGGTCGGCACCACTCCCGGTCACGCTCACGGTGCCCGATTAGGCACCGTCGGTGCGTCTTCTCCCCCTCCGCGTATCACCTCAGTAGCTGTGATCTCACTCGCTGTGTGCGGCCGGTGGAGCCGCCGACCCGAGAGGGGACCAGCACATGGGGACACGCAGGGGATGGGCGGCGCTGGCCGCGGGGGTCGCGATCGCGACGCTGGCGCCGGCGCTGCCGGCGGCGGCGGGGCCGGCTCCGGCCGGGTCGGCGCCCACCGGGGCGGCCGGCGTGGCGTTGGTCAGCGGCGGGGGAGCCACGGTGCCGGCGGCGGCGACCGCGGCGCTGCCCGCGACCCGGGCCGGCCGGGCGGCGGTCGCGCCCAAGGGCGCCGTGGTGCCCAAGCTCAAGAAGGAGGCCACGCCGGGCTCGGTGCTCGGCCCGGACGGCCGGGTCCAGGAATACTCCAGCGCCACCAACCCGTGGGGCTCGATCGTGCACATCGAGTCGACCAAGGGCGGCTGCAGCGGCTTCCTTATCAACCGGGACACCGTGGTGACCGCCGGGCACTGCGTCTACAACGGCGGCTGGGCCAGCAGCTACACCGTCTATCCGGGCCGCAACGGCATCAACTACAAGCCGTACGGGTCCTGCTCCGGCGGGGCCGGCGACCTGTGGAGCAATTCGGTGTGGACCAGCTCGCAGAACGCCGACTACGACTACGGGATGATCAAGCTGACCTGCGACGTCGGCAACTCCACCGGCTGGATGGGCTGGTGGTACAACGAGGGTGAGTCGCTGACCAACCAGTACTTCTACGTCGAGGGATTCCCGGGCGACAAGGCGTACGGGACGATGTGGTGGGACGGCGACACCGTGACCAGCCAGACGGTGCGCCGGGCGTGGTACCTGATCGACACCGCGCCGGGGCAGAGCGGCTCGCCGCTGTACCGGTACCGGTCGGCGGGCGAGGGCCTGTGCGCCGGCTGGTGCATCACCGGCATCCACACCACCGGTGACCAGGGCGACGCCCGCAACAAGGCCACCCGCTTCAACGCGGAGGTCATGGGGATCGTCAACTACGTGGCCGGCCTGCCGTAAGCCGCCGCGCACCCCGGGGGCCGGGCGGGAGCGATCCCGCCCGGCCCCTCACTAGCCTGTCCGCGTGCGACGCTTCGACGACGAGGACCTCACCGGCGCGGAGTTCCGCGAGTGCGACCTGAGCAGGGCGCGGCTGGTCGGCGTGGTCATGCAGGACGCCGAGATCGACGGCCTGGTCACCAACCTCGTGGTCAACGGGGTCGAGGTCATGCCGTACGTCGAGGCCGAGCTCGACCGCCGGCACCCGGTGCGGCTGCTGATCCGGTCCGACCAGCCGGCCGACCTGCGGGAGGCCTGGCGGCAGCTGCGGGAGGCCTGGGCCGCGACCGTCGAGCGGGTCCGGTCCATGCCCGAGGGCAGCGAGCAGCAGGGCGTCGACGGCGAGTGGTCGATGGTCGAGACCTTGCGTCATCTCGTCTTCGTGCACGACTCGTGGTTCCGGCGCTGCGTGCTCGGGCTGACCGAGCCGTTCACGGCCCTGGGCCTGGGCCCGCCGTTCGTACCTGACCAGGAGCGCCAGGGGCTCGACCGGTCGGCCCGGCCGGATCTGGCGGAGGTGCTCGCCGTGCGCGACCGGCAGGCGGCGGAGATCGAGGCGTGGCTGGCCGAGGTCACGCCCGAGCGACTCGCGCAGACCGCGCCGGTGCCCGACGACGACCGGTGGCCTCCGTACGCCAGGGGGCGGACGGTGCGGCAGTGCCTCGGCACCGTCCTCAACGAGGAGTGGGCTCATCACGGTTTCTGCGTGCGCGACCTCGACAAGCTGTCGGGGCCGGAGGCCCTCGGTCGGTGAACCAGGCCGTTCAGCCGAGCTGCCTGTCGGGTGAGGTGATCGCGCTCGGCGAGGTTGGTGGCAGCGCGGGCCGCGTCGCCGTACAGCCGAGCCGCGAGCGCGAGGTCGCCGGCCCGCTCCCGGAGGTATGCCTCGACAGCCGGATACCTGGGAACCGCCCGATCCACCTGTTCGAGCGCGGCCAGACCGGCCTGCGCCCCGTCCGCCTCACCCACGGCGACGGCACGGTTCAGGCGGACGACGGGGTTGTCCGTGAGGCGGACCAGCTCGTCGTACCACTCCACGATCTGCACCCAGTCGGTCTCGTCCACCGTCTGCGCGTCGGCGTGCAGGGCGGCGATTGCGGCCTGCACCTGATACTCGCCGAGCCGGTCGCGCGCCAGGGCCGCCTGCAGGATCGCCACGCCCTCGGCGATCAGCTCGGTGTCCCACCGGGACCGGTCCTGTTCCGCGAGCGGGACGAGGGTGCCGTCGGGTGTCGTCCGCGCGGCGCGGCGGGCATGGTGCAGCAGCATCAGCGCGAGCAGACCGGACGCCTCCTCGTCGTCGGTCATCGACGTCAGCTGGCGGGTCAGCCGGATCGCCTCGTCGGCGAGGTCGACCCCGCCGCTGTAGCCCTCGTTGAAGACCAGATAGAGCACCCGCAGGACGGTGGCCACGTCTCCGGGTGCGTCGAAGCGCACGCCCGACACGGTGCGCTTGGCCCGGCTGATGCGCTGGGCCATGGTCGTCTCGGGCACCAGGTACGCCTCCGCGATCTGGCGCGTCGTCAGACCGCCCACTGCCCGCAGCGTGAGCGCCACCGCGGAGGCCGGGGTGAGCGAAGGGTGGGCGCACAGGAAGTAGAGCTGCAGAGTGTCGGCCGTGTCCTCGGTCGGGCCCGGCGGTGGCTCGGCCGCGACCCGGACCTCGCGGGCGAGCCGAGAACTCTCCGCCCGGGTCGCGTCCAGGAACTTGCGCCAGGCGGCCGTGATCAACCAGCCCTTCGGATCCGCCGGCGGCTCCGTCGGCCACGTGGCCAGCGCCCGCAGCAGCGCGTCCTGCACGGCGTCCTCGGCCGTCGCGAAGTCGGCTCCGCGACGGACGAGGACACCGGTGACCGCGGGAATCAGCTCCCGCAGCAGGGCTTCGTTCACTCCGTGACGGTGGGCGCGGAGCCGTAGAACGGACGTACCTCCAGCCATTCGTAGTTCGGCTCGCCGCCCGGGCCCGGCGCGGCCGAGTACTCGCCCGCCACCTCGACGGCTCGCTCGTACGTCTCCACGTCGATGATCAGCCAGCCGGCGATCAGGTCCTTGGTCTCCGCGAACGGGCCGTCGGTGACCGGCTGGCGGCCCTCGCCGCCGTAACGGACGAACGTGCCCTCCGGGGACAGCGCCTGGTGGTCCACGAACTCGCCGGTCTCCTGCAACCTGGTCGCGAAGTCGCGCATCCACTGGACGTGCGCGTCGACCTCCGCCGGCGCCCACTGGTCCATCGGCGGGATGTCCGCGACGGGAGCCGGACCGCCGCGGTAGTGCTTGAGCACCAGGTACTTGGCCATGAGTCTTCTCCTTCGGTGCGGCGCGACCATTGTGGCCGCGTACGCACCGGAGACGACGCGGGCCGGGGTTTCTCGACATCGGGTCTCCGGCATCACCGGACCGCTACGCCGATAATCGACATTATGTCAATCTGAAGGAAGCGGGAGAGGTCTCCCCGGCCCCGGTCGGCTAGGGTTTCCGCCGACCTGAGGGGCGGGAGACCCGGTGGACGACGACCTCGACCTGCTGCGTGACCCGGACGGCGACGGTACGCCGAAGGGCCGCCCGTGGGGCCTGCTGGCGGTGGCGCTGGCCGCCGTGCTGGTCGCCGTGGCCGGCCTGGTCTGGGTGGCCGGCTCGCTGACCGACGGCGACACCGACATCCAGCCGGCCGCGGCCTCGCCCAGCGCGACCACCGCGGCTCCGCCGACCACGCCCGCGGCCGCCGCCACCACGACGACGGCCGAGCCGCTGCCGTCGCTGTCCACGCCGGCGGCCACCGCGACCACGCCGCCGCCGGCGCCGGCGCCGCCGCTGTCGACCGTCAGCCCGACCCCGCGGGCCACCCCGACCCCTCGGCCCACCCTGCCGCCGCTGCCGCCGAAGCCGCCGGGCGTCCGGGTGCCGGACGTCACCGGCCTGCGGGTCCAGACGGCGACGCTGACGCTGCGGGCTTCCGGCTTCCGGGTGGTGGTGCCGGGCGGCACGGTCGTGCCGATGCCGGACCAGCGCCGGGTCCGCGCGCAGACCCCGGCCGGCGGCACGCTGGCCGCCAAGGGCGCGACGGTCACGCTGGTCCTGGACAGCAGCTGACCGGGTGCGGGGCCGGGTGCGAGGCCGGCCGCGCGGCCGGGTGCGGGCCGGCTGCGGGGCCGGCTGCGGTTGACCGGCGGGCGGTGGCGGCGCGTGACCGACTAGGGTCGGCGGCCGACCGGAACCGCACCCCTGGAGGGACGCCGTGAGCTGGCCCGACGGGCCCGGCCGGGCTGACGACGACGCCCCGACCGTGCCGGGTCTCCCGCCGGTGCCGGGCCTGCCGCCGGTGCCGGACGAGCCGGCCGGCATCCCGGGCCTGCACTACATGCCCGCGTCCGACGTCCCGCCGTCGGAGCCGGCGGGTCACCGGCAGCCGCGCCGGCCCTGGCCGTTGCTGGCCGGGCTCGCCGCGCTGGCCGTGCTGGCCGCGCTCGGCGTGGCCTGGACCATCGGCCGGGTCACCGACTCCCCCCGCCGGCCGCCCGCCGCGGCCGCGCCGGTCACCGAGCCGGCCGCGGCGCCGACGCCGACCGAGGCCACCGGCGAGCCGCTGCCGACCACCCCGGAGGCCGAGCCCACCTCGACTCCCCCGCCGTCACTCTCCGTGACCACTTCCCCCGCTCCCCCCGTTCCGTCCGTGACGACAGTGATCCCGCCACGGCCGCAGCTGGTCCGGGTGCCGGGCGTGGTCGGCGACCGGCGCTCGTCCGCGGAGGCGACGCTTCGGCGGGCCGGCTTCGCGGTGAGCGTGCGGATGGTGCCGGTCCTGTCGCCGCGGCAGGACCGGCGGGTGGTCGCCCAGCTGCCGCCGGGCGGCACGCCGGCGCCGGCCGGCACGACCGTGGTGCTGCTGGTCGGCGAGCGCTGACCGCGCTCCCGGCGGGTCGGATCCGGCGGGTCGGATCCCGGCGGGTCAGAGGAGGCCGCGGCGGCGGAGCAGGGCCAGCGCGACCACGCCGGGCACCGCCGGCAGCCACACCGCGACCAGCCGGGACAGCAGCGCGGCGGCGGTGGCCACCGGCAGCGCCAGCCCGGCCGTGGCCAGCCCGGCCACCAGCGCCGCCTCCACCGGACCGAGGCCGCCCGGGGTCGGGATGAGCGAGCCGGCCGCGGCCGCGCCGAGGTAGACCGCGGTGAGCGTGATCAGCGGCAGCTGCGCGCCGGTGGCGGCGACGCAGGCGGCGAAGGCGAGCACGTGGGTGACGGTCAGCGCCGCGGACGCGAGCACGCCGACGGTGACCCGCCCCGGGTGCCGGCGGGCGTGCCGGCCCAGCTCGGCGACGCTGCCGCCGGCGGTGCGGGTCCAGCCGCGCACCCGGGTGCTGGCCCGGGCGGCCAGCACGGCGGTGACCACGGCGGCGGCCAGCGCGGCCAGGACGGCCGGCCCGGGCAGACCCGGGGCGTGCCCGGACTCCAGCCCGAGCGCGGCCACCACCGCGACGGTGGCCAGCAGCTGGGCGGTCTGCGCGGCGCCCACGGTGGTGGCCGCGTCGGACACCGAGGCGCCGGAGCGGACCAGGTAGCGGCCCAGCACCGCGGGCGTGCTCAGCGCGGCCGGCGCCACCAGCCGCAGGCCGCCGACCGCCAGCTGGGCCAGCAGCGTGGTGCCCAGCCGGAGCCGGCGCACCGAGAAGCCGGTCAGGTTGTAGACCGCGGCCAGCAGGGAGAGCGCGAACCAGCCGAGCGCGAGCGCCAGCTGCCCCGGCGAGACGGTGGCCAGGGTGCGGCCGAGGTCGGCGTCGGCCACCTGCGCCACCAGCAGGGCGCCGGCGACCGCGGCGACCGCGGCGAGCAGCCAGGCCCCGGCCCGCCGGGTCCGCGCGGACGGCGCGGTGGCGGGTCCGGCCGGGCGGCGCGGCGCGGCGACGGGCACCGGCGCCAGCAACATCGTCACTCCCGCAGCGTCGCCGCCGGCCCGGCCGAGCACATCGGGGACCGCCCCGGATCCGGCTCCGGGACACCCCGGGTCCGACCCGGACCGGCCGGGGCCGGGACGGGTCGGTGCCGGTGCGACGAGGACGGCGGTCACGTCGGTACGAGGCCGGCGGGGCGGGGTCGCGTACGTGATCGCCACCACTCGATCGTGTCGTCCGCCGCCGCCGCGGTCTGCCGGGCCAGCCGCCCGATCCCGGCTCCGGGTCACCCCCGCCGGGACCGGGGGCCAGCCCTACCCCACCGGCGCGGCCAGCGGTTCGCCCAGGGCGCCGGCCACCGCGGCGGCCAGCCGTGGCCAGGCGTCCCGGCCCGGGTCGGCGGTGGCGGTCCAGGCCAGCTGCCCGTCCGGGCGGACCAGGGCGGCGCCGCCCTCCCCCAGCCGGTAGGCCCGGGTCAGCTCGCCGTCCGGGTCGGCCAGCTCGGCCCCGACGGACAGCACCGCGAGCGGCACCCCGGAGCCGGCCAGCTCCGCGCCGGCGGCCCGCCAGCCGGCCCCGGTCCGTCCGGTGAGGACGGTCAGCCGGCCGTCGAAGAGGTCCACTGTGGACACCGTACGGGCCGGGTCGACCCAGGCGTGCGGGGCCCGGCCGTCCAGGTCCGCGGCCAGCGCCTCGGCCACGGTCCGCGGGCCGAAGTGCAGCGACCGGGCGGTCACCCGGGCGCCGATCGGCCGGCGCTCGGCCGGGTAGCTGTCCAGCAGCTCCTCGGCGGCCCAGCCGCGCAGCACCCAGGCCAGCTTCCAGCCCAGGTTGTGCGCGGCGTGCACCGCGGTGTTCAGCCCGGTGCCGCCGACCGGGGTCACCGTGTGCGCGGCGTCGCCGACCAGGAAGACCCGGCCGGCCCGGTACGCCCGGGCGTGCGCGGCCGCCATCCGGAACGGCATGACCGCGTCGATCCGCGGCGCCAGGTCCGGGACGCCGGTGCCGCTCCGCAGCGCGGCCAGGCAGCGCTCCGCGGTCCAGTCGGCCGCCGTCTCCTCCGGGCCGAGCAGCCGGCCGTGCAGCCAGCGGTCCCGCCCGGCCGGCACGAAGACGCCCTCGTCGGTCGAGTAGATCCCGTACCGCCGGCCCGGCAGCCGTCCGGTCAGCGGTGCCCGGAAGTTGATCGCGAGATAGTCGCCGAGCCGGCCGAGCTCGTCCATCCCGATGCCGGCGAGGTCGCGGACGCGGCTGCGCGGCCCGTCCGCGCCGACCGCGTACGCCGCGGGGACCGGCCGGATCGCCCCGCTGTCCCGGTCCCGCAGCCGGACGGTCACGCCGTCCCCGTCCTGGGTCAACCCGACCACCTCGGTGCGGAAGAGCACCTCGCCGCCGCGCTCGCGCAGCTGCCCGAGCAGCAGCGGCTCCAGCCGGTCCTGCGGGCAGGCGACCGGCGCGACCGGGCTGACCGCGTGCGCCTGGGCCGGCGTCGGGAAGCCCTCGGACAGCACCGCGTACGGCGGGTCGACCAGCCGGTGGGTCTGCGCCATCGCCGGCTCGCAGTCGAAGGCGGCCGCCTCCAGCGCGTCCTGCAGGCCCCAGCTGCGCAGGATCTCGACCGTGCGGGTGCTCACTCCGGTCGCCCGCGGGTGGACGGACGTGCCGGCGTGCCGCTCCACCACCAGCGGGCGGACGCCGTGCCGGGCCAGCGCGAGGGCGGTGGTCAGCCCGGCCGGGCCGGCGCCGACCACCACGACGTCGTACGCGGTCCGCTCGGTGTGCATGGTGCTCTCCCCTGCTCGGATGTCCGTCGGCGACCAGCGTCGGCCGCCGGCGGCGGGCGGGGATCCGTGCCGGCTACCGAGATAGCGGGTCGGCCCGGGACCGCAGCTCCGCCCGGGAGGCGGCGCCGGTCTTGGCCAGCAGGCTCGCCACGTGCGTCTCCACGGTCCGTACGGAGAGGTAGAGCCGCTCGGCGACCTGCGCGTTGGTCAGCCCGTCCGCGACCAGGGCGAGCACGTCCATCTCCCGGCTGGTCACGCCGAGCGCCCGCAGCCGGGGCGGGACGGCGCTGTCGCCGCGGCCGCGCCGGGTCGGGGCGCCGGCCCGGCGGAGCAGGTCGCGGGCGGTGCGGGCGAGCGCGGTGGCGCCGGTCCGCTCGTGCTCGGCCAGGTCGGCGCGCAGCGCCGGCACCGGGTCGCCCCAGCCGTCGGCGACCGCGGCGGCCAGCACCGGCAGCCGGAGCAGCCGGCCCCACCACGGCGAGCCGGCCAGGTCGGCGTCGCCGGCGGCGAGCAGCCCGGCCGCTCGGGTGCCGTCGCCGGACCGGCCGGCCGCGATCGCGTCCGCGTACGCCAGCGCGCCGCGGTTGACCCGCCGGGCCGCCGCGGGCGAGCCGCGCAGCCGGTCGCGGGCGTCGCTGTCCCGGTCGGCCACCGCGGTGCGCAGCAGCGCCCACAGGCCCCAGACGGCCAGCGGCGGCGCCGGCCGGTGGGCCAGCAGCGCGGTCATCCCGCCATCGAGCACCCGGGCCGCGGTGGGCAGGTCGCCGGCCAGCAGCGGCGGGATGCTGCGGGCCAGCGCGTGCACCGCCGCACCCTCGGGCGGCAGGCCGCGCCCGGCGTCGAGCAGGTCGCCGGTGGGCAGCTCCTGGCCGGCCAGGCAGGCGGCGAGCCCGGCCCGGGCGGTGGCGCGGCCGGCCGGGATCCGCAGCCGGGTGTAGAGGTCGACCGCCTCCCGCGCGTACGGCTCGGCGGCGGCCGGGCCGTGCCGGTGCCACACCGGCTCGAGCAGCACGAGGTCGACGCCGGCCGCGCGGGCCAGCATGCCGGCGTCCAGGGCCAGCTCCCGGGCGGCCCGCAGCGCGGGCGCGTCGGCACCCTCGACCAGCTCCAGCGTGCCCGAGCCGATCAGCGCGTCCACCCGCTGCGCGGCCAGCCCGTGCTCGGCCGCGACCTGCGCGGCCCGGCGGAAGGCGGCGTCCGCGGCGGCGGGGTCGGCGAAGTAGGCGGACCGGCCGACCACCGCGAGCGCCTCGCACAGCACCTCCGGCGCGCCGGCCGCCTCGGCCCGGTCGACCGCGGCGGCGCCGAGCCGGGCGGTCTCGGCCAGCTCGCCCGCGCCGAACGCGGCGTCGGCGGCCAGCACCAGCGACCGCGGGTCGTCCGGCCGGCCGGCCCGCTCGACCCAGGCCCGCACCTCCGCCCACCGGGCGCCGGCCACCGCGGTGCGGGCCAGCTGCAGGCACAGCTCGGCGTGCGCGTCGCCGGTGACGCCGGCCAGCGCGGCCGTGCCGACCGCCAGCGCGGCCGGCACGTCGCCGACCAGGGTGAGCGCCCGGACCCGCTCGACCGCGACGCCGGGCGGGGCGGCGCCGGTGGCCGCGGCCCGCTCCAGCCGGTCGAGCGCGCTGCGCAGCGCGGCCCGGGACAGGTCCCGGCGGGCCAGCCGGAGCAGCGCCTCGGCCGCCGCGGCCGGCTCCCCGGCCGCGGTGAGCAGCTCGGCGGCCAGCGCGTCGTCGTCCGGCCCGCCCCGGTCGGCGAGCGCGGCCGCGGCCCGGCGGGCGAGCGCCGCCCGCTCCGGCGGCAGCACCGCGGTCAGTACGGCGTCCCGGGTCAGCGCGTGCCGCCAGCGCAGCCGGTCGCCGTCGGCGACGAGCAGGCCGGCGGTGGTGGCGGCCTCCAGCGCGTCCAGCACCACCGGCTCGGGCGCGCCGGTGATCGGGGTGAGCAGCGCCCAGTCCGGGTCGGTGCCGAGCACCGCCGCGGCGCGGACGACCCGGCGGGCGGCCGGGTCGAGGCCGTGCAGGCGGGACGCCACCAGGGCGGCGAAGGACGGTGGGACGAACCAGCCCGGGCCGGCGGCGGTGGGGGCGGTGGCGGGGACGGTCAGGGCGGAGAGCAGCTCCTCGACCAGGAGCGGCAGGCCGTCGGCGCGCTCGGCCAGCTGCTGGAGCAGCTCGTCGGGCACCGGGCCGGCGGCGCGGCTGGCGGCCAGCGCGGCGACGTCGGCGGCGCCGAGCCGGGCCAGCCAGATCGGGCTGCCGCCGGGGCGGCGGGCGGCCCGGTCCAGCGTGTCCGGCACCGGGCCCTCGTCCCGGGCGGCCGCGGCCACCAGCACCGGCCGGGTCACCGCGGCGGCGGCCAGGTAGTCGACCAGGGCGAGCGTCTCCGGGTCGGCCCAGTGCAGGTCGTCCAGGACGAGCAGGCAGCCGGCCGGCGCGAGCCGGTCCAGCAGCGCGAGCAGGCCCTCGGCGAGCACCACGGCCGGGTCGACCGCCGGGTCGACGGCCGACTCCGCGGATCCCGCCCGGCGGCGGGGTGCCGGCCGGGATGGTCCAGCCGGGCAGGAGGCGGGCGAGGGCGGCCCGGTACGGCCGGAGGCCGGGCGCCGTCGGCAGGTCGGCGCGGTCCCGGACCGCGGGCAGCAGCGCCTCGGCCAGCGCCCGGTAGGTCCCGCCGCCGGCCACCGCCCGGCCGGTGAGCACGACCAGGCCGGCCTCCTCGGCGAGCCGGGCCGCCTCGGCCAGCAGCCGGGACTTGCCCACGCCGGCCTCGCCGAGCACGACCAGCACGCCGCCCGCGCCCGCGCCGACCGCGGTCAGCCGGGTCATGACGAGGGCGAGCTCGGGCTCCCGGCCGACGAGAGGGCTGCTCACCCGACCAGGAAACCAGCCCCGGTCAGCGGGTCGCCGCGTAGTCCCGGGCCACCCGGAGCAGCTCGCCCCCTCACCCCGGGTGGACCGGACCGTCAAGTGCGGATCCGGCGCCTGTGGACAACCTCAGAAGCGGACCACGCAGTCGGGCCCGTCCCGCTCCACCACCTGTGGATCGTCGAACCAGTGCCCGCCCGGGCCGAGGTAGCGGAACCGGATCGCCCGCCCGGCCGGGACCCGCACGCTGACCGCGCGGCTGCCGTCCCGCAGCGGCTTGAGCTCGTGCCGGCCCGGGGTCCAGTCGTTGAAGTCACCGACCACCGAGACCCGGCCGGGCGCGGTGCCGGCGGGCAGCGTGAAGGTCAGCTGGTACGCGTCGCGGTTGCGGATCTTGGTGGTGCGAAGCATGCGCCTCTCCCCGAGCTGTGCTGGCCTGGTGCCGGCCAGCGTCCCCCAGCGGGCGGCCGCGGCCGAGCCGGCACGCCGGGAAGCACCGGCTGGTCACCGGCCCGTCACGCGGGCGGTGCCGGGCGCAACGCGACGAGCTCCCAGTGCCGCGGCGGCTCCGCGGTACGCGACGAGCAGGTCAGCCGGACCGGCGGGCCGAGCCCGGCCCGGACCGTCACCAGCAGCGCCCCGCCGCCCGGGGCGGCCAGCCGGACCCGCCACCGGTCTGCGGCCAGCCGGGCCAGCCCGATCGGGCGCAGCGCGTCCAGGCCGGTCTCGCCGAGCGCCAGCCGGGCGTAGTGCTGGGCGGCCTGCGCCGGCGCCGCGAACGCGGACCGGCCGCGCAGCAACCGCGGCTGCACGTGGCCGCGCTCGTACGCGGCCGCGAGCGTGGTCGCCGCCGCCGCGTCGACGTGCGCGTAGTAGAGACCGTGCGGCAGCACCACCAGGTTGGCGGCGAAGCGGTCGCCGCCGACGTGCGAGCACTCCCACACCTGCCCGGGCCGGTCCGCGGCCAGCGCGTCGGCCACCGGGCGGCCGCGGATGGCGCAGCAGGCGTCGTGCCGGCCGTGCGCGCAGACCAGGTAGACCGGGCCGCCGGGCTCGCCGGCCGGGCCGTCGAGCGGGACGTCGAGCAGCTGCTCGGGATGCTCCCAGCGACCCCAGCCGACCCGC
Organism: uncultured Actinomycetota bacterium; assembly: GCA_963849885.1. Taxonomy (GTDB): domain Bacteria; phylum Actinomycetota; class Actinomycetes; order Mycobacteriales; family CADCTP01; genus CADCTP01. The sequence continues at coordinate 101,258 of CAWKIV010000009.1, read as the reverse complement.
TCGTGGCCGGCCCGGGAGTCGACCACCGCCCACCGGCGCGGGCCTTCCGGGACCTGGCGGCCCGGCCGGCGGATGAGCACCACCCGGGCGCCGGCCGGGCGGGCCCGGGCCAGCAGGGCGGCGCCGACGTCGCGGTCCAGGCCGGACTCGAGCACCGCGTTCACGCCCCAGCCGCCCGGCTGCTCGACCAGCAGCCAGCGGGGCACCGGCGCGGCGGTGCCGTGCCGGGGGTCGCCGCGGCGCACCGCGGACGCGGCGCACCGGTCGCCGACGCCGGCCGGGCCGCCGGCGGGTACGCCGACCGGCTGCCCGGTGCGCAGCGCGGCGGCGTCGCCGGCCGCCGGGTCGCTGGTGGTCATCCGCCGGACTGGACCTCGGCGGCCGGACCGGTCCCGCCGGCGGGCACCACGACCGACTCGCGGAGCAGGCGGGCGACCAGCGTGCGCCCGTCCGCGGCGTCCAGGCCGGGCAGCGCGCCCGCGGCGTACGGCTCGCCGGTCAGCAGCGCGCGCACCGCCGGCGCCACCGCGCCGGGCAGCCGTACCGTGCGGTCCGGCAGCTCCAGCGCGACCGAGTCGCCGGCCGGCACCAGCCGGTGCCGCAGCCCGCCGCGCAGCCGTACGACGGTGTCGTCGGTGACCGACCGGGCGGCCGCGGCCTGCGCCAGCGGACCGACCGGCTCCGGCCGGCTCGCCGTCCACACCCGCCGGCGCAGCCGGGCCGCCACCGCGGCCGGGTCCGCCTTGCCCAGCCAGCCGGCCAGCGCCTCCACGGTCGCGGCCAGGTCCGGCCCGAGCTGGTCGGGGTCGGCCACGTCGACGCCGAGCGGCAGCGAGGCGCGCAGCTCCGGCTCCTCCGCGGCCAGCGCGACCAGCGCCTCCACCAGCGCGTACCGGGTCACCGAGTGGATCCCGATCGTCAGGTGCACGGAGACGTCCCCGAGCGCCTCGGCCGAGTGCAGCCAGCCGCGGGGCAGGTAGAGCGCGTCGCCGGGCCGCAGCACGGTGTCGATCGCCGGCTCGCCGGCGGCGCGCTGCTCGACCGCGGCCCGGTAGCGGGTCCACTCCTGGTCGCGCAGCGGCGCCGGGTGCACCGGCTCGTGGATGGTCCACCGCTTCTCCCCCGCGACCTGCAGCACGAAGACGTCGTGCACGTCGAAGTGCGCGGAGAAGCCCTTGCTCTGCGGCGGCGTGACGTACGCGTTGATCTGCACGGGGTGACCGAGCTCGGCGGCCAGCCGGCCGCCCAGGTCGATCAGCGGCGGCCAGGTCCGGTGCAGCCCCTGCAGCACCAGCGTGGAGCCGTCCGCGAACAGCTCGGCCAGCCGGTCGTCGGCGAGCTGGTCGGCGATCTCGGCCCCGGCCCCGCCGCCGCGGGTGAACCGCGCCGCGTCGACCACCTTGCCGTCCTTCGCCACCCGCAGGAACGGGGTGCGCAGCCCGCGGCGGGACACCAGCTCGTCCACCGCGGCCACGCTGAGCAGGTCGTCGAACGGCGCCGGCAGCCCGGCCGCGGAGGTCAGCAGCGGCCGGCGGCCCCAGTGCTCGGCGGCGAAGGCGTCGGGCTCGATGCCGATGCACCGACGCAGCGCCGGGCGGTCGGGAGTCCCGACCGCCCGGCGCGTGCCGCTGTGCAGGAGTGCGCTGAGTGCTCAGTACGAGCTCCCGCCGTCCGCGCCACCATCGGCGCCACCGTCGGCCCCGCCGTCGGAGACACCCGGGGTGCCGCCGCCCGCGCCGGCGTCCGCCGGACCCTCGGCGCCGGAGTCGGCGCCACCGTCCGCGCCACCGTCGGCCCCGCCGTCCTGCACGCCGGGCGCGCCGGACGCGCCGTGGTCGGCCGGGCCGGACGCGCCGTAGCCACCCGAGGCGCCGCCGTCCGCGCCGCCGTCCGCGCCGTCATCGGCGCCACCGTCCGCGCCGCCGTCGTGCACGCCCGCGGTGCCGTCGGCCCCGCCGTCGGCCGGGCCCTCGGGGCCGGTCGTCATGTCGTCGTCGTCAGCGCCATCCGCGCATCCTCCTCGTCGAGACCCGCAGGCGGCCGGTGCGCGCCCGCGCCGACCCTAGGCCTGCCCCAGGGCAGCCACAACTAACCCCGGGGCGACTACTGTCCACACGGTACGGCGCGCCGGTCCGGCCGGCGCGTGTCCCTCGTCCCCTGGGCGGTGCGCGATGGCCAGGAAGGTCCTCCTCATCGTCTTCGGCGCGGTGCTCGCGCTGCTGGGCGCCGGGCTCACCATCGGCGGTGCGGTGCTGCTGGCGATCACCGGCGGCGACGGCTACCTCGGCAGCGGCGCCGAGTCGCTGAGCACCCCGACCCGGGCGCTGGTGTCGGAGCCGCAGGTGGTGGACGGCGACGGCTTCGACGTCACGGTCCGGATCCGGGTGTCCTCGACCACCGGCGACCCGATCTTCGTCGGCGCCGGTCCGGCCGCGGCCGTGACGGCCTACCTCAGCGGCAGCTCGTACGACGAGGTGCGGGACCTGGAGTTCTCCCCGGTCCGCTACACGGTGGTCCGGCACGAGGGCGAGCGGGAGCTGCCCGAGCCGGCGGACCAGCCGCTGTGGACCGCACAGGCCACCGGGACCGGCGAGCAGACCCTGGAGCTCCGGCTGGGCACCCCCGACTACCGGGTCGTGGTGATGAACGCGGATGCCTCCCCGGCGGTGGCCGTCCGGGCGTCCTTCGGCATCCGGGTGCCGCTGCTGCGCCGGCTCGGGCTGGGCCTGCTGATCGGCGGCGTGCTGTCGGTGCTGATCGGGATCGTGCTGCTGGTGCTCGGCGTGCGGGTCAAGGTCCCGCCGCGGCAACCGCCGTGGGCCGGCCCGCCCGGCTACTGGGCGCCGCCCGGCGCCGGCCCCCCGCCGGCCTACCCCTATCCCCCGCCTCCTCCCCCGCCGGGAACCTCCTACCGCCCGCCGCCGCCCCCGGGGCCCGGCCCGGCCCCGGACCGGGACGCCGGCGGGCAGGCGCCTGCTGACCGACCCGACCCCGGCGACGGCGGCACCCCGTTCACCGACCCCACCGGGCCGCCCAGAGACCCGACCTAACCCCGCCGCACCGGAGACGCACCCCAGTCGCGCCTACCGTGAGCTCACGCTCACCGAGCGCGAGCGCCCCCGCGGACCACACCACCCGCTGGCGGCTAGTGCTCTGCCCCACCCACCGAGGCAAACACCAGCCGGGGGTACCGGCCGGCGCCGCACACCCACGGCGGCTAGTGCTCTGCCTCACCGCGCGAGGCAACGCACCAAGGGATCCGCGGCGCCCGCCAGCCGGCGCCATACACCCCACCCACCGAGGCAACGCACCAGCGAGGACCGCCGAACCGGCCGGGACCATGCACCCACAGCGGCTAGTGCACTGCCTCACCCCACCGAGGCAACGGCATGAGCGGGGACCGCCGACACCGGCCGGGACCATGCACCCACGGCGGCTAGTGCTCTGCCTCACCCACCGAGGCAACGCGTACACCGGGCGGGTCGTATGCCCACAGGCGGCTGGTGCCGTGCCCGGGCGTCGGGGCAGAGCGTCGGCCAGAGAGGAACAGCCGTCGCTCGGGGACGCCGGTCGGGACGAGCCGGCTTGCCTCAGTGGGCGGGGCAGAGCACTAGCCGGTGGGACAGGGTGGTGTCCCGGGCCGGCGTCGTCCACAGACGAAGTTCTCGTCCACAGATTGCCTCCGACCTATGCCGCCCGGTCCCGGCGCCGGGCAGGGTCGAGCCATGCAGCAGACAGGGACGACGGGAACATTCGACACTGCCGGACTCGTGCGACGGGCCCGCCGGATGGCGGACATCAGTCAGCGGGAGCTGGCTGAGAAGTGCGGGCTGAGCAAGGCGACAGTCGGGAGGCTCGAGGTCGGTTCGCCGGTGGCGACGCATGTGCTCGTGCGCATCCTCGCCGAAGCCGGGCTCCGCCTCCAGGTCGTCGACCTCGCCGGGCGGCCGGTCGAGCCGATGCGGCCTGATGCCGTCCGGGATCGCGGCGGCCGGCTGTTGCCGGCGCATCTCGACCCCAGGCCGGTCACCTTCTGGTGGAACCGTGCCCCCTTCCGGCAGCGGGACCACGACCGCGGCCCGCCCGCCGCGCGCTACGGCCGGCGGCCGGGTGGACCGCGGCGCTGGCGAGGTGAGCCGGCGGCGAGGGACGACCACCCGACGCCGGCTGGGCTGGTCGAGCTCCTACGGCGGGTGCCGCCATGGGAGTAGCCTCGCGCCGTGCGGATCTCTCGGGGATTCAGCGGTCGGCGGCGGGGCGGCGAGCCGGGCCGGCTGCCTCCGGGGCAGTACGACGTGGGCGCCGACTGGCCGGTGCTGACCGCCGAGCTGACCCCGCGGGTCGACCTGGACCGCTGGTCGTTCACCGTGACCGGGCTGGTCGAGCAGCCGCAGACGTGGACGTGGGCGCAGCTGCACGCGCTGCCGCCGGGCCGGTACGACGGGGACATCCACTGCGTGACCACCTGGTCCAAGCTGGACACCTCGTTCACCGGGGTGTCGCTGGACACGCTGCTGGAGGCGGCCCGGCCGCGGCCGGAGGCGAGCTTCGCGGTGGCCACCAGCACGACCGGCTACACCACCAACCTGCCGGTCGAGGACGTGACCGGCGGCAAGGCCTGGATCGTCTGGGAGCACGAGGGCCGGCCGCTGCCGGTGGAGCACGGTGGGCCGGTGCGGATGGTCGTGCCCCACCTCTACTTCTGGAAGAGCGCGAAGTGGATCGAGTCGCTCACCTTCCTCGACCACGACGAGCCCGGCTTCTGGGAGGTCCGCGGCTACCACGACCGCGGCGACCCGTGGCGCGAGCAGCGTTACCAGGGTGACTGAGCCGTCCCCGCCGGCGGTCTCCGGACCCGGGCGGCGAGTCTCCGGACCCGGGGCGGGCCTGGGCATCCCGCGGGTGGGGCCGTGGCAGTGGGCCCGGGTGGCGGCGCTGCGGGTGGAGAACCCGCACGTGAAGACGATCCGGCTGGCCCTGCCGCAGTGGGTGCCGCACCTGCCCGGGCAGCACTACGTGGTCCGGCTGACCGCCGAGGACGGCTACACCGCGAGCCGGTCGTACTCGGTCGGCTCCGCGCCGACGGACACCGGCGTGGTCGAGCTGACCGTGGACCGGCTGCCCGACGGTGAGGTCTCCCCGTACCTGCACGACGAGCTGCGGGTCGGCGACGAGGTGGAGGTGCGCGGCCCGGTCGGCGGCTACTTCGTGTGGCGCGGCGAGGCGCCGCTGCTGCTGGTCGCCGGCGGCTCCGGGGTGGTGCCGGTGATGGCGATGCTCCGGCACCGCCGGCTGACCGCCCCGGACGTGCCGGCCCGGCTGCTGTTCTCGGTGCGCTCCCCGGAGGAGCTGATCTACGCGGACGAGCTCGGTCCGGAGACCACCGTGCTCTACACCCGGGTGCCGCCGGCCGGCGGCGCCCGCCCGCCCGGCCGGATCACCGCCGCCGACGTGGCCGCGGTCGTCTTCGACGGCGGTCCGGCGTACGTGTGCGGGTCCAGCGGGTTCGTGGAGGCGGCGGCGCGGCTGCTGGCCGACGCCGGCTACCCGGCGCCGCGCATCCTGCTGGAACGGTACGGCCCCAGCGGCTGAGCCGGCGGCGGTGCAACCGGCGCCGGGGCGGTGCCAGCGGCGCCGGGGCGGTGCCACCGCCGCCGGGCCGGTCCGGGATGCTGGACGGATGGACGACGCACCCGAGGGGGCGGGCCCTCGCACCTCAGCGGCACCGGAGCCGCCAACCGGCCCCGCCACCACCCCGCCGGGCGCCGCCGGAACGGACGCCGCCGGCCGGGTGCGGGCGGGGTTGCCGTCCGGCTTCGCCGCGTTCGTCGTCTTCGTCTCCGCCGCGGCGGTGCTGGTGCTGGAGATCCTGGCGCTGCGGCTGATCGCCCCGTACGTCGGGGTCACCCTGCAGACCAACACCGCGGTGATCGGCTCGGCCCTGCTGGCCATCGCGGTCGGCGCGTGGACCGGCGGGCGGATCGCCGACCGCACCGACCCGGGCCGGCTGATCGGGCCGATCCTGCTCGTCGCGGCGGCGCTGACGCTGCTCACGCTGCCGGTGGTGCGCTTCACCGGGGAGGCCACCCGGAGCACCGGCGACGCGTCCGCGACGCTGCTGCTGGCCATGGTCGCGGTGGTCGCGCCGGCGGCGCTGCTGTCCACGGTGACCCCGATGGTGGCCAAGCTGCAGCTGCACGACCTGGGCCAGACCGGCACCGTGGTCGGCCGGCTGTCCGGCATCGGCACGCTCGGCGCGATCGTGGCCACCTTCTCCACCGGCTTCATCCTGGTCGCGGCGTTCCCGACCAGCGCGATCCTGCTCGGCACCGGGGTGGTCGTCGGCGTCACCGGCGCGGTCGCGACCTGGCTGCGGTGGCGGGCGGTGCGGGACCGGATCCCGCTGCCCGGCGCCGCGGTGGCGCTGCTGCCGGCCGCGTTCCTGCTCGTCGTGGTGTCGCCGAACCCGTGCCAGCGGGAGACCGAGTACCACTGCGCCCGGGTGACCGCGGACGCGGAGCGGTCCGGCGGCCGGACGCTGGAGCTGGACACCCTGCGGCACAGCTACGTCGACCTGGCCGACCCGCAGTACCTGGAGTTCGACTACACCCGCTCGATCGCCGCGGTGGCCGACGCGATCCGGCCGGCCGCGGCGCCGGTCACCGCGCTGCACATCGGCGGCGGCGGCTTCACCCTGCCCGGCTACCTCGCCGCCACCCGGCCGGGCACCCGCAGCACCGTGCTGGAGATCGACGGCGGCGTGGTCGAGCTGGGCCGGCAGCGGCTGACCGTGGACCGCATCCCGGGCCTCACCATCCGGGTCGGGGACGCGCGGACCGGGCTGACCGAGCAGCCGGCCGGCACCCACGACCTGGTCATCGGCGACGCCTTCGGCGGGATGGCGGTGCCCTGGCACCTGACCACCCGGGAGGTCGCCGAGCAGGTCCGGGACACCCTGAAGCCCGACGGCGTGTACGCGGTGAACGTCATCGACTACCAGCCGGACCGGTTCGCCCGGGCCGAGATCGCCACCCTGCGGGCGGTCTTCGACCACGTGATGATGATCGCCGCGCCGGCCACGCTGGCCGGCGAGGCCGGCGGCAACCACATCATCGTGGCCGGCCGGCAGCCGCTGCCGCAGGCCGGCATCGTGGCCGGGCTGGCCCAGCGGGGGGCGTGGCTGCTCGCCGACGAGGCGGCCACCGAGCGGTACGCGGGGTCGGCCCGGGTGCTCACCGACGACCGGGCGCCGGTCGACCAGCTGGTGACGACCTACCCGTCGTCCTGACCGTGGACGCCGTCCAGCTCGGCCGGGTCGGCCAGCCGCAGCTTGCGCCGGGCCCGCTGGTAGAAGGTGGTGCCGCCGAGCCGGACCACCCGCGCGGCCCGGGAGCAGAGGAAGACCTGCGCGCACTCCCCCGGCTGCACCTCGCCGGCGAGCAGCCCGTCGGCCTCCACCGCGAGCCGGCCGCTGCCGGTCAGCAGCTCCAGCTCGACCGGCTCGCCGGCGGACAGGAAGATCGCCCGGTTGAACGCCGAGTGCGGCGCCACCGGGATGACCAGCAGCCCCTCCGCCCGCGGCGAGACGATCGGGCCGCCGGCGGAGAAGCTGTACGCCGTCGACCCGGTCGGCGTGGCCACCACGATCGCGTCCGCCGCGTACCGGACGAACCGCTGCTCCTCCACCCGCACCTCGACCGCGGCCACCGGGTGGCCCGGGTGCCGGACCAGCGCGACGTCGTTGAACGCGTACGCCGAGCCGGCGGGGAAGTCGACCTGCACGGCGACCCGGGCCTCCACGGTGTAGCGGCCGGCGTCGACCGCGGCCAGCGCGTCCGGCAGGTCGGGCACGTCGACCTCGGCCAGGAAGCCGAGCCGGCCCAGGTTGACCCCGAGCACCGGCACCCCGGTCGGCTGGGACAGCCGCATCGCCCGCAGCATGGTGCCGTCGCCGCCGAGGCTGACCAGCAGGTCGGTCCCGGACAGCTCGGCCGGGTCGACCGCGCTCACGGCGCCGCCGATCCGGCCGACCTCCTCGGGCACGCCGACCACCTCGGTGCCGTGCCCGGCGGCCCAGGCGAGGATCTTCGCGATCGCCTCGGCCGAGTCACGGCGCGGGTGCAGCACCATCCCGATCCGCTTCGGCTGCCCGTGCACCGGGCCAGCCTAGGGGCTCAGAGCGAGAAGCCCTCGCGCTTGCGGCGCTCGTTGTACTCCCGCATCCGCTTCGGGTAGCCGACCACGGCCGCCTCGTACACCGGCAGCCGCAGGTCACGGGCGAGCTTGCCGATCGCGCCGGGCGAGCCGACCCGGCGCCGGGTCCACTCGCCGTCGGAGGCCACCGCCACCGCGGTGGTGTCCGTCGCGGTCGTCTCCGGCTCGACGTAGAACTCCACCCCGACCCGGGTGGTGGCGAACTCGCGCAGGTGCGCCAGGTCCGCCGGGGTCGCCTCCCGGTCGAGGGTGGTCCGCAGGCCGCCCGCGCCGGTGCCGCCCCGCTTGGGTCGGCCGCGCCGACCACGCCACCACGCCATGGCCCCAGTCTGCTGCATCCACCCGAAAATCGATGTGAAAACCCGCTCAGCCGGGCTGGGTCAGCCGGGGCAGCGGGTCGCCGGCGGGCGGGCCGAGCAGCGCCTCGTCCCCGCCGGTGCGGGCCCGGCTCGGCAGCCACACCACGAAGGTGCTGCCCACCCCGGGCGTGCTGTGCAGCGCCACCGACCCGCCGTGGCTCTCCGCGATCTGCCGGACGATGGCCAGCCCCAGCCCGGCGTGCCCGGCCCGCCGGGCCCCGCCGGCCGACTCGCCCTGCCAGAACCGGTCGAACACCCGGGTCTGCGCCGCCGGCTCGATGCCCGGCCCGGCGTCGCGCACCGCCAGCCAGCACCAGCCGTCCTCCCGGCCGGCGGCGACCAGCACCTCGGAGTACTCCGGGGCGAGCTCGACCGCGTTGGACACCAGGTTGGCCAGCGCCCGGCGCAGCGCGTCCCGGTCGCCGCTGACCACGGTGCCCGGCTCCACCCGCCGGCGCAGGGTCAGGTGCCGGTCGCCGGCCAGCAGCCGGAACTCCTCGCTCGCCTCGGCCACGATGCCGGCCAGCTCGACGTCGGTCTCGGTGAAGGCCGGCGCGTTCCGCCGGGCGGTGGCCAGCAGGTCCTCCACCAGCCGGGACATCCGCGAGGTGGCCCGGGCGACCACCGCGGTGGCGTGCCCGCGCTCGGCCGCGGTGACGTCGTCCCGGGACAGCACCGCGTCCACGTTGGTCTGGATGATGGCCAGCGGGTTGCGCAGCTCGTGCGAGGCGTCGTCGACCAGCCGGCGCTGCGCGGCGAACGCGTCGTCCAACCGGGCCAGCATCCCGTCCAGGGTGTCCGCGAGCCGGCGCAGCTCGTCGTCCGGGCCGCCCAGCCGGATCCGCCGGGACAGGTCGGTGGCGGTGATCTCCTCGGCGGTGGCGGTGATCCGGCGGACCGGCCGCAGCGCCCGGCCGGACAGCCACCAGCCGATGCCCAGGCTGCCGACGAACAGGCCGGCCAGCGTGCCGACCGAGTAGAGCCGCAGCGTCCGCAGCGTGTTGTAGTTGACCACCCGCTCCACATCGGACACCTCGGCCGCGGTGAACGACTCGACGGTGATCCCGCGGTACTGCTTCTGCACGTCGAAGGTCCTCGCCACCGGCTGCGCGTCCAGGCTGCGGGACAGTCCGAAGTAGATCCCGCCGACCACCAGGGCGGCCAGCCCGAACAGCAGCAGCGAGTACGTCACCGTGAGCCGGAACCGGATGGTCCGGGTCCACTCCGGACGGGAGCTCACGCCGGCTCCCGCAGCCGGTAGCCGCGGCCGATCACGGTCTCCAGCAGCTGCTCCTCGTCGGCCACGGTGAGCTTGCGGCGCAGCGTGCCCACGGTCACCCGGACGGTCTGGGTGAACGGGTCGGCGTTCTCGTCCCAGACGTGGTCGAGCAGCTCCTCCGCGGACACCACGTGCCCGGGCCGGGTCATCAGGTATTGCAGGACGCCGAACTCCTTGCGGGTCAGCGGCAGCGGCCGGTCGCCGCGGCGGGCGTCCTGCCGGGCGGTGTCCAGCACCACGTCGCCCACGGTGAGCACCGCGGTGCCGCCGACGGTGTCCCGGCGCAGCAGCGCCCGCACCCGGGCCAGCAGCTCGGCCAGCGCGAACGGCTTGGTCAGGTAGTCGTCCGCGCCGGCGTCCAGCCCGCGGACCCGGTCGGCCAGCGCGCCGCGGGCGGTGAGCATGAGCACCCGGGTGCCGTGCCCGCCGGCCCGGATCTGCCGGCACAGGTCGAAGCCGTCCCCGTCCGGCAGCATCAGGTCCAGCACCACCAGGTCGTACGGCTCCACGTCGAGCTTCCGCTCGGCCTCCGCGACGGTGAGCGCGGTGTCCACCGCGTAGCCGGCCCGGGCCAGCCCGACCCGCAGCGCGGAGACCAGATCGGCCTCGTCCTCGACCACCAGCAGGCGCATGCGATGACGGTAAGGCCTGCCGGCGGGTCCGCGGCCGGCTGCTTTCGGTGTCCTTTCGGTCCGGCTTCCGGTCGTTTTCGGGGCCGTCGCGTTGCATGGGCCTCGCCGGTCGGTCCGGGCGACCCCGACCACCCCGGGCCGGCCGGTTCCCACACCGCCCCCAGGAGGAACCATGGCACTGTCCACACGGGCCAAGCTGGCCGGCCTCGGCGGCGCGCTCGCGCTCGGCGTGCTCGGCGCCACCGGCGTCGCGTACGCGGCCGACGGCAGCGGCACCGCGCAGTACGTGACCACCGTGGACGACGGCACCCCGCAGTACGGCCAGCAGGCGCCCGCCGACGGCGAGCGCCCGGCCGGCAAGGACTGCCCGGAGGGCGCCGGCGGCGGCTCCGGCGAGCAGGACGGCCAGGGCGGCGGCGGCACCGGGTCGCCGGCGCCGCAGGAGTCCACCCCCGCCCCGTTCGACCCGGCGGACGCGTGACCGGCCCGCTGACCGGGCCGCTGCCCGGCACCCCCGAGGGCCCCGGGGCCCCCCGCGCCGGCCGGGTGACCGGCCCGGCCGAGGAGCTGGAGCGGGCCCTGTTCGAGCTGCGCCGGGTCGTCGTGGGCCAGGACCGGCTGCTGGAGCGGCTGCTGGTCGCGCTGCTGGCCCGCGGGCACTGCCTGCTCGAGGGCGTGCCCGGGGTGGCCAAGACGCTGGCCGTGCAGACGCTCGCCCGGACCGTGGGCGGCACCTTCGCCCGCCTGCAGTTCACCCCGGACCTGGTGCCCTCGGACATCGTCGGCACCCGGATCTTCAAGCCCGGCTCGGACCGCTTCGACACCGAGCTCGGCCCGGTCTTCGCCAACCTGGTGCTCGCCGACGAGATCAACCGGGCCCCGGCGAAGGTGCAGTCGGCGCTGCTGGAGGTGATGGCCGAGCGGCAGGTGTCGCTCGGCGGGCGGACGTACCCGGTGCCGGCGCCGTTCCTGGTGCTGGCCACCCAGAACCCGATCGAGTCCGAGGGCGTGTACGCGCTGCCGGAGGCGCAGCGGGACCGCTTCCTGCTCAAGGTGGACGTCGGCTACCCGTCCGGCGCCGAGGAGCTGGCCATCCTGCACCGGATGGGGGTCCGGCCGCCGACGGCGGAGACCGTGCTCTCCGCCGGGCGGGTGCTGGCCCTGCAGGACGCCGCCGACGCGGTCTTCGTGCACCACGCGGTGGCCGAGTACGTCGTGCGGCTGGTGCTGGCCACCCGGGAGCCGGCCGCGTACGGGCTGGCCGAGCTGGCCAACACGGTGGACTTCGGCGCCTCCCCGCGGGCCACGCTCGGCACCGCCGCGGCGGCCCGGGCGCTGGCGCTGCTGCGCGGCCGGGAGTACGTGCTGCCCGAGGACGTGCGGGACGTCTTCGGCGACGTCGCCGCGCACCGGCTGGTGCTGTCGTACGACGCGGTGGCCGACGGGGTGGACCCGCGGTCGGTGGTGGACCGGGTGCTGGCCGTGGTGCCGGCGCCCCGGGTCGCCCCGGCCCGCGAGCCGACCGCGGACGCCGCATGACGGCGGACCGCCCCGGGCCCGAGCAGCTGGACGGCGCGGACGTCGAGCGGGTCATGCGCCGGCTGGAGGTGACCGTGCTGCGCCGGCTCGACGGGCTGCTGCAGGGCGAGCACCTCGGCCTGCTGCCCGGCCCGGGCACCGAGCCGGCGGCGGCCCGGCCGTACCGGCCCGGCGAGGACGACGTCCGCCGGATGGACTGGGGCGTCACCGCCCGCACCGCCGAGCCGCACGTGCGGGACCTGGTCGCGGACCGGGAGCTGGAGACCTGGGCGCTGGTCGACCTGACCGCGTCGATGGACTTCGGCACCGCCCGGGCGGAGAAGCGGGACCTCGCCATCGCCGCGGTGGCCGCGATGGGCTTCCTCACCGTCGGCGGCGGCAACCGGCTCGGCGCGCACCTGCTCGGCGCGGACGGGGTGCGCCGGCTGCCGGCCCGGACCGGGCGGCCGGCGCTGCTCGGCCTGGTCCGGTCGCTGCTCACCGCGCCCCGCGCCGCTCCCTCGGCGGCCGGCGCGGCGGTGCCGCCGCTGGCCGAGGCGGTGACCGCGCTGGACCGGCGGCACCGCCGGCGCGGGCTGCGGGTGGTCGTCTCCGACTTCCTCGAGCCGGACCCGGGCTGGGCCGAGCCGCTGCGCCGGCTGTCCGCCCGGCACCAGGTGCTCGCGGTCGAGGTGGTCGACCCGCGCGAGCTGGAGCTGCCCGACGTCGGCCTGCTCGCGGTGGTCGACCCGGAGACCGGCCGCCGGCGGGAGGTGTGGACCGGGCGGCGCGGGCTGCGCACCCGGTACGCCGAGGCGGCCGCGGAGCACCGGCTGGCCGTCCGGACCGCGCTGCGCCGGGCCGGCGCGGCCCACCTGGTGCTGCGCACCGACCGGGACTGGGTCCGCGACCTGGCCCGGTTCGCCCACGACCAGCGGCGCCGCGGGCGCGCGCGCCACAACGTACGGAGAGCCTCGTGACCTTCCTTTCCCCCGGCCGGCTGTTGCTGCTGCTCGCGGTCGTGGCGCTCGTCGCGATCTACCTGGTGATGCAGCGCCGCCGCTCGGCGTACGCGGTCCGCTTCACCAACCTGGCCCTGCTCGACCGGCTGGCCCCGCGCCGGCCGGGCTGGCGGCGGCACGCCCCGGCGGCGGCGTTCCTGGCCATGCTCGGCCTGCTGGTGGTCGGCTTCGCCCGGCCCACCGCGGACGTGCAGGTGCCGCGCGAGCGGGCCACCGTCATGGTGGCGATCGACGTGTCCGCCTCGATGGAGGCCGACGACGTCGAGCCGACCCGCATCGAGGCGGCCAAGCAGGCGGCCGGCGCGTTCGTGGACCGGCTGCCGGAGCAGTTCAACGTCGGCGTCGTCGCCTTCTCCGGCACGTCGTCGGTGGTGGTCGCGCCCAGCGAGGACCACGCCCGGGCCCGGACCGCGATCGACGGGCTCCGGCTGGGGCCGGGCACGGCGATCGGCGAGGCCGTCTTCTCCGCCCTGCAGGGGATCACCGGGGTGGACAGCGGCGCGCCGGCCGGGGACGGCGACGGCGAGCCGGTGCCGGCCCGGATCGTGCTCATGTCCGACGGGACCAACACCGGCGGCCGCAGCCTGGCCGACGCCGCGGCGGCCGCGACCGAGGCCGGCGTGCCGGTGTCCACGATCGCGTACGGCACCCCGGAGGGCACCGTGACCATCGACGGCCAGACCCAGGCGGTGCCGGCCGACGCCGACTCGCTGCGCGGGCTGGCCGAGGACACCGGCGGGCAGGCGTACACGGCCGCGTCCGGCGAGGAGCTCGGCGAGGTGTACGCCGACATCGGCAGCTCGATCGGCACCCGGACCGAGCGGCAGGAGATCTCGGCCTGGTTCATCGGCGCCGGGCTGCTGGCCGCGGCGGCGGCGGCCGCGGCCTCCCTGGCCTGGTTCTCCCGCCTGCCCTGACAGGAGCATCCATGTTCCCCACGCACACCCGCGGGCCGGACTTCGTCGCCGCCCCGCCGTACCCGCAGCACCCGCTCCCGCAACCCCCGCTCCCGCCGCCTCCGCCACCGCCGGCGGGGCGGCGGGGCGGCGGCGCGGGCGGGGCGTCGTCGCCGCCGCCCTCGGGGTCGCCCTGGTGGCCGGCGGCGCGGCCGGCGCCGGGGTGATCGCGCTGGCCGACGACGACCGCACCGTGCTGCCGCGCGCCGCCGCTCCGGCCCGCCCGGCCGGCTCGCTGGCCGAGGTGGCCCAGCGGGTGCTGCCCAGCGTGGTCTCCGTGCAGGTCCGCAGCGGCAGCCGCGGCGGCACCGGGTCCGGCTTCGTGCTCGACGGCACCGGCCACGTGCTCACCAACGCGCACGTGGTCGCCGGCGCCACCGAGGTGCGGGTGGTCGACTCCACCGGCCGGACCCGGACCGCCGAGCTGGTCGGCGTCGACGAGTCCACCGACCTGGCGGTGCTGCGCGCCGACGGCGGGCTGCCGCCGGTGGCGCTGGGCCGGTCCGCCGACCTCGCCGTCGGCGACCCGGTGCTGGCCGTCGGCTCCCCGCTCGGCCTGTCCGGCACCGTGACCGCCGGCATCGTCAGCGCCACCGACCGGCCGGTCCGGTTCGGGGACGGGCGGCGCAGCACCGCGATCCAGACCGACGCCTCGATCAACCCGGGCAACTCCGGCGGCCCGCTGGTCGACGCGGCCGGCCGGGTGGTCGGGGTGAACACCCAGATCGCCACGCTCGGCCAGGGCAGCGGCAACATCGGCATCGGCTTCGCCATCCCGATCGACCGGGCCGCGGCCGTCGCCGAGCGCCTCATCACCCGCTCCTGACCGCCCCCTCCGCCGATCTTGGTCAAGTCAACGTCGTGACGCGGCGTCAAGGGTTGACTCAACCAAGATCGGCGGAGGTAGGGGGGCGGTGGGGTGGGTAGGCGGGGGGTATGAGGGTGCGGGTGGGGGTGGCGGGAGCCGGCGGGGTGGCGGCGCGGCATGTCAGGGTGCTGTCCGGGTTCGCGGACGCGGGGTGGTCGCGGTCGCCGACCCGGCAGAGCAGGCGGCCGAGCGGCTCGCGGCGACCTGCGGCGCGACCGCGTACCCCGACCTGGACGGGCTGCTCGACGCCGAGGACGTGGACGCGGTCTACGTCTGCGTGCCGCCGTTCGCGCACGGCCCGCCGGAGCGGGCGGTGCTGGCCCGCGGCCTGCCGCTGTTCGTGGAGAAGCCGCTGGCCGCCGACCTGGACACGGCCACCGAGCTGGCCGCCGGGATCGCCGAGCGCGGGGTCGTCACCGGCACCGGCTACCACTGGCGCTGCCTGGACACCGTCGAGCGGGCGGCCGCGCTGCTGGCCGACGCCCCGCCCCGGCTCGCGCTCGGCGCCTGGCTGGACAAGGTGCCGCCGCCGGCCTGGTGGCCGACCCGGGCGCTGTCCGGCGGCCAGGTGGTCGAGCAGCTCACCCACGTGCTGGACCTGGCCCGGCTGCTGGTCGGCGAGGTGCTGGAGGTGACCGCGGCCGGCTCCCGGCACGACGGCTCCCCCGGCGACGTGGACGACGTGACCGCGGCGACGGTCCGCTTCCGCGGCGGCGCGGTCGGCACCTTCGCCGCCAGCTCGCTGCTGCCGGCCAAGCACACCGCCGGGCTGCGCACGGTGTCCCCCGGCGGCCTGCTGCTGGACCTGTCCGAGCAGGAGCTGGTGGTGGAGCGGGACGGCGACCGGCAGGTGCTCACCCCGGCGGTGGACGGCCACCAGCTGGTCGACCGCGAGTTCGTGGACGCGGTGCTGGGCCGGCGGGCCGCGACCCGGGTGCCGTACGCGGAGGCGCTGGCCACCCACCGGGTCGGCTGCGCGCTGGCCGAGTCCGCGGCCACCGGCAAGCCGGTGTCGCTGGACGGCGGGGGGCCGGCATGACCGACCGCCTGATCCTGCCCGGCCCGGGCAAGGCCGAGCTGGTCCCGGAGGAGGACGTCGAGCTGGCGGACGGCCGGGTCCGGATCGCCACCGCGTACACCGGGCTGTCCGCGGGCACCGAGCTGTCCTGGTTCAAGGGCACCAACCCGTTCCTGGACCGGGAGTTCGACCGCGAGCTGGGCCTGTTCGCGCCGGGCGAGCCGGCCGGGCCGTACCCGGTGACCCGGGTCGGCTACATGGAGTCCGGCCGGGTGGTGGAGAGCCGGGTGGCGGGGCTGCCGGTCGGCACCCCGGTCGCGGCCGCGTACGGGCACGCGACCGGCTACGTCGCCGACCCGGCCACCGAGCACCTGGTGCCGCTGCCGGCGGACCTCGACCCGGTGCTCGGCGTGTACGTCGCGCACATGGGCCCGATCTGCGCCAACGGGCTGCTGCACGCGGCCGCGGACGCGGTCGGCGGGCCGGTGCGGTCGCTCGCCGACGGCGTCGCCGGCCGCCGGGTGCTGGTCACCGGCGCCGGCGTGATCGGGCTGCTGACCGGCCTGCTCGCGGCCGAGCACGGCGCCGCCGAGGTGGTCGTGGTGGACGCGACCGCGGAGCGGCTGGCGGTGGCCGAGCGGCTCGGGCTCACCCCGCTGCCGGACGGCGACGACGTGCCCCGGCAGCTCAAGCAGCGGTGGCGGCACGGGCCGGGCGACCACGGCGCGGACGTGGCCTTCCAGTGCCGCGGGCAGGCGGCCGCGCTGGGCACCGCGCTGGCCGCGGTCCGCCCGCAGGCGACCGTCGTGGACCTGGCCTTCTACCAGGGCGGGGCGGACGAGGTGCGGCTGGGCGAGGAGTTCCACCACAACGGGCTGGCGCTGCGCTGCGCGCAGATCTCCCGGGTGCCGCGCGGGCAGGCGCACCTGTGGGACCGGGCCCGGCTGTCCGCGGAGACGGTCGCGCTGCTGCGCGCCCGCGGCGCCGACGTGCGCGCCCACCTGGTCACCGACGTCGTCCCGCTGGCCGACGCGCCGGCCCTGCTCGCCGACCTGGCCGCCCGCCGCCGCCACGTCCTGCAGGCCGTCTTCTCGGTCTAGCCCTCCACGCCGGTGGCGTGGTGGGGGGCGCCGACGGGCTTGGACTCGGGCGACCCGCGCTCGCGCAGGTAGATCGACAGCAGCGCCATCGACGCCACCGCGAGGAACTCGGACTGCCAGTTCTGCAGGGTCCGGTTCCAGAAGTCGGCCGAGGTCACGTACCCGACCCAGGACACCGGGTCGGACAGCCCGGAGATCTGCTCGGCGTTGTACGCGGCCCGCCCGGCCACCGACTGGGCCAGCCAGGAGCCGAGGAAGATCAGCCCCATCACGGTGCCGAGCGAGCGGGAGTAGAGCGCGGTGCGCCAGCCGCCGGCCTTCGCCCACCGGGGCGAGTCCTTGTCGGCGTGCCGGCCGACCTTCTGGTCCTCGTCGGTCTCCCGGCCCACCTGGTCGACCGGCTTGGACTCGGTCGAGCCGCGCTGCACGAACCACACGGTGGCCAGGATGAACAGGAAGAACTGCAGGTACTCCGACTGCCAGTTCTCCGCCACGTCGACGGCGAACGACGACGAGGTGACGTAGTGCCCGAGGGTGACCGGGTCGCCGCCGGAGTCGAGCTGCCGGTTGTTGTAGTCGGCCAGCCCGGACACCGCCTGCCCGACCAGCGACACCAGGAAGAGCGAGCCGAAGAAGAGGCTGAGCCCGTGGTCGCGCAGCCGCCTCACCGGTGCACCAGCCCGATGGCGGTGAAGTAGACGAGGCCGGCGACGACGATCACCAGCAGCAGCGTGAACAGGACGCGCACGTCAGCCGCCCGCCACCGCGCAGTCGTACGGCCGGTCCGGCCGCGGCCGGCAGCCGGCCCCGTTCACCCGCCAGCCGGTGCGCAGCCGGACCAGGAAGAGCGTGTCGCCGCCCGCCCGCACCTGCGCCTCGTCGCTCCACAGCTCGACCGTGCCGACGGGGCCGCCGCCGGGCAGGTCGAGGTCGCCGACCGCCTGCTGGCAGGTCTCGTCCCCGCTGGCGGCGGACTCGGCCGCGGCCGGGGTGAGCAGCGCGCACAGCCGGGCGGCGTCGCCGGCCGCCGCGGCGGCCAGCCAGTCCGCGGCGGTGCGGCGCACGTCGTCCTCGCCCGCCGGGGCGCCGCAGCCGGCCACCAGCACCGCCAGCCCCGCCACCGCGGCGGCCCACCGCGTCCGCACGGGCGGCACCGTACCCGGTGCTACCCGGTGGCGGTGTGCAGCGGGTGGATGCGGGGCGCGCGGACGTGCCGGCGGCCGGTCACCGCGAGCACCCGGCGGTAGAACGTCTCGTACCGGGCCGCCATCGCGGCCGGCGAGAACCGCCGCTCCGCCACCTCCCGGCAGGCGTCCCGGTCCAGCTCGTCCACCCGCCGCAGGTAGCCGACGAACTCCTCCTCGTCGTCGGCGAGCCAGCCGGTGACGCCGTGGTCGACCAGCTCGGGCAGCACCCCGCGGCGCATCGCCACCACCGGCACCCCGGCCGAGAGCGCCTCCACCACCGCGGTGCCGCCCGGCTCGTCCCAGCGCAGCGGGAACAGCACCGCCCGCGCGGTGCGCAGCAGCTCCTCCTTGGCCGCGCCGCCGACCGAGCCGACCCAGCGCACCGGGCCGCCGAGGTGCGGCTCGACCTCGGTCCGGAAGTAGCGCACGTCGGCCAGCCCGCGGGCCGGGTGTCCCTCGTCGGCCAGCGCGGCGTCCAGCTCGGCCCGGTCGGCCAGCCCGGCCACCGGCCCGGCCAGCACCAGCTCCAGGTCCAGCCGGCGGGCGGCCCGGGCGGCCAGGTCGTAGCCCTTGACCGCGGTCAGCCGGCCGAGGGTGAGCAGGTGCGGGCCGGCCGGCTGCACCGGGTGCGCGGGCAGCGGGGTGGCCAGCGGGATGGCGCCGAGCGCCTGCCGGCGCAGCGTGGGATGCGCCCGGGCCAGCTGGGAGTCCGACACCCCGGCGAAGAAGACCCGCCCGCCGCCGTCGAACCCGCCGTAGAAGTCCGGGTGCTTGGCCAGGTCCCAGTGCAGCGTCTGCAGCACCGGCGGCACCGCGCCGCCACCCCAGCCGGCGGCGGCCAGCACCGCCGGCCCGACCACCTCCAGGTGGTCGTGCACCAGGTCGACGTCGCCCTCGGCCAGCCGCTCCAGCACCGCCCGCATGTGCGCGTGCGCGATGCCCATCATCTGGTTGTACGGCCCGGTGATCGAGCCGAACTGGCCGGTCGGGAACACGCTGAGCTGCTCGTCGACCTCGAGCGCGCTCTCCCCCACGGTGGCCAGCACCACCCGGTGGCCGCGGGCGCGCAGCTCCGGGACCAGGGTGGCCACGACGTTCTCGATGCCGCCGTAGTCCGGCGGCGGCACGGGCAGCCAGGGCCCGGCGTTCATGAGCACGGTCAGCGCAGGCGGCACCGGCCGATTACCCCTTTCGTGTGGCCCCGTGCGAGGACTTGGTCACCGACCGTCGTCGGCTGGCACCTCCTGTCCCGCGTGCGGATCGTACGGCCCGACAGAGGGACCCCGCCCCTCGGCGGTGTGACGTCCACCGCCTCCCCCGGTGTGCCCGCCTCAGGCCCGGGTAGTCCGAGGGCATGCGCATCGTGGTGGTGGGCGCGAGCGGCAACGTCGGCACCGCGGTGCTGCGCCGGCTCGCCGCGGAGCCGGCGGTCACCGGGATCGTCGGGGTGGCCCGGCGGCCGCCGACCGGCGCCGGCCCCCCGTACGACGCGGCCCGCTGGGAGTCCGTCGACGTCGGCGCCGGCGACGCCGTGCCCAAGCTGACCGCCGTGCTCACCGGCGCCGACGCGGTGGTGTCGCTGGCCTGGCGGCTGCAGCCGAGCTGGGACAAGGCCGCGCTGGAGCGGATCAACGTCGGCGGCACCCGGGCGGTGGTGGACGCGGCGCTGGCCGCCGGCGTGCCCCGGCTGGTCTACGCGTCCTCGATCGGGGCGTACGCGCCCTCCCCCGGCGACGAGCGCCGGGACGAGAGCTGGCCGACCACGGGCATCGCCACCTCGACGTACAGCCGGCAGAAGGCGGCGGTCGAGCGGATGCTGGACGAGCTCGACCCGGCCCGGCTGGCCGTGCTCCGGGTCCGGCCGGGCATCGTGCTGCAGCCCGACGCGGCCGGCGAGATCGCCCGCTTCTTCCTCGGCCCGCTGGTGCCGACCTCGCTGGTCCGCCCGTCGCTGGTGCCGGTGCTGCCGTGGCCGCGCGGGCTGCGCGGGCAGATCGTGCACGCCGACGACCTGGCCGACGCGTTCGTGCGCGGGCTGCTGGCCGGCAGCACCGGCGGGCTCAACGTGGCCACCGAGCCGCTGGTCACCCGGCCGCTGGTGGCCGAGCTGCTGACCGCGCGGCCGTTCGACGTGCCGCCGGGCGCGGTCCGGGCGCTGGCCGCCGGCAGCTGGCGGGCGCACCTGCAGCCGACCGAGCCGGGCTGGCTGGACATGGCCATGCAGGCGCCGGTGATGGACACCGGCAAGGCCCGCGGGCTGGGCTGGGCGCCGACCCGGCCGACCGGCGAGGTGCTGCGCGACTTCCTGGCCGCGCTGGCCGAGGGCACCGGCAACGACAGCCCGGCGCTGGCCCCGCGGACGCCGGTGTTCGGCCGGCGTCCCACCGGGTAGCGGAGCCGTCCGAGCTCAGAGGTCGTAGACCGCGTACGCGCGGCCGAGCACCGGCTGGGCCACGTTGCGCACCCGGGTGCCGCCGGCGGTGACGCCCTTCTCGGTGCCGGCGTGCGCGTGCCCGTGCACCGCCAGGTCCACCCGGGCGGCGTCGATCGCCTCGGCCAGCAGGTAGTTGCCGAGGAACGGGAAGATCTCCGGCGGCTCCCCGGCCAGCGTGTCCGCCACCGGCGAGTAGTGGGTGAGCGCGACCACCCGGTCGCACCGGTCGGCCAGCCCGTCCAGGGCGCCGGCGAGCCGGGTCGCCACCGCCCGCCCGTGCCCGGCGAAGGCCTTGCTCTCCGGCTCGCCGAAGTTGCTGCAGCTGCGCCCGGCGAAGCCGAGCCCGAAGCCCTTCACCCCGGCCACCCCGAGCCGCTCGCCGCCGGCCGCGACCACCGCCGCCTCGCCCTCCAGCACGGTCAGCCCGGCGTCCTGCAGCACCTTGGTGATCTCGTCCTGCCAGTCGGAGTGGTAGTCGTGGTTGCCCAGCACGGCGACCACCGGCACCCCGAGGTCGCGGAACTCGGCGGCCACGCACCCCGCCTCGTCCACGGTGCCGTGCCGGGTCAGGTCGCCGGCCAGCAGCAGCACGTCGGCGACCTCGGGCAGCGACTCCAGCGCCGGGCGCAGGTGGCCGCAGGCGTCCGCGCCGAGGTGCACGTCGCCGACCGCGGCGACCCGGATCACCGCAGGTCCTCGGCGCTCGTCGGCGGCTCCGCGCAGGTCACCCGCAGGTCGTCGCGGACCTGCAGGTCGCCGGCCTCCGCGGCGGCCGCGGCGACCAGGTGCCGGCGCCGCTCCTCGGAGGCCACGTCGCCGGTGAGGTGGACCGCGTCGCCGTGCACCGCGACCCGGACGCCGAGCTCGGCGGTGTCCGGGTCCTCGGCCAGCCGCCGGGCGATGCGGGCCTCCAGGTAGTACGGGTCGTCCGGACCGCTCACTCCGGCCTCCGGTCGGTCAGCCCCAGCCGGTCGGCCAGGAACACGAACGCCTCCGCGTACGGCGACCGCGCGGTCCGCTCCCGCACGGCGGTCCAGTCGACCTGCTCGCGCAGCGCCCGCACCATCGGCAGCGAGGTGGCGAAGTCGCAGTAGTGGTCGCGGTAGGTCAGCAGCTTGGTCACCACCAGGTCGGTCGCGGCCAGCACCGGCATCTGCACCGAGCCGACCTCGAGCGTGTCGACCCGGTCGAAGAAGTCCGGGGTGACCGCCTCGCCGGCCAGCCGGAAGATCAGGTCGACCAGGTTGCCCCGGTCCCAGACCTTGGCCAGCCAGTCCTCCGGCGCCTCCTCGTCGCGGCGGAAGCCGGCCGCGGTCAGCACGTCCAGCGCCCGCGGCAGGTCCTGCTCGTTCAGCGCGAAGTCGGCGTCGTGCTCGGACCGGGGGCCGCCGCGGGCGTACACCGCCCAGCCGCCGCAGAGCGCGAACGGGATCTCGGCCCGCTTGAGCTCCACCGCCGCCTTCTTCACGGTCTCCAGCAGGTCGGCGTCGGCGGGCGACACCGCCGGGGTGGACTGGGCGTCGGGCGTGGTGGTCTCCAGCGTGCTCACAGTTCCGAGCGGTACCCGCCCGGGTCGGCCGGCACACCGGCGGGCCATCCGAGTGGATCGGGTCACGTGTTGGTCGAGCCCGTTTGGCGTGCCCGGGGCCGGGCACGCCTGGGGTGTACCCGAGACAGGAGGCGTGATGAGCACCGTCGAGAAGTCGATCGACGTGGCCGTGCCGGTGCGCACGGCGTACGACCAGTGGACCCAGTTCGAGTCGTTCCCGCAGTTCATGGAAGGCGTGGACCGGATCGAGCAGACCTCGGACACGATGACCCACTGGGTGACCTCGATCGGCGGCGTCGGCCGCGAGTTCGACGCGCAGATCACCGAGCAGCACCCGGACGAGCGGGTCGCCTGGACCACCGTGGACGGGCCGAAGCAGGCCGGCGTGGTGACCTTCCACCGGCTCGACGAGAACCAGACCCGGGTCATGCTGCAGATGGACTTCGAGCCCGAGGGCCTGGTCGAGAACGTCGGGGACAAGCTCGGCATCGTCGGCCGGCGGGCCGAGGGCGACCTGAAGCGGTTCAAGGACTTCATCGAGGGCCGGGGCACCCAGACCGGCGCCTGGCGCGGCGAGGTGGACCGCCCGACGCCGTAGGGCGGACGCGCGCGGGAGGGCCCGGACCAGGTGGTCCGGGCCCTCCGAGCCGTGCTCAGCCGTGCTCAGCCGTGCTCAGCCGTGCTCAGCCCGGGGGTGGTGCCGGCGCGGACGGGGTCGACGGTCTTTCCGGAGTACCGGCGGGCCAGGTAGCCGACCGTCCGCACGGTGCCGCCCAGCCGCTCCACCACCGCCGTCTCGGGCAGCATCTCCGGGGTGTAGTCGCCGCCCTTGACGTACACGTCCGGGCGGACCAGCTCCAGCAGCTCGACCGGGCTGTCCGCGTCGAAGACCACCAGGTGGTCCACCGCCGGCAGCGCGGCCAGCAGCGCGGCCCGGTCCGCCTCCCCGGTGACCGGCCGGTCCGGGCCCTTCAGCCGGCGCACCCCGGCGTCGCTGTTCAGCCCGACCACCAGCACGTCCGCGAGCGCCCGGGCCTCCTCCAGGTACGCCAGGTGGCCGGGGTGCAGCAGGTCGAAGCAGCCGTTGGTGAACGCGATCCGCAGCCCGGCCCGGCGGTAGCCGGCGACCAGGCCGGCCAGCTCGGCCGCGGTCACCACCGCGCCCCCGCCGTCCAGGCAGCGGGCCAGCGCCGCCGCGTCGCAGACCACCGTGCCGGGCCGGCGGACCACGCAGTCCGCGGCCGCGCAGGCCAGCTCCACCGCGGTGGCCGGGTCGGCCCCGGCGGCCAGGGCCAGGGTGAGCGCGGCGGTGGCGGTGTCGCCGGCCCCGGTGGTGCGGTCCTCCGGCACCGGCCGGACCGGGACCCGGTGCGGCGGCCGGTCCGGGCGCAGCAGCACCGCGCCCTCGGCGTCCGCGGTGGCCACCACCATGCCGGCGCCGGCCGCGGCGAGCAGCTCGGCCGCGTGCGCGACGGCGAACGCCACCGGACCCGAGTCGTCCGGAACCGGGCTCGCGGCGGCCCGGCCCGCGGCTCCGGCGGCGACCCGGCCGGCGGCCGGGAGCGGGCCGGCGGCGACCAGCCGGCGGGCCTCGGCCGCGTTCGGGGTGACCGCGGTCGGCCGGGCGGCCGCCCACGGCGCCAGCTCGTGCGCGTCCACCACCAGCAGGGCCAGCCCCGCCCGGGCCGCGGTCACCGCGTCCCGCACCGGGCCGGCGGCGACGCCCAGCCCGTAGTCGGAGACCAGCAGCCGGGCGCCGGCCGGCAGCGCGGCCGCGACCGCGGCGGCCAGCGGGCCCGCGTCCGCGAGCGGCGCCGGGCTGGTGTCGAAGCGGGCGACCAGCTGGCCGTCCGCGAGCAGCCGGCGCTTGGCCGGGGTCGGCCGGCCCGGCACGGTGACCAGCCCGGCCGGGTCGACCCCGTGCTCGGCCAGCACCCGGCGCAGCGCGGCCCCGTCGGCGTCGTCGCCGACCGGGCCGACCAGCCGGACCCGGGCGCCCAGGCCGGCCAGGTTCGCGGCGGTGTTCCCGGCGCCGCCGGGCGCCAGCCGGGTGCGGGCGACGTCGACCACCGGGATCGGCCCCTCCCGGCACAGCCGGTCGGCGGCCCCGTCGATCCAGGCGTCCAGCAGCACGTCACCGACCACCACGACGTCCAGCCCGGCGAAGGCCGGCAGCAGCGCCGCCAGCCGGTCGGTCACGGCTGGTCCGCCCGCTTCCGGGCGCCGGCCCGCAGCCGCTCCGGGTCGACCTCGCGCTCCGGGTGCCGGCGCAGGTACTCGTCCTCCAGCTCCGCGGTGCGCCGGGTGTGCATCTCGAGCGCGTCCGCGGAGCCGTGCAGGAACGTGTCGTGCCGGGTCTCGTGCAGGTGGCGCAGCTCGCGCAGCAGGACCACCTCCGGCAGATCGGCCGGCGGGACGCCGTGGGCCTCGGCCACGTCCGCTTCCTCCTCGTCCGGGCCGGCGCGGGCCGCCGGCGGTCGGCAGCGGACTACCCACGCCCGAGCGGTTCATGTGCCCGGACCGGCTCCGCTGCCCTCCCACCCCGGCACACCTCCCGACACACCCCGACACCTCGCTACCCAGAAGGGCCCCCGGATGACCGCGGCTGTCGGCGGCGCCGGGGGTGAGGTTTCGCCGGCCGCCCTGGCGGAACGACGATCCCATGCGCCCACTGCCGCCGCTGGAGACCGCCGTCGGGAAGGTCGAGCGGGCCGAGTCGCTGGACGGCTCGGTCGCCGCGGTGAAGAAGGCGGTGGACGCGAGCCTGCCCTCGCCCGCGGTGCGGGACGTGCTGCACGGCGTCCCGCTCGGCCACGCGCTGCACCCGGCGCTGGTCATCCTGCCGCTGGGCAGCTGGATCTCCGCGTCCGTGCTGGACTTCCTGCCCGGCGGCCGGCGGGCCGCGCAGGCGCTGGTCGGCCTGGGCGTGCTGGCCACCGTGCCGACCGCCGCCGCCGGCGCCGCGGACTGGTCCGACCTGCACCCGCAGCAGCAGCGCACCGGCCTGGTGCACGCCGCCGGCAACGTGGTCGCGCTCGGCCTGCAGCTGGCCTCCTGGCGGGCCCGGCGGCGCGGCCGGCAGGTCCGCGGCACCGCGCTGAGCCTGGCCGCGCTGTCCGTCGGCGGCGCGGCCGCCTACCTGGGCGGCCACCTGGCGTACCGGCAGGCGGCCGGGGTCAACCACGCCGAGCAGGCGCCGCACCTGCTGCCGGAGGAGTTCACCCGGCTGTGCCCGCGGGACGAGCTGCCCGAGGGCCGGCCGGTGCGCAAGGTGCTCGACGGGGTGCCGGTCTTCGTGCTGCGCCGCGGCGACCGGGTGGACGCGCTGTTCGACGAGTGCTCGCACCTGTCCGGGCCGCTGTCCGAGGGCGAGCTGACCGGCGGCGGCGACGAGCTGTGCGTCACCTGCCCCTGGCACGGCAGCGTCTTCGCGGTCGCCGACGGCGGGGTCCGCCGCGGCCCGACCACCCACCCGCAACCCGTGCTGCAGGTCCGGGTCGAGCCGGACGGTACGGTGCTGGTCCGACTTCCCGAGGAAGGCTGAGCATGGAGCGCGGCAGCAGCAAGCACTCCCCCCGTGTCGACGAGGAGATGGGGCACGAGGTCGAGGGCATGATGCGGGCCGAGCGCCCGACCCGGGCCGAGGAGTGGAAGGAGGCCGAGCCGGCCGGCGAGGACCAGCCCGATCCGGGCCGCCTCGGCGAGCCGGCCGACCGGCAGCCCGCTCCCCCGCCCGGGATGACCGCCGCCGAGGTGGAGCTGCGCAGCACGCTGGCCGCCGCGCTGACCCGGGCCGCGTTCCCCAACGACGAGTCCGGGCTGCTCGGCCACCTGATCGACACCGACGCGCCGGACCGGCTGCGCGAGCTGGTCCGGCAGCTGCCCTCCGGCCGGGTCTACCAGAACGTCGGCGAGGTCGCCGAGGCGCTCGGCCTGCACCGGGAGGACCACCGGTTCTGAGCCCGGCCGGCGTGAACGGCGGATGACCGGCGCCTGGCGCAGTCACCAACGGCCGGTAACCTGCACGCATGGCCAGCGAGATCGAGCGGAAGTACGAGGTCCCGGTCGGCTTCGCGGTGCCGGACGGCATCCCCGGGGTCGCTCTGGGTGAGCCGGTCGTGCACCAGCTCACCGCCGTCTACTACGACACCCCCGACCTGCGGCTGGCCCAGGACAAGGTGGCGCTGCGCCGGCGCACCGGCGGCACCGACGCCGGCTGGCACGTCAAGCGCTACCAGTCCGCCGACGAGCGGGACGAGGTGCAGCTGCCGCTGGGCCGGGCCGGGGTGGTGCCGGCCGCGGTCGCGGCCGAGGTCCGGGCGGTCGCCCGGGGCGGCCGGCTGCGGCCGATGGTGACGATCTCCACCACCCGCACCGAGCGGCCGCTGCTGGACCCTGACGGCCGGGTGCTCGCGCTGGTCGCCGACGACCTGGTCAGCACCGCGCTGACCGCGGACCCGGCCGCCGACCAGCAGTGGCGGGAGCTCGAGGTCGAGCTGGTCGACGGCGACCGGGACCTGCTGAAGAAGGTCGACCGGGAGCTGCGGGCGGCCGGCGCCCGGCGGTCCGCCGACCCGGCCAAGATCGCCCGCGCGCTGGACGGGCGGTGGCCGGCCGAGGCACCGGCGGCCGGGCCGCCCGGGTCCGCCGCCGCGGTGGTCGGCGAGTACGTGCGGGCCCAGCGGGACGCGATCGTCAGCCGGGACCCGCGGGTGCGCCGGGACGAGCCGGACTCGGTGCACAAGATGCGGGTGGCCACCCGGCGGCTGCGCAGCACGTTCAAGACCTTCCGCCCGCTCTGGGACCGGGACACCACCGACCGGCTGCGCGCCGAGCTGCGCTGGCTGGCCGAGGCGCTCGGCCAGGTCCGGGACAGCGAGGTGATGGCGGCCCGGCTGGACGCGGCGCTGGCCGCGGAGCCGGCCGAGCTGGTGCTCGGCCCGGTGGCGGCCCGGCTCAGCGACGGGCTGCGGGCGAGCACCGCGAAGCACCGGCGGGCGCTGATCGCGGTCCTCGACGGCAGGCGGTACGCGGCGCTGCTGGAGGACCTCGACGCGCTGCTCACCGCGCCGCCGACCGAGCGGGGCGGGCGGCCGGCCGGGCCGGAGCTGCGCCGCCGGGTGCGCAAGGTGACCGCCAAGGTGCACCGGCTGCTGGCCGCCGCCGACCGGGCCGCCGACCGGGCCGACGCGGCCGGGCCGCCGCTGCCCGGCGTGCTGGGCCAGGACGAGGCGCTGCACGAGGCGCGCAAGTCGGCCAAGCAGGCGCGGTACGCGGCCGAGGCGGCCGCGCCGGCCGCCGGCGCGCCGGCGGGCCAGCTGGCCGAGGCGATGGAGGACCTGCAGGAGCTGCTCGGCGACCACCACGACTCGGTGGTCACCCGGGACCTGCTCCGGGAGGCCGGCCTGGCCGCGTACGCCGCCGGGGAGAATACGTTCACCTACGGGCTGCTGCACGCCCGCCAGGCCGAGGCCGCGCACGGGCTGGAGACCGGCCTGCCGGCCGCCCGCAAGGCCCTCGCCGCCAAGCCGATCCGCCGCTGGCTCGGCTGACCCCCGGCCGTCCTGTTCCGGCCGCCGGCCCGCCGGCTCAGTCGTCCGGGTCGGTCCGGAGCAGGTCCAGGACCTCCTTCTCCAGCGCCGAGCGCATCGCGTCGTCGCTGCGCTTGCGCGGCGGCAGCGCGATCACCGTGCCGTCGTGGAAGAGGTCGACCACCCGCGGGTCCACGTACGACGCCTTGCACACCGCCGGGGTGTTCCCGAGCGCCTCGCTGACCTCGACGTACCCGGCCCGGACGGCCTTGTTCCGGGCGGTCCGCGACCGCGGCACCGGCTCGTGCCGGGCCAGCACCGCGGACATCAGCACGGTGGCGTGCCAGGTGCGGAAGTCCTTCGCGGACATGTCCAGCCCGGACACCTCGCGCAGGTAGTCGTTGACGGTCGCGCTCTTCACGTCCGACCAGGACCCGCCGCTGCGGTACGCGAACAGCTCCGGGTTGGGGTCGTCCCGGCGCCGGCGCAGCGCGGTCACCACCTCGGCCACCGTCGGGTCCTCGACCACCTCCAGCCGGCGGATGCCGGCCTTCGCCGGGTAGTCGAACACCAGCCGGCCCTGGCGCACCCTGACGTGCTCGCGGCGCAGCGTGGCCAGCCCGTAGGTGCTGTTCTCCTCGGCGTACTCCTCGCCGCCGACCCGGAACAGGCCCAGGTCGAGCAGCCGGGCCGCGGCGGCCAGCACCCGCTCCCGGTCCAGGTCCGGCCGGGCCAGGTGCCGCTTCCAGCGCCGCCGCATCGTCGGCAGCCGCTCCCCCACCTCCAGCACCCGCACGTGCTTGGCCCGGTCCCGGTGCTGCCGCCACACGTCGTGGTAGCGGTACTGCCGGCGGCCGGCCGCGTCGGTGCCGACCGCCTGGATGTGCCCGGCCGGGTCCGCGCAGATCCACACGTCCTGCCAGGCCGGCGGGATGGCCAGCGCGCGGACCCGGCCGAGCACGTCCGGGTCGGTGACCCGCTGCCCGCCGGCGTCCAGCACCACCCAGCCGCGGCCGGCCCGGCGGCGGGTCAGGCCGGGCCGGGCCGGGTCGCTACGGCGCAGTCGCGGCACCGGCCAGCCTCCTCGACCCCAGCAGCGCCTCGGCGGCGGCGAGCACCTCGGGGACCCCGATCGCGAGCAGCCCGGGGTCGGGCGCGTCGGCGTGCGGGTCGCGGCGGCCGGGGCCGTGCCGGAGCACCACGTGCTGCGGCCGGTCCGCCGGCGGCCCCCACTCCTCGGCCGGGGTCGGCCCGAACAGCAGCACCGACGGCGTCCGGTACGCGGTGGCCAGGTGCCCGAGGCCGGTGTCGCCGCAGACCACCAGGCGGGCGCCGGCGACCAGCGCGGCCAGCCCGAGCAGGTCGGTCCGGCCGGCCAGCACGGCGGCCGGCGGCAGCCCGGCCCGGACCGCGACCGCGGTGGCCAGCGGGCGCTCGGCCGCGCTGCCGGTGACCACCACCGGGTGGCCGGCCCGGCGCAGCCCGGCCGCGACCGCGGCGAACCGGCCGGCCGGCCAGCGCCGGCTGCCCGCCGCCGCGCCGGGGTGCAGCACCACCGCGCCGGGCGCCGGCCCCGGGTCCGGCGGGGCCGGCAGGTCCAGGTCGGCGGGGTCCGCGGCCACCCCGTACGCGGCCAGCAGCCGGCACCAGCGGGCCACCTCGTGCTCGCCGTCCCGCCAGGCCGGCCCGGCCACCTCCGGCAGCTCCGGGTGCGCGTACGCCCACAGCCGGCCGGGTCCGAGCCCGAGCAGCGCCCGGGTGCTCTGCGGGCCGCGGCCGTGCAGGTTCACCGCCAGCGCCGGCGGGGGGCCGGCGGCCGGCAGCCCGGGCGGCGCGGCCAGCCCGTCGGCCGGCCGCACCTCGTCCACCGCGCCGGTCAGCAGGGCCAGCGGGGCCAGCCCGGCCGGCGCGGCCAGCACCAGCCGGTCACCCGACCCCGCCGCCAGCGCCCGCAGCCCGCGCAGCGCCGGCACCGCGGTCAGCAGGTCCCCCAGCCCGAGGGCGCGCAGCACCAGCACGGTGCCGGACCCTACGGCCACGAGCTCTCCCGGGACGGGGTCACCACCAGCTCCCGGACCTCGCAGCCCGGCGGCTGCCGCAGCGCGAAGAGCACGGCCCGGGCGACGTCCTCGGGCCGGTTGAGCTTCGCGTCCGCCGGCGGCTTGTACTTCTCGTCCCGGCCGTCGAAGAACGCGGTGTGCATCCCGCCGGGCACCAGCATGGTCACCCCGATGCTGCCCTGGGTCTCCACCGCCAGCGCCCGGGTGAAGCCGACCACGCCGAACTTCGAGGCGCAGTACGCGCTCGCGTCCGACAGCGCCCGCAGCCCGAGCGTGGACGCGCAGGTGACCACCCGGCCGTGCGAGCGCTCCAGGTAGGGCAGCGCGGCCCGGACCACCGCGGCGGTGCCGATGAGGTTGACCAGGACGACCCGGTCCCACTCCTCCCCCGGCACCTCGGCCAGCGTGCCGCACCGGTCGGTGCCGGCCGCGGTGAACACCGCGTCCAGCCCGCCGGCCCGGTCCGCCACCGCGCGCACCGCGGCCTCGGCCGCGCGGGCGTCGGCCAGGTCGACCGGCTCGAAGTCGGCGGCCGGCACCCCGTCCGGCGGCGGCACCCGGTCCAGCACCAGGGCCCGGCCGCCGGCGGCCGCGACCGCGGCCACCGTGGCCGCGCCCAGCCCGGACGCGCCCCCGGTCACCAGCACGGTGCCCAGCGGTTGCTCGCTCATGTCCCATTCCCTCCGGTCGAGCCGGTCGCCATCGCGACGAGCCGGCTGGTGGAGCGGCCCTCCAGGTACGGCACCACCACGACCTCGCCGCCCCAGCCGGCCAGCAGGCCGGTCTCCGGCAGCGCGGACGCGGTGTAGTCGCCGCCCTTCACCCACACGTCCGGACGGATCCGGTCCAGCACGGCCAGCGGCGTGTCCTCGTCGAACACGGTGACCGCGTCCACGCTGCCCAGCGCGGCCAGCACCCGGACCCGGTCCCGCTCCGGCACCAGCGGCCGGGCCGGGCCCTTGAGCCGGCGCACCGAGGCGTCCGAGTTCACGCACACCACCAGGCAGTCGCCGAGCCGGCGGGCCGCCTCCAGGGTGGCCACGTGCCCGGCGTGCAGCAGGTCGAAGCAGCCGCCGGTGGCGACCACGGTGCCGCCGGCGGCGCGGGTGCGCCGCACCACCTCGTCCACCCCGCCCGGGAGCGACGGCTCGGACGCCGGCCGCGGCTCCGGCGGCAGCGACGCGGGACCGCCGGCGCCGACGTACGCGGAGGCGGCGGCGACGCCGGCGGTGACCGCCTCGCTGGGCAGGTCCCCGGCGGCGAGCCGGGCGGCGACGGCGGACGCGAAGCGGTCGCCGGCGCCGCACGGGTCGCCCGCCACCTGCTCGGGCGCCGGCACCATCAGCGGCACGTCGTCGGCGGTGGCCAGCAGCGCCCCGCCGGCGCCGAGGGTCACCGCGACCCCGCCGGCCCGCCAGCGCCGGGCCAGCTCCCGGCCGGCCCGCGCGGCCACGGTCACCCCGCCGCCGGCTCCCGAGCCGGCCGCCGTGCCGGCGAAGCCGACCGCCTCGGCCAGGTTGGGGGTGGCCAGCCGCACCCCGGGCACCGGTGCCTCGCCGCGCGGGTGCGGGTCCCACACCACCGGCAGCCGGCGGGCCGCGCCGGCCAGCCAGCCGCGCAGCTCCGCGCCGGCGACCAGCCCCCGGCCGTAGTCGGACACCAGCACCGCGCCGGCGCCGGCCAGCGCCTCCCGCATCGCCGGGGTGCCCTCGGCCGGGGCGGCGGGGCCGTCGTCCCGGTCCAGCCGCAGCAGCGACTGCCCGGCCACCCGGACCCGCTCCTTCTCCGGGGTGCGGCCGGCCAGCCGGCCGGCGACCACGGTCACCCCGGCGGCGGCCAGCAGCTCCGCCACCCGCTCCCCGGCCGGGTCGGCGCCCAGCGCGGTCACCAGCACCACCCCGCCGGCCGGCCGGTCCAGCGCGGCCAGCAGCGCGGCCAGCGCCGCCCCGCCGGGCCGCTCCGCCTCGGTCACCGCGGACACCACCGGCACCGGCGCGTCCGGGCTGAGCCGGTCGGCCCGGCCGGTGACGTCCCGGTCCAGCAGCGCGTCCCCGACCACCACCAGCGGGCGCGGGGCGGTCCGCCCGGTCACGCCCCGGTCACCGCCGCCGGAGCCAGCTCGGCCCCGGCGACCCCGGCGACCTCGAGCGCCCGCTCGTACACCTCGACCGTGCCGGCGGCGATCCGGTCCCAGGAGTAGCGGGACCGGGCCCGGTCCACCCCCGCGGTGCCGAACGCCTCCCGCCAGAACGGCTCGGCCAGCAGCTTGCGGATCGCCGCGGCCAGCCGGTCCGGCCGCTGCGGCGGCACCAGGATGCCGGTCGCGCCGTCCACCACGGTGTCCAGGAAGCCGCCGACCGCGCTGGCCACCACCGGCACCCCGCAGGCCATCGCCTCCAGCGGCACCAGGCCGAACGGCTCGTACCAGGGCGCGCAGACGACCAGGTCGGCCGACCGCAGCAGCGCCGGCATGTCCAGCCGGGGCACCGCGCCGACCAGCCGGACCCGGTCGGCGACGCCGAGCCGCTCGGCCAGCCGGCGCAGCCGGACCGCCTCCGGGTCGTCGGCCAGGTCGCCCGGCGGCCGGGCCGCCGGCGACGACCAGCTCGGTGTCCGGCACCGCGGCCAGCGCCCGGATCACCGTGTCGAAGCCCTTCCGCGGCACCAGCCGGCCGACCGAGAGCACCCGGCGCAGCGGGCCGCGGTCGGCCACCGGCCCCTCCGGGCTGAACTGCTCGACGTCGACCCCGCAGGGCAGCACGGTGACCCGCTGCCGGGCCGCGCCCAGCCGGACCAGCTCCTGCGACTCCTCGGTCGAGGTCGCGATGACCGCGGACACGTCCCGGGCCAGCGCCCGCTCCATCCGGATCCGCACCGGCGGGCTGGTGTCCTGCCGGCCCTGGAAGCGCTTCTTCGTCACCCCGAGCGCGTGGAAGGTCTGCACCACCGGCGGCTCGGCCCGGCCGAGCTGCCGGGCGGCGGCCACCGCGGCCAGCCCGGACATCCAGAAGTGCGCGTGCACCACGTCCGGCGGGTCCGCGGCGAGGCGGTCGGCCAGCGCCCGGCCCAGGTCGCCGACGTACGGCAGCAGCTCGTCCTTCGGCAGCGGCTCGGCCGGCCCGGCGTCGAGGTGCTCGACCACCACACCGTCCTCGGTCACCACCCGCCCGGGCAGGTCCGCCGAGTCCCGCCGGGTGTGCACGGTCACCTCGTGACCGGCCCGGGCCAGCGCCCGGGACAGCGCCTCGACGTGCACGTTCTGCCCACCCGCGTCCACGCCGCCGACGGCGGCGAGCGGGCTGGCGTGCTCCGACACCATCGCGATCCTCATCGGGTCACCTCCTTCAGCAGTCGGTCCCAGTCGTCGGTGAACCGCTCCAGCCCGTACCGGGCCAGGGCCGCCTGCCGGGCGACCCGGCCGGCCTCGGCCGCCGCGTCCCGATCGACCAGGTAATGCCGCACCGCAGCCACCAGCACGTCCACGCGCGTGGAACAGGCGCCGGCCGCAGGCGGCACCGCCTCGACCGCCTCCGTGGTGGCCACGACGACCACCGGCATCCCCAGGTGCATCGCCTCGACCAGCGAGAGGCCGAGTGACGTCCACCGGAACGGGTGCACGTACACCCTGCGGCATGCCAGCGCTTCGTGCATCTCGGCCTGCGGCAGGTCGTGCGCGGTCACCCCCGGCACCTGGTCGGTGCCCATGCCGAACAGGTCCAGCGGGGCGGCCGCGGCGAACGCGGGCAGCAGGTCGGCGCCGACCAGCCGGCCGCGCCGCGCCGGCATGTTCACCACCACGCCGGCCCGCGGCAGCTCGCCGGTCCAGCGCGGGCCCGGGTCGGGCACCCCGTGCTCGATCACCGTGGTCGGGGCCCGGCCGGAGTCCCACATCAGCTGGTTGAAGTGGGTGACGTGCACGAGCGGGATGTCGTCCCGGCCGGCCAGCGGGTGCCGGGTGTGCGGCACGTCGCCGCGCGGGCAGTCGTGCTCGACGTACACGGCCGGCACGTCCACGCCGACCCGCCGGCCGCCCAGCCAGGCGTCGGCCAGCTCCAGGTCGCGCGGCCGCTGCAGCACGACGACGTCGACCTCGGCGCCGGCCAGCTCGGCCGGGGTGATCTCGGTCACCGTCTCCGGCCACGGGTACGTGGCCGCCCGGCCCCGCCCGTCCGGCCCCCGGCCGGGCACCACCGGCACCAGGTGGTCGTGGGCGCCCTGCACGAAGGCGGTGCTCCAGGCCCCGTGCACGTGCCAGCTCAGGACCTTCATGCCGGCACCGCCAGCTTGTCCACGGCCACCACCACGTCGTCCGGGGTGACCGAGTCCAGGCACGGGTGGCCGGGCACCGGGCAGGTCCGGGCCCGGCTGTCCCGGCACGGCGCCTGCTGGTCGCCGAGCAGCACGGTCGGCACCCGGTACGGCGCCCACCGGGCGGCCGGCACCACCGGCGCGAACAGCGACACCACCGGGGTGCCGACCGCGGCGGCCAGGTGCGCCGGGCCGGTGTTGCCGACCACCACCGCGTCCGCGCCGGCCAGCACGGCGGCCAGCTCGGCGAACGACGTCCGGCCGCCCAGGTCGACCCCGTCCCGGCCGGCGACGGCGGCGGTGAGCGCCGCCTCGGCCGGGGCGCCGGTCACCAGCACCCGCCGGCCGGCCGCGGCCAGCGCGGCCACCGCGGCCGCGCACCGCTCCGGCGACCAGGCCCGGGCCGGCACCGAGGCGCCCGGGTGCAGCACCACGTACGGGCGCTGGCCGGTCAGCGCGGCCACGTCCGGCAGCGGGTGGCGCACCCGCAGCGCCCCGTCGTCGCCGGCCGGCAGCGCGAAGCCGGCCGCGGCCGCGGTGGACAGCGCCCGCTCCGCCTCCGGCAGGTCGGCCGGCAGCCGGTGCCGGACGTCCAGCAGCGAGCCCGGGTAGTCGTCGCTGACCGCGCTCACCCGCGGCACCCCGGCCAGCCGGAGCAGCAGCGCCAGCGGCAGCGGGGACTGGTGGTACGAGGTGAGCAGCACCGCCTCGGCCAGACCCAGCTCCCGCAGCCGGCGCACCAGCGCCTCGACCGCGGCCGGGTCGACCGGCTCCGGCTCCGGGTCGATCCACGGCGCCCGCCAGACCAGCACGTCGTCGACCCCGGGCAGCAGCGCGGCCGCCTGCCGGCCGCGCGGGCCGACCAGCAGCACCACCTCGGTCGCGTGCGCGGCCACCGCCCGCACCGCCGGGCCGGCGAGCAGCACGTCGCCCTCGCTGTCCAGCCGGGCGACCAGGACCCGGCCGCCCCGGGTCCGCGCGCTCATCCGGCCTCCCCGCGCAGCGCCAGCTCGACCGCGGCGAGCAGGTCCGGGGCGACCGCGGGCGCCGCCGCCACCTCCTGCGGCCGGGTGACCGGGGTCGGCACCAGCACCGCCCGGGCGCCGGCCGCGCGGGCCGCGCCCAGGTCGGTGCCGATGTCGCCGATCACCACGCACCGCTCGGCGGGCACGCCGAGCTCGGCCGCCGCGGCCAGCACCAGGCCGGGCGCCGGCTTGCGGCAGCCGCAGCCGTCGCCGGGCGTGTGCGGGCAGAACTGCCAGCTGTCGAACGGGCCGAGCAGCTCCTCCACCCGCGCGTTCACCCGCGCCACGTCGGCCGCGGTGACCAGGCCGCGGCCGATGCCGGACTGGTTGGTCACCACCCCGACCGGCACCCCGCGGGCCCGCAGCCGGGCCACCGCGGCGCGCGCGCCGGGCACCGGGCGCACCAGCGCCGGGTCACCGTTGTACGGGACGTCGTGGATGAGCGTGCCGTCCCGGTCGAAGAGCACCGCGAGCCCCGGGGCCGGGTGCGGCCGGGCGCGCCGGTGGGCCAGCTCGCCGCGCAGCCGGTGGGCGACCGCGACGGGCGGGATCGCGGCCGAGCTGACCAGCATCCGGCCGACCTCGCCGGCGGTCCGCGGGCCGGGCGCGATCCGCGCCCAGGCGAACTCCGCCGTCCCCGCCAGCCACCCCGCCGCACCGGCCACGGCGAGCCGGCGGCGGCCGGCGGCCAGCCCGGCGAGACCGACCAGGCCGAGCCCGGTCACCGCCAGGTGCCGCCGGAAGCGCCCCCGCGGCGCTTCGGCCCGCTCCCGCCAGTCCCGCCCGTGCAGCCGCGCCATCAGCGCGTCGTCGGCGTTCCCGCGCTGGGCCCGCACGCTCGCCCAGGGCGGCTCCGGCCGCACCGGGTGGGTCACCTCGCGGTCCCCGCGGACCAGCTCGAAGCCGGCGTCGCGCAGCCGCAGGGCCAGGTCCGCGTCCTCCCGGTACGCCCGGCCGAAGCGCTCGTCGAAGCCGCCGGCCCGGACCAGCGCCCGCCGCCGGTACGCCATGTCGGCGGTCGCCCAGCGGGCGGCGGCCAGCCCGGCGGTGCCGCGCTCCCAGTCGGTCGGGCGGCGGTCGGCCGGCAGCGGCACCCGCAGCCGGCCCTGCGAGCCGGCCACCCGGGCCGGCAGCCCGGCCAGGTCGGCGGCCAGCCGGGCCGGCCAGTCGGCCGGCACCAGCACGTCGTCGTCGAGGAAGGCCACCCACGGCGTCGTGGTCACCCGCCAGCCGGCGTTGCGGGCCGCCGCCGGCCCGCGGGCCGCGCCCCGCACCACCTGCAGCCCGGGCAGCTCCGGCAGGTCCAGCGGCGCCAACGCAGCTCAGCCGGCTCCGGCCGGTCGTCCACCACCACGACCGCGGCCGGCGCCGGCCCCCGGGCCGCGGCCAGCGCGGCCAGCAGCGGCCGGAGGCTCGGCCGGCCGACGGTCGGCACCACCACCGAGTAGGCCGGCCCCGTCACCGCCGGTCCCCCGCCGGCGGCCGGCGCACCAGGAAGGGACCGAGCACGAGCACGTCCACCGGCGCCGAGCCGAACAGCTCCAGCGCGTCCCGCGGGTCGTCCACCATCGGCCGGCCGGCCGTGTTCAGCGACGTGTTCACCAGGCAGGGCAGCCCGGTCCGGCGCTCGAACGCGGCCAGCAGCGCGGCCACCGCCGG
The DNA here is from genome assembly GCA_963849885.1 of uncultured Actinomycetota bacterium. Classification (GTDB taxonomy): domain Bacteria; phylum Actinomycetota; class Actinomycetes; order Mycobacteriales; family CADCTP01; genus CADCTP01. The sequence goes on along the minus strand of CAWKIV010000009.1, from coordinate 64,539 downwards.
CTCCTCGGCCGGGTCCACGGTCTGCGCCCGGGCGGTGCCGTCCACGTGCACCACGGCCGGGATCCGGTCCACCCACTCCCGCCGCACCCGGTGCACGAAGAGCATGTACGGGCTGGGCAGCGGCCCGTCGAAGACGTCCGCCGCGCGGTCCAGCCGCACCATCGGCGCCACCGGCCGGAACTGCTCCCGGCCCTTGACGTCGTTGAGCTTCGTCAGCGTCTCCCGCCGGCCCGGGTTGGCCAGCAGCGACCGGTGCCCGAGCGCCCGCGGGCCGTACTCGGACCGACCGGTGAACCAGGCCACCACCCCGTCCGCGGCCAGCACCTGCGCGACCTCGTCGGCGAGGTCGGCGGGCCGCTCGTACGGCCAGCGCGCGGTGTCCAGCCAGGCGGCCAGCTCGTCGTCGGTCCAGCCCCGGCCGAGCCCGGCGCCCGGCATCGGCGCCGCCCGCTCCCCCGCGTCCGCGGCCGCCTGCAGCGCGCCGCCCAGCGCGGTGCCGGCGTCCCCGGCGGCCGGCTGCACCCAGATCTCCTCGAACGGCCCCTCGGCGGCCAGCCGCGAGTTGGCCACGCAGTTCAGCGCGACCCCGCCGGCCATGGTCAGCACCCGGTCGCCGGTCCGCCCGTGCAGCCAGCGGGCCAGCTCGAGCAGCACCTCCTCCAGCCGGGCCTGCACGCTGGCGGCCAGGTCGGCATGCTCGGAGGTCCACTCCGCGCCCGGGTCCCGCCGCTTGACCAGCGCGTCCCAGGCCACCGGGTCGGTCCGGAAGCCGCCGTCGCCGGTCGCCCGCATCGCCTCCCGCAGCAGCGGCAGGTGCCGCGGGATCGCCGTACGAGGCCAGCGCCATCACCTTGTACTCGTCCGACGAGCGCAGGAAGCCCAGGTGCTCGGTGACGTCCTCGTAGAGCAGGCCGAGCGAGTGCGGCAGCGCCTGGCTGGCCAGCACGGTCAGCGCGCCGGCCCGGTCGTACCGGCCGGACAGGTGCGAGACCGCCTCGCCGCGGCCGTCCAGCACCAGCACCGAGGACTCCGGGTGCGGCGCGGCCAGCCCGGCGGACGCGGCGTGCGCGACGTGGTGCGGGACGTACCGGACGGCGTCCGGGTCCAGCCCGGGCAGCGCGGAGGCCAGGAACTGCGGGGCCCGCTGCGCGTACGTGGTCCGCAGGTGGTCCCACGGGTCCCGGACGCCGGACTCCTCGGGCGGGCGCACCAGCGCCGGGTCGTAGGAGTAGGTGACGACGTCGACGTCCGCGGCGGTCAGCCCGGCCCGCTCCAGGCACCACCGGGCGGACAGCTCGGGCAGCTCCCAGGCGGCGAACGGGACCGGCCGCTTGCCGTGCTTGCGCCGGCTGAACCGCTCCTCCTCGGCCGCCGCGACGACCTCGCCGTCGACGACGAGGGCGGCCGCGGGGTCGTGGTAGATCGCGTTCACGCCGAGGACTCGCACGCAGGCACCTCCGGTAGCGGGCCGCCCGGTGGACGGCCCGATGGTCAGTCGGGGGTGGATGCCTGCGCCTCAAGCACCTCGGGGAAACGCTTCCCGGGCCCCATGGGGGTCAAACCCGATCGGGGGACCCCGGGCTACTGAGGGTCGCCGGGCCGGCGTCCGGCGGCGCTACTCCTCCGCCTTCTTCTGCAGGACTGCGTACACGTTCTGCAGGGCGTCGCTCAGCGCGACCGCGGTGAAGGTGGCGGCCACCAGCCGGGTCGCCCGCGGGGCGAAGACCAGCCCGGCCGCGAACCCGGTGGCCACCCACTGGGCCAGGCAGAACGGGCACGTCAGCAGCTCGCCGACCGCGTGCCGGGCGCCGTGCCCGCGGACCTCCTCGTGCAGCTCGCCCTGCCCCTGCGGCCCGGCGAACTCGGTGAACGGCGCGCGCAGCGGCGCGGTCACGGTGTCCTTGGCCACCAGCCGGCTCAGCTTGTGGGTGGCCACGCCGAGCAACGTCACGTCCCACGGCGAGACGCGCTCGGGCAGCCGCCGACCGGCGACCGCCCCGGCACCGGCGAGCGCCGCCACGGAGGCCGCGTACGTGCCCATCGTCGCCAGGTACGACCCGAGCGGGCGTTCCGCGCCGGCCCGGTACGCGTCCGCCTCGCGGCGCGCCGCGGCCTTCACCTTGCGCACAGCCGTCATGGGCGTGCCCTACCCCGGCCGGGCAGGCCTCACGCCGACGGCGGTCAGGTGAAGAGGCTGACCCCGGTCGGGCCCACCAGCAGGCCCAGCACGATCAGCACGATGCCGAACAGCAGCGCACCGCGCACGATGCTGACGATGCCGTAGACCACCAGCACCACGGCGATCAGCCAGAGGATGAATTCCATGCGCCACCTCTACCCGAGCCGATCAAGTGTCCAAACGGGACACCCAGTGATCTCCGCTCACGCTTCGCGTCCGGCCGTGCTGGACAGCGGCTCGGCGATGTCCTCCAGCGACGGTGATCGTGTCGGCCGGCGCAGTCGTCATCGGGCTACTTCCCCTTGCGCCGGGACTTCGCCGACTCGCGGTTGTTCGCCTTGCCGATGGCCTCGACCAGCTCGTCCTTGGTCATCGTGGACCGGCCGCTGACGTCGAGCTTCCTCGCCACCTCCATGAGGTGCTTCTTCGAGGCGTTGGCGTCCACGCCGCCGGCGGTCTTCCCGCCCTTGCGGGCCGAGGAGCCCGACTTCGCGGCCTGCTTGTCCGAGGGGCCCTTCTCGCCCTTGGCCTCCCAGTGGTCGCCGACCTTCTCGTACGAGTGCTTCAGCGACGAGAAGGCGGTGCGGTGGGCGCGCTCCCCCTCGCCGTACGACTCCACCGCGGAGTCGTGCGTCTTGGCCCAGGTCTCCTGCGCCTTCTTCGGCGACCGCTTGAGGGTGGACGGCATGTCCTTGCGTGCGGGCATCGACCCTCACCTCCTGATCATCCGCATTCCCCACTCACGGCCCCGTACACGCCGGAGGGGCACCGGCTTGTGCCGGTGCCCCTCCGATGACGCTCCGCTCAGCGGTTGAAGGCGTCCTTCACCTTCTCGCCCGCGTCCTTCACCTTCTCGCCGGCGTCCTTGACGTCGGCCTCGGTCTGCTGGCCGCGGCCCTCCGCGCGCAGGCTCTCGTCGTCGGTGGCCGCACCGACGGCCTCCTTGCCGCGCCCCGCGAGCCGGTCCTTGGCGTTCTCCACCTTGTCGTCGAGTCCCATACCCCCCTCCTACCCACCCCCGCCCCCGGCTATCACGCCGGGCGGCCGAGCTGGGCGGTGGGGGTCAGTCGTCGATGCCTTCGACGGGGGCGGGAGCGGGGGTGCCGGGAGGCGGGGTGAGGGGCAGGATGACGCGGAAGCGGGTGTCGCCGGGCGACGAGGTGACCCGGATGTCCCCGTGGTGCTTCTTGACCACGATGCGCCAGGAGATGTCCAGGCCGAGCCCGGTGCCCTGGCCGACCGGCTTGGTGGTGAAGAACGGCTCGAAGATCCGGGCCTGGATGTTCTTCGGGATGCCGGTGCCGGTGTCGCCGATCTCGACCACCGCGCAGTCGTCCTCCCGGGACGTGCGCACGGTCAGCGTGCCGGTGCCGTGCATCGCGCCGACCGCGTTGTCGATCAGGTTGGTCCACACCTGGTTGAGCTCGGCCGCGTACGCCGGCAGCGGCGGCAGCCCCCGGTCGTACTCCTTGACCACCCGGAGCCCGTCCAGCTTCCGGCCGAGGATGACCAGGGTGGAGTCGAGCAGCTCGTGCACGTCCACCACCTGGAACGGTGCCCGGTCCATCTGCGAGTACTGCTTCGCCGCACCGACCAGCGTGGACACCCGGGTGGTGGCGTCCTCGATCTCGTTCATCAGCATCTCGGTCTCGACCGTGTACGCCAGCCACCGCACCGCCGGCTCGGTCGCGCCGACCGGGCAGAGCCCGACCGCCTTGTCCAGCCACTCCACGTCCAGCCCGGCCGCGACCAGCGTCGGGGCCAGGTCCCAGCCGCCGGTGACGTCGTGCGCCTCCATCCAGTCGCCGAGCTCGTCCTCGGCGTCGTTGGTCTCCATCGGGCTGAGCTTCGGCGCCTTGGCCACCCGCTCGACCGCGGCCTCCTGCAGCTTCACCAGCGACGGCAGCGTCTCCGGGTCGATCGTGCCGCCGGCCAGCATGGCCAGCTTGTGCCGCATCCCGGCGACCCGCTCGCGCAGCGCCGAGGTGGCCCGGACGGCGGCCGCGGCCGGGTTGTTCAGCTCGTGGGTGAGCCCGGCGGACAGCGAGCCCAGCGCCAGCAGCCGCTCCCGCTCGCCGAGGATGCGCTGCGTATTCTGCATGCCGAAGAAGAGGCCCTCGAGCAGGTGCATGGCCATCGGGAACCAGTCCCGCATGATCCGGCCGAAGTCCTCCGCCGGCAGCTGGTAGAGCGTGGCGTCGGTGACCGCCTGCACGTCCATCACGTACTTCTTCTTCGACTCCACCTGGGTCTCCAGGTAGGCCTGGGTGGCCCCGAAGTACGACCCGCGGTAGTCGGTGCGGTTGACCTCGACCCGGTCGCCGGCGACGGTCCGGGCCAGCGAGATGGTGCCGTCGAGGAGCAGGTAGAAGCAGGTCGCCGGCTCGCCCTCGGTGAGCACCTGGGCGCCGGCCGGGAAGGTCTCGACCCGGCCGTGCTCGGCCAGCCAGTCCAGCTGCGCGTCGGTCAGGCTCTCGAAGAGGAACAGGCCGCGCAGGTCGTCCCGGGTGAGGGTGCTCATCGCTTCTCCAGGTATCGGTGCACCAGCGTCACGGCCATCGCGCCCTCGCCGACCGCGGAGGCGACCCGCTTGACCGAGTCGGCGCGGACGTCGCCGGCCACGAAGACGCCGGGGACGCTGGTCTCCAGGTGGTACGGGTCGCGCTCCAGGCTCCAGCCGGCCGGCCGGCGGCCGTCGACGAGCAGGTCCGGCCCGGCCAGCACGAAGCCGTGCTGGTCGCGGGCCAGCGTGCCGTCCAGCCACTCGGTCAGCGGGGCGGCGCCGATGAAGCAGAACAGCCAGGACGACTTGACCGTCTCGGTCTCCCCGGTGGTGTTGTCCCGGAGCGTCATCGTCTCCAGGTGACCGTCGCCGGCGCCCTCGACGATCTCGGTGCAGCAGCGGACCTCGATGTTCTCGACCTTCTCGACCTGGTCGATGAGGTAGCGCGACATCGACGCGTCCAGCGAGCGGCCGCGGACCACCAGCACGACCTTCCGGGCGTACCGGGAGAAGTACATCGCGGCCTGGCCGGCCGAGTTGGCCCCGCCGACGACGTACACGTCCTGGCTGCGGCAGTTGGGCCCCTCGGTGGTGGCGGCGCCGTAGTAGACGCCGCGGCCGGCGAGCTCGGCCAGGCCGGGGGCCTCCAGCTTCCGGTACGACACGCCGGTGGCCAGGATGACCGTGTGCGCGGACAGCTCGGAGCCGTCCTCGAAGCGCACCACCCGGGCCGAGCCGCGCTGCTCCAGCGCGGTCACCTTGCGGGCGGTGAGCATCTCGACCTCGAACTTCAGCGCCTGCCGGCGGGCCCGCTCGGCCAGCTGCTCGCCGGACACCCCGTCCGGGAAGCCCAGGTAGTTTTCGATGCGGCTGCTCTGGCCGGCCTGCCCGCCGGTGGCCCGCCGCTCCACCAGCACGGTGCGCAGGCCCTCCGAGCCGCCGTAGACGGCGGCGCCGAGACCGGCCGGCCCGCCGCCGACCACGACCAGGTCGTAGAAGTCGGTCGACGGGGTGGTGGGCAGCCCGACCCGGGCGGCCAGCTCGGCGTCGGTCGGCTCGACCATCGGCTCGCCGTCCTCGGTGACCACCACCGGCAGCTTGGCGCCGTCCTGGCCGGCCGCGGCCAGCAGCCGCTCGCCCTCCGGCTCGTCGGCCAGGAACCACCGGTACGGCACCGAGTTGCGGGCCAGGAAGTCGCGCACCTCGTACGACCGGGCCGACCAGCGGTGCCCGACCACCCGGATCTCCCGGGCCGGCCGGTGGTCGACGGCCGTCCACGCGGCCAGCAGCTCGTCCACCACCGGGTAGAGCTTCTCCTCCGGCGGGTCCCACGGCTTGAGCAGGTAGTGGTCGAGGTCGACCACGTTGATCGCCTGGATGGCCGCGTCGGTGTCCGCGTACGCGGTCAGCAGCACCCGGCGGGCCAGCGGGAAGAGGTCCATCGCCTGCTCGAGGAACTCGATGCCGCTCATCTCCGGCATCCGGTAGTCCGCGAGCAGCACCGCGACCTCCTCGCCGCGGAGCTTGATCTCCTTCAGCGCGTCCAGCGCCTGCGGGCCCGACTCGGCCCGGACGATCCGGTAGCGCTCGCCGTACTTGCGGCGCAGGTCCCGGGCGACGGCCCGGGACACGCTGGGGTCGTCGTCGATGGTCAGGATCGCCGGACGCGCGACGCGGCCCTCAACGGGAGCGGGGGGCGCGGTCGGTCTCACGGGCGGGAGCGGGGCCGGTCATGGTGCTCAAGTCAAGCACCGGCAGCCCCCGCCGTCTTCCCACTCCCGTTCCGCCCCCGGCGAAACCCCCGTCCGCCGGTCACCACCGCCAGCGCGGGCGAAGCAGCACATGGTGCCGGTCGCGAGGAAGCTGCTGCCGCCGGTGCGGCGGGTCAGTCGCGTTCGAGGATGGCCTCCTCCAGGTCGAGCTCGCGCTGGACGCGGGTGAGCACCTCCTCGTCGATCTGCCCGCGGTCGCGCATGTCGATGAAGACCTCCCGCTCGGCCTCGATCATGGCCCGGCGCAGCCGGCGGAAGGACACCGTCGGCGGCTCCTGGGCGGCGCCGTTGTCCCGGCCGCCGAGCCGCTCCCACGCGCCGAACTGGCGCAGCTCCGCCTTCTCCCGCAGCCGCGCGACCACGTCCGCCGGCACGTCGCCGCTGGCCGCCACCTCCCGGTCCAGCCGCTCCAGGGCGGCGTTCGCGGCGGCGTGCTGGGCGCCGGCCTCCCGGACCAGGTCCTGCTGGGAGTCCCGGCCGACCACGCCGAGCCAGCGGATCAGCGCCGGCAGCGTCAGCCCCTGTATCAGCAGGGTGCCGATCACCACCACGAAGGTGAGGAAGAGGATGAGGTCGCGGCCCGGGAAGTCCTGCGGCAGCGCGAAGGCCGCCGCCAGCGAGACCACCCCGCGCATGCCGGCCCAGCCGAGGACGGTCGGGTAGCGCCAGGACGGGTTGGGGTCGCGGGCCCTGATGCTCGGGATCAGCCGGGGCAGGTAGGTCGCCGGGTAGACCCACACGATCCGGGCCAGGATCACCACGCCCAGGGTGACCACGGCGGCGGTGACCAGCTCGTCGGTCGGCCGGTCGGACAGGTTCTCCAGCACGGTCGGCAGCTGCAGGCCGATCAGCGCGAAGACCGCCGACTCGAGCAGGAACTCGATCATCCGCCAGATCGCGGTGCCCTGCAGCCGGGTGGCCGCGGTCTGCCGCCGCGGCGACCGGTGGCCGAGGTAGAGCCCGGCCACCACCACGCCGAGCACGCCGGACGTATGCGCCTCCTCGGCCGCCGCATACCCGACGAACGGCACCAGCAGGACCAGCGTGTTCTCCAGGACCGAGTCGTGCAGGATCCGGAGCAGCCACTCGGCCAGCACGCCGAGGGCCAGCCCGATCGCGGCGCCGCCGACGCCGGCCAGCAGGAACTCCTCGAACCCCTTCCAGATCGAGAAGCCGCCCACCGTCGCCGCCACCACCGAGACCCGCAGGGCGGTCAGCGCGGTCGCGTCGTTGATCAGGCTCTCGCCGGCCAGGATCGTCATCAGCCGGCGCGGCAGCCCGACGGTCCGGCCGACCGCGGTGGCCGCGACCGCGTCCGGCGGCGACACGATCGCGCCGAGCGCGAACGCCGCCGCCAGCGGCAGGTCCGGCACCACGGCGTGCACGGCGAGACCGACGACCAGCGTGGTGAAGAGCACCAGCCCGACCGACAGCAGGCCGATGGCCCGCGCGTTCTGCCGGAAGTTGATCACCGAGCTCTGCCAGGCCGCGGCGAACAGCAGCGGCGGCAGGATGAAGTAGAGCACGACCTCCGGCTCCAGCTCGTACTCCTCCACGCCCGGGAGGTACGAGGCGACGAGCCCTGCCACCACCAGCAGCAACGGCGCCGACAAGTGGAGCCGCCGGGCCAGCCCGGCCACGGCGGCCGCGCCGGCCAGCAGCAGCAGCGTCTCGAAGAGCACGTGCGGATCCTTCCGGCACCAGGGACGGGGGTGCCCGCGGAACACCGCGGCCGGTGCGAAGGTTCCCGCATCCGCGCCGGCCGCGCGAGCGAGCATCCCGGCGTAGGTTCGCGTCCAGCACCGTGTCGCCTAGGAGGCCCCGTGACCGCACCCGCCTGTCCGCACGTCGCCGAGCTCGGGCCGGCGCCGGAGCCGAGCACCACCGACGGCTGCGAGGACTGCCTGGCCGAGGGCTCCCGCTGGGTGCACCTGCGGCTCTGCCTGACCTGCGGCAAGGTCGGCTGCTGCGACTCCTCGCCGAAGCGGCACGCCAGCCGGCACGCCGGCGCGGACAGCCACCCGGTGGTCCGCTCGTTCGAGCCGGGCGAGGACTGGCGCTGGTGCTTCGTCGACGAGGTGCTGGTCTGAGCTGACAACTTGTTGCCGGCTGACCGCCCGGCGGCCCCGTTCTAGCGTTCCGGTCGACCGGTCCGGCGGGAGGGGCAGCCATGGGCGACGGCTTGGTGACGCTGGCCCTGCCGGTGGCGGTGGGGATCGTCATGCTCGGCCTCGGGCTGACGCTCACCGTCGCCGACTTCGCCCACGTGGCCCGCTACCCGCGGGCGGTCTTCGTCGCGCTCGGCTGCCAGCTGGTGCTGCTGCCGCTGGTCTGCCTCGGCCTGGTGCTCGCCGCCGACCTGCAGCCCGAGCTGGCCGTGGGCATGATGCTGCTGGCCGCCTCCCCCGGCGGCCCGCTGTCCAACCTGTTCAGCCACCTGGCCGGCGGCGACGTGGCGCTGAACATCACGCTGGCCGCGGTCAACTCGGTGATCTCGGTGGTCACCCTGCCGCTGGTGGTCAACCTGTCCGTCGACCACTTCCTCGGCTCGTCCTCGGAGCTCGGGCTGCAGGCGGACAAGGTGGCCCAGGTCTTCGCGATCGTGCTGGTGCCGGTCGCGATCGGCATGCTCGTCCGCCGGTACGCCCCGGACCGGGCCGCCCGGGCCGAGCGCAAGGTCAAGGTCGCCTCGCTGGCCGTGCTGGTGCTGATCATCGTCGGCGCCGCGGTGCAGAACGGGTCCGAGCTGCGCGAGGGGCTGACCTCGATCGCGCCGCTGGCGCTGCTCTTCTGCCTGATCAGCCTGGCCGTCGGCTACTGGGTGCCGAAGCTGGCCCGGGTCGGCGAGCGGCAGGCGATCGCGTCCGCGCTGGAGATCGGGCTGCACAACGGCGCCATCGCCATCGCGATCGCGCTCAGCCCGGCGCTGCTGGACAGCGCGGAGATGGCGCTGCCGGCCGCGGTGTACGGGCTGCTCGCCTTCATCCCGGCCGGGCTGTTCGTGGCCTGGCGGGTCCGCCGGGCGCCGGCCGGCGCGGACCGGACCCCGCGGCGTGAGGCGCCCGTCCGCGGGTAGTCGCCGGCAGCGGTGCGGCGCGCGGGCCAGCGCGGTCAGCAGGGCGGCGCTCAGCGGCCCGCGGGGCGCGGGCACCGGGCTGACTACGGGCACAGATTTCCCCATGAGGTCCGACGGCGGTGGCGGCGCCTCCCGGATCCCCGCTCCTGGCCAGGTCAAACGCGTGCGGCAGACTGCCGGGATGGAGCGCAGGCCGCTGGCCGTGATCGACATCGACGGGGTGGTGGCCGACGTCCGGCACCGGCTGCCCCTCATCGAGCGCCGCCCCAAGCGGTGGGACGAGTTCTTCGCCTCCTCCGCCGACGACCCGCCGCTGGCGACCGGGGTGGCGCTGGTGCTCGAGCTGGCCGCCGACCACGACGTGATCTGGCTCACCGGCCGGCCGGAGCGCAACCGGGCGCTGACCGAGCGGTGGCTGGCCGAGCAGGGCCTGCCCGACGGGACCCTGCTGATGCGCCGGGACCGGGACTTCCGGCCGGCCCGGGAGGCCAAGCGGGACCAGCTGCGCCGGCTGCGCCGGGACCGGGAGATCGCGGTGGTGGTGGACGACGACCCGGCGGTGGTGGCGACGCTGACCGAGGACGGCTTCCCGGTCCGGCTGGCCGACTGGCTGCCGCACTCCTCGACCCTGCGCAAGGCGCAGGAGCAGGAGGGCCGCACCTGAGCCGGGCGCGCCGCGGCCCGGGACCGGCGGCGCCGCGGCGACACGCCTAGGCTGCGGTCATGTCCCGCGCCCTGGCACTGCCGCGCAACGACCCGCGGCAGTACGAGGCTATGACCGGCGAGTGGTGGCAGCCGTACGGGGCGTTCGCGATGCTGCGCTGGATCGCCGCCGCCCGGGCCGAGCTGCTGCCGCCGGCGCCCCGGCCGGGCGCCCTGCTGGTCGACCTGGGCTGCGGGGCCGGGCTGCTCGCCCCGCACGCCGCCCGGCTGGGCTACCGGCACGTCGGCGTCGACCTGGTCACCGCCTCGCTCCGGCTGGCCGCCGAGCACGGCGTCCGCCCGGTCCGCGGTGACGTGCAGCGGCTGCCGCTGGCCGACGGGGTGGCCGACGCGGTGTCCGCCGGCGAGATCCTCGAGCACGTGCCGGACCTGCGGGCCACGGTCGCCGAGGCCTGCCGGGTGCTCCGGCCCGGCGGCACGCTGGTGCTGGACACCATCGCCGCCACCCGGGTGGCCAAGCTGGTCACCGTGACCGTGGGCGAGCGCATCCCCGGCGCGGCGCCGCCCGGCATCCACGACCCGGCCCTGTTCGTGGACCGGGCCGAGCTGGTGGCCGAGGCGGCCCGGCACGGCGTGCGGCTGGCGCTGCGCGGCATGCGGCCTCCGGTGCTCGGGATGCTGCGCTGGCTGGCCCGCCGGGATCCCGACCCCAGAATGGTGCCGACCCGGTCGACCGCCGTGCTCTTCCAGGGGCACGGCACCAAGGAGGGCGCGTGACCCCAGCCCCGTCCCCGGCCACGCCGGCCGCCTCCCCGACATCCCCGGCGCCGCCCGGCCCGGAGCGGCTGGCCGACCCGGCCGCCGCGCTGGCCGCCGCCCGCGCCCTCGCGCCGCGGCTGGCCGAGCGGGCCGCCGAGCACGACCGGGCCGGCACGTTCCCGGCGGTGGACTTCGCCGACCTGCGGGCCGCCGGCCTGCTCGGGCTGATGGTGCCGCCGCGGCTGGGCGGCCCGGGCGCCGGCTTCGCCGACTACGCCGAGGTGGCGATGGCGCTCGGGGCCGGCGCCGGCGCGACCGCGCTGGTCTTCAACATGCACGCCTCGGTGACCGGCGCGCTGGCGCAGACCCCGGACGACGTGGCCCGCGCGCTCGGCGTCCCGGAGTCGTACTTCGCGATGCGGGACGCGGCGCTGCGCCGGGCCGCGGACGGCGCGCTCTTCGCGGTGGCGATGAGCGAGCGCGGCGCCGGCAGCCGGCTGTCCAAGCTGACGACCGCGTACGAGCCGACGGAGACCGGCTTCCGGATCCGGGGCTCGAAGACCTTCGTCTCCGGGGCCGGGCACGCCGACCTCTACCTGGTCGCGGCGAAGCGTGCGGGCGTGGACCCCCCGCAGGTGTCGCACTTCCTGGTCCCGGCCGGCGCCGGGCTGACCGTCGAGCGCACCTGGGACTCGATGGGCATGCGCGCCACCGGCAGCGACGACCTGCACCTGGACGTCGAGGTCGGCGCGGACGCGCTGCTCGGCGGGCTGGAGGGGCTCACCCTGCTGCTGGCCCAGGTGATGCCGCAGTGGCTGGTGGCCTCGTACGCGGCGGTGTACGTGGGCGTGGCCCGGTCCGCGGTGGACGCCGCGGTGGACCACCTGCGGTCCCGCAACCTGCAGCGGCTGCCGGCGGTCCGGGCCCGGGTGGGCCGGGCCGAGGCCCGGGTCGAGGCGGCCCGGCTGGCCGTGCTGGAGGCGGCCCGCCGGGTGGACGCGGCCCCGGGCACGCCGGACACCAACCGCTGGGTGTGGCGGGCCAAGCTGCTGGCCGGGGAGACCGCGATGGAGGTCGGCGCGTCGATGCTGGAGGCGGCCGGCACCTCGGCGACCCGGCGGGGCGCGCCGCTGGAGCGGATCTACCGGGACGCCCGGTGCGGGTCGCTGCAGCCGGCCACCTCGGACGTGTGCGCGGACTGGCTCGGCGCCGCCACGCTCGGCCTGGACCCGGAGAACGAGGCCGAGGTGCCGCGGTGGTAGCGCGGGTGACCGGGATGGGCCACGCCCTGCCCGCGCCCTACTCCCAGCAGGGCGTGTGGGACGGCTTCTTCGCCGGGCACTACCGGGACGTCCGGATCGCCGAGCAGATCTTCGTCAACTCCGGCGTGCGCACCCGGCACGCGGTGGCCAACCCGGTGGACGAGGACGTGTCCGGCTGGGGCACCGGGCAGCGGATGGAGCGCTACCTGGCCGAGGCGCTGCCGCTCGGCAAGGACGCGGTCACCACCGCGCTCGCGGACGCCGGCGTCGATCCCGGCGAGGTGGGCCTGTTCTCGGTGGTCTCCTGCACCGGGTACGTGACGCCCGGCGTCGACATCCGGCTGGCCCGGGACCTGGGCATGTCCGACCGGGTGCAGCGGCTGTGCGTCGGGCACATGGGCTGCTACGCGGCGCTGCCCGGGCTGGGCGCGGTGGCCGACTTCAGCGTGGCCCGGGGCCGGCCCGCGGTGCTGCTCTGCCTGGAGCTGACCAGCCTGCACATCCAGCCGGCGTCCGCGGAGCTGGACCAGGTGGTCGCGCACGCGCTGTTCGCGGACGCGGCGGCGGCGCTGGTGCTGGAGCCGGCGCGGTCCGGCGCCGACACCGGCTCGGGCTCCGACACCGGCTCCGGCACCGGCTTCGAGGTGCTGGACGTGGTCGCGCAGACCGACGTGAGCACGGCCGAGCACATGACCTGGGACGTCACCGACCGCGGCTTCCGGATGGGGCTGTCCCCGCGGGTGCCGGCGGTGCTGGCCCGGCACGTCCGCGGGGTGGTCGACGACCTGCTGGGCCGGCACCGGCTGTCCCGGTCCGACGTGGACGGCTGGGCCGTGCACCCGGGCGGGCGGCGCATCCTCGAGGTGGCCGAGCGCCGGCTGGAGCTGGCGTCCGGCGCGCTGGACCACTCGTACGGGGTGCTGGCCGACCACGGCAACTGCTCGTCGGCGACTGTCCTGCTGGTGCTGGAGCGGATACGGGCGGCGGGCACGGTGCGGCCGGGGCGGCACGCGGTGGCGATGGCGTTCGGCCCCGGGCTGACGCTCTACGCGGCCCTGCTCCGGGCGACCTGACGGTCGATCCGGGATTGCCCCGATCTGCACCCAGCGCAACCGGCCGTACGCCTGGAGTGATGACGGAACGTAACCATGGGGGTTTGCGTTGCAAGTTTTACCAGTTCGTTGCCGGCAAACTTGCGCGTATCACCCCGGAGGCGAGAACCTCTGATAGATAGTGTGACTGTGACCACACGGTCTCAGGACGAGATGGACCGACCGGAGCATCCGACCATGTGCACCCATTACCCAGCGTGTCCGCCCGCGGAAGCGCCCGACCGCGACGCGGCCCACGTGGTGGCCAGCCACCCGGAGCAGGGCTGGAGCCTGCTCTGCAACGGGGTGGTGCTCTTCGAGGACTGCGGCGAGATCCTCCCGGACGGCCGCTGCATCGGCGCCCGCCGCCCCCGCGTCCTCCACGTCGCCTGAGTCCTGACCCGACCCCGCCCCGCCCGCCCCCGCTCAGTCTTCGTAGGCGGCGATCGGCGGGCAGGCGCACATCAGGTTGCGGTCGCCGTAGGCACCGTCGATCCGGCGGACCGGCGGCCAGTACTTCCCCTCCCGCTCCACCGATCCCGGGTACGCCGCCAGCTCCCGCTCGTACGGCCGCTCCCACTTGTCCGAGGTGACCGCGGCCGCGGTGTGCGGCGCGTTGCGCAGGGGGTTGTCGGCCTTGTCCCACTCCCCGGCCGCGACCCGGGCGATCTCGGCCCGGATCGCGATCATCGCGTCCACGAACCGGTCCAGCTCGGCCAGGTCCTCCGACTCGGTCGGCTCGATCATCAGCGTGCCGGCCACCGGGAACGACATCGTCGGCGCGTGGAAGCCGTAGTCGATCAGCCGCTTGGCCACGTCGTCCACGGTGACGCCGGTCTGCTTGGTGATCGGCCGCAGGTCGACGATGCACTCGTGCGCGACCAGCCCGCCGCGGCCGGTGTAGAGCACCGGGTAGTGCTCGCGCAGCCGGGCGGCCACGTAGTTGGCGGCCAGGATCGCCGACCGGGTCGCGTGCACCAGTCCGTCCGGTCCCATCAGCCGGACGTACGCCCAGGAGATCGGCAGGATCGACGCGCTGCCCCAGGGCGCCGCGCTGACCGGGCCGGGACCGGTCTCCGGACCGGCCAGCGGCTGCAGCGGGTGGTTGGGCAGGTACGGCGCCAGGTGCGCCCGGGCCGCCACCGGCCCGACCCCGGGGCCACCGCCGCCGTGCGGGATGCAGAAGGTCTTGTGCAGGTTGAGGTGGGACACGTCGCCGCCGAAGCGGCCCGGCCGGGCCAGCCCGACCAGCGCGTTGAGGTTGGCCCCGTCGACGTACACCTGGCCGCCGGCGTCGTGCACCGCGGCGCACACCTCGCGGATCTCGGTCTCGAAGACGCCGTGCGTGGACGGGTAGGTGATCATCAGCGCGGCCAGCCGGTCGGCGTGCTGGTCCACCTTGGCCCGCAGGTCGTCCAGGTCGACGTCGCCGTTGTCCCGGGTCTTCACCACCACCACCCGCATGCCGGCCATGGCCGCGCTGGCCGCGTTGGTGCCGTGCGCGGACTGCGGGATCAGGCAGACGTCGCGGTGCTCCTCACCGCGGGCGGCGTGGTAGGCGTGGATGGCCAGCAGGCCGGCCAGCTCGCCCTGGGAGCCCGCGTTCGGCTGCAGGCTGACCGCGTCGTAGCCGGTGATCTCGGCCAGCCAGCGCTCCAGGTCGCCGATCAGCTCCAGATACCCCGGCACCTGCCCGGCCGGGGCGAACGGGTGCACGGCGGCGAAGCCGGGCAGTGACACCGGCTCCATCTCCGCGGTCGCGTTGAGCTTCATCGTGCAGGAGCCGAGCGGGATCATGCCGCGGTCGAGCGCGTAGTCCCGGTCGGACAGCCGGCGCAGGTAGCGCAGCATCGCGGTCTCGCTGTGGTGGGTGGTGAAGACCGGGTGGGTGAGGAAGTCGGACTCGCGGGCGGCGCCGTACCCGTCCGGGGTCGCCCGCGTCGAGAGCGTCCACATCGGACTCCACTCCGAACGCGGCCCACACCGCGGCCAGGTGCCCGCGCCGGGTCACCTCGTCGCAGGCCACGCCGACGTGGTCGGCGTCCGCCCGGCGCAGGTTGACCCCGCGCTCCGCGGCCGCGGCGACGACGTCGTCGGCCCGGCCCGGCACCCGGGCCAGCACGGTGTCGAAGAACCGGTCGTGCACCACCTCGACCCCGCCGGCGCGCAGCCCGGCCGCGAGCACCGCGGCGTACCGGTGCACCCGCCGGGCGATGCCGCGCAGCCCGTCCGGCCCGTGGTAGACCGCGTACGCCCCGGCCATCACCGCGAGCAGGACCTGCGCGGTGCAGATGTTGCTGGTCGCCTTCTCCCGGCGGATGTGCTGCTCGCGGGTCTGCAGCGCCAGCCGGTAGGCCACCGCGCCGTCGGCGTCCCGGGACACCCCGACCAGCCGGCCGGGCAGGTGCCGCTCCAGGCCGGCCCGGACCGCCATGTAGCCGGCGTGCGGGCCGCCGAAGCCGAGCGGCACGCCGAAGCGCTGGGCCGAGCCGACCACCACGTCCGCGCCCCACTCGCCGGGCGGCGGCAGCAGGGTGAGCGCCAGCAGGTCGGCGGCGACCGCGACCACCGCGCCGCGCTCCTTGGCCTCGGTGACGACGGCCGCGTGGTCGCGGACCGCGCCGGACGCCCCCGGGTACTGCAGCAGCAGCCCGGTCAGCTCCCCCTCCGGCAGCCCCTCGGCTTCAAGGTCCCGGACCACCACCGGGATGCCCATCGGCACCGCCCGGGTCCGGATGACCGCGATCGTCTGCGGGAGGCAGTCGGCGTCGAGCACGACCGGCGCCCCGGCCGGGGCCTTGGAGGTGCGCCGGGCCAGCGCGACCGCCTCGGCCGCCGCGGTCGCCTCGTCCAGCAGGCTGGCGTTGGCGGTCGGCAGCCCGGCCAGCTCGGACACCATGGTCTGGAAGTTGAGCAGCGCCTCCAGCCGGCCCTGGGAGATCTCCGGCTGGTACGGCGTGTACGCCGTGTACCAGGACGGGTCCTCGAAGATGTTGCGCCGGATGACCGGCGGGGTGACCGTGTCGGCGTAGCCGAGGCCGATCATGCTGGTGGCCGTCGCGTTGCGGCCGGCCAGCGCGCGCAGCTCGGCCGCGACCGCGACCTCGTCGGTGGCCGGCGGCAGGTCCAGCGGCGCGGTGTCCACGATGGAGCCGGGCACCGCGGCCGCGCAGAGCTCCGCCAGCGAGCCGAAGCCCACCGCGGCGAGCATCCGCTCCTGGTCGGCGGGGCCGGTGCCGATGTGGCGCGCGGAGAAGGGGACGCCGGACTCGAGCTCGGCGAGAGTCGGACGGTCGGACATGCGTCGGTCCTTCGGCTGCGAGGCCGTCGATGCGGGGGCACCGGGGCGGTCGGGTGGGCAAACTGGTCGGCGCCGGACAGCCTCGCCCGGCAGCTCCCCCTCTGTCCGGACCCGTCCAGAGTCGCCTCGCCCGAGCGGTCCTGTGCGCCTGAGAGGTTCCGGGGAGGTTGCCCCTTCGGCGCCCCGGCCGGCTTGCCGGGGACTCTCTCGCACGGGGTCTGCAGCGCGGACCAGGCTACCAGCGGCCGGCCTCCGGCACCCGCGCCGCGCCGGCCGGGCTCGCGGCCCGGCGCGTACGCCGAGCGCTATACCGACCGGGCGACTCGACGCTTCGGCGCTTTGGCGCCGAGTCGACTTGGAGCTAAGCGGACGCGGTACGGCGCCGGCGCCGCTGCCCCAGCTCGTCGGACTCCCCCGGCGCCGCCTCGGCGGCGTCCGTCCCGGGCTCGGCCCGCTCGGACGGCAGCGTCGCCAGCGACCCGTGCAGCTCCTTGAGCGCCCCGCTGACCGCGATGCCGAAGACGCCCTGCCCGCCGGCCAGCAGGTCGACGACCTCCTCGGCCGACGTGCACTCGTACACCGTCGTGCCGTCGGACAGCAGCGTGATCCGGGCCAGGTCGCGGACGCCGCGGGCGCGCAGGTGCTCGACCGCGACCCGGATGTTCTGCAGCGAGACGCCGGTGTCGAGCAGCCGCTTGACCACCTTGAGGACGAGGATGTCCTTGAACGAGTAGAGCCGCTGGGTGCCCGACCCGGCCGCGGAGCGCACCGACGGGACCACCAGCCCGGTGCGGGCCCAGTAGTCCAGCTGCCGGTAGGTGATGCCGGCGGCGTGGCACGCGGTCGGCCCGCGGTAGCCGATCAGCTCGTCCGGCACCGGGTCGAGGCCGTCGGTGAACAGCAGCTCCTGGCGCGGCGTCGTGTCGCCGGGGTCGCTCACGGACGTCCTCCTCGCCGCTCCCGGGCACTCCGCCGCCGGAGGGAGTCGTGCCGCGGAGGAAGTTGCACGGTGGTAGTTCGGACGCTAGGCGGCCCGGCCGTCCCGGTCAACGCCCTCCCCCGGCGTGTCCTGACGTCAACCAGAGGGCGAGACTACTGCCCCGCGAAGTCGTCCGGGGAGATGGTGTCCAGGAACTCCCGGAACTTCTCCACCTCGTCCTCCTGCTCGTCCGGGATGGAGATGCCCGCCTCGGCCAGCACCGCCTCCTCGCCGAGGATCGTGGTGCCCGACCGCAGCGCCAGCGCGATCGCGTCCGACGGCCGGGCGCTGACCCGGGCGCCGCCGGCGAAGACCAGCTCGGCGTAGAAGACGCCGTCCCGCAGGTCGGTGATGTGCACGGCCTCAAGCCGGGCGCCGAGCGCGCCGATCACGTCCCGGAGCAGGTCGTGGGTGAGCGGCCGGGCCGGGCGGACACCCTGCTGCTCGAAGGCGATCGCGGAGGCCTCGACGGCCCCGATCCAGATCGGCAGGTAGCGGTCGCCGTCGGCTTCCTTGAGCAGCACGATCGGCTGGTTCACGGGCAGCTCCACCCGGACACCCACGACACGCAGCTCGTTCACCGCCGACGCCTCCCCAACAGCACTCCTGCCCGATCGACGCTACACGGTGCGGGGCGACCGCGCCGGAGGGTGGGGTCCGTGCCGCTGCGACCGGTTCGTCCGCCGGGACCGGCGGTCCGGTCAGCCGCCGAGCTCGGCGCGGAGGCCGGTCTTCACCAGCGTCGCGTGCAGCCGGACGGACAGCGCGGCCAGCTCGCGCACCGCCTCCTCGGCGCGCCCGCGGGCCTCCGGGTTGCGCTGCCGCATCAGCGGGGTGACGACCTGCTCGAAGAGGCCGATCTCCCGGTCCGCGGCGGTCCGGTAGGCCCGGAGGTGGCGGGCCTCGATCCCGTACCGCGCCATCTCGGCCACGCAGCTGGCGACGGTGAGCGCGTCCCCGTCGTACGTGCCGCCCTTGCCGCGCCGGGCCAGCAGCCCGAACTGCTCGAGCTGGTCCAGCTGCTCCGGCTCCAGCCCGGCCTCGGCGAGCAGCTCGTCGCGGGACAGCCGGACCTCCGCCGGCTCCGGCCGGAACGCCTCCGGCCCGGGCAGCCCCTCGGCCACCGACAGCGTGCGCGGCCCGCGCCGGGTCGCCGTGCCGGGCCCGCGCTCCGGCGGCTCCAGCCCGCGGTCGATGGCGTCCAGGTGCTCCTTGATCACCCGCAGCGGCAGGTAGTGGTCGCGCTGCTCGGCCAGCACGAAGCGGAGCCGGGCCACGTCGCCGGAGGAGAACTTCCGGTAGCCGGACGGGGTGCGCTCCGGGTGGATCAGCCCCTCCGCCTCCAGGAAGCGGATCTTCGAGATCGTGATGTCCGGGAACTCCGGCCGCAGCTGGCCCAGCACCTCCCCGATGCTCAGGGAGGCGCGGGCGTGCGCCCCGGCCGCGCTCATGCCCGCTCCCCGGCCGGCCCGGCAGCCGGCCGGCCGGCCCTCGTCGCTCCCCGCGGGCGCTCGGGCACGCTCACCGTACGGCGGCCTGCTCTTCACCGCCCGTGCGGGCACCGGCCAGGTAGAGCAGCCGGAACTTGCCGACCTGCACCTCGTCCCCGCCGGTCAGGGCGGCGACGTCGATGCGCTGCCGGTTGACGTACGTCCCGTTGAGGCTGCCGACGTCGTGCACGACGAAGCCGCCGCCCTCCCGGCGGAACTCCGCGTGCCGGCGGGAGACGGTGACGTCGTCGAGGAAGATGTCGCTGTCCGGGTGCCGCCCGGCGGTGGTGACGTCCTGGTCGAGCAGGAAGCGGCTGCCCGCGTTGGGCCCGCGCTTGACGACCAGCAGCGCCGAGCCGGGCGGCAGCGCGTCGACCGCGCCCGCGTGCTCGTCCGCCGGCTCCTCCGGCAGCCCGCCCTCGTCGAAGGTGCCCGGCTGGAAGATCGACGTCGCGTCGGGCGACGCCGCGTATTCCGCCCGGGACAGCGGTGCGCCGCACTGCGCGCAGAAGCGCGCGTCGTCCGGGTTCTCGTGGCCGCACCGGGTGCAGAACACGGTCGGGCTCGCCTCCCACCGTCAGGCGCTCGAAGGGGTGAACTGTGCAGGTCGAGCGAGCCTAGTCAGCCGCTTCCGAGGGGGTCAACCGACACTGGAGGGTCATCCTCCGGGCGTGTCGGAAGCCGGTCGGGCTCAGTGCTCGTCGAGCAGCTTCCGGTAGCCGGCGGCGTCCAGCAGCGCGTCCAGCACGGCCGGGTCCGGCACGTCGATCTCGACCAGCCAGCCCTCCCCGTACGGGTCGGAGTTGAGCAGCTCCGGCTGCCCCTCCAGGGCCTCGTTGCGGGCGCTGACCGTGCCGGCCACCGGCGCGTACACGTCCGAGACGCTCTTGGTCGACTCGACCTCACCGAAAGCCTCACCCGCGCTCGCCTCGGCGCCGACCGCCGGCAGGGAGACGAAGACGATGTCGCCGAGCGCGTCCTGCGCGTAGTCGGTGATGCCGACCCGCACGGTGGTGCCGTCGCCGGGGCGCACCCACTCGTGCTCGGCCGTGTACTTGAGGTCCTCGGGGGTGCTCACGGCGTCCTCTCGGGGTGCTGGTGTCGCGGTGCTCGGCCCGCCCGGCGGCTCACCGGCCCCCGTCGGCCGGCCGAGAATACTGAGGCTCCTTCAGCGACCGCAACGCGCGGATGACCAGCCGCGGCCGCTGCCCGATCCGCGCCTCGCCGCCGGCCCGGCGCACCGTGTCCGCGACCCCGCCGGGGATCTCCATCGCCGTGGCCAGCGTCTGCGGGTCGCCGATGGCCAGGATGGTGTACGGCGCGGACAGCGGCACGCCGTCGACCGCGATGCCGCCGTCCACCGCGGTGAAGCTGGAGTCCAGGCCGATCCGGACGCCGCCGACCTGCAGCGCCTCGGCGCCGGCGGCGCGCAGCTCCTCGACCGTGTCGAGCAGGTCCTCCGCGGCCAGCCGGCGCTCCGGGTCGGTCAGCGTCATCTCCACGCCCGGGCCCTGGGCCGGCAGCGTGCCGGCGAGCACGCCGAGCGCGGTGGACCGCTTGCGCGCCTCCTCCAGGGCCGCGCTGCTGCGGTCGCCGGTGGTGGACAGCCGGGTGCGGGCGGCCTCCAGCTCCGCGATCTGCCGGCGCAGCCGCTCCTCGCGGGAGGACAGCTCGTCCAGGATCCGGACCAGGTCCTCCTGGCGCGCGGAGGGAAGCCCGCTTGTCGACGTATTGCTTCGTACCTGAACCGCTAAAGCGAAGCCGAGGAGTCCTATCAACAAACCGATGAGGAGACCGGAGCTGATGCGGGGGCGGCGGCGTCGGGTCGGCCGGGGCGCCGCCTTGCGCGGCGGGCGTGCCCCGCTCTCCTCCGCCTTGTCGCTCCCGCTCTCCTCCGCCTTGTCGCTCCTGCTCTCCGCCGCCTCGTCGCTCCGGCTGTCCGCCGCCTTGTCGCTCCCGCTGTCCGCCGCCTCGTCGCTCCGGCTGTCCGCCGCCTTGTCGCTCCGGCTGTCCGCCGCTGCGGTCGCGCCCTCCTCCGGCTCCTCGCCGTCGGCACCGTCGCCCGCGTCCCGCCCCCGTCGCCCGCTGTCCCGGCCCTGCGCCTCCGCCGGCTCACTCCCTGCCGGCTCACCGGCACCGCCAGCCGCCCAGCCCTCGGCCGCGCTCCGCCGGCTCACTCCCCGCCGGCTCACCGGCACCGCCAGCCGCCCAGCCCTCGGCCGCGCCCTCCGCCGACGCACCCCCGCCGGCCCACCGGCACCGCCAGCCGCCCAGCCCTCGGCCGCGCCTCCGCCGGCGCACCCCGGCCGGCCCACCGGCACCGCCAGCCGCCCAGCCCTCGGCCGCGGACGGACCGCCCGCCAGCTCACCGGCACCGGCTACTCCACCGGCTGCCCGGCCCTCGGCCGCACCCTCCGCCGGCGAGCCCCCCGTCCGGTCGCCGGCACCACCCGCTCCGCCGCCGAACCCGCCGGCCCCGCCTGCCTCGCTGCCGTTCTCGCCGGCCCCGGTGGTCGCGCCGCCGGCCTCCCTGTCGTTCTCGCCGGCGCGGGCGGCCGCGTCCGGGGAGGCGCTCCCGGGATCGTCGTGCGTGTCCGCGTCGCCGGATCGCGCCGCCGTTGCGGCGTCGCTCTCCGCGCCGCCCGCCTCGGTGGATCGGCTGGGCGCTTCGGGGGACCCGCCGTCCGGCTCGCCGCCGGGCCGGGCCGCCGCGGCCGGCGGCGCGGGCAACCCGCCCGCCGCCGCACCGGCCGTACGACCCCCGACCGGACCGCCGGCGGCACCGATCGGACCGCTCTCACCGCCGTCGTCCGGGGCCGGCCGGGCAGGCTCGCCGTCCCGGCCGCCTGCGCGTACCGGAGGCAGCGGACCGCTCACCTCATGGTCGTCGTGACCCACCCGGGTCTCATCCTCGCCTTGAGGCCGAGCCGGTTCGGGCGGCGGGGGCGACGAGTTCATGCCCGCAGCAGGTGTCGGCGGATCGCGGCGGCGTTGCCGAAGATCCGGATGCCGAGGACGACCACCACGCCGGTGGACAGCTGGCCGCCCACCCCGAGCTTGTCGCCGAGGAACACGATCAGCGCGGCCACCAGCACGTTCGACACGAAGGACACGACGAACACCTTCGAGTCGAAGATCCCGTCCAGCCGGGCCCGGATCCCGCCGAAGACCGCGTCCAGCGCCGCCACCACCGCGATCGGCAGGTAGGGCTGCAGCCACAGCGGCACCACCGGCTCCACCAGCAGGCCGAGCAGCACGCCGACCACCAGCGCCACCGCCGCGATCACGGTCCACCTCCAGGAGAGCGGCCGGGTGACGACCCGGCTCCGGACGGGCCGGGCGACGGCGACCCGGCCCCGGACGAGCCGGGCGACGACCCGGGCTGACGGACCGCCCGACGGACCGGGCGACCCCGACGGGCGGGCCGACCCGCTCGGCGCCGACGACGGCACCGCCTCCGCGTACCGCAGCTCCGGCCCGGTCGCCGCCCGCAGCAGCAGCTCGTCGACCTCCCGCACCGTGAACTGGATGCCGTACAGCCCGGTGTACGACTGGTACCGCCGGGCCGCCTCGCTGTCCGCGAACCGCGGCAGCAGCGTCCCCGGGTTTCCCACCGCGGCGATGGTGTACGGGCTCTGCACCGGGCGGAGGTCGACCAGGATCGCCTCCCCGGCGGCCCGGATCGTGGTGGTCGGCGCGAGCCGCTCGCCGTCGATCGCCACCGCCTCGGCCCCGGCCGCCCAGAGCGCGTTGACCAGGCTCTGCAGGTCGCGGTCGCGCAGCCGGCCGTTGTCCTCGGCCGGCACGCTCACCCGCTGGCCGGTCGACGGGTCGAGCTGCTCGCGGGAGCCGGCGTCCCCGGCGATGACTTCGACGCCCGGCCCGCGCACGGCCAGCTGGGCCGCGGCCGCCTCCAGCCGGCGCACCTCGGTGCTCACCTGGTCGCCGGTCCGGCTGGCGGCCAGCGCCGCGTCCCGCTCCCGGACCAGCTGGCCGGACAGCGCCTCGGCCCGCCGCTGCAGCGAGTCGCTCAGCGCGGAGCCGGACTCGACGTCGCGGACCAGCGCCTGCCGGGCCCGCTCGGAGTCCGGCGCCTGCCGCAGCGTCCCCCGGTACGCGATCGCGAGCAGGAAGCCGACCAGCAGCAGCCCGACGGCGAGCACCGCCCGGGCCCGGGGCCGGGCGGCCGCCGGCGCCTCGCCGCCCGCCTCCCGGCGCCGGGCCGCCGCCGCCGCGTACCCCGGATCAAGGTGATCCGTCATCAACTCGTCAAGCAGCGAAGTCGACATGGCGCCGAGTCGCGGACGGTGCCGGGTACGCCCGCCGCGGGTCAGCACCAGCGCCCGCTGCACCAGCGGGTTGCGGGCGCGCTCGCGCCCGGAGTGCTCCCCCTTCACCCGGCCCGCCGGTCCGCGCGCACGAGCTGGACCACCTGGGCCAGGTAGAGGCCGCCGGAGAAGAGGTAGAGCGCGGTGCCCCAGACCACGAAGGCCCACGCGACCGGCCGGGCCACGTCGGACACCGCCCAGTCGTTGGCGGCGATCAGCAGCAGCGGGAAGGCGTACAGCAGGTTGAAGGTGGCCGCCTTGCCGAGGTAGCTCACCTGCAGCGGCCCGTACCCGTGCCGGCGCAGCAGCGGCAGCGTCGGCAGCAGCACCAGGTCGCGGCCGACGATCAGCGCGGCCAGCCACCACGGGATGATGTCCCGGACCACGAAGGCGAACAGCGTGGCCAGGATGTAGAGCCGGTCGGCCGCCGGGTCGAGCAGCACGCCGAGCTTGCTGGTCTGGCCGAGCCAGCGGGCGATCTTGCCGTCGAAGTAGTCGCTCAGCCCGGCGGCCATGAGCACGACGAGCGCGGCGATGTCGGCCTCGGGGCCGAGCAGCAGCCAGAGGAAGAGCGGGACCCCGAGCAGCCGGAGCACGCTCAGCAGGTTGGGAATCGTCACGACGCGGTCGGCCGGACCGCGGACGTCCGTGAGCGACTCCCCGGTCGTCGGCGGCACCCGTCCTCCTCGCGTCCGCCGCCGTCAGCGGCGCGTCGCTTCTGTCGGGACGGCGGGATTTGAACCCACGACCCCCTGACCCCCAGTCAGGTGCGCTACCAAACTGCGCCACGTCCCGGACCGCACTGGGCGTGCCGGCGGTGCCGAGCCTACCGCAGCGGTCCCGGGCGCTTGCGGCGCGTTTCACCAGGCGCGCCGCCGCCATCGAGTCTCAACCTCGCCTCGATGTACGGACGGTTGGCGGCGTTCCTCACTTCTTGCCGCGCTTCTCCCGGACCCGCACCGACACCTCGATCGGCGTCCCGGGGAAGCCGAAGTCCTCCCGCAGCCGCCGCTCCACGAAGCGCCGGTACGCCGGCTCCAGGAAGCCGGTGGTGAACAGCACGAAGCGCGGCGGCCGCGTCCCGGCCTGGGTGGCGAAGAGCACGCGCGGCTGCCGGCCGCCGCGGGCCGGCGGCGGGGTGGCCGCGACCAGCTCGGAGACCCAGCTGTTCAGCCGGCCGGTCGACACCCGCTGCTCCCACGACTCGAGCGCGGTACGCAGCGCCGGCGCCAGCCTGTCCACGCTGCGCCCGGTGGCCGCGGACACGTTCACCCGGGGCGCCCAGCGGACCCGCAGCAGCTCCCGGTCGATCTCCTTGTCCAGCCGCTCCCGGCGGTCGCCGTCGACCAGGTCCCACTTGTTGAAGGCGAGCACCAGCGCCCGGCCGGCCTCGACGACCGCGCCGATCACCCGCTGGTCCTGCTCGCTGATCGGCTCGCTGGCGTCCAGCAGCACCACCGCGACCTCGGCCGCCTCGATCGCCGAGGCGGTGCGCAGGCTGGCGTAGTACTCCGCGCCGCTCGCCTCCTTGACCCTTCGTCGCAGTCCCGCCGTATCGACAAACCGCCAGGTCTCTGAGCCGATCTCGACCAGGCTGTCCACCGGGTCGACGGTGGTGCCGGCGACGGCGTCCACCATGGCCCGGTCCTCCCGGGCCAGCCGGTTGAGCAGGCTGGACTTGCCCACGTTGGGCCGGCCGACCAGGGCGACCCGCCGGGGGCCGCCGGCCTCGCCGAGCCGCTCCGGCGGAGCCTCCGGCAGCGCGGCGAGCACCGCGTCGAGGAGGTCGCCGCTGCCCCGGCCGTGCAGGGCGCTCACCGAGTAGGGCTCGCCCAGGCCGAGCGACCACAGCGCGGCCGCGTCGGCCTCGGTCCGCTCGTCGTCCACCTTGTTCGCGGCCAGCACGACCGGCTTGCCGCCGCGGCGGAGCACCCGGGCGACCGCCTCGTCGGTCGCGGTCGCGCCGACCGAGGCGTCCACCACCAGCATCACCGCGTCCGCCGACTCGATGGCCCGCTCCGCCTGCGCGGCCACCCGGGCCGCGAAGCCGCGCGCGTCCGGCTCCCAGCCGCCGGTGTCGACCACGGTGAAGCGGCGCCCGGCCCACTGCGCGTCGTACGCCACCCGGTCCCGGGTCACCCCCGGCACGTCCTGGACGACGGCCTCCCGGCGCCCCAGGATGCGGTTCACCAG
Source organism: uncultured Actinomycetota bacterium (assembly GCA_963849885.1). Classification (GTDB taxonomy): domain Bacteria; phylum Actinomycetota; class Actinomycetes; order Mycobacteriales; family CADCTP01; genus CADCTP01. The sequence continues at coordinate 38,943 of CAWKIV010000009.1, read as the reverse complement.
GGTCGACTTGCCGACGTTCGGCCGGCCGACGACGGCCAGAACCGGCAAGTCGACAAGCAGCTCGTCCTCGGTGTCGGCGGCGTCGGCGAGCTCGGTCCAGTCGCCGGCGTCGTCGCCCGTCATCGTCGTCTCCCTCACTTCCTGCTCGGCCGGGTCGCCGCCACGTGCGCCGCGAGGGGCGGTGCGGACCCGGTCGGCAGCCGCCGCCACCGTACGCCGCGGGCAGGCCGCGGGCGGCGGGCAGCACGACCGGGGCGCCGACGATCACCAGGACCGGCGGCCGGCGGGCCGGCGCGCGCCGGCCGCGCAGCTCGGCGGTGCCGTGGCCGGCGACCGGCAGCGCCGGGACCCTCACCGCGGCGCCGGCCGCGGTCGCGGACCCTGGAGGTTGGCTGCCGCGGCCCGCCCACCACCACCGGGGCCGCCACCGCTCAGCGGGTGCCGGCCGGCGACCGGCAGTGCCGGGCACCCTCAGCGCAGCGCCGGCCGCGGTCGCGGACCCTGGAGGCTGGCTGCCGCGGCCCGGCCACCGCCACCGGGCGCCATCCGCTCAGCGGGTGCCGGCCGGCGACCGCCCTGACCGGCCAGGTGGACGGCCGCCTGCTTCCGGGGTCGGCTCACCGGTGACCGGGTCCAGCGCCTCTCACGCGTGCGGCGTCTCCGGCGCGGCACCGCCGCGGCGCGTCCCCTGGACGATCCCGCGCTCAGTCGCCAGGTCGACAAGCCGCTGTATCACCTCGGTGACGCCCAGCGCCGTCGTGTCCACGTGCACGGCGTCGTCCGCGGGCCGCAGCGGGCTGTGCTTCCGCGTGCTGTCGTAGGTGTCCCGCCGGTCGAGGTCCGCGGCGGTCGAGCTGTGGTCGGTGGTGCCGTCCTGCCGGGACCGGCGGTGCGCCCGCGCGTCCGTCGACGCGGTGAGGAAGACCTTGAGCGGCGCCCCCGGCGCGACGACGGTGCCGATGTCCCGGCCCTCGGCGACCACCCGGCCGGCGCCGATCAGCTCCTGCTGCGCCGCCACCAGCACCTCGCGCACGCCGGGTGTCGCGGACACCGGGCTGACCGCCGTCGTCACCGCCCGGGACCGGATCTCCCGGTCGACCGGGCGCCCGTCCACCGACACCCGCGGATGGTCCGGGTCCGTGGAGACGTCCACCCGGGTCCGCCGCGCCAGCGCGGTGACGGCGACCGCGTCCTCCGGGTCGACGCCGTCGCGCAGCACCGCCCAGGTGACCGCCCGGTACATCGCGCCGGTGTCGAGGTAGCGGAAGCCGAGCCGGCGGGCCAGCCCGCGGGCCACGGTCGACTTGCCGGTGCCGGACGGACCGTCCAGGGCGATCACGTCCCGCACGTCACCCGTCCCGCCGCTGCTGGCCCGACCCACATGCCGGCATTCTGCCCAGGCGGAGCAGTCAGGCACTCACCGGGGTTCGGTTCTTCTTCTCGACATGAGCTTGAGAGATTCTCGGCGAGCTAGTCTTATTCTCCACCGGATTATCAGACGAATGTCAGCAACTCGACGCTGATATCTGCACGATGACCCCATCCGCCGACCGATCCGAGAATTCCGCCCGCACGGCGATCAGCAGCAGCCAGCGCACGACGACGCACCCCTCTCACGCGTACGAAGGCCCATGCCGATGGCTCCCGCGGCGGTGATTCGCCACAGTCGGTCAACCGCCACACGGTGACCCGCCCCCATCGGTGCGCCGGGCGGCGAACGCCGGTCCACCATTCCGCCGCCGGCTCCCGGCCGGGATGCCTCCACCCGGCCGCCGCGGCGTGGTAGCTGCCCTGCCCCGAGGCGTCCCAGCGCTCCCGCAGGCGTGCTCGGTCGACACCAGAGCCCCACCGGGCACGGTCGGGCACCGGGGCTGCCGACTCCGCACAGCCGGCGCCGCCCCGCTGGCGCCGGACCGCCCGCCAGACCTGCCGCCGGCCGCCCCGACACCTGGGCTGGTCACGAAGCCGCCCACGCCTGCGCCGGCTTGCCAGCCCGTCCGGAGAGAGCCGCCCTGCGTCCCACCGGCGTCCATGCACCGGTCGGCCGCCGGAGCCACCGTCGAGCGGCCATGCAGCCCGACGTGCGGGCGTCCGGGGACGGCGTCTCGGTGCTGCCCAAGCGTGCACCGGGCGCATCGCGAGCCTGCCCCTGCCCCCAGGACCTGCCCAGGGCCGCCGCCCGCCCAGCCGTGCCGCGCTTGCATGGGCCCAGGCCCGCCCGAGCGGGCACATCGACCAACCACCCGCTCGGACCCTGCTGACCAGCACACTCTGCGCCGATGGCCAGGCCGGCGCGCCGCCCACGGCTGGACCGTCCCCGGAGTGACACCGATGAAGTCGCTGGCTCCGGCAGCCGCCCGAGCGCCGACGAACTCGCCGGCCACGCCGCTCCGACCACCGCTCCGACCGAGCCTCGGCGGGCCGACTCCAGCCACCGGGCCTCCTCGACCAGCTCCCCAAGCCCGGGCCAGCAGTCGACGATCCTCCTCGACCGGCTCCCCAGTCCGGGCCAGCAGTCGACCGAGCCTCCCCTCGACCAACTCCCCAGCCCTGGCCAGCAGTCAACCGAGCCTCCTCGACCAGCCCTCCCGAGCCGGGCCAGCCGGCACGAAGCTGTGCCACCGCCTCCGGTGCGGCGCCACCCGGAACGCCCGACAGCTCCGTCCGCGCCGGGCCGACCGAACCAGTCCCGACCCGGCGTGGACGCGGCCCGGCTGCCCGGCGCGCCCTGCCCTCGATCAGGAGCTCGCTGCGGGGGCGGAACAGAGATCACCGACCCCTGCCCAGCTGCTCGACCGGCCGCCCGAGCAGCGGCTCGCCCGGGCGCCACCGTGCACTCCTGGTCACCGACCAGAGCAGAGCCCGGCGTTCCCTCACGCGCTCGCCGCCCACCGCCACGGAGCTACGACCCTTCGTGTCTGTGTCGACTTAGAGGTCAGTGGTTCAACCTGTAAGCCTGTGAGGTTGCACAGTAATACACTGCTTACTCGAAAGGCCGCGCGGTATGTCGACACTCTCGTCACACTCCGCGCTATCCTTTGAAGTCGACTTACATGCTTGACGATCGCATCGTCAGGCTGCAGTTAAACGGGATATCGACATTGAGGCTCGCTACGACTCGCGCCCTCTCATGCGGCCGGTCCCCTACACACCACTAGATCGACAAAGTTGTACGCCGTTTCATTGGTTGGCTGATCAGCAGGTGAGACGTCGAAGCTGCTGAGCGTCGAAGCTGCCTACGGTCGCGTCTGCATCTCGTCTAGCCGAGTTCAAGGTTCCGACTCTCGCCTCGGCCGGGCGCGGACCGTAGCCGCTCGCCGCAGCGGTCCCCCACGCCCGTCCTCCTCCGTCGGCGCCGGTCGCGCCCCGGTCCGGGCGGGTCCGCCACGCCGTGCACCAACGTCGGCCGAGCTGAGCTGCCGCCGCCGCCGGCAGCCCCCGTGCGTCCCAGGGCGGCGGCCGAGCCGACCCGCCGGCCCTCGACCCACACGGCCGCCCGGACAGGTCCGCCGGTCGACCGCGCTCCCCGCCCCGCTGCCCTGCTCCGCCGGTCGACGGCGCTCCCCGCCCCGCTGCCGTGCCGCGAACTCGATCGATGACGGCACCGACCGAGGTGTGTAGCCCACCGCTCCCGCAGCCGGCCGGGCGGGACGCGGCTGCGTCCCAAGACGATCCAGAGGTGGGGCCCGCCTTCTCAGCTGCCCGGCGCACAGCACAGCGGCGCACGGCCACCGCGGCACTGCGCGCGGCAGTGGGCGTTGCCCTGGCCGGAACACGCTGTCCCGCCTCAGCGAGCACGGTCGCCGGCGGCCACAGGCAAGCTCAGGCCAGAAGTGGCCGCTGACCGTGCAGGTTGCTGTCCCCGGCCCTGAGCGCGGTCAGCCGCGCCGACAGAGCTGCTCGGACCAGCCCCCGCGAGCCTGAGCCCGCGACAACCGCGGGCTCAGCCGCGAGGCGCACGCTCCTCCACCATGCGGTGCAGGTCGCCGATCTCCTTCTGGCTGAGCCGCCGCACCGTCCCCTGCCGCTGGTGCCCCAGCTGCACGGGCCCGACCGCGGTCCGTACCAGCCGGGAGACCGGGTGCTCCACCGCGGCCAGCAGCCGGCGGACGACGTGCTTGCGGCCCTCGTGCAGGACGATCTCGACCACCGCTCGGCCGGCCGCCACGTCGACCACCGCGAACGAGTCGACCCGCACCGGACCGTCCTCCAGCTCGACGCCGGCCCGCAGCCGCCGGCCCAGCGTCCGCGGGATCGGTCCGGGCACCTCGGCGAGGTAGGTCTTGGCGACCTCGAACGACGGGTGCGTCAGCCGGTGCGCCAGGTCGCCGTCGTTGGTGAGCAGCAGCAGCCCCTCGGTGTCGGCGTCCAGCCGGCCGACGTGGAAGAGCCGCTGCGACCGCTCGGCGACGTAGTCCCCCACCGTCGGCCGGCCCTCCGGGTCGCTCATCGTGCTGAGCACGCCGCGGGGCTTGTTCAGCGCGAGGTACACCAGGTCCGACCGCACGTTGACCCGGCTGCCGTCCACGGTGACCTCGGCCGTGCCGGGATCGACCCGCAGGCCCTGCTCCCGGACGACGCGGCCGTCCACGGCGACGCGGCCGGCGGCGATCAGCTCCTCGCAGGCACGGCGGGAGCCCAGGCCGGCGGCGGCGAGGACCTTCTGCAAACGGACGCCATCCGTCTGCTTCTCAGGTTGAGACTGCGACATCATCCAGCTGCGAGGTATCGGGTAGGAGTGGAGCAAGAGACGGTAGCTCGTCCAGTGACCGGAGCCCCACCTTCTCGAGGAAGAGCCGCGTCGTCCGGTAGAGCCCACCGCCGGTGTCCGGGTCCGCGCCGCACTCCTCCACGAGGCCCCGGGTGAGCAGGGTACGCATCACCGCGTCGACGCTCACACCCCGGATCCCCGCGATGCGTGACCGCGTCACCGGCTGCCGGTACGCGATCACCGCCAGTGTCTCCAGCGCCGCCTGGGTGAGCCGCGCCTGCTGGCCGTCGAGGACGAAGCGCTCGACGTACGGGGCGAAGTCCTCCCGGCTGTAGAGCCGCCAGCCCTCGGCGACCTCGCGCAGGTCCATGCCACGGCCGCCGGCGTCGTAGTCGGCCTGCAGCGAGCGCAGCGCCTCCTCGACCTCGGCGACGGGCCGGCCGAGGACCAGGGCGAGGTCGGTCGCGCTGGTCGGGGTGTCCACGACGAGCAGCACCGCCTCGACCGCGGCCCGGAGCCGCTCGGGGTCCTCGAGCTCCGCTGCCCCGCCCTCGGCCACCGAGGTGCTTCCCCGCCTCCCACCGCCCGCCGCTTCATCGACTTGACCACCCGCGGCGATCGAGGTGCTCCTCGGCCCCGCCTGTCCGGTGTCGGGACCGTTTGCCGTTTGGTCGACTTGATCACTCGCGGACACCGGGGTGCTCCCCGGTGCCGGCGCCTGCGTGCCGGCGTTGGCTCCGCTCGCTGCCTGTGCTCCCGCGCCGGCATCGGCTGCCGCTTGATCGACTTCACCGTGCGTCGCGGCCAGGTGAGCCGTTCCCGACGCGTGGTCACCGGCCGGCGCAGCCAGGTCAGCCGTCCCCGACGCGTGGTCACCGGCCGGCGCCGCGGTGGCGCTTGCCTCGGCGCCGTCGGCCGTTTCATCGACTTGGCTACTCAGCGATATAGAGCGATCGGCCCGCTCCGCCTCGAACTCCCCCGTGGTCACTGCTCCCCCACCCTCGTCCTGCACCGTCGACCCGCCCGCCACCGCCGGCAGCAAGGCCTCGCTGTCGACCCGGGCCGTCACGTCGGCATCGCTCGGTCCCGCCGCACTCGGTCGCGGCTTGCTCTGTCACTTCGTCGACTTGGGCATCGATCGTCGCAGCGACTTCGCTGGCCGGACGGCCGGCGTCTGTCGGTGTGTCGACAGGGCGCTCTGCCGCCGTGCCGTCCTGTCCGTACGGCGTCTCGCTCACCCGTACTCCTCGTCGATGTCCTGGCGGTCGGCCGGCTCCGCGGCATCGGCCGAGCCGGTCCAGCGGACCCACAGCTCCCCCAGCGGCGCGACCTGGTCGAAGGCGACCGCCCCTTCGCGGTAGAGCTCGAGCAGGGCGAGGAACCGGGCGACCAGCTCGACCGTGTGCTGGCAGTCCTGGGTGAGCGCGCGGAAGGTGGACTGGCCGCTGCGGGCGAGCCGCTCCCGCAGGATCGAGGCGTGCTCGCGGACGCTGACCCGGGCGGCATAGATGTGGGTGATCGAGACGGTCGGCGGCGGCTTCGGCCGCAGCGCCTCGGCGGCGATCCGGGCCAGCTGCTCCGGCGTGACGTTGAGCAGCACTTCGGGCATCAGCTCGGCGAACCGGGGCTCCAGCGGCACGGCGCGCGGGAAGCGGCCGGACTGCGCGGTCTCCAGCGCGCGGAAGTGGGCGGCGACCTGCTTGTACGCCCGGTACTGCAGGAGGCGGGCGAAGAGCAGGTCCCGGGCCTCCAGCAGCGCCAGGTCCTCCTCGTCCTCGACCTCCGCCGACGGCAGCAGCCGGGCGGCCTTGAGGTCGAGCAGCGTCGCGGCGACAACGAGGAACTCGGTGGCCTGGCCGAGGTCCCACGACGTGCCGAGCGCCCGGATGTGTGCGATGAACTCGTCGGTCACGCGGGACAGCGCAACCTCGGTTACGTCGAGCTGATGTTTAGAGATGAGGTTGAGGAGTAGATCAAACGGGCCTTCGAAGTTCTCCAGCCGCACCTCGAACGCCGGCGGGCGGGCCGATCCGCTCTCCCCCGCCTCGCTGCCGGCGGAGTACAGCTCACTCGGCGTTCCGCTGATCGGCGCCGGATCCGCACGGTCGACCCCCGCCCCCGCGGCGGGCGCGTTCGCGGCGGGCCGGACACCTGCCTCGCTCACCGGCCCGGCTCCGGGTCGCCGGCAGGGGTCGGGCGATCCACCGGACCCTCGGAGAACACGGACGCTCCCACCGGCGATGCAGTGCCATCGAAGGCCTCAGGTCCGCCGGCGGATGTCGGGCCGTCCGCCGGACCCGCCGAGAGCACCGGCGCTCCAACCGAGGTGGCAGTGCCATCGAAGGCCGTAGGTCGGCCAGCGGATGTCCGGCCGTCCGCCGGAAGCACCGGCGCTCCAACCAGGTGGCAGTGCCATCGATGGCCGCGCGTCCGCCGGCGGATGTCCGGCCGTCCGCCGACCCTGCGGCGACCACGGGCGACCCCGCCGGAGCGCCAGCGACGGGCCGGCCGGCGGGTGGGCCGGCCGGCCGGCGCGAGGCAGCGGAGCCGGTCACGGCAGCCGACGGTAGTGCATCGGCATCACCCGTCCGGGTTGCCTCGCCTTGCCTGCTTGTCGACAGATACATGAAGAGCTAAGCAAACAGGTCGAGGAAGGAACCAACGGCGGTGTCGACGATGCCGAGCAGCAGGGGCGTCGAGCCGCCGAGCGGCAGGATGAGCAGGATCAGCAGGGCGAGGACGCCGAGGTTCTTCTCGACCAGATATTCGCGGGCGCGCTGCCAGCCGGTCGACCCGGTGGACGCCAGCTCGAGCAGCCGCCAGCCCGGCAGCGGCGGCAGCGGCACCAGCGCGAGCGCGGCCATGCCGAGCAGCTCCAGCGCCAGCGCGAGGAAGAAGACCGGCGCCGCGGCGCCCTCGATCCCCTGCAGCACCGTGCCGGGGCCGGTGCCGGGCAGCGCGCCGGCCGGCCCGCCGACGAGGGCGTACCCGAGCAGCGCGAGCAGGCCGGTCACGGCGACCGCGGCCGGCCCGGACAGCAGGGCGAGCGCGAGCCGCCCGCGGGAACGCAGCGGGATGTCGGGGGTGACGCCCCAGCCGACGCCACCGAGCGCGGCGGCGACGGCACCGAAGGGGTCGAGCACCCGCCGGATGCCGCCGAGCCGCCGGAACGCCGGGCGGTCGCCGAGCGCCCGGGCGGTGGCGGCCTGGACGTACGCCTGGATCACCACCGCCAGCAGGAAGCCGAGCAGCAGGCCGAGGAAGGCGAGCGGAGTGCCGAGCGCGCGCAGCATCTCAGTGGACCCGCCCGGCCGGGCCCGACCGCGGACTCGCGACGGCGACGCCGACCAGCCCGGCGGCGTGCGCGCGCACCGCCCACGCCGTGCTCCGGACGAGGCGGATCCGCCCGGTCCGCACGCGCACCGGGATCAGCACCCCCACCACCGTTACGACTCGCGCAGCCGGCGGACGAGGATCGAGCTCTCCCCCTTGGCCTCGAGGTCGGCCAGCACCACCGCGACCGCCTCGCGGACGATCCGGCCCCGGTCGACGACCATTCCGTGGTCGCCGCGCAGCGCGAGCCGGGCCCGCTCCAGCTCGAAGAGCTCCTCGGCCGAGCAGTAGACGGTGATCTTCTCGTCGTGCTTCTCCCGGCCGCTCGGCCGGCGGTCGGCGGCGCCGCGCAGCGGCTGCCGGCGGGTCTGCCGGATCCGCGCCGGTGCCCGCCGGATCGCCGGGTCGGCCAGCTCGTCGTCGAAGCCGGCCGGCGCGGGCGGCGGCCGCAGGCCGTGGAACCCCGGCTCCGCCGGCGCCGCGTACGCCGCTCCGGACAGCGGCGTCACCGACGCCGCCCGCTCCGGCTCGGGCTCGGTCGGCTCCTCGCGGGGCGCGCCGAGCCGGGCCAGCCGCTCGGCCGACCGGCGGCCCTCGGCGGGTGAGGTCGCGGGAGGTGACTCGGGCGCCTCGCCGGAGCCGCCCGTGGAACGGAACAGCTCGGCGGCGCCGGGCAAGCTCGGACGCCGGCTCATCGGGCGAGCACCTCCTTGGCCAGGGCACGATACTGCTGGGCGCCGCTGGAGCTCGGTGCCCATGTGGTGATCGGCTCGCCGGCGACCGTGGTCTCCGGGAAGCGGACGGTCCGGGTGATGACCGTGTCGAAGACGGTGTCCCCGAAGGCCTCGACGACGCGGGCGAAGACCTCCCGCCCGTGCACCGTACGTGAGTCGTACATCGTCGCCAGGATCCCCTCGATGTGCAGCCGCGGGTTGAGCCGCTCGCGGACCTTCTCGATGGTGTCGATGAGCAGCGCGACGCCACGCAGGCTGAAGAACTCGCACTCCAGCGGGATGATGACGCCGTCCGCGGCGGTGAGCGCGTTGACCGTGAGCAGCCCGAGCGAGGGCTGGCAGTCGATCAGCACCAGGTCGTAGTCCGGCAGCGCCGGCGCGAGTGCCCGGGCCAGCGTCTGCTCCCGGGCGACCTCGTTGACCAGCTGCACCTCGGCCGCGGACAGGTCGATGTTGCTGGGGACCAGGTCCATGCCCGGCACGTTCGTCTTCAGCAGGACGTCGTCGAGGGTGACCGACGACTCCATCAGCACGTCGTAGATGGTCCGGTCCAGCTGGTGCGGCTGCACGCCGAGGCCGACCGACAGCGCGCCCTGCGGGTCGAAGTCGACGAGCAGCACCCGCCGGCCGTACTCGGTGAGCGCGGCGCCGAGGTTGATGGTCGAGGTGGTCTTGCCGACCCCGCCCTTCTGGTTGCACAGCGCGACCACCCGGGCCGGGCCGTGCGTGGTGAGCGGCTGCGGCTCGGGGGTGACGCGGGCCGCCCGCTGCGCCGCGGGGTCGACGGCCCGGCCGCTGGGGCGCGGCTCCTCGGCGTCTCCCTGGGTGCGGGACCGGCGGGCGGCGGCGCGCATGTCGTCGACAGCCAGGAGAGTGGTGTCCTCCCCGTGGCCCATTGTCGACTTGCCCATCAGTCCGTTGGCCTCTCTGACGCCTAGCCATCACGCCGACGGCGAGGCGACTGTATGGCGGTCCCTGGGGCGAAACAAGCGACCCGGCCGAAGCTGGGGACAACCCGGCGCGCCCCTGTGGACGGCTGTGGACGCAGGGCGGATCGCCTGTGTACGAAAGCCCCCGGCCTGTGGACGGCGCCGCCTGCGGGAGGGCCGGCGGCGGACGGCGCCGCCTGCGGACGGCGCGCGGTCAGCGCGCCCGGGGATGCGCGGTCGCGTAGACCTCGCGCAGCCGGTCCACCGTCACCAGCGTGTAGACCTGCGTGGTGGTCACCGACGCGTGCCCGAGCAGCTCCTGCACCACCCGCACGTCCGCTCCCCCGTCGAGCAGGTGGGTCGCGTACGAGTGACGCAGCGTGTGCGGCGACAGCGTCGCCGCCAGCCCGGCCCGGTCGGCCGCGACCCGCAGGATCGTCCACGCGCTCTGCCGGGACAGCGGGCCGCCGCGCGCGTTGAGGAACAGCCGCGGCGTGCCCCGCCCGGCCGCGGCCAGCACCGGGCGGGACCGGACCAGGTAGTCGTCCACCGCGCGCAGCGCGTACGACCCCACCGGGACGACCCGCTCCTTGCCGCCCTTTCCCCGCAGCACCACCGCCGAGGACACCCGGTCCAGGTCGTCCACGGCCAGCCCGACCGCCTCGGAGATCCGCGCGCCGGTCCCGTACAGCACTTCGAGCAGGGCCCGGTCCCGCAAGGCGAGCGGCGTCCCGTCGAAGCCGGCCGCCTCGAGCAGCCGCTCCACGTCGTCCACCGAGATCGCCTTGGGCAGCCGGCGCGGCGGGGCCGGCGGCCGCACCGCGCGGGCGACGTCGGCGGCCACGATCCCGTCCCGGGCCGCGAACCGGTGCAGCCCGCGCACCGCGACCAGCGCCCGCGCCGCCGACGACGCCGACAGCGGCGGGTGCTCGTCGTCGCCCTCCCGCAGCGCGGCGAGGAAGCCGGACACCACCGGCTCGGACACCGCCCCGAGCGCCGGCACGCCGAGCGCCGCCAGGTGCGCCACGTACCGGCGGAGATCCCGCCCGTACGCGGCCAGCGTGTTCGCCGCCACCCCCCGCTCGACCGCGAGATGCGCGAGGAAGTCGCCGACCACGGTGGCCGGGTCGTCGGGCGAGCGCCGGCCGGACCGGCCGGGCTCCCCCTCGGCCGGCCGGTGCCGCACCGGCGTCTGGGTCAGCGCGCGCCGTCCAGCCCGAGCGCCTGCTCCACCGGCACCGCGGTCATCCCGTGCGCCTCGGCCACCGGCGTGTTGGTCACCGCGCCGCCGACCACGTTCACCCCCGGCAGCAGGGCGCGGTCGGCCAGCACCGCGTCGCGCAGCCCGCGGTTCGCCAGCTCCAGCGCGTACGGCATCGTCACGTTCGTCAGCGCGTACGTCGACGTGTGCGGCACCGCCCCGGGCATGTTGGCCACGCAGTAGAAGACCGAGCTGGCCACCGTGAAGGTCGGGTCGGAGTGGGTGGTCGGCCGGGACGACTCGAAGCAGCCGCCCTGGTCGACCGAGATGTCCACGAGCACCGAGCCCGCCTTCATCTTGCCGACCAGCTCGTCCGGCACCAGCACCGGCGCCTTCGCCCCGGGCACCAGCACCGCGCCGATCACCATGTCCGCGTCCAGGCAGGCCCGCTCGATCTCGTACGCGTTCGACGCGACCGTCTGCAGGTGGCCCTGGTAGATCTTGTCCGCGGCCCGCAGCTTGTCGATGTTGCGGTCCAGCAGCAGCACCTCGGCCTGCATGCCGAGCGCTATCGCGGCCGCGTTCATCCCCGAGACGCCGGCGCCGAGGACGACGACCTTCGCCGCGTACACCCCCGACACGCCGCCCATCAGCACGCCCCGGCCGCCCTGGGCCCGCTCCAGCGTGTGCGCGCCGACCTGCGGCGCCATCCGACCGGCCACTTCGGACATCGGCGCCAGCAGCGGCAGCGCCCCGTCCGCGGTCTGCACGGTCTCGTACGCGACCGCGTCGATGCCGGACTTCAGCAGCGCCTCGGTGCACTCCCGCGACGCGGCCAGGTGCAGGTAGGTGAACAGGGTCCGGCCGGACCGCATCCGCCCGTACTCCTCGGCGATCGGCTCCTTGACCTTGAGCACCAGGTCGACGTCCCAGACGTCGTCCGGGTCGGCCAGGATCTCCGCGCCGGCGGCGACGAAGTCGTCGTCCGGGATCGACGAGCCGACCCCGGCCTCCTTCTCTACGTAGACGCGGTGACCCGCCCGAACCAGCTCGTTGACGCCGGCCGGGGTGATCGCCACCCGGTATTCGTGGTCCTTCAGCTCGCGCGGGATGCCGACCCTCACCCTTCCCGCTCCCTCCTGCCGCGCGGGCGCGGCGGCGTCGTTGCCACCTCGTGCCCGCTGGTCGCCGAAGTCTAGGTGCCGGAGCCGAGCCGGCAGTAGCCGGCAGCGCTGCGACACGCGCAACCCGGCGGTTGCAGGTCTCTCCGAATCGTGCAACTGTGTGGTTGCACATCACGACGGAGGAGGACGGCGATGGACGACCGGATCGAGCGCGAGCTCGACCTGCGGGCACCGATCGAGCGGGTCTGGCAGGTGATCACCGACCCGGCGTACGTGGCGCGCTGGTTCGGCGGGAAGGCGGAGATCGACCTGCGCCCCGGCGGCGCCGCGGTCTTCGGCTGGCCCGACCAGGGCATGGGCGACGTCCACGCCGTGGTCGAGCGGGTGGAGCCGCCGCGGGTCTTCGCCTTCCGCTGGATGCACGACGCCGGCGTCCCGGTCGGCGCGGAGGCGGTGTCCACACTGGTCGAGTTCACCCTCGCGCCGGCCGGGGACGGCACCCGGCTGCGGCTGGTCGAGTCCGGCTTCGCCGACGAGACCCACCACAAGGAGAACAGCGCGGGCTGGGACGCCGAGCTCGCCGACCTGGTCGCGCTGCTGGCCGAGTGATGTCCACAGTGGATGGCGTGCTGGCCGCGCTGGCCGACCCGACGCGGCGCTCGGTGCTGGAGTCGCTGGTCCGGGACGGCGCGACCACCGCGACGGTGCTGGCCCGCCGGCTGCCGGTCACCCGGCAGGCGGTGGGCAAGCACCTGTCCGTGCTGGAGCGGGCCGGGCTCGTGCACTGCCGGCGGGTCGGGCGGGAGGCGCGCTACCAGCCGGAGCCGGCGCCGCTGGCCAGCACCGCCGACTGGCTGGCCGGCCTGGCCCGCGAGTGGGACGAGCGCCTCGACCGCATCCGCGCCCTCGCCGAAGACCCCACCACCTGACCAGTCCCACCCCGACTGACCAGTCCCACCCCCGACTGAGCAGCAATAGCTGCTCAGTCACCCGCGGGAGTGCTCAGTCGCGGCCGGATCTGCCCAATGGACGGGCGGCAAGTGCTCAGTCGCGGCCGGATCTGGTCAGCGGACGGGTGGCCAGGGTCAGGCGCGGTGGGTGGGGTCGGCGGCCCAGGGCGCGTCGGCCGGGCGCAGCGGCGCCCAGTCGCGGTCCCGCGCGTACGCGGCCGCGAGCAGCCCGGCGACGGCGGCCGAGTTCTCGATGTCACCGGCGAGCACGGCCGCGACCGCCGCGTCCAGCGGCATCCGGTGGACGCCGAGGTCGGTCTCCTCCTCGGTGCCGACGTGCCGGTCGGCGTCGGCCACGTCGGTCAGGTCGCGGGCCAGGTAGACCCGGATCGCCTCGTCGCTCAGCCCGGGCGACGGCCGCAGGTCGACCAGCGTGTGCCAGCGCGCCGCGGCCAGCCCGGCCTCCTCGTGCAGCTCCCGGGCGGCGCTGCGCAGCGGCGGCTCCCCCGGCACGTCGAGCAGCCCGGCCGGCAGCTCGACCAGCCACGCCCGCACCGGGTGCCGGTACTGCCGGATCAGCACCACCCGGTCCGCGGAGTCGAGCGCGAGCACCGCGACCGCGCCGGGGTGCTCCACCACCTGCCGGGTGGCGGTGTCGCCGCCGGGCATCCGCACCTCGTCCACCCGCAGCGCCATGATCCGTCCGGAGTAGACGGTCTCGGAGGAGGCGACGGAGAAGTCGGTCACGCGAGCACGCCCGCGGCGTGCCGCACCGGCAGCTCCACCGGCAGCCGCTCGGCCGCGGAGTAGTCCAGCGCGGCCCGGACGAACGCCCGGAACAGCGGCTGCGGCCGGGTCGGCCGGGAGGTGAACTCCGGGTGCGCCTGGGTGCCGACGAAGAACGGGTGCAGCGACCGCGGCAGCTCGACGTACTCGACCAGCCGCCCGTCCGGCGAGGTCCCGGAGACGACCAGCCCGGCCTCCTCCAGCCGGGCCCGGTAGTCGTTGTTCACCTCGTACCGGTGCCGGTGCCGGGCCGACACCTCGGTCGCCCCGTACGCCTCGGCCACCAGCGAGCCGTCGACCAGCACCTCCGGGTACGCGCCGAGCCGCATGGTGCCGCCCATGTCCCGCTCCCCGGCGACGACGTCGACCTGGTCGGCCATGGTGGCGATCACCGGGTGCGGGGTGTCCGGGTCGAACTCGGTCGAGTTCGCGTCGGCCAGCCCGGCCAGCGACCGGGCCGTCTCGATCACCATGCACTGCAGGCCGAGGCAGAGGCCGAGGGCCGGGATGCCGCGCTCCCGGGCGTACCGGATGGCGCCGAGCTTGCCCTCGATCCCCCGCACCCCGAAGCCGCCGGGCACCAGCACACCGTCCACTCCGGACAGCGCGGTGGCCGCGCCGGCCGGGGTGCGGCAGTCGTCGGAGGGCACCCAGCGGATCTCCACCCGGGCGCTGTGCGCGAAGCCGCCGGCCCGCAGCGCCTCGGTCACCGACAGGTAGGCGTCCGGCAGGTCGACGTACTTGCCCACCAGCGCGACCGTGACCGTCTGCTCAGGACGGTGCACCCGGTCCAGCAGGTCACCCCACACGGTCCAGTCGACGTCCCGGAACGGCAGCCCGAGCCGGCGCACCACGTACGCGTCCAGGCCCTCGGTGTGCAGCACCTTCGGGATGTCGTAGATGGACGGTGCGTCCGCCGCCGACACCACCGCCTCGGTGTCCACGTCGCACATCAGCGAGATCTTCCGCTTCAGCCCGGCCGGCAGCTCCCGGTCCGACCGGCAGACCACCGCGTCCGGCTGGATGCCGATGGAGCGCAGCGCGGCCACCGAGTGCTGGGTCGGCTTGGTCTTCAGCTCCCCGCTCGGCGCCAGGTAAGGAACCAGGGAGACGTGCAGGAAGAAGCAGTTGTCCCGGCCGACGTCGTGCCGGACCTGCCGGGCCGCCTCCAGGAACGGCAGCGACTCGATGTCGCCGACGGTCCCGCCGACCTCGGTGATCACCACGTCCGGCGGGTCGTCGCCGAGCGCCGCGGCCCGGATCCGGTCCTTGATCTCGTTGGTGATGTGCGGGATCACCTGGACCGTGTCGCCCAGGTATTCCCCGCGCCGCTCCTTCGCGATCACCGCGGAGTAGACCTGGCCGGTGGTGACGTTCGCCGACGACTTCAGCGAGGTGTCGAGGAATCGCTCGTAGTGACCGACGTCGAGGTCGGTCTCCCCGCCGTCCTCGGTCACGAAGACCTCGCCGTGCTGGAACGGGTTCATCGTCCCGGGGTCGACGTTGAGGTACGGGTCGAGCTTCTGCATGGTCACCCGCAGGCCGCGCGCCTTGAGCAGGCTGCCGAGGCTGCTTGCGGTCAGCCCCTTGCCCAGCGAGGAGGCGACGCCCCCGGTGACGAACACGTGCCTGGTCTGGCGGACCGACTGCGCCAAGGGGCTCTCCCGCGGTGTCCATGCGGGCCGTCCGGCTGCTCTCGGCCCGCGATCCACGGGAATCCACGGTAACACGGCGGCGGCGTCCCGCTGTCCGCCGCGCCGTGCGTCAACTGGACGACGTGGGCGGGAACGGGGCATCGGCCCCGGCCGCGGTGCCGTACTGCCCGCTCCGCCCGGCGCCCTGCTGGGCCAGCGCGAAGACGGCCGCGACCTGCCCGACGGGCCGGTCGGCGTGGTCCACCGTGGACACCGCCGAGGCCAGCCCGCTGTCCGCCCGCACCGCGCCGACCAGGCCGTCCTTGCCGGCCGCGGCGGCCGTCCCGGCCACCACCACGCCCCGCCCGGCGCCGTCCAGCGCCGACACCAGGTCGCCGAGGGTGCGCAGCCGGCCGGCCGGGTCCTCGCCGGCGACCGCGCCGGAGGTCACCACCACGGCCAGGTCGGCCGGGGTGACCTGGGCGCTGTCCACCCGGAGCATCCGCAGGCTGGCGAAGCCGGCCAGCACCTCGCTGGTCACCGTCGGCGCCGGGTCGCCCTGCTTGCTGCCCAGCAGCCCGTACGACAGCAGGGCGCCGGACAGCACGCCGGCGTCCTCGCTCTCCGGCAGCTGGAAGCCGGCCGGCTGGCTGCCGCCGGTGACGTACGCCTTCGCGTCCGCGGCCCGCCGCGGGTCGGCGTAGTCGTCGGTGAGCTGCACCCGGCCGGTGACCGTCGCGCCGGCCCGCTCCATCGTCTGCTGGACGCTCTCGACGGTCGCGTCGGCCGCCTGCGGGGTGGCCACCAGCACCACCTTCGCGTCCCGCAGGGTGCCGGCGACCAGCTTCGGCGCCAGCGCGGCGGTGACCGCGTCGTCGCCCTTGGCGCGGCCCTGCGCCGTCCGCAGCTGCGCCTGCAGGTCGCGCTTGTCCGCGTCGAGCTGCCGCACCTGCCCGCGCAGGTCGTCGGAGACGACGCCGCTGAGCTGGGTGGTGCCGAGCAGGACCCCGAGGGCGAGGGCGAGGAAGACGGCGACCAGGGAGACGATGTGGTAGCGGAAGTCGATCACGAGAGCAGGTCCCTCCCCCAGGCGTACCCGTCGTCCCACCAGCCGGAGACCATCGCCACCCAGGTCCGCCCGTCGGTGGACAGCGCGAGCACGGCGCCGGCGACGGCGAGCGCGGCGAGCACGACCAGCAGCAGGGCGAACGCGGAGATCCGGCTGCGGTAGAGCCGGCTGGCCGCCTTCGCGTCGACCAGCGTGCCGCCGAGCCGCAGCCGGGTCAGGAAGGTCGAGGCCATCCCGGCCCGGCCCCGGTCCAGGAACTCCAGCAGCGTGGCGTGCGTGCCCACGGTGACGACCAGCTCGGCGCCGTGCGTGTCGACCAGCAGCAGCGCGATGTCCTCGCTGGTGCCGGCGGAGGGGAAGCGGACCGCGTCCACCCCGAAGTCCTGCGCCCGCTCCAGGCCGGGCGCCCGGCCGTCCGGGTCGGTGTGCACGACGACCTCGGCGGCGGAGCGCAGCGCCTCGTCGGACACCGCCTGCAGGTCGCCGACGATGAGGTCGGGCTGGTAGCCCGCCTCGAGCAGCGCGTCGGCGCCGCCGTCGACGCCGACCAGCACCGGCTTGAACTCCTTGATGTAGTGCCGCAGCGAGGCCAGGTCGGACTTGTAGTCGTAGCCGCGGGCGACGAGCAGCGCGTGCCGGCCCTTCAGCGCGGTGCGCACCTCCGGCACGCCGACACCGTCGAGCAGCAGCGTGCGCTCCTGCTTCATGTACTCGACGGTGTTCGCGGCGAACGCCTCCAGCTGGGCGGACAGCCCGGCCTTGGCCTCCAGCAGCTGCGCGGACACGCCCTCGGTGGTCTGCGGCCGGCCCTCGGCGACCACCTGCTCCCCCGCGTACAGCGTGTCGCCGTCGAGGCGGACCTTGGCGCCGTCCTTCAGCGCCCCGAAGACCTCGGTGCCGACCTGGTCGAGGACCGGGATCCCGGCCGCGACGAGGATCTCCGGCCCGAGCGTCGGGTAGCGCCCGGAGATGCACGGGCTGGCGTTGACCACGCCGCCGACCTCCGCGGCGACCAGCGCGTCCGCGGTCGTCCGGTCCAGGTCGACCTGGTCGAGGACGGCGATGTCACCGCGCCGCAGCCGGGGCAGCAGCTGGTCGGTGCGCCGGTCGACCCGGGCCACGCCGGTGACGCCGGGCAGCGGCGTCTCCGTCCGGCGACGCAGAGCGAGCTTCATGGCGCTCAGCGTGCCACCGGACTCCGCCCCGGCCGGGGAGCGAAACACCCATGGAGCCGCCGAATTGGCGCAGGTCAGGACCCGGCGCGATCCGCGGCCGCGGTGGCCAGCAGCTCCTCGGCGTGCGCCCGGCCCAGCTCGGAGCCCTCCAGCCCGGCCAGCATCCGGGCCAGCTCGCGCACCCGGCCCGGCTCGTCCAGCAGCCGGACGTCGCTCTTGGTGACCAGAGCGCCGTCGCTGTCGGCCTTGTCCACGACCACGTGGGCGTCCGCGTACGCGGCCACCTGCGGCAGGTGGGTGACCACGAGGACCTGGTGGTCGCGGGCGAGCCGGGCCAGCCGGCGACCCACCTCGACCGCGGCGCGGCCGCCGACCCCGGCGTCCACCTCGTCGAAGACCATCGTCGGCACCGGGTCGGCGCCGGCGAAGACCACCTCGACCGCGAGCATCACCCGGGACAGCTCGCCGCCGGACGCGCCGCGCTGGATCGGCAGCGGCGGCGCGCCGGGGTGCGGCCGGAGCAGCACCTCGACCTCGTCCACGCCGTCCGGGCCGACCGCGACCCGCTCGCCGGCCAGCTCGACCGCCGGCGCCGCGCCGTCGGACCCGGCCGGCTTCCGGCGCACCTCGACCGTCACCGCCGCCCGGGGCATGGCCAGCCCGACCAGCTCGGCCGTCACCGCCGCCCCGAAGCGCTCCGCGGCCGCGGCGCGCGCCGCCGACAGCTCGCCGGCCAGCCCGGCCACCTCGGCCGCCGCGGCGTCCCGCTCCGCCGCCAGGGCGGCCAGCGCGTCCTCGGAGACGTCCAGAGTGGACAGTCGCGCGTCGGCGTCGGCGGCCCAGGCGAGCACCTCGTCGAGGCCCTCGCCGTACTTGCGGGTGAGCGCCTTGAGCGCGGCCCGCCGGTCCTCCACCGCGGCCAGCCGGGCCGGGTCGGCGTCGGTGCGCTCCGCGTACGACGCCAGCTCGGCGGCCACGTCGGCGACCAGGTAGGCCACCTCGTCCAGCCGCTTCTCCAGCGCGGCCAGCTCCGGGTCGGCGGCGGACTCGTGCGCCAGCGCGCGGCGGGCCGCCCCGAGCAGCGCGGCGGCGTCCGCGTCCCCGGCGGCCGGGTCGGCCGGGTCGCCGGCCAGCGCGTCGTGCGCGGTCCGCGCGGCCAGCCGGAGCGCGTCGGAGTGGGCCAGCTTCTCCGCCTCGGCGGCCAGCGTGCCGTCCTCGCCCGGCTGGGGCTCGACCGCGGCGATCTCGGCCAGCCCGTGCCGCAGCACGTCGGCCTCCCGGGTCAGCTCCCGGACCCGCGCGGTCCGGTCGGCCAGGTCGGTGGCCAGCTGCTGCCAGCGCCCGTACGCCGCGCGGTGCCGGTCGAGCAGGTCGGCCACCTCGCCGTACCGGTCCAGCGCGGCCCGCTGCTCGCCCGGCCGCAGCAGCCGCAGCTGGTCGGACTGCCCGTGCACGGCCAGCACGCCGTCGGCCAGCTCGCCGAGCAGCCCGGCCGGCACCGCGCTGCCGCCCAGGAACGCCCGCGACCGGCCCTCCACCGCGATCGCCCGGGACACCAGCAGCTCGCCGTCCTCGTCGACCTCGGCGCCGGCGTCGCGGGCCCGCTCCAGCACCGGCGAGCCGACCGGCAGCCGGAGCCGGCCGTCGACCACCGCCCGGCCGGAGCCGGAGCGCACCCGGGCCGGGTCGGCCCGGCCACCGAAGAGCAGGTGCAGGCCGGTGACCACCATCGTCTTGCCGGCCCCGGTCTCGCCGGTGACCACGGTCAGCCCCGGGCCGAGCTCCAGGGTCACGTCCTCGATCACGCCGAGGCCCCGGATGCGGATCTCGGACAGCACGGGCAGAAGCGTAACCACTCAGGGCCGGCTGGCGCGGAAACCGTCCACCGGCAGGCCGAACTTCGCCACCAGCCGCTCGGTGAACGGCCGCGGGTGCATCCGGGCGATCCGCACCGGCTCGACGCCGCGGCGCACCTCCACCCGGGCCCCGGCCGGCACCGGCGACGTACGCCGGCCGTCGCAGCCGAGGATGCCGTCGTGCCCGCTGTCGTCCACGGTGATGGTCACGGTCGAGTCCGGCGAGATCACCAGCGGCCGCGCGAACAGCGCGTGCGCCGAGGTCGGCACCACCAGCAGCGCCTGCACCTCCGGCCACACCACCGGCCCGCCGGAGGAGAACGCGTACGCGGTCGAGCCGGTCGGGCTGGCGCAGACCACCCCGTCGCAGCCGAAGCTGGTCAGCGGCCGGCCGTCGATGTCGAGGGTCACCTCGAGCATCCGCTCCCGCTTCGTCTTCTCCACCGACGCCTCGTTCAGCGCCCAGTCGGCCGCGACCAGCTCGCCGGCCACGGTCACCCGGACGTCGAGGGTCAGCCGCTCCTCCACCTGGTACGTCCGCTGCACGATGTGCCGGACCGTGTCCGGCAGCGCCTCCGGCTCGGTCTCGGCCAGGAATCCCACCCGGCCCAGGTTGACCCCGACCAGGGTGGCCCGGCACGGGCGGGCCAGCTCGGCCGCCCGCAGGAACGTGCCGTCCCCGCCGAGCACCAGCACCACCTCGACGCCGTCGGCGGCCGGCTCCCCGGGCGGCACCGCGCGGACGTCGGTGACGCCGAGGTCGGCCGCCTCCTCGGCCAGCATCCGCACCTCGATGCCCGCCTCGACCAGCGCCGCCTGCACCTGCCGGGCCCGGTCCACCATGTCCCGGCGGCCGGTGTGGGTGACCAGCAGCGCGGACCGGGTCACGGGCCGACCGCCGCGGCGACGGCGTCCGGGTCGGCGGCGGGCCCGCCGCGGCGCAGCCACAGGAAGAACTCGACGTTGCCGGCCGGGCCGGGCAGCGGGCTGCGGACCACGGCCTCGGTGCCCAGCCCCAGCTCGTACGCGGCCGTGGCGACCTTGAGCACGGCCTCGGCCCGCAGGCCCGGGTCGCGGACCACGCCGCCGGCGCCGACCCGCTCCTTGCCCACCTCGAACTGTGGCTTGACCATCGGCAGCAGGTCACCCTCCGGCGCGGTGCAGGCGGCGAGCGCGGGCAGCACCAGGGTCAGCGGGATGAAGGACAGGTCGGCCACGGTCAGCTCGACCGGGCCGCCGATCGCCTCCGGCGTCAGCTCGCGCACGTTGGTCCGGTCGTGCACGGTCACCCGCTCGTCGGTACGCAGGGACCAGGCCAGCTGGCCGTAGCCGACGTCCACGGCGACCACCTCCCGGGCGCCGCGGCGCAGCAGCACGTCGGTGAAGCCGCCGGTGGACGCGCCGGCGTCCAGGGCGCGGCGGCCCTCCACGAGGAGGGCAGGCAGTGCGTCCAGGGCGCCGGCCAGCTTGTGCCCGCCGCGGGAGGCGTAGTCCGGCTGGTCCGGCCGCTCCTCGACCAGCACCGGGGTGGCCGGGTCGACCGCGGTGGCCGGCTTGGTGGCGGTGCTGCCGGCGACCCGGACCCGGCCGGCGTGCACCAGCTCCGCGGCCTGCTCGCGGGAGCGGGCCAGGCCGCGACGGACCAGCTCGGCGTCCAGCCGGGCGCGCCGGACCACCGGTCAGATTCCGTCGATGGCGGCGAGCGCCTCGGACAGCTCGCCGTGCAGTGCGTCGTAGCGGGCGACGTGCTCGGCCACCGGCAGCTCGGCGATCCCGTCCAGCGCCGCGGCCGACGCCGCCAGCGCCGCCACCACCCCCGGCACCTCACCCCCCGCCCCACCGCCCGGGCACCACCGCCCGGGTACCAGGCCGTGGGCACCGCCGCCCGTGGCACCGCCACCCGTGGCACCACCGCCCGGCGTACCAGGGCCGTGGGCACCGTCCTGCGGCCCGCTCGGAGCACCGCCACCCGGGGCACCACCGCCCGGCGTACCAGGGCCGTGGGCACCGCCCTGCGGCCCGCCCGGGGTACCGCCACCCGGGGCGGTGCCGGCCGGCGTACCGAGGTCCTGGGCGCCGCCCTGCGGATTGCTCGGGGCACCGCCGTCGGGAACACCGCTGTCGGGCGCCCCGTCGGCGGCCGGGTCGGCCGGTGGGCCGGGTCGGTGGGCCGGCGGTCCGGGCCGTGGCGCGGCGAACCCGCCCGGCGGGCCCGGCCGCGGCCCGGGTCCCGGCCCGGGGATCCCGGGCCGGCTCACGCCCCGCCCCCGGCCTCAGCCCGGGGCGCCGCCTTCTTCGCCGGCGCCTTCGCCGCCTTGGCCGGCGCCTTCGCCGCCTTGGTGGCCTTCGCCGCCTTGGCGGCCTTGGCCGCCCCAGCCGTCTTGGCCGTCTTGGCCGCCCCGGTCGTCTTGGCCGCCCCGGTCGCCCCAGCCGCCTTGGCCGCCCCAGCCGTCTTGGCCGTCTTGGCCGGCGCCTTCTTCCCGGCCGCCTTCTTGGCCGCCACCGGCGCCGCGGGCTCGGCCGCACCCGGCGCTGTCCCAGGTGCCGCCGGCCGCGCGACCGGCCGATCCGCCGCGCCCGCCGTCGCCGGCGCCGTCGCCGCGTCCGTGGCAACCCGCAGCTCGGCGATCGACCGCTCCAGCTCCCGCACCCGGCCCTGCAGCGTGCTCACCTCGTCGGTGCTGGCGAACCCGAGCCGCGCCGCCGCCCGCTCCGCCTCGTACCGGACCAGCTTGAGCAACGCCTCCCGGTTGGCCCGGGACGCCTCGGTGATCTCCTGGGCCAGCCCGCTCACCTGCTCCCGGGTGACCTCGCCCTGGCTCATCATCGCCCGCGCGGCCGCCCGGGCCCGCTCCACGGTGACCTCGGTCAACCCGCTGACCAGCGTCCAGTATCCGGTGAGCGCGTCGCGGACCATGGTCTGCTCCTCGTGCGTACGAACCCCGTCGTCGTCAGTGCGACCACGCTACGGCATCGGCCCGGTGGGGTACGGTCCCGGCGGGGTCAGGCGAAGTGAGGGGTTCTGGTGGCGACGGTCGAGGAGTGCGAGGCCGCCATGCACAAGCTGGCGGAGCGGCTGCGGTCGCCGGACGCGGCCGAGGCCCGCGGCAAGATGCTGGACCGGTCGCTCAGCTGCCACCTGCCCGACCTCGGGGTCACCTTCGCCGGCCAGCTGACCGGCGGCGAGATCCGGGACATCCGCCAGGTGCCGAAGCCGGACGGCCAGATCAAGCTGGCCACCGCCAGCGACGACCTGCTCGCGCTGGTCGACGGCCGGCTCAACTTCGCCAAGGCGTGGGCGAGCGGCCGGCTCAAGGTCGACGCGAACGTCTTCGACCTCCTCAAGCTCCGCTCCTTCCTCTAAGCCGCCGCCCGCCGACTGAGCAGCCCCCGGCCCGACTGAGCAGCCACCGCTGCTCAGCCGGTGCTCGGAGTCCTCAGCCGACAGCCGAACTGCTCAGCCGGCAGCGGGACTCCTCAGCCGGCGCCCGGACTCCTCAGCCGGTCGCGGACGGGCCTGGTCCTCAGACCAGGCCGAGCCGCTCCACCGCCGCGGTCGCCGCGGCGCCGTCGGGCCGCACCGGCCCGGGCGTGCCCGCCCACGCAGCCGCGCACAGCGCCCGCAGCGCGGCCAGGTCGTCCCCGCCGCCGGCCAGCCGCAGGTCCGCGCTCACCGTCCAGCCGCCGCAGGTCCAGCCGTCCCCCACGGCGACCGGCTCCTCGTACGGGACCAGCAGCCCGTCCAGCCCCGCGGTGACGTACGTGGGCCGCCGCTGCGGCGGAGCGGCGAGCACCTCCGCCGGGGTGGCCACCCCGGTCAGCACGAGCAGGCTGTCGCAGCCGACCCGGCCGGCGCCCTCGATGTCGGTGTCCAGCCGGTCCCCCACCACCAGCGGGTCGTGCGCGCCGCTGCGCTGCACCGACTCCCGGTGCATCGCCGGGTCCGGCTTGCCGGTGACCTGCGGCTCCTGCCCGGTCACGGCGCGGACCACGCCGACCAGCGAGCCGTTGCCGGGCAGCGGACCGCGCACGGACGGGACGGTCAGGTCCAGGTTGGTCGCCACCCACCAGGCGCCGCGGCGCACCGCCACCGTCGCCTCGGCCAGCTCGCGCCAGCCGACGCCGGCTCCGTACCCCTGCACGACCGCCACGGGCTCGTCGTCCGCGCTGGTCACCACCTTGAAGCCGCGGTCGGCGGCGGCCCGGTGCAGGCCCTCGCCGCCGACCACCAGCACCGGCGCGCCGGCCGGCAGCCGCTCGGCGAGCACCCGGCAGGCCGCCTGCGAGGAGGTGATCACCTCGGCCGCGTCCGCCTGCACGCCCATGCCGCGCAGCAGCTCGGCGACGTCCTCCGGGGTGCGCGACGCGTTGTTGGTGACGAAGGCCAGCCGCATCCCGGCCGTCCGGGCCGCGGCCAGCGCCTCGGCCACCCCGGCGATCGGCGTCGGCCCGAGGTAGACCACCCCGTCGAGGTCGAGCAGGGCGACGTCGTACCGCCGCGCGGGTACGGTCACCGGCTGGCGGCCAGCGCCGCCCGGGCGCCGCGCAGCGCGGTGGAGTAGTGCGTGATGTCGGGGCGCATGGCGGCGGCCAGCGCGAGGTGCTCGACCGCGGACGGCAGGTCGCCGATCTTCGCGGCGGCCAACCCCAGGCCGAACTGCGCGTAGTCGTCGGCGGGGTTGATCGAGATGATCCAGCTGAAGCTCTGCACGGCCTCGTCGTACATCCCGGAGTCGAACTGGGCCCGGGCCAGCGCCTCCCGGACGCTGCGGGACTCCGGCTCGGAGTTGGCGGCGTGCGTCAGCAGGGTGACCGCGGCCGCGGGGTTGCCGCCCTCGAGCAGGTCCAGCCCCCGCACGTACCAGTCGTAGACCTCGCCCTGCGGGAGGACGTCGGGCGGCGGCGGGGGCGCGTCGGCGAACGGTGGCGGGGGTGGGGCCTCGTCGTCCCAGTCGTCGTCCCGGTTGCTCCGCACGAACGGTCCTCCTCTGCTCAGGCGCGCTGGGTGGCCGCGCGCGGCCGGCCCGCTGCCGACTCCTACGATGCGGACCATGACGTCGTCTGCGTCGCCGCCACCCGCCTCCTCCCCGGTGCCCGAGGGCCTCCGGCTGTTTCCATTCCGCGCTCTCCGGTACGCCGACGCGGACCGGTCGGACCTGTCCCGCCTGCTCTCCCCGCCGTACGACGTCATCGACGAGGACGAGCGGCGGGAGCTGGAAGCGGCCGATCCGCTCAACGTCGTCCGGCTCATCCTCCCACGGGACGCATCCGGGAGCCCGCACGGCGCCTACCGGGCGGCCGCGGAGCTGCTCGGGCAGTGGCGGGCCGCCGGCGTGCTCGTCGCCGACGACATCCCCGCGCTGTACGTCTACGAGATGGCCGAGGGCGACGCCCGGACCCGCGGGCTCGTCGGCGCGGTCGGGCTGACGCCGCCGGAGGCCGGGATCGTGCTCCCGCACGAGAACACCATGGCCGGCCCGGTGGCCGACCGGCTCGCGCTGACCGAGGCGACCGAGGCGAACCTCGAGCCGATCTACCTGGTCTACTCCGGCGGCGGGGCGGCGTCCCAGGCGGTCGCCTCCTGCGACGACCGGCCGCCGCTGGTCTCGGTGACCGTCGAGGGCGTGACGCACCGGCTGTGGGCGCTGACCGACGCCGACACGCTGCGCGCGGTGGCCGGCGACCTGCTGGCCCGGCGCGCGGTGATCGCGGACGGGCACCACCGCTACGCGACCTACCTCCGGCACCAGGCCGACCGGCACGCGGCCGGCGCCGGCGCCGGGCCGTGGGACCGCGGGCTGGCGCTGCTGGTGGACGCGAGCACGTACGGGCCGCAGGTGCACGCGATCCACCGGATCGTGCCCGGGCTGGCGCTCGCGGACGCGGTGTCCCGGGCCGCCGCCGGCTTCTCCGTGCGGGACGTGCCGGGCGGGTCGGCGCTGGAGTCGCTGGCGGCCGCCGACAAGGGTGCCGCCTTCCTGCTCACCGACGGGGAGCAGTGGGTGCTGCTGACCGACCCGGATCCGGCACTGGTCGAGTCGGCGCTGCCGGCCGAGCGGTCCGCGGCGTGGAAGTCGCTGGACGTGACGGTCGCGCACCGGGTGCTGATCGACCGGCTGTGGTCGCTGGAGGACCACGAGGACGTGGTCGGCTTCGAGCACTCGGTCGCCGACGCGGTGGACGCGGCCCGGCGCACCGGCGGCACGGCGCTGCTGCTCAACCCGACGCCGGTGGAGGCGGTCGCCGCCGTGGCCGAGGCCGGCGAGCGGATGCCGCGGAAGTCGACGCTGTTCACGCCGAAGCCGCGCACCGGCCTGCTGATGCGCGCCTACGCGGACGAGCCCGACTGGTCCTGATCCTCCCCGTCGCTGAAGGCCAGCCCGACGGCGGGCGCCTGCCCGGGCACCGGCTCGTCGCCGGGCTGGCCGTTGGAAAACCGCACCGCGTCCACGCCCGTCGGCGGCTCCGCATCACTCGGGCCGTCCGCGGCTCGCTCCACCGACCCCGCCGCCTCGCCGGCTGAGCCGCCGGCCACGGGCTCCGGGTCCTCCTGGCCGCCGGCCTGCCCGGCACGGACCTCACCAGCACCCGCCGGCGCCCCGCCGGCCTGCTCGCCGAGGTCCTCGCCCGCCTGGCCGCCGCCGACCGCCGGCGCGATGCCGGCGGCGTCGGTCGCGAGCTGGCCGTCCCCACCCTCCGGACCGCCGTCACTCGGCGCACTGCCCTGCCCGACCTCACCATCGGCAGCCGGCGTCTCGCCGCTCCGCGCACCGAGGTCGCCGCCCGGCTGGCCGTCGCCGACCGCAGCGATGCCGGCGGCCTTACCGGAGTCCGCCGCGACCTCGCCGTCCCCGCCTCCCGGACCGCCGACGCCCGACGCACCACCCTGCAGACCGACCTCGCCATCGGCCGCCGACCCCTCGCCGGCCTGCTCGTCGAGGTCCTCGCCCGGCTGGCCATCGCCGGCCACCGGCGCGACGCCGGACGCCGTACCGGCGTCGGTCGCGGGCTCGCCGTCCCTGCCCTCCGGACCGCCGTCGCCCGTCGCACCGCCGGCCTCGCCATCGCCGGCCGCCGGCGCAAGGCCGGCGGCCTCGCCCGTGGCCGTACCGGCGTCGGTCGTGGGGTCGCCGTCCCCGTCCTCCGGACCGCGGCTGCCCGGCGCACCGCCGGCCTCGCCGTCGCCGGCGGGCGGCGCGACGCCGGCGGCGTCGGTGGGGAACTCGTCCTCGTCGTCCGTGAGGACCAGAACACCGTCGAGCTCGAGGATGCGCTCGTCGGCGTCCGTGCCACCGTCCTGGTCGGCGGCCGCCGCCGCGGCGAACCACTCGCGCGCCTCGTCGGTCCGCCCGAGCGCGAGCAGCAGGTCGGCGAAGGCGTACCACAGCCGGGCCGACCACGGCTCCACCGCGCGCCGGTCCAGCCCGGGGCCCTGCAGGGTGACCAGCGCGGCGTCGAGCTGACCGAGGTCGCGCCGGGCGCCGGCCTCGACGATCCGCATCTCGGCCCGCTCCGCCGGCGGCAACGCCTGCGCCTCCGGCGACTGGGCCAGCCGCAGCGCGCGGTCCGGCCGGCCGAGCGCCCGCTCGGCATCCGCGAGCAGCGGCAGCGCGGAGTCGTCACCGGTCATCCGGCGGGCCGTGCGCAGCTCGGCGATCGCCTCGGCCCACTCACCCGCCGCGTACGCCGTCTCGCCGACCGCCTGCCGCACCACCGCGACCCGCGCGCCGAGCGCCCGGGCGGCCCGGGCCTGGACCAGCGCCGCCTCCGGGTCCTCGTCGACCAGCTGCCCGGCGGCGACCAGGTGGCGGGCGACGCGGTCGGCGGCCACCTTGCTCAACGTGCGCAGCTGCGAGCGGATCTCGTGGTCGAGGTCGCGAGGGTCGATGTCGGCGGGAGGTTCGACGTCGGGACCCGGCCGCCGGGAACCCGCGACCTGCACGCTCCGAGCCGGTCGGGTCCGGCCGAGCTCCTCGCCGCCCCGACGGTACGGCCGGTCGGTGCCGGGTCGGCCGCCGCGGGCCGGTCGGTCCTCACCGTCGCCGCGCCACGGCCGCGTGCCGGCCGGACGCTCCCGGTCGGGCCGCCCGCGGCCGGCTGGCGCGTCGCGGTCGCGACGCCACGGCTGAGCGTCTCCGCCATCAGCGGTCCGCGTCCTCTCGGGACGGCCGCCGTCGGGCCGGCCACGACCCGCCGCCGACCCGGTGCCGGCCGGTCCCCGGTCCCAGGACCGGGATCCGGAGCGCCCCGCCGCGGAGCGGTCGTCGCCGGACGCCGACCCGCCGCGACGCGCACGCTCATCCTCGGCGCCACGCCACCCGGCGCCGGCCGGTCCCGCACCGCTCCGGCGTGCTGCCGCGTCGCCGCCGGCACGCCACGGCCTGGCGCTGTCGGAACGTCCGCCACCAGCGCCCCGCGAAGCCCCGCCGTCGCGTCGCGGACCGGACCGGGCACCGCCGTCAGTGGTGCCATCCGCGCCGCGCCACGGCCCTGGGCCGCCCGCGCGATCGCCCTCGCCGCCGACACCGCGGCGGACCTGTCCAGCCGCGGGCCGGCCGCCGCTCCGAGCGGGCCGGTCGTCGCCGGCGCCCCAGGAGCGCTGACCCCCACCCCGCTCAGCCGACGAGCTCCCTCGGCCACCCGCTCCGGTCCCCCGCCGATCGGAGGACCGGTCGCGACCTGCGGAGCCCCCTCGCCCAGTGGAACGCGTGGAGTCCTCACCACCGGACCAGCCCGCTCGGCCGGTGGCACGCCGATCGGAAGACCGGTCAGCACCGAACCCACCGGCGTCGCCGCCGCGACCGGGCGCCCCGGCGCCGCGTCGGCCAGTGGACCGCGCACCACCAGCGCCCGCGGACCATGCGCTCGACGAGCCGGCTCGGCTGGCACCACCGGCAGCGCGCCGAGCCGACGGACGCTCGCCCCCGGACCCGGCGGACCACCCACCAGAAGAACCGCCCCGACCAGCCGACCGCCGATCAGCGGAACGCTCACCACCGGAACCAGCCGACCCACCAGGAGAACCGCCGCGACCGCCCGCTCGCCGATCAGACGAACGCTCGCCCCCGGAACCAGCCGACCACCCACCAGAAGAACCGCTCCGACCGCCCGCCCGCCGATCAGCGGAACGCTCGCCCCCAGAGTCGGCGGACCAGCCGCCGGAAGAGCCGCCCCGGCCGGCCGCCCGCCGATCAGCGGAGCGCTCACCGCCTGTCCCGCGGGTCCACTCGCTGGTGGAACCGCCTCGACCGGACGAACGATCGCCACCGGGGCCGGCCGAGAGCCATCCGCTGGTCGAACCGCCTCGACCAGACGAACGCTCACCACCGGAACCGGCGGACCAGCCGCCGGAGGAGCCCCCTCGGCCGGTGGCACGCCGGTCGGGAGCGCGATCACGATCTGCTCCGCCGCGACTGCCCGCACCGGCACCCCGGCTCTCGGCCGGGCGCTCACCGCGGGAGTCGCCAGCTGCGCGCCAGGACCGCTGGCCGCCCGAACGCTCACCCGACCGTCCGGTGCGCTGATCGCCGGCGGGCGGCCGTCCGCTACGGCCGCCCGTGGACCGGCCGCCGGCGGAACGGGCAGCTCCACCACTGGCGCGGCCGCGCTCGTCCGCTGGGCGGGCACCGCCGCCGGCACGGCCGGATCGTTCGGCACCGGAACGCGGCTCGTTCTCGTCCGGACGCTTGCCTTCCTGCACTGCTTGCAGTCCTCTCGCAGAAACGTCGATGGGGGACCACCGAAGTGGTCCCCCATCGAGGAAGATGTCCGGCGACGTCCTACTCTCCCACGCGGTCCCCCACGCAGTACCATCGGCGCAGAAGGGCTTAGCTTCCGGGTTCGGGATGGGACCGGGCGTTTCCCCTTCGCCATGGTCGCCGAAACTCTATGGAGATATGGTCGTACAAGACGACCGCACCTCGGGAACCGCACAGTGGACGCGTAGCATTTGTGGTCAAGTCCTCGGCCTATTAGTACCGGTCAGCTCCACCAGTTACCCGGCTTCCACTTCCGGCCTATCAACCCGGTGGTCTACCGGGGGCCTTACTCCACGAAGGATGGGAGACCTCATCTTGAAGCGAGCTTCCCGCTTAGATGCTTTCAGCGGTTATCCCTGCCGAACGTAGCCAACCAGCAGTGCTCCTGGCGGAACAACTGGCACACCAGAGGTTCGTCCGTCCCGGTCCTCTCGTACTAGGGACAGCCCTTCTCAAGTCTCCTGCGCGCGCGGCGGATAGGGACCGAACTGTCTCACGACGTTCTAAACCCAGCTCGCGTACCGCTTTAATGGGCGAACAGCCCAACCCTTGGGACCTACTCCAGCCCCAGGATGCGACGAGCCGACATCGAGGTGCCAAACCATCCCGTCGATATGGACTCTTGGGGAAGATCAGCCTGTTATCCCCGGGGTACCTTTTATCCGTTGATCGATGCCGCTTCCACATGCCGACACCGGGTCACTAGTCCCAGCTTTCGCTCCTGCTCGACGTGTCAGTCTCACAGTCAAGCTCCCTTGTGCACTTGCACTCGACACCTGATTGCCAACCAGGCTGAGGGAACCTTTGGGCGCCTCCGTTACCTTTTGGGAGGCAACCGCCCCAGTTAAACTACCCACCTGACACTGTCCCTGATCCGGATCACGGACCGAGGTTAGAAGCCCAGATCGACCAGAGTGGTATTTCAACGTTGACTCCACCGGCACTGGCGTGCCGACTTCACAGTCTCCCACCTATCCTACACAAGCCGAACCGAGCACCAATATCAAGCTGTAGTGAAGGTCCCGGGGTCTTTCCGTCCTGCCGCGCGTAACGAGCATCTTTACTCGTAGTGCAATTTCGCCGAGTCCGTGGTTGAGACAGTGGAGAAGTCGTTACGCCATTCGTGCAGGTCGGAACTTACCCGACAAGGAATTTCGCTACCTTAGGATGGTTATAGTTACCACCGCCGTTTACTGGCGCTTGAGTTCTGAGCTTCGCCCCGAAAGGCTGACCCGTCCCCTTAACGTTCCAGCACCGGGCAGGCGTCAGTCCGTATACATCGTCTTGCGACTTCGCACGGACCTGTGTTTTTAGTAAACAGTCGCTTCTCCCTGGTCTCTGCGGCCAGCCAGCGCTCCGGGGGCACGCCCCTTCACGCCCTCTGGCCCCCCTTCTCCCGAAGTTACGGGGGGATTTTGCCGAGTTCCTTAACCACGGTTCACTCGATCGCCTTGGTATTCTCTACCTGACCACCTGAGTCGGTTTGGGGTACGGGCCGCTCGGAGCTCGCTAGAGGCTTTTCTCGGCAGCATAGGATCATCCATTTCGCCTCATTCGGCTACGCATCAGGTCTCAGGCTCGTGTGGTGCGGATTTGCCTACACCACGCCCTACACCCTTACACCGGTACTACCACTCACCGGCTGGACTGCCTTCCTGCGTCACCCCATCGCTTACCTACTACCGGTCCGGGTCGCGCGCTCCACTCAGCAGACCCGAAGGTCCGCCGAGCTTCAGGCGCTTAGCATCGCCGGGTTCGGTATGGGCGCTCCTTCGCGGGTACGGGAATATCAACCCGTTGTCCATCGACTACGCCTGTCGGCCTCGCCTTAGGTCCCGACTTACCCTGGGCGGATTAGCCTGGCCCAGGAACCCTTGGTCATTCGGCGGCGGAGTTTCTCACTCCGCTTTCGCTACTCATGCCTGCATTCTCACTCGCGTGGCGTCCACGACTGGGTCACCCCGTCGCTTCTCTCGCCACACGACGCTCCCCTACCCATCCACGCGTCTGGCCGCACACTCGAGGTGTACGACGGACTGTTGCGTGAATGCCGCAGCTTCGGCGGTGTGCTTGAGCCCCGTTACATTGTCGGCGCGGAATCACTTGACCAGTGAGCTATTACGCACTCTTTAAAGGGTGGCTGCTTCTAAGCCAACCTCCTGGTTGTCCGTGCGACTCCACATCCTTTCCCACTTAGCACACGCTTAGGGGCCTTAGCTGGCGATCTGGGCTGTTTCCCTCTCGACTACGAAGCTTATCCCCCGCAGTCTCACTGCCGCGCTCTCACTTACCGGCATTCGGAGTTTGGTTGACTTCGGTAAGCTTGTGGGCCCCCTAGGCCATCCAGTGCTCTACCTCCGGCAAGAAACGCGCGACGCTGCACCTAAATGCATTTCGGGGAGAACCAGCTATCACCGAGTTTGATTGGCCTTTCACCCCTACCCACAGCTCATCCCCCAGGTTTTCAACCCTGGTGGGTTCGGTCCTCCACGCGGTCTTACCCGCGCTTCAACCTGGCCATGGGTAGATCACTCGGCTTCGGGTCTAGAGCACGCGACTCAATCGCCCTATTCGGACTCGCTTTCGCTACGGCTACCCCACACGGGTTAACCTCGCCACGTACCGCTAACTCGCAGGCTCATTCTTCAAAAGGCACGCTGTCACGGCCACACAAAGTGTGACGACGCTCCAACGGCTTGTAGGCGCGCGGTTTCAGGTACTATTTCACTCCCCTCCCGGGGTACTTTTCACCTTTCCCTCACGGTACTTGTCCGCTATCGGTCACCAGGGAGTATTTAGGCTTAGCGGGTGGTCCCGCCAGATTCACAGCGAATTTCACGGGCTCGCTGCTACTTGGGATCCCGCTCGGGAGGTGTCGCGTTTTCGTGTACGGGGGTGTCACCCTCTGTGCCGGCCCTTTCCTGAGGCCTTCCACTAACGACGACGCTTTTTTACTCCCTGCCAGCGCGGCAGCACTGACTGAACGGTCCCACGACCCCGCCTACGCAACCCCTGCCGGGTATCACGCGTAGACGGTTTAGCCTCTTCCGCTTTCGCTCGCCACTACTCACGGAATCGCGGTTGCTTTCTCTTCCTGCGGGTACTGAGATGTTTCACTTCCCCGCGTTCCCTCCGCATACCCTATGTATTCAGGTATGGGTGACAGGACATGACTCCTGCCGGGTTTCCCCATTCGGAAATCCTCGGATCACAGCTCGGTTGGCAGCTCCCCGAGGCTTATCGCAGCCTCCTACGTCCTTCATCGGCTCCTGGTGCCAAGGCATCCACCGTGCGCCCTTAATAACTTGGCCACAAAGATGCTCGCGTCCACTGTGCAGTTCTCAAGGTACGGGCGGTCCCGTCGCCTGGACCGTCGCGTACGGCCCCCGCACACAAGTACGAGGGCCGCCGTTCGACGGACGACGGGCCGAAGGAGCATCCCGCTCCCTCAGGACCCAACAGCGTGCCTACGGCCGCGGCGTCTCCCGACCACGCGTTCCCACCTCCGAAGAGGCTGTACTGGCGTGACGGACTACGACACGGCCGAACTGGTCAGCGTTCCACCCATGAGCACCAGGCCGGCATGCACATCCGGCACTGGCTCTGGACGACCCCGAGAGGTCGCCAGCTGCTCCTTAGAAAGGAGGTGATCCAGCCGCACCTTCCGGTACGGCTACCTTGTTACGACTTCGTCCCAATCGCCGATCCCACCTTCGACGGCTCCCTCCCAAGGGTTGGGCCACCGGCTTCGGGTGTTACCGACTTTCGTGACGTGACGGGCGGTGTGTACAAGGCCCGGGAACGTATTCACCGCAGCGTTGCTGATCTGCGATTACTAGCGACTCCGACTTCACGGGGTCGAGTTGCAGACCCCGATCCGAACTGAGACCGGCTTTTTGGGATTCGCTCCACCTTGCGGTTTAGCAGCCCTTTGTACCGGCCATTGTAGCATGTGTGCAGCCCTGGACATAAGGGGCATGATGACTTGACGTCATCCCCACCTTCCTCCGAGTTGACCCCGGCAGTCTCCTATGAGTCCCCACCATGACGTGCTGGCAACATAGGACGAGGGTTGCGCTCGTTGCGGGACTTAACCCAACATCTCACGACACGAGCTGACGACAGCCATGCACCACCTGTGCAAGGCCCTTGCGGACCTCCCATCTCTGGGAGATTTCCCTGCATGTCAAACCCAGGTAAGGTTCTTCGCGTTGCCTCGAATTAAGCCACATGCTCCGCCGCTTGTGCGGGCCCCCGTCAATTCCTTTGAGTTTTAGCCTTGCGGCCGTACTCCCCAGGCGGGGCGCTTAATGCGTTAGCTGCGGCACGGATCCCGTGGAAGGGAACCCACACCTAGCGCCCAACGTTTACGGCGTGGACTACCAGGGTATCTAATCCTGTTCGCTCCCCACGCTTTCGCTCCTCAGCGTCAGTATCGGCCCAGAGACCCGCCTTCGCCACCGGTGTTCCTCCTGATATCTGCGCATTTCACCGCTACACCAGGAATTCCAGTCTCCCCTGCCGAACTCTAGTCTGCCCGTATCGGCTGCAGGCCCGGGGTTGAGCCCCGGGTTTTCACAGCCGACGCAACAGACCGCCTACGAGCTCTTTACGCCCAATAATTCCGGACAACGCTTGCACCCTACGTATTACCGCGGCTGCTGGCACGTAGTTGGCCGGTGCTTCTTCTGCAGGTACCGTCACTCTCGCTTCGTCCCTGCTGAAAGAGGTTTACAACCCGAAGGCCTTCGTCCCTCACGCGGCGTCGCTGCGTCAGGCTTTCGCCCATTGCGCAATATTCCCCACTGCTGCCTCCCGTAGGAGTCTGGGCCGTGTCTCAGTCCCAGTGTGGCCGGTCGCCCTCTCAGGCCGGCTACCCGTCGTCGCCTTGGTGGGCCGTCACCCCACCAACTAGCTGATAGGCCGCGGGCCCATCCTCAGCCGGAAACCCTTTCCACCTCCGCAGATGCCCGTGGAGGTCGTATCCGGTATTAGCCCCGGTTTCCCGGGGTTATCCCAGAGCTGAGGGCAGGTTGCCCACGTGTTACTCACCCGTTCGCCGCTAGGACACCTCCCCGAAGGGAGGGCCTCGCTCGACTTGCATGTGTTAAGCACGCCGCCAGCGTTCGTCCTGAGCCAGGATCAAACTCTCCGTGAATGCTTTGTATGGCTTGCCGGGCCGTCCACGACGGACCGGGGTGCCTACGGAGTGATCGCTGGTCTCGACAAGCTGTGTGCTCGTCGTGTACCAAAGGAATCCGCCACGGGATCGAGATCGGTCGGATGACCGGCCTCAGCCCCCGCGGACGGGGTTGTGTTGGCACTGACTTTCGGCACGCTGTTGAGTTCTCAAGGAGCGGGCGCGCACCGATCCAGATCTCTCGATCTGTCTCGGGGCAACTCGCTAAACGTTACTCGGCTGGTTTCGCGGTGTCAAACCCGGAGGCTTGCCGCACCACCCGCATCCCAACCCTCTAGCCCACGGTGTGACCCGTGATCCGGAGGGGCTGGGAGCCCGTCCCGCTCGGTGGGATCCACCGGCGTTCGGGGCGTGGACCACGTTAGGAGGGCGGCGGGGGCGGAGTCAAATCCGCTTCCGGCACTCCCCGGACCGTGGTCCGGGTGGCGACGCCGGCTCGCGCCGACGCCACCGTGTGCGACGGCGAACCGCCGCACGAGCGATCAACATCCCGGCCGGATCGAAAGCCCGAAGACCTCCGATCCGCGTGCCGAACACCGGACGGACGGCTCGCACCGCCACCCCAGCACTCGACACCCACCGGCGATGCCGGTGACCGCAGGTCTGATGCTCGCCACCCCGGCGGAGACTCCGCCGCGGAGACCAACACCAGACCCGACACCCCTCGGCGTCGATCCCGTCGAGCAGGCGTTCCCTCCGTCGGGCCCTGCTCGGGGATCGGACAATGAGGAGCATGTCCGTACCAACCATACTACCTTGCCTCAGCGGTGTGGTCGGGCGTTCCCTCCGTCGGGCCCCGGCCGTACACCGTGCGGACGGGCCGCAGCCCGTCCAGGCAAGACCTTACAACGCGAGTCGGCGCGGGGTGTTCCCGCCCCGCCGGGGTCAGTCGATCAGCCGGACCAGCCGGCGTTTGCCGGCCGCGAGCACCCGGCCGGCCAGCCGCTCCCGTCCCGGGTCGTAGTCGCGCGCGGCCAGGCGCTCGCCGTCGACCCGCACCGCGCCGTCGTCGACCAGGCGGCGGGCGGCGCTGGTGGACGGCGCGAAGCCGAGCTCGACCAGCAGCGCGGGCAGGTGCACCGGGTCGCCGGGCGGCAGCGGCCGCTCCGGCACGTCGGTGGGCACCTCGCGCTGCCGGAAGACCGTGTCGAAGCGCGCCTCGGCCGCCTCCGCCGCTGCCGGCCCGTGGTAGAGCGATGCCACCGCGCGGGCCAGCCGGCGTTTCGCCCGGTTGGCCGCCGGTCCGCCCGCGGCGGCGGCCCGGGCCAGCTCGTCCGCCTCAGCGGGGGGCAGGTCGGTGGTGAGCTGCGCGTACGTCCCGATGGCGGCGTCCGGGATGGACATCAGCTTGCCGAACTGCTCGTCGGCCGGCTCGTCGATGCCCACCCAGTTGCCGAGGGACTTGCCCATCTTCTCGACGCCGTCGAGGCCGACCAGCAGCGGCACCGTGAGCACGGCCTGCGGCGGCTGCCCGTGCGCGCGCTGCAGGTCGCGGCCCATCAGGTTGTTGAACGTCTGGTCGGTGCCGCCGAGCTCGACGTCGGACCGGACCGCCACCGAGTCGATGCCCTGCAGCAACGGGTAGAAGAACTCGACCAGCGAGATCGGCAGGTGCTCGCGGTGCCGGCGGGCGAAGTCGTCCCGCTCCAGCAACCGGGCGACGGTGACCTCGCGCGCGTAGCCCATGATCTCGGCCATCGTCATCGGGTCGAGCCACTCGGCGTTGTCCCGCACCTCGACCCGGTCCGGGTCGAGCACCCGCATCAGCTGCTCGAAGTACCGCGCCGAGTTGGCCGCGGTCTGCTCGGCGGACAGGGCCGCGCGGGTGTTGGTGCGGCCGGAGGGGTCGCCGACCCGGCCGGTGAAGCCGCCGACGATCAGCACCGCGGTGTGCCCGAGGTCCTGGAACTGGCGCAGCTTGCGCAGCACCACCGCGTGGCCGAGCGTGAGGCTGGACCCGGACGGGTCGATGCCGAGCTTGACCCGCAGCGGCCGGCCCTCCCGGTCGGCGGCGAGCAGCCGCTCGGCCAGGCCGTCACCCGGCAGCACCTCGGCGGCCCCGTAGCTGAGCCGGTCGTGCGCCTCCTTCAGGTGCGGCGGCAGCGCGTCGCGGGCGTCGGTGGGCGTCTCGGCCATGGCCTGAAGTCTGCCGTGCCGGCGCCGCCGGTCAGCGGACCGGGGGTCGGCGGGCGCGGCGGGTGCCCGACCGGTACGCGCTCACGGTCGGGTCGCCGGCGACCCAGAGCCGCCACGGCACCTCGCCGGCGGCGGCGACCCCGACCCGGGGGCCGGCGCACACCGCGTCCGCCGGCACCGGCCCGCCGGCGCGCAGCCGGACCGGTGAGGCCGGGTCGAGCAGGTCGGCGCCGTTGGCGGCGCGGTCGATGCCGAGCGCGGTGGCCAGCCGGGCCGGGCCGCGGGCGAGCTCGAGGTCGGTGCGGGCGGCCGGGCGGCGGGCCCGGGCGGCGTCCACCCCGGACACCACCCGGCCGGCCCGCAGCAGCACGGCGCTCGCGTCCCCGGCCGGGCCGCAGACCACGTTGCAGCACCAGTGCATGCCGTACACGAAGTAGACGTAGAGGAAGCCGGGCGGGCCGAACATGACCGCGTTGCGCGGGGTGCGGCCGCGGAAGGCGTGCGACGCCGGGTCGGCCGGGCCGGCGTAAGCCTCCACTTCGGACAGCATGACTGCGACAGTCCCGTGTGGACTGTCCACTTCGAGCACCGCGCCGAGCAGGTCGCGGGCGGCGTCCAGCGCGGGGACGGCGAGCCGGTCGCGGTCGAGCAGCCGGGCGGTCAGCGGCCCTCCCCCACCGGCACGACCGGCACCGCCGCCCAGGCCCGGTGCCCGCGCACGGCCTCCTCGAGCGCGGCGAGCTGCTCGGCCACCCGGGCCGGCGCGGTGCCCCCGGGCGCCGACCGGGCCCGCAGCGCACCGGGCACGTCGAGCACGGCGCGGACCTCGGGGGTGAGCCGCGGGTCCACTCCGGCCAGCTCGGCGTCGTCCAGGTCGGTGAGCTCCTTGCCCTGCCGCTCGCAGTGCCGGACCAGGTCCCCGGCCACCTCGTGCGCCTCCCGGAACGGCACCCCGGTGCGGACCAGCCACTCGGCCACGTCGGTGGCCAGCGCGTGGCCCTCCGGCGCGGCGGCGGCCAGCCGGCCGGTGTCGACCGTCAGCGTGCCGACCAGGCCGGCCAGCGCCGGCAGCACCAGCAGCAGCTGCTCCACCGCGTCGAAGGCCGGCTCCTTGTCCTCCTGCAGATCCCGGTCGTACGCCAGCGGGAGGCCCTTGAGCATGGTGAGCACGGCGGTGAGCCCGCCGATCAGCCGGCCGGCCTTGCCGCGGGCCAGCTCGGCGATGTCCGGGTTTTTCTTCTGCGGCATGATCGACGAGCCGGTGGACCAGGCGTCGTCCAGCCGCACCCAGCGGAACTCGCTGGTCGCCCAGAGGCAGATCTCCTCGCCGAGCCGGGAGAGGTGCACGCCGAGCAGCGCGGCCACGAAGAGGAACTCGGCGACGAAGTCCCGGTCCGACACGGCGTCGATCGAGTTGGCCGCCGCGGTGGCGAAGCCGAGCTCGGCCGCGGTGGCCACCGGGTCGAGCGGCAGCGACGAGCCGGCCAGCGCGCCGGCGCCGAGCGGGCTGACCGAGGCGCGGCGGTCCCAGTCGCGGAACCGGTCGACGTCCCGGGCCAGCGCCTGCACGTGCGCGAGCAGGTGATGGGCGAACAGCACCGGCTGGGCGTGCTGCAGGTGGGTCAGCCCCGGCATCGGCACGTCCGGGTGCGCGGCGGCCAGCCCGACCAGCGCCGCCTCCAGCCCGGCCAGCTCCGCCGCCACCTGGCGGACCTGGTCCCGCAGGTAGAGCCGCAGGTCGGTGGCGACCTGGTCGTTGCGGCTGCGGCCGGCGCGCAGCTTGCCGCCGAGCGGGCCGAGGCGCTCCAGCAGGCCGCGCTCCAGCGCGGTGTGCACGTCCTCGTCCGCCACCGTCGGCCGGAAGGCGCCCGAGCGCACCGCGCCGGCCAGGTCGGTCAGCGCGGCGAGCATCTGATCCAGCTCGCCGTCGTCGAGCAGGCCGGCCCGGTGCAGGACCCGCGCATGCGCGCGGGAGGCGGCCAGGTCGTACGGCGCGAGCCGCCAGTCGAACTGCACCGAGACCGACAGCCGGGCCAGCGCCTCGGCCGGCCCGCCGGCGAACCGTCCGCCCCACAGCCGGGTGGCGGCGCCGGCGGCCTGGTCCGTCACGCCGGCCAGTGTGGCACCACCCGCTCCCCCGCCGGTCACGGCACGTCGACGGCGGCACCCGGGGCGCCGGCGGCCGCGGCCTGGTCCCGCTTCGCGGCGATCCGGCTCGGCAGGCCCCACAGCTGCACGAAGCCGCGGGCCAGCGACTGGTCGAAGGTGTCGCCGGTGTCGTACGTGGCCAGCGAGTAGTCGTACAGCGTGGTGTCGCTGCGCCGGCCGGTGGCGACCGCCCGGCCGC
>CAWKIV010000008.1:0-137578 GCA_963849885.1 uncultured Actinomycetota bacterium | reverse complement strand
CGTGGGTGGCGACGCCGACGGCCATCGCGTCCTCGTCGAAGATCACCCGGTTGGAGTGGTTGGCCGGGGCCTTCTGGGGCTCCACCCCGGGCGGGCAGGCGCCGAGGAAGCTCATCGCGCCGGGGACCCGCTGCAGCACGTACGACCAGTCCTCGGCGCCCATCATCGGGTTCCGCTCCAGCACCGCCCGGTCCGGGCCGAGCAGGCCGACGGTGGTCGAGTGCACCAGGTCGGCCGCGCTGTCGGCGTTGACCACTACCGGGTAGCCGTCCGAGATCGTCAGCTCCGCCTCCGCCCCGTGCGCGGCGGCGATTGCCGGCACCAGCCGGTGCAGGCTCGCCTTGACCGCCGCCCGGTTGGCCTCGGACAGCGTCCGCATGGTGCCGGCCATCTCGGCGGTCTCCGGGATCACGTTGTCGGTGGTGCCGGCGACGATCTTGGCGATGGTGACCACGGCCGGCTCGAAGACGCTGACCTCGCGGGTCACCATCGTCTGGATGGCCTGCACCATCGCGCACGCCACCGGGATCGGGTCGAGCGCCGCCGCCGGGTTGGACGCGTGCCCGCCGCGGCCGGTCACCCGGATGTGCAGGGTGTCCGCGGCCGCCATCGCCGGGCCGCGGCGGACCGCCACCACGCCGGACTCCCAGAGGGTGGAGATGTGCAGCGCGTACGCCGAGTCGACCGGCGTGCCGGCCGCCTCCAGCAGCCCCTCGTCGAGCATCACCCGGGCGCCGCCCCAGCCCTCCTCCCCCGGCTGGAACATGAAGATCACCGTGCCGGGCAGCTCGTCCCGCCGCTCGCAGAGCAGCCGGGCCGCGCTGACCAGCATGGCCACGTGGGTGTCGTGCCCGCAGGCGTGCATGGCGCCGGGGAC
Organism: uncultured Actinomycetota bacterium; assembly: GCA_963849885.1. GTDB lineage: Bacteria > Actinomycetota > Actinomycetes > Mycobacteriales > CADCTP01 > CADCTP01. The sequence goes on along the minus strand of CAWKIV010000008.1, from coordinate 136,701 downwards.
CTCCGAGGCGAAGTCCAGGCCGGTGTCCTCCGGCATCGGCAGCGCGTCCATGTCGCCGCGCAGCAGCACGGTCGGGCCCGGCCGGCCGCCGTCGAGCACGCCGGTGACCGAGCTGACGCTCCGGCCCTCGGTGATCCGCAGGGGCAGGCCGGCCAGCGCGTCGAGGACGGTGCGCTGGGTCTCGGGAGGGTCAGTCCGACCTCGGGCCGGCGGTGCAGCCGGCGACGGAGCGCGACGGTGTCGGGCTGGATGGCGGTGGCGGCGGCGAGCAGGTCGCGGGCGGGCTGCATGGTCCCTCCCTACCCGACGGACAGGCCGGCGCGCATCTCCCAGGCGATCACCTCGGCGCCGGCCGGGCTGCGCAGCTCGCAACCCGGGCCGCCGCCGGTCAGCCGCGCCGCGTCCCCCGGACCCAGCCAGACCGCCCCCGTGTCCAGTGGCTGCTCGGCCACCGAGCGTGCCGGCCCCGACGAGGACGTGCCGGTACGGCGCCGGTGGCAGGGTGGCCGACCCGCCGGCCGGCACCGCCAGCCGGCGTGCAGCGTCGCCGCCGGCTGCCGCAGCGGGCTCAGCGCGGCCAGCCCCGGCCCGACCTCCACCGTGTCGTACGCCGGCTCCCCGCCCGGCGCGGCCGGCCGCACCCACATCTGCACGTAGTGCGTTCCGTCCGGCCCGGCGTGCTCGGTGTGCCGCACCCCGGCCGCCGGCGCTCATCCGCTGCACCATCCCCGGCCGGGCCTCGCCACGGTGCCCCCGCCCGTCGTCCACGTGCCGCAGGACGCCGGCCAGCACCCAGGTCACCACCTCCACGTCCCGGTGCGGGATGGGGGTCGAAGCCGGCGCCGGCCGCCAGCCGGTCCTCGTTGCAGGCCAGCAGCAGCCCGAAGTGGGTGTTCGCCGGGTCGTAGTGCGCCCCGTACGAGAACGAGTGCCGGGAGTCCAGCCAGCCGGTCCGGGTGACCGCCCGGTCCGCGGCCCGCCGGACCTCCGATCACCGCCCGGTCCAGGCCAGCAGGTCCTCCGCGTACCGCGTGTTGACCACCTGCCCGCGTCACGCCGCACTCCACCGCGCGCGGCACCCGTACGGCAGCCAGTCGAGCTGTCCGGGTGCGTGCGCGTCGCTGTCGATGGAGATAGCAGCCGGCCGCGACCGCCTTCCGCAGCAGCCGCGGGGCGGGTCGAGCCGCTCGGGCCGGCAGTTGATCTCGACGCCACGCCGGCCGCGCCGCAGGCCGCGAACACCACGTCGGGGTCGAACTCGGACTCCGGCCGCTCGGGCGCCCGGTCACCATTCGGCCGGTGCAGTGGCCGAGGATGTCGATGTTCGGGTTGCGGACCGCCGCCACATCCGCTCGGTCATCTGCGCTCGGGCATCCGCAGCTTGGAGTGCACGCTCGCCACGACGACGTCGAGCTGCGCGAGCAGCTCTCCTCCTGGTCGAGCGCGCCGTCGTCGAGGATGTCCACCTCGATGCCGGTGAGGATGCGGAACGGGGCCAGCTGCTCGTTGAGCAGGGCGACCACGACCAGCTGGGCGCGCAGCCGCTCGGCCGACAGCCCGTTGGCGACCGTGAGCCGGGGCGAGTGGTCGGTGAGCACCATGTACTCGTGCCCGAGGTCGCGGGCGGCCAGCGCCATCTCCCGGATCGGCGAGCCGCCGTCGGACCAGTCGGAGTGGGTGTGGCAGTCACCGCGCAGCGCGTGCCGCATCGCCACCCCGGCCCGGGTGGGGGCGTCCACCGCCGAGCCCCCCTCGCCGGCGAAAGCCGGCACCGGCGCGTCCGCTGTGGCCTCCAGGCCGGCCAGGTAATCCGGCACCTCGCCGGCCAGCGACTGGGTCACCACCAGCGCGGTCTTCTCCCCGATGCCGGGCAGCTGGCGCAGCGTGCCCAGCTGGGCCCGGCGGGCCAGCGAGTCCACCGGGATCTCGGACAGCACGTCCGCGGCGCGGCGGAAGGCGCGCACCCGGTAGGTCTCCTCGTGCCGCCGCTCCATCAGGAACGCGATCCGCCGCAGGTCGTCCACGGGATCCCGACTCACCCCCCCATCCTGCCCAACCCCACCGACACTTCCCGCCGCCGATCCCGACGATCTCGCGCCGAACCAGCCTCTCGCCGCACCCTTGACTCAAGATCGGCGAAGCGGGAGCAGACGAGATGGGGAGGTGGGCGCACGACTCCGCCGCCGGCTGCGACGCTGCGCCGGCTGGAGCGCGCCTCGGGGGCGCTGGCCACCCAGAGCGTGGCCCGGATGGACGAGGCGCTGCCCTGGTTCCGGGCGATGCCGGCCGACCAGCGGGCCTGGGTGATGCTCATCGCCCAGGCCGGCATCGGCTCTTCGTCGAGTGGCTCCGCTCCCCCGGCGACGCGCCCCGGCTGACCACCGAGGTCTTCCGGGCCGGGCCGCAGGAGCTGGCCCGCTCGGTCAGCCTCAAGCAGGCCGTCGAGCTGGTCCGGGTCACGGTCGAGGTCGTCGAGGAGCGGGTGGAGAGCTTCGCCGCGCCGGGCGAGGAGATGGGCTGCGCGAGGCGATCCTGCGCTACAGCCGGGAGATCGCCTTCGCCGCCGCCCAGGTGTACGCCGGGGCGGCCGAGATGCGCGGCGCCTGGGACGCCCGGCTGGAGGCGCTGGTGGTCGACGGCTGCTGCGCGGCGACGTCGACGAGACGCTGCTGTGCCGGGCGTCCGCGCTCGGCTGGGCGGCGATGACCCCGGTCGCGGTGGTGATCGGGGCGGCGCCGGCCGGCCACCCGGAGCAGATCCTGGACGCCCTGCAGCGGGCGCCCGGCACGCCGGGGTGGACGTGCTGGCCGGGGTGCCGGGCGACCGGCTGGTGGTCGTGCTCGGCGGCGTCGACGACGCGATGGCCGGGACCCGGCCGCTGCTGCCCGAGTTCGGCGCCGGGCCGGTGGTGGTCGGGCCGACCGTGGCCGACCTGGGCGCGGCGGCGCGTCCGCCCGGGCGGCGCTGGCCGGCATCCGGGCGGCGCCCGGCTGGCCGGCCGCGCCGCGGCCGGTGCTGGCCGCCGACCTGCTGCCCGAGCGGGCGCTGTCCGGCGACGAGGAGGCCCGCCGGACGCTGGTGGAGGACGTCTACCGCCCGCTGGCCGAGGCCGGCTCGGCGCTGCTGGACACCGTGACCGCGTACGCGGAGAGCGGCGGCACGCTGGAGGGCACCGCCCGGGCGCTCTTCGTGCACCCCAACACCGTCCGCTACCGGCTGCGCCGGGTCGCCGAGGTGTGCGGCCGCACCCCGACCGACCCGCGCGACCTGCTCACCCTGCAGCTCGCGCTGGTGCTCGGCCGGCTGGAAGGCTGACGCGAGCCGGCAGGAGGAAGTCCACGGAGGACTGCGGCCGACCTCACGCGACACGCCGTGGAACTGTGGGATCCTACAAAGCACTCCGCCGGCACTTCGTGACCCGCGCCCTCGCCGGAGCCCGACAAGGACGACGGTAGAGGTCGTGCTGGCTCTCCTCTCCCCCGGCCAGGGCTCCCAGGCGCCCGGCATGCTCGCCCCCTGGCTCGAGCTGCCGGCCGGGCCGCCCGGCTGCGCTGGCTGTCCACGGTCGCCGGCCTCGACCTGGTCCGCCTCGGCACCACCGCGGACGCGGACGAGATCCGCGACACCGCGGTCACCCAGCCGCTGCTGGTCGCCACCGCGCTGGCCGCCGCGCCCGAGCTGGACCTGCCCACCTCGACCACCGACGTGGTGGCCGCCGGGCACAGCGTCGGCGAGCTCGCCGCCGCCGCGCTGGCCGGCGTGTTCGGCCCGGAGGCGGCCGTCGCGCTGGCCCGGCTGCGCGGCCGGGAGATGGCCGCCGCCTGCGGGCTGGCCGACACCGGCATGTGCGCGGTGCTCGGCGGCGACGCGGAGGCGGTGTCCGCCGGCATCGAGGAGCTCGGCCTGACCGCGGCCAACCGCAACGGCGCCGGCCAGGTCGTCGCCGCCGGCTCGGCCGAGCAGCTGGCCGAGCTGACCGCCCAGCCGCCCGGCGGGGCGAAGGTCCGGCCGCTGAACGTCGCCGGCGCGTTCCACACGGCTACATGGCGCCGGCCGAGGAGGCGCTGGCCGCGGTCGCCGACGGCGTCGGCCGGCGCGACCCGGAGCTGCTGCTGCTGTCCAACGCCGACGGCACCGCGGTGCCGACCGGCGACGAGGTGATCGCCCGGCTGGTCCGCCAGCTCACCCGCCCGGTCCGCTGGGACCTCTGCCAGGCCACCCTGCGCGACCTCGGGGTGACCGCGCTGGTCGAGCTGCCGCCGGCGGGCACGCTGACCGCCATCGCCCGGCGCGAGCTCAAGGGCGTCGAGTACGTCGCCGTGAAGACCCCGGACGACCTGGACGCGGCCCGCAAGCTGGTGGCCAAGGCGGTGCACGAGCGGCAGGCCGAGCACACCCCGGACTGGCGGATGGTCATCGCGCCGGCCGGCGGCACGTTCGTCACCGGCGGCGTCACCGAGGGCACCCCGGTGTCCGCCGGCGACAAGCTCGGCGCGGTCCGTACCAAGAAGGAAGACCTGCAGGTCAGCGCGGGCTACGACGGAGTGCTGGTGGAGTGGCTGCTGCAGGACGGCGACCTGGTCGACCCGGGCGAGCCGCTGGCCCGGCTGGTGCCCGGCCGGGAGCGGGAGGACGGATGAGGATCGCGGCGGGCGCCCCCGGGGCGCGCATCCTGGCGCTGGGCGAACACCAGCCGGCCACCGTGGTGACCAACCACGACCTGGCCGCCCGGATGGACACCAGCGACGAGTGGATCCGCACCCGGGTCGGCATCGCCAGCCGGCGGGTCGCCGGCCCGGACGAGTCGGTCGTCGACATGGCGGTGACCGCGGGCGGCAAGGCGCTGGCGGCCAGCGGGCTGAGCGCCGCCGACATCGACCTGGTCATCGTCGCCACCTGCACGATGCCCAGCCAGATCCCGAACGCGGCGCCCCAGGTGGCCACCCGGCTCGGCATCCGGGCGCCGGGCGCGTACGACCTCAACGCGGCCTGCGCCGGCTTCTGCTACGGGCTGTCCGCGGCCGCCGGCGCGGTGACCTCCGGCGCGGCCCGCAACGTGCTGCTGATCGGCTCCGAGAAGCTGACCGACTGGGTGGACCCCACCGACCGGTCCACCGCGATCATCTTCGCCGACGGGGCCGGCGCCGCCGTGGTCGGCCCGGCCGCCACCCCGGAGGAGGTCGGCATCGGCCCGGTGGCCTGGGGCAGCGCCGGCGAGCGGGTCGGACACCATCCACATCAAGGACCGCGACTCCTTCCTCTGGCAGGAGGGGCAGGCGGTCTTCCGGTGGGCCACCACCTCGCTCGCGCCGGTCGCGCTCGAGGCCTGCGCGCGGGCCGGGGTCGCGGTCACCGACCTGGCCGCGTTCGTCCCGCACCAGGCCAACCTGCGCATCATCGAGGCGATCGCGCGCAAGCTCGGCGCCCCGGACATCCGGGTCGCCACCGACATCGTCGAGGCCGGCAACACCTCGTCCGCGTCCGTCCCGCTGGCCCTGGCCCGGATGGTCGAGCGCGGCGAGCTGCCCTCCGGCGCGCCGGTGCTGCTGCTCGGCTTCGGCGCCGGGCTCACGTACGCGGGGCAGGTCGTGCTGTGCCCGTGACCCGCCCCTGACCGACCACAACCCGACCCGAGAGGAACCACCTGTGGCGAACGAGGAGATCCGCACCGGCCTGGCCGAGATCCTGGAGGAGGTCGCCGGCGTGCTGCCGGCCGACGTGAGCGAGGAGAAGTCGTTCACCGACGACCTCGACGTCGACTCGCTGTCCATGGTCGAGATCGCGCTGGCCGCCGAGGAGCGGTTCGGCGTGAAGATCCCGGACGACGAGCTGGCCAACCTGCGCACCGTCGGCGACGCCGTGGGCTACATCGAGAAGGCCCAGGCCGCGGCATGACGGAGCGCGCCGGCACCGCGCCGGACCGGGACCCGGTCCGGCCGGTCGCCGCGCGCGCCGGCACGACGGCCGGCACCGCGCCGGCCGGCACCACCGAGGAGACGCCATGACCACGCGACCGACCGTCGTCGTCACCGGGATGGGCGCCACCACGCCGCTGGGCGGGGACGTGTCCTCCACCTGGGAGGGCCTGCTGGCCGGCCGTTCCGGGGTGACGCCGCTGACCGACGACTGGGCCAAGGACTTCCCGGCCCGGATCATCGCCCGGATGGCCGTCGAGCCGACCAGCGTGCTGGAGCGGGTGGAGGCGCGCCGCCTCGACCGCTGCCAGCAGGCCGCGCTGGTCGCCGGCCGGGAGGCCTGGGCCGACGCCGGCTTCACCACGGTCAAGCACGGCGGGCCCGGCGACACCGTCGACCCGGACCGGCTCGCCGTGGTCATCGGCAGCGGCATCGGCGGCGCGCTGACCACCCTCGGCCAGGACGACGTCCTGGAGTCCCGCGGGGTGCGGCGGGTCTCCCCGCTGACCATCCCGATGCTGATGCCGAACGGGCCGGCCGCCGCGATCGGCCTCGACCTGGGCGCCCGGGCCGGCGTGCACACGCCGGTCAGCGCCTGCGCCAGCGGGGCGGAGGCGATCGCGCTCGGGCTGGACCTGATCCGGGCCGGCCGCGCCGACGTGGTCGTGGTCGGCGGCACCGAGGCGGTGGTGCACCCGCTGCCGATGGCCGGCTTCGCCCAGATGCGGGCGCTGTCCACCCGCAACGACGAGCCGGAGGCGGCGTCCCGGCCGTTCGACAAGGGCCGGGACGGCTTCGTGCTCGGCGAGGGTGCCGGGGTGCTGGTGCTGGAGCGGGCCGAGCACGCCGCGGCCCGCGGCCGCACCCCGTACGCGGAGCTGGCCGGGGCCGGCATCACCTCCGACGGCTACCACATCACCGCGCCCGACCCGGAGGGCACCGGCGCGGCCCGGGCGATCACGCTCGCCCTGCGGGACGCGGACCTGTCCGCCGCGGACGTCGTGCACGTCAACGCGCACGCCACCTCCACCCCGGTGGGGGACGTGGCCGAGGCGCTGGCGATCCGCACCGCGATCGGCGACCACCCGCTGCTCACCGCGCCGAAGTCGATGATGGGGCACCTGCTCGGCGCGGCCGGCGCGGTGGAGACCATCGCCACCGTGCTGAGCGTGCGCGACGGCATCGTCCCGGTGACCCGCAACCTGGACGACCTCGACGACGGCGTGCAGCTGGAGGTCGTCCGGCGTGGAGCCGCGGCGGCTGCACGTCCCGGTGGCCGTTAATGACGCTTTCGGCTTCGGCGGGCACAATGTGGCAGTTGTTATCCGCAAGATCTGATTGGCCCTCGCCGTGACCCGCACGGGCTGACCCACCACTCTCAAGGCCAAGCGAAGGAGTCTCAGGTGGCCTCCCCCCTGCTGGACCGGACGGACGACACGCCCGACTGGCGGGACCCGGCCGTCCGCCTCGCGGCGCTGCTGGATCCCGGCTCGCTGCGCAAGCTCGCGCCGTTCGACAACAGCGGCGCGTACGCGGCGCAGGGCACCGTCGGCGGCAGCCGCGTGGTGGCGTACGCGAGCGACCCGCAGAAGATGGGCGGTGCGATGGGCTCGGACGGCTGCCGGCACATCGTGGACGCGATCGACACCGCGGTCCGCGAGCGGGTGCCGGTGATCGGCCTGTGGCACTCCGGCGGCGCCCGGCTGGCCGAGGGCGTCGAGGCGCTCGACGCGGTCGGCTCCGTCTTCGCCGCGATGGTGCGCGCGTCCGGGCGGGTCCCGCAGATCTCCGTGGTGCTCGGGCCGGCCGCCGGCGGCGCCGCGTACGGGCCGGCGCTGACCGACGTGGTGGTGATGGGCCCGGGCGGCCGGGTCTTCGTCACCGGGCCGGACGTGGTCCGCTCGGTGACCGGCGAGGACGTCGACATGGAGCGGCTCGGCGGCCCGGACACCCACGGCCGGCGGTCCGGCGTGGTGCACGTGGTCGCGAAGACCGACGCCGACGCGCTGGCCCAGGGCCGCCGGCTGGCCGAGCTGCTGGCCCGGCCGGGCCGGATCGACCTCTCCTCGCTCGCCCCGGCCGACCTCGGGCAGCTGCTGCCGGACAACCCCAAGCGCGCGTACGACGTGAAGCCGCTGATCACCGGCCTGCTGGACGGCGAGATGCTGGAGCTGCACGCCAAGTGGGCGCCGAACATCGTCACCGCGCTGGGCCGGCTGGCCGGCCGCACCGTCGGCGTGATCGCGAACAACCCGATGCGGCTCGGCGGCTGCCTGGACTCCACCTCGGCGGAGAAGGCGGCCCGGTTCGTCCGGATGTGCGACGCCTTCGGGGTGCCGCTGGTGGTGCTCGTCGACGTGCCCGGCTACCTGCCCGGCGTCGGCCAGGAGTGGGACGGCGTGGTCCGGCGCGGGGCCAAGCTGCTGCACGCCTTCGCCGAGGCGGTGGTGCCGCGGGTCACGCTGGTGACCCGGAAGGCGTACGGCGGGGCGTACATCGCGATGAACTCCCGGTCCCTCGGCGCGACCGCGGTCTACGCCTGGCCGAACGCGGAGGTCGCGGTCATGGGCGCGTCCGCGGCGGTCGGCATCCTGCACCGCAAGAAGCTGGCCGCGGCGCCGCCCGGGGAGCGGGAGGCGCTGCACGCGCAGCTCGCCGCCGAGCACGAGAAGGTGGCCGGCGGGGTCAACCGGGCGCTGGAGATCGGCGTGGTGGACGCGATCGTGGACCCGTCGGAGACCCGCCGGATCCTGGCCGAGGCGCTGGCCGGCGCCCCCTCCGGCCGCGGCGCGCACGGCAACATCCCGCTCTGACGCGATCGGTCCGGTGCCGCGGCGCGGCGCCGGGCCGCCGGGCCGTGGGGCCGCGGGGCCGCCGGGCCGCGGGGCCGCCGGGCCGCCGGGGCCGGGGAGCCGCGGGGCCGCGGGGCCGCGGGGCCGGGGCCGCGGGGCCGCGGGGGTCAGCCGACCTGGTGGAGCCAGGTGACGGGGGCGCCGTCGCCGGCGTGCCGGTACGGCTCGAGCTCGGCGTCCCAGGCGGCGCCGAGCAGGGTGTCCAGGGTGTGCGCGTAGTCCTCGGCGGACCGAGCGGTGGCGACCAGCGCGCGCAGCTGCTCCTCCCCCACCACCACGTCGCCGTTCGCGCCGGTGGAGGTGCGGTAGACGCCGCGGCCCGGCACGTACGAGATGCGCTCGCCGTCGTAGCCCTCGCTGGGGTCCTCGGTGATCTCGAAGCGGACCATCGACCAGGACCGCAGCGCCGCCGCGATCTTGCTGGCGATGCCGGGCCGGCCGGTCCAGGAGCACTCCGCGCGCAGCTGGCCGGGAGCGGCCGGCTGCGCGGTCCAGGTGAGGCTCACCCGGGTGCCGAGCACGCCGGAGATCGCCCACTCCGCGTGCGGCACCACGGCCGGCGGGCACGAGTGGACGTAGACGACGCCACGGGTCGGCACAGGGAACCTCCTTCTCACCACGAGGTGCGCCTTCCCCAGCGGCCTCGCGCGAGCCGGATTCCCGGTGCGTCGATCATTGTGCACGGTGCCGGCGACGACACGCCAGCGGGACACTCCGGAGCCGCGGCTCAGTCCGGCGCCACGGTCCGGTAGCGGCGGTGGGTACGGATGCGGGCCGCCGCCTGCGCGCCCCGGCACGCCGCGCAGGCCGGGTGCCAGGTGCCGGTGCCGGCGTGCCGGGCCGGGTCGAGCACCGGGCCGGCCAGCCCGACCAGGTCCTCCAGCTCGTCCCAGTGCAGCCCGTCGGCCTGCACCACCAGGCCGTGCCCGCGGCCGTGGTTGTCGTCGGCGACCACGGCGCGGGCCGCGTACAGCCCCGCGACGAGGTCGGCCCGGTCCACCCCGGCGGCGGACAGCCGCGCCATCTCGGCCCGGACGGCGGCGCCGGCGGCGGTCAGCCGCGGCAGGTCCGGCTCCCGGACGATGGGCACGAACGGCTGGTCGGTCACGCGTCCCCCCGCACTGCTCGACGCTCGACCCGAACACATGTTCGCACGGCCGCCGCGACCGGCGCGACCCGGGTCCGGTCAGCGGAACGGGTGCCGGGCAGCGCGTCCCCGGCCCGTCCAGGTCCGCCGCGACGGCGGCCCGCTCGGCGCCGGGCAGCGCGTGGAAGAGCGTGACGCCGCCCCCACCCACCCCGCCTCCCACCCGCCGGCCGCCGCCCGCGAGTGACGGACTTCGCCCGCGAGTGACGGAGCTTGCCGGCGAGTGACGGCGGTGGCGACATCACTCGACCGCCCGCGACGTCACTCGGCCACCGGCGGCGGCGGGCGGGCGGGCGGTGGCGGCGTCACTCGGCCACCGGCCACGTCACTCGGCCATCGGCGGCGTCACTCGACCACCGGCGGCGGCGGGCGCGGGCGGGCGGCGGCGGCGGCGCGGCGGCGGGGTGGGGCGGCGGCAGTCGGGCGGCGGCGTCACTCGGCCACCGGCGGCGTCACTCGGCCACCGGCGGCGGGCGGCGCGGGCGGGCGGCGGGGGTCGCGGGCGGCGGGGGTCGCGGGCGGGCGGCGGTGGCGGGGGCGGCGGTGGTGGCGCGCCGGCGGGGTGGGGCGGGGTAGTCGGGGGGGTGGGGCGGGGGTGGCCGGGGTGGGGTGGGGCGGGTGGCCGGGGTGGGGTGGGGCGGGGGTGTGGGGCGGGTCGTGGGGCAAAGCTCTGGTGCGGGGGGTGGCGGGGCTGGGACGCTGGACGGCGATGACGACCGCGCCCGAGCCTCCGGACGCCGCGCCCGAGCGCCCGGACGCCGCGCCGCGGTCCCGGCGGCGGGGTCGGCGCCGGCTCCTCGACGTGCTCTCGCTGCTGCTGGTCGTGGCCATCTTCGGCCTGGTCTTCCCGCGCATCGCCTCGTACGGGGAGGTCGGCGCGGTGCTGGCCGGGCTGAGCTGGCTCGCCGTCCTCGGCCTGGTCGCCATCGCGGTGTGGAACCTGATGACCTACTGGCTGCTCACCACCGCGATTCTGCCGTCGCTGCGGCTGCGGGAGGCCGCGGTGTCCAGCCTCGGCTCCACCGCGGTGTCCAACACGCTGCCCGCCGGCGCCGCCCTCGGCATGGGCGTGACCTGGCGGATGTTCGGCAGCTGGGGCGTGCGCTCCGAGGACTTCGCGGTGTTCACCCTGGTCAGCGGGGTGTGGAACCAGTTCGTCAAGCTCGCCATGCCGCTGGTCGCGCTGGCCCTGCTGGTGGTCGGCGGCAACACCGACCCGGCGCTGGTCACCGCCGCGGTCATCGGCGTCGCGGTGCTGGTGGTCGCGGTCACCGCGCTGGTCCTGGTGCTGCGCAGCGCCCGGCTGGCCGAGCGGGTCGGGGCCTGGCTGCAGCGGCTGTTCGCCGCGGTCTTCCGGCTGCTGCGCCGGCCGGCGCCGGCGAACGTGGCCGCCGCGGTGGTCGAGTTCCGCGCCCGGGCCGCGCACGTGCTGGCCGCCCGCGGGTGGTGGATCACCGCGATGACCCTGATCAGCCACATCACGCTGTGGCTGGTGCTGCTGGTCTGCCTGCGGGTCTGCGGGGTCAGTGAGGACGAGGTGCCGTGGCAGGAGAGCCTGGCCGCGTTCGCGTTCGTCCGGCTGCTCACCGCGCTGCCGGTCACCCCGGGCGGGCTCGGCGTGGTCGAGCTCGGTCTGACCGGCCCGCTGGCCGCCGGCCTGGACGCGGACGGGGCGGCCCGGGTCGCCGCCGCGGTGCTGCTCTACCGGGCGCTGACGTATGTGCTGCCGATCCCGCTCGGCGCGCTGGCCCTGCTCTGGTGGCGGATGAACCGGTCCTGGCGGATGACCCCGCCGGAGCGGGACGCCTGGCGCGGTGCCTCGAGGCTGGCCCATGTCCGCGGCTGAGCAGGCCCCGCCCCGGCAGGCCGGGCCGGACGGGACAGCCGGGCCGGGCGACACGGCTGGGCCGGGCGACACCGGGGCCGGGCCGGACGCCGGACCACCGGCCGCGGGCGTCCGGCGGCCCGACCCCGACGCTGCCCCGGCTGCGCCGCCCGTCCGGCTACCCGCCGCCGCTGCCGCACCGGTGGAGCCGGGGTGAGATCGCGCTGCCGGTCGCGCTGGCCCTGTGGCTGGCCGCCTGGATCGCGTGGTATCTGCCGGCCGACTCCGCGGTGCAGGCGCTGGACGCGGCGCTGGTCGACTTCGCCGCCCGGGACCACCGCAACGACGTGACGGTGGCGCTGGCCCGGGTGGTGGACTTCATCGACCGGCCGCTGCTGCTCAACTGGGTCGCGCTGGCCACCGTGCTGGGCGCGGCCGTGCTGGGCCGGTTCCGGCGGGCGCTCGTGCAGCTCGGGGTCATCCTGCTGGCGCTCTGGCTGGTCGGCATGCTCGCCGTGCAGCTCGACAAGCCGCTGCCGTACGACGTCGAGGTGCTCGGCCGCTGGTCCGGGTACGCGGCGCCCGAGGTGTCGATGGCCTACTTCACCGCGATGCTGGTCGGCGCGGCCTACTGCTTCCTCCGCCCGGGCGGGGGCCGGACCGTCGCGCTGATCGCGGTCGGCGGGCTGACCGCGATGTTCGCCGCGGCCAAGGCGGTGCTCGGGGTCAACTTCCCCACCTCGGTGCTGGCCGGCGGCGCGCTCGGCGCGCTGGTCGCGGTGCTCGGCTTCACTGTGCTGGTGCCGGACGCGGTCTACCCGCTGGGCCGGCGCGGCACCCGGTCCGCGCACCTGGACCTGGACGTCCGGCGGCCGGCGATCGCGCAGGCGCTGGCCGTCCAGCTCGGCGTGCGGCTGCGCGAGCTGAAGCCGTTCGGGCTGGCCGGCTCGGGCGGGTCGAGCCCGATGCGGCTGGTGGTCGACGGCCCGGACGGGCCGGTGCTGCTGTTCGCCAAGCTCTACTCGCGCCAGCACGTGCGCGCCGACCGCTGGTACAAGCTCGGCCGGGCCCTGCTGTACGGGCGGCTGGAGGACGAGCGGCCGTTCCGGACCGTGCGCCGGATGGTGCAGAACGAGGACTACCTGCTCCGGGTGCTGCGGGACGCCGGGCTGCCGGTGGTGAAGACGTACGGCTTCGTCGAGCTGACTCCCGAGCGGGAGTACATGCTGGTCACCGAGTTCGCGGACGGGGCCCGGGAGATCTGCGACGACGAGGTCACGGTCGACGCCACGCTGGTCGACGACGGGCTGCAGGTGGTCCGCGGGCTGTGGGACGCCGGCCTGGCCCACCGCGACGTCAAGCCGTCCAACCTGCTGGTCCGGGACGGCCGGATGGTGCTCATCGACGTCGCGTTCGCCGAGGTGCACCCGAGCCCGTGGCGGCAGGCGGTGGACCTGGCCAACATGATGCTGGTCCTGGCGCTGCGCTCGGACGCGGACACGGTCTACCGCCAGGCGCTGCGCTGGTTCAGCCCGGACGACCTGGCCGAGGCGTTCGCCGCCGCCGGCGGGGTGACGCTGCCCAGCCAGTCCCGCTCGATGCTGGTCCAGGACGGCCGGCAGCTGCTCGACCGGTTCCGCGAGCTGGCCCCGCCGCGGCCGCCGGTGAAGGTGCAGAAGTGGAGCCCGCGCCGGGTCGGGCTGCTGGCCGGCTGCCTGGTCGGCGCGCTGCTCAGCTCGATGCTGGTGGTCGGCGCGCTGCTCGGGGTGGACCCGACCGAGGTGCGGGCGGCGGAGTGCCCGACGTCCACCACGGTGCAGCTGCTGGGGCAGGCGGTGCCCAGCGCCGCGTACGTGCCGTGCGTGCCGCGGGCGTACACGCTGAGCTATCTCGACGCCTCCGCCGAGGTGCGCAACGGGCTGGGCCGGACCACCTCGGAGCTGCCCGACGGCGGCCGGATCGGGGGCACGTTCAGCGAGCAGTGCCGGGTGCCGGTGGGCCGGCGGCTGTCCCGGGCCGGGCTGCAGCTCGGCGTGGAGGCGTATGCGGGGACGACCACCGGCGGAACCGGGCAGGTCCTGTTCACGTTCCCAGGAGGGTGCGTGCAGCTGGACTACCCGACCGCGGACGCTGGGCCGGGCGGAGCTCGCGCTGCCGGCGCTGCGCGACGCGGTCCGGCTGGTGCCGCGGTGGCGGCTCGACCGGTACGTCGTGCGGATCACCGACGGGCAGGAAAGGCACCTGTGACGGAGCGGGCGGAGCGGGCACGGCCGGACTCGTACGGCTGGCTCGGCCTCGACCTCGGCCACCACGGGCCCGAGCCGCTGCCGGTGCTGCGCCGCCGGCTGCTGGTCGCCGGCCTGCTGCTGCTCCTGCTCGGCGCCGCGCTCACCGTGGTGGTCGGCACGTCCGGCGGGCTGGCCGCGGTGCAGCGGGTGGACGAGCAGTTCCGCGAGTGGATGGTGTCGCTGCACTGGCAGCCGCTGGTCACCGTCTCCGAGGTGCTCAGCCTGGTCTTCAGCACCGCGGTGCTGTGGCCGGTACGGGCGGTGGTCACGCTGGTCATCGCGATACGCCGGCGCTGGCTGGCGCTCGGCGCCTGGGTGACCGCGGTGCTGCTCAGCGAGCTGGCGATCGGGCCGGTCAAGGCCCTGCTGGACCGGCCCCGGCCGCCCGGCGCGCTGATCGAGACGTCCGCGGCGTCGTACCCGTCCGGCCACGCGATCGCCTCCGCGGTGACCCTGATCGGGGTGGTGATGGCGCTGACCACCGGCCGCCGCCGGCTGCACTGGATGGTCGGCGCGGTGTGCATCGCCACGGCGGTGGCCCTGAGCCGGACCTACCTGTCCGCGCACTGGCTGTCCGACGTGGTCGGCGGCGCGCTGATCGGCGCCGGGCTGGCGCTGGCGGTGCCGGAGGCCTTCGAGGTGGTCCGGGACCGGCGCCGGGCCCGGGCGCCGGTCAGCGCCGCACCGGCACGCCGACCAGCAGCGTGAGCAGCCCGCCGAGCAGCAGGCCGAGGCCGGCGCCGGCGACCACGTCCAGCGGGTTGTGCGCGCCGAGGTAGACCCGGGCCACGCCCACCGCGACGGCCAGCAGCACCACGGCCACCCGCCCGCCGCGCCCCAGGTACGGCCAGAGCAGGGTGGCCATCCCGACCGCGATGATCGCGTGCCCGGACGGGAAGGACAGCCCGGCCGGCGGCACGTCGCGCAGGATCGCGCCCGGCTCGTTCTGCCCCGGGCGCTGCCGCTCGACCAGCTTCTTCAGCACCTCCCGCTCGGCGACCAGCTTGAGCGGGGCGAGCAGCACCAGCGCCAGCGCCAGCCGCCACTTGCGCAGCACCAGCGCGACGACGGCGACGACGATCGGGGTGACCAGCACGCCGAGCAGCTGGAGCGCCCACATGGTGCGCTCCAGCCAGGCCGGCAGCTCGTTGATCCAGCGGAAGACGGCCCGCTCCCACCCGGGCACCCGGCCGTCCCGCGCCGGCAGCGACGCGGCCACGGTCAGCGCCAGGCCGGCCAGCGCCGTCCACGCGGCCGACACCGGGCGGCGCACCCGCCGGGCGGCCGGCTCAGTCGTCACGATCCCGCACCACCAGGGACAGCAGCAAGCTCACGATGCTGACCACGAGGGCGCCCCAGAAGGCGGACCAGAAGCCGTCCACCTGGAACCCCAGGCCGATCCCGTCGCTGATGGCCGCGATGAGCCAGAACAGCAGGGCGTTGACCACCAGCGCGAACAGCCCGAGCGTGAGGATCAGCAGCGGCAGCGACAGCAGCAGCGCCAGCGGCTTGAGAACGGCGTTGACCAGGCCGAAGATGGCGCCCACGGCCAGCAGCGTGGCGATCTTGCCACCGGTGCTCTCGGCGGTGACGTCGATGCCGTCGATGAGCCAGGCGGCCACCCAGAGGGCGACCGCGTTGATCACGACGCGGATGAGGATTCCCACGCCGGACAGCATGGCGCATCCGGGCCCGGTTTGTGATCACCCGGCGGTGGCCTGCAGCGCCAGCAGCACGGCGCCCTCGGCCCCGAGCGCGGCGCCGGCGGCGGCCGCCGCGGCGAGCCGGTCCGGGCCGAGCGCGACCCGGGCGGCGGCGTCGACCGCGGCCAGGTCGGCGGCCTCGGCGCCGTACGCGGGCGGCCCGGCGGCGTCCACCGCGGCGGCCAGCCGGACCGCGGCGGCGTGGTCGCCGAGCCGGGACAGCAGCACCGCGGCGGTGCGCAGCGCCGGCCACTGGTGGGTGCGGTCGCCCTGCCGGTGCCAGTGCCCGATGGCCGCGGCGACCGGCCGCAGCGCCGCCGCCGGGTCGCCGTGCCGGCCCCGGCAGGCGGTGCCGGCGACCAGCGCCACCCCCTCCACCAGCCGGTTGCCCACCGCCGCGGCGGTGGCCGCGGCCGCGTCGAGGTGCCGCAGCGCGGCCTCGGGGTCGGTGCCGGCCAGCGCCTCCCCGGCGAGGTAGTCGGCCCAGGCGCCGACCGTGGCCGAGCCGGTGGCGGCCTCCTCCCGGCGGATCGCGGCCACCTCGGCCAGCGCCGCGGGCACCTCGCCCGCGTAGGCGTGCAGCAGGCCGAGCCCGAGGTGACCGTCCACCCGGGACAGCGGGTCGGCGGCGCCGGTCAGCTCGGTCGACCAGCGGCCGGCGTCGGCCAGCCGGGCCGAGTAGAGCGCGGTGTCGGCCAGCACGCTGACCAGCCGGCTCCGGTGCGGATGGTCGGCCGGCGTGCCCGGCAGCGCGCCGCCGGCGACCTCGGCGGCGCCGGCCAGGTCACCCCGGTACGTCCGGCCGAGCGCGATCAGCGCGGCCACCGCCGGCCCGCCCGGGTGGCCGGCCGCCAGGGCCGCGGCCGCCCAGTCGGCCGGCTCCCCGGCCAGCCGGTAGTACGCGTGGCCGAGGACGGCGGCGGCCAGCCGGTCCAGCAGCGCCCAGTCCGCCGCGGCCACCGCCCACCCGGCGGCCGCCCGCAGGTCCGGCAGCAGGCCGTCCACCGTGGCCAGCGCGGCCCCCTCGTCCGGCCCCGGCAGCCCTGCCGCGGCCCGCTCGGTGGCGGCCACCGCCCAGCCGGCGTGCCGCTCCCGGGCCGCGGTCAGCTCGCCCCGCCCGCGCAGCAGCTCGACGCCGTACACCCGCAGCGTCTCCAGCAGCGCGAACCGGGCCCGCGGGCCGGACAGGTCGGCGGTGAGCACCGAGCGGTCGACCAGCCGGTCCAGCACCGCGGCGACCTCGTCCGGGTCGGCGCCGGCGACCGCGCCCGCGGCGGCCGCGTCGAAGCCGGCCGGGAACACCGCCACCGCCGCGAACACCGCCCGCTCCGGCGCGGCCAGCAGCCGCACCGACCAGTCCACCGCGGCCCGCAGCGTCTCGTGCCGGCCGCCGACCGCGGTCCGGGCCCCGCGCAGCAGGCTGAACCGGCGGTCCAACCGGTCCAGCAGGTCCCGCGGGGTGGCCGACGCGGTGCGGGCGGCGGCCATCTCCACCGCCAGCGGCAGCCCGTCCAGGTGCCGGCACAGCCGCAGCACCGCGGCCAGGTCGTCCGGCCCGGGCGCGAACCCGGGGTCCACCGCCGCGGCCCGGGCCAGGAACAGCCGCACCGCCGGGGCGTCCGCGTCCTCGGTGCCCAGCGGCCGCAGCGGCAGCACCCGCTCCCCCGGCACCGCGAGCCGCTCCTGGCTGGTCACCAGCACCGTGACCGCGGGGCACCGGTCCTGCACGGCCGCGGCCAGCTCGGCCACCGCGTCCAGCACGTGCTCGGCGTTGTCCAGCACCAGCAGCAGGTCCCGCCCGGCCAGCGCGTCCACCAGCGCGTCCGGGTCGGGCACGCCGAGCGCCTCGGCGACCGCGCGCGCCACCCCGGCCGGGGCGCCCGCGGGCAGCGCGGCCAGCCACACCGTGCGGGCCCCGTCCAGGTGCGCCGGGCCCTCCAGCCGGGCCAGCTCGGCGGCCAGCCGGGACTTGCCCACCCCGGCCGGGCCGGTCAGCGTCAGCAGCGGGTGCGCCCGCAGCAGCCGGCGGGCGGTGGCCAGCTCGCCGTCCCGGCCGACCAGCACGCCGGCCCGGGACCGGGCCGCCGGCTCGCCGGCCCCCGACCAGGCGGCCGGCTCGCCGGCGGCGTCCCGGACCGCGTCCGGGGTGGCCAGGATCGCCGTCCGCAGCGCCTGCACCGGCGCGGACGGCTCCAGCCCGTCCTCGGCCAGCACCCGGTCGTACGCCCGGTACGCGGCCAGCGCCTCGGCCTGCCGGCCGTCCCGGTGCAGGGCGAGCATGAGCAGCCGCCACGGCCGCTCCCGCAGCGGCTCGGCCGTGGTCAGCGCGCGCAGCTCGGCCACCGCGTCGGCGGTGGCGCCGACGGCGAGCAGCGCCTCGGCCCGCTCCTCCCGGGCCGCGGCCCGCAGCTCGGCCAGCCGGGTCGCCTCGGCCCGGCCGGCGTCGTCGGCCAGGTCCGGGTACGGCTCGCCGCGCCACAGCGCCAGCGCCTCGCCGAGCAGCGGCACCGCCTCGGTCGCCGGCCCGGTCCGGGCCCGGGCGACCAGCGCGCCGAAGCGGTGCGCGTCGACCGCGGCCGGGTCGACCGCGAGCCGGTAGCCGCCCGGGGCGCTCTGCAGGACCGCGGCGCCGAGCACCCGGCGCAGCCGGGACACGTACGACTGGAGGGTCGCCGCCGCGGTCGCCGGCGGCCGCTCCCCCCACACGGCGTCGACCAGCGTGCCGACCGGCACCACCTCGCCCGGCCGCAGCAGCAGCGCGGCCAGCAGCCGGCGCTGGCTGGGGCTGGCCACGGTCGTCGCACCCTCGCCGGCCACGAGGGTGAGCGGCCCCAGCACCCGGAAGTCCATCCCCCGCCGGATCGTACGCAGGCCGCGTGCAAGGCCGCTGCAAGGGACCGCCGCTACACCTGCGCCATGACGACGACACAGGAGCGGCCGGTCAGCGCGGACGAGGCAGCCGAGGCCCTCGCCGAGCGGCTGATGGGGCAGACGGTGGAGATCGTGGAGGGGGCGTCGGTCTGGCTCGGCTCCGAGCTGGGCTGGTACGCGGCGCTGCGGGACGGCGGCCCGGCCACCCCGGACGAGCTGGCCGAGCGGGCCGGCACGCAGGTCCGGTACACCCGGGAGTGGCTGGAGCAGCAGGCGGTGGCCGGCATCGTCAGCACCGACGGCACCCGCTACGCGCTGCCGGCCGGGCACGCCACCGCGCTGCTGGACCGGGACAGTCTGCTGTGGACCGAGCCGCTGGTGCGGGCGATGCTGGTCGCCGCCCGGCAGCTGCCGGAGATCGCCCGGACCGCGCGGGAGGGCGGCGGGGTGTCCTGGGCCGCGTACGGGCCGGAGATGACCCGGGCCCAGGGCGACGGCAACGCGCCGGCGCTGCGGCACGCGCTGCCGGGCAGCTGGGTGCCGCAGGTGCCGGACCTGCACGCGAAGCTCACCGGCGGCGCGGCGGTGCTGGAGGTCGGCTGCGGCGAGGGCTGGGCCGCGATCGGGCTGGCCGAGGCGTACCCGGGGATCACCGTGCACGGGGTCGACGTGGACGACCGGGCGGTGGAGGCCGCCGGCCGGCACGCCGAGCAGGCCGGGGTGGCCGACCGGGTCCGCTTCTCCCTCGCCGACGCCGGGCAGGGCATCGCCGGCGGACCGTACGACGTCGCGCTGGCCATCGAGTGCGTGCACGACATGCCGTACCCGGTCGAGGTGCTTTCCGCGGTGCGCGCCGCGGTGGCGCCGGACGCGGCCGTCTACGTGCTGGACGAGGCGGTGGACGCCGAGCTGACCGCGCCGGGCGACCAGCTGCAGCGGCTCTTCTACGGCTTCAGCGTGCTGATCTGCCTGCCCGACTCGCTGTCCCACCCGCGCTCGGTGGGCACCGGCACGGTGCTGCGACCGTCCACTCTGGACCGGTACGCCCGGGACGCCGGGTTCGCCGGCGCCACCCCGCTGGACGTCGACGCCGGCCTCTGGCGCTTCTACCGCCTCACCCCCTGAGCGGTCCCGGGGGCCCGCCGCGGCGGGTCCCCGGGAGCTCAGCCCTTCTCGGCGCCGGAGGTGAGGCCCTCGACCAGCTTCTTCTCGGCGAAGAAGAAGAGCACCACGATCGGCACGGTGAGCACCACGGAGCCGGCCATCAGCACCGTGCTCGGCACCTCGATGCTGCCGGACAGCCGGCTCAGCCCGAGGCTGACCGTCCACTTCGACGGCTGCTCCAGCAGGAACAGCAGGGCGAACAGGAACTCGTTCCAGGCGATCATGAAGACGTACAGCCCGGTCGCGGTCACCGACGGGATGGCCAGCGGCAGGCTGATCCGGCGCAGCACCCCGAGGTGGGTCAGCCCGTCCATCAGGCCGGCCTCCTCCAGGCTCTCCGGGATCGTCTCGAAGTAGTTCCGCAGCATGTAGATGGCCACCGGCACGGTCTGGGCCACGTACACCAGGGACAGGCCGAGCAGCGAGCCGCGCAGCCCGAGCCGGGTGAACAGCACGAACAGCGGGATCGCCAGGACCATCGGCGGGAACAGGTAGACGACCAGGAAGAGCCCGCTGATCAGCTTGCGGCCGCGGAAGCGCAGCCGGCTCACCGCGTACGCCCCCGGGATGGCCGCCAGCAGCGTCACCACCATGGTGACCAGCGCGACGAAGCCGCTGTTGCGCAGGAAGGTGGTGAAGCCCTGGCCGCCGTCGTCGGTGGACTTGAGCACCGTCGTGTACGACGCCGTGGTGATCTCCGACAGCGACACCCAGAGCTTGCCGGGGTTGAGCACGACCTCCTGGATCGGCCGCAGCGACAGCACGATCATGTACCAGAACGGCACCACGGTGACGAGCACCAGGACCGCGATCGTCAGTCGTCGCAGGGTGCCCCAGACCCACTCCTCGGTGCTGTGCTGCCGGCGGGGACGGTGGCGGGCGGCCGGGGTCCGGCCGGTCGCCATCCCGGCCGCCGCGGGCCCGGTCTCCGGGACCGCCACGTCCGGGGCGCTCACCGGCCCTCCGCCCGCTCGGCCCGGCCGGCGGCCCGCAGGTAGAAGAAGATCATCCCGGCCAGCACCACGGCGAGCATGACCGCCTGCGCGGCGGCCAGGCCGACATTCTTCTGTGCGGTGAGGAACTCGTACACCCGCACGCTGATCACCTCGGTCCCGGCGCCGCCGCCGGTCAGCAGGTAGACGTCGTCGAACTTGTTGAAGGTGAAGATGAACCGCAGCACCGCCAGCAGCGCGATGACCGGCATCAGCTGCGGCAGCGTGACGAAGCGGAAGCGCTGCCAGATGCTGGCACCGTCCATCCGGGCCGCTTCGTCCAGCTCGGCGGGGATCGCCTGGATCCGGGCGACCAGGAAGAGGAAGGCGAACGGGAAGTAGCGCCACGTCTCGAAGACGATGACGGTCAGCAGCGCGGTCGGGACCGGGATCCCGAACAGGCTGCCGGTCTCGGTGGACAGGAAGGCGATCGGCTCGTCCCAGCCGAGGAACTTGGTGCCCCAGGCGTTGACGATGCCGTACTGCGGGTTGAGCGCGACCGTCCACACGAAGGTCGCAGCCACCACCGGCGTGATGTACGGCAGCAGCATCAGCGCTCGCACCGGGCCGCGGCCCCGGAATTGACGCCGCAGCGCGAGCGCGGCGATCAGGCCGACCCCGATCGAGCCCACCGTCGCGCCGATCGTGTAGACCACGGTCGTCCAGAGGACGTCCCAGAAGCCCGACGCGGTGAGGACGCGCCGGAAGTTGTCCAGGGTGTAGTTGCCGACGATGCCGGCCCGGCGGATGTTGAGCAGCCGGATCCGCTGGAAGGACAGCAGGACCGCCCACAGGATCGGCAGGATCACCACCGCGAGGACGATCAGCACCGTCGGGGACAACAGCAGCCGGCCGGTCCGGGCCTCCTGCTGCTTCAGGGTGCCCCCGGACCAGCGCTTCGTGACCCGCTCGGCCTGGTCGGTGGACATCGGCGTCAGTTGAGACCCTTCTGGATCTCCTCCACGGCCTTCTGCGCCTCCTGCGCCGCCTGCGCCGCGTCGCCCTTGCCGGCGATGAGGTCGCTGAGCGCCTTGGGCACCGGCAGCGGCCCGAGGGTGGCGCCGACCAGGTCACCCTGACCCTGGGTCAGGCCCCACCGGTTGAAGGTCTCCGGCGACTCCTGCACCGCCTTGAGCACGTCCTCGCCGTAGAACTGGGACAGCGGCGCCTTGGTGTCGACGCCGGCCTTGAGGCCCTCCCAGGCCTTCAGGTACGACGTGTCGCCGGCTGTCGGGCCCTGCCGCACGGGCACCTTGCCCTCCGGGGCGATGGCCAGCCAGTCCACGTACTTGTCGGACATCATGTACTTGATGAACTGGACGCTCGGGTCCTTCGCCGCGGCGGAGGTGGCCGCGAACGACACCACCTCGCCGTAGAGCGACGGCTCCTGGCCGTCCGGGCCCTTGATCGCGGTCACCACGCCGCTGTTCTTCGCCAGCCACGCCCGGTCCGCCTTGCACTGGGCGCAGCTCGGCAGCGCGTCGTTGCGCAGTCCGCCCAGCTCGTCGAGCAGGAAGGAGGACCAGATGATCATCGCGGCCTTGCCGGCGAAGTAGGTCGCGCGGGTGGAGTCGACGTCCTGGTTGCCCTTGACCGAGTAGTCCCGGGCCAGCTTGCCGTACAGGTCGAACGCCCGGACGCACTGCGGCGAGTCCAGGGTGACCTTCTCGTCGTCGCCGACCAGCTCGCAGCCGTTGGCCTGGGCCAGGTATTCGAAGCTCTGCTGGGTGAACGAGTCGCCCGGCGTGGTCGCCAGCGTGATCCCCGCGACGCCGCCCTTGTTCAGCGTCTGCGCGGCCCGCTCGATCGTCTCGAACGTGGTCGGCGGCTCCAGCCCGGCGGCCTGGAAGAGGTCCTTCCGGTAGACCAGCAGCTGCGCCCAGCCGTCGCTGGGCACCGAGAGCTGGCTGTCGCCGTCCTTGGTCAGCTCCAGGCTGCGGGCGGCGAAGGTGTCCTTGCCGAGCTCGTCGACCACCTGGCCGGCGATCTCGGTGCTGAGCAGGTCGTTGGATGCCAGCGAGCGGACCTGGGACAGCGGCAGCGCCGCGATCACGTCGGGCAGGTTGTCCGCCGCCGCGGCGGACGTCACCAGCTGGTCGAACTGGTCCTCGGCGACCGCGACCACCTCGACCTGCACGCCGGTCTTGGCGGTGAACTCCGCGGCCATCCTCTTCTGCGCGGCGACCCGGTCAGCGACGTCCTCGATGGTCCAGACCTTGATCGAGTTGGCACCTTCGCCGCTGCCCTCGTCGTCACCGCCGCTGCAGCCCGCCGCGGCGACGAGCGTCAGGGTGGCCACCAGCGTTGCTGTCCGCTTGCCCGTTCGCATCGGGGCCTCGCTTCCGACGTGCCGGATGGGGGATGTCGAGCACCGGACACATCAGACGGCACGGTGCCGGCAATGACAAGTAACGATCGGATACGGGTGCGTCACGGCCCGTCGCCCCCCGCCGGCGACGCGACGGCGGTATTTCGGGCGCGGGGCGGGGGCCGCCGGTCGCCCGGCGGCCCCCGCCCCGATCGGTGCCGGCGCCCGGTCAGCGGCCGGTGGGCGCGGCCGGGCGCGTGGCCGGTCAGCGCGGCCGGGCGCCCTTCCGCTGCGTGACCTGGTTGCGCAGCTGGGCGATCTTGGCCTTGCCCTCGGGGCTGCGCGCGTAGTCCTTGGCCTGCTGAATCATGCGCCGGCCCTGCGGGCTGGCGGCGAACGCGGCGGCCGCCGCGAACAGACCCTTGCGTCGCATCGTGTCCTCCTGGTCGTGGGGGTGCCTATCCTCCTCCTACCCCGTCCGGGCGCGGCGATGACGCAGCGCCCGCACCGCGAGTCCGGCGGCGAGCACCGCCAGCCCGGCCAGCACCGCCCCGACCGGCAGCGCCGCCGCCAGCAGCAGGCAGCCGGCCAGCCCGGCGGCGGCCAGCGGCCGGGTGCCGGCCGGCCGCGGCGCCGGCAGCGTCCAGGCGCTGGCGTTGGCGATCGCGTAGTAGACCAGCACGCCGAGGCCGGAGAAGCCGATCGCGGTCCGCACGTCGGCCACCGCGACGGTCGCCGCGACCAGCGCGCCGAGCACCAGCTCGGCCCGCAGCGGCACCTGGTGGCGGGGGTGCACCGCGGCCAGCCAGCCGGGCAGCTCCCGGTCCCGGGCCATCGCCAGCGTGGTGCGGCCGACGCCGGCGAGCAGGCTGAGCAGCACACCGGCCGCGGCCGCGACCGCGCCGAGCCGGACCAGCGGGTCCAGCCCGTCCAGTCGCCCGGCGGCCACCGCGTCCCGCAGCGGCGCCGCGCTGCCGGCCAGCCGGTCCGCGCCCAGCACGGCCAGCACGCTCGCGCCGACCACCGCGTAGACGACCACGACCAGGCCGAGCGCGACCGGCACCGCCCGCGGGATGACCCGGGCCGGGTCCCGGACCTCCTCTCCCAGGGTCGCCACCCGGGCGTACCCGGCGAAGGCGAAGAACAGCAGCCCGGCCGCCTGCAGCAGCCCGTACGGCGAGAGGTCGACCGGGTGCAGCCGGTCCGCGGTGGCGGCGCCACCGGCCAGGCAGCCGACCACCACCAGGACGAGCGCGACCAGCGTGGCCGTGACCAGCACCCGGGTCAGGCCCAGCGTGCGGGTGATCCCGAGGCAGTTCACCGCGGTCAGCGCGAGCGCGGCGGCCACCGCCACCGGCCGCGGGTGCGCCGGCCACGCGTACGCCCCCACGGTCAGCGCCATCGCCGCGCAGCTGGCCGCCTTGCCGGTCACGAAGGCCCAGCCGGCCAGGAAGCCCCAGCCCGGGCCGAGCTGCCGGCGGCCGTAGACGTACGTGCCGCCGGCCCGCGGGTGCACCGCGGCCAGCCGGGCGCTGGACATCGCGTTGCAGTACGCCACCGCCGCCGCCACCGCGAGCGCGACCAGCAGGCCGGTGCCGGCGGCGCCGGCGGCCGGCGCGAACGCGGCGAAGACCCCGGCGCCGAGCATCGCGCCGAGCCCGATCAGCACCGCGTCGCCGAAGCCCAGCCGGCGCGCCAGCTCCCCGGTCACGCCGGCCATCCTGCCGCCCGCCGGGTCCGGCCGCCGACCCGCCGCCCCACCGTAATCCGGTCGCGCCGGGACGCCGCGACTGGGACAGTCCGGCCCATGGACGCGCTGGCCCGACTCGACGCCCGGCTCCGCGAGTGGGCGGAGACCCGGGACTACTCCGGCATCGCCCGGATCACCGGTCCCGGCGGGGTCGTCTTCGAGGGGTGCTACGGGCTGGCCGACCGGGCCGGCGGGTTGCCGGTCACGCCGGCCACCCGCTTCGGGCTGGCCTCGTTCGCCAAGATGTTCACCGCGGTCGCGCTGCTCGACCAGGTCCGCGCCGGCCGGGCCGGCGTGGACAGCCGGGTGGTCGACCTGCTGCCGCCGGAGCGCCGGCCGTCGACGCTGCTCCCCGAGGTCACTCTGGAGCACCTGCTCACCCACACCTCCGGGATCGCCGACTACGCCGAGGAGGAGGGCGACGAGGCGGTCGACTACGCCGACCTGTGGGTGGACCGGCCGGTCCAGCGGTTCCGCCGGCCGGCCGACTTCCTGCCGCTGTTCGGCGACCTCCCGCCCTACCGGGCGCCCGGCGGGCCGTGGCGCTACTCCAACGCCGGCTACGTGCTGCTCGGCCTGGTGATCGAGGAGCTGGCCGCGGCGCCGTACATCGACGTGGTCGGCGAGCGGGTCTTCGGGCCGGCCGGGATGGCCGACAGCGGCTTCTTCGCCATGGACGAGCTGGTGCCCGACCTGGCGGTCGGCCACCTCCCGCCGACCGAGCCCGGCGGCCCCTGGCGGTCGAACGTCTTCTCGGTGCCGGTCGTCGGCGGCCCGGACGGCGGCGCCCAGTGCACCGCCGCGGACCTGGACCGCTTCCTGCGCCGGCTCGACGACGGCACCCTGCTCGGCCGGGAGCTGACCGACGCCATGCTCACCCCGCGGGTGCCGGTCGACCCGGGTCTGGACATGGGCTACGGCGTGCTGATCTACCCGGACAAGTGGGGGCACGGCGGCGGCGACCCCGGCGTCGAGATGCTGGCCCACCGGATGCCCAAGCAGGACGCGACCGTGGTCGCGCTGTGCAACGTGGAGGGCCTGGCCGCCGACGTGCGCGACCTGCTGGTGGAGACCGTCCACGCCACCCTCTGAGGCTCAGCCCCCGTACGGGGTCCGGGTGAGGGTGGCGTGCACCATGCCGGTCAGCGTGACGATGTCGAAGACGGGTAGCCCGGTCCGCTCCTGCAGCGCGGCCGCGAAGGGCACCAGGTCGGTGCACTCCAGCAGCAGCGCGCCGACCGCCGGCTCGGCCCGGACCAGCGCGTCGGCCCGGCCGAGCACCTCGCCGCGCAGCCGGCCCACGTCCAGCTCGGGCCGGCGTGCCTCCAGCATGACCTCGCGGAACTCCGGCTGGTCCTCCATGCCGGCCACCGCGACCGGCACGTCGGCCGCGCCGGCGGCGGTCAGGTGCCGGGCGGTCAGCGCCGGCCGCTTCGCGGTGAGCACCCCGACCTTCTGGTCCGGCCGCAGCATCCGGTGCACCATCGGCAGCTGGACCAGGCTGGACGCGTACAGCGGGACGTCGACCGCGGCGGCCAGCTCCGGCTGGAAGAGCACCAGGAAGCCGCAGCCGGTGGTGATGGCGCCGGCCCCGCGGGCCTGCAGCCGGCGGGCCGCGGCCACGAACGGCGCCAGCAGCGTCGGGTCGGCCTGCGTGACCACCCGCTCCGCGGTGGCCCCGGCCACCACCTCGTAGAGCACCGGGAAGCCGAACGTCGCCGGATTGACCACCAGTTCGGCTCCAAGGTCGGGCTGCTGGGCGCGGTGGTCGAGGACTTCGAGCGGCGGGCCGGGCTGGCCGCGCTGGCCGAGCTGGTGGAGACCGCTCCCCCGGCCGAGCTGGTCCGGGCGGTGGTCGGCGCCGGCTGCGACTACTGGGCCACCGACCCGCCGCTGGCCCGGGCGGTGGTCGCCTTCGCCGTGGCCGACCCGGCCGCCGGCGACCTGCTGGCCGGCCACGACGCCGGGCGGCTGCGGCTGCTCACCCGGCTGGTCGACCGGCTGGCCGCGGCCGGTCGGCTCGGCTGCTCCCCCGGGCACGCGCTGGACACGCTCTGGCTGCTGACCGGCTTCGCCGCGTACGACGAGCTCGCCCGCGGCCGCGACCTGCCCACCGCCGAGATCGCCGCGCTGCTCGGCGACCTGGCCGAGACCCGGCTCAGCGCCGGATCTGGGTGAGCACGTTGTTGCTCTGCAGGCCGTAGGCGACCGCGTAGTAGCGGTGGTCGTCGACCGCGGCGTAGGTCGTCGTCCACCGGCCGGCCGCGTCCGCGGTGAGCGTGCGCCGCTTGCTGTAGCCGGGCACGTCGCGCCGGTGGAACCAGACCTCGACGGTCGCGCCGGCCCGCGCGGTCCCCCGGATCGTCACCGTGGACCCGGCCGGCACCACGGCCGGACCGGTGGTGGTCGGCGCCGGGACGTACCAGGCCGAGCGCAGCCCGAGGCGCGGCGCCTCCCCGGTGACCCGCACCGAGCCGGCCGACCCGTCCACCCACAGGTCGGTGATCCGGCCGCCCCAGGTGCCGTCGCCGGTCCGGGTCACCACCCGCAGCGCCGTCGGCGTGCCGACCTGCGGGTAGCGGGCCCGCACGGCCGCCGCGGTCAGCGCGGTGGTCCAGTTGGCGACCGGGTTGGTGCCGCCGGCCGCGTCGTACGGGTCCGGCTTGGCCACCTGGTACGGCGCCACCGCGGCCACCGTCCAGCCGCCGTTGGACGCGGAGAACTCGGCCAGGATCGGCTGGCCGGACAGCGAGCGGATCTGGTTGGCGGTGTCCTGCACCGCCTTGGTGGTCGCCGCGGCCTCGCTCACCGTGCCCTTGTAGACCTGGCAGGCGGTGGTGTCGCAGGTGTCCCAGTCGGCGCCGCCGCTGCGGGCCCGGCCGTACGCGGCGTAGGTCCGGGCCGCGACCGCCTGCGCGCGCAGCGCCGCCGCCAGCCAGTAGGCCGGGGACTCGGCCGGCACCACCGAGCGCAGGTAGAGGTCCAGGGCGACCGTGTTCACCGTCGCCACCGAGCTGGCCCCGGTCGGCACCGCGGTCAGCGTCCCCCGGTACGCGGCCGGCGCCTGTCCGATGTAGAGGGTCAGCACCGCGGTGCTGCCGGCGCCGAAGCGCAGCGCCCCGGTCCAGCTGGACCGCCCGTCCGGCGCGGTCCAGCGGGCCCAGCTCGTCCCGCTGCCGTGCTCCAGGTGGGTGCCGGCGGCGTCGCGGACCGCGCGCCAGCGGGCCGGCCCGGCCGGCAGCGCGTAGAGGGCGCCGCCGGCGACGTCCCGGACCGCGAGCCCGGCCTGGGCCCGGACCGCGGTGTCGGTCCCGTCGTCGCTGATCCGCACCCGGATCGGCGCGCTCGGGATCGTGCTGGTGACGGTGCTCGGGTAGTAGAAGTCGAGGATCGCCGAGCCGGACCGGCCCTGCAGCGCCGCGCCCTGGCTGCCCCACTGGGACATGCCCCGGCCGTGCCCGTAGCCCTTGCCGACCACCGTCCAGGCGCCGGCCGCCGGCAGCGGGTAGGTCTCGCTCTCCGCGGCCCCGGCGTCCCGCGGGCGGACCAGGTCGACGGTGCCGACCACCCCCGCGGCGGTGACGACGGCGACGGCGACGGCGACGGCGAAGCGGGCGGATGGGCGCACGGAGACCTCCTCGACCAACGCCGGTCACCGTACTGCCCAACCGGACCTCCGGGCTGCCCCGACCCGCGCCTCCTCGGGCCTACCGCAGGCCCCGCCCGGGCAGGACGATGAGCGGCCTGCGGGTCAACCGATCGGTGCGGTCGCGCGTCTGGACCGCAGCCGAGGTTCCCGTCCCGAGAGGAGGGGCCATGTTCCGTCGTCTCGCCATCACCGCCGTCGCCTGCGTAGCGGTGCTGGCCGTCCCGTCGCCGGCCTACGCTGTCGACAGCTTCACCGCACCGGTCACCGTGGTCGCGCCGCCCTGCTCCGCCGGGGCCGGCAGCAGCGACGCCGCCTTCGGCGCCAGCACCATTCGCGGCTTCGCCAGCTTCGACAGCTGCTCGTACGGGATCTACTACGTCCAGGGCGGCACCCAGGGCTGGACCCGGGTGCTCTCGCCGTACCGCGGGCGGGTGCTCGGCGTCGACGCGGACGAGACCGCGACCTACCTGGTCTACCTGATGACCGACGCCTTCGGCTCGGCGACCGGTGTCGGTGTCACCAAGCGCACCCACGGCGGCGCCTTCGCCGCCACCCGGGTGCTGTCCACCGCGGTCAACAACCAGGCCGTCACTCCGACCGCCGACATCGGCGCCGAGGGCGGCAAGTGGTGGGCGGTGTGGACGGAGCAGGTCGGGCCGGGCGGCGAGTTCGCCCCGCAGCAGCTCTTCCAGGCCAAGACGTACGGGACCGCCGCCGACCACCAGCAGATCACCTTCACCGGGGCCGACGTGGACAACACCGAGCCCTCGATCAGCCTGGACACCCGGGGCGCCGTCATGGCCTGGACCCGGCAGTTCCAGCCGGCCGTGCCCGGACCGTCGGACCTGCGGGTGGCGACGAACCCGGACACCGCCTGGACCAGCCGGGTCTTCAGCGACGCCGGCACCGAGAACCGAACCGCCGACCTGAAGCGGATCGGCGGCTTCACCTTCGTCACCTGGGTCCGTGACGGCTACATCGTGGAGGCGGAGAACACCCCCGGCACGTTCGTCAGCCACGTCTTCACCCACCCGGGCGACCGGCCGCGGGTCGGCTCCACCTTCGGCTCCCAGTTCGTGACCTGGACGACGCCCGCGGGCGTCTTCTACGCCCGCGGCAACAAGGGCGCGCAGTCCTTCTCCGGCCAGATCGTCTCCGCTCCCGGGACGGTGCTCGACACCATGGTCGCCGTCAACGGCAAGGGCACGCTGCTGATCCGCTCCGGGCTGCGGCTCTACTCGATCACCTCGCTGACCGCGATGTGACCGCTCCGGTCCCCGGCCGCCCGCCGCGGCCGGCCGGGGACCGCGGTCAGCGGCCGAGCCGCAGGGTGGCGGCGACCCCGGCGTGGTCGGACGGCCAGAGCCCGTACGGCGCGGTCGGCAGCGGCCGGGTCCGGTCGCGCTGCTCCTCGCCGAGCACCGTCGCCCGGGTCGCCCGCAGGCCGGCCGGCTGGTAGAGCACGTAGTCGATGCGGTGGTCCAGCCGCGACTCGAGCAGGTTGAGGTCGTCGGTCTGCCCGGAGGTGAAGCCACCCGCCGGGCCGTGCACCGTGACCCAGGCGTCGGCCAGCCGCAGCGAGCCGGTGAGGATCCCGTACGCCCCCTGGGTGTCGTCCGGGCGCGAGTTGAGGTCGCCGACCAGCACGACCGGCAGCGGCGAGCCGGCCAGCAACGCGGCCAGCTCCTGCGCCTGCAGGTTGCGCACGCCGGCGTCGAAAGCCTCCAGGTGGGTGTCCACGAAGCGGAACGCCTTGCCGCGCACCTTGACGTCGACCGAGGTCCAGCCGCGCACGATCTGGGCGCCGCCGAGCAGCGGGTTGGCCAGCGGGATGCGCGCGGCGAAGAGGGCCGCCTGCGGGTTGGACACCTTGACCGCGGCGTGCCGGCCGGACCGGACCAGGATGACGTCCCGGTCGGTGAACCGGGCCAGGCCGCCGCTGGCCAGCGGCACCGGCGGGCTGACGAAGTTGCGGGTCACCGCGACCGCCCGGTAGCGCTCGCCGCGGGCGGCCAGCGCGTCGAGCAGGATCCGCTGGAAGTCGTACACCGGCCGCAGCGTGGTCGGGCTGTCGCCGCGCTCCCACAGCGCGACCTCCTGCAGGCCGACCACCTCGAGGTCGGCCCGGTCGATCAGCCGGGCGAGGGCCCGCGCCCGGACCCGGAAGTCGACCTGCTCGACGTGGTCCCACACCTGCTGCGCCAGCCCGGCCACCGTCTCCGGGGTGGCCGCGAACAGCGGCTGCAGGTTGGCCCCGAGATACACGTTGTACGACGCCACCCCGACCTGGCGATGCCCGTATCCCCCGGAGGCGGACGCGGCCGGCGCCGCCGCGGCCGGCACCGCCACCCCCACCAGCACGACCGCGAGCACCCGCAGCAGCACCCGCACCGGGCGCGACGACTTGACCGACACGAAACCCCCCAGAAACGACGGGACGGTATAACCCGCCCGGACCCTACTGGCACTCCGGCGATCATCGCCAGACCGGCGGCTGAGCGCGGCTCCGGTCGACGGGACGGTCCGCTCTCGCGGATCAATCTCTACTGGATTAGTATGCATTCGGTCCCCGACCGGATGGAGTCGCCCGTGATCCGAAACCAGCCGCCGGCGGCGGTCCGATGACCGCCGACGAGGCCGCGTACGACCGACGGCGGATCGGGCAGTGGCTGGCCGGTGCGGCCGAGGGCCGCGGCCTCTCCCGCCGGGACGTGCTGCGCACCGCCGGGCTCGGCGCCGCGGTGGTGGCGCTGTCCGCGACCGGCGGGCCGACCGCGGCGGCGGCGCCGAACGGGGCGGCGCCGGACGTGTCGGGGCCCGGCGCCGCCGCCGACCCGGCGCCGCCGCCGCCGATCCGCAAGCCGCTGCCGCCGGACGTGTTCACCGTTTTCGGCACCAACGCGGAGACGAAGTGGGAGGCGCTGGCCGGCGTCGGCTACCACGTGCCGGCGGCGAGGTTCTTCGTCCGCAACCACACCAGCACGCCGCTGGTGGACCGGGACACCTGGCGGCTGCGCCTGTTCGGCACCGGGCTGCGCGGCGCGCCGACCCGGGAGGCGCCGGTCGAGCTCAGCTACGCCGACCTGCGGCGGCTGCCCAGCGAGACGTACTCGGCCGCCCTGGAGTGCGCCGGCAACGGGCGCAGCTTCTTCACCAGCCAGCAGGGCCAGGCCGTGTCCGGCACCGCCTGGCGGCTCGGCGCGGTCGGGGTGGCCCGCTGGCGCGGGGTGCGGCTGGGCACCGTGCTGCGCCGGGCCGGGCTGACCCGGCACGCGGTGGACGTGCTGCCGGCCGGGCTGGACCCGAACTTCGTCTCCGGCGGGGTGGACCTCGGCCCCGTGCGCCGGCCGCTGCCGGTGTCCAAGGCGCTGGACGACGTGCTGCTCGCGTACGAGATGAACGGCCGGCCGCTGCCGCCCGACCACGGCTTCCCGGTCCGGCTGGTGGTGCCGTCCTGGATCGGCATCGCGTCGATCAAGTGGGTGGGCGAGATCGAGGTCTCCGCGCAGCCGCTCGTCTCGCCGTGGAACACCCAGTTCTACCGGCTCTTCGGGCCGGGGTACCCGGCCGAGGGCAGCCCGCCGCTGACCCGGCAGGTGGTCAAGAGCGCGTTCGAGCTGCCGTTCCCGGCCACCCTGCCGGCCGGCCGGACCGTGCGGCTGACCGGCCGGTCCTGGTCCGGCGCCGGCCGGATCCGCCGGGTGTCGGTGAGCACGGACGGCGGCGTGACCTGGCGGCGGCCGCGGATCCGGGAGAGCGGCGACCGGCGCGGCTGGACGCTGTGGGACCTGCGCTGGCAGCCGCCCGGCCCCGGCTCGTACGAGCTGCTGGCCCGGGCCACCGACACCGCCGGCCGGACCCAGCCGGACGCCACCCCGCTGAACACCCTCGGCTACCTCTTCGACGCCGTGGTCCGGCACCCGGTCACGGTGGTCTAGGGCGTGTCTCCCAATCCGCGGTGGATGCGGACGGCGTCCAGACGTCGTCCGGCAAGGCCGAGGAGGAGTCCGATACCGTCGTTGTATCGGCGACGACGAGAACGCCGCCGGTCGGCGTCTGGGCGTCGTCCGCGCCGCCAGCGGGTTGGGAGACACGCCTAGCCGGACCCCGGGTGGAACCGACCGGGGGGCAGGGGCGACCCTGGAGAGGTGGACCCGAGCACCCTGCCGCCGCCGGATCCCGGCGCGCTCGTGACCGAGGCCGTGCTGCGGCCCGGGGTGCTCGCGCTGGTGCTGCTCGCCGCCGCCGGCTACCTGGCCGGGGTGCACCGGGTCCGCCGCGGCGGCGGCAGCTGGCCGGCGACCCGGACCGCGGCGTTCCTGGCCGGGCTGGCCGTCGTGCTGGTCGCCACCTGCTCGGGCATCGAGCCGTACGGGCGGGTGCTGGAGTGGATGCACATGATCGAGCACCTGCTGCTCATCATGGTCGCGCCGGCGCTGCTCGCCTTCGGCTCGCCGCTGCGGCTGGCCGCCGACGCGGGCGCCGGCGCGGTGCGCACCGTGCTGGCCCGGCCGGTGATCGGCTGGCTCACCTCGCCGGTGGCCGCGGTGATCCTCTACGCCGTGGCCGTGGTCGGCGTGCACCTCACCGGGCTGATGCGGGCGGCCATGCGCGGCGACGCCGTGCACATCGGCGAGGAGGTGGCCTACCTCGCCGCCGGCTTCGTGCTCTTCCAGCTGGTCTTCGGCCTCTCCGCGGGCCCGTGGCAGCTGACCAACATGGGCAAGCTCGCCCTGCTCGCGGTGGTCACCCCGGTGGACACCGTGGTCGGGGTGGTGCTGCTGCAGACCGGCACGCTCAGCATCGCCGGCGGCGGGCACCACGACGGGCTGCCCCGGCCGGACTGGGCGCCGGCCCCGGCCGACGACACCATCGCGGCCGGCTCGATCATGTGGGCCGGCGGCACCGGGATCATGGCGCTGCTGATGATCGTCGCGGCGCTGGTCTGGCTGCACGGCCGGGAGCCGGTCCGGGCCCGGCCCAGCTGGACCGAGCAGGCCCGGCGCAGCACCCTCGGCGAGCACACCGGCACCGCCGAGCTGCCCGCGGACGTGGACGTGGACTCGGACGAGCAGACCCTGGCCGCGTACAACGCCTGGCTGCGCAAGCTGGACACCGACGGCCACCCCCGCTGACCCGCCGCGCGGAGCCGTGCGGCACGATCCGCGGATGCCCCTGTTCGGCGGGCGCCGGCGCGGCGCGCAGACGGACACCCCGGAGCCCGGCCCGGACTTCGAGGCCGGCCACGAGGTGCTGGACCTGCTCGGCCTCGGCGCCACGGTGCCGTACCCGGACTTCGTGCGCCGGGTGCACCAGGACGCGGCCGAGTGGTACGAACCGGACCGGGGCGACCTGCCGGCCGAGGCGGTCTGGCGCTCGGTCCGCGGCCTGCTCGTCGAGCACGGCCGGGCGTTCGAGCTGGACTGGAAGTGGGGCACCCCGGCCGACCTGCTCGCCGCGGCGGCCACCGTGGTGCCGGACCTGACCTACACCGTCGAGCGGATGGAGCGGACCGGCCGGGACTGGGACCTGCGCTGCCGGGTCTACGGCGAGCCGGTCGCCGGCGTCGTGGACACCGCCCTGCCGCACCACGTGGTCGACCTGGTCAACCCGGTGCTGCAGGCCCGGGCCGGGCTGAGCCTGGAGTACTACAGCTCCGGCGCGGACGCGCACTGCTTCCTGGTCGCGCCGGCCGACCGGGCCGCCGAGCTGCGCACCCCGCGGCACGTTCCCGTCCTGGGCTGACGGGCGCTGGGACTGACGGGCCCGGGATGACGGGCGCGGGATGACGGGCCCGGGATGACGTCGGTCCCGCCTGCGTACGGGGGATCACAGGCGGGACCGACTCCCTCTCGATTCACCGGCATCCCCCCGGACCTAAACATCAGACTTAGCCGCGCCGCGGCTACGGAGCCCGAACGGAGGGCCCGCCGCTGCCCCGCTCGGCGCACCGGCGGGGTCAGCCGGTGACCCTCCGGGCCCGATCCGCGCGGCGCGGGGGCCGGCAACCGCCGGTCCGCGCGGCCCGGAAGTGGGATCATCGGAGGCGCGGGCGCGGACCCGCGCCGGAAACGGGAGGGACGATGCCAGCGCGACGCGGCGCCGTCGACGGCAAGAACATCAAGGCGGTCGCGCAGATCGCCGGGGTGTCGGTCGGCACTGTGTCCAACGTGATCAACCGGCCGGAGAAGGTGGCCGCGGCCACCCGGCAGCGGGTCGAGGCGGTGATGGACAGCATCGGCTTCGTCCGCAACTCGGTCGCCGCCAACGTGCGGCTGGGCCGCAGCCAGCTGGTCGGGCTGATCGTGCCGGACATCACCAACCCGTTCTTCGCCGAGGTCGCGCGCGGCGCGGTGGACGAGACGTTCGCCGCCGGCTACGCGCTGGTGCTCTGCAACAGCGAGGGCAACGCCCAGCGGCAGGCGCGGTATCTCACCGTGCTGGAGGAGCAGCGCGCCGCCGGCCTGCTGATCAACCCGGTCGGCGGCTCGCTGGCCCCTGTCGACAAGGTGCGCGACCGCGGCACCAAGGTGGTGCTGGTGGACCGGGCCGCCCCGACCCGGACCGCGTGCTCCGCCTCGGTCGACGACGTGCTCGGCGGCCAGCTCGCCGTCGAGCACCTGATCGCCCGCGGCGCCCGCTCGATCGTGCTGGTCAACGGGCCGAGCCGGCTGCGGCAGTGCGTCGACCGCCGGCGCGGCGCCCGCCGGGCGGTCGCCGGGGCCCGGCTGCCCGAGGACGCCCTGGTCGAGGTCGTGGCGCCGGTCATGTCCATCGCCGGCGGGGTCGAGGCGGCCCGGGAGGTGGTCCGGGCCCGGCCGGGCGTGGACGCCGTCTTCTGCGCCAACGACCTGCTCGCCATCGGCGTCTGCCGGGCGCTCGCGCCGACCCGGGCGATCCCCGACGACCTGCTGGTGGTCGGGTACGACGACATCCCGGTCGCGGCCGAGGCGCCGATCCCGCTGACCTCGGTGGTGCAGCCGAAGTACGAGCTGGGCCAGACCGCCGCCCGGCTGCTGCTGGACGAGATCACCGGCACCGGGCACGCCAAGCACCGGCACCTGAGCTTCACCCCGTCGCTGGTCGAGCGGGAGTCGACCCGGCACCGGGTGCTCACGGTCGCCTGACGGGCGTCAACGACGCCGGGGCTCGTACCGGTGCGGCCGGGTGGCCGCGCGGACCCGGGCCCGCAGCGCCCCCAGGTCGCCGGCGAGGACCCCGTGCGTGCGCGCCTGGACCAGCAGGTTGCCCAGCGCGGTCGCCTCGACCGGCCCGGCCACCAGCGGCCGGCCGGCGGCGTCCGCGGTGAGCTGGCAGAGCAGCGCATTCTGCGCTCCCCCGCCGACCAGGTGGATCACCTCCACCGGCTGCCCGGACAGCTGCTCGGCCTGCCCGATCGCGGCCGCGAAGGCGGCGGCCAGGCTGTCCAGGATGCAGCGCACGACCACCGCCGGGCCGGCGCCGTCGATCGGCCGGCCGGCGTCCCGGCAGGCACGGGCGATCCGCGCCGGCATGTCGCCCGGCGGCAGGAAGGCCGGGTCGTCCGGGTCGATGCGCGGCCCGCCGGCCGGCAGCGCCGCGGCCGCGGCCAGCACCTCGCCGAGGTCGACGCCGGACCCGCGCAGCTCCCAGGTGCGCATCGACTCGGACAGCAGCCACAGCCCCATCACGTTGCGCAGGTAGCGGATCGTGCCGTCGATGCCGCGCTCGTTGGTGAAGTTGGCCCGCCGGCTGTCCCCGGTCAGCACCGGCGCGTCGAGCTCGACGCCGACCAGGCCCCAGGTGCCGCAGGACACGTAGCCGAAACGGGGGTTGTCGGCCGGGACGCCGACGACGGCCGAGGCGGTGTCGTGCGAGCCGACCGTGGTCACCACCAGCTCGTGGTCGAGACCGAGCTCGGCCCGGACCTCCGCGGTGACCGGGGCGAGCACCCGGCCGGCCGGGACGACGCCGGGCAGCAGCCCGGCCGGCAGGCCGAGCGCCTCGACCACCTCCGGCGCCCAGTCGCCGGTCCGGGCGTCGAGCAGGCCGGTGGTGGAGGCGTTGGTCTCCTCGGCGGCCCGGACGCCGGTCAGCCAGTAGCCGAGCAGGTCCGGGACCAGCAGCGCCTGGCGGCCGTCGAGGGCCGGCTCCGCGGCCAGCTGGTAGAGCGTGTTGAACGGCAGGAACTGCAGCCCGGTGACCTGGTAGAGGCGCTCCGGGTCGACCTTGCGGTGGACCTCGGCGATCACGGCCTCGGTGCGGGCGTCGCGGTAGTGCCGCGGGTTGCCGAGCAGCGCGCCGTCCGGGGCGACCAGCCCGTAGTCGACCGCCCACGAGTCGACCGCCAGCCCGGCCAGCCGCCCGGCCCGGCGCTCGGCCGCCCGCAGCCCGTCCAGCACGTCGACGTACAGGCCGAGCACGTCCCAGTAGAGCCCGTCCGGCAGCCGCACCCCGCCGTTGCGGAAGCGGCTGACCTCGGTCACCTCCAGCGTGTCCGGGCCGACCCGGCCGAGCATCACCCGGCCGCTGGACGCGCCGAGGTCGACCGCGGCCAGCGCGAGCGGCTCGCTCACCGTGCCCATCGTTCGGCTCCGGGCTCGCTCCGCTCCTCGGGCGCCTGGGGCGCCCTGCGATGCTCACTCACCCGTCACCTCACCGGAGGAAAGCCGCCGCGACGCCGGCGTCGACGGGGATGTGCAGCCCGGTGGTCTGGGACAGGTCGCCGCCGGTGAGCGCGAAGACCGCCGCGGCCACGTGCTCGGGCAGCACCTCCCGGCCGAGCAGGGTGCGCTTGGCGTAGTACGCCCCCAGCTCCTCCTCCGGCACCCCGTAGACCTCGGCCCGCTTGGCCCCCCAGCCGCCGGCGAAGATGCCGGAGCCGCGGACCACGCCGTCGGGGTTGATGCCGTTGACCCGGACGCCGTGCGGGCCGAGCTCGGCCGCCAGCAGCCGGACCTGGTGCGCCTGGTCGGCCTTGGTCGCGCCGTACGCGATGTTGTTCGGCCCGGCGAACAGCGAGTTCTTGCTGGAGATGTAGACGATGTCGCCGCCCAGGCCCTGGGCGAGCAGCACCCGGGCCGCGGCCCGGGAGACCAGGAAGGAGCCCTTCGCCATCACGTCGTG
Organism: uncultured Actinomycetota bacterium; assembly: GCA_963849885.1. Classification (GTDB taxonomy): domain Bacteria; phylum Actinomycetota; class Actinomycetes; order Mycobacteriales; family CADCTP01; genus CADCTP01. The sequence goes on along the minus strand of CAWKIV010000008.1, from coordinate 99,132 downwards.
CTGGAGGTCCCAGTCGGCCACCGTGGTCTCCAGCAGCGGCTTGGAGATGGACAGCCCGGCGTTGTTCACCACCAGGTCGACCCCGCCGAAGGCGAGCACGGCCGCGGCCACCGCCCGGTCGACGGCGTCCTCGTCGGCCACGTCCGCGCCGACGCCGACCGCCACGTCCGGCCCGCCGATGCCCGCGGCCACCTCGGCGGCGCCGGCCGCGTCGAGGTCGGCGACCACGACGCAGGCGCCCTCGGCGGCCAGCCGCTCGGCGACGGCCTTGCCGATCCCGGACGCCGCCCCGGTCACCAGCGCGACCCGGGTGGCCAGCGGCCTGGGCCTCGGCAGCCGGGCGAGCTTCGCCTCCTCCAGCGCCCAGTACTCGATGCGGAACTTCTCCGACTCCGGGATCGGCGCGTACGTCGACACCGCCTCGGCGCCGCGCATGACGTTGATCGCGTTGACGTAGAACTCGCCGGCCACCCGGGCGGTCTGCTTGTCCTTGCCGAAGGAGAACATGCCGACGCCGGGGACGAGCACGATCGCCGGGTCGGCGCCGCGCATCGGCGGCGAGTCGGGCGTGGCGTGCCGCTCGTAGTAGGCCCGGTAGTCCGCCCGGTACGCGGCGTGCAGCTCGGGCAGCCGGGCCCGGATCTCCTCGGCGGTCGCGGTGCCGGGCAGGTCGACGCACGAGCGGCCTGACCTTGGTGCGCAGGAAGTGGTCCGGGCAGGACGTGCCCAGCGCGGCCAGCGGCGCCAGCTTCTCCCGGGCCAGGAAGTCGAGCACCACGTCCGCGTCGGTGTAGTGGCCGACCTGGCGGGCGTCGGTGCAGACCAGCCCGCGGATCGCCGGCAGGATCGCCGCCGCCCTGGCCCGCCGCTCGGCCGCCGGCAGCGGCTCGCGGCCGGGGACGACCGGCCCGAACGGCTCCGGCCGGCCGTGGGTGTCCAGATAGGACTGCGCGGTCCGGATGATCTCCAGCGAGCGCGCCTCGCACTCGTCGCTGGTCGCGCCCCAGGCGGTGATGCCGTGCCCGCCCAGCACCACCCCGATCGCCCGCGGGTTGGCCGCCTTGATCGCCGCGATGTCCAGGCCCAGCTGGAAGCCCGGGCGCCGCCACGGCACCCACGCCACCCGGTCGCCGAAGCACTCCGCGGTGAGCTTCTCCCCGTCCGCCGCGGTGGCCAGCGCGATCCCGGCGTCCGGGTGCAGGTGGTCCACGTGCGCGGCGTCGACCAGCCCGTGCATCGCCGTGTCGATCGACGGCGCCGCCCCGCCCGGGCCGTGCAGGCAGTAGTCGAACGCGGCGACCATCTCGTCCTCGCGCTCGACTCCCGGGTAGACGTCCACCAGCGACCGCAGCCGGTCCAGCCGCAGCACGGCCAGCCCGCGCCCGGTCAGCGTGCCGAGGTCCCCGCCGGAGCCCTTCACCCAGAGCAGCTCGACCGGCTGCCCGGTGACCGGGTCGGCGTCGGTGCCCTTGGCCGAGGTGTTGCCGCCGGCGTAGTTGGTGTTGCGCGGGTCCGACCCCAGCCGGTTGGACCGGGCCAGCAGCTCCTGGACGGGCATCAGGCGCCCCACCCGGCCTGCTGCCCGCCGGCCCGCTCGGCGTTGATCCGCTCCTGGTAGCCGGACCGGCGCGTACGCGGCGACCGGGTCCGGGTCCAGGCCCAGGTCCGCCCGCAGCTCGCGCCAGCAGCGGCCGCACGTCGGTGTTGTACGCGTCCATCAGCACCGCGTTCGCGCCCAGCACGTCACCGGCCCGCTGGGCCGCGGCCAGCGCGTCCTGGTCGACCAGCAGCGCCTTGGCCGTGGCCTCCTGCACGTTGAGCACCGACCGGATGATCGCCGGGATCTTCGCCTCGATGTTGTGGCACTGGTCGAGCATGAACGCGATCCCGGCCTCCGGGCCGGAGCGCGTCCGCCTTGACGATCTCGTGCAGGATCCGGAACAGCTGGAACGGGTCGGCCGCGCCGACCATCAGGTCGTCGTCGGCGTAGAAGCGGGAGTTGAAGTCGAAGCCGCCGAGCTTCCCGGCCCGCAGCAGCAACGCGACGATGAACTCGATGTTGGTGCCGGGCGCGTGGTGGCCGGTGTCGATGACCACCTGCGCCTTCGGTCCCAGCTCGACGCAGTGCGCGTAGGACGTGCCCCAGTCCGGCACGTCCGTGGTGTAGAAGGCCGGCTCGAAGAGCTTGTACTCCAGCAGCATCCGCTGGTCCTCGCCCAGCCGGTCGTACGTCTCCCGCAGCGCCACGGCGAGCCGGTCCTGCCGGTCGCGCGATGTCGTCCTGGCCCGGGTAGTTGGTGCCGTCGGAGAACCACAGCTTCAGGTCCCGCGACCCGGTCTGCGTCCATGATGTCGACGCACTCGAGCAGGTGGTCGATCGCCTTGCGGCGGATCCCGGGGTCGGGGTTGGTGACGCTGCCGAGCTTGTAGTCGTTGTCCTGGAAGACGTTCGCGTTGATGGCGCCGAGCGCGACGCCCGCGGTCGCGCGGCGTACGCGGCCAGCCCGGCGTAGTCGTCCACCCGGTCCCAGGGGATGTGCAGCGCGACCGTCGGCGCCACCCCGGTGAACCGGTGCACCGTCGCCGCGTCGGCGATCTTCTCCTCCGGGGTCGCGCGGCACCCCCGGCTGCGGCGAACACCTTGAACCGGGTCCCGGAGTTGCGCGTACGCCCAGGACGGCGGTCTCGATCCGCTGCGCGCGCAGCGCGGCGGCACCCGCGCGCGGGTCGCCGGGGAAAGCTCGGTCATCGTGCCACTCCATTCAGCCCGGTCTCGGTCAGCTGGGCGTCGAGGTTGAACACCTCGTCGAGGACGACGCCGGGTCTCGTCGGCCCGGCCGGTCGGCGAAGAACGGCGCCATCTCGGCCTGCCACCGCGCGTTGACCTCGGTGGCGGCCATCGCGGCCTGGGCCGCCGCCGAGGTCGTCGGCGACGAAGTAGCCGACCAGCAGGCCGTCGTCGCGCAGGAAGAGGGAGTAGTCGTGCCAGCCGGCGTCGCGCAGCGCGGCCAGCATCTCCGGCCACACCGCGGCGTGCCGCTGCCGGTACTCGGCCAGCCGGTCCGGGTCGACCTGCAGCGTGAAGCAGACCCGTCCCATGTGGACACTGCCTCTCCCCGGGCGCCGGGTCAGAAGTCGAACTGGTCGATGTTCGCGGCGGTGAACTCGGTCGGCGGGCCGAGGACGACGATCGCGTCTGCGCCCGATGGTGTACTCGCCGAGCTTGCCGGCGGTGAACTTCTCGCCCTCGGCGCCGGTGATCTGCCCGGAGGCCAGCGCGGCGCCGGCGTACGCGGCGAGGTAGCCGAGGTCGGCCGGGTTCCACAGCGCGAACGCCTTGACCGTGCCGTCCTTGACGAACTGCGCGCATCTGGTTGGGCGTGCCCAGGCCGGTCAGCGCGACCTTGCCCTTGTACTGCGAGCCGGACAGGTAGCGCGCCGCCGCCGCGATGCCCACCGTGGTCGGCGAGATGATGCCCTTGAGGTCCGGGTACGAGCGCAGCAGCCCCTGGGTCTCGGTGAACGACTTCTGGTCGTCGTCGTTGCCGTACGACGGTCGTGACCAGCTTGAGCTTGCTGTACTCCGGCTTGGCCAGCTCCGTCTTCATCAGCTCGATCCAGGCGTTCTGGTTCGTCGCGTTCGGCGTCGCGGACAGGATGGCGATCTTGCCGGCGCCGCCGACCGCCTCGGAGATCAGCTTGACCTGCACTCGGCGATGCCCTCGGCGGTGGCCTGGTTGACGAACAGGTCCCGGCAGTCCGGGTTGGTGTCGGAGTCGAACGTGACCACCTTCGCGCCGGCCTTGCGGGCCTGGTTCAGCGCGCCGCAGATCGCGTTCGGGTCGTTGGCCGACGATGACGATGACGTCGGTCTGCTGCTGGGACAGCGTGTTGATGTAGCTGACCTGCGACGAGGCGCTGGCCTCGGACGGGCCGACCTCCTTGTACTCGCCCTTGAACTCCTCGACCGCGGCCTTGCCGCCGTTGTCGGACGTCGGTGAAGTACGGGTTGTTGACCTGCTTGGGCAGGAAGGCGATCTTCAGGCCCTCCTTGATCGGCGCGTTCGGGTCGGCGCCGGCGCCGAGGCGGCGCCGCCGCCGGAGCCGCTGGACGAGTCGTCCCGGGTGGTGCCGCCGCAGGCGGTGGCGAGCAGGGCGCCGGCGAGCACCGCGGCGCGCCGTACGGAGGGACATCGCGTGCTGTGGGCATGGTCGGTCCTTTCGACGTGACGGGGTCAGGGGGCGGTGGTCGGCCCGGCGGGCCGCGCGCCGCCGGTGCGCCGCCGCCGCGGACGGAGCTGACGACGTTGGGCGCGACCACCGAGAGCGATGAGCAGGCGCCCGGTGACGATGGTCAGCGCGTCGGCCGGCACGTCGGCCAGCTGCAGCGCGTTGCGCAGGCTGCCGAGCAGCAGCGACGCCGGCGAGCACGCCGACCAGCGCCGCCGCGGCCGCCGAAGATGGACACGCCGCCGAGCAGCACCGCGGCCACCACGGCCAGCTCCAGGCCGGTGCCGTTGTCGGCCCGGGCGCTGGCGTAGCGCAGCGTCCAGAAGACCCCGGCCAGCGCGGAGACCGCGCCGGTCGCGACGAACAGCCAGAACTTGGTGCGCCGCGACCGAGATGCCGGCGAAGCGCGGCGGCCTCGGCGTTGTTGCCCATCGCGTAGAGCGCGCGGCCGATCGGCGTCGCGTGCAGGACCACGCCGAAGACCACGCGCCAGCACCAGCGACCGGCAGGACCGCCTGCGGGATCGGCCGTGCCCGGGATGGTGCTGATCGCCCGGTCGGTCCAGGCCGACCGGGAAGTCGGCGACGGCCCGGTCGCCGAGCACGACGAACGCCAGCCCGCGGTAGAGCGCGAGCGTGCCGATGGTGACCGCCAGCGAGGGCAGCCCGAAGCCGGTGACGAACAGCCCGTTGACCGCGCCGAGCACCGCGCCGAGCAGCAGGCAGAGCGGCGACGATCAGCTCGCAGCGGCAGGCCGCTCGGCCACAGCTGGCCCATCACCGCGCTGGTCAGGCCGAGCGTGCTGGCCACCGACAGGTCGATCTCGCCGGTGATGATGACCAGCGTCATCGGCAGCGCGATGAGCGCGATCGGCACGACGTCCAGCAGCAGGAAGCCGACAGTTGCGGCCGGTGGCGAAGCCGTCCACCAGCGCGCTCGCGACCAGCACCACGACGACCAGCGCGACGACGACGACCGCGTCCCAGCTGCCAGCGCGGCCAGCGGCGACCGCCGGTCGGCGCGTCGGCCGGGCCGCGCCGGCGCGTCGGTCGAGGTCAGACGTCAGGCATCGCGGGCCCTCCTTCCGGCAGCCGGCGGGCCATCCGGGCGCGACCAGGCCCGGTCCAGGCCGATGGCGGCGAGGATCAGCGCGCCGACCACGGCCTGCTGCCAGAACGGGTCGATGCCGCAGCACCGCCAGCGCGCTGCCGATCGTGGTGAGCAGCAGGGCGCCGAGCGCGGCGCCGTAGACCGTGCCGCTGCCGCCGAAGATGGCCACGCCGCCGACCACGACCGCCGCCACCACCTGAGCTCCAGGCCGGTGCCGGCGGTGGCGTCGAGGGTGCCGAAGCGGGCCGCGTACAGCACGCCGGCCAGCCCGGCCAGCGCGCCGCTGGCCACGAACGCGGCGAACACCCGCCGGCCGACCGGGATGCCGGACAGCCGGGCGGCGCCGGGTCGGAGCCGATCGCGTACAGCTCGCGGCCGCTGCGGTACGACGCGCAGGTAGAACCCGCGCGACCAGCACCACGACGAGCGCGATCAGCGCCAGCACCGGCACGCCGAGCACGGTGCGCGGTGCCGAGGCGCAGGAACGCGCGCGGCATGTCGGCGGCGTTGATCTGCTCGCCCGGCGGCCCACGAGTAGTCGATGCCGCGGAAGACGTACAGCGTGCCGAGCGTGACCACCAGCGCCGGCACCCGGGCCGCGGCGATCAGCGCGCCGTTGACCGCGCCGCAGACCGCGCCCAGCGCGACCCCGACCAGGACGGCGAGCGACGATCGGCGCGCCGGGCGCGGCGACGAACAGCTTGCCGGTGGCGAAGGCGACCAGCCCGAGGATCGAGCCGACCGACAGGTCGACGTTGCGGGTGATGATCACGATCGCCTGGCCGACCGCGAGGATCACCAGGATCGTCGGCGCCGAGCAGCAGGTCGCGGACGCTCTGCGCGGACAGGAACCGCGGGTTGACCAGCGCCGGTCACCGCGACCAGCAGCACGAGCGCGAGCAGGATGCCCAGCTCGCGGACCAGCGAGCAGCCGGTGCGCGAACCGCGCGCCGCGCCGCGCGCGCCGCCGGCCGCGTCCGCCGGCGGCGCGGCCGGACGGTGCGTCATGCCGCCTCGCCCGCTGGCCGGTCGCGGCGAACATGACCGACTCCTCGGTCGGCCCGGTCGCGCGGGATCTCGGCGACCAGCCGGCCCTCGTGCATGACCAGCACCCGGTCGGCCATGCCGAGCACCTCGGGCAGCTCGCTGGAGACCATCAGCACGGCCACGCCGTCGGCGGCCAGCGCGGACAGCAGCCGGTGCACCTCGGCCTTGGTGCCGACGTCGATGCCGCGGGTGGGCTCGTCGACGATCAGCACCCGCGGCGTGGTGGACAGCCACTTGGCCAGCACCACCTTCTGCTGGTTGCCGCCGGACAGGGTGGACACCGGATCGGCTGAGCCGCGGCCGCCTTGACCTGCAGCCGCCGCGTCCAGTCGCGCGGCGGCGCGGCGCTCGGCGCCGCCGCGCAGCAGGCCGAACCGGGCCAGCGACCAGCGCCGGGTCAGCGTCGCGTTGCGCTCCACCGACAGCTCCATCACCAGGCCCTGCTGGCGGCGGTCCTCGGGCACCAGCGCGAGCCCGGCGGCCATCGCCGCGGCCGGGCGGCCGGGCGCGCAGCCGGCGGCCGGCGACCCGCACCTCGCCGCGGTCGTACGCGGTCGACGCCGAAGACCGCCCGGACCACCTCGCTGCGGCCGGCGCCGACCAGGCCGGCCAGCGCGACGATCTCGCCCGCCGCGGACGGTCGAAGCTGACGTCGGCGAAGACGCCCGCGCCGGGTCAGCCCGCGCACCTCGAGCAGCACGTCGCCGGACCTCGGTGTCCTGCTTCGGGAAGAGCGAGGCGACGTCGCGGCCGACCATCCGGCGGACCACCTGCGTCGACGGTCAGCGTCCTCGATCGGGTCGGTGGACACCCAGCTGCCCGTCGCGCATCACGGTGATCCGCTGGCAGAGCGCGAACACCTCGTCGAAGCGGTGCGAGATGAACAGCACCGCCGCGCCGCGCGTCGCGCAGCGACCGGGCCACCGCGAACAGCCGCTCCACCTCCACCCCGGACAGCGCCGCGGTCGGCTCGTCCATGACCAGCACCCGGGCGTCGAAGGACAGCGCCTTGGCGATCTCGACGAGCTGCTGGTCGGCGATGGACAGGCCGCGGGCCGGCCGGTCCGGGTCGAGGTGCACGCCGAGCCGGTCGAACAGCTCGGCGGCGCGGCGCGCGCATCGCGGCCGGTCGATCCGGCGCAGCGCGGCGCAGCGGCTGCCGGCCCATGAAGATGTTCTCCGCGACCGACAGGTCCGGGAAGAGCGTCGGCTCCTGGTAGATCACCGCGATCCCGGCGGCCCGGGCGTCGGCCGGGCCGGAGAGCTGCAGCGGCTCGCCGTCGAGCAGCACGGTGCCCCGGTCCGGGCGGTGCACGCCGGCCAGGATCTTCACCAGCGTCGACTTGCCCGCGCCGTTCTCCCCGACCAGCGCGTGCGCCTCCCCGGCGCGCAGGTCCAGGCGGACGTCCCGCAGCGCGGCCACCGCGCCGAACGACTTGGACACCCCGCCAGCGCGAGCAGCGGCCGATCGGCCGGGGGACGGTCGGGATCCGGCATGACGCGCCTCCTATGAAACGTTTCATGCGAACGTTGCCGGACGCTAACCGGAGCGTCCCCGGACCGTCAAGAGGTTGCCGTCGTGTTGCGCACGTGGTCACCGCCCCCGGGCGCCGCCGGGCCGCCTCGCGTTGACACGTTTCAGGGTTCGAGCCACCGGGGGCTCCCCCGGCGGCCGGCTCCCGCGCGAGCCGTGGCGAGCGCCTGGTCGACCGGCCGGGCACCGGCGCCGCCCAGGCCCGGGCGCGCAAGCTGACCCAGCAGCTCTACGAGGGCACCACCTACCTCGGCCAGCCGCGGGACGTGGACGTCACCCCGGACGTGGTCTTCGCCGCGGAGACCAACCAGCCGCTGCACCAGACCGCGCTGGCCCTGCTCGGCAACGCGCAGTCGGTCGCCGGCACGTCCACCCTGCACCACACCTTCGCCCAGTTCGTCCGGATCGGCGCCGCGCAGGGGCAGAACAGCCTGACCGCCGCCGGCAAGCGGGTGGAGGAGTCCGCCGAGCACCTGAAGACGGCCAAGTCCTCGACCGACATCGCGCAGGGCCGGGTGGCCGCGCTCGACGCCCGGCTGCAGGAGATCCAGAAGGAGATCAGCAGCGCGCCGGACCCCGACACCTCGTTCTTCGGGATCATGTCGAAGGTCCTCGCGGTCGGCGTGGCGGTGGCCGGCGTCGCCTCCGGCGTCGGGGCCGGCATCGGGGCCGCGGTCGCGATCGGGCAGGGCTTCGCCGAGCTGAGCAAGACCGCGGCCGACGCCAAGACCCTGGTCGACCTGGTGCACGACGTGAAGGAGAAGCTCAAGGACCCGGAGGGCAAGGCCTTCGTCAAGGGCTTCGACGACATCGGCAAGGCCGGGAAGTCGATCTTCCACCTGGGCAAGATGGTGGACGAGCTGAGCGCGATCGGGACCAGCGCGCCGCACCCGCTGCTGCGGGAGATGGCGACCGTGCAGCGGGAGCGGGTGCTGCTGCTCAAGGAGGTCACGCTGCACCGGCAGATGGAGAAGGAGGCGCAGCTCGGCGCGGACGCCTCCAAGGCCGAGCAGGACGCCATCTCGGCCAACATCGTCCTGGCCAACGGCTTCGCCAGCCAGCTGGACAACCGGGAGAAGGTGGAGACCGACCCGGTGCTGCAGACGCTCATCACCTCGGTCCGGCAGCTGCTCGACCTGCTCTCGGTGGCGATGTTCCGGACCCTGCGGGCCAAGGAGATCTACCTCGGCAAGGACCTCACCGAGACCGTCCGGCACGACCTCGGCTACCTCCACCCGGACCGGGACCAGCTGCTGCCGCTGACCCAGCAGGTCTCGGAGATCACCACCCAGGTCGCCCAGCGCGGCGTGCAGATCATCACCTGGTCGTCGCTGGTCGACTCGATGGACGACATCGGGGAGCTGAGCCAGACGCCGATGACCTTCTGGTTCTCCACCGAGGACGTCGTGCACCTGGACGCGTTCCGGTCCACCGGGCGGTTCGGCTTCGCGATCCCCGTCGCGGACCTCCGCGAGGAGGACGGGTCGCAGATCTACGAGGCCAAGTTCGACGGCGCCACGGTGGTCCTGCACGGGGCCCGGATCAGGTCCGGCTCCGGCCAGTCGGTGCGGCTCAAGCAGCTGGGCCGGTGGTCCTTCCGCCGCCGCCCGGACCCGGCCAACCCCACCGGCCTGATCGTGGACCAGGCCATGCCGCACCGCGAGATCCACCTCAACGCCCGCCAGCTGGAGAAGTCGGTCGAGGCCGCGGTGGTCCCGCCCAGCAACCCGCGCTCGCAGCCCCCGGTGGCGCTGTGGGGCCGCGGCATCGCCGGCGACTGGGAGCTGGCCGACGCCGGCGACATCGACCTGTCCGGGCTGACCCGGGTCGAGGTCGGCTTCGCCACCCAGGCGCTGTCCGGCTCCGGGGGGCGCGGCACCGAGCGGGACGCCCCGCGGCTGCTGCGGCCGCTGGTCGGCTGGCCGCCGAAGCCGGTGCCGGCCCGGGGCCCGACCCCGGTCCCGGCGCGCGGCTGGAGCACCTACGGGTACGGCGGCGGGGTCGCCGCGGTCGGCGCGGGGCTGATCTGATGCGGGCGGTCTGGTCGTTCTGGCACGAGCCGTTCGCGGCGCACCGGGAGGGCGCCTGGGGCACGGTGACCAACCACCTGCTGGCCTGGGCGCTGTCCGTGCAGACCGCCCGCCGGCACTACCCGGACACCGTGCTGGTCACCGACGACGCCGGGGCCGAGCTGCTGGTGGACGGGCTCGGGCTGGACTTCGGCGAGGTGTCGCTGAGCCTGACGGGCTGCGCGGCTGCGACCCGTCCTGGTGGTCGATGGGCAAGCTGGTGGCCGTCGCCGAGCAGCGCGAGCCGTTCGTGCACCTGGACGCGGACGTCTTCCTGTGGAAGCCGCTGCCGGCCGAGCTGGCCGCGGCGCCGGTCTTCACCCAGAATCCGGAGCCGTTCGCCGAGGCCACCAGCTGGTACGACCCGGAGTCGTTCGAGGCGGTGCTGGGTGGCCGGCCGGAGACGTGGCTGCCGCCGGAGTGGGCCTGGCACCGCACGCCCGGCGCGCGGCCGCGCGGCGAGTGCTGCGGGATCGTCGGCGGCACCCGGCTGGACTTCCTGCACCACTGGGCGGCCGCCGGTCTGCGGGTGGTGCGGGAGCCGGGCAACCAGCAGCCGCTGGCGCTGCTGCACCGGCCGCCGCTGACGATCACGGTGGAGCAGTACCTGCTCTCCGCCTGCGTCGAGCACCACCGGGACCGGCCCGGCTCGCCGTACCGGGACGTCGGGATGGCCTACCTGTTCGAGTCCTGGGCGGCGGCCGGGTCCGCGCGGCGGGCCGCGCAGGCCGGCTTCACCCACCTGATCGCGGACACCAAGCGGGAGCCGGCCAACGCCCGGCGGCTGGACCGGCGGGTGCGGCGCGACCTGCCCGAGCTGTGGGAGCGGGCGCACCGGCTCGGCGGCACCGCGGCACTGGCCGGGGCGGCCTGAGGGTCAGGTGGACGGCGGGCCGGTCGCGACCCGACCGTCAGTCGGCGTCCTGGTCAAGGACGAGGCAGAAGGGGTGGCCGGCCGGGTCGAGCAGCACCCGGACGTTGTCCTGCGGCTGCTCGGCGGCCACCGTGGCCCCGAGGGCGACGGCCTCGGCGACGCCGGCGTCGAGGTCGCCGACCTGGAAGTCGAAGTGCATCATCGTCCGCTGCTGCCCGTCGACCGGCGGCCAGACCGGCGGCCGGTAGCCGTCCGCCTGCTGGAAGACCACGTACACCGAACCCTGCGGGGCGGCGAGGACCGCCGTCCCCGGCTCCTCGTGGCCGATCGGCCAGCCGAGCAGCTCCGAGTAGAACCGGGCCAGGGCGCCGGGGTCCGGCGCCTCGATCGCGGTCCCCCACCACATGTCCGCCGTACGCGCTCGCATCCGGGCACCGTGGCGCAGCGGCCGCGCCGTGTCCAGGACCGCCCCCGAGATGGACGCGGGACGCTAGCGTGTCGCCGTGGTGGACGAGGCCTCGCTGCTCCGGGAGGAAACCTTCCTGGGCGCGCCCGCCGACGCCTTCGGCCCGGCCTGGGACAGCTCGCCCGCGATCGTCGTGGTGACGCTCGGGCCGGACCACCGCATCGCGTACCAGAACCGGGCCAGCCGGGCCATGTTCGGCGACCGGCCGCCGGGGACACCGCTGGCCGAGGCCTACCCGGAGGTGACCGCGGGCGGCCTGGACCGCCTGGACCGGGTGCTGGCGACCGGCGAGCCGCTGGAGGTGCCGCGCCGCCAGTCCGACGTGCGGGACCTGACCGGGCAGTGCGTGGTGCTCCGGTACGTGGTCGCGCCGCTGGCCCGCGCCGGGCAGCCGCCGGTGGGCCTGGTGATCACGGCCATCGACGTCACCGGGGAGGCCCGGGCCGAAGCGGCGGCGGACCGGTCCGGGCTGCTGGCCGCGCTGTCGGCCCGGCTCACCGGCGCCGCCGACGCCCGGTCGGGCCTGCAGGCGCTGACCGACGCGCTGGTGCCGCACGTCGCCGACCTGGCCGCGTGCTACGTCATCCCGGAGCGTGGTCGCGACCCCGAGCCGATCCCGCCGCAGGTCGTCACCGTCTCCGACCGGCTCGCCGCGCTCGGCCCGTTGCCGCCGCCGACGGCCCGGGAGCAGCCCTCGCCCTGGGAGGGCAGCCTGCGGTCCGGCGAGCCGGTGGTCGTCCGGGTGGACGCGGAGACGCTGTCCCTGGTCGCGCCGGACCCGGCCGGCGCGGACTGGCTGGTCCGGGCGGCGGCGAACAGCATCGCGGTGGCGCCGCTGGTCGTCGCCGGCAGCCTGACCGGTGCCCTGCTGCTGCTCGCGGCCGCCGACCGGGCCCCGTTCACGGCGGCCGACCTGCCGTTCCTGTCCGACGTCACGGCCCGGGCCGGCGCCGCGATCAGCCAGGTGTCGGTGCAGCGGCGGCAGCGGGAGGCGGCGCTGCAGCTGCAGCGGGCGCTGCTGCCGGTCGCCCCGCCCCCGCTGCCCGGGCTGGCCGTGGCCGCCCGCTACCTGGCCGGCGCCCCGGACGTCGAGGTCGGCGGCGACTGGTGGCACGTGCAGGACCTCGGCGGCGGCCGGGTCGCCGTCGGCATCGGCGACGTGGCCGGCCGCGGGATCTCCGCGGCGGCGGTGATGGGCCAGGCGCGGGCCGCGATGCACGCCGCCGGCCACGCCCAGCTGCCGCCGGTCGAGGTGCTGGCCCTGCTCGACGCCCAGCTCACCGAGGTGATCCGCTCCGGCCGGCTGGCCGAGCCGGCGGCGCCGCAGTTCGCGACGGCCTGCTACTCGGTGGTGGAGCCGGCCGCGCACCGGCTGCGCCTCGCCAGCGCCGGGCACCTGCCGCCGCTGCTGCGCCGGGCCACCGGCGAGGTGGCGCCGCTGCGGCTGCGACCGGCCGCCCCGCTCGGCCTGGGCGTCGGCGGGTTCACCGAGACCGTGGTCGGCTTCGGCCCCGGCGACACGCTGGTGATGTTCACCGACGGACTGGTCGAGCTGCCCCGCGAGGACCTCGACGACGGGATCGCCCAGCTCGCCGCCGCCCTGCACCGGGCCGGGGGCCAGCCCTCGCTCGAGCTCCTCGCCGACGACCTGCTCGACGCGATGACCGGCCGGCCCGGCTTCGGGCACGACGACGTCGCCCTCATCCTGGTCCGCGCCGCCGCCGAGCCGTCCTGACCGGCGTCGAGCGCGGGGGCGCGGGTCAGGGGCCGCCGCGCCAGTGCTCGATGCGGTGGTGGTCCGGGGTGAAGCCGTGCGCCACCCCCCACAGCACGGCCTGGGTGCGGCTGGCCGCCCCGATCTTGCGGTAGAGCGTGCGGATGTAGGACTTCACCGTGTTGGGGCTGAGGAAGGTCAGCTCGGCCACCTGGGCGTTGCTCATCCCCTGGGTGATCAGGGCGAGGATCTCCGACTCGCGGTCGGTGAGGCCCTCGGTGCGGCCCGGCCAGTCGAGCCCGGCCGCGGTCCGGGCCCGCGGCGGCGCGTCGCTGACCACCAGCTCGCCGGCGTGCACGGCTTCGAGCGCGGCGACCAGGTCGCGGGCGGACAGCGTCTTGGACAGGTAGCCGTGCACGCCCTGCTGGCGCGCGCTCTCGATCAGCTCCGGGTGGAAGTTCCAGGTGTAGACGACGACCCGGCGCGCCCGGGGGTTGGCCACCAGGGTCCGGACCTCGTCGCGGTCGGACTCGGGCTGGGCGAAGTTGTCGTAGAGCACGATGTCGGCGGCGTCCTCGACGCCCTCGTTGGCGTCGATCTCGACGATGACCACCCGGTCCCGGTAGCGGTCGAGCATGCGGGCCAGGCCCTCGAGCACGACGTCGTAGTCGTTGACCAGCGCCACGGAGATCGGGGACGGGAGCACCTCCGCACCGTAAACCTCCGTAGGGGTGTGGTGCACCCGCCCCAGGGGTGGTTCCGTCGACCGCAGTCGCCTCGCGTCGCCGACGCCATCCCGGAGAGGGCGTGCCGTGCCGGACCCGACTGTCCCCCTCGCCGACCCCGGCCCCGACGCGGGCGCGGGCCGGGTCCGGAGGACGCCGAGCTGATCGCCGCGGTACGCGCCGGGGTCACCGACGCGTACGGGCTGCTCTACCGCCGGCACCTGGCGGCGGCCCGGGCGCTGGCCGGGCAGCTGGCCGGGTGCCCGGCGGAGGCGGACGACGTGGTCGCCGAGGCGTTCACCAAGGTCTTCACCCGGCTGCGCCGCGGCGGCGGGCCGGAGACGGCGTTCCGGGCGTACCTGCTGACCGTGCTGCGCCACCTCGTCTACGACCGGGCCCGGCAGAGCCGCCGGGTGGAGCTGTCCGACGACATGACCCGGCACGACCCGGGCGTGCCCTGGCAGGACACCGCCGTCGAGGACCTGGAGTCGAGCCTGGCCGCCCGCGCCTTCACCCGGCTGCCGGAGCGCTGGCAGACCGTGCTGTGGCGCACCGAGGTGGAGCGGGAGAGCCCGGCCGAGCTGGCGCCGGCGCTCGGCCTCACCCCGAACGGGGTGTCCGCGCTGGCGTACCGGGCCCGGGAGGGGCTGCGGCAGGCGTACCTGCAGGAGCACCTCGGCGCCGAGGCCACCGGCGGGCGGCACGCCACCGTGGACCGGCTCGGCGCCTGGGTCCGCGGCGGCCTGTCCGGCCGGCAGCGGTCCCGGGTGGACGCCCACCTCGCCGGCTGCCCGGACTGCCGGGCGCTGGCCGCCGAGCTGGCCGACCTCGGCGCCGGGCTCGGCCGCGGCCGATCCGCGTGACGGTGTATCGCACGGCCCCGCGGGCTGCTCTTCCTGGGCATCAGAACCGACACACCCATGCCTGGGGGGCACACCATGACCACCGAGCGACCCACCGCCGTCGGCACCGCGCTGGCCGAGGCCAACCTCTTCGAGATCTCCGGACCGATCCGGGTGACCTACGCGCGGTCCAGCCTGACCGGCGCGCCGCAGCTGTCCTACCACGACGCCGAGCTCGACCTGGCCTTCCAGGGCGAGGATCTGCTGCGCACGCCGACGCCGGTCGGCGAGCTGGTCAGCGTCGTCGTCCGGACCGTGCCGGACGCCTTCTCCCGGCTGGTCACCCTGCTGGTGCCGACCGTACGGCTGGCGATGGGCGACGAGGCCGACTTCGACACGCTGCTGTGGGAGACCGTCGACCGGTCCGGCGCCTTCGTGCCGCCGCCCGGACCGGCCGGGGTGCTGCAGACCTACCAGGTGCACCAGGTGTCCGGCACGGCGCGGGTGGTCGCCTTCTAGCCGCCGGCCCGCCCGGGCGGGCGGCCGCGGTCAGTCGACCAGCCGGCCGATCGCCCGGGCCAGGCCCTCGGTCGGCCACCAGGTCATCATGAACAGCCGTCCGGAGGCCCAGCGGCCCTCGACCCACCAGCCGAGGTGCCGGCCCCGGCGGACGACCACCTGACGACCACTCACGGCTCCTCCTCCTGGTCAGCCGGACTCGCGAGCCCGGTGCGGGAACGTCCCGGCCGTGACGGTGGCGTACGACCGGGCCAGGAGAGTCTCCAGCACCCCGAGGTCGACGTCCGGCAACGCCTTGAGGTAGAGGCAGCCGACGCCGGTGGTGTGCGGGCCGAGCGTGGCGAGCAGGTCGGCGTGCGCGCCGACCCCGTCGGGGAGGTAGATGGTCAGCGCCGACCGCCGGGCCGCGAACGCGGCCGCGGGCCCGTCGCCCTCCCGACCGCTGGCGTACTTGTAGTGGTACTGCCCGAAGCCGACGATGCTCCCCCACAGCCGGGGCTCCTCGCCGGTGACCCGGCCCATCAGCTCGGCCAGCGTCCCGGCGTCCCGGCGGCGGGCCGGCACCGCGATCCTGTCCAGGTACGCCTGCACGTCCGGTTTCATCGCACTGTCCTTCCGCACGGACCGGGCGGGAGCCATCGACCCATGTCGCACCCCGTCCGTCAAGGCCGACCGCGGGCTCAGCCGCCGCCGGCGAGGACCTCGCGCAGCCGGGCCGCGAACGCCTCGGGCTGCCCCTGCTGGCCGAACTCGCCACCGAGGAACCCGCCGTGGTGGCTCGGGAAGACGGCCAGCGGCCGGCCCAGGGCCGCGGCGGTGGCGGCCGCGGCGCGCCCGGTCACCGTGCCCTCCGACTCGGAGCCGGCCGCGATCACCACCCGGGTCGGCGCCGCACGCAGCGCGTCGAGGTCCGGGCGGTAGCTGGTGGTCGCGTTGGACCGGCCGGACAGCAGCGGGTCGTCGCGGGCGCCGTCGTCCTCGGCCGGCAGGCCGAACTGCCCCGGGCTCGGGGAGCTGCCCGGTGAAGTCCTCGGGGAACTCCCCCTGCCACGTCGACAGCGCGATGAAGCCGGCCATCCCGGCCCCGAAGCCGCGCTCCGCGTACGCGGCCTGCACCGCGCGCTCGGCCGCCAGCGCCCGGTCCGCGTCCGGCAGCACGGGCAGCATCGGCGGCTCGTGCGCGACCAGGGTCCGCACGTCCCCGGGGTGCGCCGCCACCAGCGCGAGCGCGGTCACCGCCCCGCCGCTGCTGGCGAACAGGTCGACCGGGCCGGCGTCGAGCGCGCCGATGAGGCTGTGCAGGTCGGCCGCCTGCTGCTCGGGACCGTGGTCGGTGCGGCCGTCGGTGCGGCCGCTGCGGCCGAGACCGCGCGGGTCGGGCGTCACCACCGTCCGGTCGCCGAAGTGCGACGCCAGCGAGCCGAAGCCGGCGGCGTCCATCGGCGAGCCGATCATCAGCAGCGGCGGGCGGCCGCCGGCGGGCGGCAGCGGGCCGCGCACGTCGTAGACCAGGGTCGCCCCCGGCACGTCGTGGCTCAGCGTGGTGCTCATGGCGCTGCCCCCTCCGTACGGCCGCGGCCCCCAACCTAGCGCCGGCGACCGGGCCGGTCGTCAGGCGGAGACGGGCCGGGCGGCGGCCGGGGCGGGCGCGGCCCGGCACAGGTCGCACCAGCGGCCGGCCGGGTCGGCCAGGTGCCGGCGGACCAGCTCGGCCCGGTCGGCGACGTCCAGCTCGGTGAGGATGGCCAGCGCCTGCCGCCACCAGACCGGCTCGCCGGTGGCGTGCGCGAGCCCGTCCAGGGCCAGCGCCTCCTGCATCCGGAAGCGGCCGGCCCGGGCCAGCCGCAGCGCCTCCCGGAACGGCTCCGCCGCCGGCCGGCCGAGGCGCAGCGAGGTCTCCCCCAGCCCGAGCAGGACCGCCCGCAGGGCGGCCACGTTCCCGGTCCGGCGGGCCTGCTCCAGCGCCTGCCGGTGCAGCGCGACGGCGGCCTCGCCGCGGCCGAGCCGGGCCTCGGCCAGCCCGAGGTTGTTGCGGGCCAGCGGCGCGATCCGCAGCCCGCGGTCGGTGGCCAGCGCCCGGCGCAGGTAGCCGGCCGCCTCCCGGTCCCGGTGCGCCAGGTGGGCCAGCATCCCGAGGCTGGTCAGCGCGGCCGCGGCCAGCTCCGGGTCGCGGTCGACGGCGAACAGCGCCTGCCGGAAGTGCGCCATGCCCTCGGCCAGCCGCCCGGTCCACATGGCCAGCGCGCCCAGCCCGAACCGGACCAGCACCGTCCCCAGTGGACTGTCGGCGGCCGCGTCGAGCGCGTGCTCCGCGGTGGCCCGCCAGTCGGCGAAGTCGCCGGTGTGCTCGAAGTACGCCCGCAGCACGCAGGCCAGCTGCCAGTCCGGGTCGGCCAGCGCCACCGCGACCAGCGTCGCCCGCTCGGCGGCCAGCCAGGCCAGCGCGGCGTCCAGGTCCGGCAGCGGCGGCAGCTGCCGCGGCGGGTCGGCCACCGCCGGCTCGAACCGCCGCGACCCCGGGCTGACCAGGTCGGTGGCGGCGGTCGCGGCGGCCAGCAGATAGCCGTGCAGGCGGCGGGCCGGCTCGGCGTCCTGCGGGGCGAGGTCGCGGGCGTAGTCCCGGAGCAGGTCGTGGAAGGCGTACCGGCCGGGGCCGGCCGGCCGGAGCAGGTGCGCGTCGACCAGCGCCTCCAGCCCGGCCTCGGCCTGCGCCGGCGACCGGTCGGCGAGCGCCGCCGCCGACCAGGCGTCGAAGTCGGCGCCCGGGTGCCGGCCCAGCAGCCGGAACAGCCGCCGCTCGGCCGGGGCCAGCTGCGCGTACGACAGGGCGAAGGCCGCGCTGACGCCGCGGTCGGCGAGGGTGAGCTGGGCGAGCCGGCCGCTCTCCGCCCGCAGCCGCCCGGCCAGCGCGGCCACCGTCCACTGCGGACGGTGCGCGAGCCGGGCGGCGGCGATCCGGATGGCCAGCGGCAGCTGCCCGCAGAGGCCGACCACCTCGGCCGCGGCCGCCGGCTCGGCGGCCACCCGGTCGGCTCCGGCGACGGCGGCGAACAGCGCCAGCGCCTCGGCCGGCGGCAGCACGTCCAGCGACAGCACGGTCGCGCCGTCCAGCACGCCGAGCCGCCGCCGGCTGGTGACCAGGGTCAGGCAGTGCGGCGAGCCGGGCAGCAGCGGGCGGACCTGGGCGGCGCTGGCCGCGTTGTCCAGCACCACCAGCACCCGCCGCCCGGCCAGCTCCGCCCGCCACCGGGCCGCCCGCCCGTCCAGGTCGTCCGGGACGGTCTCCGGCGGCACCCCGAGCATCCGCAGCAGCCGCCCCAGCGCCGCGTTCGCGGTCAGCGGCCGGGCGCCCGCGGTGTGCGCGTGCAGGTCGCAGAACAGCTGGCCGTCCGGGTAGCGGCCGGCCAGCCGGTGCGCGGCGTGCACGGCCAGCGCGGTCTTGCCGACGCCGGCCATGCCGTCGAGCGCGCTGATCACCACCGTGCCGGCGGGGCCCAGCAGCCGGTCGAGGTCGCCGGCGCGACCGGTGAAGTCGGGCAGGTCGTACGGGAGCGTGCTCGGCGCCGGCGGTCCGGCGGCGGGCCGGGCGGCCGCGGGTCCGGCCCGGAGCGCCGGGTCGGCCCGCAGCACCTGCTGGTGCACCCGGGCCAGGTCCGCGCCCGGGTCGACGCCCAGCTCGTCGGCGAGCAGGGCGCGCGCCTCCGCGTACACCGCCAGCGCGTCCGCCTGCCGGCCGCAGCGGTAGAGCGCGACCATGAGCCGGCACCGCAGCGTCTCCCGCAGCGGGTGCGCGGCGACCAGCGCGGGCAGCTCCACCGCGAGCGCGGCGGCCTCGCCGGGGTCGCCGCCGGCCAGCCGGAGGTCGGCGGCCGCCTCCACCGCGGCCAGCCGGCGGTCGTCCAGCCGGGCCGCGGCCACCCGCAGGACCCGGCTGTCCAGGCCGGCCAGCGCCGGTCCCCGCCACAGCGCGAGCGCCGCCGCGAGCCGCTCCGGCGTCGGGGCGGCGGTGAGCGCGGTGAAGGCGGCGAGGTCGAGCGCGGCGCCGTCCAGCCGGATCCGGTAGCCCGGGCCGTCGGTCTCGATCGCGCCGGGCAGCCGGCGGCGCAGGCCGGCGATCAGCTTGTGCACCTGGTGGGTCGCCGTCCGCGGCGGCTCCCCGTCCCACAGCGCGTCGACCAGCTCGTCCAGGCCGACCACGGCTCCCCCGGCGACCAGCAGCGCCGCCAGGGCCTTCTCCGGCTGCGGCCCGCCGAGCGGGACCCGCTCACCGGCGTCGTCCCGCACCTCCAGCGGCCCGAGCACGCGGAAGTCCACGCCCCGACCGTAGTACCGGGAGCCGGCCAGGCCGAGTGCCTCCGTCCCCTTCGAGCTGGAACCGCCACGGAACCGACAGGCAACCGTGACCTGTCCCGCCATGGCTCAGTCGGGCTCGACCCACTCGGTGATCATGTGGTCGTGCACGTGGATGCAGGTCATCCGCAGCGGACCGCCGGGCGCGGCGGTGAAGCCGTGGATCTCCCCGGCCGGCACGACCACCACCGAGCCGCCGGACGCCTCGATGGTCTCCTCGCCGGCCAGGAACGACCCGGACCCCTCGTGCAGCACGAACACCTCGGCGTACGGGTGGCGGTGCGGTCCGGGCCCGTGCCCGGGCTCGCTGGCCTGGACGAAGAACGACACCGGCACCCCGCCGTGGTCGCGACCGAGGAACGTGCGGGACTCGCTGTTTCCCGGCAGCTCGTCGTCGCGGATGTGCAGCGCCACGTCAGCCTCCTCGCTGACCGGTCCCCGCGAACAGGGCGGGAGCCATGCCGCGAGGCTACTGGCCGACCCGGCCGTCGATGCGCTCCCGGAGCAGGTCGGCGTGCCCGCAGTGCCGCGCGTACTCCTCGATCATGTGCACCAGCAGCTCGCGCATCGGTCGCCCGCTGCCGCCGGCCGTGCCGAGGTCGGCGGTGCCGGCGACCAGCTCCTCGGCGAAGGCCACCTCGGCCCGCCAGGCCCGCCACGCCCCGTCCACCACGGCCGGGTCGGGCACCGCGCCGGTCCAGTCGCCGTCCGGGTCGGCCTTGCTGCTGAAGAGCGGGGGGACCTGCTGCCCGGCCAGGTCCCGGCGGAACCAGCTCCGCTCCACGTCGGCGAGGTGCCGGACCAGGCCGAGCAGCGACATGGTGGACGGCGGGACGGACCGGCGGGCCAGCTGCCCGGCGTCCAGGCCGGCGCACTTCATCTCCAGCGTCAGCCGGTAGCGGCGCAGGTAGTCGACCAGGACCGCGCGCTCGTCGGTGCCGCCGCCACCCTGCTCGCGCGGGTCGTCGTCCGGGTCCACCCACATGTCGTCGTAGACGGTGGCGGTCGTCCACCGCTCGGGTGCGGCCTCGGTCGGCTCCTCGGGTGCGGTCACCCGGTGAGCATCGTCCCGCCGCTCCCCGGCCTCCACCGGTTATCCGGCCGGCCGGGTCCGGCAGGGCCGGGACGGGAGGATGGTCCCGAGCGGGTTCCGCGCGCCGCCCGGGCGGCGCCGAGGAGAGGACGGGATGGACGCCGAGCCACGCCCCCGACTGCACGTGACCCCGCCCTCCGGCTGGCTGAACGACCCGGTCGGTGGACTGGTGCACGGCGACCGCCAGCACCTGTTCTTCCAGTACGTGCCGTCGGCGACCCGCTGGCAGCAGGACTGCCACTGGGGTCACCTGGTCGGCGACGACCTGGTCCGGTGGCGGCACCTGCCGGTCGCGCTGGCCCCGGGCGACGGGGACGACGGGGTCTGGTCCGGCTCGGCCGTGGTCGACGAGCGCGGGCCGGTGCTGCTCTACACCAGCGTGCGGGACGGCCAGCTCGACCTCGGGCGCGTCGCGCTGGCCCGCCCGCTGGACGGCGACCTGGTCGGCTGGCGCAAGCACGCCGGCAACCCGGTGCTGGAGCCGCCGCCGGACCTGGGCCTGGCCCACTTCCGCGACCCGTTCGTCTGGGGCCGCCCGGGCGACTGGTCGATGCTGGTCGGGGCGGGACTGGCCGGCGGCGGCGCGGTGCTGCGCTACACCAGCCCGGACCTGGAGGAGTGGCGGTTCCGGGGCGTCTTCGCGGCCGATGCCGACGGGAAGCCCGGCGGGACGTGGGAGTGCCCGCAGTACGTCGACCTCGGCGGCTCCCGGGCGCTGGTGGTCTCGCTCCTGGCCGCCGGCACGCTGGACCGGGTGGTGGTCGCCCGCGGCACCGAGCGGGCCGGCACCTTCGCCCCGGACGGGTGGGAGACCCTCGGCCACGGCGGGTCGGCGTACGCGCTGACCACCTACCGGGACCGCACCGGCCGGCTGGCCGCCACCGCCTGGCTGCGGCACGAGGACACCGGCGGGCCGCGGACCGGCTGGGCCGGCATGCTCAGCCTGCCGGTGGTGCTCACCGCGCGGGCCGGCGGTGGGGTCCACGTCGCCCCGCACCCCGACGTCGACACCCTGCGCGCCGGGCCGCTGCCCACCACCGGGGGCACCGTCGACCTCACCGGTGCCGGCGGGGTGGCGGAGCTGGTGGCGGAGCTGCCGGCGGGCGCGGAGCTGCGGCTGGAGACCGCCGGCGCGCCGGTGCTGCTCACCGCGACCGGCACCGGCCTGCGGGTGGAGTCGGCCGCCGGGACCGCCCGGGTGCCGGCATCCGGGCCGGCCGTCCCGCTGCGGGTCGTGGTGGATCGCGGCGCGGTCGAGGCCTGGACCGGCGACGGGCGGTGGATCGCGCTGCGGCTGCCCTACCTGGACGTACGGCGGGCGCGGCTGGACGGCGGCGGGGGCCTGACCGCCTGGCGGCTGGAGCCGGTGCAGGGCGCGCCGTGACTGCCTGGAGCCGGGGCGGAATTGTCGGAGGGCGCGGCTACCGTCCCGGCCATGGCTGATCTCCGGCTCGCCGAGCTGACCCCCGACACCATCGACGCCGCCGTCGGGCTGACCCTGCGCCCGGGGCAGGAGAAGTTCGTGGCGCCGGTGGCGCACTCGATCGCGCAGGCGTATGTGACGCCGACCGCCTGGCCCCGGATCGTGCTGGACGGCGACCGGGTCGCCGGGTTCGTGATGGCCAACTTCGACCCGGATCACGAGCTGGCCGAGTTCCGGTGCGGCATCTGGCGGCTCAACGTGGGCGCCGACGAGCAGGGCCGCGGGGTCGGCAAATTTGCCGTGGAGGCGGTGGCCGAGGAAGCCCGGCGCCGCGGCAACACCCGGATGACGGTGCTGTGGGAGCAGGGGGACGGCGGGCCCGAGGGCTTCTACCTGCGGATGGGGTTCGTGCCGACCGGTGAGCTGTTCGGCGAGGTCGTCGGCACCCGGGAGCTGTGAGCCCCGCCCGCGCCTCCGCTGCTCAGCGCCGGCCGACGAGCCAGTAGAGCACCGAGTTGCCGGGGTTGAGCGCGATGAGCACCCGCCACAGCCGCTTGCTGCCACGGACCTGGTCGGGGCGCCGCCGGTGCAGGTCGCGCAAGGCGAGAATGCCGGACGCGGTCGCGGCGGCGGCGAGGGCGACTACGGCGGGCGGTGGAGGTCTGCGTCGCATCGGCTCTTCCTACCCGGTCCCCGAGCCGGCCGTACCGCCGGGGCGGGGACCCGGCGCAGCCCGTGGCTTGGCGAAGGCTTGCAGCGGCCGGCCGAGCTCTTCTCGGTGAGGTGTCGTTTTCGGCGGCCCGGTTTCGTCGTACCAGTAGGAGCATCCAGCCGGGTGCTCGACCGGATCGGAGGTGCGCCATGTGCCGACACCAACCCCCCTGCCCGCCGGCGAACCGTCCCGACCGGGAGGCCGCCCGCACCGTCGCCGCCCACCCCGAGCAGGGCTGGAGCCTGCTCTGCAACGGGGTGGTCGTCTTCGACGACCTGGGCGAGCTGCTGCCCGACGGCCGGGCCGTCGCACCCCACCGCCCCGCCCCGGCCGCCCGGCCCGCCGCCCTGCCCGCCGCCCTGCCCGCCGCGGCCTGAGACCGCGGGCGGGGCACCTCCGGCCCGCACCCCGGCGGCGCGGATCCGGCCATCTGCTCTCCCCCGGTCGCCGGCCACGGTTAGTGTCGGCCGAGGCCGTTGCCAACCGTCGTCAGGACCGACAGCGAGGACAGGTGCTCTTCCGGATCCTGGGGCCGCTGCAGGTCGAGGACGGATCCGGGCCCGTCCCGATCGGAGGCCCGAAGCCGCGGACGGCCCTGGCCGCCCTGCTGGTCGCGCGCGGCGACGTCGTGCCCGCCGACCGGCTGGTCGCGGCGCTGTGGGGCGACGACCCGCCGGCCGGCGCGACCACCGCGCTGCGCTCCTACCTGTCCCGGCTGCGCGGCGTCCTGGCCGGCGGCGCCGACCTGCGCCACCGCCCGCCCGGCTACTGCCTGTCGCTGGACGGCGCGACCCTGGACGCGGCCGAGTTCGAGCGGCTGATGGCGGCGGCCCGGGCCGCCGGGGCCGCCGGCGACCACGCCGGCGCGGTCGCCGACCTCGACGCCGCGCTCGCGCTGTGGCGGGGGGACGCGCTGGCCGAGTTCGCCGACGCCGACTTCGCCGCCGCCGAGGCCGGCCGGCTCACCGAGCTGCGCACCGCCGGCCGGGAGGAGCGCGCCGAGGCGCTGCTGGAGCAGGGCCGGGCCGCCGAGGCGCTGCCCGAGCTGGAGGCGCTGGTGCGCCGCCACCCGTCCCGGGAGCGACCGGCGGTCGCGCTCATGCGGGCGCTGTACGCGACCGGCCGGCAGGCCGACGCGCTGGCCGCGTACCACGACCTGCGCGGCCGGCTCGACGACGAGCTCGGCGTCGAGCCCGCCGCCCCGGCGCGGGCGCTCTACCAGCGGATCCTGGCCCACGACCCGGCCCTGGCCCCGGCCGCGGCGCGGAGCGGGCCGGCCGGCAACCTGCCCCGCCGGGTGAGCAGCTTCGTCGGCCGGGACCGGGAGGTGGAGCGCGTCCTCGCGGTGCTGCGGGCCGGGCCGCTGGTGACGCTGACCGGGGTCGGCGGCGCCGGGAAGTCCCGGCTGGCGGTGGAGCTGGCCGCCCGGGACCGGACCCGGTTCGCCGACGGGGCGTGGCTGTGCGAGCTGGCCGCCCTGCCCGCCGGCAGCCCGGTCGGGCACGCGGTCGCCGCGGCGCTGCGCATCCAGCAGCGGGCCGGCCTGTCCATCGAGCAGTCGGTGATCGACTACCTGCGCGGGCGGGCCCTGCTGCTCGTGCTGGACAACTGCGAGCACGTGCTGGCGCCCGCGGCCCGGCTGGTGGCCGAGATCGCCGCGCGGTGCCCGCGGGTCGTGGTGCTCGCCACCAGCCGGGAGCCGCTCGGCGTCGACGGCGAGCAGGTGTGGCCGGTGCCGCCGCTGCCGGTGGCCGACGCGACCGCGCTGTTCGTCCAGCGGGCCCGGGCGGTGGCGCCCGGCTTCGAGCTGGACGAGGCCGCCGCCGGCGCGGTGGCCGCGATCTGCGCCCGGCTGGACGGGCTGCCGCTGGGCATCGAGCTGGCCGCGGCCCGGATGCGGGTGATGAGCCCGACCGAGGTCGCGCGGCGGCTGGAGGACACCCCGCTGCTCGGCGGCGGGCGCGGCCCGGTCGCGCGCCACCAGAGCCTGGCCTCGGCCATCGAGTGGTCCTACCGGCTGCTGCCGCCGCCGGAGCAGCGGCTGTTCCGGGCCATGTCGGTGTTCGCCGGCGGTGCCGACCTGCCCGGCGTGCTCCGGGTCGCGGACCCGGCGGCGGACGAGGACGACGTGGTGGACCGGCTGACCCGGCTGGTCGACCGCTCGATGGTGGTGGCGCGCAGCGCCGTCCGGACGCGCTACCGGGTGCTGGAGACGCTGCGGGCCTACGGCCGGTCCGGCGCCGTGGCCGAGGGCAGCGCCGCGGAGCTGGCCCGGCGGCACGCCGGGTACTACGCCGAGCTGGCCGAGCGGGCCGGCGCCGGCCTGCAGGGCCCGGACGAGCGGGCCTGGGTGGAGCAGGCGCTGCCGGACTTCGACAACATGCGCGCCGCGTACGTGCAGGCCCGCGCCGACGGCGACGGCGGGCTCGCGCTGCGGCTGGTCGCGGCGCTGCCCGAGCTGATCAACCTCCGGCTCAGCTACGAGGTCTCCGACTGGGCCGAGTCGATGCTGGACCGGGCCGATCCCGGCGACCCGCGCTACGTCACCGCGGTCGGGGCCGCCGCCCGCGGGGCGTGGAACCGCGGCGACTTCGCCCGGGCCCGCGAGCTGGCCGCGCGGGCCGGCGACCAGGTGCCCCCGCCCGGGACCGCGCGGCTCGCCTATCCCGGGGACGTGCTGGCCGATGTGGCCCTGTACGAGAGCGACGTCGAGCCGGCGCTGCGGCACTACACCGCGGAGACCGCCCGCGCCCGCCGGGACGGCGACCAGATCCGGCTGGTCTGGACGCTCTACTACGTCGCGGTGTGCCAGGCGGCCCTGCGCGAGCCGGAGCGCGGGGTCGAGGCGGCGCTGGAGAGCCTGGCCGTGGCCGACCGGACGGCCAACCCGACCGCCCGGTCCATGGCCCGCTACGCGCTCGGCCTGGTGCTGAAGAAGTCCGAGCCCGGCCGGGCGCTGACCCTCTTCGACGAGGCCGCCGAGCTCGCCGCGGCGGTGCGGAACTTCTGGTGGCAGGGCATCGGGCTGATGGAGGCGGCGGCGACCCGGGCGGTCCACGACGACCCGGTGGCGGCGGCGCGCGCGTTCCGGGAGGTGCTCGACCACTGGGACCGGGCCGGCGACTCGACCCAGCAGTGGCTCAACCTGCGGTACGTGGCCCGGCTGCTCAACCGGGCCGGCGCCGCCGCCGACGCGGCGACGCTGCACGGCTTCCTGGTCGCCGCCGGGAAGTCCTCCCCGCTCGACCTGCCGGCGACCGCGCCGCCGGGCGGGCCGCGGGATCTGCGGGCGGCCGAGCACGCCGCGGTCGCGCACGCCCACGCCGCCCTCGCCCGGATCGGCTGAGGCCGGACCGCCTGCGCCTCACCGCCTGGGGCCGGACCGGCCGCGGCCGGACCGGCTGAGACCGGGTCGCTTGCGGCCGCGGGCCGGCGGCGCAACCCGGTTGCAGCCGGACTGCAAGGCACCTGGGCGACCCTTGTCGTGCTGCACCGCCGCAGCCCGACGAGGAGGAACCAGTCCGATGACCGACACGACCGACCGCAGCGACGCCGACCGGGCGCTCAAGTCGCGCCACCGCAAGATGTGGGCGCTCGGCGACTACCCCGCGGTGGCCGCCGACCTGATCGCCGAGCTCGGGCCCGTCCTGGTCGCCGCGGCCGGCGTCGGCCCCGGCGACCGGGTGCTGGACGTGGCCGCGGGCACCGGCAACGTGGCCGTCCCGGCCGCGCTCACCGGCGCCGAGGTGGTCGCCTCCGACCTGACCCCGGAGCTGTTCGAGGCCGGCCGCCAGGTCGCCAAGGAGCGCGGGGCCGAGCTGAGCTGGGAGGAGGGCGACGCCGAGGCGCTGCCGTACCCGGACGCGCGCTTCGACGCCGTGCTGTCCTGCGTGGGCGTCATGTTCGCCCCGCACCACCAGGAGGCCGCCGACGAGCTGGTGCGGGTGTGCCGGCCGGGCGGCCGGATCGGGCTGATCAGCTGGACGCCCGCCGGCTTCGTCGGGGAGCTGTTCCGGACCATGAAGCCGTACGCGCCGCCGCCGCCGCCCGGCGCCCAGCCGCCGCCGCTGTGGGGCGACGAGGACCACGTCCGCGCCCTGCTCGGCGACCGGGTGACCGACGTCGTGGCCGAGCGGCGGACGGTCACCATCGACCGCTTCGCCACGCCCGAGGCCTGGCAGGCGTACTGGAAGACCGTGTACGGCCCGACGATCGTCGCCTACCGCAACCTGGCCGACGACCCGGAGCGGACCGCCGCCCTGGACCGGGACCTCGTCGCGCTGGCCACCCGGTTCGACACCGGGACCGGCTCGACCGTGCTCGACTGGGAGTACCTGCTGCTCACCGCGCGGCGCGCCTGAGCGTCGCGGACCGTGGACCCGGCCCGGTGCCCGACGCACCGGGCCGGGTCCACCGTCGAAGCATGACCGACCGGCCGACCGGGCCACCGCCGCCCTCGCCGGCACCGCGCGCTAGCGGCCGGGCCCCGGCGCCGCTCCCGGCGCGCCGGTCCAGGCGGCGATGCGACGCCGGCGGAACCGGCGCTCCGGCTCGTTGACGGTGCCGTCCAGGGAGGCCTCGGTCGCCGCGACGGCCTCGGCGTAGCGGCCCTGCCGGGCGAGCAGCTCGCCGCGGACCGCGTGCCAGCGCGAGTCGGGCGGGATGCCGTCGAGCGCGGCCAGGCCGGCGGCGGCGCCGGCGGCCTCGGCGACGGCCACGGCCCGGGCCAGCGCGGCGGCCGAGGTCGGCGCGACCGCCAGCAGGATGTCGTAGAGGCGGACCACCTCGGGCCAGTCGGTCCCGGCGTACGAGGCCGCCCGGGCGTGCTCGGCCGCGATCGCCGCCTGCAGCTGGTACGGGTCGGCGACCCCGCCGGTGCGCCGCAGCGACCGGTCCAGCAGGCCGACCGCCTCGCCGATCAGCGCCCGGTCCCAGCGGGTGCGGTCCTGGTCGGCCAGCAGCACCGGCTCGCCGGCCGGGTCGGTCCGGGCGGCCCGGCGCGACTCGGTCAGCAGCATCAGCGCCAGCACGGCCATCGGTCCCGGCTCGTCCGGCAGCAGCTCGTGCACCAGCCGGCCCAGCCGCACCGCCTCCCGGCAACCGTCCACATCGGACAGCACCGGGCCGCCGACGGCGCTGTGCGCGAGGGTGTAGGAGGCGTGCAGCACGCCGCAGACCGCGCCGAGCCGGGCCGGCAGCTCCTCGTCGGCCGGGATCCGGTACGGGATGCCGGCCCGGCTGATCTTGGTCCGGGTCCGGGTGAGCCGCTTGGCCACGGCCGCCTCGGTGGACAGCAGCACCGCGGCGATCTGCGCCGGGGACAGCCCGCCGAGCACCCGCAGCGCGAGCGTGACCTGGGCGTCCAGGGCGAGCGCCGGGTGGCAGCAGGTGAAGATGAGCCGCAGCCGGTCGTCGCGCACCACGCTGTCCGGCGGCGGGTCGGGGCCGGTGAGGTCCATGCTGTCGCGCTCCTTCCCGGGCCGGGCCTGCTCGCGCCGGAGGATGTCGACGGCGACCCGCCGGGCGGTGACGGTCAGCCAGGCCCGCGGCTGGTCCGGCACGCCGGTGCGCGGCCAGTCCCGCAGCGCCCGTACGGCCGCCTCCTGCACCGCGTCCTCGGCGACCTGGAGGCTGCCGGTCGTCCGGACGAGGGTCGCGAGGATCCGCGTGCCCTCGACCCGGACGACCTCGGCCAGCTCGACCGCGGCCGGACCCGACCCGCCCGCTCCGGACCCCGCCGGCCCCGGACCCCGCCGGACCCGACCCCGCCGGACCCGACCCCGCCGGACCCGACCCCGCCGGACCGGACCCCGCCGGGCCGGGCGCGGTCACAGGCGCAGGTCGAGGACCGGCCGTACCTCGACCGCGCCGTTCCAGGTGGCCGGGATCTCGGCCGCGATCCGCACCGCCTCGTCCAGGTCGGCCGCCTCGATCAGGTAGAAGCCGGTCAGCGCCTCCTTGGTCTCCGCGTACGGGCCGTCGCTGCTGACCACCTCGCCGCCCCGGCCGCCGGTGACCCGCACGGTGGTGGCGGTCGCGGTGGGGTGCAGGATGGCGCCGCCGCGGACGGCGCCGGTGTGCGCCCGGCGGAACGCGCGGTAGTCGTCGAGCTCCGCCGCGTGCTCCGGGGCGAACCAGTCGACGTCGGCGGTGTAGGTGAGGGCGATGTACTGGGTCATGGCGGCGGTCCTTCCTCGGCGGCCCGGGCCCGTCGCCCGGATCTCACCATGAGGACGAACGGGACCGCCCCGGAAAGGACACCGGCCGGGTCGCGTCATCCGGGCGGACCGGCGCGGTCCCGTAGTCGACGGCCCGGTCCCGCACCACGGGGACGGGCCGGCGAGCCGACCCGTCGTGCCGTCCGGAGCCTCCGGCCGGCCGGGGGTCCGGAGGACCGTTCGGGGTGTGAGCCGGCAGGCCCTGCCGGCGCGGGAGGTCGACGTGTCGGGATGGCCAGCAGCCGCGGGGACCGCGGCATGAACTTCGCGCTCCAGCGGGTCCGCCGCCCGGACGGCGTGTGCGTCGCCGTCACCGGCGAGGTCGACGCGTACACCGCGCCGAAGCTGCGCGCGGAGCTGCTCGCCGCCGTGCGCGAGCACCCCGTCGTCACCGTCGACCTGTCGGCGGTGACCTTCATGGACTCGCAGGGCCTCACCGCCCTGATCACCGCCCGGCAGCAGGCCGAGCAGCGCGGGACGAGCCTGGTCCTGGACGGCGTGCCGCCCCGCGTGCTCAAGCTGCTCCAGCTCACCGGGCTCGACGCGATGTTCGCCGTCGGGTCCCCCGAGCACCGGGACCGGGCCGGCGCGAGCGGCGGCGGCGGGGACGCCGCAGCAGGCTGACGCCCGGACCCGGCGGTCGGCGTGGCCGCCCGCTCAGTCCACCGGCACCCGGGCCCGGTGGTCCCCGGTGCGGCCGTGCAGCGGGCACGGCTGCCCCGGCTCGCGGGGGCACAGCACCCACAGGTCCGACGCGGTCGCCCGGTAGATCCGGTACGCCGCCGGCGCGGTGACCTCCTCCCGGTCCACCGGGCTGGAGCCGTCGCCGTCCGGCCGGGGGTAGACCGACAGCGCGCGGTCGAGGTCGGGGCCGGACAGCTCCCGCGCCTCCCCCACCGCGTAGACGGCGCGACCGTGGTACGGCGGGACCGTGGAGTCGAAGACGACGAGGCTGACCCGCGGGCGCTCGGCCAGGTGCCGGGAGTGCTCGGCGTCGGTGGTGGACTCCCAGTAGAACTCCCGGAGGCCGTCCGCCGCGAAGTAGACCGGGGTGGTCCACGGGTGGCCGTCGGGGTCGACGGTGCCGAGGGTCAGGTAGCGGTTCGCGGCGAGGAGGGCCCGGGCGTGGGCCGCCAGCTCAGACATCGACGGCCAGCTTCATCCGGCCAGGATAGGAGCGCCCGCTTGTGCGGGGACGGGCCGAGGAGCAGATTCGCCTCAGGTGCCGCGTACGACGAGGGAGCCTGCGATGGCCGTCCGGCTGAACCACACCATCGTGAACGTCCGCGACAAGCGGGAGTCGGCGACGTTCCTCGCCGAGATCCTCGGCCTGGCCGAGCCGACGCCGTTCGGCCCGTTCCTGGTCGTGCAGGTCGACAACGAGGTCTCGCTGGACTTCGCCGACGACCACGGCACGGTGCGCCCGCAGCACTACGCGTTCCTGGTCGCCGAGCCGGAGTTCGACGAGATCTTCGGCCGCATCCAGGAGCGCGGGCTGCCGTACTGGGCCGATCCCGGGCGGAACCGGCCCGGCGAGATCAACACCAACGACGGCGGCCGCGGCGTGTACTGGGAGGACCCGAGCGGGCACTTCCTGGAGATCATCACCCGTCCGTACGGCAGCGGCGGCTGACGGCCGGCCCGGGGCCGCGGTGGCCGGGGTCGCCGCGGTCGAGCATGATCGGCTCATGCGTGCTGTCATCGTGTCCGAGCCGGGCGGGCCGGAGGTGCTGCGGCTGGTCGACCGGGAGGCGCCCACGCCGGGCCCGGGTGAGGTCCTCGTCGACCTCGCCGCCGCCGGGGTCAACTTCATGGACATCTACGGCCGGCAGGGCCGCCCGCCGTACGGCCGCCCGACGCCGTACGTGCTGGGGGCCGAAGGCGCCGGCACGGTCAGCGCGGTCGGTGCCGAGGTCACCGGGATCGCCGTCGGCGACGTGGTGGCCTGGACCGGCGTGCCGGACAGCTACGCCGAGCAGGTCGTGGTGCCGGCCGGGCGCGCCGTCCCGGTCCCGCCCGGGGTCGACGTGTCGACCGCGGCCGCGGTGATGCTGCAGGGCTGCACCGCCCACTACCTCGCGTCGAGCACCTGGCCGGTGGCCGAGGGTGAGGTCGCCGTCGTGCACGCGGCGGCCGGCGGCGTCGGGCTGCTGCTCACCCAGATCGTCCGGCTGCGGGGCGGGACCGTGGTGGCCACCACCTCCGGCGGCGGGAAGGCCGAGCTGGCCCGGGCGGCCGGGGCGCAGCACGTCACCGGCTACGGCGACTTCCTCGACGTGGTCCGGGAGGTGACCGGCGGCACCGGTGCGCACGTGGTCTACGACGGCGTCGGCCGGGCGACCTTCGACGACAGCCTGCGGGCGCTGCGGCGGCGCGGCCTGATGGTCCTGTACGGCGCCGCGAGCGGTCCGGTCCCGCCGCTGGACCTGGCCCGGCTGATGACCGGCGGCTCGCTGTCGGTCACCCGCCCGACGCTCGGCGACTTCGTCGCCGGCCGGGACGAGCTGGTGGCCCGGACCGACGAGCTGTTCGGCTGGATCGCGGCCGGGACGCTGACGGTGCGCATCGGCGGCAGCTACTCCTTCGCCGACGCCGCCGCGGCGCACGAGGACCTGGCCGGCCGCCGCACCACCGGCAAGCTCCTCCTCACCCCCTGACGCCCGGCGCCTCCCGCCGCCGCGGGCGGCCGGCCCGGCGCGGGCCGGCGGCGCGGGCGGGCGGCCCGGGCGGGCGGCGCGGGCGGGCGGCATACTGACCGCGTGGCGGAGCAGGGGGGCGCCGGTGCGCGGCGGGCGGCCGTGCTCGGCCGGCCGGTCGAGCACTCGCTCTCCCCCGACCTGCACGCCGCGGCGTACCGCGCCCTCGGGCTGACCGGCTGGCGCTACGAGCGGGTCGACTGTGACGAGGCCGGGCTGCCCGGCTTCGTCGCCGGCCTCGG
The DNA here is from genome assembly GCA_963849885.1 of uncultured Actinomycetota bacterium. Classification (GTDB taxonomy): domain Bacteria; phylum Actinomycetota; class Actinomycetes; order Mycobacteriales; family CADCTP01; genus CADCTP01. The sequence continues at coordinate 67,268 of CAWKIV010000008.1, read as the reverse complement.
GCCGGAGTGGGCGGGCCTGTCGCTGACCATGCCGCTCAAGCGGGTGGCGCTCGAGGTGGCCGACGAGGTGTCGCCGCTGGCGGCCGCGGTGGGCGCGGCCAACACGCTGGTGCTGGGCCGCCGCCGCCGGGCCGACAACACCGACGTGGCGGGCATCGTCGCGGCGCTGCGGGAGGCCGGCGTGGAGAAGGCCGGCCGCGCGGTCGTGCTCGGCGCCGGCGGGACGGCCCGGTCCGCGCTGGCCGCGGTCCGGGAGCTCGGCGGGACCGAGCCGACCGTGCTGGTGCGCGACCCGGCCCGGACCGGCGACCTGCGGGCCGCGGCCGAGCGGCTGGGCATGCGGCCGGTGCTCCGCGGCGGCCTGCCGGAGCGGTCGCTGCCCGAGGCCGACCTGGTGATCTCCACGCTGCCCGGCGGTGCCGCGGACGGGCTGCGGTGCGACCGCTGGGCACCGGGCGCCGTGGTGCTCGACGTGGTCTACGCGCCGTGGCCGACGCCGTTCGCCGCCGCCGCGGGCTCGGCCGGCTGCCGGGTGGTCAGCGGGCTGGCCATGCTGCTGCACCAGGCCGTCGTCCAGGTCGAGCTGATGACCGGCCGCGCCGCCCCGGTGGAGGCGATGCGGCTGGCCCTGGCCGCCGCCGTCCGCCGCCGCGGCACCTGAGCGGTCGCGGCGCCGGCGTCAGCGCGGCGCGGCGAAGCTGCTCAGCGTCGCGGAGGCGACCTCGGACCAGGGGTCGCCGACGTCGAAGACGGCGACGCCGCTGGTCGGATACTTATCCGCCAGCTTCGCGCGGCCGGCGTCGTCCCCGCGCCCGTCGTCGAGCATGACGGCCAGCTCCTGGATGCCCGGGTTGTGCCCGACGAGGGCGAGGGTCGTGACCGCGGCGGGGGTCTCCCGGACGATCTCCAGCAGGTCCTCGACGGTGTTGGCGTAGACCCGCTCGTCGACCACCGGCTCCGCCGCCGCACCCACCTCGTCGGCGACCAGGTCCCAGGTCCGCCGCGCCCGGCGGGCCGGGGACACCACCACCCGGTCCGGGGCGATCCGCCGCGCGGCCAACCACCGGCCGACCGCCGGCGCCTCGGCGACGCCCCGGTCGGCCAGCGGCCGGTCCCGGTCGACGGCACCGCCCCCCGCCTTGGCGTGCCGGATCAGTACGAGCTGCCGTGTCGTCACCGCGCGAGTCTGTCAGGTACCGGCCAGGACTCCGCGTCGCCGCGGCCGGGCGGTCCGCCGCGACCGCTGGCAGGATGGAACCCGATGAGCAACTCCACCCGCGCCCATTCCCCGGTCACGGTGACCCATCTCCCCCTGGTCCGCTGTGCGGTCTGCCGGCAGACGGTCGCCCACCGACCCGGCGAGGCCAGCGTCGTGCTGACCAAGCACTACGAGCGAGCCCACCCGGAGATGGTCGGCGCCGACTAGCCCCGGGCCGGGGACGAGCGGCCCCGGCGGGCCGGTACGTTCGAGTGGTGCGGAGGTGGCGCGCGGCCCTGGGCCTCGCCGCGGCGCTGCTCGCCGGCGCCTGCACTCCGGCGACGACCCCGGCGCCGTCGACCGCCGCGTCCGCGCCGTCCACGCCGGACGGGATCGGCCGGGTGGCCTCCGCGGCGGATGCCCGCCATGCCGGCGCGCTGTTCCGGTCGGGTCGCGGTCCCTTCTGCTCCGGCTCCGTCGTCCGCGGCGGCACCGTCGACCTGGTGGTGACCGCCGCGCACTGCGTGGTGCCCGGTCCCGGCGCCGCGCCCCGGGCCGACCTCGAGTACGCGCCGGCCTACCAGCGCGGGGCCGCCCCGTACGGCCGGTGGAAGGTGGTCGGGGTGACGGTCGACCCGCGCTGGACCGACCGCGGGGATCCCGACCTGGACGTCGCCTTCCTGGAGCTCGCACCCCGCGACGGCCGCCTCTCCGACGTCGTCGGCGCGCAGCGGATCGCCTTCGACGTGCCGAGCCGGGGCGCCGTCCGGCTGGTCGGCTACCCGGACGGCGCCGCCGACCCGCTGGCCTGTCTGGGCACCATGACCGCCCAGAGCGCCACCCAGCGCCGGGTCGCCTGCACCGGCTACCGGACCGGCACCAGCGGCTCGCCCTGGCTGGTCGACGTCGACCCGGCCGGCCGGACCGGGACGGTGGTCGGCGTGATCGGCGGCTACCAGCAGGGCGGCGACACCGACGACGTGTCCTACAGCCCGTACTTCGGGGCCGACGTGCAGCGGCTCTACCGCCGCGCGGTCCGGGCCTGAGCGCGGGTCAGGGCGGCGGGACCGGCGGCAGCCACGACCCGTCCGGCGCGAGCGCGTTCGCGGCCGCCGGCCCCCACGAGCCCCGCGGGTAGGGCAGCGGGGCGTCGGTCCGGTCGAGCAGCGGGTCGACGATCCGCCACGCCTGGTCGACGGTGTCCCGGCGGGCGAAGTGCCGCGGGTCGCCGCTGATCGCGTCGGCCAGGATCCGCTCGTACGCCTCCGCCATGTGCCCGAGCGAGCGGGTGAAGTCGACCGCGACGGGGATGGTCCGGGTGGCGTCCCGGCCGGGCTCCTTCGCCTGCAGCTCGAAGGTCAGCTGCGGCTGCGGCTGCAACCGGAGCCGGAGCAGGTTGCGCGCCGGCGGCCCACCGGCGGTGTCCCGGAAGAGCTGGGCCGGCGGGTGCCGGAACTCCACCACGATCTCCAGCAGGGTCTCGGCCAGGCACTTGCCGGCCCGCAGCAGCACCGGCACGCCCGCCCAGCGCCAGTTGGCCACCTCCAGCCGGAGCGCCACGTACGTCTCCGTGGTGGAGCCCGGCCGCACCCCGGGCGTGTCCAGGTAGCCGTCGTACCGGCCGCGCACCAGGTCGTCGGCGCCGGGCGTGCGGACCGCCTTGAGCAGCTTGACCTTCTCGTCCCGCTGCGCGTCCGCGTCGTCCGAGACCGGCGGCTCCATCATCGTGTACGCCAGCACCTGGAGCAGGTGGTTCTGCACCACGTCCCGGATCGTGCCGACGCCGTCGTAGAAGGCGCCCCGGTCGGCGACGTCGAACGACTCCGCCATGGTCACCTGGATCCGGCGGACCACCGTGCGGTTCCACACCGGCTCGAGGATCGCGTTCGCGAACCGGAACACCGTCAGGTCCTCGACCGGCTCCTTGCCCAGGTAGTGGTCGACGCGGAACAGCCGGTCCTCCGGGAACGAGCGGTGCAGCTCCTCGTCCAGCTGCTGGGCCGACGCCCGGTCGTGGCCGAACGGCTTCTCCACCACCAGCCGGGCGTTACCGACCAGGCCGGCGCCGGCGATCCCGGCGGCCACGGTGGCGAACAGCGACGGCGGCACGGCCAGGTAGTGGGCGAGGAACCGGGCCCCGCCCACCTCCGCGCGCAGCCGGTCGAACATCCCGGGGTCGCTGAAGTCGCCCGCGACCAGGCTGATCCGGTCGGTCAGCGCGGCCAGCGCGGCCCCGTCCGGGTGGGCCCCCTCGGCCTCGGTGACGCAGTCCCGGACGTGCTGCCGCAGGGTGTCGAGGTCCCAGTCGGTGCGCGCGACGCCGACGACGGGCGTGTCCACCTGCCCGGTCACGGTGAGCCGGTAGAGCGCCGGCAGCACCAGCTTCTTGGCCAGGTCGCCGGTGATGCCGTAGAGCACGAGCCGGTCGGCGCGGACGGGCACGGCGAACCTCCTCGGGTCGGCGTCCTGGTGGACCGAGTGTGCCCCGGCGCCGGCGTCGGCGGCCGCGGAACACGGTCGCGGCCCGGTGGCGGCGTATGGTCGAGGGGTGCTGACGATCTCGCGCACCTGGTGGCGGCCGCTGTAGCGGCGGCTGCGTACCGGACTCGTCCGAGCTGCCCACGGCGGCTCGGACTGGTGCCACCGGACGGCACCCGGCCCGGAGCGGTGGGCGGCTCCTCACGCTGAGGAGCACCGATGACCCACCCCACCTCCGGCGCGCCGACGGACCCGACGGCCCCGGCGGCGACGGCCTCGGTGGCGGCCGCCCAGCGGCGCAGTGCCGAGCTGGAGCGGCAGATCGCCGCCGCCCCGGACCGCTTCCGGGTGCTGACCGGCGACCGCCCCACCGGCCCGCTGCACCTGGGCCACTACGTCGGGACCCTGGCCAACCGGGTGCGCCTGCAGGCCGCCGGCGTCGAGGTGTTCCTGGTGATCGCCGACTACCAGGTCATCACCGACCGGGACGTGGCCGGCGACGTGCGCGGCACCGTGCGCGAGCTGCTGCTGGACTACCTGGCCGCCGGCATCGTGCCCCGCGGCGGCACCACCCGGCGGGCAACGGCGCGACGGTCTTCACCCACAGCGCGGTGCCCGCCCTGAACCAGCTGCTGCTGCCGTTCCTGAGCCTGGTCAGCGTCGCCGAGCTGGAGCGCAACCCCACCGTCAAGGCCGAGGCGGCGGCCACCGGCGGGCGGAGCATGAGCGGGCTGCTGCTCACCTACCCGGTGCACCAGGCCGCCGACATCCTCTTCTGCGGCGCCAACCTCGTGCCCGTCGGCCAGGACCAGCTGCCGCACCTGGAGGCCACCCGCCTGATCGCGCGGCGCTTCAACGACCGCTACGGCGCCGGCCGGGCCGTGCTGAGCGAGCCGGAGGCGCTGCTGTCGGCCGCTCCCCTGCTGCTGGGCACCGACGGGGCGAAGATGGGCAAGAGCGCCGGCAACGCGATCATGCTGCGAGCCGGCGAGGACGAGACCGCCCGGCTGATCCGGTCGGCCCGGACCGACGCCGAGCGGCGCATCACCTACGACCCGGTCCACCGGCCGGAGGTGTCCAGCCTGCTGCTGACCGCGGCGCTCTGCGCCGGCACATCGCCCGAGGCGCTGGCCGAGGAGATCGGCGACGGCGGCGCCGCGGTGCTCAAGCGGGTGGTCACCGAGGCGGTCAACGAGCACCTGCGGCCGCTGCGGGAGCGCCGGCGGGCGCTGGCCGGCGCCGACGACCACCTGCGGGACGTCCTGCGGGCCGGCAACGAGCACGCGAACGCCGTCGCCGACCGCACCTTGCGCACCGTCCGGGACGCCATGGGCATGAGCTACGGGTCGGACCTCCGGACCGGCTGCGCCGTCCGGAGCCGGGCACCACACCGGATAGGTGCTTAGTCTGACCTCATGGAGACGGGGCCGGGGCCGGGGGCGGTGGCGGCGCGGCGCCGGCTCCGCGGCGCGCTGGTCGGGGGCGGCGTCCTGGTCATCGTGCTGGCCGTGGCGGCCGCGCTGCTCACCTCCCGCGGCGGGGGGACGGACGCGCCGGCCGCGGCGAGGCCGAGCCCGACCCCCAGCCCCACCCCCAGCGTGGCGGACATCTACCGGCGGGTCGGGCCCTCGGTCGCGGTCATCCGCACGGCCAGCGGCGCGCTCGGCACCGGCGTGGTCGTCACCGGCAGCGGCGCGGTCCTCACCGCCCACCACGTCGTCGCCGACGGCAGCGCGGTCAGCGTCGTCTTCGCCGACGGCACCCGGTCGGCCGCCCGGGTGGCCGCGGCCGACCCGAAGAACGACATCGCGGTGCTCGCCCCGGCGACGCTGCCGGAGCCCGTCGTCCCGGCGACGATCGGCGGCGGCGCCGAGGTCGGCGCCCCGGTCGTCGCGATCGGCAACCCGCTCGGGCTGACGTACAGCGTCTCGGCGGGCGTGATCTCGGGTCTGGACCGGCCCGCGAACACCGCCCGCGGCCGGTTCTCCGGCCTGATCCAGTTCGACGCGGCGGCCAACCCGGGCAGCTCCGGCGGGCCGCTGCTGGACGGGAACGGCGCGGTCATCGGCATCATGATCTCCATCGCCGACCCGGGCGACGACGAGGCCTTCGCGGGCATCGCCTTCGCGGTGCCGATCGGCACCGCCCTGGGCGCCGGCGGCACCGGCGAGGGAGGCGGACCCCAGACGTGACGCCCGACCCGGACAGGCACCCGACGACGCCGGCAGCGGCGCCGCCAGCCCGAGAGGACCTCCCATGACCCAGGCGGCCCACCCGCTCGAGCAGGTGCTGTTCGAGGTCAAGCGGACGATCGTCGGCCAGGACGTGCTGCTGGAGCGGATGGCCGTCGGCCTGCTCGCCGGCGGTCACCTGCTCGTCGAGGGCGTGCCCGGACTGGCCAAGACGCTGGCCGTGAAGTCGCTGGCCGCGGCGGTCGGCGGGCAGTTCCAGCGGATCCAGTTCACGCCCGACCTGGTGCCGGCCGACCTGACCGGCACCCGGGTCTACCGCCAGCACCTCGGCGAGTTCGAGACCTCGCTCGGCCCGGTCTTCACCAACCTGCTGCTCGCCGACGAGATCAACCGGGCCCCGGCGAAGGTGCAGAGCGCGCTGCTGGAGGTGATGCAGGAGCACCAGGTGACCATCGGCCGGGAGACCTTCTCCGTGCCCGACCCGTTCCTGGTCATGGCGACCCAGAACCCGATCGAGTCCGAGGGCACGTACCCGCTGCCGGAGGCGCAGGTCGACCGCTTCATGATGAAGGTGGTCGTGTCCTACCCGACCCCGCCCGAGGAGCACGCCGTCGTCGAGCGCGCGCTCAAGCCGGCCGCGACCACCCAGGCGCTGCTCACCCCCGAGGCCCTCGTGCGCATGCGGGCCGACGTGCAGCAGGTGTACGTCGACCCGGCCGTCGTCGACTACGCGGTCCGGCTGGTGACGGCCACCCGGACGCCGGCGACGGTCGGCCTGGGCGAGCTGGACCGCTACGTGACCTACGGCGCCAGCCCGCGCGCGTCCATCGCGCTCGTGCTGGGTGGCCGGGCGCTGGCGTTCCTGCGCGGCCGGGACTACGTGCTGCCGCACGACGTCCGCGAGCTCACCCCCGACGTGCTGCGCCACCGCATCGTGCTGTCGTACGAGGCGCTGGCCGACGACGTCGACCCGGACACGGTGGTCGCCGGCGTGCTGCGGGCGGTGCCGGTGCCCGAGGTCGCCCTGCAGGACCGCTGAGCCATGACCATGTCCCCCGTCGGCCCTCCTCGCTCCGCTCCTCGGGTCGCAAGCGACCCTGCGATGCTCACTCCGAGGACCTCCTCATGACCACAGCGCCCGACCGTCTGCTGCACCGGCTGGAGTGGCGGGTGATCCGCCGCCTGGACGGGCGGGTGCAGGGCGACTACCGCACGCCGTACCGCGGCGCCGGTCTCGACTTCGCCGGCCTGCGCGGCTACGTCGAGACCGACGACGCCCGCCACATCGACTGGAACGCCACCGCCCGGCTGATCGAGCCGCAGGTGCGGCAGTTCACCGAGGACCGCGAGCTGACCGCCTGGCTCGTGCTCGACCGGTCGGCGTCGATGACGGTCGGCGCCCCGGGCCGCGGCAAGCACGACGTGCTGGCCGAGCTCGCGCTGATCCTGGCCCGGCTCTTCGGCCGGGGCGGCAACCGGGTGGGGGCGCTGCTGCACGACGGCGCCGCGACCCGGGTGGTGCCGCCGGGCACCGGCCGCGGCCACGCGCTGCGCATCGGCCACGAGCTCGACCGCACGGCCGCCGCGGCGCCGGCCGCCGGCACCACCGACTTCGCGGCGATGCTCGACGCCGCCTCGTCGGTCGCCCGGCGCCGGTCGCTGGTCGTCGTGGTCTCGGACTTCATCGGCACCGGCGGGTGGGACAAGCCGCTGCTGCGCCTCGCGCACCGGCACGACGTGGTCGCGCTGCGGGTCGTCGACGCGGCCGACGACGACCTGCCCGAGGCCGGGCTCATCGTGGTCGAGGACGCCGAGACCGGCGAGCAGTTCCTCGTCGACTCCGGCGACCCGCTGTTCCGGAGCCGGCTGCGGGCCGGCGTGGACGAGCGCGACGCCGCCCTGGCCGGCCGGATGCGCCGGGCGGGGGTCCCGCTGCACCGGATCGACACCGACCGCGACCTGGTCCGGGCCCTGGTCGAGGTCGTCATCAGCACCCGGTGGCGGCGGGCATGAGCGCGCGCGAGGGCTCGCAGCGCGAGCGGGGAGCGAGGAGGGCCGGGCGCCTGGCAGCCCCGCGCGGAGGCGCGGGCATCGGCGGAGTGCCTGGCGTGTTCTCCGAGGAGCGGGCATGAGCCTCGCCTCGCCCGGGTGGCTCGTCCTCGGCGTCCTCGTCGTGGCCGCGCTGGTCGCCGGCTCCGTGATGGTGTCCCGCCGGCGGGCCGCGGCCCTGGCGGCGGCCGGGGTGGCGGCCCACCCCGGCCGGCGCCGGCGCCCGCTCGGGCCCTGGCTCAGCATCGCCGGGCTCGCGGTGGTGGCGGTCGCCGCGGCCGGGCCGGCGGCGTCGGTCCCGGTCGCCCGGGCCGCCGGCACGGTGATCGTCGCGCTGGACGTGTCGAACAGCATGGCCGGCACCGACGTGGCGCCGACCCGGCTGGACGCGGCGAAGGAGCTCGCGAAGGCGTTCGTCGACGCCCAGCCGGACAGCGTCGACATCGGCGTGGTCGCCTTCCAGAACGGCGCGCTCACCACCAGCCAGCCCAGCGCCGACCGCGAGGCGGTCAAGGCCGCGGTCGACCGGCTCCGCGTCTCGGGCGGCACCTCGCTGGCCGCCGCCGTCCTCACCTCCCTGTCCGCCATCACGGGCAAGAAGGTGACGGTGGGCCGGGACGGCACCGTGCCGGACATCGGCTACTGGGCCTCGGCGACCATCGTGGTGATCTCCGACGGCGAGGACCGCGGCAGCGGCGCCGCGATCGAGGCGGCGGCCACGGCCGCCCAGGGCGCCGGCGTGCACATCCAGACGGTCGGCGTCGGCACCACGGCCGGGACCACGGTCGAGGTGGACGGCTACCGGGTCCGTACGGCGCTGGACGAGGCCACGCTGACGGCCCTCGCCGAGACGACCGGCGGCGCGTACCACCCCGCGTCGGACGCCGCCGAGCTCGACCGCGTCGCCTCGACCATCGACCTGCGGTTGACCACCCAGCACGAGGACCTGCCGCTGGCCGGGGCGTTCACCGCGCTCGGGGTCCTGCTGCTGGCGGCCGGCGCGGTCCTCACCGTCCTGCGCACGGGGAGGCTGGTCTGATGTCGTTCGCCTGGCCGTGGGCCCTGTCGGCGCTGCTGGCCGTCCCGCTCGTCCTCGGCGTGGCCTGGTGGTCCCGGCGCCGCCGGCGGCGCGCCGCCGTGCGGGTCACCTCGGCCGCGCTGGTCCGCGCCGCGCTGCCGGGCCGCGGCCGCTGGCAGCGGCGCCTCCCCGCGGCCCTGCTCCTGCTCGGTCTCGCCGTCCTCGGCGTCGGCGCGGCCCGCCCGCAGGCCACCGTGGCGGTCCCGGCCAGCTCGACCACGATCCTGCTCGCCCTCGACGTCTCCCGGTCGATGTGCTCGACCGACGTCGCGCCGAACCGGCTGACGGCCGCCGAGGGGGCCGCGGCCGCGTTCATCAAGGCCCAGCCGGGCGGGTCCCGCATCGGGCTGATCGCCTTCGCCGGGGTCGCCGGGGTGATCGTGCCGCCGACCGACGACACCGAGAAGCTGCTGGCGGCGCTGCCGACGCTGACCACCTCCCGCGGCACCGCCATCGGGCAGGCGATCCTCACCTCCATCGACGCGATCGCCGAGATCGACCCGTCGGTGAGCCCGACCGGCGTCGACGTCTCCGCCGTCGGCGGCGAGCCGGCGGCCTACGTGCCCCACACCATCGTCGTGCTCACCGACGGCGCGAACACCCAGGGCGTCGACCCGCGGACCGCGGCGCAGCAGGCCGCCGACCGGGGCCTGCGCATCCACACGATCAGCTTCGGCACCAGCACGCCCTCGCCGATGGTCTGCGACAGCTCCCAGGTCGACGACGGGTACGGCGGCCCGGGCGTCTTCGGCGGCCGCGGCCCCGGCGGCCGCAACCCGCTGGTCGCCGACGAGGACACCCTCAAGCAGGTCGCCGCCACCACCGGCGGCAGCTTCTACCTCGCGGAGAACGCCGACCAGCTGCAGGGCGCGCTGGCCGACCTGCCCCGCGCCATCTCCCTCACCCGGGAGCACCTCGACATCGCCAGCTGGTTCTCCGCCGCCGGCGGGCTGCTGGTCGCCGTCGCGATCGGGCTGTCCCTGTGGTGGAACCGGGTCCGCCGCCCGCCCGAGCGGGGCACCTCGCCACCTGGCGTCCGCCCGGCCTGACCTCCGGCGGGGACGCTCAGGCGGTGAGGGCGACGACGGTGGTGTCGTGGTCCTCGAGCCAGTGCGGCCCGGGCCGGGCGGGGATGGTCACGCGGTCGCCGCGGACCGGGCTGCGCCGGCCGTCCGGCCCGGACACGAGCAGGCCGTCGGCGCCCAGCGCGACCAGCTCGTCGCCGAGCCGGAGCAGCACCGGCTCGGCGTAGCCGGCGGACACCGCCACCCGCCCGGCCAGCAGCCCGTCCAGCACCGCACCGGCGGCGTCGCCACCGTCCACCCGGGACGACTCGCAGGCCACCCAGGTGGTGGGCGACCCGGGCGGCGCGTCGGCGCCGGGCCGGTGGAAGTCGGAAGCCCGCCGGGCCGGCGCAGCCCAGGCCACTGCCCGACCGCGTCGCCGGCGATCTCGTCGAGCGGCTTGAGGTAGCCGGCCTCGGCGAACTCGCCGACCCAGATGCCGTCGAGCGAGACGATGTCCGGGCCGCCGCCGGTCTTCAGGTCCAGCGCGAGCTTGGTCTTGTACTGCTCGTCGTCCACACCGGACGGCTGGAACTTGACGGTGGCGTTGATGCCCTGCTGCTTCATGCGGTCGGTGAACATCGGGATCACGTACTTGGTGACCCACTCCGCCTCGACCGCGTTCTTGCCGCCGGCGATCGCGTTGAGACCGATCGTCAGCGTGACGTCCTTCGCCCCGGCTCCGCGGCCGGGATCGGTGGCGTCCTTCGCGCCCAGGCATCCGGTCGCGCCGAGCGCGACGACGGCCAGCACGACGGCCAGGGTTCGGGTCAGGGTGCATCGTTGCATCGAGAACCTCCCGGATCGCGGGGATACGGACAAACATGTCATCCCGGAGCCCCGGAGGAAAAGAGGTGCAGCGTCGGCGTGTCCGGGACGAGCTATCCGCGTGGCGCCCGGAGGGTGGCGATCTGGAACGGGCGGAGCGAGAGCCGGCAGCCGCCCGGCACCGGTTCGACGCCCGGCCGGAGCGCGGGGTCGGCCAGCGGCTCCTCCAGCAGGTCCACCGCGGCCGGCGGGCCGAAGCCGGCGGGCAGCGTGACCGTGGCCCGGGCGTGCCCGCCCACCGCCTCGTAGAGCCGGACGACGAGGTCGCCGCTGCGGTCGTCGGCGAGCTTGACCGCCTCCACCGCCACCCGCGGGTCGTCGACGGTGACCAGCGGCTGTACGTCGACCCGAGCGCCGGCGCCCGGCGTGACCCGCAGCGGCAGCGCGTGCGCGTACCCGGCGCGGACCGTGCCGGCGACGTCCGCGCCGGCCAGCAGCGCGTACCGGAACCGGTGCCGGCCGCGGTCGGCCCGCGGGTCGGGGAACCGGGGCGCCCGCAGCAGGGTCAGCCGCACGGTGGTCGTGGTGCCGCCCTCCGGGCGGGTGTCCCGGCCGACGTCGTGCCCGTAGCTGGTCGGGGTGAGCAGGCCGACGCCGTAGCCGGGCTCGGCCACGTGCAGCCAGCGGTGCCCGCACGCCTCGAACCGGGCCGCCTCCCAGCTCGTGTTCGTGTGCGTCGTCCGGTGCACGTGCCCGAACTGGACCTCGGCGGCGTACCGGTCGGCGTGCACGTCCAGCGGGAAGGCGACCTTGAGCACCTTCTCCGCCTGCTGCCAGTCCACGTCGGTCTCCAGGTCGACCCGGCGGGCGCCGGCGGTGAGCCGGACCCGCTGGGTGGCGAACGCCCGGCTCACCTGCACGGTGGCCGCCAGCGGGTGCTCCTCGACCACCTCGGCGGTGCCGTCGGTCAGCTCGGTGCGGGTCCGCCGGTAGGACGCGTCCAGGTCCCAGGCGTCCCACCGCGGCGGGAAGTCGGCGTGCAGCTGGAGCACGTTCGCCGGGCCGGCGAGCACCTCCCGGCCGGCGGCCAGGTCGAGCACCGAGACCAGCCGGCCGGCACCGTCCACGGTGACCCGGACCAGCCCGTTGTCCAGCACCGTCGCCCCGTCCCGCCTCTCGACGCGGACCGGCTCGGCCGGGCACGGAGCGGCCGCCCCGGCGCCGAGCGCCGGCGCCTCGTACCAGGAGTCACCCACCACCTCGGCCCGCGGGTACGGCCCGGCGTTGAACGCGCCCCCGCCGAGCGCCGCGGTCGCCGCCCCGACCAGCCGCTCCAGCCGCTCGGCGACCGCGGCGTGAGTGGCGACCGCCTCGCGGTGCACCCAGCCGATCGAGCTGCCCGGCAGGATGTCGTGGAACTGGTGCAGCAGCACGGTCTTCCACAGCTCGTCCAGCTCGTCGTACGGGTAGGGCGCGCCGGTCCGCACGGCCGCCGTCGCCGCCCACAGCTCGGCCTCCCGCAGCAGGCGCTCGCTGCGCCGGTTGCCGGCCTTCGTCTCGGCCTGCGAGGTGTAGGTGCCGCGGTGCAGCTCGAAGTACAGCTCGCCGGACCACACCGGCGCGTCCGGGTACTCGGCCTCGGCCGCGGCGAAGAACGCCGCCGGCGACTCGACCGCCACCCGCGGCGAGCCCTCCAGGTCGGCCAGCCGCCGGGCCCGCTCCAGCATCTCCCGGGTCGGCCCGCCGCCGCCGTCGCCGTACCCGAACGGCACCAGCGACCGGGTGGCGGCGCCCTTCTCCGCGTAGTTCGCCACCGCGTGGGCCAGCTCGGCCCCGGTCAGCTCGGCGTTGTAGGTGTCCACCGGCGGGAAGTGGGTGAAGACCCGGGTGCCGTCCAGCCCCTCCCAGCGGAACGTGTGGTGCGGCAGCCGGTTCGTCTCGTTCCAGGACAGCTTCTGGGTCAGGAACCAGCGGGCGCCGGCCAGCCGGGCCAGCTGCGGGAAGGCGGCGGTGTAGCCGAAGGAGTCCGGCAGCCACACCTCCCGGGTGTCCACGCCGAGCTCGTCGCGGAAGAACCGGCGGCCGTGCACCAGCTGGCGGGCCAGCGACTCGCCGCCGGGCAGGTTGGCGTCCGACTCCACCCACATCCCGCCGACCGGCGCCCACTGTCCACTCGCGACCGTCTGCTTGATGCGGTCGAACAGCTCCGGGTGGTCCTCCTTCACCCACGCGTACTGCTGGGCCGAGGAGCAGGCGAAGACCAGCTCCGGGTAGTCGGCGGCCAGCGCGGTGACGTTGGCGAAGGTCCGCGCGCACTTGCGCCGGGTCTCCCGCAGCGGCCACAGCCAGGCGCAGTCGATGTGCGCGTGGCCGACCGCGGACAGCCGGTGCGCGCTCGCGTGCGCCGGCCGGCCGAGCGGGTCGGCGAGCGCCTTCCGCGCGGCCGCCGCGGTGCCGGCGACGTCGGCGAGGTCGAGCACGTCGAGCATCCGCTCCAGCGCCCGGAGGATCTCGTGCCGGCGCGGGTCGGCCTCCGGCAGCGCGAGCATGAGCTGCTGCAGCACCTCCACGTCCAGGACGAGCTGCCAGGCCGGCTCGTCCAGCAGGGCCAGCTCCACCGTGGTCAGCCGGTAGAGCGGGGCGTCGCCGGCGGTCTCCCGCTCCCCCAGCGGCGTCGGCGCGAACGAGCCGGCCAGCACGGTGGGGTTCGCCGCCGCCTCCAGCAGCACCCCGACCTCGGGACCGGTCACCGGCACGTACGCGTTGCGCGGCGCGATGCCCTTGACCGGCCGGCCGGTCAGGTCGTACGCCAGCGCCTCGGCCTGGAAGCCCGGCGTCGCGGCGGAGAAGCCGAGGTCGACCACCAGCTCGACCCGGCGGCCGACCCAGTCGGGCGGCACCGCGCCGGTGACCCGCAGCCAGGTGGTCGACCACGGCGCGCCCCACGGGCTGCCCAGCGGCATCGGCTCGAAGGTCGCGGCCAGGGCGGCGGCCACCGGCACCGGCTCGCCCGGCACCGTCCAGGCGGCCACGTCCAGCGGCGCGGTCGCGGCGTACCGGGCCGGCCGCAGCCGCTCCCGCAGCACCCGCTCCACCCGGTCCTCGGCCCGCAGGCGATCGTCATGCATGCCTGCCGTATACCACCCCCGGCCGGGGCGCTCAGCCGGCGGCGGCGCCGAACCACCGCGACAGCCGGCCCCGCAGCTCCCGCTGGTCGTCCCCGACCCACGCCACATGACCGTCCGGCCGCAGCAGCACCGCGGGCACGTCCAGCTCCTCGCTGACGTCGACGACGTGGTCGACCCGGTCCGCCCAGCCGGCCACCGAGAGCCGGCCGGTCTGGTCCAGCAGCAGCCCGCGACCGCCGTGCATCAGCTCGTACAGGCGTCCCTGCCTCAGCCGTACGTCCCGCAGCCGCCGGCCGAGCAGGTCGGTCCCGTCGCCGAAGTCGTACCGGATCCCGATCGCGGTGATCTTCTCGATCAGGTAGCGGTTCACCTCCTCGAAGTCCATCAGCTCCGACAGCAGCCGGCGCACGGCCCGGGGCCCGGGCTCGGTGGACATCAGCTCGGCCTGCGCGCGGGTGGTGTCCAGCACGTCGGCGGCCACCGGGTGCCGTTCGGCGTGGTAGCTGTCCAGCAGCTCCGCCGGCGCCCAGCCGTCGACCTCGGCGGCCAGCTTCCAGCCGAGGTTGAACGCGTCCTGGATGCCGAGGTTGAGCCCCTGCCCGCCGATCGGCGGATGGATGTGCGCCGCGTCGCCGGCCAGCAGCACCCGGCCGACCCGGTAGCGCTCGGCCAGCCGGGTGGCGTCGCCGAAGCGGGACAGCCAGCGCGGTGAGTGCACGCCGAAGTCGGTGCCGGCGGCCGCCCGCAGCCGCTGCCTGAACTCCTCGAGGGTCGGCGGGACCGCGCGGTCCTCGGCCACCCCCGTCGGCGGGCACGACGACGCGGTACACCCCGTCCCCGAGCGGGCCCGCGCCGAACCCCATGAGGGTCTTGCGGACCTCGGCCACCACGGCGGTCAGCGTCCTCCGGCGGCACGGCCACCTCCATCTCGCCCAGCAGCCACTCGGTCCGGGCGGGCTCGCCGGGGAAGCCGACGCCGAGCAGCTTGCGCACCGTGCTGCGGCCGCCGTCGCAGCCGACGAGGTAACGCGAGCGCAGCCGCGTGCCGTCGGCCAGCTCGGCGGTCACCCCCTCGTCGTCCTGGCTCAGCCCGACCACCTCGCAGCCGCGCCGGATCTCGGCCCCGAGCCTCGATGGCGTGCTCGGCCAGCAGGCGATCGGTGACGGGCTGCGGGATGCCGAGGATGTACGCATGTGCGGTGTCCAGCCGCTCCGGCCACGGCTTGGGGATGCCGGCGAAGTAGCCGGCGAGCGGATACTGCCTGCCGTGCGCGAGGAACCGCTCCAGCAGGCCGCGCTGGTCCATCACCTCGATGCTGCGCACGTGCAGGCCGAGCGAGCGGACCTACCTGGTCGGCTCCGGCCTCCTTCTCCAGCACCAGCACGTGCACGCCGTGCAGCCGCAGCTCGCCGGCCAGCATCATGCCGGTCGGTCCGCCGCCGACGACGATCACGTCGATCATGCAATCCCCCGCTCTCGTCCGCGGCTCGGCCGGCGATTCTGCGGCATGACCCGGGTCTTGCCGCAAGACCCCCGGTGCGCTATACGTTGAGAAGGGCAAGGAGTGGACAACTCCTTGCCTCTGCCATTTCTCGCGCCCGATCTCGCACCCAGCGACGTCACCCGCGACGACTGGCTGGACGGCGTCCCCACCGACCGGCCCGCGGTGATCGTCGCCGACGGGCTGATGGGCTTCCTCACCCAGGACGAGCTGGTGACGCTGTGGAACCGGCTCATCGACCACTTCCCCAGCGGTGAGATCGTCTTCAACAGCTACACGCGCTTCGCCATCTGGCTGGCCCGGCACGCTCCCGGCACCAGGTCCGTCGCCGACCTCGTCCGGTTCCCCGGCATGGACGACCCCCGGCAGCCCGAGGCGTGGCACCCGCGGCTCCGGCTGGTCCGGGAGATCCTGCTCAGCCGGGAACCCGAGGTGGCCGACTTCCCGGCGGGCTGGCGCCGATACCACCGGCTGGCCGCGCGCAGCACCGCCTGGTCCCGGACCGGCACCATCGTCCTGCACTACCGCTTCTGACGGCTGCCGGGCCGTCACCCGTCCTTCGCCGGCGGCAGCGTCGTGCAGACGCAGGCCTTGTTGCCGTCCTGGTCGGCGATCACCGTGTACGACGGCGCCTGGCTGTCGTCGACGACGATCCCGCCCGCGGCGACGGCGGCGGCGATCCGCTGCTCGGCCACCTCCGGCGCCACCCAGACGTCGACGTGGAACCGCTGGCGCGGGGTCTCGTGCTCGTCGGTGTCCTGGAACCACAGGATCGGCACCCGCCCCAGCGCGTCCCGGACGTCGTGGCCGATCGTCCCGCGGCCGCTGGCCTCGGTGCTCCCGGTCAGCAGGGCCGCCCACACCGGAGAGATCGTCGCGGCGTGCGCCGTGTCGAGGGCGAGCTCGATCGCGGTGATCGACGCCGGGTCGGCCCTGACCGCCTGCGACGAGGCGATCCCGGTGATCCTCCGCGCGAGGTCCACGTCCCGCTGGGTCACCCACTCGACGACGTGCTCGGTGCCCTCGCCGTCGCGGTAGACGGCGTCGTCGCTGATCAGCTTGAGGTCGACGTACCGGTCGCCCATCGTCACGCGCGGGTGGTGACCGACCGCGGCGCCGGCCTCCCCCACCGCGGCGACGAACCGCACGCCGGCGCCGAAGTCGCCGACCAGGTAGCGGGCGTGCAGTCCTTGACCCAGCTTGCGCCAGTCGGTCAGCCCGGCCTCGGCGATCCGGTCGTACGGCAGCATGTCCATGGCCGGACCGTAATCCGGGTTCCGGACGATCGGCGTCCGGACCATGGGCAGTTCCCGAGCAGAGGAGGGAGCCCGTGGGCAGGCGTGGGCCGGGCGGTGTGGTGTGATGGGGCGGGGTACCCCGCCGCTGCCGCCGGAGGTCCGATGAAGGCACTTCTCGCCGGGATCGCGCTCACGCTGGCCTCCACCGGGACGGCCGTCGCGTCACCCGCCGCCACGGCGCCCGCCGGACCGGACGGGCCGCCGGCCCGGGTGTGGGTGACCACCGTCGACCGGTCCCAGCTGCTGACCGAGGCGGCGCCGGTGACCTTCGGCCGGGGCAGCTCGGCCGAGCCGACGATCGTGGTCGACCCGAGTCGGACGTACCAGCGGATGGACGGCTTCGGCGCCTCGATCACCGACTCCTCCGCCACGGTGCTGTACCAGCTGGCGCCGGCGGCGCGGGAGGCGACGATGCGGTCGCTGTTCGACCCGGTCCGCGGCATCGGGATCAGCTTCCTGCGCCAGCCGATCGGCTCGTCGGACTTCACCGCCGCGAGCGAGCACTGGACGTACGACGACGTGCCCGCCGGGCAGACCGACTTCGCGCTGCGGCACTTCAGCATCGCGCGGGACGAGGCGCAGATGCTGCCGCTGCTGCGCCGGGCCAAGCAGCTCAACCCGCGGCTGTCGGTGATGGGGACCCCGTGGAGCCCGCCGGCGTGGATGAAGACGAGCGACTCGCTGGTCGGCGGCCGGCTGAAGGACGACCCGGCGGTCTACCGGGCGTACGCGCGCTACCTGGTCAAGTTCGTGCAGGCGTACGCGAGGGCCGGCGTCCCGATCGACTACCTGTCGGTGCAGAACGAGCCGCAGAACCGGGCTCCGAGCGGCTACCCCGGCACGGACATGCCGGTACGCCAGCAGGTCGCGGTCATCGAGGCGCTCGGCCCGCTGCTGCAGCGGGTCAGCCCGCGCACGAAGATCCTCGCGTACGACCACAACTGGGCCACGCATCCCGCCGACATCGCGACGACGCCGCCCGGCGAGGACCCGGAGACCGACTACCCGTACGAGGTCCTGGCCAGCCCGGCGGCCCGGTGGATCGCGGGCACGGCGTACCACTGCTACTCCGGCGACCCGAGCGCGCAGACCGCGCTGCACGAGGCGTTCCCGCGCAAGGGCATCTGGTTCACCGAGTGTTCCGGCTCGCACGGCCCGGACGACCCGCCGGCGCAGGTGTTCCGGGACACCCTCACCTGGCACTCCCGCAACATCGTCATCGGCACGACGCGCAACTGGGCGAAGTCCGTCGTCACCTGGAACATCGCCCTGGACCCGAGCGGCGGACCGCACCTCGGCGGCTGCGACACGTGCACCGGTCTGGTCACCGTGGGGCCGGACGGGACCGTCACCCGCAACGCCGAGTTCTTCACCATCGGGCACCTGGCGAAGTTCGTGCGGCCGGGCGCGGTCCGGATCGACAGCACGTCCTTCGGCACCACGGGCTGGAACGGGCAGATCATGGACGTCGCCTTCCGCAACCCGGACGGCTCCACGGCGCTCGTGGTCCACAACGAGAACGACGACCCGCGTTCCTTCGCGGTGCGGGTGGGCGAGCGTCAGTTCGAGTACACGCTGCCCGGCGGCGCCCTGGCCACCTTCACCTGGCCGGCCGACCGATCGCTGCGCAGCCGGTACGAGGCGGTGCCGCTGGAGGACGCGACCGCGACCGCCGTGCCGGCCGGTGAGGACCCGGCCGCCGCGGTGGACGGGGACGCGTCCACCCGCTGGAGCAGCGGGCAGGCGCAGGAACCCGGGCAGTACCTGCAGGTCGACCTGGGCCGGCGGGTGGCGTTCCGCCGGGTCCAGATCGACAGCGGCGGCAACCTCGGCGACTACGCCCGCGGCTGGCAGCTGTCGGTCAGCGACGACGGCACCCGCTGGCGCCAGCTGGCCGCCGGGACCGGCACCGGCCAGCTCACCACCGTCGACGT
Source organism: uncultured Actinomycetota bacterium (assembly GCA_963849885.1). Lineage (GTDB taxonomy): Bacteria > Actinomycetota > Actinomycetes > Mycobacteriales > CADCTP01 > CADCTP01. The sequence goes on along the minus strand of CAWKIV010000008.1, from coordinate 48,579 downwards.
GCCCCGCACCCACGCCCGCTACCTGCGCATCACCTCGACCGCGAGCGCCGGCAACTGGTGGAGCATCGCGGACGTGCGCCTCTACACCTGACCGGCGGCGGTCGGCGCCGGCTCGGGAGGCCCGCCGCGCCCGCCTTGACCCTGACGCAGCGTCAGGGTTCCAGCATGGTGGCATGACCGCTTCCCAGCCTGCGATCGAGATCGCCGGACTGACCAAGTCCTACGGTGACCACACCGTGCTGGACGGCGTCGACCTGATCGTGCCGGAGGGCTCCGTCTACGCACTGCTCGGACCCAACGGCGCCGGCAAGACGACCATCGTCAACATCCTCTCCACCCTGCTGACCCCCGGTGCCGGCGAGATCCGCGTCGCCGGCTTCGACGTGCGGCGCGAGACCGCCGGGGTGCGCGCCGCGATCGGTGTCACCGGGCAGTTCTCGGCGATCGACGAGTTGCTCACCGGCCGCGAGAACCTGCGGCTGATGGCCGACCTGGCGCACCTGGACCGGGCGACCGCGACCACCGCGGTGACCGTGATGCTGGAGCGCTTCGACCTGGTCGACGCGGCCGACCGGCGGGCGCAGACGTACTCGGGCGGCATGAAGCGGCGGCTGGATCTGGCGATGACGCTCATCGCCCGGCCCCGGCTGATCTTCCTGGACGAGCCGACGGCCGGTCTCGACCCGCGCAGCCGCCGCCAGCTGTGGGAGATCGTGCGCGAGCAGGTCGCCGACGGCGTGACGGTGCTGCTGACGACGCAGTACCTCGACGAGGCCGACCGGCTGGCCGACCGGATCGGGGTCCTCGACGGTGGTCGGCTGGTCGCCGAGGGCACGGCGGCCGAGCTGAAGCGGCGGGTGCCCGGCGGGCAGGTGTCGGTGCAGTTCACCGACGCCGCGCGGCTGGCCGCGGCGGCGGCGGCGCACCCGGACGCCACCACCGACGCCGAGGCGCTCACCCTGCAGGTGCCCAGCGACGGCAGCATCACCGGGCTGCGCCGTGTGCTGGACGGCCTCGACGACGGCGGTGTCGCCGGGGTGACGGTCGAGTCCGCCGACCTGGACGACGTCTTCCTCGCGCTCACCGGCCACGCGGCCGAGGCGCCCGCAGCCGAGGTGATCCCCGCATGAGCACCACCTACACCGTCCGTGACTCCGCGACGATGCTGCGGCGCAACCTGCTGCACATCCGCCGCTATCCCTCGTTGTCGATCATGCTGGTCGCCCAGCCGATCCTGTTCATGCTGCTGTTCGTGTACGTGTTCGGCGCGACCCTGGGCGCCGGCCTGCCGGGCCAGGAGGGCGGGGACCGCAGCGACTACCTGGTGTTCATCACGCCGGGCATCCTCGTCATGACCGTCGCCAGCGTCGCGCTCGGCACCGCGATCTCCACCGCGACCGACATGACCACCGGGATCATCGCCCGGTTCCGCACCCTGGACATCGCCCGGGTGTCGGTGCTCACCGGTCACGTGCTGGGCGCCGTCATCAAGACCGGGTTCGCCGTGGTCGTCGTGACGGCGGTCGCGTTCCTGCTCGGGTTCCGCTCCGACGCCGGTCCGCTCGGCTGGCTCGGCGCGATCGGGCTGCTGATCCTCATCGCGTTCTCGCTCACCTGGCTGACCGTCGGCATGGGCCTGGCGGCGGACAGCGTCGAGACGGCCAGCAACACCCCGCTGTTCCTGGTGATCCTGCCGTTCATCAGCAGCGCCTTCGTGCCGACCGAGGCGATGCCGCCCGGGCTGCGCCAGTTCGCCGAGCACCAGCCGTTCACGCCGATGATCGACACCCTCCGCGACCTCGTCACCGGCGCCCCGACGGACTCCGACCTGTGGCTCGCGATCGGCTGGTGCGCGCTGATCGCGCTGCTCGGCTACCTCTGGTCGCGCCGGCTGTTCCTCCGCGTGCCCGAGAGATAGGAAGCTGGCGCCGTGCTCACGATCAGCCAGCTGGCCTCGTACGCCGGCGTCACCGTGCGCGCGGTGCGGCACTACCACGCCAAGGGTCTCCTGCCGGAGCCGGAGCGCGACCACTCCGGCTACCGGCGCTACGACGCCCACGCCGTCGTCGAGCTCATCAGGATCCGGACGCTCGCCGACGCCGGCGTGCCGCTCGCCCGCGTCCGCGAGCTGCTGGGCGCGGACGAGGAGGAGTTCGACGCTGCCGTCGCCGACATCGACCGGCGCCTCCGCACGGAGATCAGGGAGCGGCAGCGGCACCGCGAGCGGATCGCGCAGCTGGCCGCCGGGGACAGCCTGGCCCTGCCGCCGGAGGCGGTGGCCTACCTCGACCGGCTGCGGGAGCTCGGACTGCCGGAGGTGATGATCGAGGGTGAGCGGGACGCCTGGATCCTGGTGGCCGCCCAGCTCCCGGAGCACATGCCGCTGTTGATGAAGCTGAAGCAGCAGCAGCTCGACGACCCGGCGCTGGTCGAGCTCTACCGCGACATCGCCGCAGTGATCGACTGGCCGGCCGACGACCCGCGAGTGGCGGCCCTCGGCGACCGGCTCGTCGCCGCTTTCGAGGCCGCCGATGCCGAAGGCTGGGAGACCTTCGACAAGGAGATGCCCGACGAGCTCGCGGAGCTCCTCGACTCGGTCTTCCTCGACTCGGTGCCGATCGCCCCTCGGCTCCTGAAGCGGCTCGAGGAGCGCGGCTGGCGCGGCTGGACCAAGCTCGAGCGGATGGACGCGGGCCGGGCACCGGGATGACCGCGTCGGGCCTGCCGGTGCAGCCGGGGCTCTGTGGCCGGTGCGCGTACGCGCTGCGCAACACCACCCGCCGCGGCACCACCTACCTGCGCTGCGGCCGGGCCGCCTGGGACGACCGCCTGGTCCGCTACCCGCGGCTGCCGGTGCTCGACTGCGTCGGCTTCCTCGCCGCCGACCACGACCGGCCCTGACCGTCCAGGTTTGCGGAGCCGTCGAGGTCGTGTCTCCCAACCCGCGGTGGATGCGGACGGCGTCCAGACGTCGTCCGGCAAGGCCGAGGAGGAGCCCGATACCGTCGTTGTATCGGCGACGACGAGAACGCCGCCGGTCGGCGTCTGGGCGTCGGCCCGCGCCGCCAGCGGGTTGGGAGACGCGCCCTAGCGCCAACCACGACCCCGACACCTTCCGCGACCCGGACACCGCCGACCCGGACCGCCGCGGTGCCGAGCGGCACCTGTCCTTCGGCCACGGCATCCACTTCTGCATCGGCGCCGCCCTCGCCCGCGCCGAAGCCGCCACCGCCCTCACCACCCTGACCCGCCGGCTCCCCCACCCGCGGCTGCCCCCGGCTTCACCGCCTTGGCCGACCTCCTGCATCCCGGCCCGCACCAGCTCCAGGTCACCTGGACTCCGCCACCCGACGCGGGATAGTTGCCGTGATCCGGTCAAATAAGGTGTATCGGCGCGACGTTGTCGTGGCTCGCGGCCGGGCGGGGTGCTGCGGCTGTGGGGGGAGCGTTGCGTACGGCGAGTTCGACGCCGCGGCTCTCGCCCAGGAGGCGGCCCGGCTGGAACGCCGGCGGCTCACCGCGGTCGACCACGGTGATCGACACGATCGACACCGTGTCGGCCTGCATCCTCGCCGGTTGCGGCGTGAGCCCGGCCGAGTCGCGTCGCATCCTCGATCAGCTATGGATGCGTGACCAATCCGGCGACTGAGCCGCTCGACTCGGCGACCCCGCTCGGCTACGTGTCGGGCGGGGTCGCCGCTGTCAGGTTTGTTGTTCGGACAACGTCATGACGTCGGCCGGGGGTCATCCCCTGAGTAGCACCCGCCCCCGGTCGTGACCCCTCCGGGGGCGGGAGCACTGTCCGGGCTGTGGCGCGGTCGGTTGAGCGACTCCACCCAGCGGGCATGCTGCGGGCACAGCGTTGCCGCCGGAGCGCGATCGGCCCGTACGACGGTCCGCAGTCGCCGACCGTGTACGCCGGCTGCCCGCACTTCTTGCCCTTGATCTTGAAGCCGCACGTCCCGATCTGCGCCACCCGGCCAGCGTGGCACGGCCTGCTCTCGCCCCGCACGACCCATGCGACCCCGCCCGGCTACTCGCTGGCGGGGTTGCGGGCTGTCCTGGAGGAATGCCCTGCTCATTCGGGGTGACTCGGCCAGTGAACCTTGTGCGTTTGAAGTAGTAATCTAGGTTGCCTGGTTCGACCAACCTAATGTTCGCCTCACTAAAGTTCGCATGGCCAATCACCTCTACACCCACGAACGAGAGCCCGTAGAGGGAGGCCACCCTCTTGAAATTCGCGTCCCCGGCGAAATGTGCGTGGACGAACTCCCCGCCCTCGTGGAACACTGCTGCGACGAAATAGGCCTCCTTCGTGAACCGGGTAACCATGAAGTCCGCTTCTCCATGAAAGTGTACGTTCTCAAAGTCGGCCCTCTCATTGAAGGTCGCGTCACTGAATAGGGCCTCACTTCTAAAGGTCGCGTTGGTAAACCATGCCCCACCTCTAAATACCGCATGTCGGAAGGAAGCGCGCTCCTCGAAAACTGTCGTATTGAAGCCAACATGACCGTTGAAAGTCGCACCGTCAAATCTGGCCCACCAAGTTGCGCCCAGTCCAACTCCAGATCCACGAGATAGGCATTCGTTAGGTTCAGGCCCATGCCGGGCCAAAATCGGTATCAGGATCGGGCTCGATCCGGACCGGTGTCCGGCGCTCCTCCGGTTTCTCAAGGGGTAGAACGAGGTGTCTGCGCAGGATGTCCTGGGCGGTGATCCGGACCTGCAACTCCTCTCTTGGGTCAGTAGCGGACGGCGATGGATTGGCGACGACCAGCCCAGATGGCCTTGGTCGCCGCCTTCTAAACGGAGTCGGCGGCACGGTGGCGTCGTCCGGAGGCATGTATGGCATGCGTAGATACGCGCAGATGACGTCGACAATGGTTTGACGGTGGCTCCGGTTGCCCTGAGCGAGGCGTTCCAGGGCGTACAGGCCGGCGAGGCGCACGGCTGCCTTGTCGCTGCCGAGTTGGTCGGCTGCCTTCGTGTATAGGTCTGTGACCCGGCGCTCGGTAGCGTCAAACTCTTCATGAGCATGCGACCGTTCCGTCGCCCACTGTCGACGCAGTGCCAGTACCAACGCGATACCGGCGCCAACACCGGCGGCGACGCTAAGCCCGGTCCGGATCGCGTCGATTCGAAGTTGCGGCCGCTGCGGGGGCGCGGCGCTACTGGCCTCCCCCAGCAGGATGGTCAGCGCGATCGCGCCCGCAGCGACGACGATGACCACACAGGCCGCCCCGAACCACCACGGGAACGCCTGCGGCCCCCACCGCCGCAACCTGTGACGACCGAGCTCCGCGAGAACCAGTCCGATGCCGGCGCAGCCGACCCCTATCACGGCGACCGCAGTCAGGGCCCATCGCCGACCTGCTGCCTGGAAGACGGAGTGCCAGGGGACAGGTAGGACTGCCAGGCCGACGCACGCCAGCAGCAATGCGCCAGCGGCCTGCAAGCCAACTTCCGTGGTTCGTCTCCCCGGTCGCACCAGCAAATGCAGCCCGATGCGCGCCCGCGGCGGTTCCCCGCCCCTCCGCAGCGGGCGGAGTGCCCGCGCGCGCAGGCGGGTCGTGGCGGGTGGAAGGGGTCGAAGTCCCGCTCGCTGCCTTGCAGTCCGACACCGCGTTGGACGAGATCAGCGGCCTGCCGGTGAGTTTCACGCACGCGGGCTGGATCACCGTATGACGGGCTGCGCTTCGTCGCGGTCGTATCGGCGGCGAAGAGGTGTGGCCCGCCGGAGGCTGTTGCGGCCGGCGATGTCCTTGCCGATGTGGCTCAGCGCCCAGCCGACACGTCGGTCTTCGTCGTCGGGTGCTGGTCCCCAGTGCGGCGGGTAGGGCGAGCGGGTGCGGGTGGCGTACTCGACGGCGTTCACGCGGCGGTCCGCTTGCCGTTGAAGGTCTCGGCGACCCGCTCGGGCATGTGCACGAGCCGGCCGATGCCGCTGGTCCACTGGCAGCGCCAGGTCTTCCCGACAGCGAGGATCTCGGCGCCGTCCGCCGGCACGGCCGGCAGTAGGTGGGTGCCGCGGGCCACCCGGCCGGTTCGCAGCGTCCAGCCGACCGGCCACCGCCAGACGGCGATGTCGCGGCTGCGAGGGTCGTCCTGCTGTTCAACACCTTCCCCGCGTCGACCATCGCCTCCTCGCCGAAGAACGACGCGGTGCGCCACGGACTCACCGCCGGGCGCTGCTCGATCAAACGGACCAGCCCGAATAACGGGTCGAGCCGGCGCGCCGGACGGTCGCCTTCGGGCTCGCCGTCCACCGAGGCCGTCTTCAACCATTCCCAGCCGGCCGAGTCGAAGGTGGCCGCGATTAGGTCGTGCTCCGGACCGGTCGGCAGCCCGGCCGGCGCGGTAGGGTACTGGCTCCAATAGTCGAGCAGGCGGGACAGATTTCGGGTCGGCTCGCAGTCGGGCAGCGCCGCCGCGCCATCCGCGGTCAGCGGCACGACCGGCTGCCCGGCGTTGTGCGCGCCGAACGCCGGACCGAAGGCGGGGAGAGCACCAGCGAGATCCCGGGCCTCGGCGTGAAGCCGGTTCGCTTCCACCGCGGCAAGGTCGGTCTCCGCCTGCCGGGGCACGGTGACCGCGCAGATGAGCAGCCATCCCCAATCGGACAGCCCCGGCGGCATCGGTGAACTCGCTCATTTGTCTCCTCCGGTGTCAAATACCGTGCGCCACTGCCGCTTCGGAGTTCCATAGCGTGAACTAGCCGGCCTGCGAAGAACACATGGTAATGAGATGCCGGCGCGGGTGCGGGCGCCATCTATGTGCAGAATAACTTAATGACCGCGCCCGCATCCTGCTAAGGTTTGCGCCGGACCGAATCCTCTCGGTCCCCGCGACGCAACGGGGGTCATCGTCGCCACCGTCCGCGTAGATCCGCCGTGCCAGACTACGCGGCCCTCCAACCCACGGGGAGCGCGCCATGCGCACCAGATCAATCGCTGCCATACTCTTCAGCGCCGCGCTGGTGGGCGGTCCGCTGACCGCCACCGCCGCCGCCGACACCCCATCGCTGCCGACCGAAACCGGCTGCCCTGCCGGCCAGGCCCTCACCCTGGACTTCCTCCGCGAGGTGGGCGGGTACAACGTGCCCTTCATCATCGACGCGGAAGGCAACAACGACGGCATCGTCTGCGGCCACGCGGTGAACGAGACCCAATACAACAAGCTCTGCGTGGCCGGCTGCGATGTGCCGGTGATCTACGGCTTCCGCGACAACGACCTGCCCGCGAGCAACTGACCCCTGCCCTACCCCGGCCGGCCTTCGAGCAGCTCCCTCGGATGCGACCCCCACCCGAGGCGATGTGCGCGAAGGTCGGCCCGGCCGTCGTGGAGCGGCTAGACGTACGGCACAATCCCGATCACCGGTCCGGACGGCTTTATCGCGAGCGTCGAGCACTACGGCTACGCCGATGCGGAGTTGATCGTCGCTCCACTCCGCGGGCGGTTCGTCGAAGATCACCGCATGGCCTCGGCATCCTGCACAGCCCGGCGCCACTGCTCGGGCTTCGCTCGGCGGCGCTCCGTCCATTCGTCCAACCAGCTGTCTCCGTGCCGCTCGGCCCACTCTTTCCTCGCGCGGCTGTACCGCCCCCAGGCGTCCGCCACGGTTCGGGCTCTCCGCTCACCCCGCCCATGCTCTCCTGAGCCGCCTGACCGCGACCGGGGCGGCGAGCGCCCTGCAGGCGGCCGGCCTGGTCCTGGGCAGCCAGGGCATCGCCATCGACTACACCTGCCTCAACATCGGCCGGGTCATCCGGCAGAGCCCCGTCACCGGCACCACGGTGAACGTGGGCACCCCGGTGGCCATCTGGATCGGCCGACGGTCGCCGCTCGCCTGTCCCTGACCCGCACGGCACCGAGCCGCGGGCGGCGCGACCGGGGGGTCGCGCCGCCCGCCCCACCCGATCCGTGAGCGGGCCTCCCTAGGGGCTGTCCCCGATGTCCCGGGCGGGGCATCCGCTCTACTGTGCAGCCGACGCCCTCGGAGGGAGGCCCGATGCAGGCCATCGTGCAGGACCGGTACGGCCCACCGGGCGTCCTCGAGCTGCGCGAGGTCCCCGACCCGGTCCCCGGCCCCGGCCAGGTCCTGGTGCGGGTCGGCGCGGCCGCGCTCAACGCCTACGACTGGCACCACCTGCGCGGCGACCCCTACCTGGCGCGGCTGTCGTTCGGCGTACGGCGGCCGAAGGCGACGATCCGCGGCCGGGACGTGGCCGGTCGGGTCGAGGCGGTCGGCGCCGGGGTGACCCGGCTGCGGCCGGGCGACGAGGTCTTCGGCGACCTCGGCGCGGCGGACGGCGCGTTCGCCGAGCTCGTCGCGGCGCCGGAGGCGCACCTCGCGGTGCGGCCCGCGGCGTTGCCGGTCGAGCAGGCGGCCGCGATGCCGCTGGCGGGCACGACCGCGCTGCGCGGCCTGCGGGACGTGGGCGGCGTGCGGGCCGGGCAGCAGGTGTTGATCAACGGCGCCTCCGGCGGTGTCGGCACGTTCGCCGTGCAGATCGGCAAGGCGCTCGGCGCGTCGGTGACCGGCGTCTGCAGCGCGCGCAACGCGGAGCTGGTCCGGTCGCTCGGCGCCGACGACGTCATCGTCTACACCGAGGACGACTTCGCCCGCGGCGACCGGCGCTGGGACGCCGTGCTCGACCTGGTGGGCAACCGGTCGCTCGCCGACCTGCGCCGCGCGGTCACGCCGGACGGGATCGTGCTGCTGTCCGGCGGTGGCGTGCCGGGGGGCGGCGGCCTGGTCGGACCGCTCGCGCTGATCGTCAGGGGCCGGATCGCCAAGCTCCGCCGCCACCGCGTCGTCGACTTCGACGCGCCGCCGAGCCGGCGGCACCTGGAGGACCTGCTGGGCTTCGTCGAGGCCGGGACGGTCTCCCCCGTGGTCGAGCGGACGTACCCGCTGGCCGACGTGGCCGACGCGTTCCACCACCTCGAGCGGGAGCACGCGCGAGCCAAGATCGTCATCACGATCTGACCGTCCCCCGGACGTGCACGTCCTCCCCCGGACGGGGGATGTCACGGCGCGCGCCAACGCGCAGGGTCATGTCGGATCCGGGACACCGAACGGGGCGGCCATGGCGGGAGCGGCGGGCCGGGCTGCGGGGCCGGCGGCCGCGGCCCGGGTCGCCGAGCGCACCTCCTGGTACCGCGGGCTCGTCGCCGCGGGTCGCGTCTCGCCCACGGTGCCGGCCGCCGCCGGGTCGCCGGGGTCGGGACCGACCCGGCGGTCAGCGGCGGCTGATCAGCCCGAGCTGCTGGGCCCGCTGCACCGCGCCGGCGCGGCTGTCCGCGCCGAGCTTGCGGTAGATCGCGCCGACGTGCGTCTTGAGGGTGTTCAGGGTGACGTACATGCCGTCGGCGATGCTGCTCAGCGGCAGCACGGAGTCGAGCCGGGCCAGCACCTCCAGCTCCCGCTCGGTCAGCGTGCGGGCGCCGGCCAGCAGCGCCGGGTCGACGTCGGGCGCCGGCGGCAGCGCGGCCCGCGGCCGCAGTGGCGGGACGGCGGCGGAGTCGATCGCGGGCAGCTGCGGCAGCGGTGTGATCAGCGCCGGCAGCCGCTCCCGCAGGGCCGCCAGGTAGGCCGGGGCCCCGGCGACGCCGGCCGCCTGGGGGTAGGCGTCCAGCAGCTCGAGCATGCCGGGGAGGTTCGCGGACAGCTCGCCGAGGGGCAGCACCAGCTCCTCGGCCGCCCCGAGCACGAGCGTGCGGACGACACCCTGGGCCGCACCGGCCGCGTCGCCGAGGAGGTGCGCGGCGGCCGCCTCCGCGTGCGAGGCCAGCAGCGAGGTCCACGGGATCACCGCCGGCAGCTCCCCGGCCAGGACCGGGCGCAGCTGCTCGCGGGCGGTGGCCGGCTCACCGGCGTGCAGCGCCAGCAGCGCGCTCAGCATGGCGACCTCGGCGCCGCCGGCCGGCAGGTCGCGGGCGGCGGCGGCCAGCCCCAGGTCCAGCTCGCCCATCATCGTCGCGATCCGCAGCTGCGTGGTCGCCGCCAGCGCCCGCACCCAGACCGGCGCGGTGCCGACCGGGCCGGCCCAGCCGGCGCGCAGCGCGGCCCGGGCCGCCGCGGGCCCCTCCGCCGGCAGCAGCAGCCGGGCCCGCAGCACCGCGGCCAGCAGCGCCGGCACCGCCGGGTCCGCGTCGGCCAGGCCGGCCTCCGCCCGGGCCAGCTGGGTACGGGCCTCGCCGGGCAGTCCCCGGAGGTAGGCGCACCAGCCCATGGCCAGCCGCGCGGTCGCGGTGCTCGCCTCGGCCAGCGCGGAGTCGTCGGCGGCGGCGATCACCTCCTGCGCGATCGCCAGCGCCGTCCGGGAGTGGCCGGCGGTCGCCGACAGCAGGGCCTGCGTGGCGCGAGCCTCCCGGGCCAGCGCCCCGATCCGGGGACGCGGCCCGCCGTGCGCTCCCCGGCCGGAGCGTCCCGCCGCCTCCAGCACCAGGCCGGCGATCCCGGCGTCACCGTGCCAGGCCAGCAGGATCCCCACCCGGCCGAGCACGGCCGACTCCCGGGCGAGGTCGGTCTCGACGACGAGCCCCGGCGGGTCGAGCCGCAGGTAGCCGAGCTGGACCAGGTCGGCCAGGCACCGGACCGGGTCGCGCCAGCCGCGCGCCGCCGCCCACGCCCGCAGCGCGAGCAGGTCGTACCGGGCCGCGGCCGGCCAGTCGCCGGTGGGCCGGCGCTCGGCGTCGGTGAGCATCTGGGTCGCCAGTTCCAGGTCGCCGTCCAGCACCTGGAGCAGGCCGGAGAGCGCGAGCAGTCCCCCGTACGTGTCCCGCCAGTCGGACGGGAGGGAGGAGAAGCCCTGACTGAGCGCACGCCGGCCGGGAGCGTCGCCGAGCAGGTCGGCGCCGTGCTCCTGCAGCAGCCGCGCGGTCAGCTCGTGGTCGCCGGAGTACGAGGAGTCGACGACCGCCGCGGCCGGGCGGGCGTGCGCGGCGTGCCAGTGCGCGGACCGCTGCCGGGCGACCCGGCCGGGCGCCCGGATCCCGCGCCGGAGCAGCGACAGCAGCAGCGGGTGGTACGCGTAGCGGCGGGCCTGCGCGTCGTCGGCGGTGCAGAGCAGGCCCTCGTCGACGAGCTCGTCGAGCATGAGCCCGGCGTCGGGCTGCCCGCTCACCGCCGCCGCCGACTCGGCGGTCAGGTCGGCCGTGCCGGAGGTCGCCGCGACCAGGTCGCGCAGCCGCTCCGGCAGCGCCGCGAACACCTCCTGGGCCAGGTAGTCGATCGTGGCGTGGTCGTCCTCGCCGAACCGGGTGAGGAACTCGTACGGGTCCTCGGCCCGGGTCATGCCGGCGATGGCCAACCGGAGCCCGGCCGACCAGCCCGCGGTGCGGGCCCGGAGCAGGTCGACCGCCTTCTCGTCCAGGTCGACCCCGGCGTGCCGCAGCAGCGCCCGCATCTCCGGCTCGGTCCAGCGCAGGTCCTTCGCCCGGATCTCGGTCAGCTCGCCGGCGATCGCCAGCCGGCCCATCGGCAGCGGCGGGTCGACCCGGGTGGCGACCGCGACGGTGGTCGACCGGTCGGCGTCGACGAGCTCGGCCAGCCGCCGCCACGCCGTCCGGGACAGGGCGTCCCGGTGGTCGATCAGCAGCAGCCGCCGGCTGCCCTCCGCGGCCCACCGGCCGGTCTCCTCCCGCAGCCGGGACCCCAGGTCACCGTCGGTCACCGCATCGACCGCGACCGAGGCCGGCAGCTCGGCGGTCCAGCTGGCCAGCAGGCTCGACTTGCCACAGCCCGCCGGCGCGGACAGCACCACCCACGGCCCGTCGAGGGCGCCGTCCAGCAGCCGGTGCAGCCGCTCCCGGCGGAGCAGGCCACCGGCCACGGGGAGGGGACGGCGGGCGGGGATCGGCCTGAGGCGTGGCCGGGTCCGCACGTCCGTCCGGCCGGCGGCACGCAGTCCCACCAACGGGCTGTCCCGGGCCCGCCGTGGTGACCCGGCGTGCCCATCACTCTGGTGCCCACGGGCCGAGTGCGCGGTCATCAGCACGCAGTATGACGAGCCGGTTGCGCACCGTGCCTCACCCGCATCGGGCGAACAACTACCCCAGGTAAGATTCTCGTTACTCCATGTGGCGCAGTTCAGTCCGGCAGTCGGCGGAACTCGGTCACCTCGAGTCCGTCGTCCTGCAGTCGGAGGACCAGTCCGGACAGCTCGGACTGGTCGCGGACGACCCCGACCAGGATCGTCTCCACCTGCTCCACCCCGGCCGACAGCAGCGGGTAGTCCGCGAGCGTCTGGTCGGACACCCGGCCGTGCACGTGCACCTCGTACCGGCTGGGGAAGGTCGAACCACCTTCCTCCGCGGGCTCCCGGTCCGGGCCGGGGCCAGGGCCGGGATCGTCCGATCGCTGGTCCATGGCTCCCCTGCTTCCTGTCGCTCGACGCGGGCCGGGCGTACCCCGCTCCGCCGGCTGGCCCGGGATCGTCGAGCGCCGGTCGATCACTCCTCGGCGAAGGCCTGCCGGAGCGCGGCCTCCTGCTCGTTGCTGAGGTTCGTCGAGATCAGCTCCGCCTGCTGGCCGGCGAACGCGTCCCGCACCCGGTCCTGCACCGCGCCCGAGGTGAGGATGAACAGCGCCGACGTGCCGGGCGTGACCTGGTCACGGACGGTGTTGATGAAGCGGTCGTCGATGCCGACGTCGGACATCGACCCGGCCAGCGCGCCCAGCCCGGCACCGATCGCCATGCCGAGCAGCGGCACGAAGAAGATCAGCCCGAACAGCAGCCCCCAGAACGAGCCGCCGAGCGCGCCCGCCCCGGTCAGGCCGCTGATCTGCCGGGTCTTCGGCTTCTTCTTGCCTTCCTCCCACGACACCGTCGCCGCGTCGTGCACGGTGATCAGCTGCTGCTTCTGCAGATCGAGCGCCGTCTTCTCCGCCTGATCGGCGCCGTCCGGGGTGGGAAACTTCCACACGGTGAGCGTCGCCACTGTCTCTCCTCCTGAGGTCGCGCCGCGCCACAACTTGGGACGGCGCGGCGGACGCTAGGGGGATCGCGCCGGCTGCGCCTCACCCCCGTCGGGCGACGCCGGTCCGAAAGACCCGAGGGCCGGCCGCCTCGCACTCCGCGGGGGAGGCAGGAGGCGCCGCCTGGGCCCGGGCCGGCGGCATGATCCTCGCGCTGATGGGCGCGGTGACCAACTTCCTGTTCATCCCCTACTACCCGCTCTGGTCGATCCTGATCATCGCGCTCTACGCCACGGTGATCTGGGCGCTGGCCGTGTACGACCCGGAGCGCTGACGGGCCGTACGCCGGGCACCCGACGGGCCGGGCGTCACCCTCGGCGCGTGAGGCGACGCCGGCCCGCCGGCCGACCTCCGAGCGGCGGCGTGGTGGGCCTCATGGTCGGTTGTCCAGCTAGTCGGCCGGCAGCATCAGCCGGAAGCCGAGGTGGCTGGTCGACGTGTCCACCGGCTGCGCCATCCGCGCGGCCGGCCGGTAGCGGCGGCAGTAGTTCGGCGCGCACAGGTGCGAGCCGCCCTTCATCACCCGCCGCGGCACCGGGACCTGGTCCCGCGGGTCGACGCTGCGCTCCCGGGCGCCGCCGCGCGGGTTGTCGAGCGTGCAGCAGGCGTGCGAGGTCTCCGCGTGCGCCTGGTACCAGTCGGCGGTCCACTCCCAGACGTTGCCGATCATGTCGAGCAGGCCGTAGCCGTTGGCCGGGTAGCGACCCACCGGCGCGGTGCCGGCGTACCCGTCCTCGACGGCGTTGTGCACCGGGAAGTCGCCCTGCCAGGTGTTGGCCATCCACCGGCCGCCGGGGTTCAGCTCGTCGCCCCAGGCGAACTCGGCGCCGTCGAGGCCGCCGCGGGCGGCGAACTCCCACTCGGCCTCGGAGGGCACCTGCTTGCCGGCCCAGGCCGCGTACGCCTCGACGTCGGCCCAGGCGACGTGCACGACCGGGTGGTCCGGCTTGCGCCCGATCGAGCTGCCCGGACCGTCGGGGTGCCGCCAGTCCGCGCCGGGCACGTACGTCCACCACTGGTACGGGTCGGTCAGCGGGACGGGACGCCCGGGGCTGCGGAACACCGAGGACGCCGGCAGCAGCAGCTCCGGCCGGGCGCCGGGGTACTGGGCCGGATCGGCCGGCCGCTCGGCCACGGTGACGTGCCGGGTGGCGCGGACGAAGCGGGCGAACTCGGCGTTGGTCACCGGCTGCCGGTCGATCCAGAAGCCGTCGACGGTGACCCGGTGCGCCGGCGCCTCCTCGGGATAGTGGGAGTCCGAGCCCATCCGGAACGAGCCGCCGGCGATCCACACCATGCCGTCCGGTCCGCTGCCCGCCGAACGGGGGTCGCTCGTCGTGGGCCCGGTCATCCTGCCTCCTCAGCGCCGCACCCACCCTGGTGGCCGTACCGGCGCAGATCCTCACCTGCCGAGGGTGACGGGCGAGCGCGCCGCGCTGGCCGGCGCCGGGTCAGGGACGCTGGCCGTCCGGCCCGGAGGGCAGATCCAGGATGCCGGCGTCACGGTCACGGAGACCTCGCCGAACGCCGCCGCCCTGCGCCACCGCGGCGAACTCCGGGTACCGGGCCAGCTCGCCGGCGCCCACGACATGGTGGACCGTCCTCGATCCCGTCCGGATCCTGTGCGGCGCGCACCACCCGCGCCCATGACCTCTTGCGAACTCACGTCGATCTCCGGAGGTCCTCAGTCCTCGGCCGATTTCCTGGGCCGAGCCACATCGTACAAACCACTCAGGCGGCCGTCGCGCCACCCCCGACGGCATCCTGTGCCACCCGGCCCGGCCCGGCTACCGCCCCGACAAGCGAGCAGCCGACGTACGGCTGGATAGCGGGCACCGGCAAAGGAAGCAGCTCACAATGAACACCTATTGAGCACAAGTAGACTTCCTTTGGCTTGCGAAGGAGGAGCCGACTATATAGTTTGGACGACGAACTACGATGACCCGTCCCAGTTCTGGGACGAATACGAGAGGTTATAGACGATGGCCCAGCGCACTGTTGTCGAGCTCACCGACGACCTCGACGGCAAGCCCATTCCGGCCGGAAAGGGCGAGACGATCCGGTTCAGCCTCGACCGGCAGGACTACGAGATCGACCTCACCGACAAGAACGCCAAGGCACTGCGCGAGGTCCTCGGCCGCTACGTCTCCGCCGCCCGCCGCACCAGCAGCAGCACGCGCGCCGCCGGTCGAGGCCGGAGTGACCGTGGTGGCCGCGTCAATGGAGCCGGCCGGGACTACGACCCGAAGGCGGTCCGTGCGTGGGCGGAGACGCAGGGCCTCGAGGTCAGCCAGCGCGGCCGGGTGCCCGCCGACCTGGTCGCGAAGTTCCAGGCCGCCAACTCCTAGTCGGCGCTGGATCGGCCGTCCGGTCGGCCGCCGCGGAGGACGACTGCGGCGCCAGCAAATTGCTCCAGCCGGTCCGCGAATTCCACGGCTGCGCCGCGCTCGAGTTCAACCCGTCCGGTAGCCTTCGTTCAGGGTTGTCGCCCGTCCGCGCCACGGACCCACAGTGTCGGTGCGACGTCCCGTAGCTACGTTGCACTGCATCTGTCGGAGGCCGGCGTGCCGAACGGCTGCTCCCTCATACCCGGACCCGGAGCGCTTACCGGAGCGTGGACCGAGACGGCCGGGCAGCGGGCGCGGACCCGCCGGTCAGGCCACAGCATCCCGCCGAGGGCGTAGTGCCGGCACCGAGCCTGCGACGACCCTCTCACCTGGGAGGGCCGCCGGGAGGGCTTCGGGGACGGCAAACCGAGTGCGCCGTGCTCGACAGCCTCATCGACGCGGTTCGTACGGGCGAGGGCCGGGCGCTGGTGTTCTGCGGCGAGGCGGGTGTGGGCAAGACGGCGCTGCTCGACTACGCGGCCGTGCACGCGTCCGGCTGCCGGGTGACGCGCGCCGCCGGCGTCCAGTCGGAGATGGAGCTCGCGTTCGCCGGAGTGCATCAGTTGTGCGCGCCGATGCTGGATCGCCTCGACCGGCTCCCGGCGCCGCAGCGTACTGCGCTGCGGACGGCCTTCGGCCTCGGCCGCGGAGCGCCGCCGGACCGCTTCGTGGTCGGCCTGGCCGTCCTCAACCTGCTGTCCAACGCGGCCGAGGAGCACCCACTGGTCTGCCTGGTCGACGATGAGCAGTGGCTGGATCACGCCTCGGCGCAGGTCCTCGGGTTCGTGGCGCGACGCCTGGTGGCGGAGCCGGTCGGCTTGGTCTTTGCGGCCCGCGAGCCGACCGACGACCTCGCCGGCCTGCCTGAGCTGGCGGTCGGGGGTCTGCCGGAGCGCGACGCACGCGCGCTGCTGGACACGGTATTGACCGGGCCGTTGGACACTGAGGTCCGCGACCGGATCGTCGCGGAGACGCGCGGCAACCCGCTCGCGATATTGGAGCTGCCGCGGGCGTTGACGCCGGCGGAGTTGGCGGGCGGGTTCGCCCTCCCCGACGTGGTGCCGCTCCCGGCGAGCATCGAGGAGAGCTTCCGGCGGCGGCTGGACGCACTTCCGGCCGACACGCGGACGCTGCTGCTGCTGGCTGCGGCGGAGCCGGTCGGGGATCCGCTGCTGCTGTGGCGCGCGGCGGAGTCGCTCGGACTTCCGGCTCGGGCCGCGACCCCGGCGGCCGAAGCCGGCCTGCTGGAGGTCGGCGCCCGGGTGCGGTTCCGTCATCCGCTGGTGCGCTCGGCCGCCTACCGGTCGGCGTCGTTGCGGAAACGCCAGGACGTGCATCGCGCGCTGGCCGATGCCACCGACCCGGGGCTCGATCCCGACCGCCGGGCCTGGCATCGGGCCCAGGCCACGCCGGGGCCCGACGAGGAGGTCGCCGCCGAGCTGGAGCGCTCGGCCGGACGCGCGCAGACCCGCGGCGGTCTGGCGGCAGCCGCCGCCTTCCTGGAACGCGCGGCGACGCTGACGCCCGACCCCGTCGGCCGTGCCCGGCGCCTCCTCGCGGCCGCCCGGGCGAAGCGCGCCGCCGGCGCGCTGGACGCCGCGCTGGAGTTGCTGGTCGCGGTCGAGGCAGGGCCACCCGACCCGCTGCGCATCGCCGAGGTGGCGCACTTGCGCGGACTGATCACGTTCGTGCAGCGAGGCGCCGGCGACGGTGTGCGGCTGCTGCTCGGCGCGGCCACCCGCCTGGAGTCCCTCGACGCGGCCCTGGCTCGCGAGCTGACCCTGGAAGCGCTCGGGGCCGCGATCTTGGCCGACGACCCGGACAACCCCGGCGTCATCCGGGCGGCGGCCGAGGTCGCGCGCGCCGCGCCCTCCGGCCCGCGACCGCCGCGTGCGGTCGACGTCCTGCTGGACGCGTTCGCGCTGCGGCTGACCGAGGGCCACACACCGGCCGCGCCGCTGCTTGCTCGAGCGGTCGAGCTGGGTCTGGCGCTGGACCTCGCCGACGACGAGGCGGATCGCTGGCGCTGGCTCGCCACCGGAGCCAGCATCATCGCCGCGCTCGAGCTGTGGGACGCGGAGTCATGGCATGCCTTGGCCGTGGTCCAGACACAGGTCGCCCGCGACACAGGGGCTCCCATGCAGCTGCAGTACGCGCTCAACAACCTCGCCGAAGCACACCTGCTCGCCGGCGAACTGACTCCGGCGGCCCGGCTGGTGGATGAGGATCGTCTGATCGCCGAGGTGACGGGGAACCCGCCGGCCAGATCTGCCGCGACGATCCACGCGGCCTGGCGGGGCCGGGAACCGGCGGCCGCAGAGCTGATCGCGGAGACGGTGCGGGCGGCGACCGCCTACGGTCTGGGCAGGCTGGTCACCACGGCTGACTATGCCAATTCGGTGCTGGCCAATGGCCTGGGTCGCCACGGCGCGGCCCGCGACGCCGCCTGGCGAGCCTTCAAGCGGGACCAGATCGGCATGGGGCCCCTCGTGGTGCCCGAGCTGGCCGAGGCGGCGTTCCGAACCCGTGACGTGGCGCTGGTCAGGGCCGCACTCGAGTGGATGTCCGAACGCACGCAGGGAGGAGCGTCCGAGTGGGCGCTGGGCATCGAGGCGCGACTTCGCGCTCTCGCCAGCCAGGACGACGCTGCCGAGGACCTGTACCGGGAGTCGATCGACCGGCTCGGCCGTACCCGTGCGGGTGCGCAGACCGCTCGCGGGCATCTCCTCTACGGGGAGTGGTTGCGCCGCCGGCGGCGCCGGACTGACGCGCGCGAACAGCTGCGCACCGCGCATCACATGCTGGAGACAATGGGGATCGAGGCATTCGCCGCGCGGGCGGGGCGCGAGCTGCGGGCCACCGGCGAGACCGCCCGCAAGCGCACCGACGAGACCCGCGCCAAGCTGACCGCCCAAGAGGCAGTGATCGCGCGGCTGGCTCGCGACGGCCTGTCGAACCCGGAGATCGGGAGCAGGCTGTTCATCAGTGCCCGTACGGTCCAGTACCACCTGCACAAGGTCTTCGCCAAGCTCGCCATCAGCTCGCGCAGCCAGCTCGACCGTGTCCTGCCCGGCGACGAGGCCGCCGGCGAGCAGGAGTGACCCGCCGGTCGGCCCGCTTCCCGGGTCGGCACGTCAGGGCGACGACTGGCCAGTCTCACCGGCCACTGGCGGATGCGAGCACGGCAGGGCCCGACGACGCTTGGGCGGGCCGCCCGCACCGTCCGAGAGCGCCCTGGCCGGCCCGCGCCTGCCGAGCCGGGCAGCGGCCGAGGACACGACTGACCGAGGTCGGGGCCGCGTTCAGTCACTGCGTGACGAAGGGAGATCGTCATGACCAGCACCGTCGACACCGCCACCGAGATTCGTCCTTTCCGCGTCGACGTTCCGGACGAGCAGATCGACGACTTGCGCCGGCGCATCGCGGCGACGCGCTGGCCGACCGAGGAGCTCGTCCCCGACCGTTCGCAGGGCGTGCAGCTGGCGACGATGCAGGCGCTCGCCCGCTACTGGGCGACCGACTACGACTGGCGCACGGCCGAGGCGAAGCTCAACGCGCTGCCGCAGTTCACGACCGGATCGACGGGGTCGAGATCCACTTCATCCACGTCAGGTCGCGGCACGAGAACGCGTTGCCGCTGATCATGACCCACGGCTGGCCGGGCTCGGTCATCGAGCTGCTCGACACGGTCGGTCCGCTGACCGACCCGACCGCTCACGGCGGCGCCCCGGAGGACGCGTTCCACCTGGTGCTGCCGTCCTTGCCGGGCTACGGCTTCTCGGGCGAGCCGACCGAGCTCGGCTGGGACGCCGCCCGCACCGGACGGGCGTGGGCGGAGCTGATGCACCGCCTCGGCTACCCCCGCTACGTCGCGCAGGGCGGCGACGTGGGTGCCCTCGTCACGGACCTGATGGGCCGCCAGGCGGTCGAGGGTCTGATCGGCTACCACCTGAACCTGCTCACGGCGGTCCTCGCAATCGGCGACCACCTGCCCAGGGAATCCGAGCAGGAACGCGTAGCGGCCGAGGCGGTCGCGACGTTCCGGCAGGACGGCTTCGGCTACTTCCTCGAGATGGCAACGCGGCCACAGACGATCGGCTACGCACTCCTGGACTCACCCGTCGCGCTGGCGGCCTGGCTGCTCGACCACGACACGGACAGCTACTACAAGATCTCCCGCGCGTTCGTCGACGGCGAGCCCGTGGGCAGTCTCACCCGGGACACCATCGTCGACAACATCACGCTGTACTGGCTGACCGGCACCGCGGCGTCGGCGGCCCGGTCGTACTGGGAGGACGCACGAGCGCTGGCCGCGGCGCTGGCGAGCGGCCAGCCTCCTCCGCCGGTCTCCGTTCCGGTCGGCTTCACGACGTTCCCCGGCGAGATCTGGGCGTCGCCGCGGAGCTGGGTCGAGGCGGTCTACCCCGGCCTCGCCTACTTCAACGAGGTCGACCGGGGCGGGCACTTCGCCGCCTGGGAGGAGCCGGAGCTCTTCTCCAGCGAACTCCGGGCCGCGTTCAGGTCGCTGCGCTAGCTCCAGGCCGAAGGAACGCCCATGGACCAGGACACCACCGCATGGACCACCTTTCTCTCGAACACCAACCGGCTCTTCCGCGCGACGATGCATCCGGCAGCGGCCCCACTGCCCGTTGAAGGCTCGATGCCTTCGCTCGACGGCGCGACCGAGTGGCTCGGCTCGCCGCCGCTGACCACCGACGAGCTGCGCGGCAACGTCGTCCTGGTCCAGTTCTGGACCTACACGTGCGTCAACTGGCTGCGGACGCTTCCCTACGTCCGGGCCTGGGCCGAGAAGTACAAGGACGACGGCCTCGTCGTGCTCGGCGTACACACTCCCGAGTTCGACTTCGAGCACGACCTCGACAACGTCCGCCGAGCCGTCAAGGACCTGCGCGTCGACTACCCGGTCGCGGTGGACAACGACTACGCGATCTGGAGTGCCTTCGCGAACCACTACTGGCCCGCCCTCTACTTCGTCGACGCGCAAGGGCGCATCCGACACCACCGGTTCGGGGAGGGGGAATACGAGCAGTCGGAGATGGTCCTGATGCGGCTGCTCGCCGCCGCCGGAGCGAGCGACATCAGCCACGACCCGGTCGCCGTCGACGCCGGCGGCGTGGAAGTTGCCGCCGACTGGGACAGCCTGCGGTCGCCGGAGAACTACCTCGGCTACGAGCGCACCGACAACTTCGCGTCACCCAACGGCGCCGTCCTGGCCACCCGGCACGACTACACCGCGCCCGCGCGGTTGCGGCTGAACCACTGGGCCCTTGCGGGCGCCTGGACGGTCCAGCGGCGGGCCGCCGTGCTGCACGAGCCGGACGGGCGGATCGTCTGCCGCTTCCACGCCCGCGACCTGAACCTGGTCGTGGCACCGCCGGCGCGAGGGACCTCCGTGCGGTGCCGCGTGCGCCTCGACGGGGAGCCACCAGGCGCCGCCCACGGAACCGACGTCGACGACCGGGGCGACGGCACGATCACCGACCCGCGGCTGTACCAGCTCATCCGTCAGCCCGGTCCCGTCACTGAGCGCACCTTCGAGATCACCTTCCTGGATCCCGGCGCCCAGGCCTACGCCTTCACCTTCGGATAGATCTCGGCACTCCCACTGCGGTGCATTCGGACGGCTCGACGGGCTCAAGTTGCGCCGCCAGCCGGGCCAGGGTTGGGTGAGCACGAACGCCAGAGCGTTCTGCGTCAGCGTCTCGCCCTTCGTCCCGGCGAGAGGGGATTGGGTGGACCGCGCGGTGCGAGTCCACTCGCGCGTGAACCCTCCGGACAAGATGGGGTCACGGTGACGGTTGCGGCGGTGGAGCCGAAGATCATCGCGCCGGTCAACCGACCGGGCCTGGTCCGGCGGGAGAGGCTCCTGGGGCGCCTGGCCCGGACGGCCGAGCAGCCGCTGATCCTCCTGGTCGCGCCGCCGGGCTACGGCAAGACCACCGCGCTGGCACAGTGGGCCGAGCAGGACGGTCGGGACGTCGCCTGGGTGACGGTGGACGAAGCCGACAACGACCCCGGGCGGATGCTCGACCACATCGGACACGCGCTGGACGGCCTCGTGCGGACCGATCCCGGCCCGTTCGAGGGCGGGCCGGCGCACGGCCTGACCGTGCCGCTGCTGGTGCGGGGAATCCGCGAGCGGGACAGGCCGGTCCTCATCGTCCTGGACGACATCCATCACCTTCACCGCACGCCGGTGCCGGAGCTGCTGATCAAGCTGGCGACCAGCCTGCCGCCCGGCTCGCAGCTGGCGGTGGCGAGCCGTACCGTGCCGTCGTTGACACTCGGCCGGCTCCGGGCGGAGCGACGGTGCGCCGAGTTCGGTGTGGTGGACCTCGCCTTCGACAGCGCGGAGGCCGGCGACGTCGTCGCTCTCGCCGGCGTCCGGCTGGGCGACGCGGAGCTACAGCGGCTGGTCGACCGGACCGAGGGGTGGCCGGCCGGGGTCTACCTGGCGGCGGTGGCGATGCGGGACCGCATCGACCGGCCGGCGGCAGCGGAGGACATGGGCGGGAGCGATGCCTACATCGTCGACTTCTTCCGGGACGAGCTGCTCGCGCACCAGCCGCCGGACACCGTGCGTTTCCTGCTGCGCACCGCGGTGCTCGGGCAGCTGTCGGCCGGGTTGTGCGACGCGGTCCTCGAGACCACCGGTTCGGCGGCCCGGCTGGCCGAGATCGAGCTGCGGAACCTGTTCCTGGTGCCCCTGGACCACCACCGCGAGTGGTATCGGTACCACCGGCTCTTCGCCGAAGCGCTGGTCGCGGAGCTGCGCCGGCGCGAGCCCGGGGAGGAGCAGCGGGTGCTCCGCCGGGCCGCGGGCTGGTACGAGCAGCACGGCAAGGCCGAGCAGGCGGTCGCACACTGGATCGCCGGAGGCCGACCCGCCTCGGCCGGCCCACTCGTCTCCCGCCACTACCGCGGGTTCATCGCCGCCGGCCGGATCGCCACCGTCCGGGGCTGGGTGGAAGCGCTCGGGCCGGAGGCGCTGGAGGGCTACCCGCCGGCGGCGCTGATGGCGGCATGGACGTACGCGGTCTCCGGCGACACCGGGCGGGCGCACCACTTCCTGCTCGCCGCCGGCCGCGCCGAGTTCGCCGGCCGGATGCCCGACGGCCACACCTCCCTGCGTTCCGCCGTCGCCCTGCTGGGCGCCGCCCTGGGCTCACTCGGGGTCGACCGGATGGTCGTCGACGCCAGGCGCGCGCTCGAGCTGGAGCCGCCGGGCAGCCCGTTCCACCCGCTGGCGGCGATGGTGCTGGGCACCGCCGAGGTGCTGGCAGGCTCGCCCGAGGACGGGAGCAAGCACCTCGAACAGGCGGCGCTGCTGGGACGGGAGACCGCGCGCCTGGCCGCGCACATGGCCCTGGCCCAACTCTCCCTGCTGCACGCGGAACGCCACGAGGATGCGGCGGCCGACCAGTGCGCCGAGAGCGCGCACCAGGTGATGGTCGCCGCAAACCTGCACGACGACATGACCAGCGTGCTGACCCACCTGGCGACCGCCAAGGCCGACCTGCGAGCCGGGCGGCGGCCCGAGGCCCGCCACCAGCTGGGCACCGCGGTCCGGACATACCTGCAGTTCCCGCCCACCGCGTTCCCCTGGCTGGCGGTGCAGGCGGCGCTGGTCCTCGGCGAGGTGGCGCTGGAGCTGGACGACGTCGCCGCGGCCCGCACCCGGATCGAGGACGCGCGGCGCCACCTGGCCCGGCTGCTGACCGAGGGCGTCCTGCGCGACCGGCTGCAGGCCCTGTCCCAGGCCGTAGCCCGGGCCGGCGGCCGCAACGTCGTGCCGAGCGCGATGGCGCTGAGCGCCGCCGAGGAGCGGGTGCTGCGGCTGCTGCCGACCCACCTGTCCCTCGGCGAGATCGCCGACGAGCTGCACGTCTCGCGCAACACGGTCAAGAGCCACGTCGGCGCGGTCTATCGCAAGCTGCACGCCAACACCCGGACCGAGGCGGTCAGCCGGGCCCGCGAGCTCGGCCTGCTCTCCGCCTAGCGCACCCTCCGCGCTCCGGGAGTCACCGCTTGCTGTAGGGGGCCGGGGTCGGCATCGGGACGCCCTTGTTGCGCTGTCGGAGGGCTCGGATCGGGATCACGGCCCACTCGACCGCCCGGTACACCTGGTAGGCCAGCCAGGCGGGAAGAGCGCCCGCGGCGACGAACCACAGCGCGTATCCCGCGGTGAGGCCGGCCGCCCACTGGCGTCCCCACAGCAGCGCGAACGGCACGGGGGCGACGACCGCGGCGGCGGTGAGCACCGGGTTGCCGGTCAGGACCCCGACGACGAGCACGACCGTGCCCGCGACGGCGGAGAGGACCCACGCGGCGAGACCGGCCGCGCCCCAGGGCCGCATCGACCAGCGGGTGCCGGCCGCCACGCCGGCCCACATGATCCAGGCCTTCACCAGCGGGACCTGCGAGTCGACGAGGGCGTCCCGGAACTGGAGGTCGGCCTCGGCCCGGGACATCCGCAGCGGCTCCGGCAGCGACTCCGGCTTGTCCGTGATGAGCTCGTCGTGCATGAGCGCGGCGAAGGTGTGCCGGCCGTGGCGCCGGACGAACCAGCCGAGGAAGGCCGGCACGGAGGCGAGGTCGGTCTCGGTGAGCAGGTCGGCGCTGACCGGGATCTCCCGGCCCGTCACCGGATGGGTGAACAGGAACGGCCCGCCCAGCTGGAAGTCGTCGTCGCCGACCTGACGCAGCAGCAGCTGCGCCGGCTGGCTGCCCTCCGTCGTGAAGCTCCGGGTGTTCTTCGCCCAGTTGAACTTGTCGTCCGCTGCCATGACGTCCTCCTCGCGTACGGCTAGGAGGAGGCGGTGAACGGCACCGGTGATACCTCACGGATCCGGCGACGTCAGGGCAGGATCTCGACGTACCCGTCGGTTCCGTGCACGCGGATCCGCCGCCCATCGGGGATCAGCCGGGTGGCATCGACCACACCGACGACGGCCGGCAAGCCGTACTCGCGTGCGATCACCGCGCCATGGGTCATCAGGCCTCCGACCTCCGTGACCAGGCCCGCGATCGCCACGAACAGCGGCGTCCAGCTGGGGTCCGTGTAGGCCGTGACCAGGATGTCGCCCGCTTCGAGATCGGCCTGCGCCATGTCCAGGATGACGCGGGCCCGCCCTTCGATGACCCCGGCGGAGACCGGTAGGCCGACCAGGGCACCGGTCGGCACGTCGTCGCGTCGGTACGCCCCGGTGATGACCTCGCCGTCCGAGGTGAGCACCCGGGGCGGCGTGAGCGCTTGGTACGACCGGAACGCGTCCTTGCGCCGGCCGATGAGCTGGTCATCCACCTGCTTCGTGCGCACGACGTCGTGGAGCTCTGAGAACGTGAGGTAGAAGATGTCTTCCTGCTCACGAAGCACATTGGCCTGCACGAGGCGCTCGGCCTCGTCCAGCAGGGCCCGCTTGTACACGAAGTAGCGGCTGACCATGCCGTACTTCGGGTACTCCCGGTACCCGATGAAGGTCCGCACCCGGTCGATCATCCGCTTGGCCTCGTCGGCCTTCCGCTCCCCGTCCGGCCGGGCCCGCAAGCGCTCCAGCACGTCCTGTTCCTTCGCCCATGCCTCCTGCCGCCCTTGCTCGAAGCGCCGCGCGCCGGCGCCCGGCTCGAAGTTCTTGATGTTGCCGAGGATCACGGGCACGAGCGTGGAGGGGCGCTCCCTCCACCGCGGCCGCGTGACGTCGATCTCGCCGACGCAGCGCATGCCGTACGTGTCGAGCCACGCCTCGATGGCGTCTCGCGCTTCCCGCCCGCCCGGGAGCTCGGGCAGCTCGTCCAGGAATCCCTCGTCCTCGACGTGATGCAGGAACGCCACCACCTCCGGATGCGGGCGGATCACGTCCGCGACGTCCAGGAGCGCCAGCCCCATCTCCGAGGTGACGTTGTGGGGAACGGACTGCGTGAGCGTGTCAGCCGCGTTCTTCTCGCCCAGCCACGCCTGCAGCTGGTCGTTGAGCCACCACGCGGCCTCCATCGCCGACATGAACACCTGATGGCTCTGCGGATCGAACAGGATCCGCCTCAGCTCCTGGAAGTCCGCCCGGATGAAGTCGAGCAGCGCCGCTCCGGACTTCGTCCGGATCTCGCGTTCCGAGGCGGCGATCGATGCCTGGCTGCGCCGGATCAGCTCGGTGACGATGGCCGGATCGGTCTCGATCGGGGCTGGCGCGCCGCCGAACAGTGGCCCGGGGGGACTCTCCTCAGGGAGCGGCCGGATGAAGCCGTCGCGCTCGAGGATGGTCCGCAGCGCGTCCCCGGTCAGCGGATCGGATCTCCCCGCGGCCTCCAGGAGGCCGGCGCGGCTCGCCGGCGAGGCCAGCCTCTGGGTGACGTCGACGAACAGGCGGCCGCCGGCCTCGGCCACGGGCGCGGGGGTCGTCATCTGCCAGAAGGACAGCCCGAGGGGCTTCATGGGATCGGTCATCATCTGCTGATGACCGACTGAGAGGTAGACGTGGTTGTCCCGGTCGCCGGCCTCGGGGATGGGGAACAGCGTGGTGATCGGCCGGCTCTGGACGATCTCGAAGCCGTCGTCGACCAGGCACCACTCGATGTCCTGCGGGCGACCGAAGTGCGCTTCGATCCGCCGGCCGAGCTGCGCGAGTTGCACGACCTGCGCATCCGTCAGCGCAGGCTGGTCCTGCAGCTCCTCCTCGATCGCCTGTTCCTGCGTCCCGCCCGCCGGCGAGGCGTGGATGGCGAGCTGCTTGGTGCCGACCACCTTGGCGACGACCTCGCCGTCGCGCACCGTGTAGACGTCCGGGTTCACCAGGCCGGAGACCAGGGCCTCACCGAGGCCGAAGCTGGCCTCCACGGAGGCGACCTTCCGGTTGCCCGTCACCGGATCGGCCGTGAAAAGGATGCCGGCCACCTGCGGGAAGACCATCCGCTGCACGACCACGGCCATTCCGACCGTACGGTGGTCGATGCCTCTCCGCTGGCGGTAGCTCACGGCCCGCTCGGTGAAGAGCGACGCCCAGCACCGGCTGACGTGCTGGAGGATCGCGGCCGGGCCCACGACGTTCAGGTACGTGTCCTGCTGGCCGGCGAAGGAGGCCGTCGGCAGGTCCTCTGCCGTCGCGCTGGATCGGACGGCGTAGGCAGCGTCCTCGCCGAGCGGGGCGAGAGCGCGGGTGATCGCCGCCGCGAGATCGCCAGGGATGGCTATCTCTTCGAGGGT
Source organism: uncultured Actinomycetota bacterium (assembly GCA_963849885.1). GTDB lineage: Bacteria > Actinomycetota > Actinomycetes > Mycobacteriales > CADCTP01 > CADCTP01. The sequence goes on along the minus strand of CAWKIV010000008.1, from coordinate 21,992 downwards.
CCGGCGGATCGCCGCGCTGAGCGTGCGGATCGCCTCCCGGTCGTCCGGGTCCAGGCGCGACAGCTGATCGAGCCGATCGTCGATCGACGGCGCTTCCGCCATGATCCGTCGGAAGGCGTCCGTCGTCACGCAGAAGCCGGCCGGCACGCGGACGCCGTCGATCCGCGACAGCGCGCCCAGGTGCGCGCCCTTGCCGCCGACGAGCGCGACCTGCCTCTCGTCGACCTCGTGCAGGCCCAACACCAGCTGCCCCATGCCTTTGTCCATCCTTGGTCGGGCCGCCGATTCTGCGGCCCGACCCGGGTCTTGCCGCAAGCCCCCCGGGGCGCTATACGTTGAAGTGGCAAGGAGCGAGATCTCCTTGCCTTTGCCTTGTCGTCCGCTGGAAGCTGACAGCCGCGGAACGCGCGACGGATCTCGCTCCGACGCTCGGCACCTGGGGGAAGGTCGTCAGGTGCTGGAGGAAACTGCGGGGCTCGTCGCCTCCGGGTTCGCCCCGACTCGGGCTTCGGGATGGCGCGAGAGCTGGATTGCCTTGTCGACTGCGACCACCGCAGGCGCGATGAGGGACAGGCCGAGCACGACCAGCCATTGCCCTCCGGTGAGCGAGGTCGTGTCGAGCAGGCGCTGCAGCATGTTCAGCTCCACGGCGGCCCAGGTGAGGGTCCAGCCGAGGATGATCCAGCCCAGGTACGGGAACACCGGCGACGACCACGGCGCCTGCCGCTCTCGCCGCATCACCAGGCCGATGTTGACCGCGGTGAGCGAGACGATGGCGAAGGCCATGGTCATGGCGGCGGACGGCTGCTCGGTGCTCGGCTCGTCGGGCCCCCAGGCGAGCACCGCCAACGCGGTGGCGGCGACGATGAACCCGGTGACGACCCAGCGGATGATCTGCGGCGGGTTGACGATCTTCGTGCCCGGCTTCCGCGGTGGCCGCTGCATGACCCCGGGGTCGGGAACGTCGGCGATGAACCCGATCACCACCGTGATGACGACGAAGAACTTGCAGAACAGCAGCTGCAGTGGGAAGAGCGCGACACCGCTGTTGATGTTGAGGATCGTGGCGAAGACCATCAGCTGCAGCACCGACGACAGGATCGTCAGCTGCAGCTTGACGTACGACGTGATGCGTCGATAGATGTCGCGGCCCAGATCGACGGCGCGCACCAGGGTGGCGAAGTTGTCGTCGGTCAGCACGATCTTCGCCGCCTGCTTGGTCACCTCCGAGCCGCTTCCCATGGCGACGCCGATGTCGGCCTGCTTCAGGGCGGCCGCGTCGTTCACCGCGTCGCCGGTCATGGCGACCACTTGACCCGACTCCTGCATGACCCGCGCCAACCGCAGCTTGTCCTCCGGTGCCACCCGCCCGAAGACGTGCAGTTCGGGGAGCTGGCGGATCACCTCGGCATCGGTCAGATGGCTGAGCTCGGTTCCGGTGATCACGCCCGGCCCGAGCCCGAGCTCGTCCGCGATGGCCCGGGCGGTCACCGTGTGGTCACCGGTGATCATCCGCACGTCGATTCCCGCCTTGAGGGCGACGTGGACGGCGTCCCTGGCCTCGGTGCGCAGCGGATCCATGATGCCGACGATCGCGACCAGCACGAGGCCGGTCACCGCGGCCATCGGGTCGGCGAGCGCCGCCGACATCGCCGCGTCGTCGAGGTCCCTGGCCGCGAACGCCAGCACGCGCAGGCCGCGCTCGGAGAGCTGCCGGTTGGCGGCCAGGATCTCATCGCGCACGGCGTCGATGGGCACGAGCTCGCCATGCCACAGGGCCTGGCTGCAGCGCTGCACGACCACGTCGGGGGCGCCCTTGACACAGGCGAAGTGCGCCTCGTGCAGGATCCCGCCGGTCATCCAGTCCGGGCGGTCGTGGAACGTGGCCATGAACTTGTACTCGGAGTCGAACGGCACCTCGGCCCGGCGGGGCAGGGCTTCGCGCGTCTGCGCGGCGTCGGTGCCCATCTTCGCGGCGAGCACGACGAACGCCGCCTCGGTGGGATCGCCGATGACGGTCTCGTCATCGGCGACGGTCGCGTCCGTGCAGAGACTCAGGCCGAGGGCCAGGCGGCTGAAGTCCGGCAGCTTCCCCCCGGCCACGCCCAGGATCGCGCCGGTCTTCCGGTAGCCGGCGCCTTCGATCGTGTACCAGTCGCCGCCGGCCAGCATCGTGGTGGACGTCATCGCGTTCATCGTCAGCGTGCCGGTCTTGTCGCTGTTGATGACCGTCGTCCCGCCCAGGGTCTCGACGTCGGTCAGCGACTTGACCACCGCCTTCGACTCGGCCAGGCGCCGCGCCCCCGACGACAGCATGGCCTGGACGAAGGTCGGCAGGCCGGTCGGGATCGACGCGATCGCGGTCGACACGCACAGCAGCAGCAGGGTCTCGATCTCCTGGCCCCGCACGACACCGAAGATGGCGATCACCGCGACGGCCAGCCAGGCGACCGAACCGAACACCTTGGTCATGCCGTCGAGCTCCCGCTGCAGCGGCGAGCGGGTCCGCTTCGTGGCGGTCACCATGTCGGCGATCTGGCCCATCTGGGTCGCCTGGCCGGTCGCGGTGACCACGAACATCGCCGTGCCGCGGGTGATCTGCGTGTTCTGGAAGACCAGGTTCGTCCGGTCGCCGAGCGCGACCTCACCCTCGGGAAGGGTCGTGCGGTCCTTGCTCACCGGCGCGCTCTCGCCGGTGAGGGAAGCTTCCTGCACCTCGAGCGACGCGGAAGTGAGGATCCTGCCGTCCGCCGGTACGACGTCGCCCGCCTCGAGCAGCACGACGTCCCCGGGCACCAGCTTCGTCGACTCGATCTCCTCGACCTCGCCGGATCGCCGCACCCGGGCGCGCGGGACCTGGAGCTGGGCCAGCGCCTCCACGCTGGCTCGCGCCTTCAACTCCTGGCTCGAGCCCATGACGACGTTGAAGGTCACCAGACCCAGCACGACCAGGGCCGTCGCCACCTGGCCGATCGCGAAACTGGCCACACAGACGATCAGCAACATGATGTTCATGGGGTTGGACAGCTGCCCCCGGGCCACCTCCCAGCGGCTCGGCGGCGGCTCGGTCGCCAACTCGTTGGGTCCGTACTCGGCCAGTCGCCGGGTCACCTCGGCGGCGTCCAGCCCGCGCTCCGGGCTGACACCCAGCCGCTCGGCCGCCGCCTCCGCCGATGTCGAGTACCAGGAGACCGGCTCCGCGGGGGGCTTGACGAGTGTCATCTCTTGTTCTCCGAGATCGTGGGCGGTCCGTCGCCGGCGTCCGCGGGCGGCCGGGCGGCCGGCTGGCCGGGCGGCTGGTGCGCTGGTCGCACCGGCCCGGCGCGGCCGGCTTCGGTCCGTTTCCAGCCGAGGTCGAGGGCGACGCTGAGCCCGAGGATGACCAGCAGCGTGATGATCGAGGCGGTCTCGTGGATGAGGGTGGTGAGGACGAAGGTCACCAGCACGATGCCGGCCGAGGCTATGGCGATCGTGAGCACGGCGGCGCTCGCGCCCGTCTCGGCCCGGACGCGGAAGTGTGCGGCGGTGATGAAGGTGAAGATCAGCAGCGCCACCGCGCTGCCGATCGAGGCGATCGCATCCAGGTCGAACAGGACGGCCAGCACCAGGCACGCCCCGGCCGCGATCAGCAGCCCGGCCGACACCCGCCCGCCGAACCGGCGCGCCATGAGGCCGGGGAACTGTCCCGTCTCGGCCAGTCTGTCGGACAGCCCGGCCGCCGGGTACAGCCCGGCGTTGGTGGCGCCCGCGGTCGCGAACAGCGCCGTGACCGCCATCAGGTAGTAGCCCGCCTGGCCGAGCGACGGCTCCGCGGCGACGGCCAGTGCGGTGTCACCCGAGGAGATGACCTCGTCGACGGTCAGCGTGCCGAAGACACCCAGCGCGATGGCGATGTAGATGACGCTGGCGATCGAGAGCGCGAGGAACATCGCCTTCGGCAACTGGCGCGACGGGTCCGCCAGGTCCTTGGCCGTGAAGGTGATGATGCCGAAGCCGAGGAAGGCGAAGAAGGTGAGCGCGACGCTGGAGACGATGTCGCGCAGCGGCGGGTAGCCCGACGGCGCCAGCAGCGACGGGTCCATGTTGACGAGGGTGACCACCGCGAAGACGACGAGGATCCCGACCACCACGTACACGATCACGGTCTGGGCGCCCGCGACGAGCCTCGACCCGACGATGTTCACCGCGGTCATGACGACGATGATCAGCGCGGCGAAGAACTTGGCCCAGGCCGCGCTCTCGTCGGCGAAGACGGCGCTGGCGTAGCTGCCGAAGGACACCGCCACCATCGCGGTGACGATGGCGTTCGCCGCGTACGTCAGCCAGGCGGTGATGCCGGTGAGGTGGCCGTTGCCGAACCCCTTCGCGACGTACTCGAGCAGGCCGCCCGCCGACGGGTAGCGGGCGCCCAGCTTGGCGAAGGAGTAGCCCTGCAGGGCCGCGATCACGCCGGCCAGCAGGAAGGACACCCAGACGGCGGCCCCGGCCACCTCGCCCGCCGCCCCGAGCAGGGCGAAGATCCCCGCGCCCACCATGGCCCCGACACCGATGAACGCGGCCTGCCGCACCGACAGGTACGTGGTCTGCGGGGTTGTCATCGCCGCCGCCCTCTCACTTCGACGCGGTGCCGCCGCTCACCGGTACGGCGGCACCGGAGGTGCCGGCGTCAGGTGCCTGCGCTGGGCCAGGTAGACGGGAATGCCGAGGAGCAGGGCGCCGGCGGCGAGCAGGAAGGGAGCCCAGTAGACCCAGAAGCTGTTGCCGGTGTTGCGCGAGTACCAGATGAACAGGATGGAGAAGACCAGCGACAGCCCGGCGACGATCATGTCCCGGACGAAGCGTGGTGTCTGCATGGTCCGGTGATCGACCAGGCGCCACTTCAGCTGCGCGAGGGCGGAGAACGCGTACGGGATGGCGGCGGTGATGCCGGTCATCAGGACGAGGGTGGTGAAGACCGTCGCGCCACCCGACCCGAGATAGTTGATGATCATGGCGATCGACGCGAGCACGGTGGACGCGACGATGCCGAATGCCGGCACCCCGTTCTTCGGGACAGGCGCTTGAACGACTCGGGGAACAGGCCGTCCTTCGCCGCGGCCAGGGGCATCTCGGCGCAGATCATGGTCCAGCCGTTGAGGGCGCCGAAGCCCGAGATGATGACGGCGACGGCCATGACGTAGCCGGCCCAGGTACCACCGAACATGGAGTTGACCGCGTCGGAGAACGGCGCGCTCGACTCGGCGAGCTCCGAGCTCGGCAGGATGCCGAACACCACCGTGAGCGAGAGCATGTAGACGACCGCCGTGGCGATCGTGCCCAGGACGGTCGCCCGCGGGACGTTGCGGTCCGGGTCGCGCACCTTGGCCGCGGCCACGGCCGCGCACTCGACCCCCAGGTAGCTGAACAGCGCGATGGCCATGCCGCCGCCGATCGCGGCGATCGTGCTCTCCCCACTGATGTTCCAGGGCGTGAAGTTGGCGCTGGAGATGTAGAACAGGCCGACGGTCGACATGAACGCCAGCACCGCGAACTTCACGATGGTGGTGCTCACCTGGACCGCTCCCATGTTCTTCACGCCGGACAGGTTGATGGCCGCCGGGATCCACAGGCCGACCAGCACGAGCAGCACGGAGAACAGCCTGTTGTGCTCGGTGTTGATGAAGACCTCGACGTACAGGACCCAGCCGACCGCGATCGCCGCGTTGCCGGCCCAGGCGGTGATCCAGTAGGACCAGGCGTTCGCGAAGCCGAGCGGGTTGCCGAACGCGACCCGCGCGTACGCGTAGGGACCGCCGTCGGCCGGCAGCCGCCGCGACAGCGCGGCGAACAGCAGCGCGAGCGCGATGGCGCCCACGGTCGTCAGCGCCATCGACACCAGGGTGATCGGGCCGTAGAAGGCCAGCGACGTCGGCAGGTTGAAGATGCCGACGCCGATGATGCTGCCGACGATCAGCGCCATCGCCGCCGGCAGGCCGAACTGGTTCCCGCCTTCCCCGGTAGCCCGCTCTCCGGTGGGAGGAGCGGCGGCGCCCGGCGGGATGTCAACTCGATCAGTCATGACCGGCCCTCAAATCGGGACGGCGCCCGGACCGACGCGCGGCACCGGAGACGCCGTCAGGTGAGCGTGGCGACGAGGATCGCCTTGATGGTGTGCAGGCGGTTCTCGGCCTGGTCGAAGACGATGCTGGCCTCGGACTCGAAGACCTCGTTCGTCACCTCGATGCCGGAGGTCATGCCCGTGTGCTCCATGATCTCCCGGCCGACGACGGTGTTGGAGTCGTGGAAGGCCGGCAGGCAGTGCATGAACTTGACCGCCGCGTTCCCGGAGCTCTGCAGCAGTCCGGCGTTCACCTGGTACGGCGCCAGCACCCGGACCCGGTCGGTCCAGACGTCCTTGGACTCGCCCATGGAGACCCAGACGTCGGTGTGGATGAAGTCCACGCCGGCAACGGCATCCGCGGGGTTGTCGGTGACCGTGACGCGGGCGCCGGTGCGGCCGGCGATGTCCTCGGCGATCTGCACGACGTCCTTGGGCGGATGCAGCTCGGCCGGTCCGGCGAGCCGGACGTCGCTGCCCATCAGCGCGCCCATGACCAGCAGCGAGCGGCCCATGTTGAAGCGGCAGTCGCCGACGTAGGCGTAGGTGAGCCGGTCGTAGGGCTTGTTGCTGGCCTCGTGCATGGTGAGGAAGTCGGCCAGCATCTGGGTGGGATGCCACTCGTTGGTCAGTCCGTTGTAGACCGGCACGCCCGCGTGCGCCGCGAGGGCCTCGACGTCGGACTGCTCGTTGCCCCGGAACTCGATCGCGTCGTACATGCGGCCGAGGACGGCGGCGGTGTCCGCGACCGACTCCTTGTGCCCCAGCTGGGATCCGGACGGGTCCAGGTAGGTCACGTGCGCGCCCTGGTCGTACGCGGCGACCTCGAACGCGGACCGGGTCCGGGTCGAGGTCTTCTCGAAGATGAGCGCGATCTCCTTGCCGTCGAGGCGCTTGACCTCGGTGCCGGCGTACTTCGCCAGCTTGAGGGACTCGGCCAGCCGCAGCAGGTAGCGCAGCTCGCGTGGCTCGAAGTCGACCTCCTTGAGGAAGCTCCGGTTCCTCAGGTTGAACGCCATGGTGGGCTCCCGATCTGCTCAGTACGCGGGGTCGCGCTGAAGGGGGCAGGTCATGCAGTGCGAGCCGCCGCGGCCACGACCGAGCTCGAAGCCCTCGATCTCGAGCACCTCGATGCCCGCCTTGCGCAGCGCGGCGTTGGTGCTGGTGTTGCGCTCGTACGCGACGACCACGCCGGGCTCGAGGGCGACCACGTTGTTGCCGTCGTCCCACTGCTCGCGCTCGGCGCCGAAGCTGTCCCCGCCGGTCTCGACGATCCGCATGTCGGCCCCGAGCACGGCCCCCATGAGCTGCGGCAGCGACCCGAACGCCTCCTCGACGACGAGGTCGTCGGCGTCGTCCCCGGGCCGGACGGTCCAGATCCGCGCACCGGCGACCACCTGCGGGAACGCGGTGACCAGGTCGCGATCACACATCGTGATCACTGTGTCGAGGTGCATGTAGCTGCGCGACTTCGGCAGCAGCACGGCCAGCACCACCCGGGCCGATCCCGCCCGGAACAGCGACCGCGCGATCCACAGAACCGCCTGCGGGGTGGTGCGCTCCCCCATCCCGATCATGACCGCGCCGTTGCCGATCGGCTGCACGTCGCCGCCCTCGACGTGGGCGCGGCCCCAGTCCTCGTCCGCGCCGCCCAGCCAGATCGGGAACTTCTCGGCGCTGAACATCGGGTGGAAGCGGTAGATCGCCTCCATGATCATCGTCTCCGGCTTGCGGGCCGGCTTGGTCATCGGGTTGAGCGTCACGCCGTCGTAGATCCAGCAGGACGGGTCGCGCTGGAACAGGAAGTTGGGCAGCGGCGGCAACAGCATCGTCGTCGACGTGGCCGACTCCCACACCAGCCCGAGGTCCTGGGCCACGTCGGCCCTGGTGATCCCGCCGATCAGGAAGTCTGCGACGACCGCCGGCTCGGCCTCGCCGACCCACTCGCGGGCCCGCTGCGCGGCGGCGATGCCGACCTCGCGCTCGCTGAGGATGTGCTCGCCCACCCAGCCCTTGGCCCCGGGCTCGACGAGCGCCTCGGCGAACAGGCGCTCGGCCTCGAACACCTCGACCCCGCGATCACGCATCACCGTGCAGAACGCGTCGTGCTCCGCCTGGGCCCGGTCGACCCACAGCACGTCGTCGAAGAGCAGCTCCTCGGCATTCGAGGGAGTGAGGCGGGTGTGCTCCAGGCCCGGCCGGTGCACCATCACCTGCCGCAGCTTGCCGACCTCGGAATTCACGCCGAACGACATGTCGAACCACCTCTTGACAGGACGCCTGTTTGTCCGGTGCCGCGGAGATCCGGGGGCTAACCGAGACCATCCGCTCGTCGCCCGGCGAACGCCTCATCTCCTGGGGGTGATCTAGGGGGCCGTCGCCCGGCATAACGTCTGGTCCGCGGCGTGCCGAGCGCGCGCTCCGGTGGGGCCGCGGGACCCGAGGTGCACGTCACGGGCAGGTAGGGGGTCGGCTGTGCGAATCGTGATCGCGCTGGGTGGCAACGCGCTGCTGCGCCGTTCGGACCCGATGACCACCGAGATCCAACGCCGCAACATTCGAGTCGCGGCCGCGGCGATCGCGCCGCTCGCCAAGGAGCACAGCATCGTGGTCGTCCACGGCAACGGTCCGCAGGTGGGGTTGCTCTCGCTGCAGGCCGAGTCGTACCAGGGTGCCGAGCCGTACCCGCTGGACGTCCTCGACGCCGGGACCCAGGGCATGATCGGGTACCTGATCCAGCAGGAACTCAGAAGCCTGCTCCCACCGGAACTCCAGGTCGTCGCCCTGCTCACCATGATCATTGTCGACCCGGCCGACACCGCGTTCGCCACCCCGACCAAGTTCGTCGGGCCCGTCTATCCACAGGAGACGGCGGACGCGCTGGCGGCGGAGAAGGGCTGGACGTTCCGGCAGGACGGATCCGCCTGGCGCCGGGTCGTGCCCTCGCCCGAGCCACGCCGCGTCCTGGAGATCGAGCCGATCACCTGGCTTCTCGACCGGGGAGCCGTGGTCATCTGCGCCGGCGGAGGCGGCATCCCGACGATGTACCCGTCCTCCGGGCCAGGTGAGCTGGTCGGCGTCGAGGCGGTGATCGACAAGGACCTCGCCAGCGAGCTGGTGGCCGAGGACGTGGGCGCGGACCTGTTCGTCATGGCCACCGACGTGGACGGGGTCTACCTCGGCTGGGGTACGCCGGAGCAGCGGCGGCTGGACATGGTGACGCCGGAAGAGCTGTCCCGCTACGAGTTCGCCGCCGGGTCGATGGGCCCGAAGGTCGAGGCCGCGTCCCGGTTCGTCACCAAGTCCGGCCGGCGGGCCACGATCGGCGCGCTCGCCGACATCGACGGAATCGTCGCCGGCGGCTCCGGAACCAGCGTCGTGGCGGAAGCTGCATTGCGCTCGTAGCGCGACCGGAAGCCGGCGATAGCCTGCCGGAGCGGGCCGGGCAAGTCGTCGCATTCGCTCTTACGGGCACAATTCCGTGCCGTTCACATCACCCGAGGCGGATGAAGCACGGACGTCGACTGGAGACGCGCCGGACCTGCCGACTCCGCGCAGTCGGCGACCGCTGCCTACGGGGCGCTCTGGCCTGGCTGCGGTCCTGCCTGGCCGAGATCGGCTGGGAGCATCTGGTCAGCCCGCGCCGCGGCTGTATCGTCAGGCACGCTCACCCCGGTTGATCGCCGCAGGCGACCTTGCTGTGGCGCCGAGTCAAGGAGCGCGAGATGGCCGCCTTCACGGTGTGGAAGTTCGAGGACCCGGACGGCGCCGGGGAGGCCGCGTCGAGACTCGACGCCGCGGCGTCGGACGGCCTGGTCAAGATCGTCGACCATGCGGTCCTGTCGTGGCCGGTCGGCGAGTCCCGTCCGACCCTGAAGCACGGACACGACGAGGCGCGGCACGGCACCGGGTGGGGCGCGCTGTGGGGCCTGCTCGCCGGCACCCTGTTCATGGTGCCCCTCGCCGGTGCGGCGGCCGGAGCGGCCATCGGCGCGATCAGCAAGGCGACGCAGGGCACCGGCATCACCAAGGACGAGCTGGAGAAGATCCGCGCTCAGGTGACAGAGGGGACGTCCGCTCTGTTCGCCGTCACCGAGGAGGGAAACCTCGACCGGTTGGGAGAGCGCTTCCGCGACACGCACTGGAAGCTCGTGGACGCCAACCTGACCGAGGCGGAGCGGCGGCTGCTGGTCGAGACCTTCGGCGGCGGCTCCTGACGAAGCTGGCCGGACCCGGCTGACCCGGTCCGCGATCTCCCTCACTCTGCCGGAGTGAGGCGCCGCCCACGCCGGCGCGGAAAGATCTGAACCTGCGTTGTTGACCACGGTCCTGGACGTGGGCTGATCTGACGTCAGCGCGCCTACTGGAGGCATGCGAGATGGCCAAGAAGAGGAAGACGAAGCAAGAGCAGGAGCAGAACGCCGAGGACGTCCAGGCCTCGTCGGCCGTGGCGGATCAGGAGGCGGAGACCGGTCCGCGGAAGAAGATGAAGCGGAAGGAGTACGAGCGGGAGATGAGACTCCTGCACGGCGAGCTCGTCGCCATGCAGGAGTGGGTCAAGGCGTCGGGAGCCAAGATCTGCATCGTGTTCGAGGGTCGGGACACCGCCGGGAAGGGGGGCACGATCAAGCGGATCACCGAGCGGGTCAGCCCGCGGGTGTTCCGGGTCGTTGCGCTGCCCGCGCCGACCGAGCGCGAGAAGTCCCAGATGTACGTCCAGCGGTACCTGCAGCACTTCCCGGCCGCCGGTGAGGTCGTGATCTTCGACCGGAGTTGGTACAACCGGGCGGGCGTCGAGCGGGTGATGGGCTTCTGCAAGCCGGAGGAGACCCAGCGCTTCCTCGAGCAGGCGCCGCCGTTCGAAAAGGCAGTGACCGATGCCGGGATCCTGCTGCTGAAGTACTGGCTCGAGGTCAGCTCCGAGGAGCAGACCAGGCGTCTGGAGAGCCGGATCAACGACCCCCGGAAGGTCTGGAAGCTGACGGACATGGATTTGAAGTCCTACAGCCGCTGGTACGACTACTCCAGAGCCAGGGACGCGATGCTCGCCGCGACCGACACTGCGTGGGGGCCCTGGTACGTCGCGCGCACGGACGACAAGCAGCGTGGCCGGCTCAACATCATCAGCCATCTCCTCGGCCAGATCCCCTACAAGCCGCTCCCCCAGCGGGACATCACGCTGCCCAAGCGGCAGCGCCCCGGCGGCTACACAGAGCCCGACCTGTCACAGCGGTACATCCCGACGCGGTTCTAGCGCTCACGATCCGCTCGCGCCTACCCCGCCTGCCTAGGGGTGCCCCGCTGCGATGCTTCGGCGTACTGTCCAGCCGGGACGACCCGGTGGGGGGCCGATCATGAAGACCTTCGGCGCGCGCAGCTCGATCACAACCCTGGGAGTCGCGGTCGTCTGTTGCGGGGTAGTGCTGGCGTCGCCCGCGGGCACGGCCATGGCCGCCACGCCGTTCACCGTCCGCGTGTCGGTCGGGACTCCGTTCCGCCAGGCCAACGCGGACAGCGGCGCCTCGAAGCTGTCGACGTTCGGCCGCCACGTGACCTTCGCTTCGGCGGCGACGAACCTCGTCGCAGGAGACACCAACGGCTTCGCGGACGTGTTCGTGCGGGACCGGGACAGCAGCACGACGCGGCTGGTGTCGATGTCCCGCGACGGGGGGCCGGCCAACGGCAACAGCCGTCCCGGCGGGATGGGCATCGACGGCCGCCTGGTCGTCTTCGACTCGGAAGCGTCCAACATCGTCAGTCGGGACAGCAACGGCGCCTACGACGTCTTCATCCGCAATGTGTCCACCGGCACGCAGAGCCGCTTGTCGGTGTCGAGCTCGGGCGGCCAGGCGAACGGGCCGAGCTTCCGGCCGTCGATATCGGCGCAGGGCGGGATCGTGGCCTTCGACTCGTACGCCACCAACCTCGTGCCGGGCGACACCAACGGCGGGTTCGACGTGTTCGTGCGCAACCGGACGGCGAACACGACCCGCCGGATCTCGATCGGCCCCGGTGGCGTCCAGGCGAACGGCGAGAGCACCGGCGCCTCGGTGTCAGCGGACGGCCGCTACGTCGCGTACGAGTCAGGCGCCTCGAATCTCGTTGCCGACGACCTGAACGGTCAGGTCGACGTGTTCCTCCGGGACCTCGGCACGGCGACCACCGAGCTCGTGTCCATCGGCCTCGGCGGAGAACCGGCCAACGGCCTCAGCACGATCGCCGACGTCTCGGGCGACGGGCGCTACGTCGTCTTCACCTCGGTGGCGACCAACCTGGTCCCGGATGACACCAACGGCGAGGCGGACGTCTTCATCCGTGACCGGGCGACGGGCACGACCTCCCGGCTGTCGGTCGACAGCGCCGGTCGACAAGGAAACGGCCAGAGCTTCTACGGGTCGGTCTCCGACGATGGCCGGCGGGTCAGCTTCGACAGCTTCGCCGACAACCTCGTCACCGGTGACACGAATGGTCGGCCGGACGTCTTCGTACGGGACAGGCAGCAAGCCACGACCACGCGGGTGTCGGTGAGCAGCTCGAACGTGCAGGGCAACCAGGACAGCGTCGCGTCGGCCATCTCCGGGGACGGGAGGTTCGTGTCCTTCACCTCCGGCGCGAGCAACCTCGTGCCCATGGACACCAACGGGGCTGCCGACATATTCGCGCACCGTAACCCTTAGGCGAGCCGCGTCACCGACCGGCCAGAAGCGAGCCGGCACCCGGGCTCAACCTGGGCCATCGGGGTGGGCGAGATCGTAGGCGCGGGCGAGCTTCTTCGGCACGACCATGCGCCAGGCGTCGACCACGAACTCGCGCGCCTCCGCCGGGTCGAGGGCGGCCAGGTCGGCCTCCACCCAGTTGAACCGCAGGTCCGACGGCCGCGGCAGGTGGAAGCGCTGCGGCTGCGCCGCGACAAGCGCCGCCCGCTCCTCCTTGGGAAACGCGAAACCCATCTCCGTCTCGTCGAGCGAGAACGCGACGTAGACGATCTGCTTGACGCGGAACTTCAGCCTGCCCCGGACGTAGACCTGGTACGAGCGCTCCAGGCTCGAGCCCAGCCACCGTACGTCCTCGACCGTGGCCACGTCAGAACCAGGCGGTCGGGACGACGCAGAGCCGCACGAGCGCGGAAGGTAGCACGCCACCGGTTCGCTGTCGGCTCCTGTCAGCCTGGGACGACATGACCGACCCCGACGCTGATGAGAGTGTTGGATCGATCCGTTCGCCAGGTGGAGGAGACGCATGAGCAGCATCCCCGGGCCCGACGAGCAGACCCACTACTCGTCCCGGCGGCAGGACGATGTCGATGCGCTGGCCTGGCCGGTGTTCAGTCGACACGCTCTGGACCTGCTGCGATCGGCCGGTGAGGTGCTGCATCCCGAGCCCGGTGAGCTGTTGTGGGACGCCGGTGATCCTTACGACCTGTACCTCGTCCTCGCCGGCGGCGTGCTTCTTGTCGACCGCCGGGCTGACCGGGTGGTCTTCGTCATCGAGGAGGGCGACTTCGTCGGCGAGTTGGGCATGTTGATGGGCCAGCGGGCCTTCCTCCCGGGCGTGGCCATGGAGGAGACCGCGGTGCTTCGAGTGCGGGTCGACGAGCTGCGCCGGCTCGTGGAGATCTCGGGAGAGCTGAGCGATGTCATGCTCTCCGCGTTCGACGCCCGGCGGCGCATGTTGAAGAGAATGGGCGAGGGCGGTCTCGTACTCGCCGGAGACGACGACCGCGACCTGCACCGACTTCAGGAGTTTGCCGAGCGCAACCAACTCCCCTACCGGACGGTCCTGCGTTCGGACCCGTCGGCTTGGTCGGAGCTGGCGAAGACCACTGCGCTGCCTGAGGCGGGCACGGTTGTGGGGACGGGACAGCGGCGGGTCATGACCGCTCCGACGATGCGCGATCTGGTGACCGCGCTCGGGATCGACCTGTGGGGCCTTTCCGACGACTCTACGATGTGACCTGCTCGTGGTGGGCGCCGGACCAGCGGGGCTGGCGGCCGCCGTCTACGGGGCCTCGGAGGGGCTGGTCGCCTCGTCGCCGTCGAGGACCTCGCCATCGGGGGGCTGGCCGTGGCCCAGCTCGTCGCGGATCGAGAACTACCGCGGCTTTCCCGCGCCGGGGCGGCTCCGGGAGCTGAGCTGGCGCGGGCCGCGATGCTGCAGTGACCGTCAAGTTCCTGACGAGGCTGGTGTCACCCCGCTCCGTCACTAGATGCTCGTCGCCGGTGTCCGGAGGCTTCCGCGCTCCGGCTCGACGACGAGCACCGACGTCGTGGCTTGCGCCGTGATCATCGCCAGCGGCGTCCGGTATCGGCGCCTGGACGTGGCTGGCTCTGGCTGACCTCGAGGGACGAGGCGTTTACTACGCCGCGAGCGAGCTCGAGGCCAAGGTGGTGGCCGGCAGGAACGCCGTCGTGGTCGGAGGCGCCAACTCGGCCGGCCAAGCCGCCCTGTTCCTGGCACGGCACGCCGGCCAGGTCCACGTCCTGATCCGCCGTGACGACCTCCGCGACACGATGTCGAAATACCTGGCTCAGCGCCTCACTCACCACGAACGGGTCACCGTCCACCCTCGCTCGGAGCTGTCCACCGTCCACGGCACGAGTCGGCTGAGCGCGCTGACCTGGCGGGACCATGTCCTCGAGCGGGACGTCCGGCTCGACGCAGCCGGACTCTTCCTGATGATCGGCGCGGACCCCTGCACGACCTGGCTGCATGAGGTGGGCGTCGAGCTCGACGCCAAAGGTTTCGTCGTCACCCGCGACGGCTTCGCGACGTCGGTGCCCGGACTGTTCGCTGTCGGTGACGTGCGCGCCGGGTCCGTCAAGCGGGTCGCGTCGGCGGTCGGCGAGGGATCCGTGGTGATCTCCGCCGTCCACTCCCACCTCGCCGGCACCACGACGTCCTGAAGCGCCTTCCTGCCGGGCGACCGCTGGACCTGCTGACTGCCCGGACGGGCAGACCGCCGCCGGTGCGTAATCCGACCTGGTCGGCCGGCGTCTCCGCACTGTCCGGACAGCCCGGGCGCGCGAAGAGGGGGAACCGACATGAAGCGATGGCTGGCTGTAGCGGCCGCGGCGGTGGCGCTCGGGGTGACGGCCTGGGTGGCTCCGGCGTCCGCGTCCGCAGCGCCGTACTGCGGGATCACCTGGGGGTCCCTGCCGAAGCAGGCCTCGGGCGGGACCGGGGGTGAGCTGACGAACGTGCGGGCCGGGCAGCATGCCTGCTTCGACCGGCTGGTGCTCGATGTGCGCGGCGGCCGGGCGGGCATGTACTGGGTGAACTACGTCCCGGAGGTGCGCACGGAAGGCGCCGGCTTCCTGGTGCCGCTGCGCGGCGGGGCGAAGCTGCAGGTGACCGCGGCGGTTGCCGACCACGACGCGAACTACCGGCCGACGTACCGGCCGGCGAACCGGGCGGAGCTGGTGAACGTGGCCGGATATCGGACGTTCCGCCAGGTGGCCTACGCAGGCAGTTTCGAGGCCACGACCACGGTGGGGCTCGGGGTGCGGGCGCGGCTGCCGTTCCGGGTCTTCGTGCTGGCCGGCCCCGGCACCGGGTCCCGGCTGGTGATCGACGTGGCGCATCGCTGGTGAGCTGTGCTGTACGGACGGGCCCCGGCGGACACCGCCGGGGCCCGGACCCGTGCCCGCCGCCCGACACCGGGCAGCGGGTGTGCCCGAAAGGGTGACAACGGATACGGCCGGGCCGGCGTCCTTCCCGCATCGGACCGGCCGGCACTCCGCCGGCCGACCGACAAGCATCGGGGGAGAAAGCCATGACGACCAGCAGCACCGAGAGTCCACTCAGGACGGACGAGCAAGGCCGGCGCCGGAGGAGGCTCCTGGGCCTGGGCGGCGGGGCGGCCGTGGCGGTCGCCGCCGTGCTGATCGCGAGCGCGGTGGACCGGCCGGCGGCGCCGGTGGCCGACGCCGCGCCGGCCCCGCCGACCAGCGCTCCCACCACGGCCGCGCCCGCCACGGCCGCGCCCGCCACGGAGCAGCCGTCCCCGCCACCCGTTCCGCCGCCGAGCGACCCGCCGCGGCCGGCCCTCGACGGGGACGTCGACGGCGACGGTCGGCGGGACGCGATCACCGTCGCGGCGTCCGGCACCCTGCGGGTCCGGTACGCCGACGGCACCACCGACACGGTGCGCTTCGACGCGTCCGGAGCTTCCCCGACCGCGGGTGTCCAGATCCTCGGTGCCGTCGACGCGGATGGGGACGGGCGGGCCGAGGTCTTCGTCCGGGCCGGGTCCGGCGCGTCCACCGACTTCGCCGCCGTCTTCCGGCACGTCGGCGGCCGGCTGCGGCTGGTCACCCTGAACGGCCGGCAGGCGCTGCTCGGCTACGGCGGATCCGTCGGGCACCTCCACTCCTGGGCGTGCCGCCAGCCTTCGGCGCCGATCCAGGCCTGGGACGGCACCAGCGCGGATGGGGCCAGCTATCCCGGCACCCTCCGCTCGTACCGCTTCGCCGGCAGCACGCTGGTCCTGGTCTCGTCCCGGCCGCTCACCGTCTCCACGGACCGGCACCACCAGCAGATCGACTGCGGGTCGATCTCCCTCTGAGCCGAACGGATCCGGCCGACGCCGCGGGCGTGCGCAGCTGGCCCGGGCCTCATTCTCGGCACCCGGTTGTGGTCAGGCGCGCTGACGTTCCGCTCGCTGCTGGATGAGCTCCTCGACCGCGCTGGGCAGGGTGGTCTCGAAGTCGATCAGTTTGGCCCAGGTCGGGGTCACGACGATCCGGACCATGCCGTCGTAGAGCGAGCGGACTTCGGCCTCCCACTCGACCCGCTGCTCGGGCGTCATCTGGTAAGAGCCGTTCATCTGGAGGTACTCGTCCGGGATGCCGTCGACGACGTCCAGCTCGGCCCGGCCACGGATCAGCAGGATCTTGGGCGGGTGCACCTCGGTGTCGATCGTCAGCGCCACCGCCGGGTTGTGCCGCAGGGCCGCGTGCTTCGGGGCGTTCTTCGTCGTGCACATCACGATCTCCGTGCCGTTCCAGGTGAAGCCGATCGGGATGCTGCGGGGTGTGCCGTCCTTGGCGATGTAGGCCAGCCGGGTCAGGTCGCGGGCCAGCAGCTCCTGGCTGGTCGGGCGGTTCAGGATCTCGGTGATCTCGGTCGGCTGCACGGTTCAGCCCTCCTCCTGTGTCGACGGCCCGTCGTGGCCGCGTGCGCCCCTGGGACGGAGCCGGGACGACGTTCTCGACACCGGAGGCCGAAGGTTTTGTCGACGGCAGTCGTGAGGGTCACGTCCCGGCTGGTTGCCGTGCCGGTGGCACTGCCAGGCGGGGCTTGTCGTAGAAGGCGGTTTCGCCGTCGGGGGTGAATCGGACTCCGATGAAGTCCTGCGGGCCGGTGGCGGAGTGCACGATGCGCAGACAGATGCCGTCCGGGTCGGCGAACTCGGTCCAGGTCCCGTCCGCGTGGCTGCCGGTGGTGTGGGGGATGCCGAGCCGGGTGGCCCGGTCGCGGACGCGGTCGGCCGCGGCGGCGTCACGGGCCTCGAGGATGACGGGGTGCTCGCCGCGCAGGTCGGCCTGGCCCTGGGTGGTGGAGCGCAGCCGCAGCGCGATCATGTAGCGGGCGGTGAAGTCGGCGAGGGCGCAGCCGGTGACCCGGTCGCCGTCACCGAACTCCCGCACGTAGCTCAGGTCGAGCAGGTCGCGGTACCAGGCGGCGCTGCGCGCCAGGTCGGTGACCGGCAGGGACACCACGACGATGCCGATCAGGTCGCGGGCCGGCGCCTGCCGGGCTCCGGGTTGGCGGTCGACGATGGTCGTCATCGCAAGCTCCCAGTCTCTGTTCGGATCGGCGGACGCCGACGTGCCTCGACGCTACGAAGGACCTGCGAGACGATCCATGTGTCAGCGTCCGGATTGCTTCATCGTTCGTCTCGGGCCCCCGGGAGGCGGGGTGGACCTGCTCAGCTCGGTGCTGCGCGAGCTACGGCTCGACAGCGCGACGTACCGCTCGCTGTCGTTGCGCGCGCCGTGGCGGCTGCGCTTCGACGGTGGGCTGCGCGGCGTGCACATCGTCGTCCGTGGATCCTGCCTGCTGGCGCTGGACGGAATGCCGCGCCGCACCCTCGGCGCCGGTGACCTGGTCGTCCTGCCCCAGGCCGACTCGCACATCCTCAGCTCGCCCGACGGAACGCAGGCCCCGATGGTCTCCTCGCTCGCGCTGGCCCGGCGAACGCCCGGCACCCAGCTGTCGGTCGGCGGCGCTGGCGAGGAGACCCGGATCGTCTGCGGCGCCTTCTTCTTCGGCGCACCGGACCACCCGGCCGTCGCCGGCCTGCCGGCTTGCATCGCCGTGCCCGGGCAGGGCGGGCAGGCTGCGAACTGGCTCGCCGGCCTGGTCGCCGCGCTCGTCGCCGAAGCCGAGGAAGGCGGCGCCGGCAGCGAGATCGTCATGGCCCGGATCTCCGACGCCCTGGTCACCCGCGCCCTGCGCCACCACCTCGAGACCGCGGACGAGCCGGGTTGGCTGCGCGGGCTGCGGGACCCGGTCGTCTCCCGGGCGCTCGCCGCGCTGCACGCGGACCTCAGCGCGCCCTGGACCGTCGGATCCCTCGCCCAGGCGGCCGGGCTGTCCCGAGCGGCGTTCGCCGCCAGATTCACCCGCACCGTCGGCCGGCCGCCGATGGACTACGTCCTGCAGGCCCGGATGCGCAAGGCGATGACGCTGCTGCGGGTCGAGCGCGCCACCGTGCGCAAGGTGGCCACGCAGGTCGGGTACGGGTCCGAGGCGGCGCTGTCGGTGGCCTTCCTCCGCCACACCGGCACCACCCCGGGCGCCTACCGCCGATCAGCCGAGCCCGCCCCAGCCCGACCGACAACCTGACTCACCGCGCGCACTCCGCGCAGATGAGAGCGTCGGGTTTCCGGCCTTCGGTCGCCGGCACGTCGGCCGTGGTGCTGCTGACCGTCATGCTCGGGCGCCAGGTCACTCGCTACGGATGATGCTGGTCGGCTGGCTGGCGGTGATGATCGCCCGGCGTGGCCCCGTGTCAAGACAGGAGAAGAGAATGGGATGTTTCCTTGTCCTGCTCGGCGGGATCTTCCCGCGCCTAGCGGTATTCATCCTCTGGATTGCGAGGCCGGAACGGGTCGATGCTGCGTTCAGCACCTGGCTGTGGCCGCTGCTGGGCATCATCTTCCTGCCGTTCGCGACCCTGGTCTATCTGCTTCTGTACACCGCAGGTCGGGGACTGAGCGGCGGGGACTGGTTCTGGGTCGTGCTAGCCGCAATCCTGGATATCGTGCACTGGGGCGCCAGCGCCACCCAGCGCAACCAGATCCCAGGCAGGCGCACTTCGGAGGGCTACTGAACAAGCCCGAGAACCATGAAGATCACGAACTACAACTGGAGTACTACTAGGGATCGTCCGGGGTCGACCTGTGGCCGGCACCGGCCAGCCGCGCGGCGACCTCGGTGCGATTACGCAGGCCGAGCTTGGCGAGCACGTGAGCGACGTGGTGGCCGACGGTTCGCGGGCTCAGGTGCAGTCGGCGGGCGATCTCGGGGTTGGACAGGCCGCGCCCTACCAGCGCCGCCACCTCCCGCTCGCGGCGGGTCAGCGGGCCGTGAATACGGGGGACCGACCGGGCGCGGTCGCCGAGCGAGCGCAGCAGCTGCGCCGCGGAGTCGGCGTGCGTCGAGGCCCCGATGCGGTCGAGTGCTGCCAGCGCGGCCCGTGCCTCGACGAGCGCCACCTGCGGCGACCCGGGGACGACCAGCCGGGCGGTCGTGAGCCGGGCCTGGGCGGCGTCGAAGGCCAGCCCGAGCCGGTCGAGGATCGGCACGGCGGCGCGGAAGTGGTCGGCGGCCGTCGGGGGGTCGCCGCGGGCGGCGGCGACGCGGCCCGCCGCGACCGCCGCGAGCGCGGCCGCCCGGCCCAGGGGCTCGGTGGCGCCGAGCGCCTGGAGACGCTCCACCGACGCGGCGGCCGCATCGGGCCGATCCAGCCCGATCAGGGCTTCGACCAGCAGCGCGAGCGCGGTGGCGGTGCGTGCGGGGCCAGCGTCGCCGAGGCAGTGTTCCAGCAGGGCGGCCGCGGCCTGCATCTCCCCGCGGGCCAGACACACCCGGGCCCGGATGAGGTCGTCCGCGCAGCCGTCCAGCAGCGCTTCCGCCTCCTCGAGACGGCCCTGGAGCAGCCGCAGGTCGGCGAGCGCGGTGAGCGCCATCGCGTGCGGCATCGGGCCGGCTCGTCCGCCCATTCGAATCGCGGCGGCGAGCTCGCGTTCGGCCTGCGCCCACCGCCCGGTCGCCACCAGCAGGCCGCCGTAGTGGGCCCGGCAGGTGGCGTACATGAAGGGGCAGCCGTAGCGGGCGGTGAAGTCGTCGACGACCCGCAGCCACTGCGTCGCGCGCTCCAGGTCGCCGGCGGTCTCACAGGCGGCGAGCATCGTGCAGCAGGCCCAGACGACGGTCGTCCGGCGCCGGCACTCCCCGGCGAGCGCCCCTGCCAGCGCCTCGTCGATCAGGGTCAGCCCCTCCGCGACCCGTCCGTCGGCGACCAGCCGGCCGCCGAGGTCGGACCGCGCGGACAGCTCCAGGTCGACATCACCGGTCTCCCGCCCCGCGTCGATGCAGCGGCGTATGAGCGCGCACGCCTCGTCGGTGTCGGGAACCATGACTGCGCGCATCAGGCAGATCCAGCCCTGTAGTTCCGCGCCGGCGAGGGACTCGGCCCGGGCGAGCCAGCCGCCCGCGACGGCGGCGTTGCCGAAGTTGATCAGGTGGACGACGCACGCCTCGATCGCCGCGGCGGCCGCCGCGGCGTCCTCCCCGGCCCGGCGGAACCCCACGAACGCCCGCTCCCGGTGGGCCAGGGAGGCCTGCGGCTGGCCGAGCCACCACAGCGCCTCGGCCAGCCCGTCGTGCGCCCGCGGCAGGTCCGCCGTCCCCAGCACTGCCTTGAACGCCGACCGCGCCTCGGCCCACCGGCCGTCGGCGAGCGCGGTCGTTCCGGCGTCGAGGAGCGCCTCGGACACCCGGCGATTATCCCTGGAAATGGGTCGGTCGACCGATGTTCGGCCGGGCGACGACGCCGACCATCGGCCGCATGACCACGCACCCGGACTCCTTCCAGGTATCCCTCGAGATCGCCGAGACCTACGAGGCGGCCTTCGTGCCGTCGCTGTTCGCCGGCGTCGCCCGGCGGCTGGTCGAGTTCATCGGGATTGCGCCCAACCAGAACGTGCTCGACGTCGGCTGCGGTACCGGGATCGTCGCCCGCACGGCCGCCGAGCGGGGGGCGACCGTCACCGGCCTGGACCTCAACGAGGCCATGCTGACCGTCGCCCGCCGCCTGCGCCCCCACCTTGCCTGGCGGCAGGGCGACGCCGCCGCGCTGCCCTTCCCGGACGCCGCGTTCGACGTCGCGCTGTGCCAGTCGGCGCTGATGTTCGTCCCGGACCCGACTGCGGCCCTGGGCGAGATGGCCCGAGTGACCCACGCCGACGGGACGGTCGGCCTGCAAATCTGGGCCTCGCCAGACCGCCAGCGCGGCTTCCGCCCGCTCGCCGACGCGGTCGCCCGCCACGCCGGACCAGACTCGGTCGATCTGGTCGGCACCTATTTCCGCCTGGGCGACCTGGACGAGATCACCCGGCGGTGCGCCGACGCCGGACTCGCGGTGACGGCCGTCGAGACCACCGAGGTCACGCTGCACGCGCCGTCAGTGGACGCCTACGTGACGACCGAGGTGGAGAGCACCCCACTGGTCGAGCAGATCGACGACGACACCTATGCGCGCCTCCGCGCCGACGCCCGCACCGGGCTCGCCCCCTTCTGCGACACCGCGGGCGCCCTCGCGCTGCCGTTCGAAATCCACCTGATCCGCGCCGAGCACGCATAGCGTCTGGACCAACGCATCCCCACG
>CAWKIV010000007.1:0-45929 GCA_963849885.1 uncultured Actinomycetota bacterium | reverse complement strand
CGGTCTCGCTGGTCTCGGGCCAGGCCTGGCCCGCCGACAGCAGCGCGATCGCGTCGGTGAGCCCCGGCGGGCAGGCCGTCACCCCAGGCCGGAGTGACGTCACCGGGCATCGTCGCCCCTCGCCGGCCCGGCGCCGGCGGTCAGGCGCCGTCGGTCGCGGCGATCTCGGCGGCGGCGTCCTGGTCCGTGCCGACCAGCTGGGCGAGGGACTCGGTGACCGACCGGCCGACGTCGCCGACGACCGTGACCACGCTCTGCCCCCCGGTGGGGCCGGTGCCGAAGAGGACCTCGGCCGGCCCGCCGCCCTCCAGGTACGAGGCGGCGAACGCGCTCCCCGGCGCATCGGCGCCCCAGGTGCTCGCGGTGCTGAGGGCGAGGATCGCCGCCCGGGCCTGCGTCCAGGCGCCGTCCAGGGCGGCCGAGGCCGCATCCCAGCGGGCCGCGCCGGCGGCCACCAGCTGCGGCCGGATCGTCACGTCGTCGGGCATGGCCGGTCACTCCTTCCCGAGCAGCTGCTGGCTCATCCGGTCCAGGACTGCGTCCAGGTCCCCGTCGAGGTGCAGCCGCATCTGCTCTTCGCCGACCAGGGGGGCGAACAGCTCGACCACCCGGTCCCGGACCCCGGCCGTGGCCGCCCGCACCGTCTCGACGATCGTGTCGGCCAGCGCCCGGGCGTCCGGGTACCGGTAGACGGCCGGGTCGATGTCCAGCGCGACGAGCTCTCCCTGGGCGCCGACCGTCGCCGCGACGAGCCCGTCCCAGGACTCCCGGGTGACCTCGACCTGCCGCGCCTCCGCGTGGATCGCCGGGGCCTGCGCGGCCAGCCGCTCGAAGCCGGCGCGTAGCGCCTCGACCTGCGCGCGGCGGCCGGCGGCGAGGGGATGCTCGGAGATTTCCATCGCCGTAGATCGTCGGTCCTGCGGCCCGCTCCCGGTCCGGGCTGGCACCTTCCGGCCACCGGCTCAGAGCTCGAGCGGCACCCGCTGCTCGCCCAGGTCGGCGACCTCGGCGCGCGGCACCCGGGCCCGCCAGACCCCGCGCTCGACCCGGTCGAAGCCCACCGCCCGCGCGGTCGGGGCCCGCCCGCCGAGATACTCCACGACCAGCTGGTCCCCGCGCTCGCCGTGCACCTGGACCGGCTCGCCCCGCCAGCGGCCGACCATCGTGGCGAAGACCGCGCCGGTGCACTCGCCCGGCGGCCGGCACCGGCCGGAACCGTCGGTCGGCGCGCGCAGCCGCAGCGTCAGCCGGTCGCCCTCCTGGTCGGGCGCCAGCGCGTACTCGGCGCCGCGCCAGCGGGCCCGGTACGACCACCACCGCGCGGACCGGTCGCCGTCCAGCACGACCCGCCGGTGCTCGGTGCCGTCCGCGCGCAGCTCCCACAGCTCGGCGCCGTGCGGCAGCCCGACCCCGTCCACTTTGTACTCCCGGACCACCTGGTCGGGGTTGCGACCGAACCCCATCCCGGCGAACGGCGGCTCCTCGACCACCCAGCCGACCAGCGCGGCCACCCCTCCTCGGTGGTCCCCCCGTACGGGGCCGGGTAGAGCCGCGGGCCGACCGCGACCCAGCGCAGCACGGTCAGCGAGCCCGTCGGCGAGGTCAGCTCGGCCCGCCGGGCGGTGTCACCGAGCGCTGTCAGCAGCGCGTCCGGGGTGGTGGCGTCGGCGACGTCGAGCAGCTGGTGGACGTACCCGGACACCCGCCGCGCCCCGCCGAGCAGGCCGGCGACATCGGCCCGGTAGCACCTTCTGCAGGACCGGGGCAGCGCCTCCGGGTACGCCAGCCGGAGGTCGACCAGGTCCGGCACGGCGAGCCGGGCCACCGTGCCCGGCTCGAGCTCGGCGTGCGCCGGCAGTCCCGGGTTGACCGCGAGCCGCCAGCGCGGGTCGGGCCAGCCGGCCGCGAGCTCGGCCAGCGTGGCCACCCGGCACGGCCCGGCGCCGCCGCCGGCGGTGGCCATCGCGTCGACCGACGTGAAGGCGAGCAACCAGGTCGTCCCGCCGGCCGGCACGGTCGGCCAGGCCGGAGGCCCGGTCGCCGGCACCGGCAGCGCGAGCTGCGCGCCGCGCAGCAGCGCCAGGCCGGCGGCGGTTTCGCCGGCCCGGCAGGCCCCCGCCAGCCGCTGCTCGAACGGGCTCGCCGGCGACCACCTCACGAGGTCACCGTAGGTCGGCCCGCCGGCCTCCGGCCGCGCGTGGCCGCTTAGCGCCGCCCGGGCCGCCGGGCCCCGCGGCCGTCCTAGAGTCGCCTCGTGGAGCTGCTCCTGGCGCGCACCAACAGAGAAGCCCACCTGCACATGGACCTGCACCCGTGCCGGTGCGGCGACCGCACCCGGCCCGCCGACTCGGCCGTGCTGGACCTCGACGGCGCCCTGGCCAGCCGCTACTCGGGGACCTGCCCGTCCTGCGGCACGCAGCGCGAGTTCCTGTTCCGGCTGCCGGACGAGCTGCCGGCGCCGCGGCCGGGGACGGTGGTCTTCGGCGCCGGCGGGCCGTCTGAGCTGCTGGACCCGGGCGAGTGGCTGTGGGTCGCGGACCGGTACGCCGCGGCCGCGCCGGCCGACGCCACCCGCCTCGGCCCGGACGGGGCCCGGGAGGCCCGCCGGGCGGTGGCGTACGCGGAGGCCGCGATGGGCGAGGTGCTGGCGTTCGTGCCGGCCGGCGCCGACGCGGTGCCGCCGGAGGCGTTCCGGTCCGACCGCGGCCGGACCGTGTACGGGGCCGAGCCCGGCCGGTTCTCCCGGGTGCGGCTGGAGGTCGTCCGGCAGACGTACCGCGAGATCCTGGTCGAGATCGATGCGCAGGCGCCGTAGCGCCGGAGCCGCGGGCGCTGGCCGTTTGCTGCCAGCCGGGCGCGGCCCGGTCGGCGGCTCCGCACACTGACCCGGTGGTGCGCGGGCGGGCACGGCCGGATGCGGCGGTGCCCGCCCTGCTCGCGCGGCTCGGCCCGCTCGCCGCGGCCGGCTGCGCCGCGGTCGCCGTGGCAGCGCCGGCGGCCGCGGCCCCGCCGCCCGGCGTCTGCCTGAGCCCGCCGCGCGCCGCCGAGCCGATCCGGGCCCGGCCCTGGGAGGACCGGCAGCTCGACCCGCGCCGGGCCTGGTCGGTGAGCCAGGGCGCCGGCGTGGTCGTCGGGGTGATCGACTCCGGGGTGGACGCCGACCACCCGCAGCTGGCCGGCCGGGTGCTGGATGGCTTCGACTACGTCCGCAACCAGCCCGGCGCGCGCTTCGACTGCGCTCCGCACGGCACCGCGGTGGCCAGCATCATCGCCGCCGGGCCGACCGCCGGCACCGCCTTCCACGGGGTCGCTCCGGGCGCGCGCATCCTGCCGGTCCGGGTGACCGACCGGGACCGCATCGACGAGACCGACGGCACGGCGGTGCAGCCGGCGACGATCGGCACCGCGATCCGGTACGCGGTCGACAACGGGGCGCGGGTCCTCAACATGTCGCTCACCGTGTTCCGGGACATCCCGGAGATCCGGGCGGCGGTGCAGTACGCGCGGGCCCGCGACGTGCTGGTGGTGGCCGCGGCCGGCAACCTGCACGGCCAGGGCGACCCGACGCCGTACCCGGCCGCGTACGAGGGGGTGCTCGGCGTCGGCTCGATCGACATCGCCGGCGCCCGGGCGGAGACCTCGCAGGTGGGCGAGTACGTGGACCTGGTCGCGCCCGGGGTCAAGGTGACCGGGGCCGACCCGGGCCGCGGCCACGAGCTCTGGGAGGGCACCAGCTTCGCCACCCCGTTCGTGAGCGGCACGGCCGCCCTGGTGCGGGCCGCCCGGCCGGATCTCACCGCCGACGAGGTGGCCGACCGGCTGGTCCGGACGGCCGGCGTGGCCCGCGGCGGGGCTCGCAGCACCGGGTACGGGCACGGGGTCGTCGACCCGTACCGGGCGGTCACCGACACGGTGGTCGGCGCGCCCGCGACCCCGGCCCCGGCGGCGGCCATCCCGCGCGTCGACCGCGTGGCCCAGCAGGCGGAGGCGGCCGCGCGCCGCTCGTACGAGGGGTCCCGGCGGGCCGCCGTGCTCGTGCTGGGGACGACGCTGGCCGTGCTGGCGGTGGCCGGGCTCCTGCTCGGCAGCCGGCGGCGCGGCTGGGCGGCGGTGCGCACCGGCCCGGTGGCCGGCGACGACGACCGGGACGAGCCGCCGGACCAGACCGCCCTGCTGCGCTGACCGGCGGGGGCCCGCCCGCGACAGGCGAAGTGCCGGCACGCGGATCGCGTGCCGGCACTCGGCGGGGTGGGCGTCAGGCCTTCATCGAGACCCCGGGCGTGGACCGGGCGGTGGACAGCTCGGCGGTCTCGAACTCGGTGGCGGCCCCGTCCATGGACCGGCCGACCTGGCCCTGGCGGAGGTGCAGGTCGGCCTGGATCCGCTTCCACTCCAGCCGGGCCTCGTCGAAGGCCTGCCGGGTCGGGCCGTCCCAGGTCTGGTAGGTGGCGAGCAGCGTGCGCTCCAGCGTCGCCATCTCGCTGTCCATCTGGCTGATCGTGGCGGCGATGTTGCTCGACGCCTCCCGCATGTCGGCCCACTGCGCTCGGATGACCATGATCTTCCTCCCTGTTGGCGCCGGAGTCGCCGGCTAGGCCTGGTTGAGCGTCGCGGACAGGCCGCCGGTCGGCGCCGACTGCCCGCCGGCCGCGTTGTTCAGCCGCTGGTTGCTGGACGCGTCGGCCGACTCGCGGGCCTGCGCGGTCCGCCGGATCTGCACGGACAGCTCCTTGAGCTTCAGGTAGAGCCCGTTGAGCGAGCTCATGTAGTCGGTCTGGAACGTGGTGAACGCGGTGCCGGTCCGGCCGACCAGCGCCTGCTCCATGGGCACGAGCCGGCTCTGCAGGGTGGACGCGTGCTGCCGCATCCGCTCGGCGACGCCATCGGTCACCTGCGACGCCTGCAGCAGGACGGCGGTGTCGCCCTGGGCGCGGTTGAGACTTGGGGCGGTCATGGGCTGCTCCCAGCACTGTCGGGGCGCCGAGCGGTACGGCGCTCTGCGGACAACTTCCGCCGCCTGGCGGCTCGACAGCGAACGTACGGGCGGGACCGCGCTCCCCGGCCGGGCCGGCACGTTCAGGCCAGCGCCGCCGCTGACGGTGGCCCCACCCGGTCAGCCGCCCGGCACCGGGAGGCGGGCCGCGGCCGGGTCCAGCGCCGGCCCGCGCGGCACCCGGGCCGCCAGCGGCGCCGCCACCCGGGCCGGCGCGACGCCGTCGTACCCGAGCACCTGCCGCACGTGCTCCGGGTCGGACAGCGGGAAGAGCCGGCCCTGGTCGGTGACCAGCGCGACGGTGCCCTGCCCGGCCGGCTGGTCCGGCGCGGCCACCACCTCGACGAGGGCGCCGCGCCCGGCCGGCACCACCACCCGGGGGTCGCCGGCCGCGCCGGCCGGGGACGGTCGGTCGGCGGCCTCCAGCCCGGCGCCGACGACCACCCGCGGCACGAAGCCGCCGGGGTCGAAGACCGCGCAGGTCGGCGCCTGCGGGTCGTCGGCCGCGGCGAACTCCGGCCGGCTGCGCGGCGCCTCGCCCGCGGCCGGCGGCTGCGGCGCGGTGAAGGTCGCGTCGGCGATCTCCTCCCGGGTCACCGGCACCGGGCTCCCGGCCCCGCCGGCCACCTGCTGCAGCCGGGCCTGCAGCGGCGTGACCGGCTGCAGCTGCCGCGGTTGCACCAGGTAGCGCGGCCGCTCCGGCACCTCGCCGGCCGAGGAGTCGTCGACCTCGACGAGCTGCCCGACCCGCAGCGCCAGCCCCGGCACCGCGGTCGACTCCCGGCCGGCGCCGGCGACCGGGATCGGGCCGATCGGCTCGCCCCGGGGCAGGCTGTCCAGCCAGGCCGGCGCGACCGGCACCTCGGCCTCCCGGCCCAGGTCCAGCGCGAGGTCGACCCGCGGCCCGACCTCGTGCCGGTGCCCGGAGAAGACGACGTAGCGGACCCCCGCGGACCGGACCAGCAGCGCCCGCGCGTCCAGCGGCGTCCCGGCCGTGGGCTGGCGGCCGACCAGCAGCACCGATCCGACGGTCCGCGCGCCGGTGTCGTCCACGCCGGGCTGGGTGCAGATCGTCCACCCACCGGTCAGCAGCTGCGCCGGCTCGGGCAGCGTGTCCGGGGCGTCCGGGATGCCGATCCGCGGCCCGCGGGGCAGGCCGAGCAGCGACCGGCGGGACACCGAGCGCACCGCCGCCGGCCGGTCCAGCGCCAGCACCGCGGAGCTGTAGTTGGCCACCGGGTGCAGCTGCCCGTCGATCAGCACGTGCCGGGCGCCGGTCTCCTTCTCCACCGCCACCACCTCGGTGCTGGTGAAGGGGCGGTTGCCGCCGGGCACGATCAGCCCGAACACCCACACCGCGAGCAGCGCGACCCCGGCGATCGCCAGCGAGCCGACGGCGGCCAGCAGCGGCCGGCGGTACGGCGGGTGCTCCGGGTCGGTCTCCTGCAGCGCCAGCGCGGACACCACCCGCTGCAGCATGAACTGGTACGCCTGGAGCTGGTCCTTCTTCGACGCCACGCGCGCTCAGCTGCCCAGCCCGCGCAGGCGGCCGTACAGGCCGAGCACCGAGCAGGCCAGCGGCAGCACGGACAGGATCACCAGCAGCTCGAAGATCTCCGCCGACCGGCCCAGGTACGGGCTCGGCGCGCGCCGGCTGTAGACCAGCCCGCAGGCGATCGCGGCGCCGCCGAGCGCGAGCAGCCCGGAGCCGGCGGCGGTCAGCTGCCCGCCCGGCCGGGCCACGCCGAGGCCGAGCAGCAGCGCGGTCAGCCCGGTCAGCCCGGCCAGCAGCAGCGGCACCCGCTGCCGGATGATCGGGTAGAGCCGGGACCGCAGCAGGAAGCCGACCGTGGCCACCAGGGCCAGCAGCCGCCCGGCCGCGCTGTCGCTGCGGACCAGCAGGACCAGGCCGGCGGCCGACACCACGGCGGCGCCGAGCAGCATGCCGGTCAGCAGCGCGTCGGCGCGGGCGACCGCGGTGTAGACGGCCGGGCGGGGCGGCTGCGGCTCGTCCCGGACCAGGTCGGCGGTGGAGGTGGGCAGCGCCGGCAGCGGCACCCGGCCGAGCCGGATGGCCAGCGACGGGAACGCCGGGGAGAACGGCAGCAGCAGCCCGACCAGCACCGCGGCCACCTGGTACGCCGGCAGGTGCCAGGTGCCGCTGAGCAGGGCGCCGACGACGCCGAGCAGCCCGACGCAGATCCCCCCGGCGAACAGCCAGGTCGCGTCGGCGATCGCGGCGTAGCCGACCAGCCCGGCGCACAGCAGCAGCGCGGCGGCCAGCAGCACCTGCGGTGCCTCCAGCGCGGTCAGCGGGCGGTCGCCGGCCTGCGCCAGCGCCCCGCCGGCGACCGCGTACGGCAGTGCGAGCAGGCCGACCACCGCGCCCGCGCCGGAGTCGCCGGCGACCCGGGACAGCACGATCCCGGTGACCAGCAGCAGCGCCGCCTGGCCGAGCAGCCACCGCGCCGCCGGTCCCCAGTCCGGGCCGGAGCCGGCGACCGCGGCGAGCGCGAGCAGCACCGCCGCGCAGCCGACCGCCAGCCCGGCCTGCCGGGTGTGCCGGCGGGACCAGCGCGCGGCCCGGCGGCGGGACCCGGTGGCGATGGCGTCGACCAGGTCGTCGTAGTCCAGCTCGGGCCACTCGACCCGGCGCGGCACCAGGTGCAGGACCTCGCCGTCGCGGACCCGGTGCGACGACAGCGTCCGGGTGTGCCCGAGCGGGGTGCCGTCGGGCCGGCGCAGCATCCACCCGCCGTGCCCGACGCCCTCGTCGGCGAGCTCCTCCCCGGCGTGCGCCAGCAGCCCGGGCAGGATCTCGGCGACCGGCACGTCCTCGGGCAGCGCCAGGTCGATCCGGCGCCGCGGAGCGGCGACCGTCACCCGGGCGAGCCCCGCGGAGTGCACAGCCACACCCGCGACCGTGCCGCAAACCGGCCGGCTCGCCAACGCCGCGGCAGCAAGCTGCCGTCCCGGCGGTGGGCCGGCCGCGGGCGGTTAGCGTGCCGGGACCGGGAGTCGTGGTCGGGAGGTGCCGTGGGGACCGTGGTGGTGCGGCGCCCGCCCCGCCGGCCCGCCCCGGAGCTGCCGTCCGGGCAGCTGGTGCTCGAGGCGCCGCCGGAGATCCCGCCGCCGGCCGGCGGCCGGATGCTGGCCCAGTCGGCGATGATGCTGCCGATGATGGCCAGCTCCGCGGCCATGGCACTGATGTTCACCGGCGGCGCCTCCGGCCCGATGCGCTGGGTCGTCGGCGGGATGCTGGGGCTGTCCGGGATCGGCATGATGGCCATCGGCATGGTCGGCCAGGGCGGCGGCCGGCGGGAGATGGCCGTCGCCCGCCGGACCTACCTGCGGCACCTGGCCCAGCACCGGGTGCGGGTGTCCCGGACCGCGCGGCAGCAGCGCGAGACGCTCTGGTATCTGCATCCGGACCCGGAGGAGCTGTGGTCGCTGGCGGCCAGCTACCGGCTGTGGGAGCGGCGCCGGGACGACTCCGACTTCGGGGTGGCCCGGATCGGCCTGGGCGCGCAGGGTCTCGCCACCACGCTGGTGCCGCCGGCGACCGGCTCGCTGGAGTCGCTGGAGCCGCTGTCCGCGCTGGCCCTGCGCCGCTTCATCACCAGCTACACGTCGCTGCCGGACCTGCCGGCGGCGATGGCCGTCAACGGCTTCGGCCGGGTGTACGTCCGGGGCGCGCCGGACCGGGCCCGGAGCCTGGTGCGGGCGCTGCTCGGCCAGCTCGCGACCTTCCACGCGCCGGACGACCTGCGCATCGCCGCCTGCGTCGGCGGCGACCGGCGGGCCGAGTGGGACTGGCTGAAGTGGCTGCCGCACGCGCTGCACCCGGACAGGTCCGACGCGGTCGGGGAGGTCCGGCTGGTGGCCCCGTCCGTACCGGCGCTGGAGGCGATCCTGGACGACCTGGTCGCCGACCGGCCGCGGTTCGACCCCGGCGCCCCCGCGGGCGCGTTCGCCGGCCCGCAGATCGTGCTGGTCCTGGACGGCGGCGACGTGACCGGCTCGGACCACCTCACCGCCGGCACCGGCATCGAGGGCGTCACCGTCCTCGACCTGACCACCGCGCCGCCGCGGGCGCTGGACCGCTCGGAGGTCGTGCTCGAGGTCGACGAGGCGGGCCGGCTCAGCTCCCGCACCCTCGACGGCTCGACCGGCCTCGGCCGGGGAGACCTGCTGGAGCGGGCCGCCGCCGAGGCGCTGGCCCGCCAGCTGGCCCCGCTGCGGCTGTCCGCGGTCGGCCGCGGCGAGCAGCCGCTGACCACCGAGCTCGGGCTGGCCGACCTGCTGGAGCTCGGCGATCCGTACACAGTGGACCCGGCGCGGACCTGGGTGCCCCGGCCCAACCGGGACCGGCTGCGGGTGCGCCTCGGCGTCCAGCCCGACGGACGGCCGATCGAGCTGGACCTCAAGGAGTCGGCGCAGGACGGCATGGGTCCGCACGGGCTGCTGATCGGCGCCACCGGCTCGGGCAAGTCGGAGCTGCTGCGCACCCTGGTGCTCGCGCTGGCCCTCACCCACTCGTCCAGCTCGCTGAACTTCGTGCTGGTCGACTTCAAGGGCGGCGCGACCTTCGCGAAGCTGGACCGGCTGCCGCACGCCAGCGCGGTCATCACCAACCTGGCCGACGAGCTGCCGCTGGTCGACCGGATGACCGACGCGCTCAACGGCGAGCTGCTGCGCCGGCAGGAGCTGCTGCGCCGGGCCGGCAACTACGCCTCGCTGCGGGACTACGAGAAGGCCCGGGCGGCCGGCGCCCCGCTGGCGGAGCTGCCCACCCTGCTGGTGGTCTGCGACGAGTTCTCCGAGCTGCTCACCGCCAAGCCCGACTTCATCGACATGTTCGTCCAGATAGGACGGTTGGGCCGGTCGCTCGGGGTGCACCTGCTGCTGGCCTCCCAGCGGCTGGAGGAGGGCCGGCTGCGCGGGCTGGACACCCACCTGTCGTACCGGATCGGCCTGCGCACCTTCTCCGCCGTGGAGAGCCGCGTGGTGCTCGGCGTCGGCGACGCCTTCGAGCTGCCGCGGGCGCCCGGGCACGGCTTCCTCAAGGTCGGCACCGACCCGATGACCCGGTTCCGGGCCGCGTACGTCTCCGGCGTCTACCGGCGGGCGGACACCGGCCCGGCCGGGACCGTCCGCGGGCCGAGCGAGCTGCACGAGTACGGCTGCGCCTACCTGGCGCCGGCCGGCGCCGGCGAGGCCGAGGCGGCGGCGGCCGAGGCGGACGACGAGGACGACGCGGTCGGGGAGAGCCTGCTGGACATCCTGGTCGAGCGGCTGCGGGGCCGGGGCCGGCCGGCCCACCAGGTGTGGCTGCCGCCGCTGCGCGAGCCGGCCACCCTCGACCAGCTGCTGCCCCCGCTCGGCCCCGACCCGGACCGGGGCTTCACCGTGCTCGGCGACGTCACGCTGCGCGGCGCGCTGCGGGTGCCGATCGGCATCGTGGACCGGCCGCTGGAGCAGCGGCGCGACCCGCTGCTGATCGACCTGGCCGGCTCGGCCGGGCACGTGGTCGTGGTCGGCGGGCCGCAGAGCGGCAAGAGCACCACGGTGCGCACGCTGATCACCAGCCTGGCGCTCACCCACACCCCGCTGGAGGCGCAGTTCTACTGCCTGGACTTCGGCGGCGGCACGCTGAGCTCCCTGCGCGGGCTGCCGCACGTCGGCGGGGTGGCCTCCCGGCAGGACGGCAGCGCGGTCCGCCGGACCATCGCGGAGGTCCGGCAGGTGCTGCTGGAGCGGGAGGCCCGGTTCGCCGCGCACGGCCTGGACGGGATGGCCAGCTACCGGCGGGCCTGGCGCGAGGACCTGTTCGGCGACGACCCGTACGGCGACGTGTTCCTGGTCATCGACGGCTGGCAGACCATCCGCAACGACTTCGAGGACCTCGAGGACCAGATCACCGACCTGACCACCCGCGGCCTGTCGTACGGGATCCACGTGGTGGTCACCTGCGCCCGCTGGTTCGACCTGCGGCCGGCCATCCGGGACCTGTTCGGCACCCGGCTGGAGCTCCGGCTGGGCGACCCGGGCGACTCCTTCCTGGACCGCAAGGCGGCGCTCAACGTGCCGGCCGGCGCGCCCGGCCGCGGCATCACCGAGACCCGGCACCAGATGATGGTCGGGCTGCCGCGGGCGGACGGCCGGCCGCAGACCGAGGACCTCGCCGACGGGGTCGGCGGGCTGGTCCGGGCGGTCGCCGGGGCCTGGCCGACCCGCGGCGCCCCGCCGGTCCGGATGCTGCCGGCGCTGGTGCCGCACGACGACCTGCCGCGCGGCGAGGCCGGCCGCGCGCTGTCCGTCGGGATCGCCGAGCACGACCTGCGGCCGGTCTACCTGTGGCCGGCGACCGATCCGCACTTCCTGCTGTTCGGCGACTCCGAGTCCGGCAAGACCAGCTTCCTGCGGCAGGTCGCCCGGCGGATCACCGAGGCGTACACCCCGGCGCAGGCCCGGATCCTGCTGGTCGACTACCGGCGCGGGCTGCTCGGCGCGGTCGGGTCCGACCACCTGGTCGGCTACGGCACCAACCTGGCCGTGACCGCCGGCCTGATGACCGAGGTCGCCGACGCGATGGCGGCCCGGCTGCCCGGGCCCGAGGTGACCGCCGAGCAGCTGCGGACCCGCAGCTGGTGGCGCGGCTCGGACCTGTACGTGCTGGTCGACGACTACGACCTGGTCGCCGGCGCGGCCGGCAACCCGCTGGCGCCGCTGCTGGACTACCTGGCCCAGGGCCGGGACATCGGCCTGCACCTGGTGCTGACCCGCCGCTCCGGCGGCGCCGGCCGGGCGCTCTACGACCCGGTGATCCAGCGGCTGAAGGAGATCGGCACCCCCGGCCTGGTGCTGTCCGGCGAGCGCGACGAGGGCCCGCTGCTCGGCGCGGTGCGCCCGTCCGCGCAGCCGCCGGGCCGCGGCTACCTGGTCGGCCGGCGCGGCACCGCCCAGCTGGTCCAGCTGGCCTGGCTGCCCCCGGCCGGCTGACCGCGCCGGCCGGCTGACCGCTTGCTGCCGCCGCGGCCGGCGCGCCGGTCGGCGCCGGTAGCGTCGGCGGTGTGGAACCGGTGCCCGGACAGGTGCAGCTCGAGAACCCGTCGTCCCTGCTGACGTACGCGGAGTTCACCCGGGGGGCGGCGCGCACGATGCTCGGCCTGGGCGGTCCGCACCTCCCCATCGACCCCGGCCCCGACAACCTGTTCGCCGACGTGAACGCGGCCAACGACCGGGCGCATGACCTCTTCGCCGGGTTCGCCGCCGACGCGTACCAGGGGCTGGCGGGCCTGGCCTGGGTGGCCCGGGAGATCGGCACCAGGTTCCCCGACGTGGACGCCCGGCACGCGGGAAACCTGCGCGCGCTCGAGGCCAGCGTGCTGGCCGCGGTGCCGACGCCACCGGCCGCCACGCAGCCGGACCCGCGGTTCGCGTCCCCCGCCGTCCCGCGCTAGGGGAGCGACCGTGGCCGGTGAGCGGTGGGCGCAGGTGCGGGCGTTGCTGGCCGAGCTGCCCATCGAGTCGCTCCGGGCCGCGGCCGCGGACTGGGACCGCATGCGCAGCGTCATGGATCGCGTCACGCGGATCCAGTCCAATCCGGACGTCACCCTCGAGCAGGCCGGGACGGTCGCGGTCGCCTCCCGGGAGCTGCTCCAGGGGGCCAAGCAGGCGTACGCCGCCGTCGAGGTCGGCTACTACGCGGCGGGCGCTCCCGCGGCGATCCTGCGCGACCTGGCCGTCGACATCGCGGCTGCTGCGACTGCAGATGGAGCGGGAGGAGGAGGGTGGGCCGTTCGGCTTCAACGCCCTCCCGGACCCCGCCGCGGAGCCGGTGACGCCGGCGATGCAGATCGCCCGCGACCACCTGCTGTACGAGTACGACCAGCAGGCCGAGGTCTACGTGCTGCGCCTGCACGAGAGGCTGGCCGACGCCAGGACCGCGCTCGACCGCATGGGGAGCGTCACCTGGCCGCTGGGGCTGCCGCGGGCCGAGGTCGACGCGCCGCCCGGCTGAGCCGTCCCGGGCGGCGTCGCCGCTGGCCGGATGCTGCCGGCCGCGACCGGGCCGCGGCCGCCGCCGGTAACGTCGGCCGCGTGGCGGAACAGGTGCGGATCGACGACCCGTCGCTGCTGCACGTCTACGCGCAGCGCACCCGGCAGGCGGCGAAGCGACTGCTCGACCTGCGTGAGCCGCACATCCCGATCGACCCGGCGGCCGGTTCGCTGCTGGCCGCGGTGCACCAGGCCAACGAGGAGGCCGTCCGGCAGCTGGGCACGTACGCGTCCGAGGCCTACCTGGGGCTCGGCGGCCTGGCCGGCGTCGCCGACGCCGTGGCGACCCGGCTGCCCGACGTGGACGCCACCTCGGCCGCGCAGGTGCGCGGGCTCGTCGGCGAGGCCGAGAGCGCGCTGCCGCCGCCGGAGGAGCCGGTCGCGGACCCGCGGTTCGTCTCCCCGGCCGTCCCGCGCTAGGGGACGACCGTGCCCGGCGAGCTGTGGGCCCGCGCGAAGGCGCTGATCTTCGAGGTGGACGTCGACCGGCTCGAGGCCGCCGCGGCCGACTGGGACACCTTCGCCCGCGTCCTCGACAGCGTCGTGGCCGCGGCGCCGCCGGGCCAGCTCATGGAGGACGCCGGGCTGGTCGGCGCGGTCAACCAGCCGCTGCGACAGCATGCGGTCCAGGCGTTCGGCTCGGTCGCCAGGGTGGCGCAGGCACTCACCCGCCCGGAGGGCCCGCAGGCGGTCCTGACCGAGCTCGCCGACTACATCCGGCGAGTGCGCCAGGACATGCTCGACCTGGAGCGGGGCGGGCTGCTCGGCTTCGGCGCCCTCCCGGACTCCTCGATCCCCAGGACGACGGCGATGCAGGCGGCCCGGGAACTCGTGCTGCACGAGTTCGACCAGCAGGCCGCGGTCTACCTGGCCAACGTGCGGGACTGGGTGTCGACGACCGCCGAGCTGATCGATCTCCGGACGGGCGCGTTCTGGCCGGCCGGGCTGCCGCGGCTCGACCCCGACGCGCCCGTGCCGGGCGGAGGGTGACCCGGCCGCTCCGGGCCGCGGGGGCGGTGGCCGGTTGATGTCGGCCGGCGCGGCACGGCGGCCGGTGCGGCTAGCGTCGGGCCATGACCGGAATGGTGCGGCTGGAGGACCCCGCGGTGCTCTGCCGGTACGCGCAGAACACTCGCGAGGTGGCCCAGGCGTTGCTTCGGCTGAGCGGGTCGCACGCCGCGGTCGACCCCGGGCCCGACGGCGTGCTCGCTCCGCTGGCCACGGCCAACGAGCGGGCGTACGAGCGGTTCGCCCTATACGCCACGGACGCGTACCGGGGACTAGGCGGCCTGGCCTGGGTCGCCGACGCAATCGGCGTCGAGCTCCCGAAGGTGGACCGGGCCGCGGCGGCCGAGCTGGGCTCGATCGGTGCGAACGCGCTGGCCTCGGTGCCGAGGCCGCCGGTCGAGCCGCCACGGCCCGACCCGCGGTTCGTCTCCCCGGTCGTCCCTGGCTAGCGCGGACGACCATGGCCGGCGAGCACTGGGCGACGGTGAAGGCCTTGGTGGCCGGGGTGGACGTCGACGCGCTCTACACCGCGGCGCGGGACTGGTACCGGATTCGCAGTCAGATGCACGCGGTCAGCGGCACCTCGCTGCCCCCGAGCATGATCTTCGGACCAGCGGGCGTGGTCTCGGTCGCGGCCGAGGAGCTCCAGCGCGGCGCGCTGCTGGCGCACGAGTCCATCGAGCGGGCGTCGGATGCGCTTTATGACCAGCGCTCCCCAGCGGCTGTGCTGATGGACGTGGCCGGCTTCGTCGGGCTCCTCCAGCGGGAGATGACCGAGGACGAGCAGGGCGGCGTGCTGGACTTCGGCGCCCTCCCGGACGCGTCGATCCCCCGGACGACGGTGATGCAGGTGGCCCGGGAGCTCGTGCTGCACGAGTTCGACCAGCGGGCCGAGGTCTACCTGCGCCGCCTGCACGACCGGGTGGCCGCCGCGGTGGCCGACTTCGACAGCCAGTTCACCGAGAGCTGGCCCGCCGGCCTGCCGCAGCTCGACCCGGAGACGGCAGCGCCGGCCGGTTGACGCCCCGGCCGGCTGAGGCAGCGGGTCCGGCCGTCGCGGGTCCGGCCGGTTCGGGCCTGCGGACCACCGACCGGTGGCCGGTTGGTGCCGGGGTGGCGGCCCGTCCCCGGTGCCGAGGCTAGCGTCGGATCATGGCCGGAGACGTACGGATCCAGCAGGCGCAGGGCTTCCAGACCTTCGCGGCGGGCGTCCGGGTGCTGGCGGGCGAGCTGGAGGCGCTGGACCGCCGGCACACCCCGATCCACCCGCGGCCGCCGGCCGAGGACCCGACCCTGGGTGAGTTGAGGTTCTCCATGGGGTGGCTGCACGCGGCCACGGAGGGCGCCGCGGACCGGCTGGCCCAGTACGCCACCGCGGCGCACCGTGGGCTCGGCGGCCTGGCGCACACGGGCGACCTGGTCGGCATCCGGCTGCCCGGCGTCGACCTCGCCGCCAAGCAGGAGCTGGGCGGGCTCGTCCGCGAGGCGGCGGCCGCGGCGCCGGCACTGCCGGCCGGCGCGCCCGGGACCGACCCGCGGTTCGTCTCGCTGCCCGTCACGCCGTAGGGGAGATCCGTGGCCGGCGAGCAGTGGGAGCAGGTCCGGGCGCTGGTCGCCCGGCTGGACGTCGCCCGGCTGGAGGCGGCAGCGCAGGACTGGGACTTCTTCGGTTCGACCCTGGCCACGGTCCGGGACGGCATGGCCGGGCCGAAGGCCGACCTCGAGTCCACCGGGCTGGTCGCCGAGGTGCGCGGTCCGTTCTTCGAGGCGGTGGCGAAGGCGGAGACGTCGTTCGGGGCCATCGCCGGCGAGCTCGCCCCCGGCGGGGGTCGCCGGACCCCGGCGGTGGTGCTGCGGGAGCTGGCCGGCGGGATCGGCCGCATCCGCGACGAGATGGACGCGGCGGCGGCCGGCGGGTTCCTCGGCGCGGGCGCGTACCCCGAGCCGGGCGGGCCGACCGCGGCGGGGATCATCGCCGACCACACGCGGCGGGAGTTCGACGCGCAGGCCGCCGTGTTCATGACCACGCTGCAGGGGTTGTTCGCCGCGGCCGCGAACGAGATCGGCCGGTCCGTGTCGTCGGTCTGGCCGGCCGGCATGCCCGAGGTCGACCCGGCCGTGATCCCGGACGGGGCACCCGGGGCACCGGGGGGGCCGGCGGGGCTGGTCGGTGGTGGCGGCGGGGCTGGTGGCGGGGTTGGTAGCGGGCTCGGCGGTGGAACCGGGGGGCTGCCCGAGGCGGCCGGCGGAGCCGGGGGGCTGCCCGAGACGGCCGGCGGAGCCGGGGGCCTGCCCGAGACGGCCGGCGGAGCCGGCGGCGCGCCGGAGGCGGCCGGTGGGGCCGGGGACCCGCTGGGCGACGACGCGTCCGCTCCGCGGGCCGATCCGGTGCTCGCCGGCGGGCCGGCGGTCCCGGCCGACACCGGCACCGGCGGGCCGGCCGCGCGGCTGGCCGGATCGCCGGTCGCCGGTCCCGGCGCGGCCCGCGACACCGGGCCGGCGTTGGCCGGTCTCCCGAGCGGGCTGCCGGGCGGGACCGGGTCCGGGACAGTGCCGGTCACCCGCCCGACCGACCTGCTGCCACCGTCCCCGGGGTCGGGCGGCAGCGCCCTTCCCGGCGTGGCCGGCGGTCTCCCCGGCGTCTCCCGGCCGTTCACGCCGGTCGTGCCGGGTGGCTCGGGCAGCTCCGGTGGCCCGGGACGGGCCGGGGCGGTGGACCCGGCCGGGCTGGTCGGCCGCTCCGGCACCGGAGGGACGGGCGGCTTCGACCCGGCGGGGCTGGTCGGCCGCTCCGGCACCGGAGGGACGGGCGGCTTCGACCCGGCCGGGCCGGTCGGCCGCTCCGGCGCCGCGGTGCCGGGCGGGTCCGACCCGGCCGGGTCCGGTGCGGGCGGCTCCGGCCGACCGGGCGGCACCGGCGCCACGGGCGGCGCGGGTGCGGCGGCCGAGTCGGCCCGCCTGCCGGCGGCGCCCGGGGCCGGCGCCGCCGGCGGCCAGACCGGTCCCGGCTTCTACCCGCCGATGATGCCGCCGATGGCGCCCGGGGCCGGCGGCGCCGGCCCGTCCGGTGCCCGACCCGGCGGTGCCGGCCCGGGCGGGCCGGCCGTGCG
This sequence comes from uncultured Actinomycetota bacterium, assembly GCA_963849885.1. Lineage (GTDB taxonomy): Bacteria > Actinomycetota > Actinomycetes > Mycobacteriales > CADCTP01 > CADCTP01. The sequence continues at coordinate 28,757 of CAWKIV010000007.1, read as the reverse complement.
TCCGCCGGCGGAGCGGGACACCCGGCGGGCCGGCATCCGGCCCGAGCTGCTCGGCCGGTCCGCGGAGAGCGGCCGCCCGGGTGAGGGCCGCAGCCGGCGGAAGGCGGACCCGGCCCCGGCCGGCGGGCTCCTCGACGAGGAGCTGTGGGAGGTGCCCGAGCCGGCGCCACCCGCGGCCGCGCCGGCCGCCGCGGTGACCCCGACCCGGCCGCGCCGCCCGCCCCCCACCCCCGCCCGCTGACCCCGCCCACCACGCCGCCCGCGTCCCCACGGACGCGGGCGGCGCCGCCCCGCCACACCACCGGCCCGCGCCGCCTCACCACCCATCCGCGTCACCGCCGCCGCCGGGTCGCCTGGCGGCGGCGTCGTCGGATTGTCAGTCGGCTCGGCGGTCGGGGGTGGCGGGCCGGGATGCGGGCCGGCCGTGGGGCGGCAGCATCAGGCCACCGGGGGCGGGATCGATGCGTCGGCTGACCGGGCCGGTGGCCGGTTGGTGTCCAACCGGCCGACCACCGCCGGCCCGTGGCTAGCGTCGGCGGCGACCACGGGCCCGAGATCCGATCTCGTCCGCGCCCGACCGTCGACCCACCCTTCCCGGAGGAGCCGGTGTCCCATCACCTCTCGAACGTAGCTCTCGAGTCGGCGGCGAACCGTACGGTCGTCGTCGAGCAGGCCCCGGCCGACGGCGCGCGGTCGGTGGCCGCGGCCGCCCCGACCAGCGCGGCCGAGCCGTCCGCCGCCGCCCCGGCCACGTCCACGGACACGTCCGCGGGCACGTCCGCGGGCACGTCCGCGGCGCCGAGCTCGGCCGCCGGCTCGTCCGGCCTGGCCGGCGCCAACGTCCCGGTCGAGAACGTCCAGTCGGCCAGCACCCAGATCCGGACGGCCCAGGCCGACCTGACCACCACGTCCGCCGCTCCGCGTCGCCTCGACGGCCTCGACGGGGTCGGCGGCGGTGGTGGTGGCGGCGACGCCGGTGCCGGCGACGTCCAGGAGACCGGCGCCGGCCAGGTCGCGGCGGGGACCGCGGACCAGGACGTCAGCCAGGAGCCGGCCTGGGCGGCGAGACGACCGACACGCAGGTGTCGGGCGACGCCATCACCATCGGTGCCGCGACGGACGGCGGCGGCGCCGACGCCGGCGTCGGCGCCGACCCGACCGCCGGCTCCGCCGGCCAGGGTGGGTGACCGGCCGTGCCGATGATGATCGAGGCCCAGTTCCTCGCGCTGACCAACCGGGCCGCCGTGACGTGGACCCGGGACTTCCAGGAGCACCTCAACCTCAGCGTCGAGGCGATCAGCCAGCAGCTGAAGCGGGCCGCCGACGGCGCCACCGTGACCGACGACAACAGCTCGCGGAACCTGGCCCGGGCGGCCGGACCGATGGCCCCCACCGCCACCACCCCGACGGCGTCCTGACCGCCGCCACCTGCTGAGCCGCTACCCCAGGGGACGACATGACCGCACCGACCACGACGACGACCGGCGTCGACGTCAACTTCAAGGATCCGACGATCATCGCGGAGTCCGGCGCGTCCGGGGTCAACGGCCCCGGCGTGCCGACGGTGGGCACCAACCAGGTCGCCCGGTGGGAGCTGTGGGACCCGAACCGGTGGTGGACCGACTGGCGGATCCCGCCCAAGCCGCAGGCCACCTGGGAGCGGTGGTTCGACTGGATCGGGCAGCTGCGGGCGCAGGTGCCCGCCATCCGGGCGGCTGCCGACGACTGGCGCACGCTGACCGGCCAGCTCGACTCCGGGCTGCAGGCCGTGCAGCGGCAGCGGCCCGACCTGGCCACCTGGACCGGCCCGTCCGGGCAGACCATGTCCCAGGCCCTGGACAACCTGGAGACCGCCGTACGCAGCCGGGCCGACGCGGTCCGCGGCAACCCGGCCGTGCTGGAGGACCTGGCCACCAGCATCGAGGACGCGGTCGCCCCGATGACCGCCCTCGACGCGGAATACCAGCAGGTCCTCACGAACGACGCGCAGTGCCGGGCGGTCGCGCTGCGCGGCGCGCCGATCATGCTCGCGGTGGCCGACAAGCTGCTCACCGCCGGCAACACCCTGCAGAACAGCGCCCGGGACGAGAAGCGGGCGCCGATGCCGGCCCCGGTGCAGCCACTGGTGCTGCAGAGCGGCGCGCAGGGCCCGACCGACCAGCTGGACCAGGTGGCCGGGTCGGCCGGCAACGTCGACCCCGGGGCGGTCGCGCCGGGCACGGTGGTGCAGCCGCCGGCGCAGCCGGCGGTCGCCCCGCCCGGCACCACTGTGGACAGTGGCGCCGTCACCACGGCGGCCGCCACCGCGCGCGCCGGCCTGCCGGGCGTCGCACCGGCGGCCGGCGGGGTCGATCCCGGGGCGGTCGCGCCGGGCACGGTGCTGCAGCCGCCCGGACAGCCGGACGTCACGGCGGCCGGCACCGGCGCGGCCGGCGGCGGCGTCACCGCGGCCGGTGCCACCGGCCGGGCCGACCTGCCCGACGTCATGCTCGCCGGCGGCAGCGCCGGGACGGTCGCGCCGATCGCACCGACCGGGGCGACGGCGGCGGCGCCCGTCCCCGGAGTGCTGTCGACCGGTGCGGCGATGCCGGTCGGTGGCGCCGGGATGCTGGCCGGCGGGGCCATGCCGGCCGGGGCCGGGATGCTGACCGGCGGCGGGACGTCGACCGGCGGCGCGATGCCGACCGGCGCGGTGCCGACCGGCGGTGCGCCGGCGGTGGGCGCCGTCGGACCGGCCGGGGCCCCGCTGCCCGGGACCGCGCCGGTCGCGGTCGGGGCCGCCGCACCGGCGGGTCGACCGGCCGAGGGGTCGAAGCGGGAGCGGGAGCGGGCGGCGGACCCGATGGTCGCCTTCCTGGTGCCCCCGGCCGCCTTCGGCGGTGCCGGCGCCGCCGGGTCGATGGTCCGACCCGGCGCCGCGACCGGAGCGTCCGGCCGGGTCGCCGTGCCCGGCGGCCTGCTCGGCCGGACCGCCGCCGATCCGGACGCGCCGCGGACGGTGGTCACCGGCCTGTCGCGGCGGCGCCCGGACGGCTCGCAGCCGGAACCCGAGGACGCGGACGTGCTCGACTCGGAAGCCTGGCACCGTGAGCCCGGCGGCCCGGGTCTGGTGGACGCGCCCCAGGACCGCTGACCGCGGTCGGGACCAGCGATGGCCGACGCAGCCGGCGCCGCCCGGCCCCCCGGAGACCGGGCCGCCGACCGGACCGCCGCCGCGCCGGCACCCGCCCGCCCGGTCGGCGACCGGGCGGGCGGCGACCACCGGCGCCGGCTGTGGGCCCGCGCCGTCGAGCACGGTGGTGGCAGGCACCCGGACCCCGTGCCCGCCGCCCCGCCGGCGGCGCCCACCACCTCCCGCCCCCGGTCCGCCCCGGAGGTCGACCTCCGCTGGGCCGCGCCCAGCGCGCCGCCCGCCCCCAGCGCCGCGGCCCGTACGGGCGCCTGGAGCGCAACCGCATCCCCCTCCACGACCGCTCCCGCAACCCCGATCGGGACCGCCGGGCGTACCGCGGGGCAAGGCGAGGCGAGGAGCGCGGCGGCGGCCCGGTCCAGGACGGCGGCCGGCACGGCGGCCGGTCACGGGGCCGCGCCCGGCCGCCCTGCCGCCACCCGGGCGGTACGACAGCGCCGGGCGCCCCGGCCCGCGTTCCCGCGGCGCGAGCACCGCCTGGCCTGGCTGCTCGGCGAGGTCAGCGTCGGCCAGATCCTGTGCTGCCAGCTCGCCGTCGTCGCCGTGGCCCTGGTCCGCGGTCGCGGCCCCCTGGTCACCTTCGTCGTGGTGACCGCCGCGACGGCCGTCGTGCTCGCCGCCACCGTGCGGGTCCGCGGCATGTGGCTGTTCCAGTGGCTCGACCGCTACGGCCAGTTCACCGCCCGGGTGGGCCGGCAGCGCGGCGCTCCCGCGGCGGGTCCGGCCCTGGCGCTGCTGTCCCCGCACAGCACGGTCGAGTCGGTGGTCATCGACGGCGTGCCGGCCGCGGTCGTGCACCATCCCGGCGGCGTCACCGCGGTGCTGGCCCCACACACGCCGGCCGGCCCGCACGACGACGGCGCCACCCTGGCCACCCTCAACCTGTCCTCGCCGGCGCCGCTGCTGCCGGCGGCCGGGCCGGACTCCCCGGCGTACTCCGTGCAGCTGATCCTGCAGGCCGACCCGGTCGGCCGGGACACCGACTGGTCCCGCCGGGCGCTGCCGCGCCAGCAGACCTGGATCGCCCTGCAGGCGCTGCGCACCGCGGACAGCTACCAGGACGAGGAGCTGCTGGCGGCGCTGACCAACGCGGTGCGCCGGCTGCTGCGCCGGCTGGCCCGCGACGAGCTGCCCACCCGCACGCTGGACCGGGACGAGGTGCTGGCCCTGCTGTCCGGCCTGGCGCGGGTCCGGGCCGGCGAGCCGGCCCGGGAGGGCTGGCGGTCCTGGGAGACCGCGTCGCTGGCCCAGGCCTGCTTCCGGCTGACCGGCTGGCACGAGCTGCCGGAGGCGACCCGGCGGACGCTGCTGGCCCGGCTGCTGATGCTGCCCGGCCAGGGCACCACGATCGCGGTCGCGGCCCGCCGCACCGACGGCCGGCCGCCGGTGGCCGTCGACATGGTGGTCCGGATCGCCGACGCCAGCTCGGAGCTGCTGGACAGCTCGGCCGACCTGCTGGCCTTCGCGGTGGCGGAGGCCCGGGTGCGGATGGAGCGCCTGGACGGCGCCCACGGCCGCGCGCTGGTCGCGTCGCTGCCGCTGGGCGGATTCCTGCCCGGCGCGCTCACCGCGGGAGCCATCCGGTGACCGCGCCGACCCGGCTGGCCCGCCTCGGCCTGGACCCGCTGACCGAGGCGGTCTACCGCACGCTGCTGTCCCGTCCGGAGTGGACGGTCGTCGAGCTGGCCGGCCGGCTGCAGCTCGACCCGGGCGCGCTGACCCCGGTGCTCGCCCAGCTGACCGAGCTGGGTCTGGTCCGCCGCGGGGAGCGCGGCGAGCTGCGCGCGGTCAGCCCGCGGATCGGCCTGACCGCGCTGGTCGCCGACCGGGAGGCCCGGCTGGCCGCGGACCGGTACGAGCTGGAGCAGAGCCGGCTGGCCGCGGCCCAGCTCGCCGCGGAGCACACGGAGCACGAGGAGCCGCGGCGGCCACCGCCGACCGGGTCCCCGGACGTCGTCTACGGCGACGCCGCGGTCCGGGCCCGGATCGCTGCCCTGGTCGGCGCGGCGACCACCGAGGTGATCTCGATGAGCCTGGCCGCGGCGGGCTACCTCGACCCGGTCGTCCCGCCATCGCCCGTCTACCGGGCCGCGCTGGCCCGCGGCGCGGCGTACCGGGCGCTGTTCTTCGACCGGGCCGGCGCCGACCCGGAGCTGGCCCGCTGCCTGCACGAGCTGGCGGACGCGGGCGCGCTGGTGCGGACCGCCGCCGGCCTGCCCACCTCGGCCCTCGTCGTGGACGGCCGCGTCGCCGTGTTGCCGGTCGCGCTGTCGATGACCGGCCGCCGCCCGGGGGTGGTGCTGCTCCGGCTGCCCAGCGTGGTGACGGCCACCATGGAGCTGTTCGACCGGGTCTGGGTGACCGCGACCCGGCTGGCCCGGGCCGGCGACGCCGACCCGGACGGCGCGGGCGAGCCGGACGAGGACCTGCTGGCGCTGCTGCTGGCCGGCAGCACCGACGAGGCGGCCGCCGCCCAGCTCGGCGTCTCGGCCCGCACGGTCCGCCGCAAGGTGTCCCGGCTGATGGAGTCGCTGGACGCCCGCAGCCGGTTCCAGGCCGGGGTGCACGCGGTCGAGCGCGGCTGGCCGGCCCGGTGACCGCTCCGGGCCAGCCGGCCGGACCGGCGGTGGCCGGTACGGGCCGCACCCGGCCGGGGAGCCGCCCGGCCCGCTTACGTTGCCCCTGACCAGGACGAGAGCGAGGAGTGGGCGATGGCTGAGAAGGTGCGGGCCGATGTCACGCAGGTCGCGGCCACGGGCGGTTCGATCGGTGACATCGCCGGTCAGATCGGGGTTCATGTCCAGGCCATCGACCGGGCCATCGTGGACCTGACCAGCAGCGGCTGGCAGGGCGAGGCGGCGAAGCAGGCCCTGCAGTTCGCGGTGGTGCAGCGGGACCGGGCCACGCGGCTGCTGACCACCCTCACCCGGCACGGCGAGGCGACGTCCCAGGCCGGCGTCGGCATGGACGCGCAGGAGCAGAACGCGGCCAGGCAGCTGGCCGGCATCGCCGCCGAGCTCAACAACGGTCCCGGCTGAGTCGCCTGAGGCGACCCGGACCGGACGAGAGGAGACCGACCGATGCTCAACTACACCGCGCAGATCCCCGCCGTGATGGCGGAGGTGGCGAACCGGACCGTCCTCATCGACGGCGAGGTGGGGAAGCTCCAGACGACCGTCAACAACCTCGTCGGCGTCTCGGACGGCGAGACGATCCTGGCGTTGCAGACGGAGATCGACCGCTGGAACCGGGAACAGGCCGGGCAGAACGAGAAGGTCCAGCGGTTCGCGAAGCTGGGCGAGGGGGCGTACGTCGACATGGTGTCGACCGACCGCATGCTCGCCGCCCGGTTCGACCGGCGCGCCTGAGCCGGCCCGACCCGTGACCGGCGTCCGGTTCGACCAGCGGCTGCGGGAAGCGGCGGCCCCGGCCGAGCCGGGTGCCGCGTCCGACCGGCGCGAGCTGGGCTGGCAGCTGGTCGGGTGGGCGTCGCTCGGGCTGTTCCTGGCGCTGGTCGTGCTGGTCACCGGGACCGCGCCGGCCGCGCCGCCGGCGGCGCCGCGGGTCGGCCCGGTCCGGGCCGTGGTGGCGGCCGTCCCGGAGCCGGCCTCGACCGGCTGGGTGCTCCAGCCGGTCGCCACCCCGGTCGAGCGGTTCTACCGCGGCCCGCTGCTCTGGGCGTACGGCTGCGTCGGGGCGACCTGCCGGGACGCCCGCACCCATCTGGGCAGCTACCCGCGCGACTTCCTGGCCGCGGTGCGGACGTACGGCTCCGGGCGGCTCAGCAGCGGCCCGTACCGCGGCCGCTACCTGATCCGGGTCGCCGGGGTGGGCTTCCGGCTCGACACCGCGCCGCGGGACGGGCGGGGCCGGCCGCTGCGGGCCTGGCGGTCGGCGGTGGCCGGCGCGCTGCCGGCCGGCACCGCGGTCCGGGTGGTCGGCTGCGGCGGCGGCGCCCTGTGCGCCCGGCTGCGCGCCGCCGCCTGGACCGTCGCCGAGCGGTCCGGCGCGGTCGGCGCCCGCGCGCTCCGGCTGTACGTCGGCGACCAGACCGGCCCGCCGCCGGCCGCCCTGCGCGCCGCCGCGGTCCGGGTGCGGCGGAGTTGACCGCGCCTGTATGCCGGCTGGACCGGCGCCCGGCACGGTCGTCGTCATCGGGTCGTGGGACAGCCGGCCGCGAGACACGAGGTGCGCAGTGCCAGTGACAGCGAGCGGGGCGAACCCGGTGCCGGCCCGGCGGGCCGGCACCCAGCAGATGCGGCTGGTCGCATCGTCGCGGCCTCCCGGGGGATCGCCGGCCTGCCGGTGCCGGAGGACGGCCGGCTGGCCCGGCTCGGCCTGGACCCGCGGACCGAGGCGGCGTACCGGGCCGCGCTGGAGCGGCCCTGCTGGACGGTCGGCGACTTCGCCGCCCGGCTGGCGGCGCCCGCGGCGGAGGCCGCCACGCTGGCCGACCGGCTGGCCGAGGTCGACCTGGTCCGCTTCGACGCGTCCCGCAGCCGGCTCTGGCCGGTCAGCCCGCAGCTCGGGCTGACCGCGCTCATCGCCCGCCGGGAGGCGGAGCTGGCCCGCTCCTGGCACGACCTCGAGCAGGGCCGGCTGGCCGCCGCGGACCTCGCCGCCGACTTCGAGTCGATCCACCGCACCCAGCTCGCCGGCGCCCTCGACGTCGCGTACGGCGCCGAGGCGGTGCGGGACCGGATCGCCGACCTGGTCCGCCGGGCCACCGGCGAGGTGGTCTCGATGAGCCTGTCCGCCGCCGGCTGCGTGGACCCGGTGGCCGGGCCGCGCCCGGACGACCTGGCCGGCCTGGCCCCCGGCGTCGGCGTACGGACCGTGGTCCCGGACGGGATCCGGGCCGACCCGCTGGTGATGCGCCGGCTGGCCGGGGTGACCGGCGGGGCGCAGATCCGCACCGCCGCCGCCGTACCGATGTCGGCGCTGGTGGTGGACGCCGGCGTGGTGGTCTTCCCGATCGCCCCGGCCAACCCGCGGCGCCGGGTCGGCGTGGTCTCGGTCCGGCTGTCCAGCGTGGTGGCCACGACGATGGAGCTCTTCGAGCGGGTCTGGGCGGACGCCGTCCCGCTGGGTCAGCCGGCCGGCCTGGACGAGGAGGACGGCCCGGCCGACCGGGAGCGCGAGCTGCTCGCGCTGCTGCTGGCCGGCTGCACCGACCTGGCCGCCGCGCACCGGCTCGGCATCTCGGTGCGCACGGTCCGCCGGATGGTGTCCGACCTGATGGAGCGGCTGGGCGCGCGCAGCCGGTTCCAGGCCGGCGCCCGGGCCGCCGAGCGCGGCTGGATCAGCCACCAGGCCCTGCGCGGAACGGGCACGTGACCCGGACGCTGCTGGTCGCCCCGGAGCGGCACGGCGCCTGCCGGACGGTGGGCGAGGCGCTGGCCGCCGCCGCCGACGGGGCGGTCATCTCGATCGCGCCCGGCCGGTACGCCGAGACCCTCGACCTGGGCGACCGGCGGCTGACCCTGCGGGCCGCCGAGGGCGCCGGCACCGTGGTGCTCGACGCGACGGAGTCGTACCTGCCGGTCCTGCGCAGCACCGGCGGCACCGTCGGCCTGCACGACCTGGACCTGCGGGCCGGCGAGGCGGCCGCGGTGCTGGTGGCCGGCGGCGAGCTGACCATGCGCCGGTGCACGGTGTCGGCCACCTTCGGTCCCGGCATCAGCGCCAGCCGGGAGGCCATCGTCGCGGTCAGCCGGTGCGCGGTCCGCGGCGGCCTGCACGGCGTGGTCATCGACGGCGCCGGCGGCGTGCTGGAGTCGACCAGCATCGGCGAGGTCGCCGGCGACGGCATCATCGTCCGGCTCGGCGCCGACCCGACCATCCGGGACTGCGCGATCTCCGGCTGCGGCCAGCGCGGCATCTACGTCTACCAGGCCGGCCGGCCGGTGATCGAGGGCTGCGAGGTCTCGCACGCCGGGCAGGAGGGCATCGCGGTCGCGCACGAGAGCGCGCCGGTGATCCGCCGCTGCCACGTGCACGACACCCGCGGTCCGGGGCTGTCGTTCGGCCGCGGGTGCGGCGGCACGGTCGAGGCCTGCCGGGTGGAGAACGTCGCCGACCCGGCGATCTACCTGGCCGAGCGGGCCTCGCCGCGGATCGTCGCGGCGGTCCGCCGGCCGGCCCCGGCCGGCCCGGCCGACGGCGGCCCGGACGGGGTGGACCAGCTGCTGGCCGAGCTGGACGCGATGATCGGGCTGCCCGGGGTCAAGGCCGAGGTGCGCGGCCTGGTCGACGAGCTGCAGGTCGACGAGTGGCGCCGGCAGGCCGGGCTGTCCACCGGGACGGTGAGCCCGCACCTGGTCTTCTCCGGTGCGCCGGGCACCGGGAAGACCACCGTGGCCCGCCGGTACGGCCGGCTGCTGCGGGCGCTCGGCGTGCTGCCGCGCGGGCAGTTCCGCGAGGTGGCCCGCCGCGACCTGGTCGGCCAGTACATCGGGCACACCGCGGAGAAGACCGCCGGCGTCTTCGCCGACGCGCTCGGCGGCGTGCTGTTCGTCGACGAGGCGTACACGCTGGCCCGCGGGACGCCCGGCGGCGGCGACTTCGGCCAGGAGGCGATCGACACCCTGGTCAAGCTGATGGAGGACCACCGCGGCGAGATCGCCGTGATCGTCGCCGGCTACACCGCCGAGATGCGCGACTTCGTCGCGGCCAACCCGGGCCTGGCCTCCCGCTTCTCCCGCACCATCCCCTTCGAGGACTACACCGTCTCGGAGCTGGTGCTGATCACCGGCCAGCTGGCCCGGGCGGCCGACTACGACCTGTCCAACGCCGACGAGCTGCTGGCCGCGCACTTCACCGAGGCCTCGCGGCGGCCCGACTTCGGCAACGCCCGGGACGCCCGCCGGCTGTTCGAGGCGATCCGCAAGGCCCAGTCCGGGCGGCTGCGCGGGCTGGGTCGGACGCCCGCGCTGGAGGAGCTGCGCGCGCTGACCGTCGAGGACGTCGCCGCCGCCACCGGTCTCGCACCCACTACCGTCGAGTGATGCGACAGGCCCGCCGGCGCGCCCTGATCGCGGTCGCCGTGCTGCTGCCGGCCGTGCTGGTCTACACCGCGCGGCAGGTCGGCATGCCGCTGCCGGCCACCGGGGCGGACGCCGCCCTCCCGCCGGTCTTCGTCGGCCGGGTCACCCCCGCGCAGTCGCACTGGAGCGTCGGGCCGCCGCTGCGGGTCTCGGTCGAGATCCGGGCCGACCGGCGGGTCGAGCTCGCCGGCATCCGGGTCTGGGTGCCGGAGGGCCAGCCGGACGAGATCGCGCCGTTCACCGTGGACGTCGAGCCGCGGACGGCGACCTTCGACGTCGTCTTCGCCGCCCGGGGCGACCAGCAGCTGGTGCTGCAGGTGCGGCTGGCCGGCGACACCCCCTGGTCGAGCCTGCCGCCGGCGGCCGAGGTGATCGTCGCCTAGAAGCCCTAGCCGGTCGGCTGGCTAAGCGGTGGGCAGGGCGAGCTCGAAGATGGCCCCGCCGTCCGGCGAGTTGTGCACGGCCAGCGTGCCGCCGTGCGCCTCGGCGATCCACCGCACGACGGACAGGCCGAGCCCGGACGACCCGGCCGCGCTGACGTACCGGTCGGTCACCCGGTCGCCCAGCGCCGGGTCGACCCCCGGGCCGTTGTCGGCCACGATGATCCGGCCGTCCGCCACCGTGATGTGCACGATCGCCGGCGCCCCCGGCTGCCGGCCGTGCCGCAGCGCGTTGTCCAGCAGGTTGCCGACCGCCCGCTGCACGAGCGTGGGATCGGCCAGCACGGTCGACGCCGCGGCGGTGAGCGTGACCTGGGCGCCGTCGGCCGGGGTCTCCTCCACCACCGCGGCGACCAGCTGGTCCAGCCGCACCGGCTGGATGGCCAGCCGCTCCACCCCGGCGGCCAGCCGGGCCCGGGCCAGCAGGCTGTCGATGATGCCGCCCATCCGGTGCGCCAGCCGGACGGTGCGGGGCAGCAGGTCGGCGCGCTGCCCCGGGCTGGCCAGCGCGGTCTCGGCCAGCGCGCGCAGGGCCGCGATCGGGGTGCGCAGGTCGTGCGCGGTCTCCGCGAGCAGCGCCTCCTGCTGCTCCAGGGCGGCGGCCGCGGGCCGGATCGCCCGCCCGGACAGCAGGTGGCTGGCCAGCGCCAGGCCGATCACCAGCACGGCCGCGGCGCCGCCGATCAGCGTGGCCAGCCGGTTGTGCCGGTCCACCGAGGGCTGCGCGTCCGCGCTGGCGACCACGGCCCCGGTGAAGCCGTTCGGGCCCTGGAACGGCTCGGCCAGCACCCGTGCGGTCCGGCCGTCGCCGCCGCGTACGTACCCGGAGGCCTGCCGGCCGGAGGCCACCGCCCCCACCGCGGCCTGGTGCAGCGTCGCCAGGTCCACCGCCGTGCAGCGGGCCAGGCTCTGCCGGCCGAGGAAGGGCGTGTCGCCGCCGGGCAGCACCACGAACTGCGGGCAGCCGGTGGCGATGGCCGCGGTGTCCAACCGGGACAGGTCGATGTCGTCGCGCTGGTTGAGGTCGACCAGCTGCAGCGCGGCCAGGGTGACCCGGCGCAGGTCGCCGTCGAGCTGCTCCCGCTCCTGGGCCGCGTCCGCGCGGATGGTCAGCCAGGCGAAGACCAGCAGCGCCGGGGTGTTCACCGCGACCAGCAGGGCGGTCAGCATCCACCGCAGCCGGCGCAGCCGGGCGGCGGCCGGGGGCGGGGGCGCCGGCCTGCTCATGGGCCGAGCCGGTATCCCTGCCCGCGCACGGTGCCGATCAGCGGCGGGTCGCCGAGCTTGCGCCGCAGCTGCGCGATCACCACGTCGACCACGTTGGACATCGGCTCGGCCATCGCGTCCCAGCAGTGCTCCTCGATGTCCGCCCGGGACACCGCGTCCCCGGCCCGGACGAGCAGGTATTCCAGGACCGCGAACTCCTTGTACGTCAGGGTCAGCAGCACCCCGCCGCGGCGGACCTCGCGCCGCGCGGTGTCCAGCTCGAGGTCGGCGCTGCGCAGCACGGCCGGCCGCTGCTGGCCGGACCGCCGGCACAGGCTGTGCACCCGGGCCACCAGCTCGGCCGTCCCGAACGGCTTGATCAGGTAGTCGTCCCCGCCGCCCTGGAAGCCGGCCACCCGGTCGGCCAGGGTGTCCCGGGCGGTCAGGAAGAGCACCGGCGCGGACCAGCCGGCCCGCCGCCGGCCGCGCACGTAGTCCAGCGCGTCCCCGTCCGGCAGCATCCGGTCGAAGACCACGCAGTCGTACGGGGTGGCGAAGAGCGCCTCGTCCGCGGCGGCGAGGTCGACGGCGGTGTCCACGGCGAGCGCCGCGGCGCGCAGCGCCGCCGCCACCGCCGTCCGCAGGTCCTCGTCGTCCTCCACCAGCAGCACCCGCACCGGCCGCCCACCTCATCTTTTTCTCATGAACCGCTCCGGATGCTAAGCCGTGTCCGACCCGTGGGGGTGCAGGTGCTCTTCAACGTGCTCGGCCCGCTGGAGGTGCGGGTCGCCGGTTCTCGCGTCGAGTTCGGGCGCAAGCCGGCGGCCGTGCTGGCGTTGCTGCTGCTGCACGCCAACTCCTGGGTCAGCCTGGACGCGATCGTGGACGAGCTGTGGGAGGGCGACGCGCCGGTCTCCGCCGACCGCAACGTCCGGACGTACGTCTGGCAGCTGCGGCACCGGGTGCCGCCGGCCGCCGGCGGGGCCCGGATCCAGAGCCGGCAGGGCAGCTACCGGATCGTGGTCGAGCCGACCGAGCTGGACGCGCTGGCCGTCGCGGAGCTGGCCGCCGCCGGCCGGCAGGCGCTCGCGGCCGGGGATCCCGCGTCCGCCCGGGAGCGGTTCGCCGACGCGCTCGGGCTCTGGCGCGGCGGGCCGTACGCGGAGCTGCCCGGCGACGCCGCCCGGATCGCCGCGGCCGGGCTGACCGAGCTGCGCTGGGAGCTGCGCCAGCGGCTGGCCGACGCCCTGCTCGCGCTGGGCGAGCCGGCCGAGGCGGTCACCCTGCTCCGGCCGCTGACCGCGGAGGAGCCGCTGCGGGAGGGACTGTGGACGGCGCTGGTCCGCGCCCTGCACCGCGCCGGGCGCCGCGGGGAGGCGCTGGCCGCGTTCCGGGAAGCGCACCGGCTGCTGCGGGACGAGCTCGGCGTGGAGCCGGGCGCCGAGCTGCGGGAGGCCCACCGGGCGGCGCTGGACGGCGCCGAGCCGGCCCGGCCGGCCGGCCCGCGTCCGACCGAGCCCCGGCGCACCAACAACCTGCCCCGGGACGTGCCGGACTTCGTCGGCCGGGCCGCCGAGCAGGCCGCGCTGCGGGCGCTGGCCGGCAACGCCGGCCCGGCGGTCCGGGTGGCGCTGGTCGACGGCATGGCCGGGGTCGGCAAGACCGCGCTGGCGGTGCACGTCGCGCACCAGCTGGCCGGCCGCTATCCCGACGCCCAGCTGTACGTCGACCTGCGCGGGCACGCGGCCGCCGCGGACCCGCTCGACCCGGCCGAGGCGCTGGCCGGCCTGCTGCGCGCGGTCGGGCTGCCGGACCGGGAGCTGCCGCCCGGGACGGAGGAGCGCGCCGCGCTGTGGCGCTCGGTGCTGGCCGACCGGCGGGTGCTGCTGGTCCTCGACGACGCCGCCGGCGCCGCGCAGGTGCGCCCGCTGCTGCCCGGTGACGGCCGGAGCCTGGTGCTGGTCACCAGCCGGGTGCGGCTGGCCGCGCTGGACGGCGTGGAGGGACTGACGCTCGGCCTGCTCTCGCCCCGGGAGGCGCTGCGGCTGCTCGGTGTCGCGGTCGGCGGCGACCGGGTCGACCGCGAGCCGGCCGCCGCGGCCGAGCTGGTGCGGCGGTGCGGGCAGCTGCCCGCGGCGATCCGCCTCGTCGCGGCGTGGCTGCGGCGGCGGCCGGCCTGGACCGTGGCCCTGCTGGCCGAGTGGCTGGCCGAGGACCCGGCCCGGCTGACCGCGCTGCGGGCCGAGGACCGCAGCCTGGGGACCATGTTCGCCGGGTCCTGCGACCGGCTGCCGCCCCCGGACCGGCGGCTGTTCCGGCTGCTCGGCCTGGCCGGTGGCCGGGACGTCGACGTCGCCGCCGCGGCCGCGCTCGCCGGCACCGACCCGGCCGCGGCCGAGCCGGTCCTGGAGCACCTGCTCGACCAGCACCTGCTGGACCAGCCGGCGGCGGGGACGTACGCGGTGCATCCGCTGCTGGCCGCGTACGGGTGCCAGCTGGCGCTGGCCGAGGACTCGCTGTCCGAGCGGCGGGCGGCGCTGGGCCGGCTGCTCCGGCACCGCAGACCACGGGTCGCCGAGGGCTGGTCGGCATGAGCCCCGGCCGGTCGGCGTGACGCCCGGCCGGCCGGCGTTGCGCGAGCTGCTCGCCGGGTGGCGGGACCGGACCTGGCCGCACCGGCTGCTGGCCGGCCAGCGGCCCGAGCCGGCCAGCGTGGTCGCGGTGGCCGGGGTGGCGCCGCGGTCCGGCACCACCACGGTGGCCGCGCTGCTGGCGACCGCGTACGCGGAGCCCCGGCGCGGGCGGGTGGTCGTGGTGGAGGCCGGCCCCGGGGTCGGCCGGCTGGGCGAGCGGCTCGCGGTGACCGCCGGCAGCACGGTGCCGGAGCTGGCGGCCGCCCCCGGCCTGGACTCCTGGCCGGTCCTGGCGCCGTACCTGGAGCCGGCCGCGGCGGGACTGTGGACGGTGGCGGCGGGTGTCCCCGGGGCGGCCGGTGCGGCCGAGCCCGAGCTGCTGGCCAGCCAGGCCGCGCTGGCCGCGCTGTCGCCGCACTTCGCGGTGATCGTGATCGACTGCGGCCACCAGGCCGGCACCCAGGCCCGTTTCCTGCTCGGCCTGGCCCACGCCCGGATGCTGGTCGGCACCGCGTCGGTGGACGGCCTGCTGGCCGCCGCCGCGGCGCTGGACCGGCTGGAGGTGTCGCACCGGCCGGAGGCGGCGGCGCGCACCCTGGTCGGGCTGGTGGCCACCCGCGACCGCGCCGGCCTGCACCCGGCCGAGGCCGGCGCGCTGCTGCGGGCCCGCGGCGGCGAGGTCCGCTGGTTCCCGCACGACCCGGCGCTGGCCGGCGGCGGCCCGCTCGCGCTCGCCGGGCTCCCGGCCGGGCTGCGGGCGGCGACCGTCGGCGCGGCCGCCGACCTGCTGCGCCGCTCCGGCCGGACGGGCTAGGCCCTGTATCCCGGGTGTACCGCGGTCGGGCTTCATGGGCCGGTGAGCTGGATCGACCTGTCCGGCGGGGACCCGGCGTTCTACACCGGCCTGTTCGGCTGGACCCTCGACGGCGACGGTGTCTTCGCGCTGGACGGCCGCGCGGTCGCCGGCCACGGCGCCCCCGTGCCGCCAGGCCCGCCGGCCTGGACCCTGCACCTGTTCGTGGACGACCCGGACCGGGCCGCGGCGGGCGTCGCCGCGGCCGGCGGCCGGGTGGAGCTGGGTCCGCGGGCCACGCCGCTGGGCCGGACGGCCGTGGTCACCGACCCCGGCGGCGCCCGGTTCGCGCTGCGGGCGCCCGGCCGGCCGGCCGACCTGGCCCGCGGCCCCGGCGCGCTGTCCTGGGCCGAGCTGTGCACGCCGGAGGTCGACGCGGCCCGCGCGTTCTACGCCGACCAGTTCGGCTGGGACACCCCGGCCACCACGATGGCGCTGCCCGCCGGCGAGGTCCCGTACACCGTCTTCTGCCGGGACGGCACCGAGGTGGCCGGCCTCATGCCGGCCGGCGGCCTGCTGCCCGCGGACGCGCCGCCCCGCTGGCTCGGCTACGTCGAGGTGACCGACTGCGCCGCGACGGCCGCGCGGGTCACCGACCTGGGCGGCACCCTGCCCGTACCCCCGCTGGACATCCCCCGCATCGGCCGCGTCGCCGTCCTCGCCGCCCCGGCCGGCGAGCTCCTCGCGCTGATCCAGATGCCCCCGGAGTAGCCATTCTTCCGGTCGTTCCCAAGGCCTGGGACGGGATCGGGCGCCCGGCGTCGCGCCGGGCGCCCGAGCCGTCACGCGCGGGGCTGGTTGAAGCGCAGCATGTTGCCGGACGGGTCGCGGAAGGCGCAGTCGCGGACGCCGTACGGCTGGTCGATCGGCTCCTGCAACACCTCGCCGCCCGCGGCGCGGATGCGCTCGAAGGTGGCGTCGCAGTCGTCGGTCCGGAAGATCACGCCGCGCAGGTGGCCCTTGGCCAGCAGCTCGGCCATCGTCTCCTTGTCGGCGGTCGAGGCGCCCGGGTCCGCCAGCGGCGGCTCGAGCACGATCTCCACGTCGGGCTGCGACGGGGACCCGACGGTCACCCACCGCATCCCCTCGAAGCCGACGTCGTTGCGCACCTCCAGCCCGAGCACGTCCCGGTAGAAGGCGAGCGCCTTGTCGTGGTCATCGACGGCGATGAAGCACTGTGAGAGCTTGACGTCCATGCCGATCACGCTAGAGGCGGGCCCGCCGGCTTCGCTTCTCTGATCCTGACCGGTCGGGTGTGGATCTTCGCCACGCAGGCCGGGATGGCCGCGCCGTCGTCGTGGCTCCGGGCCCGGTACGCGCTCGGGCTCTCGCCGACCAGCTCGGTGAACCGGGAGCTGAACGACCCCAGCGACGTACAGCCGACCGCGAAGCAGACCTCCGTCACCGACAGGTCACCGCGCCGCAGCAGCGCCTTGGCCCGCTCGATCCGGCGCGTCATCAGATAGCTGTACGGCGTCTCGCCGAAGGCGGCCCGGAAGCTGCGGGAGAAGTGGCCCGGCGACATCAACGCCACCCGGGCCAGCGCCGGCACGTCCAGCGGCTCCGCGTAGTCGCGATCCATCACGTCCCGGGCGCGACGCAGCCGGACCAGGTCCTCCAGCATCACCCGCCCACCATCCCACAGCCGGGCAGGCCCGGTCGCTCACACCGAGCGGGGCGCCTCCCGCTCCGGCGCGCCGAGCCGCTCGAAAGGTCCGAGCAGTACAGCTAGTCGGCCCCGAGGACCTCGTACTTGCGCTTCGCGCCGCCGATCCCGATCGCGAGGAAGCGGAGCTTCCCGTCCGGGGAGGCCTCGATCCCGTGCGACTGGCCCTTGCGCAGCGTCACCACGTCCCCGGCGCCGACCGCCCAGCGCTCGTCGTCCACCCACGCCTCGCCCTCGCCGTCGAGGACCAGGTAGATCTCCTCGGAGTCGAGGTGGCGGTGCGTGCCGAACGAGGCGCCGGGATCGAGCGTGTCCTCGTGGAGGAACTGGAGCCCGTGCTCGTTCTCGCCCTCCTCGACGAGATAGCGGCACTCGAACTCCCCAAGGCCCTTCGCCCGGCCGGGCTTGCGTTCCGTGCGCACGTCAGCTGCTCGTCGAAGCATTCTGCTGAACCTCCGCCTCGGGGGTGCGTTTACGTGCGTGACGATACCGGCCCGGAGAAAAAGCGACAATCCGGACTCTTAAGCCGGGAATGTCATACGGGCGCAGCCGCTCGACAGGTCGGAGACCGTATGCACATACTCCACCGACTTGCGCGGTGAGCGTGCGGAGCACCGGGTCTCCGTGTGCCGGGGCGGCACACCGCGCGCCTGGTGGGGAGGAGCTCGATGAGAAGGCTTCTGCTGTCGCTGGTTGCCGCGCTGGCTGCCATGGTCATGGTGGCCAGCCCAGCTGCCGCCATCACCTACGGTGAACCCGATGCGGGTGAGCACCCGTACGTCGGCTTCATGATCTACTTCGACCCGGCCGAGCCGGGCTGGTTCAGCTGCTCCGGCACCCTGCTCGATGCCGACACGTTCCTCACGGCCGGACACTGCACCTACGGCATCGGCACCGAGGGTGAGGTGGTGCTCGGTCCCGACGGGGAGCCCGTCACCAGTGGCGGCACCGACGTCTGGGTCACCTTCAACGACACCGACGTGCTGGCCGGCTGGCCCGCCCGCGCCGACTACCCGACCGAGGAAGCGCTCTACGAGGCCCGGAGCGCGTGGTTGGACGCCAACCCCGACTACATCTCGGGAACCGCGTACCCGCACCCCGACTACGACAACTTCTCCGGGTTCCCGGTGAACTATGACGTGGGCGTCGTCGAGCTGGACGAGGCCGCTCCGGTCACCACCTACGGGGTGCTGGCGCCGCTGGGCACCGCCGAGGAGCTGGCCGGCGACACCGGCCGGGGCCGGAACGACGCCCTGGTCGAGAACGTGGGCTACGGCATCCAGTCGATCCAGCCGAACCCCATGGACGAGTCCACGCGGTACAAGTCGACCTCCCGCATCGTCGAGGTCAACGGCAACATCGCGCAGGGCGGCAACCTGCACACCCTGAACAACCCGAGCCCGGTGGGCGGCCAGGGCGGCACCTGCTTCGGCGACTCGGGCGGACCGGTGCTCGTGAACAACACCAACCAGGTCATCGCCGTGGTGTCGTTCGGCTACAGCGGCACCTGCCATGGCGCCGACTACTCGTGGCGCGTCGACACCCAGGACAGCTACGACTTCATCCTGCCGTTCCTCGGCTGAGCGCAATCCGACTCGGGCGGCCCCGCCACGCCTCGGCGCGGCGGGGCCGTCCGGCGTCCCACCTCGCATCCACCGCCACACTCATCAGGACGGGTCATGCCGCACGGCGGAACGCCCAACCAGCCTGCATGCCGGACGCCGCCTCTGCCGCAGGTGTTCGCGTCAGTCCCCTACTCCTTATCGAAGATGGGTGACCAACCACTGACGATCGGGGAGCCTGCCGTAAAGCGAGAGTGGCGGCCGTTGTCATGTCGCCTCAGCCCGCCGGTCACGCCGGAGCGGACCATGCGCCGAACGCCTGCCGGTGCCCGATCATGGAACTGGTGTCGTCGGGGAGTACTGGCGGAAGCCGAAGGGGACGACGGTCACTGCGCCGGCGATGTTGGCAGCGACGATGCGCAGCCGGGCGTCGTACTGGTGACCCCAGCTCCAGCGGACCGACCAGCGGTCGCCGTCACGGGTGGGGGCGGCCAGGCGGTAAGGCTCGCTGTTGAGGGTGTCGATGTAGAACCACACGTCGTGCGCGCCGCGGACGGTGGCGACAATGGTGAGCGTCCCGGACGGCGCGGGAAGGCGGCACCACCCCTGAGCGCAGCGCAACGCCGGGTCGGTCCACACGCGATCGACTGCCGGACGGACGGTTCCCGGCTGGTCGTGAACGACCTTCAAGGGCAGCGCCTCGGTGGTGCCCCCGGGTCCGCGCGCCTGCACCAACAGGTGGGCCAGCAGCGGCTCATCCCGATAGGCCCACCGAACCGACCAGCCGTCGCGGCCGTCGCGGTCCACGCCGAGCGACCTGCGCAGAGAGGAGGTCCCGGTGCCGGTCGGCACCAGGAAGACCTCCACCGCCCGCGCGCCGCTCACCTCGGCGTGGACGACGGCTGAGCCCGCTCCCGCAAGCACGCATGTGCTGGCGTCGCAGTCGGACTCAGGGGTGATCCACACCCGACCGATCACGGGCCGCCGTGACTCTTTCCCCACGGATGGCGCCGGACCCGGCGACCGGGACGGCGCCGGACTAGCCGCGCCGTCGGCCGTCGGCGCCGCCGCTCCCGCCGCGTCGCCCGCGGCTCTGCCGGCCGCCGTGCCGTCGCCGGACGTGCAGCCCGCGGCCAACGCCAGCAGCATCCCCATCGCCGCCGTCCACGTCATCGCTCGCATGGTGTCTCCCCCCGCCGTCGCCAGCCCCCGTAGGCAGGCCGTACAAGGAGGACGCGCAGCACGAGCCGAGGTTGCTGCCCTTCCGGGCACGGCCGGTTCCGACCGATCCGCCGACACCGCTCCGCTGCGGCCTGCGACCGCACCGGTAGCTCTTGGCCACCTCCAGGCGGTCATGTCGTCAAACGGCGTCCGCGCTGGACACCGCGCGGACCGTCCCACTGGCCGCGTAGACCCGGCCATCCGCAGCCCGCCGAGGGTTGGCGACTTCGCCGCGCTCGGACACCGCCAGGCAGCCGAAATGGGCGTACGGTCAGGTGGACGGCAGGCGTCGGGTCCAGTCGCAAGAGAGACCTCACGGCTGGCACACCGCAGGTCGCCATGGACGGTCCCGTTTCGGCGGGGCCGTCCTTTTCGGTACGGGAAGTGCGGCAAGGACCGCTCGGAGAAGACCGGCGGCAGCCACCGCATCGGCCTGGCCGGCCGCTGATCAGGACAGCAAGTGGACTGGGGGCCGATCCGCCGGGCCGGACGGGTATCTGGAGGGCCGTACCGAGGCTCCTTCTCGTAGTGCCGGTGACACCGGCCCCGGGGAGGCTGTACTGCCCCACCCGACTGGCGGGGGGATGCGCATGCGCGCCGATGGGATGAGGGATACCCCGGGCGGAGTCAGCGCCGATCGCGCATCCCCTTCCGCCAGGCCGATGTTGACCGCACGACTGCTCGGGCGGTTCTGGGTGGTTGTCGACGGTCAAGTGGTTGACACGTCCTCCAGCCGGCGGACCCGCAGCGTGCTGGCATACCTTCTTGCTCACCGAGATGCGCCGGTCAATCGGGACCTGCTGATGGACATGTTCTGGCCCGGCGCGAGCTCTGAGGCGGCCCGGAACAACTTGCACGTCGCGCTCAGCGGCGTGCGCAAGGTGCTGCGAGCTGTGCAGCCGGAGCCGCTCCTCGAGCGGTGGTACGACATGTACCGGTTGGCCGACTGGGACCTCTGGGTGGACGTCGAGAAGTTCGAGGGGCATTGCCGGGACGGTCGCCGCGCCGAGCGAGCGGGCGACGTCGCAGCGGAACTGCGGGCCTACGAGCGGGCCGGACAGCTCTACGAGGGCGACTTTCTCGCCGACGACCCGTACGCGGAGTGGGCCGCGGGGCCTCGGGAAGCGCTTCGGTTACAGGCGATCGAAGCGCAGTCTCGGCTGGTGACCCTCTACGCCGCGCGGGGTGAGCATGGCGCGGCGACGTTGCTCGGCCGCAGAATTCTCGTGGCCGACCCGTGCAACGAGCTCGTCCATCGTCAGCTGATGATCAGCTACGTCGGCTCGAGGCAGACTCATCTTGCGCTGCTGCAGTACCACCGGTGCCGGGAGACGCTGTGGAACGCCTTTCGCATCCGACCGGCGCCGGAGACCGTCGAGTTGTACGACTCCCTGCGCGTCACCGCTCCCGCGAAGTTTGCCAACGAGCGGCGTGGGTAGCTTCGCCGAGCATGACCCTGTCTCACGGACTGCGCTCTACGTCCAGTCCAGCTGGGGTGGCGTTCGAGTGCGAAGAGGGTTGCGGTCGCCTCTTGGTGGTTGACCGCCGCACCGGCCAGCTCACTGTTCTCGGCCGTGGAGATCCGTACGCGTTGCACCGGGGCTCGACCGGCGAGGTCGAACTGTCCGAGCCCACCGTCATCGGCAGTTAGCGGCGTGATGGCGCTTCGTCGCCATCACGCCGCTTCACAATCCGGCCCGATCGGCCTGCTCAGCCGATCCGCAGGACTGGCCCCTCGACGATGCCGACCACGTCGGTGATCGCGCCGAAGTTCTGATGGGTCAGCACGGTCGCGACCTTGTAGACCCCCGAGGCCGGCGGAGCGGGGTTGTTCGGCAGGGTGTTGGCCGGCACCACCACGTCGGCGGTGTACGCGGTACTGCCGTCGAGCGGGACGGTCACCGTGGGTCCCACCTGCTGCTCCGGCCCGGCGCCGATCGCTTCCACGTAGGTCGCCAGCAGCATCTCGCCGCCGAGCAGGGCAGCCGCGAGCGCGCTGAGTGTCCAGTCCACGCGGATGCTGAACTGCTGGTCGGCCTCGATCACCGTGGCGGGCGCGCCGTTGTTGTCCAGCACGGTCGCCGTGACGGTGCCCGGCCCCAACAGGATGTTCGGAAACTGAATGTCTGCCATGTCGCTGTCCTGTCCTGTCTGACGCCTGGTAGGCGCCGCTGTGGACAGAGTCCCGGTCCCTGCTTACCGGCGGCCAACCCTCGGCTTACCCAGAGGATTCCCTCTCGGTAAGTGCTACGCACGGCCTCGACGAGACCGGTTCTGCTTCGCCCGGTGCGTCACCGGCTGCCCGGCCACGGCGGCGACGGTGCAGCTCGGCTCGCTTGACAGCGGCACGTACGCCGACGTGCGTTCAGCAGTCGAACACTGACCAGCAGATCTCGTTCCGCAACCGCTGGTCGTCAAGGACGAGCTCGCGGATCGCCTCCGGGAGCTGGTCACGCTGCCACCGGCACTCAGATCGCCCGGTGGCCTTGCTCTCGTGCTGCGGCGCGGCGGCACGTGCCGCCTTGATCGCGTAGGCGGCAGCGCCGAGCTCGTGCGCCGCGACGTGCGCGACGGCCCCGGCGTGGCCCGCGGCGTAGGCAGCATGCCGTGCTGCCCCACGCAGGGCTCTGGCCGCCCCCATCGCATGACCGCCCGCCGCGCGAGCCTGCATCATCTTCACCTCGCCGCGGACCCAGGCGCGGGCGGCCTCAATCGCCTCACGCGGTCTCGGGTCCATGGGCTGAGCCGACTCGAAGAGGTCCAAGACGTGCTCCGCGCACGATGCCGCCCAGAGAGCGAGGAGATGGTGATCCGAGTCGGTGAGGGTCCCACCACGGCGGATCGTCACGAGACGAGGGTCTCGGACCTTCGGCAGGATCACGGTCTCAACTTCTATCAGCTCCCGCTGTTCGCCCGCGGCGCCTGCCGGCCACGACTCGGCCGGACTGTTCGGTCAGCGGCTCGGGAAGCCGTGGTGGACGGCCTCGACGTTGTTGCCGTCGGGGTCGCGGAGAAAGACGCCGTAGTAGTCGGGGTGGTACTCCGGCCACAGCCGGGGCCGGTGCAGCACCTGCGCGCCCGCCTTCTGTGCCGCCTCGTGCACGTCGTCCACCGCCGAGCGGGAGGCTGCGGTCAGGGCCAGGTGCACCGGTCGTACGCCCGGGTCGACCAGCGGTCCGAACCACAGGGCGGGAAAGCCGTCCGGGCCCGACAGCCCGACCACCTGCCCCTCCGGCCGCTGCACTCTCATCGCTTCCCGGATGCCCAGCGCGGCGAACACGCGCGTGTAGAACGCGACCGCCGCTGCGACGTCATCGCTCTGCAGCGCGAGGTGATCGAGCACGGCGCAACCGTAACCGCTGAACGTCAGCGCACGACGACCGCTCCTGCCGTCGTGCAGGGACGACCGGCCGCCCAGCCTCAGCCCGCGAATCGCAAGCGTGCGGTTGCGCCGTTGTCGTTGACGCCCTCGAAGTCTCCGGTGACCTCGTTCGTCACCCCGAACTGCAGGAGGCTGAAGG
Organism: uncultured Actinomycetota bacterium; assembly: GCA_963849885.1. GTDB lineage: Bacteria > Actinomycetota > Actinomycetes > Mycobacteriales > CADCTP01 > CADCTP01. Next base: position 5,419 of record CAWKIV010000007.1, on the reverse strand, counting down.
TCACCTTGCCCGGCTGGAACGTGCCGGCTCTGACCACCGCGTCGAACTGGACCTGGTGCCACCGGCCGTCACAAGGAACCGACACAGCCGTGAACCCGTCGGCGAAGACGGACACCCCTTGGTCCAGGATCGCCTCCACGTCGCCGGAGACCCATCCCGGATCACACCGCACCCGCACCGAGACGGTCAGCGTGCCGTCGGGATTCAGCAGGACCCCGTTGCCCGCCTTCACCTCCGCGACGTCCTCTGTCCCGTCCCCGTGCGCGGCCGACGCCGACGAAACGACGACGCCACCCAACGCCAAGACGGACGCGCCGAGCACCAGCGTCAGCATGCGCTTAGCCCACATTGGCTCCACCCCGCCAGCCAGTGTCCCGCCGCGCGGGCGGTCAGAACAAGCGCCGACGGGCAGCAGCAGCGACCCGCCGATTGCTGGCTCGGCTTTCCGCTGTCAGGAATGTGATCGACCGTCGAGAATCTGGCTGGAGTCGGTGAGGGGGCCGGGATGCGCGCACGCGAACCTGACTGGGAGGGCGTCGTCGAGCGGGACGGGGTGCGGGTGGGCTACGCCGTCTACGGCACGGGCGAGCCGGCGATCCTGCTGCTCACCTCGTGGGCGATCGTCCATGCCCGGCAATGGAAGGCGCAGGTGCCGTACCTGGCCCGCCATTTCCGGGTGATCGTGGTGGAGGGCCGCGGCAACGGTCGGGCCGACCGGCCCGGGGAGGCCAAGGCCTACGCGGACCGGGAGTACGTCGACGACGCGATCGCCGTGCTGGACGACATGGCGGTGGACCGGACGGTCGCCGTCGGCCTGTCCATGGGCGGCCGGCACGCGCTGCAACTCGCCGCCTGGTATCCGCAGCGGGCGGCCGGGGTGGTCGCGCTCGGCGCGGCTTTGCCCTGGCCGCTTCCGCCCGACTTCGACGAGCCCAAGGACCAGTACGAGGGCTGGGCGAAGGCGAACCGGCACTACTGGCTGGCGGACTACCGCGGCTGGGTCGAATTCTTCATGTCCCAGGTCTTCACCGAGCCGCACTCGATCAAGCAGCGGGAGGATGGCGTCGGCTGGGGCCTGGAGACCACGGCGGAGACGCTGCTGCTCACCGCTCCGGCAGTGGCCGCCGTGACTGCCGCGGACGCCGAGGCGACCTGCCGGCAGGTCCGGTGCCCCGTCCTGGTCGTGCACGGAGACCAGGACGGAATCGTGCCGTACGAGACGGGCGCCGCACTGGCGCGGTGGACCGGCGGTCGACTGGTGACCATCGAAGGCGGCGGGCACGCCTCGACGCTGCGCGACCCCGTTCAGGTCAACCTGCTGATCCGGGACTTCGTCGAGTCCCTGCGCCCGGCAACGCCGGCCCGGCGGACCTGGACCCGGCCGCGGGACCGGCGCAAGCGGGCGCTGTACGTCTGTTCCCCGATCGGTCTGGGCCACGTGCGTCGCGACCTCGCGATCGCGGAGGAGCTACGCGTCCGGCATCCGGACCTGGAGATCGACTGGCTCACCCAGCATCCGGTGACGAAGATGCTGGCGGAGCGGGGTGAACGGGTGCATCCCGCGTCGCGGTGGCTGGCCAGCGAGAGCGCACACATCGAGTCCGAGGCGGGCGAGCACGACCTGAACGCCTTCCAGGCTGTCCGCCGAATGGATGAGATCCTGGTCGCCAACTTCATGGTCTTCTCCGACCTGGTGGCCGACGAGCCGTACGACGTGTGGATCGTCGACGAGGGCTGGGACATCGACCACTTCCTGTTCGACAACCCGGAACTCAAGCGCACCGCCTACGCCTGGCTCACCGACTTCGTCGGCTGGCTGCCGCTGCCCGACGGCGGCGCGGCCGAGGCCACCCTCACCGCGGACCGGAACGCCGAGCAGATAGAACGGATGCGGCGCTACCCGCGGCTGCGCGATCGATCCGTCTTCGTCGGAGGCCCCGACGACCCGGTAGACGCGCCCCTGGGACCCGGGTTGCCGACCGTGCGGGAGTGGACCCGGGAGCGCTACCTGTTCCCGGGATACATCGCCGGGTCCGCGCCGGCGCCCGATCGGCAGGCGCTGCGGGCGGAACTCGGCTACCGGCCGGATGAACGGGTCTGTCTGGTGACCGTGGGCGGCTCCGCCGTAGGCAGCCACCTGCTCCGTCGGGCAGTTGCGGCATACCCACTCGTCGAGAAGCAGATCCCCGGCCTGCGGATGGTTGCCGTCGCCGGACCACGGATCGACCCGGCGGCGATCCCGGCTCCCGACGGCGTCGAGGTGCGCGGCTATGTTCCCGACCTCGACCGGCACCTCGCGGCCTGCGACCTGGCGGTGGTGCAGGGCGGCCTCAGCACCACAATGGAACTCGTCGCAGCCCGCCGGCCCTTTCTGTACGTCCCGCTCGCTCACCACTTCGAGCAGCAGATCCACGTGCCGCACCGGCTCGCGCAGTACGGCGCCGGACGCCGCCTGGACTACCCGTCCACCGATCCCGAGCCACTGGCGGCCGCCATCGTCGCCGAGATCGACCGGCCCATCGACTATCGGCCGGTGGAAACCGACGGCGCCGCCAAGGCAGCGGCGATGCTCGCCGAGCTCCTCTGAGATCGGCCTCGGCCTCGGTGGAGTGAACCGCTGAGCGCCTGTGTCCGTGGTAGAGGGCACCGCACGCGGTGAGGAGGTTCGTCATGATCAGGTGGTTGAGATTGGCGATCGGGATCGGTGTGGTCGCTTCGCTCACGTTGGTGGCGACCGGGGCCACCGCGGGTCAGGACGACCGCTCGGATGGTGCGCCGGGAGTGCTGCGGGAGCGGCTGACCGGCTATGAGGAAGACCCATTGGTCCTGTCCACGACCGGTACAGGTGAGTTCCGGGCCCGGATCGGCCCGGGCGAGAAGATCACGTACTCGCTGCGCTACTCGACGCTGGAGGGGACGGTCACCCAGGCGCACATCCATCTTGGTGGTGCGGCGCAGAGCGGCGGGATCAGTGTCTTCTTCTGCTCGAACCTGGGCAACGGACCGGCCGGCACGCAGGCGTGTCCGCCTGCTCCGGCGACCGTGACAGGGACGATCCGGCCGGTGGACGTGATCGGGCCGGTCGGTCAGGGGATCGACCCCGGCCAGTTCGCCGAGCTCGTCGCCGCGATCCGCGCCGGCGTGACCTACGTCAACGTCCACAGCACGAAATACCAGGGCGGCGAGATCAGGGCGCAGCTGGAGGGAGGTCATCACGGCTGACGGACAGGCTGCCGCCGAGTCCAGGCGCGGGTGGCGACTCTGCGCGCGAGCAGCCGCACCCCGAGCCCGCGACGTCGTCGCCTACGTCTCCCGCTGGTGGCTCCCCAACAGACGACCGATGGGGATGCCCGGGCTCGGGCATCCCCGTCGTCTCGCGCTCAGCCGGGTGTCGGGGCGGGCTGAAACAGCTCGATGAGATTGCCCGCCGGGTCGGAGAGCAGGATCTGGCGTCCGCCGGGGCCGGAGATCGGGTCGCTGCGGAAGGACACCCCGGCGTCCCGGAGCCGATCGATCTCCGCGTCCAGGCTCTCGACAATGAGGTGGATGCGGTTGCGGCCGGGTGCGGTTGCATCAGCCGGGGTCGCGCGGGCGCCGGAGCTGGCGGGCCCGGACAGCAGCAGCCGCAGTGGACCGCGGACTACATCGGCGAAGGCGGCGACGTTGGTGCGGGCCGTGAAGCCGAGGTGGGTGGTGTAGAAGTCGACGGCTTCCTGGACGTCGTCGACGAGGTAGCGGACGCCGGCGTACTGGTCGGGTGTGGTCACGGCTGAGCCTCCCTGGGAGCAGTGGTGGTCAGGACCGGCAACAGGTAGCGGATGCGGGTGTCGATGTCGGCCGCGGTGTGGGCGAAGGCCGGGCGAGCGGCCTGACCGGCGCTGCCGGCGACTGCGGGATCCGGGATGCTCCAGTGGATCCGGTGGAGGTGGTCGACCTGCTCCAGGGACGCCTCGCGGGCCTTGTCGCACAGGGTGATGAGGTAGTCGAACCGGCGGCCGGTGAGGGTGTTCACGTGCCGGGGGCGTCGGCCGGAGACGTCAATGCCGTAGTCATGCAGGACTTGTGAGGCCACGGGATGCAGGCGCGGCCTGGGGAGGATGCCCGCACTGGTCGCCTCGATCCCCTCGGCGGCGTGTCGGCGGAGCAGCGCTTCGGCCATGGGTGAGCGGGAGCTGTTGCCCGTGCAGACGAACAGCACCGCCACCGGAGCGGCCGGACGGGGTGCCGGCGGTCCCGACGTCAAGTGCAGCGCCGGGTGCAGGGCAGCGCCGGTGCCGGCGAGCGCATCGGCGCAGCGGCCCAGGTCCAGGTGGTGGTAGCTGTCCCGGCCGTCCAAGCTGCTGCGCCGGGCGGTGACCAGACCCCCGTCACGCAGCAGCCGCAGGTGATAGGAGACCAGGTTCTGCGGCTGGCCGGTCAGCGTGACCAACTCGTGCACGCGCAGGTCGCTGCGGGCGAGCTCGGTCAACAGCCGCCAGCGCAGCGGGTGGCCGGCCAGTCGCAGAAGCGCCGGGGCGGCGTGACTCTTCGAGGTCACCCTCCCACAATACATCAAGCGAGATTGATGGATCTGCTGGGCATGATGCTGCTCCGAGGGGTCGCCGCACGGATTCAGCGAGTCTCGGCATCGGCGTCTCCGGTGGCGAGGGCGGCGAATGGGATCGGGCAGCAACCGGCATCCGCGCAGGCGATGAGGTCGTCGCAGCCGGCGTCGATGGCGGCGCGCAGGGTGCCGGCGATCACCTCGAGGTCGGCAATCTTGGTCTCCACCTCGGCCAGCTTCATGTGCGCCTGTGCCTGCAGGCCGGCACTCTGGTGCCTCCCGTGCCGGTGGCGGCCGGCGTCGAGTAGCTGCGCGACCTCGTCAAGCGTGAAGCCGAGCCGCTGCGCGGCCTTGATCACCCGCAGCGTCGTGACCGCGTCCTCGGCATAGAGGCGGTGCCCCCCGAGGCTGCGAGTTGGCTCGCCGAGCAGCCCCCGGCGCTCGTAGTAGCGCAGGGTCTGCGGGTTGACCCCGGCCGCCGCGGCGACCTCCCCGCTGCGGAGTGCGCTCATGCGGCGAGCGCGGCGGCGGCCCGGCCCGCTAACGCGTCCAGGACGTCGATGTGTGCCGTCGGCACCTGGACATCGACGAGCAGGATCGCACCGGCCGGGACGACGGTGAAGGTGAAGAACGAACAGCAGGCGGTCTCCCGGACGGTCAGGTCCCGTACGGTCTGCTCCTCGGCCGGTCCAGCTGCCACTGCAGATGGGTGGGGGTGAGCCGCTCTTGCCCGCGCAGGGCTTCGGTGAAGAGTCGGTCGACTCCGCAATCCGCAGCGGCTGCTCCGTGGTAGGCAGGGTGCACGCCTCGGGCACCCAGACCTCGTCGTTGGTCATGCTCCGACGGTAAACCCGTACCTAGGTACCGGATGCAACC